>CAVWGJ010000018.1:0-490267 GCA_963754395.1 uncultured Actinomycetota bacterium | reverse complement strand
TCACGGGCCCCGGCAACCGTCCGCTGAAGTCGCTGTCCGACATGCTCAAGGGCAAGCAGGGCCGCTTCCGCCAGAACCTGCTCGGCAAGCGGGTCGACTACTCGGGCCGTTCGGTCATCGTCGTCGGCCCGCAGCTCAAGCTGCACCAGTGCGGCCTGCCCAAGCAGATGGCGCTGGAGCTGTTCAAGCCGTTCGTGATGAAGCGCCTCGTCGACCTCGACCACGCGCAGAACATCAAGTCGGCCAAGCGCATGGTCGAGCGCGCGCGCCCCGTGGTGTGGGACGTCCTCGAAGAGGTCATCACCGAGCACCCGGTCCTGCTCAACCGTGCTCCGACGCTGCACCGCCTCGGCATCCAGGCCTTCGAGCCCCAGCTCGTCGAGGGCAAGGCGATCCAGATCCACCCACTCGTCTGCGCGGCCTTCAACGCCGACTTCGACGGTGACCAGATGGCCGTGCACGTGCCCCTGTCGGCGGAGGCCCAGGCCGAGGCCCGGATCCTGATGCTCTCGAGCAACAACATCCTCAAGCCGGCCGACGGTCGCCCCGTGACCATGCCCACGCAGGACATGATCACCGGCATCTTCCACCTGACCGAATTGGTTGACGGTGGGGGCCTGGGTGCCGGCCGTGCCTTCTCGTCCCCGGCCGAGGCCCGGATGGCCTTCGACCGTGGCGAGATCGAGCTCGGCTCGTCGGTCAAGCTGCGCCTGACGGACGCCGTGCCCCCGGCCGGGTTCGAGCTGCCCGAGGGCGTCGAGCCGGATGAGAGCGGCCTGGTCCCGGCGATCCTCGTCGAGACCACCCTCGGCCGGGCACTGTTCAACGACACCCTGCCGGTGGACTACCCGTTCATCAACAAGGCCATCGACCGCAAGGCCCTGTCGGCGATCGTCAACGACCTCGCGGAGCGCTACTCCAAGGTCCAGGTCGCCGCGTCGCTTGACGCCCTGAAGGAGGCCGGCTTCCACTGGGCCACCCGCTCGGGCAGCACCGTCGCCATCTCCGACGTCACGACGCCGGACAACAAGACGGAGATCCTCGAGGGCTACGAGACCAAGGCCGCCAAGGTGCAGACGCAGTACGAGCGCGGTCTGATCACCGACGACGAGCGCCGCCAGGAGCTCGTCGAGATCTGGACGCAGGCGTCCAACCAGGTCGCCAAGGAGATGGAGACCAACTTCTCGCGCACGAACCCCATCTACCGGATGGTGTCCTCGGGTGCGGGTGGTAACTGGTTCCAGATCCGTCAGATCGCCGGGATGCGAGGCCTGATGGCCAACCCGAAGGGTGAGATCATCCCGAGGCCGATCAAGGCGAACTTCCGTGAGGGCCTCACGGTGCTCGAGTTCTTCATCTCGACGCACGGTGCCCGCAAGGGTCTGGCCGACACCGCGCTGCGGACGGCCGACTCGGGCTACCTGACGCGTCGGCTCGTCGACGTGTCGCAGGACGTCATCATCCGTGAGGACGACTGTGGCACCGACCGCGGCCTGACGCTGCCGATCGCCCAGATCAACGAGACGACCGGGACCGCGCTTGCTGAGCGAGGTCGTCGAGGCGTCGGTCTACGCCCGCACGCTTGCCGAGGACGTCACGGACGCCGACGGCACGGTGCTGGCCGAGGCCGGCGATCGACCTCGGTGACGTCGTCATCAGCGCGCTCTACGCCGCCGGTGTCGACCACGTCAAGGTCCGCTCCGTCCTCACCTGTGACTCGAAGGTCGGCACGTGTGCCAAGTGCTACGGCCGCTCGCTCGCGACGGGCAAGCTCGTCGACATCGGCGAGGCGGTCGGCATCATCGCCGCCCAGTCGATCGGTGAGCCGGGCACGCAGCTGACGATGCGGACCTTCCACACCGGTGGTGCCGCGGCGGCCGACGACATCACGCAGGGTCTGCCGCGTGTCGTCGAGCTGTTCGAGGCCCGCACGCCCAAGGGTGTCGCTCCCATCGCCGAGGCCACCGGCCGCGTCGAGATCGAGGACACCGACAAGGCGCGTCGCATCCTGCTCACGCCCGACGACGGCTCCGACCAGCACGCCTACCCGGTGAGCAAGCGCTCGCGCCTGCTCATCCAGGACGGCGACCACGTCGAAGTCGGCAACAAGCTGCTCCAGGGCGCGATCGACCCGAAGCAGGTGCTCCGCATCCTCGGTCCCCGGGCCGCGCAGAAGCACCTCGTCGACGAGGTGCAGAGGGTGTACCGCCAGCAGGGTGTGTCGATCCACGACAAGCACATCGAGGTCATCGTCCGTCAGATGCTCCGTCGCGTGACGATCATCGAGGCGGGCGACGCGGACCTGCTTCCGGGCGAGCTCGCCGAGCGTGGCCGCTTCGAGGAGGAGAACCGCAAGACGATCGCCGAGGGCGGCCGGCCGGCCTCGGGTCGTCCGGAGCTCATGGGCATCACCAAGGCGTCGCTCGCGACCGAGTCGTGGCTGTCGGCCGCGTCCTTCCAGGAGACCACGCGTGTCCTCACGCAGGCCGCCATGGAGGCGAGGTCCGACCCGCTGCTCGGCCTCAAGGAGAACGTCATCCTCGGAAAGCTCATCCCCGCCGGGACGGGCCTGCCCCGCTACCGCAACATCAAGGTGGAGCCGACCGAGGAGGCCAAGGCCGCCATGTACTCGCTGCCGAACTACGACGCGTACGACTACGCGACCTTCGGCACGGGCACTGGCGAGGCGATCCGTCTCGACGACGAGGCCCTGGGGCTCGACAAGCTCTGACCGACCGTCACAGGCCTTCAGGCCGTATGCCGCTGGGCTGGGACCGCGCACCCCGCGCAGTCCCAGCCGGCTGGCTTTCCGGTGTCGACCTCGACGTCAATCCGTTGCCCCTCGGGGGCGGCCCGCTGGATAGGGTTGCGGTATGAGCGATGCGCCCCCGGCCGAGACCCCCTCCGAACCCGAATCCGAGCACGAGTCGGAGCCCGCACCAGCTGCGGTCATCGTGCTGACCGAGGAGGCGCTCAAGCCCGTCGACGTGGACCGGATCGCGAGCCTGCACGCCGGGGACGAGGAGCCGGAGACTTACCGCGTCCTCGTGCCTGCGGACACGCAGCGCAACATGCTGAGCACCTTCCTCAACCACCTCAGCCTCTTCGAGATGCGGGAGGCCCTCGATGCGCTCAAGCCGGTCAACCGTGATGTGGCGCACGCCGACGCGCGGACAGCCCTCGCGCAGAGCCTCGCCGAGTTCGAGCAGCGCGGTCTGACGGTGACCGGTGAGGTGACCGGAGACGACCCCATGCTCACGCTCGTCGAGGAGGTTCGTCGCCTGAATGCCCGCGAGGTCGTCGTCGTGACCGAGCCGCACGCCGTGGAGGACACGTTCCACAAGGACTGGGCGTCGAAGGCGCGCGAGGTACTCGGCCTGCCGGTCCTGCACATCTACGCCGGCGACTGGCGTCTCGGCTGACCGCCATACCTACGCGCCGGTTCGAGGTAATCGGTTCGAGGTATTGATCGACCACAGGTCGTCGGGGAATACCTCGAACCGCGGACAGGGGGAGGAGCGAGCCCAGCGGCATACGGCATTGTGGCGATGAGCGCAAGGGTGCGGATTTGGTCGGCGTGGCGCCCCGCCGGTACGCTTGAACACTGTGTCTGAGGCCTGTACTCAGCCATGCGCGATGACGGCCTCGGTGCCCTGTCCGCCAGCCACGGCCGGTGCGACATCACTGCGGTCCAGAGCGAACCTTCCGCCGGGCAATCCACGAACGTTGTGGGGAGTGCAGGGGGGAGCACCGGTTCACCGATTGACCACCGACACTCCCGACCTCGGGGGTCACCGGGAGCCGGATGACCAAGGAGTCGCCCCGCAGTGGGGTGGCATGACAACAGCAACGTTACGGAGTAACCAGGTTGCCTACTATCAACCAGCTGGTCCGCAAGGGCCGCCAGGACAAGGCCGCGAAGGCCAAGACCCCGGCGCTGAAGGGCTCGCCCCAGCGTCGCGGTGTGTGCACGCGCGTGTACACCACCACCCCCAAGAAGCCGAACTCTGCCCTTCGTAAGGTCGCCCGGGTCCGCCTCAGCAGCGGCATCGAGGTCACGGCCTACATCCCGGGCGTCGGGCACAACCTCCAGGAGCACTCGATCGTGCTCGTCCGCGGTGGCCGTGTGAAGGACCTTCCCGGTGTCCGCTACAAGATCATCCGCGGCACGCTCGACACCCAGGGTGTCAAGGGTCGCAAGCAGGCTCGCAGCCGCTACGGCGCGAAGAGGGAGAAGGCCTGATGCCTCGTAAGGGACCCGCTCCGAAGCGTCCGCTCGTCGTCGACCCGGTCTACGCCAGCCCGCTCGTCACGCAGCTCGTCAACAAGATCCTCCTCGACGGCAAGAAGTCGATCGCCGAGACCATCGTCTACGGCGCGCTCGAGGGCGCCCGTCAGAAGACCGGCACCGACCCCGTCGCCACGCTGAAGCGCGCGCTCGACAACGTCAAGCCCGCCATGGAGGTCAAGTCCCGTCGCGTCGGTGGTGCGACCTACCAGGTGCCGATCGAGGTCAAGCCGGGCCGGTCCACGACGCTGGCCCTGCGTTGGCTGGTTGGCTACGCCCGGCAGCGTCGCGAGAAGACGATGACCGAGCGCCTCATGAACGAGATCCTCGACGCGTCCAACGGCCTCGGCGCCGCGGTGAAGCGTCGCGAGGACACCCACAAGATGGCCGAGTCCAACAAGGCCTTCGCGCACTACCGCTGGTGACAGCACTTCCGGCCGTATGCCGCTGAGCTCGCTTGGCGGCATACCGCCGGGATCCAGCCCTGCCGCCCACGCGGCCGGCACGGCTCCCAGAACTTTCTCCCCACGACGACTGAGATGAGACAACTGACGTGGCACTCGACGTCCTGACGGACCTGAAGCAGGTCCGAAACATCGGCATCATGGCGCACATCGACGCCGGCAAGACGACGACGACGGAGCGCATCCTCTTCTACACCGGCGTCAACCGGAAGATGGGCGAGACGCACGACGGTGCCTCGACGACCGACTGGATGGAGCAGGAGAAGGAGCGCGGCATCACGATCACCTCTGCCGCGGTCACCTCCTTCTGGGAGGGCACCCAGATCAACATCATCGACACGCCCGGCCACGTCGACTTCACGGTCGAGGTCGAGCGCTCGCTGCGCGTCCTCGACGGCGCCGTTGCCGTCTTCGACGGCAAGGAGGGTGTCGAGCCGCAGTCCGAGACGGTCTGGCGCCAGGCCGACAAGTACGACGTGCCCCGCGTCTGCTTCGTCAACAAGATGGACAAGCTCGGCGCGGACTTCTACTTCACCGTGCAGACGATCAAGGACCGCCTCGGCGCGGAGCCGCTCGTCCTCCAGCTGCCGATCGGGGCTGAGAGCGAGTTCATCGGTGTCGTCGACCTGCTCTACATGCGCGCCCTGGTCTGGCCGGGTGACGCCAAGGGTGATGTGACGATGGGCGCCAAGTACGAGATCCAGGAGATCCCCGCGGACCTGCAGGCCAAGGCCGAGGAGTACCGGCACCAGCTCGTCGAGCGGGTCGCCGAGTCCGACGACGAGCTCATGGAGAAGTACCTCGGCGGCGACGAGCTCACCGTGGACGATCTCAAGGCCGGCATCCGGAAGCTCACGGTGACATCGGAGCTCTACCCGGTCCTGTGCGGATCCGCCTTCAAGAACCGTGGCGTCCAGCCGATGCTCGACGCGGTTGTCGACTACCTGCCCTCGCCCCTGGACGTGCCCGCCATGATCGGGCACAAGCCGGGCCACGAGGAGGTCGAGATGACCCGGCAGCCGTCGAAGGACGAGCCGTTCTCGGCGCTCGCCTTCAAGGTTGCCGCCCACCCGTTCTTCGGCACGCTGACCTTCATCCGGGTCTACTCGGGCCACATCTCCTCCGGCACCCAGGTGATGAACTCGACCAAGGGCAAGAAGGAGCGCATCGGCAAGCTCTTCCAGATGCACGCCAACAAGGAGAACCCGGTCGACGAGGCCATGGCCGGCCACATCTACGCCGCGATCGGCCTGAAGGACACGACGACGGGCGACACGCTCTGCGACCTCAACGACCCCATCGTCCTCGAGTCGATGTCGTTCCCGGAGCCGGTCATCCAGGTCGCCATCGAGCCGAAGACCAAGGGTGACCAGGAGAAGCTCTCCACGGCCATCCAGAAGCTCTCCGCCGAGGACCCGACCTTCCAGGTCCACCTCGACGAGGAGACCGGCCAGACGATCATCGCCGGGATGGGCGAGCTGCACCTCGACATCCTCGTCGACCGCATGAAGCGGGAGTTCAAGGTCGAGGCCAACGTCGGCAAGCCGCAGGTCGCCTACCGCGAGACGATCCGCAGGCCGGTCGAGAAGTACGACTACGTCCACAAGAAGCAGACGGGTGGCTCCGGTCAGTACGCGAAGGTGCAGGTCACCTTCGAGCCGCTGACCGACACCGAGGGCGGCGAGCTCTACGAGTTCGTCAACGCGGTCACGGGTGGTCGCATCCCGCGCGAGTACATCCCGTCGGTCGACGCCGGTATCCAGGACGCGATGCAGTATGGCGTGCTCGCCGGCTACCCGCTCGTCGGGATCAAGGCGACCCTCGTCGACGGCGGCTACCACGATGTCGACTCGTCGGAGATGGCCTTCAAGATCGCCGGATCGATGGTCCTCAAGGAGGCCGTCAGGAAGGCGGACCCGGTGCTCCTCGAGCCCATGATGGCGGTCGAGGTCCGCACTCCCGAGGACTACATGGGTGACGTCATCGGCGACATCAACGCCCGCCGTGGCCAGATCCAGGGCATGGACGACATCAGCGGCGCCAAGGTGGTCCGCGCGGTCGTCCCGCTGTCCGAGATGTTCGGCTACGTCGGCGACCTGCGCTCCAAGACGCAGGGTCGCGCGAGCTTCTCCATGGAGTTCGACTCCTACTCAGAGGTCCCCAAGGCGGTTGCCGAGGAGATCATCAAGAAGACCCGCGGCGAGTGACTGACGGGGCAACCCGGCTAGTCTCTCCCGAGGAATCCCAATCGGAAATCACAAACCCAACAGCGCCACGTCCTGCCCTGGTCGTACGGCGTAACACTATGAAGTCCTGAGGAGGACCACAGTGGCGAAGGCAAAGTTCGAGCGGACCAAGCCGCACGTCAACATCGGCACCATTGGTCATATCGACCACGGGAAGACGACGCTGACGGCTGCGATCTCCAAGGTCCTGCACGACAAGTACCCGGACCTCAACCCGCAGTTCGCGTTCGACGACATCGACAAGGCTCCGGAGGAGCGCCAGCGCGGCATCACCATCTCGATCGCGCACATCGAGTACCAGACGGAGGGTCGCCACTACGCCCACGTCGACTGCCCGGGTCACGCTGACTACGTCAAGAACATGATCACCGGCGCTGCTCAGATGGACGGTGCGATTCTCGTGGTCGCGGCGACCGACGGCCCGATGCCGCAGACGAAGGAGCACGTCCTCCTCGCTCGCCAGGTGGGCGTCCCCTACATCGTGGTGGCGCTCAACAAGGCCGACATGGTCGACGACGAGGAGATCCTCGAGCTCGTCGAGATGGAGGTCCGTGAGCTGCTCACGACCTACGAGTTCCCCGGCGACGACGTCCCGGTCATCAAGGTCTCCGCACTCAAGGCGCTCGAGGGCGACGCGGAGTGGGGCCAGACGGTCCTCGACCTCATGGACGCCGTGGACACCTACATCCCGGAGCCGGAGCGGGACGTCGACAAGCCGTTCCTCATGCCCGTCGAGGACGTCTTCACGATCACCGGTCGTGGCACGGTCGTCACCGGCCGTATCGAGCGCGGCATCCTCAAGGTCAACGAGGAGGTCGAGATCGTCGGCATCCACCCCGGCCCGGCCACCAAGACCACGGTCACCGGTGTCGAGATGTTCCGCAAGCTGCTCGACGAGGGTCGTGCGGGTGAGAACGTCGGCCTGCTCCTTCGCGGTGTCAAGCGCGAGGACGTCGAGCGCGGCCAGGTTGTCGTCAAGCCCGGCTCGATCACGCCGCACACCGAGTTCGAGGGTCAGGTCTACATCCTGTCCAAGGACGAGGGCGGCCGTCACACGCCGTTCTACGACAACTACCGTCCGCAGTTCTACTTCCGGACCACGGACGTGACGGGTGTCGTCCACCTGCCCGAGGGCACCGAGATGGTCATGCCCGGCGACAACACCGACATGAAGGTCGAGCTCATCCAGCCGATCGCCATGGAGGAGGGCCTGAAGTTCGCCATCCGTGAGGGTGGCCGCACGGTCGGTGCCGGTCGCGTCACGAAGATCCTCAAGTGACCTGACCCACGAGTCACCGGGAGGGCCCGGTCCGCTTCGGCGGGCCGGGCCCTTTCGCGTCCCCGGTCCAACCCATGCCGTATGCCGCTGGGCTTGCTCCTGCGCACCGGTGCGGTTTCGTGGGCGCCTGGGCTCCCCGGAGCCGCGTTCGGTTGCCTAGGGTGGTGGAAACGACTCGGAGGTGTTCCCGATGGCCACGGATGTCCCACTCACCGTCCTGTCCCGCGCGCTCGACCAGGCCGTGTCTGTCCTTGGGGGTGTGCAGGAGAGCCAGCTCGGGGATCCGACGCCCTGCCCGGACTGGGACGTCCGGCGGCTCGTCGCGCACCTCGTCGCCGCGCCCGCGCGGTTCGTCGAGATGGGCTCCGGCGGTCAGCCGGACTGGTCCACCGACCCGCCGGTCGGGCTCGGCGAAGCGGCGTCGAGCTTCCGGGCCAACGCCGACGAGCTTCTCGCCACCTGGAGGTCCAAGGGCGAGGGAGCTGACACGAGCATGGCGGACTGGCAGACGGCGGAGGTCGCGGTGCACACGTGGGACCTCGTGAAGGCGACGGGCCAGGACCGCGACCTCGACCCAGAAGTCGCCGAGCGCGGCATGGCGTTCATGTCAACCGGACTCACCGACGAGAATCGGGGCCCGGCCTTCGGTCCGGAGGTGCAGGTGCCCGGCGACGCCCCGGTCTATGTGAGGCTCGCGGCCGTCGCCGGCCGCGCGCCCTAGAGTGACCTCGCTGGGACAACGGACGGGACGAAACCCCGCTACTGGCCCGTCCTGAGCACGACCGCTCATACGGCTCCCGTCACTTGTCCCAGTCGGCAGCGCCCGGGTCAGAGCGGTGGCAGGCCGATGACCGCGCGGAAAGTGTTCTCGACCCGATCCGACCGCTCGTGCGTGCCCAGGGTGCCCGTGACGAACGCGTAGGCGTAGCCCCCATCGGTGCTCGCCCAGCCCAGGTTCCCACCGATGCCGCCCATGCCGAAGCCGTCCGCGTCGACGCCGAAGCCGAGCCCCCAGGACCGCGGCTCACCGCCCATGACCCGGTCCACTCCGGAGGCCTGCGGCAGGGCGGCCTCATCGCGAAGTGCGGGGGAGATCAGCTGGCCCTCGAGCAGCCTCGCGTAGAGCCCGGCGACCGCCCGCGCCGTCCCGTGACCGTTGATGGCCGGGATCTGCGCGCTTCTGAAGGCCGAGCCGTTGACGACCTCGGCGTCAATCGCTCCGGGTGGATTGAGCAGCGCCCTCCGCAGCAGGTCGGGTGCAGTCGGGTCGGCCACCTGCTCCGCGAGGGCGTCGAGTCCGGTCAGGTCGACGACGCGGCCGAGCTCTCCGGACGTCAAGCCGATCGCGAAGTCGAGGTCCGCGGGCCCGCAGACCTCTTCGCGGAGGTAGGTGCCGATGTCGCGCCCGTCGACCCGGCGGACGATCTCGCCGACGAGGTGGCCGTAGAAGAGGGCCGACTCACCGATGGCCGTGCCCGAGGGCCACAGTGCCTCCTCGGCGGCGAGGCGACCGCAGAGGCCCGTCCAGTCGAGCAGGAGCGACGCGGGGGCAGGCTCGGCGAGAGCGACGAGTCCCACCTGGTGGGAGAGCACCTGCCGGACCGTCGCCTCGGTCCGCAGCTCCGGCCAGTGGCGCTGCACGGGCGCGTCGAGCTCGAGTAGCCCGCGCTCCACCAGGGTGAGTGCCGCGAGGGCGGCGAAGGGCTTCGTCACCGAGTAGGGCATGACGATGCTGTCACGGTCCCACGGCCGCGTCCGCGCGGCGTCGGCATGGCCACCCCAGAGGTCGACGACCCACCTGCCGTCGTGCCAGATCGCTGCGGCGGCTCCGGTGCCGGACTGCCCACGGACCACCTCGGCGAAGGCGTCCCGCACGGTCTCGAAGCCGGGAGCCACCAGGCCGTCAACCGTCATGGCGCAAGCATGGCGGGCCGGTCAGAGCAGCGCCACGGCTTTGCCGACCTCCAGGATGGAGTCGATCGTGATCGGGTCGAGGACGAGCTGGACGTGGACGGCCCCGGCAGCAGCCAGGGCGGCCACGTGCTCCGCGATGGCCGCCGGCGCACCGGGCACTGGTTCGACCGGGACGTTGTAGTCGCCGTCACCCATGACCCGTCCTCTCCCGGCGTCGAACCGGACGAGGACCGCAGCGGTGGCGCCCACCTCGCCCGGCTTCCGGCCCGCCTGCGCCGCAGCGGCCTCGACTCGCTCGCGCATCGACGCGAAGCCCGTCACGGAGTTGCCGTAGTCGCTCCACCACGTGTTCCACAGGTCCACGTGGGGCAGGCCGATCCGCATCATCCGGGGGCCCGTGGAGCCGAGCATGAGCGGGGGGCCACCCGGCCGGGCTGGCGGCGGGTCGATGACGCAGTCGTCAACGGAATGGAACCGCCCATGGAAGTCCGACCGCCCGTCCCGGACCAGCTCCCGGATGATGGTGAAGGCCTCCTCGAACCGCGCCACCCGGCTGTCGAAGGGGAACCCGAAGGCCCGGTACTCCCGCTCGTTCCATCCGGCGCCGAGGCCGAGCACGAGCCGCCCACCGGAGATTCCGTCCACCGTCGCCGCCATCTTCGCGAGCATCGCGGGCGCATGGAACGACGTCGACGCGACGAAGGGCCCGAGCTGGACCCGCGACGTGACGGTGGCGAGGGCGGCCAACGACGTCCAGGCCTCCCAGGGACCCCTGGTGACCCCGCCGGGCAGGTCGTAGAGCAGGTGGTCGCCGAGCCACAGCGAGTCGAGACCGACGTCCTCGGCAGCCCGAGCCAGGTCGAGCAGTTCCGGCCACTCCACTCGCCGCTCGACCTCGGGCAGCTGGACTCCGACGCGGATCTGCTCCGAGGGCGAGCGCGGCTGGTCGGATGAGGGTCGGGCGTTCATGGGGCCCATTGTGGCGGGCGGGAGGGCTGGAAGGACGGTGGCGAGGGAGCGAGCACAGCGGCATACGGCCTAGAAATGGTGGGGATAGGGTCGCTTTCATGGCGCACGCGTTCGACATCGACACCGAAGCCCAGGGCCTCATCGACTTCGTCGACGCCTCGCCGAGCTCCTTCCACGCGTGTGCGGAGGCCGCCGCACGCCTCACGGAGGCCGGCTTCACCGAGGTGGTCGAGAGCGAGCCGTTCCCGACCGCGCCGGGTGCCCACTTCCTCATCCGGGGCGGCTCGCTCATCGCGTGGGACACGAGGGGGGCGTATGCCGCTGGGCTGGGTCCCGGTGCCGGCTTCCGGGTCGTGGGGGCGCACACCGACAGCCCCAACCTCCGGATCAAGCCCAACCCCGACCACCTCAAGGCTGGCTGGCAGTCGCTGGGGGTGGAGGTCTACGGCGGGCCGCTGCTCAACTCGTGGCTCGACCGGGACCTCGGCCTCGCCGGCCGGGTCGCGGTGCGGGGAGAGGGGCGCGCAACCGTCGAGACCCGCCTCTTCCACGACACGACACCCCTGCTGCGGGTCGCACAGCTCGCGATCCATCTCGACCGCGAGCAGAACGAGGGGCTGACCCTCAACCGGCAGCAGCACCTCGAGCCGCTCTGGGGGCTCGGTGACATCCCGGGGGACTTCCGGCGCTACCTCAGCGAGCAGGTCCGGGTCCCGGCGGCAGACCTCCTCGGCTGGGATGTCATGACGCATCCAGTTGAGCCCTCCCGCCGTCTCGGGCGCCGCCGCGAGCTCATCGCGGCGCCTCGGCTGGACAACCTCGGAACGTCGTATGCGGGCGTGCGGGCGCTGGTCGAAGCTGCCCGCACCGAGCCGCGCCTGGTGCCCGTCCTCGTCCTCTTCGACCACGAGGAGGTCGGGAGCCAGTCGGAGCGTGGGGCGATGTCGACGCTCCTGCCATCGGTCCTCGAGCGCCTCGTCCTCGCTGGCGGCGGGTCCCGGGAGGACTACTGGCGGGCGCTTGCGTCGACCGTCATCGCGAGCGGCGACATGGCGCATGCGACGCACCCGAACTACGCCGACCGGCACGAGCCGCTCCACCACATCGCAGTCAACGGTGGGCCGGTGCTGAAGATCAACTCCAACCTGCGCTATGCGACCGACTCGCTCGGCGAGGCGGCGTTCCGGCTCGCCTGCGAGCAGGCGGCGGTGCCGATGCAGTCGTTTGTCGTCCGCACCGACCTGCCATGCGGCTCGACGGTCGGGCCGATGACCTCGGCGCTGACGGGTGCGACGACCGTCGACTTCGGCGCGCCGGTGCTGTCCATGCACAGCGCTCGTGAGCTCGGCGGGGCCGAGGACCCGGCGATGTACGTCGCGGCTCTCGCGGCCTTTCTCGCGCCCGCCCCCTGACCCCACCCCTTCGTCGAGTGTGCAGTAAATGCCCCTGAACGTGGGCGCGAACTGCACACTCGAACAGGGGGGAGCGGCGCGAACTGCACACTCGACGAGGACTGGGCGGTGGGCACACGAGCCAGCCGCCGGGGGCGCGCGAGCGAGCCCAGCGGCAAACGGGATGGGTTGATTTGATCGTGGTTCGGGGCTCTGGCACACTTGTCAAGTTGCTTGACGCGCGTCGCTGACCCATGTCAGTGCCGCCGCCCCTCGTCTGCACGATCTCACGACGTGCTACGGACTCGACAGAGGCCCGAGGGAAGCGCAAGCCACCCGGTTCGGCCGGGCAATCCACCACGAGAGCGGCACTTCGGTGCGGGCTTTCTCCGCGGAGCGGGCGCGACACGCCCGACCTCGGGGGTCGGATGCCAAGGGAACCGGAATGCACAGGTACGGCGAGAGAGAGACGTAACGGAGATGGCGGGACAGAAGATCCGCATCCGCTTGAAGTCGTATGACCACGAGGTCATCGACAACTCGGCGCGCAAGATTGTCGACACGGTCACGCGTGCCGGCGCCACGGTGGTTGGCCCGGTTCCGCTGCCGACGGAGAAGAACGTCTTCGTCGTCATCCGGTCGCCGCACAAGTACAAGGACAGCCGCGAGCACTTCGAGATGCGCACGCACAAGCGCCTCATCGACATCATCGACCCGACGCCCAAGGCCGTCGACTCGCTGATGCGTCTCGATCTGCCGGCGGACGTCAACATCGAGATCAAGCTCTGAGGCGGCCATCATGAGTGTTGCAGCCACCACCTCAGCCAAGACCGTCAAGGGCCTGCTCGGCAAGAAGCTCGGCATGACCCAGGTCTGGGACGCCGACAACCGACTCGTCCCGGTCACGGTCGTCGAGGCCGGCCCCTGCGTCGTCACGCAGGTCCGCAACGGCGCGACCGACGGCTACGACGCGGTCCAGCTCGCCTTCGGCGCGATCGACCCGCGCAAGGTCACCAAGCCCCTGACGGGCCACTTCGAGAAGGCCGGCGTCACGCCGCGCCGCCACCTCGTCGAGCTCCGCACCGCGGACGCCGCCGACTACGAGCTCGGCCAGGAGATCACGGCCGACGCCTTCGAGGCCGGCCAGCGCGTCGACGCGACGGGCACGACGAAGGGCAAGGGCTTCGCGGGTGTCATGAAGCGCCACGGCTTCGCCGGCGTGTCCTCCTCGCACGGTGCCCACCGCAACCACCGCAAGCCGGGCTCGATCGGCGGCTGCGCCACGCCGGGCCGCGTCTTCCGGGGAATGCGGATGGCCGGTCGCATGGGCGGAGTCCGCCAGACGACCCAGAACCTCCAGATCCACGCCGTTGACGCCGAGAAGGGCCTGCTGCTCATCAAGGGTGCCGTCCCGGGTCCCCGCGGCGGCATCGTCCTGATCCGCACGGCCGCGAAGGGTGCATGAACGACATGGCAACCAAGACGCCGAACCTTCCCGCTGACATCTTCGATGTCCAGACGAACGTCCCGCTGATCCACCAGGTCGTGGTGGCCCAGCTCGCGGCCGCTCGCTCGGGCACGCACTCGACCAAGACCCGCGGCGAGGTCCGTGGTGGTGGCCGCAAGCCCTACCGCCAGAAGGGCACCGGCCGCGCCCGTCAGGGATCGACGCGTGCGCCGCAGTTCGCCGGCGGCGGCATCGTCCACGGCCCTCAGCCGCGCGACTACACGCAACGCACCCCGAAGAAGATGAAGGCCGCCGCCCTCCGTGGCGCGCTCTCCGATCGGAACCGCTTCGGCCGGATCCACGTGCTCGACTCGATCGTCACGGGCGACACCCCGTCGGCGAAGGAGGCGGCCAAGGTCTTTGCCGACCTCACCGAGCGCCCCAACCTGCTCGTCGTCATCGAGCGCGGCGACGACGTGACGTACAAGTCGGTTCGGAACCTGCCGAACGTCCACGTCCTCGTGTCCGACCAGCTCAACACCTACGACGTGCTGTGCGCCGACGACATCGTCTTCACGCAGGCCGCCCTCGACACGTTCGTCGCCGCCAGCGAGAAGGGTGCGAAGGCCGACGAGCCCGCCAAGGAGGACTCCAAGTGAGCATCCACGCCAAGGACCCCCGCGACATCCTGATCGCGCCGGTCGTGTCCGAGAAGTCGTACGGCCTGCTTGATGAGGGCAAGTACACGTTCATCGTCGACCCGCGCGCGAACAAGACCGAGATCAAGATCGCCATCGAGCAGATCTTCAATGTCAAGGTCGACAAGGTCCACACCCTGAACCGCCAGGGCAAGGCCCGTCGCACCCGCTTCGGCACCGGCAAGCGCAAGGACACCAAGCGTGCGATCGTCTCCCTCCGCGAGGGCTCGATCGACATCTTCGGTGCGGGCGCCTGAGACCGACGAAAGATCCTGAGGACTAACGAACATGGGAATCCGTAAGTACAAGCCGACCACCCCGGGCCGTCGTGGCTCGTCGGTCGCCGATTTCGTCGAGATCACGCGCACCACGCCGGAGAAGTCGCTCGTCCGCCCGTTGACCAAGTCGGGTGGCCGCAACAACGCCGGCCGGATCACGACCCGCCACATCGGTGGTGGTCACAAGCGTGCCTACCGCGTCATCGACTTCCGTCGCCACGACAAGGACGGCGTGCCCGCCAAGGTGGCCCACATCGAGTACGACCCGAACCGCACGGCTCGGATCGCGCTCGTCCAGTACGCCGACGGCGAGAAGCGCTACATCCTCGCGCCGAACCGGCTCAAGCAGGGCGACCCGATCGAGAACGGCCCCGGCGCCGACATCAAGCCGGGCAACGCCCTGGCGCTGCGCAACATCCCGGTCGGTACGGTCGTGCACGCGATCGAGCTCAAGCCGGGTGGGGGCGCGAAGATCGCCCGCTCCGCGGGTGCTCGCGTCCAGCTCGTCGCCAAGGAGGGCCCCTACGCCCAGCTGCGCATGCCCTCCGGTGAGATCCGCAACGTCGACGCGCGCTGCCGCGCCACGATCGGCGAGGTCGGCAACGCCGAGCAGAGCAACATCAACTGGGGCAAGGCCGGCCGCATGCGCTGGAAGGGCAAGCGCCCGAGCGTCCGCGGTGTGGCGATGAACCCGGTGGACCACCCGCACGGTGGTGGTGAGGGCAAGACGTCCGGTGGACGTCACCCCGTCAGCCCCTGGGGTCAGATCGAGGGTCGGACCCGCAAGGCACACAAGGAAAGCGACAAGCTCATCGTGCGTCGCCGTCGTACTGGCAAGAAGCGCTGATAAGGAGCCTTTGGAATGCCTCGTAGCCTGAAGAAGGGCCCCTTCATCGACGACCACCTGCAGAAGAAGGTGGACGCCCAGAACGAAGCGGGCACGAAGACCGTCATCAAGACCTGGTCGCGCCGTTCGGTCATCAGCCCGGACATGCTCGGTCACACCTTCGCCGTCCACGACGGCCGCAAGCACGTCCCGGTGTTCGTCACCGAGTCGATGGTCGGCCACAAGCTCGGCGAGTTCGCCCCGACCCGCACGTTCAAGGGGCACGTGAAGGACGACAAGAAGGGTCGTCGTCGCTGATGGCCACTGCAACGCCCCAAACCAAGGAAAGTGTCATGGAAGCCAAGGCCTCGGCACGGCACGTCCGTGTCAGCCCGCAGAAGGCTCGCCGCGTCGTGGACCTGATCCGCGGCAAGGCCGCTACCGACGCCGTCACGACGCTCACGTTCGCGCCGCAGTCGGCCTCCGACCCGGTGAAGAAGGTGCTCGAGAGCGCCATCGCCAACGCCCGGTTCATGGCGGACCGAGAGTCGCTGGCGTTCGACGAGCGCAACCTCGTCATCACGGCCGCGTTCGTGGACGAGGGCCCGACCATGAAGCGCTTCCGTCCGCGTGCCCAGGGCCGCGCCGGTCGCATCAACAAGCGCACGAGCCACATCACCGTGATCGTGTCCCAGCTCGAGAAGAAGGGAGCCCGCTGATGGGTCAGAAGGTCAACCCCCATGGCTTCCGTCTGGGCATCACCACCGATCACCGGAGCCGCTGGTTCGCGGACTCGACCAAGTCGGGTCAGCGTTACCGCGACTACGTCAAGGAAGATGTCTCGATCCGTCGCCTGATGGAGAAGGGCATGGAGCGCGCCGGCATCGCCAAGGTCGAGATCGAGCGCACGCGTGACCGCGTCCGTGTCGACATCCACACCGCGCGTCCCGGCATCGTCATCGGTCGCCGCGGCGCCGAGGCCGACCGCATCCGCGGTGAGCTCGAGAAGCTGACGGGCAAGCAGGTCCAGCTGAACATCCTCGAGGTCAAGAACCCCGAGATCGACTCCCAGCTGGTCGCACAGGGCATCGCCGAGCAGCTCTCGGCCCGCGTGTCCTTCCGTCGGGCGATGCGCAAGGGCATGCAGTCCGCCCAGCGCGCCGGCGCCAAGGGCATCCGGGTCCAGGTCTCCGGCCGCCTCAACGGGGCCGAGATGAGCCGGACCGAGTTCTACCGCGAGGGTCGGGTCCCGCTCCACACGCTCCGCGCCAACATCGACTACGGCTTCTATGAAGCCCGCACGACGTTCGGCCGGATCGGCGTCAAGGTGTGGATCTACAAGGGTGACCTGACGGCGAAGGAGCTCGCGGCCCAGCAGGCCGCCGCCCCGCGTCCGTCGCGTGGCCCGCGTCGGGACGGCGAGGGTCGTCCGAACCGCGCCCGTCGTGGTGACCGCACCGAGGCCGCCGCTCCCCGCGAGACGGCAGCCCCTGAGTCCACGGTGTCCGCCGAGGCTGCTGCCCCGGCCACCACCGAGAATGAGCAGGCCTGACCATGTTGATTCCCCGTCGAGTCAAGCACCGCAAGCAGCACCACCCGGGCCGCTCGGGCGCTGCCAAGGGCGGCACGAAGATCGCCTTCGGCGACTACGGCATCCAGGCCCTCGAGCCCGCCTACGTGACGAACCGTCAGATCGAGTCCGCTCGTATCGCGATGACCCGCTACATGAAGCGTGGTGGAAAGGTGTGGATCAACATCTACCCGGACCGTCCGCTGACGAAGAAGCCCGCCGAGACCCGAATGGGCTCCGGCAAGGGTTCGCCAGAGTGGTGGGTCGCCAACGTCAAGCCGGGGCGGGTCATGTTCGAGATCTCGGGCGTGACCGAGCCGGTGGCCCGTGAGGCGATGCGTCTCGCGATGCACAAGCTCCCGATGAAGTGCCGGTTCGTTGCGCGTGAAGGCGGTGACATCTGATGGCAGTGGGTACCAAGGACCTCGCTTCCGAGCAGTTGCGTGGCATGGACGACGACGGCCTCGCCGACGCGTTGCGCAAGTCCAAGGAGGAGCTGTTCAACCTCCGGTTCCAGTCCGCCACGGGGCAGCTGGACAACCACGGCCGCCTGCGCGCCGTCAAGAAGGACATCGCGCGGATCTACACCGAGATGCGTGAGCGCGAGCTCGGCATCGGCTCGCCCCCTGCCGCTCCAAGCGTGAACAAGGCCGACGAGTCCGCCGAGACGACGGACGAGGCGGACAAGAAGGCCGAGAAGGCTGAGAAGAAGGCCGCGAAGGCCGAGAAGAAGTCGGCCAAGAAGACTGAGGCGGCTGACGAGGAGACCCAGGCATGAGCGAGCAGACCCCCGAGAAGACCAGCGAGCGCAACGATCGCAAGTCCCGCCAGGGCTACGTGGTGAGCGACAAGATGGACAAGACCGTTGTCGTCGAAGTGGAGGACCGCGTCAAGCACGCCCTCTACGGCAAGGTCATCCGCCGCACGAGCAAGGTCAAGGCGCACGACGAGAAGAACGAGGCCGGCGTGGGCGACCGCGTGCTCATCATGGAGACGCGTCCGCTCTCCGCGACGAAGCACTGGCGCATCGTCGAGATCCTCGAGAAGGCCAAGTAGGCACTTCTCGTATGCCGCTGGGCCTGGCCCGCAACAGAACGTTTCCATTTGGTTCGGCAAGGCTCTCGAAAACACATCGCGCTGAGCACGAGTTCTTTCGAGAGAACCAGCACGACGACAGGAGTTAGACAGTGATACAGCAGGAGTCGCGACTGCGCGTCGCCGACAACACCGGTGCCAAGGAGCTCCTTTGCATCCGTGTTCTCGGTGGTTCGGGCCGTCGATACGCCGGCATCGGCGACACCATCGTCGCCACCGTCAAGGACGCCATTCCGGGCGGCAACGTCAAGAAGGGTGACGTCGTCAAGGCGGTCATCGTCCGCACGGTCAAGGAGCGTCGCCGCGCCGACGGTTCCTACATCAAGTTCGACGAGAACGCAGCGGTGATCCTCAAGCCCGACGGTGACCCCCGAGGGACCCGCATCTTCGGCCCGGTCGGCCGTGAGCTGCGCGAGAAGAAGTTCATGAAGATCATCTCGCTCGCGCCGGAGGTGCTGTGAACATGGGTGCCAACAACAAGCAGAAGATGAAGATCAAGAAGGGCGACCTCGTCCAGGTCATCTCCGGCCGCAGCCAGAAGAACGGCGGCGACCGGGGCAAGCAGGGCAAGGTCATCGCGGTCTACCCGGAGACCCAGCGCGTGCTGGTCGAGGGCATCAATCGCGTCACCAAGCACATCAAGGCGGGCGCCACCGCTCGTGGCACCCGGACCGGTGGCCTGACCCACACCGAGGCCGCGATCCACGTGAGCAACGTGGCCATCGTCGACCCGGAGACGAAGAAGCCGACGCGCATCAAGACGCGTGTCGAGACCGTCGAGCGCGGTGGCCGCCCGAAGGCGTCCCGCGTCCGTGTCGCGGTCACGTCGGACAAGGACCTCTGAACATGAGTGAGACCGTGACCACCGAGACCACCACCACTACTGGGGTGCTGACCACGCCGCGCCTCAAGCAGCGCTACCGGGACGAGATCAAGGGCTCGCTCCGGGAGCAGTTCGGCTACGGCAACGTCATGCAGGTCCCCGGCGTCGTCAAGGTCGTCGTCAACATGGGTGTCGGCGACGCCGCCAAGGACAGCAAGCTCATCGAGGGCGCCGTCCGCGACCTCACCAACATCACCGGCCAGAAGCCGGTCGTGACCAAGGCCCGCAAGTCCATCGCCCAGTTCAAGCTGCGCGAGGGCATGCCGATCGGCGCCCACACGACGCTCCGTGGCGACCGGATGTGGGAGTTCCTCGACCGTCTCGTGTCGATCGCCCTCCCGCGCATCCGCGACTTCCGCGGCTTGTCCCCGAAGCAGTTCGACGGCCGCGGCAACTACACGTTCGGCCTGACCGAGCAGTCGATGTTCCACGAGATCGACCAGGACAAGATCGACCGCGTCCGGGGCATGGACATCACCGTGGTCACCACGGCCACCAACGATGACGAGGGTCGCGCGCTGCTCAAGGCGCTCGGCTTCCCCTTCAAGGAGAACTGACATGGCCAAGACCGCGCTGATCAACAAGGCGAACCGGAAGCCGAAGTTCAAGGTCCGCGCGTACACCCGCTGCCAGAAGTGCGGTCGCCCGCACTCGGTGTACCGCAAGTTCGGCCTCTGCCGCATCTGCCTTCGCGAGATGGCTCACGCGGGCGAGCTGCCGGGCGTGACCAAGAGCTCCTGGTGACGTCGGATCCCCGATCCGAGCAGCCACACCTCAAACCCAAGAGAACCACCCAAAGAACCTCTGACACCGTAGGTCGGCTCGACCCAATGAGCCTGCGAGGCAAGAGCCGAGTCGAAACCCCGGTGAGGAAGGGCGGAGAGCCCACATGACCATGACTGACCCGATTGCGGACATGCTGACCCGCGTGCGGAACGCCAACTCGGCGCACCACGACGCGGTCTCCATGCCGTACTCGAAGCTGAAGAAGAACATCGCCGAGATCCTCGAGGCCGAGGGCTACATCGCCGCCTGGAAGATCGAGGAGGCCGAGGTCGGCCAGACCCTGACGATCGACCTCAAGTACGGCCCGAACCGCGAGCGCTCCATCGCCGGTGTGCGCCGCGTGAGCAAGCCTGGTCTGCGCGTCTACGCCAAGTCGACGAACCTGCCCAGGGTTCTCGGTGGCCTCGGCGTCGCGATCCTTTCGACGTCGAGCGGTCTGCTGACCGACCGGCAGGCACACGAGAAGGGCGTGGGTGGGGAAGTCCTCGCCTACGTCTGGTAAGGAGACGCTGACATGTCGCGAATCGGACGACTCCCTGTCTCCATCCCCGCCGGTGTCGACGTCTCCGTCGACGGCCAGGACATCAAGGTCAAGGGCCCCAAGGGCGAGCTCTCGCTCACCGTGCCGGCCCCGATCACCGTCGAGCAGGCGGATGGAACCCTCGAGGTCAAGCGGCCGAACGACGAGCGCGAGGCGCGCTCGCTCCACGGCCTGACCCGTTCACTCCTGAACAACATGGTTCTCGGTGTCACCGAGGGCTACGAGAAGAAGATGGAGATCTACGGCACGGGTTACCGTGTCGCGGCGAGGGGCACGGACCTCGAGTTCTCGCTCGGGTACTCGCACACCATTCTCGTCAAGGCGGAGAACGGGATCAGCTTCGCCGTCGAGAACCCGACGCGCTTCTCGGTGCAGGGCATCGACAAGCAGCGCGTCGGCGAGGTCGCCGCGAACATCCGCAAGCTCCGCAAGCCCGACCCGTACAAGGGCAAGGGCGTTCGCTACGCGGGCGAGCAGATCCGTCGCAAGGTTGGAAAGGCCGGTAAGTAAGCCATGGCAATGACCATCAAGCGCGGCAAGACCGCGGCTGCCGCTCGCATCCGTCGCCAGGTGCGCGGTCGCAAGAAGATCGCCGGCACCCCGGCCCGTCCGCGTCTCGTCGTCTCCCGTTCGAGCCGGCACCTGTACGTCCAGGTCGTCGACGACACGGTCGGCAAGACCGTCGCGTCCGCCTCGACGATGGAGGCCGACCTGCGCTCCTTCGAGGGCGACAAGACCGCCAAGGCCAAGAAGGTCGGCGAGCTCGTCGCGGCCCGCGCCAAGAGCGCCGGGATCGAGGCCGTGGTCTTCGACCGCGGAGGCAACAAGTACCACGGTCGCGTCGCGGCCATCGCCGAGGGCGCCCGCGAAGGTGGGCTGTCCCTGTGAGTGACATCGCGACCATGCACCACGTGACCGCTATCGAGATGAGGAACATCTGATGCCCGGACAGCAGCGTCGAGGCACCGGCCCCGCCGGCGGCGAGCGCGGCGGCGAGCGCGGGGAGCGTCAGGACCGCCGTGGCGGCCGTGACAACCGCGAGAGCCGTGACGCCGAGAAGAACCAGTACATCGAGCGCGTCGTGACGATCAACCGCGTCGCCAAGGTCGTCAAGGGTGGTCGTCGCTTCAGCTTCACCGCCCTCGTCGTCGTCGGTGACGGTGACGGCACCGTGGGGGTGGGCTACGGCAAGGCCAAGGAGGTCCCCGCGGCCATCGCCAAGGGTGTGGAGGAGGCCAAGAAGAACTTCTTCAAGGTCCCGCGCATCCAGGGCACCATCCCGCACCCCGTCCAGGGTGAGGCTGCCGCTGGTGTCGTCATGCTCCGTCCCGCCGCGCCCGGTACCGGTGTCATCGCCGGCGGCCCGGTCCGTGCGGTCCTGGAGTGCGCCGGTATCCACGACGTCCTCTCCAAGTCCCTGGGCTCGGACAACGCCATCAACATCGTGCACGCCACGGCGCAGGCCCTGCGTGACCTCGAGCGTCCCGAGTCCGTCGCGGCGCGTCGCGGCAAGACCCTCGAGGAGGTGGCTCCGGCCGCCATGCTCAGGGCTCGCGCCGCGGGTCTCGCCGAGGCCAAGACCGCGGCCGAGAAGGCTGGTGCGTGATGGCACGTCTCAAGGTGACCCAGACCCGTTCCGAGATCGGCGGCAAGCAGAACCAGCGTGACACGCTGCGCAGCCTCGGTCTGAAGCGCATTGGCGACGTCGTCGTCAAGGAGGACCGTCCCGAGATCCGCGGGATGGTCAAGACGGTGACTCACCTGGTCGCCGTCGAGGAGGTTGACTGACCATGGCCACCAAGAAGCATGGCGAGACCGCCCTCAAGGTGCACCACCTGCGTCCGGCTCCCGGGGCCAAGACCGCCAAGACCCGCGTGGGTCGCGGTGAGGGCTCCAAGGGCAAGACCGCCGGTCGCGGCACCAAGGGCAGCAAGGCCCGCAACCAGATCCCGGAGCGTTTCGAGGGCGGCTCGATGCCCCTGCACATGCGCCTGCCCAAGCTCCGCGGCTTCAAGAACCCGTTCCGCACCGAGTACCAGGTCGTGAACCTGGACCGCCTGGAGGCACTCTTCCCCGAGGGTGGGCAGGTCTCCGTCGAGGATCTCGTTGCCCGGGGCGCCGTTCGTGACGGCCACCCGGTCAAGGTGCTCGGCACGGGGGAGATCTCGGTCAAGGTCGACGTCGAGGCGCACAAGTTCTCGGCATCGGCCAAGCAGAAGATCGAGGCCGCTGGCGGCTCGGTCAAGGCCCTCTCCGACAGCTGAGCGGTCCGAGTGACCATCCCACACTTCGTGTGACCCAGCGCCCCGGGCGCCTGTTTCGCCGGTCGACGTGACGTCAGCCAGGCGGGGACGGTGTCCGGGGCGCTGCGCCTTTGCGTTAATCTTCCACGGATTGCTGACTTCAGCCGGCCCCACCGGGCTGGCCCCCAGGAGGACCCTGTGCTCGCCGCCTTCGTTCGCGCGTTCCGTACCCCGGACCTGCGCAACAAGCTGCTCTTCACCCTCGGCATCATCGTGCTGTTCCGCCTCGGGTCGATGGTGCCGACGCCGGGTGTGAGCTACCCCCTGGTGCAGAGCTGCCTCGAGACTCGCGATCCCACGGGTGATGCGACGTCCGGCTTCCTCAACCTCGCGAACCTCTTCAGCGGCGGCGCCCTCCTGCAGCTGTCCGTCTTCGCGCTCGGCATCATGCCGTACATCACGGCGAGCATCATCGTGCAGCTGCTCACCGTGGTCATCCCTCGCTTCGAGGAGCTGAAGAAGGAGGGTCAGGCCGGCACGACGAAGATGACGCAGTACACGCGTTACCTCACCATCGGGCTGGCCGTCCTCCAGTCCGCCACGCTCGTCACGTTCGCCCGGAACCCGCAGTCCCTGTTCGGTCCGCAGTGCACCAACATCCTCACCGATGACTCGTTCGCGACGATCCTCATCATGGTCCTGACCATGACGGCTGGCACGGGTCTCATCATGTGGTTCGGCGAGCTCATCACCGACCGCGGCGTCGGCAACGGCATGTCGCTGCTCATCTTCCTGTCCATCGCGGCCTCGTTCCCCACGGCCCTCTGGGCGATCAAGAACAACCAGGGTTGGGGGACCTTCCTCGGCATCATCGTCCTCGGGATGTTCGTCATCGCCGCGGTGGTCTACGTAGAGCAGTCGCAGCGCCGCATCCCGGTCCAGTACGCCAAGCGGATGGTCGGCCGTCGCATGTATGGCGGCACCTCGACCTACATCCCGCTCAAGGTCAACATGGCCAACGTCATCCCGGTCATCTTCGCGGCCTCGCTCATGGCTCTCCCCGGCATGCTCGCCCAGTTCAACACCGACCCGACCCAGACGCCGCCGGAGTGGGTGCAGTGGATCCAGGCCAACCTCACCAAGGGCGACCACCCGGCCTACATGTTCATCTACACGGCCCTGATCATCTTCTTCACGTTCTTCTACGTGTCGATCACGTTCAACCCGACCGAGGTCGCCGACAACATGAAGAAGTACGGCGGCTTCATCCCAGGTATCCGGGCCGGGCGACCCACGGCTGAGTACCTCAACTACGTCATCACCCGAATCACCGTGCCGGGTGCGTTGTACCTCGCGATCGTCTCGCTCATCCCGCTCATCGCCATCGCGGCGATCGGTGCGGATCAGAACTTCCCCTTCGGTGGCACCTCGATCATCATCATCGTTGGTGTCGGCCTGGAGACGGTCAAGCAGATCGAGGCGCAGCTGCAGCAGCGCCATTACGAAGGGTTCCTCCGGTAATGACCCAGATGCGACTGATCATCCTCGGCCCCCCCGGTGCGGGTAAGGGCACGCAGGCCACGCGGATCGCGGAGCGCTTGTCGATCCCCGCGATCTCGACCGGCGACATCTTCCGCACCAACATCAAGGAGCAGACCGAGCTCGGTCAGCGCGTCGAGTCCATCCTCGCCTCCGGCGGCTACGTGCCCGACGAGGTCACCAACGAGATCGTCGAGGACCGTCTCTCGTGGCCGGACGCCGAGCACGGCTTCCTGCTCGACGGCTACCCACGCACGGCCGGGCAGGTCGAGGCCCTCGACGCGATGCTGGCCCGCCAGGGGCACGCGCTCGATGCGGTCCTCGAGCTGACGGTCGACGAGGATGCCGTCGTCGAGCGCCTGCTCAAGCGCGCCGAGGTCGAGGGCCGCTCCGATGACACCGAGGACGTCATCCGGGAGCGCCAGGCCATCTACCGCCGCGAGACCGCGCCCCTCGCCAAGCACTATGCCGACGCCGGCCTGCTCGTCCAGGTCGACGGCATGGGCGAGATGGACGAGGTCACGGACCGGATCCTGACCGCTCTGCCGGCGCGAGCGAGCGACTGAGCAGGACAGCGTGTTCGGCCGCCACAAGCTCCAGGGGCGCACTCACGAGCAACTCCTTCTCATGCGTGAGGCGGGGCTGCTCGTGGGTCGCACCCTGGAGATGCTCGAGGGACGCATCGTCCCTGGGGTGACCACCGCGGAGCTCGACCGGCTCGCGGAGGACTTCATCCGCAGCCACGGCGGCATCCCGAACTTCCAGCTCGTGCCGGGCTACTCGCACACGCTCTGCACGAGCGTGAACGACGAGGTGGTCCACGGCATCCCGGGCAACCGTGTGCTCGAGGCCGGAGATGTGCTGTCCGTCGACTGTGGTGCCGAGGTGAACGGCTGGAACGGCGACGCGGCCATCTCCGTCGTCGTCGGCGGCCGTGAGGCCGCCCGAGCCGACGACCTGCGGCTCATCGCAGCGACAGAGGCGAGCCTCTACGCGGGGATCGCGGCGATGCGCGTCGGCGGCCGGCTCTATGCGATCGGCGAAGCCGTCGAGGCGAGCATCGACGCAGCGGCCGAGCGCGACGGTCGCACCTATGGCATCGTCGACGAGTACGTCGGCCATGGCATCGGCACCGAGATGCACATGGATCCCCAGATCCCGAACTACGCGGTCGCGGAGTCCGGGCCCAAGCTGCCGGCCGGCTTCACGGGTGCGATCGAGCCGATGGTCACGCTCGGCGGGACAGCGACGAAGGTGCTCGCGGATGACTGGACCGTGGTGACGGCGGACGGCACGCGGGCCTGTCACTGGGAGCACTCGGTGGCCGTCCTCCCCGAGGGGCTGTGGATCCTCACGGCCATCGACGGAGGCCAGGCCGCGCTGGAAGCCAGCGGAGCGGCATACGCCCCGGTCGCCTGACACCACCCCGCGCCGCGGCCGCTCGGTTGTCGGAGGGGCGGGGCCTTCGTTGAGTGTGCAGTAAGCGCCGCCCGTCACCGGCGGGTGCAGTCACCGACGGATCGTCCCAGTCGGTACTGCACGCCAGCCCGCGCCGACGTCAGCCTCGTCGCGTAACGTCGCCGCCGTGATCCTTCCCCGAAGCACTCCCCGAGACCAGGACGTCGACGCCGAGGGAATCGTCGCCTTCCTCGATGCGGTGCAGGAGCGCGGGATCGAGCTGCACAGTTTCATGCTCGCGCGGCACGGGCACGTCGTGGCGGAGGGATGGTGGCGGCCGTATGCCGCTGAGCGGGCTCAGCTCGTCTACTCCGTCTCGAAGTCGTTGACGTCCACTGCCGTCGGCTTCCTCGTGCACGAGGGTGTCATCTCGCTCGACGACCCGGTGCTCGACCACCTCCCGCACCTCGCGCCGCAACGACTCCACCCGAACTGGTCGCGGGTGACGGTGCGTCACTGCCTGACCATGACAGTCGGCCATGACGCCGACGCGTGGGATCCGGCCTTCGTCGGCACCGACGCCGATGTGCGCAGACCCGGCACCGACTGGCTCCCCATCGTGCTCGCCATGACGCCCGAGCACGATCCCGGCACGACGTTCGCCTACAACCAGGTGGCCACCTACCTGCTCTCTCGGGTCGTCCACGGCGCGACCGGGTGCGGGCTGGTCGACCTCCTGCGACCTCGGCTGCTGGAGCCCCTGGGGATCGCTGAGCTGCCGTGGCAGCGCGACCCGATGGGCCACGAGCTCGGGTTCACGGGAGCCCACCTGACGGCCGAGGCCCTGCTTGCCGTCACCCAGCTCTGGCTCGACCGGGGGTCGTGGCAGGGCCGGCAGCTCCTTGCGCCGGAGTGGTTCGACGAGGCGAGCAGGCCGTTCGGCCCGCCCAACCGGGACCCAGCCGGTAACGCCGACTCCGTCCTCGGCTATGGCTACTCGTTCTGGACCTCCCGCCACGGCTACCGGGCGGACGGCGCGTTCGGACAGTTCGGGCTGGTCCTCCCCGAGCAGGATGCTGCCGTCGCCATGACGGCCGAGTCGGGGCCGACGCAGGAGGTGCTCGACGCATTCTGGGAGACGGCCTTCCCCGCCATCGGTGCTACGGGGTCGCGACAAGCTGATGGCGCCCTCGGGGAGCGGCTGGACGGCCTCGGCCTTCCGGCAAGGTCCGGTGGTGCTCCTCGGATTGCGGTGGCGGAGTTCCAGCGGGGTGACGATCCAGCCGAGCTCGGGCTCGCCCCTACCTACACCGGCGTCTCCGTGCGGCCGGATGGGTCAGGACACCTCCTCCGCCTCCGGCGTGGCGACGACTGGCTGGGGCTCCGGGTCGGTGACGGCGAGTGGCTCGAGTCGGTCATCGAGGCCGCGGACCTGCGGCTGCCTGTCAGGTCGAGCGGCGGGTGGGTCACCGGTGACGAGTTCGTCGCCGAGGTCTTCGTCATCGAGACCCCGCATCGGTTTCGAGTCGAGGCGCAGCTTGGTGCCGGGGAGGCGACGTTGACGTGGCGCAAGCGACCGCTGTCTGGTTCCGACCCGTTCTCGCTTGCGGTCCGCTCCACTTGATGAGATCCAGTTTTCGGTATTCGGACACTTGAACGAACCAGACCCCCGGAGACCACAATCGAGGGTGGAGCAGCCACCGCAGCAGCCATGGAGCAGCCACAGAGCAGGAGACCTCGATGAACATCCTCGACCCTCACCTTCAGGACATCTATGACGTCGTGCTGCGGCGCAACCCGGGCGAGGGTGAGTTCCATCAGGCCGTCTTCGAGGTCTTCGAGTCCCTCGAGCCGGTCGTCAAGAAGTACCCGGAGTTCGCCGACTCGAAGGTGCTCGAGCGGCTCTGCGAGCCGGAGCGCCAGATCATCTTCCGCGTCCCCTGGGTCAACGACGGCGGCGAGATCGAGATCAACCGTGGCTTCCGGGTCGAGTTCAGCTCGATCCTCGGGCCCTACAAGGGTGGCCTGCGCTTCCACCCGAGCGTCAACCTCGGGATCATCAAGTTCCTGGGCTTCGAGCAGATCTTCAAGAACGCGTTGACCGGCATGCCCATCGGCGGCGGCAAGGGCGGCAGCGACTTCGACCCCAAGGGTCGCAGCGACCGCGAGATCATGGCCTTCTGCCAGTCCTTCATGACCGAGCTGTACCGGCACATCGGTGAGCACACCGACGTGCCGGCCGGCGACATCGGTGTCGGCGGGCGCGAGATCGGATACCTCTTCGGCCAGTACAAGCGGATCACCAACCGCTACGAGTCCGGCGTCCTGACGGGCAAGGGCCTCGGCTGGGGCGGATCCCTCGTCCGCAAGGAGGCGACCGGCTACGGCACGGTCTTCTTCGTGGATGAGATGCTCAAGAGCCGCGGCGACTCCTTCGACGGCAAGCGGGTCGTCGTCTCCGGGTCCGGCAACGTCGCGGTCTACGCGATCGAGAAGGCACAGCAGCTCGGTGCCTCCGTCATCGCCTGCTCCGACTCGGGTGGCTACGTCGTCGACCGGGCCGGTATCGACATCGAGCTGCTCAAGGAGCTCAAGGAGGTCCGCCGCGAGCGGATCAGCGTCTATGCGGCACAGCGCGCCTCGGCCAGCTACATCACCGACGGCAGCATCTGGGACGTCGAGTGCGACATCGCACTGCCCTGTGCGACCCAGAACGAGCTCGATGAGGACGCCGCCATCCAGCTCGTCAAGAACGGCGTTCGCGCTGTCGCGGAGGGCGCCAACATGCCGACGACACCAAGTGCGACCCGGGTCTTCGGCGATGCGGGGGTGCTCTTCGCACCAGGCAAGGCGGCGAACGCCGGCGGTGTCGCCACCTCCGCCCTCGAGATGCAGCAGAACGCGTCTCGTGACTCGTGGAGCCACGAGTACACCGAGGAGCGTCTCGCCGGCATCATGGCCGGGATCCACGAGCGCTGCGCAGGCGCCGCTGACGAGTTCGGCGCCCCGGGCAACTACGTCATCGGAGCGAACACCTCGTCGTTCGTCCAGCTCGCCGAGGCGGTTCTGGCGCTCGGCGTGATCTGATCTGCCCGACGCGCCACAGGCATCCCGTCAAGATCCGGCCCGGGGGAAAATCTCAGGCAACCCTCAGCACGCGCGCGTAGGCTGGGCTGTCGCGTGCGCCACCTGGCTCCGCGCTGCGATACCCGGATCGAGAGGGGTGTCAATGGCCTTCGAGCGTCAGACTGCCGACGAATCGACCAGCGCCATGCCGCAGACGGCTGTGCAGCCGGCTGGTCCGACCACGTCCGAGGGTCCCGCCCAGAACCCGTGGCCCGCGCTCTGGGCCATGGTGCTCGGCTTCTTCATGATCCTGGTCGACTCGACGATCGTGGCGGTCGCGACGCCGGCGATCATGGTCGCCTTCGACGCCGACGTCAACGGCGTGGTCTGGGTGACGAGCGCCTACCTGCTCGCCTACGCGGTGCCCCTACTCATCACCGGACGCCTCGGCGACCGTTACGGCCCGAAGCGCCTCTACCTCGTCGGCCTGACCGTGTTCACGCTCGCGTCCCTGTGGTGCGGGCTGACCGTCACCATCGGGGCGCTCATCGTGGCCCGAGTCGTCCAGGGCCTCGGCGCCTCGATGTTGACGCCACAGACGATGGCCGTCATCACCCGGACCTTCCCGGCCGCGTCGCGCGGGCAGGCGATGGCCCTCTGGGGCGCGACTGCCGGAGTCGCGATTCTCGTCGGCCCGATCCTCGGCGGCGTGCTCACCGATGGCCCTGGCTGGGAGTGGATCTTCTTCGTCAACGTGCCCGTCGGGATCGTCGGGCTCGTCCTCGCGATCCGGCTCGTGCCCCGACTGGAGACGCACTCGCACACCTTCGACTGGCTCGGGGTGGCGCTGTCGGCCATCGGGATGTTCCTGCTCGTCTTCGGGGTGCAGGAGGGGGAGAGCTACGACTGGGGGACTATCGCCGGCCCCATCTCCATCGCGTCCCTCATCATCTCGGGTCTGGTCGTCCTCGGGCTCTTCGTCTGGTGGCAGAGCCGTAACCAGCGCGAGCCGCTGCTGCCTCTGGGTCTGTTCCGGGACCGCAACTTCTCGCTGGCGAACGCCGGGATCTCTGCCGTCGGCTGCGCCTTCACCGCCATGGCCTTCCCGCTCATGCTCTACGCCCAGGCGGTGCACGGGCTGTCGCCGACCCAGGCGGCCCTCATCCTCGCACCGATGGCCGTCATCTCCGGCGCCCTCGCACCCATCGCGGGACGGCTCACCGACCGGCTCCACCCGCGCTCGTTGACGGTTTTCGGCGTGCTGACGAGCTCGGCCTCGCTGTTCTGGCTCGCCTCGATCATGGGACCGGAGACGAAGACCTGGCAGCTGCTCCTGCCCATGGCGCTGATGGGCATCGGCAGCCCGTTCCTCTGGGCACCGCTCGGCGCCACCGCGACGCGAAACTTGCCGATGTCAGCCGCGGGTGCAGGGTCCGGCGTCTACAACACGACGCGCCAGGTGGGCGCCGTCCTCGGTAGCGCCGCCATCGCCGTCATCATGGAGGCGCGTCTGAGCACCAACCTCCCGGGAATGCCCACCGACGGCGGAGCGATCCAGCAAGCGGGTGGGACGATGCCGCCGGCGATCGCGGACGGGTTCGCGGCCGCAATGGCCGAGTCGATGCTCCTGCCCGCCTGCGTCCTGCTCGCCGGGGTTTTCGCCGTCCTCTTCTTCGAGCGCCCGGGGCATCAGACTGCCTGAGACCGAACCACAGACGAAGGTGCCGTATGCCGCTGAGCCGGCTCAGCGGCATACCGCATCGTCGGCGCCTTCCGCCCGAGGGCACCCCCACGCCCACGGACGTGGACGGCGAGGCGGTCCGCGACGACGCGGGCATTGCGCTGGAGGACCTCGAGGGGGACGCGGGGGAGGTCCTCCTCCCAGTCGATGAGCGGGGATCCGCGGAACTGCAGGCTCCGGGCAGGACGGCCCAGGAAGAACAGGTGCGCGTGGGCGGCAGCCCGGTGGCGCGGGCGATCTCGAGGCGGAGACTGTCGATCTCGTAGGGGTAGATGTCCCAGCCGGGCATCTCCTCGACGGCTACCGGGAGCCGGCCCTCGTCATCGGTGGCCGCGGCAACCCGCGCGTAGTACTCCTCGATGGACTCCGGACCTGCCCCCACGTCGCTCACCCTGCGATCATGGCGGGATGGGAACGGTCACCGACTACCTGGACGACATCGACGACCCGGCCCGGCGCGCCGAGCTCACGCGCCTCGTCGACATTGCTCGCCGCATCGTGCCGGATGCGGAGGAGGGGATGGGCTACGGCATGCCGGCGCTGCGGCACCGGGGCAAACCACTCTTCGCCGTGGTGTCGGCCGCGAAGCACCTGTCGCTGTTCCCCTTCAGCGGCAGCATCGTCGAGGCGCTGGCCGACGACCTGGACGGCTACTCGGTGAGCAAGGGCACGATCCGGTTCGACGTAGACCGGCCCCTGCCTCAGTCCGTTGTCGAGAAGGTCGTCCGGATGCGCGTCGACGAGATCGAGGGCCGCGCCTGAGGACCACCGACCACCTCCGCAACACACCCGGCACCCCACCCCCGATCGAGTGAGGTCAGGGGCCGAGGTGGTGCGGTCCCGGGCCTACCAGCGTGACGTCGACGGCGGCGCCGGACACGTGCAGTCCGACTCACGGGGGTGGCACGGGACGGCACGCTCGTCGGGGAGCGAGCCCAGCGGCATACGGCCGGGGTCGTGACTGGCTCCGAGCGGAAGGAGGCGCCGTCGGGACAACGTGCAGGCCGTGGTCGCGGAGATCCTCGAGCCGGGAGCCGTCCTCGACGACGCCGAGGACACGGATCAGGGGATCAGCGAGAAGCGGCGGCACGGGCTCCGGCTCCCTTCAGGGCGGTGCACAGCAAGGTCGCGACAAGGTCGTCGTAGGCGAGACCAGCCGCCGCCCACATCCTCGGGAACTGCGACTGCGCGGTGAAGCCGGGGAAGGTGTTGACCTCGTTGAGGACGGGCCCTTCAGCCGTCACGAAGAAGTCGACTCGGGCCAGACCGGAGCAGCCGAGGGTGCGGAACGCGGTGACGGCGAGCTCCTGGAGCGCCCGGGTCAGGTGGTCGGCCAGGGGCGCCGGGATGGTGAAGCTGGTGGCGTCGCTGTCGTACTTCGCGGCCTCCGTGAAGAAGGGCTCGGTGGGATCGCTCTCGATGAGCAGAGCCGGTCCGCAGCGGAGCGTGCCGTCGGGGAGCTCGAGGACCGGCACGTCCACCTCGAGGCCGACGACCTCCGCCTCGACGAGGACCGCGTCGTCTCCCGCGACGACGAGGGCGTCGCGCAGACCAGCCCGGTCGGTGACGCGCGTGACTCCGATGCTGGAGCCGCCGTGGGCCGGTTTGACGAACATCGGCAGGTGGACGCCGGCGTGGGACAGCTCGAGCAGGAGCGCGCTTCGTTGGCGCTCGCTGGTGACGGCCGCGGCGACGCGGGTCCTCCCGACGGTGATGCCGGGGGCGACGGCGACGCCGGCCCGTTCGACGAGTGCCTTGGTCAGGCCCTTGTCCAGGCACACCGCGCTCGCGCGGACTCCGCTGCCGATGTAGGGCAGGCCGAGCAGCTCGAGCAGGCCCTGGACCGTGCCGTCCTCACCGCCGGCTCCGTGGAGAGCCGGGATGACGACGTCACAGGTCAGCAGGGTTGCGATCGCGTCGAGCCGGCCACTCTCGGTCCGCGTGTGCCACTCGCCGGCCCGGTCGACGAGGATCGGGATCGGGTCGTGCCCGAGGCGGTGGAGTGCAGCCAGGACACCCTGCCCGCTCGCCACGGACACGTCATGCTCCGTGCTCGTGCCGCCATGGATGACTGCGACCCTCATGCTGGCGCCCCCTCGGTCGCGGGTTCGTCGGTGGCTTGGTTGATGTGGCGTCGCGCCACACGCGGGCCGATGCCGGTGTAGATCTCGTGCTCCTTGGTCCCGGTCCAGCGCGCCCAGTCTCGGGCGGTCGGTTCGCCGTCGTCGCCGGGACCGAGGATGACGACGGGGTCCCCGACGGCGACCGGCTCGGGCCCGACGTCGACGACGACCTGGTCCATCGACACCTCGCCGATGAGGGGGGCTCGTCGGCCCCGGACCCAGACCTCGGCGCGGCCAGTGGCGGCGCGCGGAATCCCGTCGGCGTAGCCGATCGGCACCAGCGCCAGATGGGTGTCGCGGGTCGTGCGCTGGACATGGTCGTAGCCGACGCCCCGGCCCGCGGCGACCGGGCGCACCTGGACGACCTTGGTGCGCAGGGTCAGCGCCGGTCGCAGGCCCTCGCCGATGCCGAAGAGACCCGCACCGACACGGACGAGGTCGTGCCTGGTGAGCGCCGGGTTCGACTGGACCGCAGCGGTGTTCGCAAGGTGAATGATGGACGGGCGCAGGCCCGCCCCGCGAGCGACAGCGACTCCCACGCGGAACATGAGCAGCTGGCGGTGCGTGGCGATGGCGCCGGGCTCGCCGCCGTGCGACAGGTGGGACCAGATTCCGACGACCCGGACCATGCCTGCGCGCTCCAGCTCGGCGCTGGTGCGGGCCAGGCGGGCCCAGTCCTCGCCCGGGCAGCCGCTGCGATGCATCCCCGTGTCGAGCTTGAGGTGGATGCGGGCGGGCGCAGCCCCGTGCGATCGGGCCACCGCTGCCAGGTCGGCCGTGCTGCTCACGGACACGTCGATGTCGTGGGCACGCGCCAGGTCGGCCAGTGCCGGGTCGTGCAGCCAGGCGAGCAGGGGAGCCGTGAGGCCAGCCCGTCGGAGCTCGACGCCCTCGCCGATCCTCGTGACGCCGAGCCAGCTCGCCCCGGCGGCGAGGCAGCTCCTCGCGACCGGGACGGCGCCATGCCCGAACGCATCTGCCTTGACGACGGCCATGAGCGGGACCCCGGCCCGCGCGACGAGGGTGCGAACGTTGGCCCGGACCGCTGAGTGGTCGATGACTGCCTCGGCCAGGCCGTCGCCGATGTCGAGGTCGAAACCGCTTGTCCCTGTGTTGATCTCGAGAGTGGAGGTCACGTCGACGACGCTATGAGGCTGCAGCGGCTCGTCACATCGCCCCGTGGGTCGATCCGTGCCTCCTCCCACGGGTGGACACGGCGCCTTACCCATGGTGGACACGGCGCCTCCACGCGCGGGCGCACTGCGATTCACGTGCCGACCGACGACCACCAACCTCAACCGAGCAGTGCCGCCGTGCTCAGCGACGACGCTGCGCGGCTCTCGTGGTGGTCCGTCGGCCCGGCCACGGAGTGGTCAGGGGGAGGGGGCGACCGCGCCGGTCTGGTAGGCCAGCACGACGAGCGCCACCCGGTCGCGGACTCCGGTCTTGGCCAGGATGTGGCCGACGTGGGTCTTCACCGTCGTCTCGGAGACGAAGAGGGCCTCGGCGATCTCGGAGTTGGTCAGGCCCTGGGCGATGGCGACCCAGACCTCGCGCTCGCGTTCGGTGAGGGCGGCCGTGCGGTCGACCAGGGCCTGAGGCGCGGCGACGCCTCGGACGTAGGTCTCAACCAGACGCCTCGTCGTGGACGGCGCGATGACCGCGTCGCCCGCATGAACAGTCCGAATCGCTGCCAGCAGGTCCTCCGGCGGGGCGTCCTTGAGCAGGAACCCCGATGCGCCGGCGCGCAATGCCGTGAATGCGTACTCGTCGAGGTCGAAGGTCGTCAGGACGAGGACCTTCGTCTGGTCCCTGCGCCCCACGACGGCCCGCGTGGTCTCGATGCCGTCGAGGCGAGGCATGCGCACGTCCATGAGGATGACGTCCACAGCGCCCGCACCATTCTCAGAGGCGTCCAGCCGCTTCAGCGTCTCCAGGCAGTCCACCCCGTCGACGCACTCCGCGACGACGGCCAGGTCCGGCTGGGACCGCACCAGCATGGCGAAGCCAGCTCTGACCAGCGCCTGGTCGTCGACGATCATGACGCGGATCACGACTGCGCCTCGACGGGTCGCGGCAGGGTCGCCAGGACGCGGAATCCGCCGCGCGGGTCTGCGCCCATGTGCAGCTGGCCCCCGACCATCTCGACCCGCTCGGCCATCCCGCGCAAGCCGTGGCCGCTGCCCAGCTCTGGGTCGCCACCCGGTCCGTCGTCGAGCACCTCGACGACCACCTGCCGCGGCTCGACGGTCAGGGTCACCCAGGCCGTCGCCTCGTCCCCAGCGTGCTTCATCACGTTGGTCAGCGCCTCCTGGACCGTTCGGTAGGCCGTGAGCCCGACCGCGTCCCCGCCCGCGTCGTCCGGCACGTCGCCGCGCACGGTCAGCCGCACCTCGCGCCCCGTCTCGACCATGGTCCGGACGAGGGCAGCGATGTCGCGCAGGCCCGGCTGCGGGGCCTCGGGCAGCGGCGCGGTGTCGTCGCGCAGGACGCTGAGCAGCCGGCGCATCTCCGCGAGTGAGGAGCGCCCCGTCGCAGCGATCGTCGCGAGTGCCGTTGTCGCTGCCCCCGGGTCCGAGGGCGCCGCGAACCTCGCCCCGTCCGCCTGGACGATCATCACCGACAGGCCGTGCGCGACGATGTCATGCATCTCGCGGGCGATCCGTTGTCGGTCCGCCAGCGCCTCGACCTGGACCCGGGCGGCGTGCTCGGCCTCCTGATGGGCAGCAGCCTCGGCGGCATGCGACGCGGACTCGGTCTGGAGGACCCTGCGCTCACGGGCAGCGCGGATCTGGTCGGCCACGGCCCAGGTCAGCACGACGAGCCCGCTGCTGTTGAAGAGGAAGAGCGCCACCCGGTCGGTGAGGAAGGTCTGGAGGGGCGGCAGGTAGAAGCCGTACCGCAGGAAGAGCAGGACCACGGCGAGGGCGAGCGAGCCGAGGGAAGCCGCTAGAGCCCACAGGCCAGTACGGCGATCGGTCCACAGCGTGATCCCGAAGAGCGCGATGAGAGCCATGAGCACCGTCGGCAGGCCGAGCATGACGCCCGATGCGTAGAGCAGGAACGCGAGTGCCCCGCAGGCCACGAAGGTCGCCCGGGGGAGGCGGGGCAGGAAGAGCAACAGCACCGCCCCCAGGGCGACACCGAAGTACGCGAGCCCCGCGGGCAGCTCCCGCTGGTTGACCCACCACGCGCCGAAGCCCAGCAGGCCGCTCACCGTGATCGAGACCAAGAAGTAGAAGAGTCCGATCATGGCGCCGAGGCGACCCACGAGCGGCTTGGCCGACCCCGGTGCCCGGCGTGGCGGCGAGTCAGCGGGGGACGGTGCGGAGGTCACGGGGGCACGGTACCGAGCCCAGCGGCATACGGAATCCTTCTGTGGGAGGACACCCGCCACGCGCTGGGCGAGGGCAAGCGGGGTCGATTTCTTCTCAGCCCGTGCGTGGCGTAATCTTGATCCTTGGGTGTCGTGCGCCTGCACGCCATTCACTCATGTGTCGACCCATTCAGGGTAGGCCGCCGACAGATTGACGGAGGATATGGCCAAGAAGGACGGTGTCATCGAGATCGAGGGCACGATCGTCGAGGCTCTCCCGAACGCGATGTTCCGGGTCGAGCTGACCAACGGTCACAAGGTGCTCGCCCACATCTCGGGCAAGATGCGCCAGCACTACATCCGGATCCTCCCCGAGGACCGGGTGGTGGTGGAGCTCTCGCCGTATGACCTGACCCGTGGCCGGATCGTCTTCCGTTACCGCTGAAGTACCGCTCCGCGCACGGGCCCGAAGGGGCACGCGCACGAGGCACCAACTCCCGTTCACACCAACAGCACCTGACGGTGGCGGCCCTCGCATGGGTCGGTGACGCCAGGCGCGCGATCTGAAGACAGCAGGCAGATGAAGGTCCAGCCGAGCGTCAAGAGGATCTGCGACAAGTGCAAGGTGATCCGCCGTAACGGGCGGGTCATGGTGATCTGCGAGAACCTGCGCCACAAGCAGCGCCAGGGCTGAGCAGCCACCACCCGGCACGCGTCGCCGAGCTTCGAGCGGACGCACACGAATTGCACAGCAGCACCCGGCCCCTGATGACCGACCATCGCGTCGGCGCAGGACGTCACCCCCGGCACGGAGGCCGGGGACCGGAGCCCACCCGTTCTGAAGGGCGGACGCGAAACCGGACCGGTGACTGCACCAGACCTCCGCGAAACAGAAACCAGGAGAACCACCAACATGGCTCGTCTTGTCGGAGTCGACCTTCCGCGCGACAAGCGCGTCGAGGTCGCACTGACCTACATCTTCGGTGTGGGTCGCACCCGCAGCAAGGAGGCGCTGGCAGCGACCGGCGTCAGCCCTGACACCCGCGTCAAGGACCTCGGTGAGACCGAGCTCGTGGCGCTTCGTGACTTCCTCGAGGGCAACTACCGCCTCGAGGGTGACCTGCGCCGTGAGGTCCAGGCCGACATCCGCCGCAAGGTCGAGATCGGCTCCTACGAAGGTCTTCGTCACCGTCGCGGTCTGCCCGTGCGCGGCCAGCGCACCAAGACCAACGCGCGCACCCGCAAGGGCCCGAAGCGCACCGTGGCCGGCAAGAAGAAGGCCAAGTGACGCTGATCGGTTCGCCGGTCACGTCCCACCGAACCCAGTTCTGACGTAGGAGAAAGATGCCTCCCAAGGCTCGCACGACGAAGGTTCGTCGTAAGGAAAAGAAGAACGTTGCCCACGGGCACGCTCACATCAAGAGCACGTTCAACAACACGATCATCTCGATCACGGACCCCACCGGCGCCGTGATCGCGTGGGCCTCCGCCGGCCAGGTCGGCTTCAAGGGCTCGCGCAAGTCCACCCCGTACGCCGCCCAGATGGCCGCCGAGGCCGCCGCCCGCCGCGCCATGGAGCACGGCATGCGCAAGGTCGACGTCTTCGTCAAGGGTCCGGGCTCGGGCCGCGAGACGGCGATCCGCTCGCTCACCGCTGCCGGCCTCGAGGTCGGCGCGATCAGCGACGTCACGCCCACGCCGCACAACGGTGTCCGTCCGCCCAAGCGCCGTCGCGTCTGATCAGGCCCGAGACGAGAGAAGAGAAATAAGCAATGGCTCGTTACACCGGCCCGATCACCAAGAAGTCCCGTCGGCTCAAGATCGACCTCGTCGGCGGCGACAAGTACTTCGAGCTCCGTCCCTTCCCGCCCGGCCAGCACGGCCGTCGCCGGATCCAGGAGAAGGAGTACCTCACCCAGCTGCAGGAGAAGCAGAAGGCTCGCTTCGCCTACGGCGTCATGGAGAAGCAGTTCGTCCGCTACTACAAGGAGGCGGCGAGCCGTCCCGGCAAGACCGGTGAGAACCTCCTCCAGATCCTCGAGTCGCGTCTCGACAACGTCGTCTACCGCGCGGGCCTGGCCCGCACGCGTCGTCACGCGCGCCAGCTCGTCACGCACGGCCACTTCGAGGTCAACGGCGTCCGCGTCGACGTCCCCTCGTACCGCGTCGAGCAGTACGACGTCATCACGGTCCGCAAGCAGTCGGTCGAGACGCTTCCCGTTCGAGCTGGCCCGCCAGACGTTCGGTGAGCGCACGCCGCCGGCCTGGATGCACGTGTCCGAGGGCTCGCTGCAGATCCTCATCCACCAGCTCCCGGTGCGGGCGCAGATCGACTCGCCGCTCACCGAGCAGCTCATCGTCGAGCTCTACTCGAAGAACTAGGCATCAGCACGACGGTTCCGTATGCCGCTGGGCCAGCTCAGCGGCATACGGGACCTTCGATGCGGGGCTGGGCTCGCAGACAGAGCCGACCCGGCCCGCCCGGATCACGACCGGGCAGTTTCACTGGCGTCAAATAGCGGTCGCCCGTGGGAAGGAAATGAACAGTGCTCATCGCACAGCGTCCCGTGCTCTCCGAAGAAGTCGTTGCGGACAACCGCAGCCGCTTCACGATCGAGCCGCTCGAGCCCGGCTTCGGCTACACGCTCGGCAACAGCCTCCGTCGCACCCTGCTCTCGAGCATCCCCGGTGCGGCCGTCACGAGCATCCGCATCGACGGTGTGCTCCACGAGTTCACGACCGTGCCCGGCGTGAAGGAGGACGTCACCGAGATGATCCTCAACATCAAGGGCCTCGTGGTCTCCTCGGAGCACGACGAGCCGGTCGTCATGTACCTGCGCAAGCAGGGCCCGGGCACCGTCACCGCCGGTGACATCACCCCGCCGGCCGGCGTCGAGGTGCACAACCCCGACCTGCACATCGCGACGCTCAACGACAAGGGCAAGCTCGAGATGGAGCTGACCGTCGAGCGCGGCCGAGGCTACGTCTCGGCGCAGCAGAACAAGTCCGGTGACCAGGAGATCGGTCGCATCCCCGTCGACTCGATCTACAGCCCGGTCCTCGCCGTGACCTACAAGGTCGAGGCGACCCGTGTCGAGCAGCGCACCGACTTCGACAAGCTCATCGTCGACGTCGAGACGAAGAACTCGATGGCGCCCCGCGACGCGATGGCCTCCGCCGGCAAGACGCTCGTCGAGCTCTTCGGCCTGGCCCGTGAGCTCAACGTCGAGGCCGAGGGCATCGACATGGGCCCGTCGCCGACCGACGCCGCGCTCGCCGCGGACCTTGCCCTGCCGATCGAGGACCTGGACCTGACGGTTCGCTCCTACAACTGCCTCAAGCGCGAGGGCATCCACACCGTCGGCGAGCTCGTCGCCCGCAGCGAGGCCGACCTGCTCGACATCCGCAACTTCGGTGCGAAGTCGATCGACGAGGTCAAGGCCAAGCTCGTCGGCATGGGCCTGGCGCTCAAGGACAGCCCGCCCGGGTTCGACCCGTCGGCTCTCGTCGACGGCTACGGCGACGAGGACTACAACGACGACGAGTCCTTCGTCGAGGACGAGCAGCTCTGACCAACCGCTTGACCGAGCTGCACGGCGTCCGCCCGGACGCGCCCAGAGCGGCCTGGTCAGACCCTTTCTAGGAGAACACAATGCCCACCCCCACCAAGGGTCCCCGCGTCGGCGGCGGTCCCGCTCACGAGCGGCTCATCCTCGCGAACCTCGCGACGTCGCTCTTCGAGCACGACCGCATCACGACGACGGAGGCCAAGGCCAAGCGTCTGCGCCCGCTCGCCGAGCGCCTCATCACCTTCGCCAAGCGGGGCGACCTCGCCGCGCGGCGCCGTGTCCTCACGGTCGTGCGCGACAAGGGCGTCGTCCACCGCCTGTTCGCCGAGATCGCGCCGGACATGGCCGCAGCGCGAGGGTGGCTACACCCGGATCACCAAGATCGGCGCCCGCAAGGGTGACAACGCCCCCATGGTCGTCGTCGAGCTGGTCCGCGAGCCGCTCTCGGCCAAGAAGGCGACGGTCAAGGAGGCCGAGGCCGCGACGAAGCGCGCCGCCAAGCAGAGCGAGGCCAAGCAGGCTGCCGCCGAGACCAAGGCTGCCGAGGACACCAAGGCCGCCGAGGACGTCGCCGCGGACACCAAGGCCGCCTCGGCCGCCGACGCGCCCGCCGTCGACCTCCCCGCCGGTGCTGCCCCGCCGAACGAGGACGGCTCGGCCCCCGAGGGTTACCCGGTCAAGGGAAACGCCAACTCCGGCCTGTACCACGAGCCCGACGGCCAGTGGTACGAGCAGACCGAGGCCGAGTTCTGGTTCAAGTCCGCTGAGGACGCCGAGGCCGCCGGCTTCAAGAAGGCCGGCTCCGGCTCCTGAGTCCCCTGTGGCTGAGTAGGCCTCATCGATCACAACGAAAGTGCAGTTTGCGCCTCGGCCGCTGGCGGCCTCCGCGCAAGCTGCACTTTCGAGGTTTCTGCGCTCGCTTCGCTCACCAGAAGTGGGCCACGTCGACGACGAGCCGCTTGCTGCCATCGGCGTTGTCGAGGACGAAGGTCCGCATCGGGAGGCGGGCCCGGACGCCCAGGCCGATGTCGGTGTACCCCTCGAAGCTGCCGACCCACGTGAGTTGGCGGAACGTGCGCCAACCGGTGAAGGTGACGCTGCCGCTCGACGGGATCCGCATCGTCGCGGGTGCATTGATGGTGACCTGGAGCTTGGCTGCGCCGCTGACGGCGACCGGCAGTCCGCTGCCGGGGCTCGTCACTGACGAGACGTACCGTACGTGGTAGCCGAGCTTGCCCGTTCCCTTGGCGATGTCGAAGACGAGCCGGTCGTGACAGGTGTGCTGGCCATACCGGGCTGCCTTGACTGCCCCGGTCCAGAGCGGATTTGAGGTCTTGGCCAGGGAGCCCCACGTGATGCCGCAGTACGGCGTGGTCGCCGCGGCGGCCGTGGGTGTCGCGCGAGTGGCGGCGGCCGGCGTGGCGAGGACGGCGGCGGCCGCGGTGACCGCCAGGAAACGGGTGATGATGCGCATGTGGCTCTCCCCCTCGGTGTGCCCCGGGGGATCTCCCGGGTCTGCAGGGAAGACGTTTCATTCACGGGCGCGGTTGACGCGCGCCTGCGCGTCGTGGTCTGCCGCTCAGCGGGGCGGCAGGGACAGGGGCGTCAGCACGGCGATCCGGAATCCCGCGCCGCCTCCGACGAGCTGGTAGCAGAACCGCTCGGCCGGTCGGCTCGGGTAGGTCCACGTGACGTCGGCCCAGACGCTGTGGGGGGCCTCGGCCATGACGGCGACCTCACGGTCGACCGACGTGACGCCCTCGTACTGCGCGAATGCGGACGCGAAGAAGGCCTCGGTCTGGGCGCCGTCGCTGACTGCCACCGAGCGGCCGGGAAACAGGATGAGCGAGGGCACGTCGTACAGGTTGGCCAACGCTTTCGCGTCACGGTCGAGGAGCGCCGCTTCGTATCGGTCGAAGAAGTCGGTCACGGAGTCGGCTCGTGTGGTCATGGCACGACCCTAGAGGCCAATCCACACGCCGGTGTGGTCGGTCGAGCAGGGTGCCCCCACGCACTGGTTGGTGCGGCACAATGACCCGGTGCACCCCATCTCGAGGCGACGGGCCCGGCCAGCGCCGGTTACCGCCTCGACGGTCCTCCAGGGTGCACACCTCACCCGGCGGGGGGCCCTGCTCCTCGTGCCCGCGGGCGTCGTCGCGCTGGCGAGCCAGGCGCTCGCGAACGATCTGGTCCGGCCCGTGGCGGGCGCCGCACGAGAGGCCTTCGACCTCGCCGGTGACCTTGCCCGGAGCATCCTTCCGGCGCCGTCCGACCGGACGGACACCGCGAGCCGGGCTGCTCTCTCCAGAGCGGTCCTGGCCGAGCTGGGCGGACAATCCGACGTCATCGGCGTGAGTGTGCTCGACCGGCGCACCGGGGTCTGGTGGCATTACCGGGGTGACGCTGCGGTCAGGTCCGGCAGCGTGTCGAAGGTGCTCGTCCTCGCGGCTGCGATGCGCAAGGCTCGCGAGGAGAAGGGGGGTCTCTCGGCCCGGCAGCGAGAGCAGGCCCGTCTGGCCATCACCGCGAGCGACAACGCCTCGGCCGATGCGCTCTACGCCTTTGCGGGAAGTCACGCAGCCATCGCCGAGCTCGCGCGCGACCTCGGCATGGCGGCGACAGCCGCTGCGGAACCGGTCACGCACTGGGGCCTGACGTTGACCACACCCAACGATCTCGTCCGGCTCATGGAGCGACTCACCTCGGGCAGTCCGGCGACCCACCCCGACGACGATGCTGCGGTGCTGGACCTGATGACCCAGGTCATCGACGGCCAACGCTGGGGAGCAGGCACGGTGCGTTCCGGCAGTGTCGACGTCCACGTCAAGAACGGCTGGATGGCGGTCGGCGAGCCCTGGGTCATCAACAGCATGGGCGATGTCCGGGGCGCCGGGCGGCACTACGCCATGGCGTTGATGCAGACCCGCCAACCGGACCAGGACAGCGGGATCAGCCGAGCCAGCCGGATCGGTCGAGCCATCTTCGGGGCCCTCGAAGCGCCGCTTCGATGACCGTTCGGCTGCGCCTGGACCTCGCCTACGACGGGACCGACTTCTCCGGATGGGCCGCACAGCCGTCCCGGCGCACCGTCGAGGGCGCACTCAGCGCGGCCCTGAGCACGGTGCTGCGCGCACCCGAGCCGGTCAGCACCACCGTGGCGGGCCGGACCGACGCGGGGGTGCACGCTCGAGGCCAGGTGGCGCACGTCGACGTGGCCGCGGAGGGGTGGGCCGCACTCCCCGGGCGGTCGGACCGGACTCCCGAGCGAGCCCTCCTGAACCGGCTCGCCGGACTGCTGCCTCCCGACGTCGTCGTGCACCGCGTGACTCGCGCGCCCGACGGCTTCGATGCGCGGTTCTCGGCGCTGGAGCGGCGCTACCTCTACCGGCTCGCAGATGCCGAGGCACCGCGGGACCCGTTGCGCAGGCGAGACACGGTGTGGTGGCCGCGCTCGCTGGACGTGGCCACCATGGACGTGGCCGCGCACGACCTCCTCGGCCTGAAGGACTTCGCAGCGTTCTGCAAGCGACGCGAGGGTGCGACCACGGTCCGCACCCTGCTCGAGTACCGATGGGCTCGGCTGGATGACGGAGTCCTCGCTGCGACCGTACGGGCCGACGCGTTCTGCCACTCGATGGTCCGGTCGCTCGTCGGTGCGGTCGTGGCCGTCGGGGAGGGCCGACGGCCGGTCGCCTGGCCCGCGGAGCTGCAGCACCGCGGGGAGCGGGCGTCCGAGATCAGGGTGATGCCGGCGCACGGCCTGAGCCTCGAGGCAGTCACCTACCCGCCCGACGAGGAGCTGGCGGCACGGGCCCTCGCCGCACGAGCGCGGCGGGAGGCGCCCGCCGCAGGGGGCTGGCACGGGTGAACCGACACCTGTGATTGGATCGACGCCATGCTCCGCCGATCCGCCCGATTCGGGCACTCCGCCCGGGGCGCCGGGGCCATCGCCGTCGTGGTCGCGGTGCTGGTGAGCGGCTGCTCTGCCGACGCTGGCACGCCCGGTGCGTCCCCGTCGACGCCGACCTCGCCCAGTGCAACGTCCCCCTCCGAAACGCAACCGATCGATGCGGTGGACGCCGTCCAGGGCAAGGGCGGAGCCTACTCCGTCCTCCCGCCGGCAGGCTGGGGCGAGGCAACCGATGAGGTGGGTGCCATCCCGGGCGTCGACCTCGTCCTCATGTCGTCCGAGAAGCGGGCCGGCTTCAACACGAACCTCGTTGTCCACGTCGCAACCGGCGACGCAGCCCTGCTCGAGGCCGAGCTGCAGAAGGGTCGCGAGCAGCTCGCGGACCAGGGTCGCGCCGTGTCGGACGCCCCCCACTCACGATCGGCGGCAGCGCGGCCAAGGGCTTCACGACCTCCTTCACCCAGCAGGGCGTCGACGTCGTCGCCCGGTCCTACGGGCTGCACCACGAGGGTCGGGTCTACCTGCTCACGCTGAGCTCGGCCAAGTCCGCCGCGGAGCAGGCGGCAGCCGAGCTCACCGAGATCGCCGACAGTTGGGCGTGGACGTAGCGTTCCCGCGAGGCATCGCAACCGGCGCAGTGCGGTAGGGCACCCACTTTCGATAACCGCATGACCGGGCCCAGCGGCATACGACACTCTTGACGGTTGTGGGACACGTCGACGTCAACTCGGTCAGCTTCACCCTGCCCGACGGCCGAGAGCTCCTCCGCGACGTCTCCGTGCGGGTGGGGGAGGGCGCGAAGGTCGCCCTCATCGGGCCGAACGGGACGGGCAAGACCACGCTGACGCGGATCATCGCCGGGGACCTCGACGCGCACGAGGGCGCGGTCACCCGATCGGGAGGTCTCGGGGTCATGCGCCAGTTCATCGGCAAGGTGCGTGACGAGTCGACGGTGCGCGACCTGCTCGTCTCCGTCGCGCCGGAACGTATCCGGACGGCGGCGCAGGAGATCGACCGCACCGAACTGCTCATGATGGAGCGGGACTCGGAGGAGGACCAGATGGCCTATGCGCACGCCCTCACCGAGTGGGGCGAGGCCCGTGGCTACGAGCAGGAGACCCTCTGGGACCAGTGCACCGTGGCGGCCCTCGGCGTGCCCTACGAGAGGGCCCAGTGGCGCAAGGTCACGACGCTCTCCGGCGGCGAGCAGAAGCGGCTCGTCCTCGAAGCCCTCCTGCGCGGACCCGAGGAGGTGCTGCTGCTCGACGAGCCGGACAACTACCTCGACGTGCCGGCGAAGCGCTGGCTCGAGGACGCGCTCATCGCGTCGCCCAAGACGGTGCTGTTCATCAGCCACGACCGCGAGCTGCTCGACCGCGTCGCGACGCGGATCGCCACCCTCGAGCCGGGTGCCGTGGGCGCGACGCTCTGGGTGCACCCGGGGCATTTCGCGACGTATGCCCAGGCCCGTGAGGACCGCAACGCCAGGCTCGAGGAGCTGCGACGGCGCTGGGACGAGGAGCACCTCAAGCTCAAGACCCTGGTGCAGACGCTCAAGGTCAAGGCGACGTACAACGACGGGATGGCATCGCGGTACCAGGCGGCCCAGACCCGCCTGGCGAAGTTCGTCGAGGCGGGCCCGCCGGAGGCCATACCGGTGCACCAGAACGTCAGGATGCGGCTCACCGGGGGACGGACCGCCAAGCGTGCGATCGTCGCCAAGGACCTCGAGCTGACCGGGCTGATGAAGCCCTTCGACCTCGAGGTCTGGTACGGCGAGCGCGTCGCCGTCCTCGGCTCGAACGGCTCGGGCAAGTCGCACTTCCTCCGTCTGCTCGCGAGTGGCGGCAGCGACCCGGAGCCGGAGCACCGGCCCGTGGGTGATGTGCAGCCCGTCCCGGTCGAGCACACGGGCGCGGCGCGGCTCGGTTCACGGGTACGACCGGGGTGGTTCGCCCAGACGCACCAGCACCCGTCGCTCCTGGGTCGAACCCTGCTCGAGATTCTCCATCGCGGCGACGAGCACCGTGCCGGCAAGCCGCGCGACGAGGCGGCTCGGGCGCTCGACCGGTATGGGCTGGCCCGCTCGGGCGAGCAGAGGTTCGAATCGCTCTCCGGTGGCCAGCAGGCCCGCTTCCAGATCCTCCTGCTCGAGCTGTCGGGAGCGACCCTGCTGCTGCTCGACGAGCCGACCGACAACCTCGACCTGCACTCGGCGGAGGCGCTCGAGGACGGCTTGGCGCGGTTCGAGGGAACCGTCGTCGCCGTCACCCACGACCGCTGGTTCGCCCGCGGTTTCGACCGGTTCCTCGTCTTCGGCGCGGACGGGCGGGTGTACGAGTCGGACGAGCCCGTCTGGGACGAGGGCAGGGTGGCGCGGCCGCGCTGAGCCGGGTCACGGCCGCCCGGACCGGAGTAGCGTCAGGGGCATGCTGATCGGCTCGCTCGACATCCCCGTCATCGGGGCGCCGATGGCAGGTGGCCCTTCGACTCCGGAGCTCGCCGTCGCAGTCTCGGAGGCGGGCGGACTCGGCTTCCTGGCCGGCGGCTACCTCACCGCGGGCCAGCTCGCCGGCCAGATCGCCGACGTGTGGAACGCGTCGTCGTGCGCCTTGGGCGTCAATCTCTTCGTTCCCGAGAGCGCCAACACATTCACCTGTTCGTATGCCGCTGGGCTGGCTCCGCTCCGAGGTGACCTCCGTGCCCGGGCCGTTTCGCAATATCGGGAGGGCCTGCTCGGCGAGGCGGAACGGCTTGGGGTGGAGCTGCCCGAGCCGGTCGCCGGCGACACGGATGACTGGGACCGCAAGCTCGACCTCGTGCTGCGCGAGAAGGTGCCCGTCGTGTCCTTCACCTTCGGCCTGCCGAGCCCGGCCGTCCTCGCGGAGCTGCGCCGGGTCGGGATCGAGACCGTGGTCACCGTGAGCGACGTCGAGGAGGCGGAGGCCGCCATCGAGGCGGGGGCCGATGCCCTCGTCGTGCAGGGGCCGGAAGGTGGCGGCCACCGGAGCACCCTCGACCAGACGAAGGAGCCGTCTGCCGAGGATCTCGTCGACCTCGTCGCGGCCGTGCGGGAGGGAACGCCCGTCCCGGTCATCGCGGCAGGTGGCATCTCCACACCGGGACGAGCGCGGCAGCTCAGGGACGCGGGCGCGACCGCCGTCCAGGTGGGCACGGCCCTGCTCCTCACCCCGGAGGCCGGCACGGCGCTCGCCTACCGTCGCGCCCTCAAGGATCCGACCTACACCCGGACCGCCGTGACCCGTGCCTTCTCGGGCCGCCCGGCCCGGGCCCTCGAGACCGATTTCGTGCGTGAACGCGACGGCCAGGCGCCCGCCGCGTATCCCGAGGTCCACCAGCTGACGAGCCCCCTCCGCAGAGCCTCGGCGACCGCAGATGACCCCCGTCTCATGGCGCTCTGGGCCGGTACCGGTTGGCAGGACGCAGCCGACGTGCCCGCGGCCGTGGTGGTGCGGTACCTCGCCGGAGAGGCCTGACCGACGGCAGACCATTCCGTCGAGTGAGGGGAGGGAGGGCCTCGTCCGCTGGCGTTGTGGGCCTCCCGTACGGTGGCGCCATGCCAACTGCGGAGGGAAACCTGTCCTGGAAGCCGGCTGTCGAGCACCCCGAGCTCGTCGCACCGCCCGTGGCCGCAGCACTCCCGCACGTGCCCGAGGTCCGCGTCGCCGCCATCGATGCGACCCTGGCTGACACGGCGGCTTTCTGCGCCGCGTATGAGGTCGATCCCGCCTCCTCGGCCAACTGCGTCGTCGTCGAGGGGCGTCGCGCCGAGGTCACGACCCGGGCAGCGGTCATGGTGCTCGCCACCGACCGGGCGGATGTCAACCGAGTCGTGCGCAAGCACTTGGGCGTCCGGAAGATCTCCTTCGCCGACCAGGCCCTCGCGGAGGAGCTGACCGGCATGCAGCAGGGCGGCATCACTCCGATCGGGCTGCCGGCGGACTGGCCCATCCTCGTCGACAAGGCGGTCGTCGACGCCGGCCCGGTCGTCATCGGCGCCGGGATCCGGGGCGCCAAGCTGCTCGTCGACGGCGCCGCATTGGCCGACCTGCCGGGCGCGGAGGTCCTCGACCTCACCCTGTGAAGGCAGGATGGGCAGGTGCTCACCTTTCTCGTCGAGCAGCCCATCCTCCTGCTCGCGATCCTGCTCCTGATCGGGGCTGTCGTCGGGTCGGTCCGAGTGGCCGGGATCAGCATCGGTCCGGCCGCGGTCCTCTTCGGTGCCATCGCGGTGTCCGCTGCTGCCGCGGCCGCGGACGTCACGCTGGAGGTGCCGCACGTCATCGGCACTCTGGGCCTGGTGCTCTTCACGTACACGGTCGGCATCACGTCCGGACCCAGCTTCTTCTCCTCCCTGCGACGCGGTTGGCCGATCATGCTCTCGGTGACCGTGGTCGTGGTGGTGGTGGCCGTGGTCGCGGCCGGGTTCGGGTCGATGCTCGGTCTCGAGTCGACCGTCGTGGCGGGCACCTTCGCCGGCGCCCTGACGAACACGCCCGCGCTCGCGGCGGCCGCCGAAGCCTCCGGTGACACTGCCGGGACCACGATCGGCTACTCGATCAGCTACGTCTGGGGTGTCATCGGAATGCTCCTCGCCGCCGCATGGGTGCTCGCCCACCGGCGCCCCGACGAGAAGCCGGCAAGCGAACCGCTCGTCCATGCAACGGTCCGCGTCGACCGGACCGACGGGCCGACCGTCGGCGACACCCTCCGGCGACACGGGGGCCGGGTCGTGTTCACCCGGCTGCGCCGTGGTGACGAGCCGGAGACCCTCCTCGATGAGGCGGAGCCCTTCCAGGCGCGCGACCTGGTCACCGTCGTCGGTCCCCGCGACGTCGTGGAGGCCGTCACGACGTGGCTCGGGCATCGTTCGTCGCACGACATCGCGCTCGACCGCCACGAGCTCGACTACCGTCGCGTCACCATCAGCAACGCCGCGCTCGCCGGAAGGGAGCTGTCCGAGGTCGACCTCCCCGGCCGGTTCGGGGCGCACGTGAGCCGGGTGCGGCGGGGTGACCTCGACCTGCTCGCCAGTCCCGGATTCGTCCTCCAGATGGGCGACCGGCTCCGCGTCATCGCGCCGACGTCCCGGATGGGCGAGGTCTCGGCCTACCTGGGCGACTCGGAGCGCGGCATGTCGGACATCAATGCCGGAGGGTTCGCTCTGGGGCTGACGCTCGGGGTGCTCCTCGGACTGGTGCACGTGCCCCTTCCCGGTGGAGGGTTCTCGCTCGGTGCCGCGGCGGGGACCCTCATCGTCGGTCTCGTCTTCGGCCGACTCGGGAGGATCGGACCGGTCGTCACGTCGATGCCGAGCGGTGCCGCGCGGTCGCTGTCCCACTTCGGCATGATCACGTTCCTCGCCTACGCTGGGACCCAGGCGGGCCAGCAGATCACTGCCGCGGTCACGTCCGACCTGGGTTGGAAGGTAGCGGTGCTCGGCGTGGTCATCACCACTGCGGCCGCGCTCCTGCTGCTCATCTCCGGCCGGCTGGTCCACCGGCTCGGCAGTGCCGAGCACGCAGGCATCATCGCGGGCGCCCAGACCCAGCCGGCGGTCCTCGCCTTCGCCGATGATCGGTCCGGGCAGGACACGAGGGTCGGCATCGGCTACGTCCTGGCCTATCCGGTCGCCATGGTCGTCAAGATCCTCGTCGCACAGCTCCTGGCCAGCTTCTGAGCCGGTTGATGCAGACCAGGCGTTGCTCGGCGTCCGTCCAGCCCAGCAGACGCCCTCCAACAGGTCGAGTGTGCAGAACGTGCCCGCACGTTCTGCACACCCGACCTCTACGGTGGGGGAGTGACGACGCCCTCGATGACGTACCGACAGCTCGGCGACAGCGGCCTCACCGTCTCGGCGGTCGGCCTCGGCTGCAACAACTTCGGCCGCCGGATCGACCAGGAAGCGACCACCGCCGTGGTGCGCGCAGCGGTCGACGCGGGCATCACGCTCTTCGACACCGCCGACACCTATGGCCAGGGCGCCAGCGAGGAGCTGCTCGGCCGAGCGCTCGGCGCGGAGCGCGAGAACGTCATCGTGGCAACGAAGTTCGGCAATGACATGCAGGGCGTGAACGGTCCCGACTGGGGTGTGCGGGGCTCGCGCCGCTACCTCCGCCGTGCCGTCGAGGCGAGCCTGCGGCGGCTCGGCACCGACTGGATCGACCTCTACCAGTACCACCGGCCCGACCTGGTGACGCCGATGGAGGAGACGCTCGCGGCCCTGACTGAGCTCGTCCAGGAGGGCAAGGTCCGCTACCTCGGGTCGAGCAACCTCACGGGGTGGCAGGTCGTGGACGCCGACTGGGTGGCGCGCTCGAAGGGCTTCGAGCGGTTCGTCTCGCGCCCAGAACGAGTACTCACTGCTCGAGCGCGACATCGAGGACGAGCTCGTGCCGGCGTGCGAGCACGTCAGCGTGGGGCTGCTGCCGTACTTCCCTCTCGCCTCGGGTCTGCTCACCGGCAAGTACCGCCGCGGCGAGGCTGCGCCCGACGGCACGCGGCTGCACTCTCGGCAGGATGTGCTCGACAGTGTTGACTGGGACACGCTCGAGGCCTTGGAGTCGTATGCCGCTGAGCGCGGTCTCCGGGTCCTCGACGTGGCCATCGGCGGGCTTGCGGCCCAGCCGGCCGTCACCTCGGTCATCGCGGGGGCGACGCGCCCGGAGCAGGTCGTCGCCAACGTGCGCGCCGGGTCGTGGGAGCCCACAGCCGAGGACCTCGTGGAGCTGGACGAGATCACCGCGGGCGTCTGAGGAGACCCTTTCTGAGCCTCAACGGTGCGGGTAGGGACTCTCCGTGGGCTCTCGCGCTGCCGCCAGGCGTTCGACGGTGTCGGGGTGGGTGGCAAACAGCAGGTACTCGATCCGGGGTGGGTGGACATCGGCGATGTTGACCTCGGCCAGGCGTAGCTGCATTGCGGCGAACGCGGCAGAGTCACCGGTCAGCCGTAGTGCATGGTTGTCGGCACGGGACTCGATCTGACGGGAGACAAGGTTCTGTGCCGGGGCGCTGATCAGGCCCGCCATCGCCACCACGGCGAGCACCAAGCCAAACGCTCTCGGCGAGCCGACGGAGTCCACCCCTGCCTGGCGTAGCAGGGCATCCCACTGACCCAACAGGTAGAGCCCCACGACCACCGCCGCGGCGCCGATCGCCCCCAGCACGGCGCCCAGCTCAGGATCGCGGTCCTTCGCGTGACCCAGTTCGTGCGCTACGACACTGCGCACCTCAGCTGGTGGCGCCTCTCGCAGCAGCGTGTCGTAGACCACGATCCGCCGCGTGGCTCCGAGGCCGGACACGTACGCGTTGAGCCCGGTGGTACGCCGCGACGCATCCGCGACCAACACGTTGCGCACCGGTATGCCGTCGCGAGCCGCCATCGCGACCAACTCGTCACGCAGCGGCCCGTCCGGCATCGGGGTGAACCTGTTGAACAGCGGCTCGACCAGGACCGGGAAGACGAACGACAGCAGGACCACCAAGGCGGCAGCACCCACCGCACCGAATGCCCACCACCAGCTTGGTGCGAAGTGCGTCAGCGTGTAGAACCCCGCCAGCACCACCGCCCCGGTCACCGCGCCGACGGCGAAGCTCTTGAGCACGTCCACCGCCCAGCCGCCCCAGTCCTGGGTGGACAGCCCGTAGCGGCGCAACACGGTGTGGCGCCACGCCGTGAAAGGCAGCGGCACCAACGAGACCATCATCAGAATGGCCAAGCCGCCGAGCAGCGCCTCGGCGAGCCAGTGCCCGCCAAACGGCTGGGCCACCCAGGTGACGACCTGGGCGCCGGCCGGAGTGAACCCGAGCAGCAGGGGGGCCACCACTCCGGCCAGCAGAGAGCCGTACGAACTGGGCCGCAGCGAAGCGTGCAGCCTACGACCTCGGCTGACCATGCCAGCCGGCAGGCCGCCCAGCGCCGTCGCGCGGGCGGCGCGAGTCGGGCTGGGAGTCCGCCAGGGCACCAACGTGATCGCCGCGACAATCAGCGCGATACCGAGCGCGACCAGCGCCACCAGAGCCCACCAGGTCGGCGTCACGACCGTCCCCTCCGCTCACCCTGCCACTGACAATGATGGGTCAGACGCTGGCTCGCATCCAGTTGCCATATACCCTACGGGGTATGAAGGATGCCGCGATAGGACGATCCGCCGGCCGCGAAGCGCAAGGATTCGAGGTCGTCACGCACCATGAGCGACCCAGGCCACACTGTGGGATCGCTGTCCTGGCGGCTGTGGTCACCTTCCTCGTCATCGGGTTGCCGACGGACATCGTCCCGAATCCCATCTTCGGGCGTGAGGTCCCGGTCCGCCCGTGGGAGCCGTGGGTGCTCCTTGCCACGAGTCTGCTCACTGGCCTGTGGTTCGGTCTGCAGCGGACGCGGCGCATCGTCGCAGCTGACGGGACCGTCGGGGGCGACGACTCGAGCGTCCCAACGTTGAGCGCCGCCGGACTGGCCCTGTTCGCCGTCGCCTGCCCGGTCTGCAACAAGATCGTCCTCGTCGCGCTGGGCACGTCAGGTGCCCTTGGCGTCTGGGAGCCGCTTCAGCCGTGGCTGGCGATGATCTCGCTCGCCGCGCTGGTCGGCGCCGTCGCTTACGCCGCGCGCCGTCGGCCCTGCGTCGACGGTACCTGCCGTGTGCGGAGTGCGTCGTGAGCGAGCAGCACCTCCACCGCGAGGCACCACCCGAGGTGGCGGCTCCACACGAGTCCGCGACGCCCAACGTTGCTCAGGGCGCCACCAGCGGCGCGTTGGCTTCCCTTGGTCACCCCACGGCCGTCATCGATGACGTCATTGCGCCAGCGCGCTGGCCACGGCGACGTCGCGTCGCTGCGGTTGTGCTCTTGGCCGGTCTCGTCGTCCTCGTTGGTGCGACAGCGGGCTGGCCGCTCTCCGAGGCGCCGCTGTGGACGGTCCTCACAGCAGGGACCGTGGTGATCTCGTCCCTCGCGCTGGCCTTGTTCGTGCCGCGCTCCGGCGGGGGATGGCGACCCGACCTCGGATGTGCGCCCTGCGCGGTCGCCGGCCTGGCCGTGGCCGTCGCGGCCCCCTGGCTGATCATCGAGACGGCCCCCCAAGTGGAGCGAGCAGCCCTTGCGCTGGTCATCGCGGGTGCGGGGCTGGCCCGCAAGCTCACCGAGCCAGCCGTGTGCGAACGCCCCTGACGCGGCCGGAAAGGTGTTCCTTCGATCAGGGTGTGGCGGCACTCAGAACGTGTTCTTTCGATGGGGTGCGCTCGGCGCGCCGGGCCGGAAGGTAGGCGAGCAGCCCGAGCAGGCTGACGGCGCCGGCGACGACCATGGCCGTCTGCGTGGAGACGCCCTCTGCGAGCACACCGAGCAACGGAGCGGCGACGGTGTACGCCGCAAAGGCCACCATGGAGTTCATCGACAGGACCGTGGCCCGGTTGCCGGCTTGCGCCACCCGATGCAGCAGGGCCGCATGCATGGGGCCGAGGAAGCCGTGCATCGAGTAGGTGAATGCGAACGCGGCCACGAGGGCGACCGGACCAGCGACGAGACCCATCACTACGGCGCCGAGGCTGTTGAGCACGCGTCCGAGGATGGCCGTGCGAGACACGCCGATCCGCTTGCTCGTCAGCCCGGCCAGCGCGGACCCCGCCGCGACGGCGGCCCACCCTCCGGCAGCGATCGGTCCCATCCACGCACCGGCGGCCTCCTCGCCACCGAGGAGCTCGGCGAGCCGTACCGGCTGGAACATCTCGAAGACGACCATGGCGATCGCCCAGGCAACCTCTGCCAGCATCAGGCCGCGGAGCACTCGGCTCGACCGCACCAGCCTCAGCCCGTCCCGCACCACGGTCGGCGCGTCCTTGGCCGAGGCCATCGCCCGACGCAACCCCGAGGCATCCAGGTGCTCTGTGCCGCGCGGCTCCTTGAGGAGCAACAGAACCATGCCGAGATGGACCACGGAGAAGATGGCGCCGCACAGGACGGGCAGCCACAGGGCCGACTGCCCCGACACGGGATGCCACAGGATGAGTCCGCCCGAGATGAGCGCCCCGAGCCCGATCGCAACTCCGACGACCGTCCCCTGGGCGGCGAGCGCGCCGTCGACCTCCGCGTCCGGCTCCGTGGCGTGCACGGTGTCGACGAACCAGGCCTCGAGCGGGCCGGAGTCGAGGGCGCGGAAGACGCCGGTCAGAACCGCCGCGACGACGAACGCCACGAAGGAATGCGCCACGAGCAGCGCGACCGAGGAGAGCACGCCGAAGACCGCGGAGGTGATATAGACCGGCCGACGTCCGAAGGCGTCGGCGAAGCCAGACGTCGGCAGCTCGAGCAGGAAGACGACGATGCCGGTGAACGACAACGCAAAGGCCGCCTCGCTGATCGTCAGGCCTCGCTCGAGGATCCACAGGATGAAGATGCCGACGACGAGCCCGACCGAGAACCAGCGGGTGAAGGACAAGGTCAGGAAGGTCCGGCGGGCAGCCGCCGGGCTCTGCACGGTGCTCATGGTCAGTTCTCCCTGCTGTCGGAGGCCGGCGGCCGGTCGAGGTCAAGGGGATAGAGGTAGAGGTGGGCCGCGATACGCCGAGCGCGAGGGTTGCCCTGGCCCACCCGGCGGTAGCGCGCGACGACCTCACCGATCTCGTCGCGCATCGTCGCCAGCTGCTCACTCGTGACAAGGACCATGTCGTCGTTGCCGCCGCAGGCGTCCTGCCAGTCCATCGGCCAGGACATCGACACGTCGAGCCATTTCTCGAAGCGCTCACCGAAGTGCCGGACGACGTCGTGCGAGAGCCAGTTCAGGGCGGTCTCCGAGTCCTCGTCGCCGGCGAACTGGCTCGGGTACCACGAGTGGGCCCGGGACGCGGCGCGCCAGAGGCGACGCTTGCCCTCTCCGTCACCGGTGTCCTCGACGAGCGCGACCGACTCCAGCTTGCGCAGGTGGTAGCTCGTGGCGCCGCTGTTGGTGTCGAGCTTCACGGCGAGGTCGGTCGCGGTGGCGGGTCCACCCATCCGGAGCTGGGCGAGCAGCCGCGAGCGCAGGGGGTGTGCCAGCACGCGGAGGCTCTCGGGGGTGAGCCAGATGTTCTCCGGCGTCGGCTCGGGAGGGATGTCGAGTGGGTCGCTGTGCAGCCATACTGTGCACAATACCCTTGCATAGTCTCTTTGCACAAGACCTTTGCACGTATGCCGCTGAGTTGCGTTTGTGCAGGTCAGGACAGCTTTCGTGGGTGGCTGACTTCGATTTGGGCCGGGGCGGCCCAGCCCATAACATTGATGAGGTTGTGCAGCGAGCGCCCGGTGACCCGGCCACCCCGAGAGGGGAGCGGGCGACGCGGAGCCAGCTCGGCGGCATACGGCATCATCTCGACAGCAAAGGCAGACTCCATTGCGCACGTACACCCCGAAGCCCGGCGAGGTCACTCGCACGTGGCACGTCATCGACGCGACCGACGTCGTGCTCGGCCGTCTCGCGAGCCAGACTGCGGTCCTGCTCCGGGGCAAGCACAAGCCGCAGTTCGCGCCGCACGTCGACACCGGTGACTTCGTCATCATCATCAACGCCGAGAAGGTCGCCCTGACCGGCGCCAAGGCGGAGCAGAAGAAGGCCTACCACCACTCCGGCTTCCCGGGCGGCCTCAAGGCCACGTCCTACACCGAGCTGCTCGCCAAGAGCCCCGAGAAGGCCATCGAGAAGGCCGTTCGCGGCATGCTCCCGAAGAACTCGCTGGCGCGCCAGCAGCTCACCAAGCTCAAGGTCTACCGCGGCGCCGAGCACCCGCACCAGGCCCAGAAGCCCGTCCCCTTCGAGATCACCCAGGTCGCGCAGTAAGCGCCCCGCGAGCACTACTGCGTAGAAAGAGAAACCAGTGACTGACATTGTGAACGAGGACGTCCTCGACACCGACGAGCCGGAGCTGACCGAGTACACCTCGGAGTCGGACACCTCCGTCTCGGCCGAGCCCAAGCGCTCCCGCGAGGTCTCCGTCCCCGGCGCCGCCACCGGCCGCCGCAAGCAGGCCATCGCCCGCGTCCGGATCGTCCCGGGCACCGGCGCGTGGAGGATCAACGGCCGCACCCTCGAGGACTACTTCCCCAACAAGGTGCACCAGCAGATCGTCAAGGAGCCCCTGACGCTCCTCGAGCTCGACGGCTCCTACGACGTGCTCGTCCGCGTCCACGGCGGCGGCCCCTCCGGCCAGGCCGGCGCGGTCCGCCTCGGCGTCGCCCGCTCGCTCAACGAGGTCGACACCGAGCTCAACCGACCCGCCCTGAAGAAGGCCGGCTTCCTCACCCGTGACCCCCGTGTCCCGGAGCGCAAGAAGGCCGGTCTGAAGAAGGCCCGCAAGGCTCCGCAGTACAGCAAGCGCTGACGCTGCACCCAGACGCCGAAGGAAAGGCCCCGAGTGCCCCTCGGGGCCTTTCCTTTGGGATCGGGGAGTAAGTTCTCCTTGGCGCCGTGCGTTCGTCTGCGTTCACTTACCCTCCACCTGCACTCCACCGGCGCCCGTACGAAAGGCTCAAACAACGTGGCTCGACTTTTCGGCACGGACGGCGTCCGTGGGCTCGCCAACAAGGACATCACCGCAGAACTCGCCCTCGACCTGTCCGTCGCGGCCGCGCATGTCCTGGCGGAGGTTGGGGAGTTCAACGGACACCGGCCGGTGGCGGTGGTGGGTCGAGATCCGCGGGCCTCCGGCGAGTTCCTCGCCGCGGCCGCCATGGCCGGGCTCGCCTCGGCCGGGGTCGACGTGCGCGATGCGGGAGTGCTGCCGACGCCCGCCATCGCCTACCTGGTCGGCGAGCAGCGGCGCCGACCTCGGCGCCATGCTGTCCGCGTCGCACAACCCGATGCCCGACAACGGGATCAAGTTCTTCGCCCGCGGTGGGCACAAGCTCGCCGACGGCTCGAGGACGCGATCGAGCAGCGGCTGGGCGAGCATGGCAGCGCCCGACCGGCCCGGACGTCGGCCGGATCCGCCGCGCTCGCCGACGGCGCCGACCGCTACGTCGCGCATCTGCTGTCCGTGCTGCCGCATCGGCTCGACGGGCTGCAGGTCGTCCTCGACTGCGCCCACGGCGCGGCCTCGGTGGTCGCGCCGCAGGCGTTCCGCCGAGGCCGGCGCCGAGGTCGCCGTGATCGGCGGCGAGCCCGACGGGCTCAACATCAACGACGGCTTCGGCTCGACGCACCTGGACCGGCTGCAGGCGGCGGTCGTCGAGCGTCGGCGCCGACTTCGGCATCGCCTTCGACGGTGACGCCGACCGCTGCCTCGCGGTCGACGCCGCCGGCACGATCGTCGACGGCGACCAGATCATGGCCGTCCTGGCGCTGGCGCATGAAGGAGCAGGGCGCTCCGGCGAGACACCCTCGTCGCCACCGTCATGTCCAACCTCGGGCTGATCCAGGCGATGGCGCGCGCCGGCATCAACGTTCTGCAGACCGCGGTGGGCGACCGCTATGTGCTCGAGGCGATGCGGGACGGCGGCTACTCCCTCGGCGGCGAGCAGTCGGGCCATGTCGTCATGCTCGACCACGGCGACCACCGGCGACGGCACGCTGACGGGCCTGCATGCTCGCCTCCCGGGTCGCCGAGACCGGCCGCCGCTGGCGGAGCTGGCCGCCGTGATGACGCCACTTCCCGCAGGTGCTGATCAACGTCAAGGACGTCGACAAGAGCCGCCTCGATGCATGCACGGTGGTCGCCGACGCCGTGCGCTCCGCCGAGGTTGAGCTCGGCCAGACCGGGCGGGTCCTGCTGCGCAAGTCGGGCACCGAGCCGGTGATCCGCGTCATGGTCGAGGCCGAGGACGTCGACCAGGCTCACCTGATCGCCGGCCGCCTCGTCGACGTCGTCAAGGCGGAGCTGGCGCTATAGCGTCTCGCGGCGCATGAGACGCCCAGCGTGGAGCTGATCCGCACGTCCTTCTGTCGGTGACGCGCCGGTCGCCCTACAGTGGGGCCTGTCGCAAGGCAGGAGGCCCCATGCTGCTGGTCCCACGACAGTTGTTGCGCTCCGGCATGACCGGAACCGTCCCCTACTACGGCGGGCGTTTCACTCCCGCGCAGGCCTGGGCGGCTGCCCATCCGAGCCAGTCTGTCCCGGGCCCACCTGCCGTGCCCCCCGCCGGCCGCCCAGCACCGGCTCCCGGCCCTGCGAGGGCGCGACAGGGCATCGACCCCAACACGAAGGCGGCGCTTGAACACCTGCACGACACGGGCGTGCTCACCGACGCGGAGTACGTCGAGATGGTGAAGCGGATCAGCGGATGACTGGGCCGGTCCAGATCCTGGTCATCGGCTTGGACGAGCCCACGTTCTCGGGGGAGGTGATGGCGGAGTTTGCCCGGCTGCGGGAGGTCGGCACCGTACGGCTGCTGGACGTCGTGCTGATCAGGCGCTCAGCTGACGGAACGCTCGAGACTCTGCCCATGCCAGCTGGCGCGCCGGCGGGCATGGGCGAGCTGGCTGCCCGGCTGCTCGGCAACCCGGACTCTGACCTGGGTAGTGCCGAGCAGGCTCTGACTGGCGCCACCTGGTCCCTCGCGGACGCGATCCCGGTGGGCACCGGTGCAGCCGTCGCCGTCATCGAGCACCTGTGGGCGGCGCCGCTGCGCGAGGCTCTTCACCGAGCCGGCGGTACAACGCTGGAGGAGACCTGGCTGTCGCCGGAGGACGTCCAGCGACTGGATGGCCTCGCCGCCGAGAGCGACTCCTGATCCGCCCGGGGCGACCCCGGCCCGGCGGTCTGACCCGCCCCGGAGTAGGCGCTTCCGTTCTGACCGGCGTCAGCGCCAGAGTCGCGCAATCGGCTCCGCGAGAGACCGGCCTTGGTCGTAGCCTCCTCTCGCGGCTTGCAGACGTGTTGATGGATTCAACGCATCTGCATCGAAGACGTCGCCGGCACCGCCGTCCGGGAAGACGATCTCGACCCTGCTGCCGCCTACGCGCAGTTCGTCGACCTGGGTTGCGAGGCCCATGCCCCACTCCTGCGGCATCCGCGACCTGCCGCCGAATGGTGACAGCACGAGTACCCGCCCGCAACCAGCCGCAAGATCGGCGTTCTCGCTGCGTCGATACCCGCCGTTGATGTAGCGGTTCTCGCCGATGCGGTAGGGCGTCATCGCCGAGGTGCTGGCGGCGACCGCATCCACCAGATCGATTCCGCTGTGGCGGTCGAACCCGACCGGTTCCCCGGTACGCGCATCAACAGCCACGATGAGCACAGGTTGTCGCGGCCAGTGCCGGCTGGGAAGCCGACCCGCCACGATGTCGCGCCAGCGTGACTGGCTGGTGTCGCTGCCAGCATCCATCTCGAGTGCCGCAGCGCCCATCCTGCGGCGCATGTCGGATGCATCCTTCGCAGAACCGATGATTCGGTTCGACCACTCCATGTATTTCGCCCCGGAAGAAGTCGGAGCGCGTCCCCTGTCCGATCCGGCGCCGCCAGGCCGTGGCTGAGGCACCTCGGCGAGGACGGCGGCATACAGTTCAGCCGGCCGTGTCCCGCTGGTGATCTGGGCAGCCACGGTCGATCCTGCCGACGTCCCGATGATGAGATCGGCCTCGGTTACATCGACCCCGGCATCGGACAGCCCGGCGATGAGACCCAGCTCCCACGCATTGCCTGCCGCTCCGCCTCCGGCGAGAACCAAGGCTCGCCTGTTCGCGTTGCGCACCTGAATTGTGGCGTCGACCTGCTGGTCGTGCATCGGCCAGTTCCCGGACAGTGGCGTCCGCGCCAGTGCGATGCCCTGGGACGTGGTCGTCGAGCTGCTGCGCGGAGTCGATGAAGGTGTTGTGTTCATGGGAGTTGCCTTTCGCGGGTTGCCCGTCGAGCACTCCCAGCGGCGACTACCTCAGTCGCGCGATCGTCGACTGCGGGGGAGCACCCATTGCGGATACGGCGTACATGGGTCTCACCTCCTGCCTGTAGATCGCGATCGCCTGAACGCTAGCAGGCGGGCGATGCGGTATGCATCAGCATTGCGACGCTTCAACGCGTCGCAAACCGCTACATCCTCGGCTGCGAAGAGTCCTTGAGCCGCAACATCTCGGGCCCGCACTGAGGGACCACGCACGGAAAGCGGCGACGGGACGTAGTCCGTGACGAGCGTCCTCCCCGAAAACGCCTGTCTCTGAAGCCCGTGCCGTGGCTAGGTTTGGGTGGCTTCCGGAACCGCTCGCCGGCGCTGCCCTATCAGCCGAGGTGGGCCACCCCCGGCTCGCGGCTATGACACGCGTAGCGCGCGGGGGACACGCGTATGCAGTCATGAAGGCATTGCGGGAGACGTGCCGCTGCTGCTCGGCTTCCACGGGTCGAGGCATCGGACGCCGAGTGGTTGGAAGTGTTTGACGTTTCGCGTCGCGACGGTCATCCCCGCGACCTGCGCAATGGCGGCGATGAGCGCATCATCGAGCGGCGCCTGCTCAGGTACTCGGTAGGTGGCAAGCACGCGTGCAGCCGGCAGATCGAACGGCAGCACGCGGTCCGCGAACGCGGGCAGGACTCGACGCTCGAACCACCGGCGCAGGATCTCGCCTTGTGCCGGATCGGACCGCTCCTCGGCGACGACACCCCGCTCGATCTCGGCGACGATCGTAGCGGTGACGAACTGATCGGCCGCGGGGATGGACCCGGCCCAGTTCTCGACAGCTCGGTTGCGGCCTCGAACTCGCAGTGCGGACACCACGTTGGCGTCCAAGACATACCTCACAGGTCAGGCGTTCGAGCGGTGAGGCCCAGACGCTCGGGCTCGAACTCGATGTCGACGCCCTCGTCGGTCCCGAGCAGGTCCACGATGGTGACCGGCTCACGCTCGAGCGCCTCGGCGAGGATCTCGCGTGCCTCTGCTTCGACTGAGCGGTGATGCTGGGCGGCCCGCGCGCGCAGTGCTGCCTTGGTCCCAGCGGGAAGGTTGCGGATCAGGATCTGCTCCACGTCGACCACCTCCGATATCGATTCCATGATATCGCATCGCCGCCAACTCGATGATGTGGGCGACGCGGGCGACGTGGGCCTCGAAGTTCGACTGGTCCACAGGTCATCAGCATCGACGGCGACGGGCAGGGTGAGCAGTAGCCAACCGGGGCCTCTGAGCACAGAGCATCGACATCGCTCCGTGCACTTTGGCGCAAGCCACGGTCGCCTTGTCATGCGCTGCCTACTCGGGCCGAAAGGACGCACCGCTCACTAGCCCTCACGGGAAGGGATCGGATAACCGTTCGAGGGAGTCGGCGCCGGTCCGTAGTGTCGGGGTCATGATCGACTCAACCGAAGCCGCCGACCCCACGTCTCTCGATGGCAACCCGTTTGCGACCAAGAGCGCTCTGGCCTTCTCCCTGCCGGCGTTCGGCGAGATCCGCCCCGAGCACTACGGCCCGGCCTTCGACGCCGGGATGGAGCAACAGCGAGCCGAGGCCGAGGCGATCGCTGCCAGCGCCGAGCCGCCGACCTTCGAGAACACGCTCGTGGCCCTCGAACGATCCGGCCAGCTCCTCTCGCGAGCCAGCGCGACCTTCTTCGGCACGTCGAGCGCGCTGGCCACACCCGAGATCCAGGCGATCCAGGAGGAGTACGCCCCCAAGCTCGCTGCCCACAGCGACGGGATCCTGCTCGACTCTCGCCTCTACGAACGGATCCGCGCGGTGCACGACGACACAGCGCAGATGGAGGCCCTCGACCCGGAGTCCCGGCACCTGGCCGAGCGCTACCTCACCGAGTTCACGGTGGCCGGAGCGGGACTGGACGAAGCGGCCAAGGAGCGCCTCCGTGAGCTCAACGCCGCCCTTGCCACCCTCACCACCCGATTCGAGCAGCACCTGCTCGCCGACGCCAACGACCTCGCGGTGCTCGTTGAGGACGTCGCCGAACTCGATGGTCTCACCCCCGGCGAGATCTCGGCCGCGGCCGAGGCGGCCCGGGAGCACGGGCACGACGGCGCCTACCTGATCAGGCTCGTCCTGCCGACGAGCCATCCGCACCTGTCGGCCCTGACCAACCGAGACCTGCGCCGACGGCTCCACGACGCCCAGCGCGCCCGCGGCAGTCGCGGCAACGAGCACGACACGAGTGGGCTCGTCCTCGAGATCGTCCGGCTTCGCGCCGAGCGGGCCCGGCTGCTGGGCTACGCCAACCACGCCGCCGCGGCCCTGGCCGACTCGACCGCGGGCTCACCCGACCGCGTCCGTGAGCGACTCGCCCCAATGGCCCGCGCTGCAGCGGGCAACGCAGGGAAGGAGCAGGCAGCCCTCGAGACCGAGGCGGGCCACCCGATCGAGGCGCACGACTGGGCCTTCTACTCCAACCGCGTGCGCGCCACGACATACCAGGTGGACACGGCAGCCATGCGCCCCTACTTCGAGGCCGAGCGGGTGCTCCGCGACGGGATCTTCTTCGCGGCCGAGCGGCTCTATGGCCTCACCTTCCACGACCGCCGGGATCTGCCCGGGTACCACCCGGACGTGCGGGTCTTCGAGGTTCGTGAGGACGGCGACCCCATCGGACTCTACCTGCTCGACCTCTACACGCGGGACACGAAGAAGGGCGGCGCGTGGATGACGAGCCTCGCCCATCAGTCAGCCCTCCTGGACGAACACCACGCCGTCGTGACGAACAATCTCAATGTGCCCAAGCCGGCCGAGGGCGAGCCGACCCTGCTCACCTACGACGAGGTCAACACCTTCTTCCATGAGTTCGGCCACGCCCTGCACGGCCTGCTCGCGCGCGTCACCTACCCTCACTTCGCCGGTACCCGCGTCTTCCGCGACTTCGTCGAGTACCCGAGCCAAGTGAACGAGATGTGGATGCTCTGGCCGGAGGTCCTCGCGAACTACGCCATCCACCACGAGACGGGCGAGCCGATGCCGCAGGAGCTCGTGGACAGCCTCATCGCCTCACGGTCATGGGGCGAGGGGTTCGCGACGAGCGAGTATCTCGCAGCCGCCCTCCTCGACCAGGCGTGGCACGCCCTCGACGTCGACCAGGCAGCGTCAGTGACGGACGTCGGCACCTTCGAAAGAGCCGCGCTGGAAGAGGTCGGGCTTGCGAATCCCTTGGTGCCGCCTCGGTATTCGTCAACCTACTTCGCGCACTCCTTCGCCTACGCCTACGATGCGCAGTACTACGCCTACATCTGGAGCGAGGTGCTCGACGCCGACACGGTCGCATGGTTCACCGAGAGCGGCGGACTCACCCGCGAGAACGGCGACCGCTACCGCCGCTACGTCATCGGCATCGGTGGGGCAGCCGACCCCCTCGCGTCCTACCGCGAGTTCCGGGGGCGGGACGCGGACCCGCGTCACCTCCTCGAGCGCCGCGGCCTCCTCTGAGACCAGGAGAACTCGGCCGTATGCCGCTGGGCTCGCTCCCAGCGCCCGCCCCTCACCGTCGAGTGTGCACTTCGCGTCGAGACCCCTCACCGTCGAGTGTGCACTTCGCGCACGTCGGGCGGGGCCGCCCTCGGCGCGAAGTGCACACTCGACGAGAGGAGCGGGTGAGTGCGCGGGGTCAGGCGACGGGTTGGAGCAGGCCGGTGTCGACGTCGTAGATGAAGCCGCCGACGAGGGCCCAGTCGGGGATGAGGGGGTGCGACCGGACCTTGGCCAGGTCCTCACGCAGCTTCTGGACCTGGTCGTCGATGACCCCGAAGCTCTGCCACGACGCGTCGATCCCCGAAAGGTCGGTGATCCGGTGGCGCAGCTCGTTCTCGGTGCTCGACGTCATCGCGCAGCGGGTGTGCGGCACGACGAGGATCCGGTTCACGTTGAGCAGGTGCACGCCGAGGACGAGTGCCTCGAGAGCCGCCTCGGTGACCCGTCCGCCCGGGTTGCGGAAGATCTTCGCGTCGCCGGGTTCGAGCCCGACGATGCCGAGTGGGTCGATCCGCGAGTCCATGCACGTGACGATGGCGACGCCCGCCTTCGCGATGCCGTCGAAGCCCTGCAGATGGAAGTTGTCGACGTAGTGCCGGTTGTTCTCGAGCAGGTCGTCAAAGCCCGTCGGGTTCTCGATCTTGTCGGTCATGCGAGCCCCGGCCGCTTCTCGATCGTGAACGCCATCGGCTTGCTCACCTCGGCGAAGAAGTCGTTGCCCTTGTCGTCGACGACGATGAACGCCGGAAAGTCCTCGACCTCGATCCTCCAGACCGCCTCCATGCCGAGCTCCTCGTACTCGAGCACCTCGACCTTCTTGATGCAGTCCTGCGCGAGCCGAGCCGCCGGACCACCGATCGAGCCGAGGTAGAAGCCGCCGTGAGCGGCGCACGCGCCGGTCACCTGCTTGCTCCGGTTGCCCTTGGCGAGCATGACCTTCGACCCACCGGCGGCCTGGAACTGGTCGACGTACGAGTCCATCCGCCCCGCAGTCGTCGGCCCGAACGAGCCGGACGGCATCCCCTCGGGAGTCTTGGCCGGCCCGGCGTAGTAGACCGGATGGTCCTTGAGGTACTGCGGCATCTCCTCGCCCGCGTCGAGCCGCTCCTTGATCTTGGCGTGCGCGATGTCGCGCGCCACGACCAAGGGCCCGGTCAGCGACAGGCGCGTCTTGACCGGATGCTTGGACAGCTCGGCGAGGATGTCGTCCATCGGCTGGTTGAGGTCGACCTTGACGACGACGTTCCTGCTGGTCGACGAGACCCCGACCGCGTCCTCGGCGTGCTCGCCCAGCCCCTCGAGGCCTTCGTGTGTCTCGTCGGGCAGGAACCGCGCCGGGTCGGTCTCGAGCTGCTCGATGAACACGCCCTCGGGCGTGATCTTGCCGAGCACCTGGCGGTCGGCCGAGCACGACACCGCGATCGCGACGGGCAGCGAGGCCCCGTGCCGCGGCAGGCGCACGACGCGGACGTCGTGGCAGAAGTACTTGCCACCGAACTGCGCCCCGATGCCGAACTGCCGGGTCAGCTCGAGGACCTTCTCCTCGAGCTCGACATCCCTGAAACCATGAGCCGTGGCCGGGTTTCCCTGCTTGGGCAGTGTGTCAAGGTACTTCGCCGACGCGTACTTCGCTGTCTTCAAAGCGAACTCGGCACTCGTGCCGCCGATGACGATGGCGAGGTGGTAGGGCGGACAGGCAGCGGTCCCCAGCGAGCGGAGCTTCTCGTCGAGGAAGCGCAGCATCGCGTCCTCGTTGAGGATCGCCTTCGTCTCCTGGTAGAGGTAGCTCTTGTTGGCCGAGCCGCCACCCTTGGCCATGAACAGGAACTTGTACGTCTTCTCGTGCCCCGGCGCGGTGTCGGCGTAGAGCTCGACCTGGGCGGGCAGGTTCGACCCGGTGTTGCGCTCGTCCCACGTCGTCACCGGAGCCATCTGTGAGTAGCGCAGATTGAGCCGCGTGTACGCGTCGTAGACCCCGCGGCTGATCGCCTCCTCGTCGCCACCGGGCGTGAGCACCTGCTGACCACGCTTGCCCATGACGATCGCCGTGCCCGTGTCCTGGCACATGGGCAGCACGCCACCGGCCGCGATGTTGGCGTTCTTGAGCAGGTCGAGGGCGACGAACTTGTCGTTGTTGCTCGCCTCCGGGTCCTCGAGGATGTTCGCGAGCTGCTGGAGGTGCCCGGGCCTCAGGTAGTGGGCGATGTCGTGCATCGCCGTCTCCGTGAGCAGCCGCAGCGCCTCGGGGTCGACCTCGAGGAACGTGCGTCCTCCGGGCCCGTCGACCGTCCGCACCCCCTCCGTGGTGAGTAGCCGGTACGGCGTCTCGTCGCTGCCGATCGGCAGCAGGTCCTCGTAGGCGAACTCGGCCACGGAGGTCTCCTTGGTCTTTGGCGGGCTGGGAGGACGCTGCCGTATGCCGCTCAGCTCAGCGGCATACGAACGTGCCCTCCCAGCCTAGTTGCGCTGGGAGGGCAGGTCCGTGGCCGGGTCAGTGGGTGGGCGTCAGCCCTTCACCGCGCCTGAGGTCATGCCTCGGACCATGTACCGCTGGAGGGCCACGAAGACGATCATCGGGATGATGATCGAGATGAAGGCCCCGGCGGTGAGCAGCTCCTGACCCTGGCCCTGCGTGCCGAGCAGCTGCTGGAGCTTGACGATGACTGTCGCGTTGTCGGCGTTGAGGAACAGCTTGGCGACGAGCAGGTCGTTCCACACCCAGAGGAACTGGAGCGTCGCGAACGCCGCGATGGCGGGGATCGACATCGGGACCACCAGCCGCCAGAACGTCTGGAAGTGGGTTGCCCCGTCGATCTTGGCCGACTCGACCACGCTCGCCGGCAGCGTGGTCATGTAGTTGCGGAGGACGTAGATACACAGCGGCATGCCGAAGCCGGTGTGCAGGAGCCAGACCGCGATGTACTGGCCCGAGATGCCGAGGCCGCGCGGACCGAGCATGTTGAGCATCGGTTGGAACGCGACGTGGATCGGCACCACCATGACGGCGATGATGAGCAGGAAGAGGAACTCCTTGAAGCGGAACTTCATGAAGGTGAACGCGTAGGCGGCGAAGGCCGCGAACATGATCGGGATGATCGTGGCCGGCACCGCGACAGCGATGCTGTTGACGAACCCGGCGCCGAAGTCGTTCCCCTCCCAGACGCCGCGGTAGTTGCTCGTGGTCCACTCGGACGAGAAGGGGTTGAACAGGGCCGTCCACCACCCGGACGAGGCGGCGTCGTCACGGCTGCGGAACGATGTGATGAGCAGGCCGATGGTGGGGATCGACCACAGCAGCGCCAGCAATGTCATGACTGCAATCGAGAACGGGCTGAGCGGCCGTCCGTCCTTCATCAGCCTGCGACTCATCGGTTCGTCTCCTCGTTGCGGAAGTGCCGGATCTGGAACCAGATGAGCGGGATCACCGCCAGAAGCAGGACGACGACGATGGCCGAGGCCTGCCCCGCCTCGCTCGCGCCGAACAGCTTGTTGAAGAAGAGGTTCGCGATGACGTTGGTGTTGTAGGCACCGTTGGTCGTGACGTAGACGATGTCGAAGACCTTGAGCACCGTGATGAACACCGTGACGAAGACCGTGATGATGGTGCCCATGATCTGCGGGATGACGACCCGCCAGAAGATCTGCCACTCGGAGGCGCCGTCGATGCGGGCGGCCTCGAGCGTGTCCTCGGGCACGCCCTTGATGGCCGAGCTGAGCAGGACCATCGCGAAGCCGGCCTGGAGCCAGATGAGGATGACCATGAGCAGGATCGAGTTGAGCTTGGCGGTCTCGATCTGCAGCCAGGCCTGGGGCTCGCCGCCGAGTCCCACCCAGATCGCGTTGAGCAGGCCGGTCTGCGCCTGCCCGGGGTTGTTGTACGCGTAGATGAGCAGCCAGATCGCCGACGCGCTTACGGCCGAGATCGCCATCGGCACGAAGATCAGGCTCTTGGCGAACTTCTCTCCGTTGGCCGATAGCTTGTCGGACAGCACCGCGACGACGACGCCGAAGGCGACGACGACCGCGGGGACGATGATCAGCCACAGGATGTTGTTGATGATCGCGTTCCAGAACTCGCTGTCGCTGAAGATCGTCCGGTAGTTCTGCAGGCCGACATAGGCCGTGCTGTCGGAGTTGGCGAACGAGTAGTTGATCGACTGGAACGTCGGGTAGATCAGCATCAGGGCAACGAAGAGGAAGCCCGGGATCAGGAAGGCGTAGGGGATGACTCCCTGCGTGAGCCGCTCCGGCAGACCCTCGACGAACATGTTGAGGAACCAGAAGAGCAGGGCGGCCCCCGCGACGCCGGCCACGATTGCGAGCAGGGCTATGACGATCTTGTTGCCGAACCGCTCCGGGTAGTAGCCGAAGGCGAGGAAGAGGTTGGCCAGGGCCCAGACCACCACGGCCATCCCGACGAGGCCGATGATGATCTTGCGCGGACGGGCCCGCAGCGCCGCGTAGGCTTCGTCGGGTGCGGCGCGTTGCGGAGGCGTGACGATCTGCGTGGTCATGACTTCGGCCAGCTCGCCTCGATGTTGTCAGCCGTCTCCTTTGAGGACTGGCCGTTCTCCCACTTGATCAGCTCGGACCAGAACGTTCCCGAACCGACCGCCTTGGGCATGAGGTCGGACCCGTCGAAGCGGAAGACGCCTGCCTTCGAAACGATGTCGGCGACCTGTTTCGTGGTCTCGTCGGGGTAGAGAGATGTGTCGAACGTCTTGTGCGGCGACAGCCAGCCGCCGGCCTTGGCCCACTCCTTGCCGAAGTCGGCCGAGGCGAGGAACTTCATGACCGCCTGCGCGTCAGGGTCATTGCCGTTGAACAGCGCCGCCATGTCTGCCGCACCGATCATCGCCGTTCCCTCGAAACCGGTGTCGAACTTCGGGAAGGCGAAGACCCCGACCTCCTCTGCGAGGTTGGCCTGGATGTTCTTGGGCAGGAACGAGGTGACGAAGTTGCCCTGACGCTCGAGGAAGCACTGGGGCGGGTTGGCGAACGCGGGAAGCATGGCCTCGCCGAAGGGAGTGCTGAGCACGCCCTTCGGGCCGCCGAGCACGTAGCCGTCACCCTTGGCGATCTTGGCGAACTCGTCGAACGCCTGGATGATCTTCGGGTCGTTGAACGGGATCTTGTGGCTGGTCCACTGGTCGTAGACCTCGGGTCCGAACATGCCCAGCACGTACTGCTCGATCCAGTCGGTGCCGACCCAACCGGTGTCCTGGGCGGACTCCCAGCCCATGCACCAGGGCGCCGTCCCACTGGCTTTGATCTTGTCGGCGACGCCCTGCAGCTCGGTCATCGTCGCCGGTGCCGTCGAGTACCCGCCCGCGGTGTAGGCCTTCTTCGGGTACCAGACGAGGCTCTTGCCAGCCAGCTTCATCGGGGCGGCGTAGACCTTGCCGTTGTATTTCGCGGAGTCGAGCAGACCGGGGACGAGAGTGGAGTTGAGCGCGTTCACGTCAAGGATCGAATCCAGCGCCTGGACCTTGTTGTCGGCCGCGAACTCCATCAGCCCGCCCGGTTGGGCGAAGAGCCCGATGTCCGGCGCGTCGCCGGAGTTGACCTTCTGCTTGATGGTCGTGGCGAAGTCGCGGTCGGAGGTGTACTGGATGTCGATCCCGCTCGACTGCTCGAAGGGGGCCAGCGCTGCGAGGAAGTTCTTCTCCTCGTCGCCACCGAAGGTGCCCAGCATGGTGACCTTCTTGTCGTTGTCCGCGCTGCCGCCGTCGACAAAGCCGCCCGTGTCGGCTGCCCCTCCGCCCCCGCTCGGGTTCTCGCTCGACAGACACCCCGTCAGGAGGGTCATTGCGACGGCCACCCCAGCGGCCAGCACGACTCGTTTACGGTTCCCGCTCATTCGCCACTCCTCGCCTGAGTTGTGCACTTGGACCGCTTTGTCCCGTGACGTGGGTCACCCCACATGCCTCATTCCTACCGCGTGCGGGGGACAGAGGCCAGTAGGCGTGAGCGAAACGTTGTGAAGGGGCAGCAGAGCGAGGTCACTGTCGAGCGGGAGCGAGCCCAGCGGCATACGGCCGGAATGACGAAGGACCCCCGGCGAACCGGGGGCCCTTCGAGCGAAACGCGACTCGCTGCCGCTCAAGTACTCAGACGCAGACGCCGTCCTTGCACTCGTGGTCGAACAGCGCCTTCGCCAGCACGGTGGTCATGTCGGCCGGGCTTGGTGCGCCGTAGAACTCCGAGAACGAGCCCCGCGAGATCGTCCGCAACGACTCCGCGTCGACGTCCGGGCCGATGCCGATCGTCGTGATGGCGATGGGCCGCTTCGGGTCGGTCGCCTGACGGATGTTGGCCATCAGCTGGTCCAGGGAGAGGCCGCCACCCGGGTCCTCGTTCTTGCCGTCCGTCAGCACGACGACGGCGTTGACGCGGTCCGGGTCATAGTTGGCCCGAACCTCCTGGTACGCCGCCCAGATCGTGTCGTAGAGACCGGTCCACCCCTCGACCTCCTTGCTCAACGAGGCGGCGGCAGCGGCCATCCGGCCCCGGTGCTGGTCGTCCGAGAGCATGCCGAGCGGCACGACCTTCTTGTAGTCGACTCCGTTCGGCCCCTTGTCGCTCGAGAAGACCCAGAGGCCGAGCTTGGTCGATCCGGGCAGGGCGTTGAGCGCGATGCCGGCCGCCTCCTGCGTGATCTTCACGCGGGTCGTGTCGCCCACCTTCTCGTTCATCGAGCCGGAGACGTCGAACACCGAGAGGAGCTGGAAGTCGGTCGTCGCGGACTGCCACACGTCCGTGGCTGCCGCCACCTGAGCGGCGCTGGGGGATGCACTGGCCTTGATGTCACCGATGCTGCCCTCTGGGGTCGGCAGGGTCACCGGGACAGCGGTGGAGCGCAGGCCGAACGTGGCCATGATCTCGGCTGCCTCGGGGGAGTTCAGGAACGTGCGCAGCGACTCGATGCCCGCCCTTCGCGCCGGGTCCTCGGACACGGTGACGAGGCTGTACTCGAACGACGGGGTCCCCTCGGACGGGACGACCGCCACCATCTGGTTCTTCGGGTTGAACCGGTTGTGCTGGGCCAGGGAGGCCTCCGACGTCGGGAAGGCCATGGCCTCTTCCGGCTTGGTCAGGTAGGTCTCGAAGAGCTGGTCATCCGACGCGGCCATCTGCTGGGCCAGCTTCGGGATGATGACCCGGCCCTGCTCCTTGCTGAGCAGCGGCAACGTCGTCGAGAGCGTCAGCATTCCCGCCGTCGTGCTCCTGGGGTCGCTCAGACGGATCGGCGTGTCCGAGGCCACGAGCTCGAGCCACGCTGCCTGGCCGTCGAGCTGGTCGGCCTCGGCCCGGTCCATGGCGACGACGAGGGCGCTCTTGGCGAACGGCGCCACCTGCTCGGCCTTGAGCTTGGCGACCTGGTTGACCCGCTCGACCCAGAGCGGGGAGTCGGGGATCCAGGCGTCGGGCCGCTCCGGCTGCTCCTTGCCGAGACCGAGCATGGCCTCGACCGGCTTGCGGGCGAGCACCTCATAGTTCACGCAGGGCGAGTCGGGCTTCTTCTGGTAGACCTTGGCGAGCTCATGCGCCGCGCGCTGCATCGAGGGGGCGGCCCAGAGCGTGACCGGCGTCAGCGTGTCGCAGCTCTTGCCGGAGGGGCTGGCGACAGGGGTCGAGGCGGGCGATGTGTCCCGACCGATCCACCACGTCGCACCTCCCACGACAGCAGCGACGAGAGCGACGATCGCAGCTATCGCACCCACTCGGCGTCGACGACGGGCCGCGGCGATCTGGGCCTCGAGCGCCTTCCGTGCCGCCCTCGTCTCACTGACGGTCTGGTCGTACGGGGTGGACGGACGCTGTGGAGGTGGGGGGTTGGTCAACGGGATTCCTTATATGAGTACGCCCGGGTGTGGGCGTCACGAAATGAACCACCGGCAACATAGCGCGGGATTCGCCGTCGATTGTTGCTCGCGACGGCCGTTCTTGTCGAATGACGCGTCAGCCGCTCACGAGGTCGGCGCGTGTCGGCGCATGGGCCCCGGGATGGCTCACCGTGATCCGACTGGTCGCGATCGCCCGCTCTATCGTGGGCACGACCGCAGCGAGGTCGGCACGGCCGAGCCGGTCGCGGGCGGCCGGGCCCCCCGCGAGGCCGGCGTCGATCAGACCGGAGATGAGGCCGGCCATGAAGGAGTCCCCGGCCCCGACCGTGTCGACCACCGTGGTCGGGGGAACGGGCGCGACGTGTGCCTCACCGGTCCGGGTCAGCCTGGCCACGGCCCCCTGGTCGCCCCGGGTCACGACGATCAGGCCGGGGCCGAGTCCTGCCCAGCCCGCGACCACGTCGTCCACCGCTTCCCCGGGGCGCAGCCACGCGAGGTCCTCGTCCGACACCTTGACGACATCGGCGAGCGCGACGCACTCCTCGATGATCCGGCGCGCCTCGACGGGGTCGCCCATGAGTGCTGGCCGGACGTTGGGGTCGTAGGAGATCGTCGCCGTCGGGCGTGCCATCCGCAGCGTGTCCCGCACCGCGCCGCCACCAGGCTCGAGCACCGCCGCGATGCTGCCCGTGTGCAGGTGGCTGTATTCCGTCAACCCGGGGACAGCCGCCAGCTGCCACTCCAGCTCGAAGCGGTAGGTCGCAGCGCCGGTGCCGTCGATGGTGGCGTGCGCGACGGACGTGAAGGGGGCGCCCTGCGAACCGGGCGTCAGCTCCACCCCCCGCTCATGGCAGTGATCTGCGATCCGGTTGCCGTGGTCGTCCGTCGCGATCCACGTGGCGAGGGAGACCGCGTGCTCGAGGGCGGCCAGGCCAACGGCGACGTTCGCGGGGCTGCCGCCCACGTGCTCGACCGTGCTCCCGTCGGCGTCCGTGCCTCCGTCTTCCTTGCGGCGCCCATCGGCCGTGGCCACGGCGTCGATGAGCGCCTCACCAATGACGAGGGTGCGGCCACCGCGCGCGCTGCCGAGGGGGCGGTCGGTCACGGCCCTGGCCTTCAGTCCTCGATCATGTCGGGGCTGCCGAACCAGCCCGGACGGCTGAAGTTGTGCTCGCTCTCGATGGTGCGGATCGTCCCGCTGCGCGAGCGCATGACGAGCGAGTTCGTCCGAGCGGAGTTGCTGCCGTAGCGGACGCCGCGGAGCAGCTCGCCGTCGGTGACGCCGGTCGCCACGAAGAAGCAGTCGCTCGTGACGAGGTCCTCCGTGGACAGGACGCGGTCGAGGTCGTGGCCGGCATCGATCGCCTTCTGCCGCTCCTCGTCGTCCTTGGGCCACAGCTTGCCCTGGATGACCCCGCCGACGCACTTGATGGCGCAGGCAGCGATGATGCCCTCGGGTGTGCCCCCGATGCCGAGCAGCAGGTCGACTCCGGTGTTGGGCCGTGCGGCCATGACCGCACCAGCAACGTCGCCGTCGGTGATGTAGCGGATGCGGGCCCCCGTCGCACGGACATCGTCGGCGAGCTTCTCGTGCCGGGGCCGGTCGAGCATGACGACCGTGACGTCGGCCGTCGTCTCACGCTTCGCCTTGGCGACTCGGCGGATGTTCTCCGCGACGGGGAGCCGGATGTCGACGACGTCGGCGGCATCCGGCCCGGTTGCCAGCTTGTCCATGTAGAACACGGCGGACGGGTCATACATGGCGCCGCGGTTGGCGACGGCCATGACGGAGATCGCGTTGGGCATGCCCTTGGCCGTCAGCGTCGTCCCGTCGATCGGGTCGACGGCCACGTCGTACTCGAGGCCGGTCCCGTCACCGACGTGCTCCCCGTTGAACAGCATGGGGGCGTTGTCCTTCTCGCCCTCGCCGATGACGACGACACCGTTCATGCTGACCGTCGAGATCATGGCCCGCATGGCTTCGACGGCGGCTCCGTCGGCCTTGTTCTTCTCACCCCGGCCCACCCAGCGACCACCCGCCATCGCCGCCGCCTCGGTGACTCGTACGAGTTCCAGGGCCAGGTTGCGATCGGGCGGGCTGTGCTTCATGGGGTCCTCCGGCTCTGCGGCGTCGCGGTCGGCGCCAGCCTATCGGGGCGTGGGGACCGGTTTGGCGCGGTCGCACGACTCGGGGACGATGGTCACATGACCGTCCCTGAGACCGTGTCGACGACCGACGCCCCGCGTCCCAGCCGCTACTCGCTGGGCTCGCTTCCCAACATGCTTCGGTCCCTGCTGTTCATCGGTCTCTTCGTGGCCGCCCTCGTCGCCCTCGTGCCGCGCATCGACGAGGTCCACCGTCCGGCCGTCGACGCCCTCGCGAAGGCACGGACCACGACGACCCAGACCAGGGTGCCGCTCGAGCTGCCCCAAGGCCTGGGCGAGGGTTGGGTCCCCACCGTCGCGACGTACGCGCCGGGGACCGAGAACGTCCCGACCTTCACGACGGTGTGGGAGACGCCTGCGGGCGGCGACATCGCGCTCAAGGAGGGGACCGACGTCACGGACGGTTGGGTCGCCCGGTCCGTCAACGACGGGGAGCGAGACGGCTCGGTCAGCGTCGGGGCTCGGACCTTCGAGCGCTACGTCTCTCGATCCGGGACGCAGGTCAGCTACGTCGAGCGCGCGGCCGGCTCCGACGCGACAACGCTCGCCGTGACGGGCACGACCACCGAGGACGAGCTCCAGGCCTTCGTCGCGGCTCTGCGCGAGGTGACGGCGGCCTCCTGACCGCCCGCTGGCCGGTGTGCTGAGGGGAAAAAGGATGCCGTATGCCGCTGGGCTCGTTCCCGACGCACCTGGCCTTCCGCCTCGGCCGGCCAGCGTCGAGTGTGCAGTCCGTGCCAGACCTCCGGCACGGCACGAACTGCACACTCGACGAAGGGGATTGCCCTCGGTCCGTCATGCTTCACCAGCCCGGGCCAGCGCGTGAAAGACCGGGCTCCCGGGGCGAGCCATAGGATCACCACTGACAGAGGAGTCAGGCGTGACGCTGATGGAGACAGAAGCTCTGATTCCCGCAATCAGAGACCGAATGCGATCGGAGCTGCGGGCCCTACAGCGCAGCGGCACGTTCGACGTGCTCTTCGGCGGGGGAGTCGATCGGCACCGGCTGCACCTCTCCGACTTCTCCGGTACCCGGAGCAGAGTGCTCCGCGGGTTGGTCATCCAGGCGCAGCGGGGAGCTGGCGGCAGGGCACTGGTCGAGCGCCGCCCGGTGCGTGTCGACCACTACCGGACGGCGCCCATCATCACCCATGACTACGACCGCGAGATCACCACCGAAGGGATCCAAGCGCTCGTGGCCGCGCCCATCCTCGTCAAGGGGAGGACGCGAGGGGTCCTGTACGGCGGCCTACGACGTTCGGTCACCCTCGGTGACGGCCCCGTGGGCGAGCTCGAGTCTGCGGCGAGCGCGTTGGCGTACCAGTTCGCGGTGCAGGACGAGGTGGGGTTCCGCCTGCGGGCCCTGGCCGACACCCTGCGCGATCCGGGGGAGCGGCGGGACCCGCGCGTCTCCGAGGCGATCACCGAGGGCTACCTCGCCCTGCAGGAGATCGCGGAGGTGGTCGACGACCCCGAGCTACGGGCCCGGATCAGCCGGGTCGAGCAGTCGTTGCGCCGTCTGGGCCGTCCCTCCGACGAGCCGGTGGTCAGGCTGACTCACAGGGAGGTCGACGTGCTGTCGTACGCGAGCCTGGGGTGCGGCAACACGGAGATCGCCGATCGGCTGGGCCTCAGCCGGGACACCGTGAAGACCTACATGCGCAACCTGATGGCCAAGCTGGGCGTGAAGTCCCGGCATGCTGCGGTGGTGGAGGCGCGCCGTCAAGGCATCATCCCCTGACGTTGTCGAGCGGATGACGGCGAAGCGGACAACACCCACTTTGGTGGGTACCGGCTCGGGTTGCGTCCGTCCTACCATGCTCGCCAGTACAGCCCCGCGCCCAGCCTGCGCCTGCCGTTGGAGGTACCCGTGTCCGCCCTGTCCCCCAACCGGAGCGAGCTCACCCCGCTGAGATTCCTGGAGCGCTCGGCCGCCGTGTTCCCCGACCGCGTCGCCATCGTCTACGGCGAGAGGCGGAGCACCTATGCGGAGTTCGCCGACGAAGCCCAGCGTCTGGCTGCCCGCATCAGGTCGAGAATCGCCCCTGGCGACCGCGTCGCTTTCCTGGCCCCAAACGTTCCGGAACTCCTCATCGCCCACTTCGCGGTGCCCCTGGCCGGGGGAGTGCTGGTCGCCATCAACTCACGCCTGGCGCGGCCCGAGATCGAGTACATCCTGAACCACTGCGAGGCGCGCCTGTTCTTCGCCGACTTCGAGCTGTTGGACAAGCTGGACGGCATCCGCGAGGCAGTACCGGCCGTGGAGGCGGTGGTGCAGCTGGACGACCCGACCGTGGCAGACGCCCCGGAGCTGCGGGCCGCGGCCGACGTGACCTATGGCGACTTCATGCAGGCATCGAGCTCCGGCGAGGCGCTGCCGTGGACGGTGGAGGACGAGAACCAGCTCATCACGATCAACTACACCTCCGGCACCACGGGGCACCCCAAGGGCGTCATGTACTCACACCGGGGCGCCTACCTTGCGGCCATGGGAGCCGTCATCCACAACGGGCTGGACGGTGGCAGCAGGTACCTGTGGACCTTGCCCATGTTCCACTGCAACGGCTGGTGCGCCCCGTGGGGGGTGACGGGGGCAGCGGCAACGCACATCTGCCTGCGGGCCGTGCGAGGCGACGCCGTCTGGGATGCCATCGACACCCTGGGCGTGTCCCACCTGTGGGGGGCACCGACGGTGCTGACAACGATCGCCGCTGCCGCGGAAGCCCACCCGGTTTCCGGCACCCTGCGCATCACGACCGCCGGCTCGCCGCCGTCGCCCACCATCATCGGCACGATGGAGGGCCTCGGCATCACGGTGGTGCACGTCTACGGACTGACCGAGGTCTATGGGCCCTTCACCATCACCGAACCCCAGGACGGATGGCAGTCGCTCGCCTCCGGTGACCGCGCACGGCTGCTCGCCCGCCAAGGTGTCGGCATGGTGCAAGCAGAAACCGTCCGGGTCGTCGATGTGGAGATGCGGGACGTACCCGCGGACGGTGCCACGTTCGGTGAGGTCGTCCTGCGGGGCAACAATGTGATGGTGGGCTACTACAGGGACCCACAAGCGACAGGGCAGGCGTTCGCGGGCGGCTGGTTCCACACCGGCGATCTGGGCGTGATGCACCCGGACGGGTACGTCGAGATCAAGGACCGGTCCAAGGACGTCATCATCTCCGGAGGCGAGAACATCTCCTCCGTCGAGGTCGAGCAAGCCATCGTGTCGCACCCAGACGTGGTCGAGGCCGCCGTCGTCGGGGTTCCGGACGAGAAATGGGGCGAGCGGCCCCGAGCGTACGTGACCCTCCGGCCCGGCGCGCTCGTCAGCGACGAAGACCTCGTGGGCCACGTCCGGAGTCTCCTCGCGGGCTACAAGGTGCCCCGTGACATCGTCCGGGTCGAGGAGCTGCCGCACACCGCGACCGGCAAGATCCTCAAGTACGAGCTCCGTCGACGGGCGTAGGGGCCCCGGCGGTCGGGGACCTACCGGGTGGCGCCGTCGGAGGAGTCGGTCTGCTTCGTGTCGGTGGCTCGCTCGATCTCGGCCTGGGCGCCGTCGAGCCAGCGAGAGCAGTGGGCGGCCAGGGCCTCGCCGCGGCGCCACAGGTTCATGGAGTCCTCGAGGGGCGCTTGCCCAGCCTCCAGCTTGGCCACGATGCCGATGAGCTCTTCGCGGGCGTCCTCATACCGCAGGTCCGCGATGTCGGGAAACGCCGCCCTGGGGTCCTCAGCTGTGCCGGAAGCCATGTCGGACACCCTATGACGCCGGCTTCGACTGCGTCGTGCGTGGCTTTCGAGCCTGACGTGGGGGTGACGACGGTGCATCCGCGATGCCGTTGCTCACCGGCCGCACCCCGAAGTCACCCCGGGCCACCCGCACCCGGAGCAGCTCATCGACGCCGACGTCCTCCTGGTCCATCACGATGCGTCCGTCCCGATGTTGGACCACGGCGTAGCCGCGATCCAGGGTCGACTGCGGCGAGAGGGCGATGACCTGACGACGCAGGTGCTCGACCTGGTCGGCGGCCCGGTGCAGCCTGGCCTCGAGGCGCAGGGCCGCGCGCTCGCGAAGGCCCTCGAGCTCGTCGCGTCGCACCTTGAGATGGGCAATCGGGTCGGCGAGCACGGGACGGCTGACCAGGGAGCGCAGGCCTCGTCGCTCGGACTCGATCCGTCGCTCGATCGCGCTGCGCAAACGGTCCCGCCCTCCGGCCACCAAGGCGATCTCGCGGGCGGCGTCGGGGACGACCTTCTTGCCGGCATCAGTCGGTGTCGACGCCCTCCAGTCGGCCACGAAGTCGAGGAGGGGCTGGTCGACGTCGTGGCCGATGGCGCTGATGACCGGGGTGCGTGCGGCGGCAACGGCCCGGATCATCGCCTCGTTGGAGAAGGGCAGCAGCTCCTCGAGCGCCCCGCCGCCGCGGGCGATGACGATGACGTCGACCCCCTGCTGCGCATCCAGCTCGGCCAGGGCCGCGACGACCTCGGCGACGGCGGTGCTGCCTTGAACCGCGACCTCGCGGATCTCGAAGCGCACCGCCGGCCACCGGCGCCGGGCGTTCTCGACGACGTCCTTCTCAGCGGCGGAGTTGCGCCCGGTGATGAGACCGACGCGGTGCGGTAGGAACGGGATCGGCCGCTTGCGCTCGGCATCGAAGACACCCTCGGCCGCCAGCGTCCGCTTGAGCATCTCGACGCGGGCCAGCAGGTCGCCGATGCCGACCGGGCGGATCTGCCGGGCCTCGAGCTGGAGGGACCCCCGCTTGGTCCAGAAGGTCGGCTTGGCCTGGAGCACCACCCGCGCACCCTGCGTCAGCGGGATCGACATGGCGTTGACCGCATTCATCGGGACCGAGACGGACAGGGACATGTCGACGTCCGGGTCACGAAGAGTCAGGAAGGCCGTCCCGCCCCGAGGGGTGAACTGGACGACCTGACCCTCGACCCACAGCTGCGACATCTTGTCGACGTAGTCCGCGATCTTGATGCTGAGCACGCGGACCGGCCAGGGCCGCTCCGCGGTCGTCTCGGCCGCTTTCTCGGGCAGCGGTCCCAGGGTGCTCACGAGGGTCACCCTACGGCGGCCCGCCTCCCACGGCAGGTCACCGGCGTGCGCCCGCGAGCCCAGCGGCATACGACCACGATTGGGGATGCCACCACCAGCCCGCCTAGCATGGACGCATGACTCAGCCCGAGAAGAAGGTCCTCCTCGCCGCTCCGCGCGGCTACTGCGCTGGCGTCGACCGTGCAGTCGTGACGGTGGAGAAGGCGCTCGAGCTGTACGGGCCGCCGGTTTACGTCCGCAAGCAGATCGTCCACAACAAGCACGTCGTCCGCACCCTCGAGAAGCGCGGAGCGATCTTCGTCGAGGAGACCGAGGAGGTGCCCGAGGGCGCCACGGTCATCTTCTCGGCGCACGGCGTCGCGCCGGTCGTCCACGACGAGGCCCGTGCGCGCAGCCTCAAGACGATCGATGCCACGTGTCCCCTCGTGACCAAGGTGCACCGCGAGGCAGTCCGCTTCGCAGACGACGACTACGACATCCTGCTCATCGGCCACGAGGGCCACGAGGAGGTCGTCGGCACCTCCGGCGAGGCGCCGGAGCACATCACCCTCGTCGAGGGGCCGGACGACGTCGACAACGTCACGGTCCGCGACCCCGAGAAGGTCGTCTGGCTCTCCCAGACGACGCTGTCGGTCGACGAGACGATGGAGACGGTCAAGCGGCTCAAGGAGAAGTTCCCCGCCCTGCAGAGCCCGCCCAGCGACGACATCTGCTACGCGACGCAGAACCGCCAGGGGGCCGTCAAGCAGATGGCGAAGGACACCGACCTCATGGTCGTCGTCGGGTCGCGTAACTCCTCGAACTCCGTCCGCCTCGTCGAGGTCGCGCTCGAGCACGGTGCGCGGGCCGGCCACCTCGTCGACTACGCCGACGAGATCGACGAGGCTTGGCTCGACGGGGTCTCCACCGTCGGGGTGACGTCGGGCGCCAGCGTGCCCGAGGTGCTCGTCCGCGACGTGCTGGCGTGGCTCGCAGCGCGCGGCTATGAGACGGTCGAGCCGGTGGTTGCCGCGGAGGAGTCCCTCCTCTTCGCGCTGCCCAACGAGCTGCGCCGCGACATCAAGCGCCTCTCCGGGAGCGAGGCCGGTTCAGTCCGTCACGACGCCGCCTTCGAGGACGCGGGTTCCCTGCACTGACGGGTCCCGGGACACCGCTCGAGCGGATCAGGGACGCCCGGCGAGCGCCGACCCGACGGCTTCGGACAGCTGGTCAGCGCTCGTGGCTGCGAGGTAGGCCCCGCCTGTCGCCTCGGCGACCTCTGTGAGGATGGTGGCGTTGGGTTTGTCGCCCACCCCGATGATGACGAGGCGGACCGACGTGTCCGAGGTCGAGGTCGTGCTCAGAGCCGACTTGACCTCTCCGAGTGAAGCGCCGAAGTCGTCGTCGTTGGGACCAGCCGTCACGACCACGGCTGTGTTGGGTGCGCCAGCGGCCGACTGCGAGGAGGCCGCCTGCGTGGCGGCGACAATGGTGTCGTAGAGGCCGCGCCCGCCGCCGGCCACGCCCTGCATCGAAGCAAGTCCCTTGGCGATCGTCTGGACCTGCGCAAGCCTCAGCCGCCGAGTGCCGTCGACAGGGCAGCGTCCAGGTCGCCCGCCTCCGGTGCGGGCAGGTAGCGGCCGCCGGTCAGCTTCGCGATCGAGGTCATCGCCTTGGCATCCGGCTCGGTGCCGAAGCCGACGATGTCGATCCGGACCGGGCGGGCCGGATCCTTGAGCCCGTTGATCCGGTCGGTGAGGATCTTGAGGGATGCGCCGTAGTCGTCCTCGTTGGGCCCAGCCGTGACGACGACGACGGAGTTGTCGTAGCCCTTGGCGAAGGTCGAGCGGGCCTGCTCGTAGGCAGCGGCGATCGTGTCGTAGAGACCGCGGCCACCGCCGACCGTCCGGTCGAGGTCGGCGATACTCTCGCGGAGAGCGAGGAAGTGCTTGCCGTCACCGAGTGCCCCCGCACCTCGGAGCGGTCGGAAATCGTCTCCCTTGGTGCCGATGTGGAGCGAGTAGGCCCAGAGGGCAAGGGTGTTGGACGGCTGGAGGCCAGCGATGGTGCGCAGGACAGCCGCCTGCAGGAGGTCGAGCCGGGTGCCCTCCGGAGTGCGGCGAAGCATGGCGCCGGACACGTCGAGGGCGAGCAAAGCCTGAGCCTTCGGTGCCACGCTGGTCCATGCGGCCCTGACGTCCGCGACCACGGCCGCTTCGGGTGCGGGCTTCTGCGTGATCATGCCGTAGAGCGGCGTCGGCACCCGGGGCTCCGGCCGGTCCGGTGTCGTGAACCCGGCCTCGGAGAGGGTGTCCTTGGCCTCGTCGGTCGCGAGATAGGAGGCGAAGTCCGCGATGAGCTTCGCGACCTCCGGCTTGTCGTTGACCGTGACGAGGCTGTACTGGAGGAAGGCAGCCCCGTCCGCCGGCGCCAGCGCAGCGAGGTCCTGATGGGAGTCCGACTCGTTGAACGCGACCAGCTGCGCGGCCGGGATGACGGTTCCGAGGGGAGTGTTCGACTGGGCGACCGCTTCGAGGTGCGGCACCGGCGTCGAGGCATTGGCCCGGGCGACCTCGGTCACCCGTGCCGGTGGGAGGCCCGGGGCGGCCGCGCCCAGAGCCGCGGCACCGAGAGCAGAGCGGTTCGGGTCCGGGACGCGGATCGGCGTGCCCCCGGTCATGATGGTCGACCACGTCGCCTGATTGCCCAGCTCGTCAGCCGCAGCCGGGGGGAGCGCCACGACGATGCCACTGGAGGCGAACGGGGCGTCGACCTTGAGCTCACGGGCCGCGAGCGACTGCGCGTGCTGGACCCACTCGGCGGAGTCAGTGACCCACGCTGCTGGCTCGGCCGACGTGCCCACGGTGCGGGCAGCGTCGAAGGCCTCGGCAGCCTGGATGGTGAAAGCAGCACACGGTCCGTCCTCGTGCGTGCTGAGTGTCTTGGCGAGCGAGGCGACGATCGGCGCCACGGCTGGAGCAGCCGCGATGGTGACCGGCGTCGGGTCCGCGCACGAGACCGGGGCGGCTGCCGTCGACGGCACCCCGGTCGGTGGTGGCTCGGGAGCGAGCAGCCGCCAGCCGGCGAAGCCAGCGATGGCGACGGCCACGACGGTCACTGCGGCGATCATTCCGCGCCGACGTCGTCTCTTGCGCACTCGGGCACGGTGCGTCTGCTCGGCGCGACCGGCCGACTCACGGAGCGACTGCTCGTACGGCCCGATCCGCCGACCCGTCGGATCACGATTCTCTTCTGGCGCGGGCCCCCCACCCGCGGTCACTGTGCTCCACCATCCACGCGGCAATTGTCCGGGGGTAACCTGTGGAAGTCCACTTCGGACCGGCCCGAAATGCTATATCGTGCCGCATTCGCGACGTTCGGAGCCGGATTGCGTGCCTTGTCGGCCCTACGCCGTGGCCTCGGTTGACTCCTCTGGCGTCCCAGTCACTCGCTCGCGTGCCAGGTGTGCCTCGTCCCGTGCCACGCGACCGAGGCCTTCGAGCAGCTCCGGCGCGCTGAGCGATCGTGGCGCGGACTCCAGCGGCTCGACACTCGCGCCCGGTTCCTGGGCGATGCCCAGCTCGTGGAGTCGCCGGGCCGTGACGAGCACGCGCGACTCGAGCGTCCCGACGAACCGGTTGTAGTGCTCGACGCTGCGCGCAAGCGACTGGCCCATCGACGTGACGTGGGTCCCCAAGGTCGACAGGCGGACATGCAGGTCCTGGCCCAGCGCCAGCAGGTCCCGGGCACTCTGCTCCAGCGCATTCTGCTGCCAGACGGCGCCGATGGTGCGCAGGACGGCGAAGAGCGTGCCGGGTGAGGCGAGCACGACCTTGCGACTGAGTGCGTGCTCGTAGAGCCCGGGGTCGTCGGCGAGCGCCGCACCGAGGATGGCCTCGCCGGGAACGAAACACACCACGACCTCCGGCGCGCGGCTGAAGGCGGTCCAGTACGCCTTGCCGGCGAGGATGTCGACGTGACGGCGCAGCGCGGTCGCATGCGAGCCGAGCAGCTCGGCGCGCTCCTGCGCCCCCACCGTCTCGGCCTGCGCCTGGAGGAAGTGGGACATCGGTGCCTTGCTGTCGACCACCACGTGGCGCCCACCGGGCAGGTTGATCACCGCGTCGGGTCGCACCGTCGCGCCATGGCGCGAGGTCCGCGTGACCTGCTCGTCGAAGTCGCACCGAGCCAACAGCCCGGACAGCTCGAGGACCCGGCGCAGCTGGACCTCGCCCCAGGCGCCGCGCACCGAGGAGGCACTCAGCGCGGTCGCGAGGGTGGCCGTCTCCGAGCGGAGCGACTCCGTCGAGCGGCTGACCGCGGTGAGGCGCTCACCGAGCTCGCCGAACTGCTCCACCCGGTCGCGCTCGAGGGCGCCCACCTGCCGCTCGACCCGGCCGATCGTGTCGCGGAGCGGCGCCAGGAGGGCGGCCGTCTCGGCGGACTCCGCGCGCGCCAGCTCGAGGTCCTGCGAGCGCAGGCGCAGCAGGTCTCGCTCGGCCTCCGCGGCAGTCGCCCGCGACAGGAGCGAGCCCCGCACCCACAGGAACGCGATGAACCCGCCGAGGACCAGCCCGACGACGAGACCGGCAAGCAGTGCAGCTCCATCCATGTCCCCACCGTTGCAGACCGCGCCGACAGCAGGCGGGACCACCACGCGGGACCTCGTGTGCAGTGCTCAACCGGAGCACACCCCGAGCTCGACCGGGTTCAACGGGTTCAAACGGGGCTCAGCGCAGCTCGAAGTGCTGGTAGTCGGGGTAGCGCCAGAACCCACCCCAGGTCCCACCACGGTTGATGATGTTCTTGGTCATCGCGGACCAGCGGAACAGCATGCCGGGGTCGCGGAGGGAACGGTTGATCCACCGGTATCCGTTCGGGGGGTACCAGACGCCGTTGGCCGCCTTGTACGGGTTACGGCGCGGGTTGACGTCGATGGCCTTGCCGTATGAGTGCGGCGACAGCCGGGACGAGTTGCCGGTGACTCGACGGCAGTTGAAGGCCGAGGTGTTGTCGGCGGCCATCATCGTCTCGTCGTTGCCGTACCAGAGGTTCGGGTTGTCCATGCGGTTGATCCGGAAGCCGTTCCGGTAGGCGTCGCGGAAGATCGCTGCGACCGCCGAAGCGTGTGAGGCGCGCACGATGAGCACCCCCCGCTTGATGCTGCCGTCGTACCTCCGGTAGTCCATCTCGACCTTGCGGAGGCTCGCGGGCCCGACCGGGCAGCCGGCGCGCCAGGTGTACCTGACGTCCGCGCTGGTGACCGTCTTGATCACGGCACGGATGGGATCCGACGTCGATATGAGCTGGGTGGCCTCTGCGAAGGCGGGTGGGGTTGGGGCGCCCGGTGGCACGAGGAACCCCGCCAGCAGCATCGTGGCCCCGAGGCCTGCGAGTGGCAGCACTTTCGTTCGAGACATTGTGTCCCCCCATCGCGTGGTGATACAGGGAAGATGTCTCACAGCAGGGCAATGGTTGTCTCGGCCGCGAGAGGCGTCTGCTACAACACGACGTGTGAGCGAGTACGACGAGGCCATCCGACTCGAGCCCGGGGACACACCGGCCATCCGGCACGGCGCCTTCAGCGAGTCGTGGATGATCGGCAATGCCGTCAACGGCGGAGTGGTCATGGCGGCGGGGCTCACGGCCCTGCGTCAGCACCTGTCCCACGACCCGGCCGAGAAGACCCGCCACGTCGACCCGGTCGTCCTCAGCGCCTACTTCATGACGGCGTCCCTGCCGGGCGCCTTCACGGTCTCCAGCGAGGTCATGCGAACCGGCCGCCTCCTGTCGACCGGCGAGGTGAGCGTCTCCCAGGACGTCGACGGCCAGCAGGTCGAGCGGATGCGGGCCATCGCCTCCTTCGGAAACCTCGACGAGGTCGACGCGAGCCGCCAGTCGATGCCGCCAGACATGCCGCCCCCGGACGAGTGCCTCTCGTCGGATAAGGCCCCGCCGGAGTTCCTCACGCACAGCAGGTTCCTCGACCGGGTCGACCTGCGTCTCGATCCCGCGACGGCGGGCTGGGCCATGGGCAAGCCGTCGATGCAGGGTCAGATCCGCGGCTGGCTGCGGCTGCGCGACCACCGCGAGCCCGACACGACCCTGCTCGCCCTGGCCCTGGACGCGTTTCCCCCGGTGGCCTTCGACCTCGGCCTCTACGGGTGGACGCCGACCCTCGAGTTCACCGGTCACATCCGGCGGCGTCCGGCGCCCGGCTGGCTGCAGGTCGTCCTGACGACGGAGAACTATGCCGGAGGCATGCTCGAGGAGGACGCCCGGATCTGGGACTCGGCCGGCAACCTCGTGGCGCAGTCGCGCCAGCTGTGCGGGGTGCGTCCCCTTCGCGCGACCCCCTGACCTCCGTCCCTTCGGGATGCCGTATGCCGCTGGGCTCGGTCGCGCTCGACGGTGACCTCCGGTCGGGGTCGGGTCACGGACCTCAGGGTCGGAGCGGGGTGTATCCCTGATGCCCGGGAGTGGGTTCGCCCACGAGACTGCCCGGGTGATCGACGTACCTACGACAGCGGGGGGACCCACCATGCGCGACCTGACCGACAACCGCGGGGCGGCGGCGAGTGCCGTCGACCTGGTGAAGATCTACGGGAAGGATGAGGCCCAGGTGCGGGCCCTCGACGGGGTCACCGTCGACCTGATGCGGGGCGAGTTCACCGCCGTGATGGGCCCTTCGGGGTCCGGCAAGTCGACCCTCATGCACTGTCTTGCCGCACTCGACACCCCGACCTCTGGCGAGGCCATCGTCGACGGCATCGCCCTGGGACGGCTGAAGGACAACGACCTGACGGCCCTGCGCCGGGAACGGATCGGCTTCGTCTTCCAGGCCTTCAACCTCGTGCCCACCCTCAGCGCGGAGGAGAACATCGTTCTGCCGCTCAGCCTCGCCGGCCGGAAGCCCGACCAGGCGCTGGTTCGACGAGGTGGTCGACGCGGTCGGCCTCCGGCCCCGCCTCGGACATCGGCCCGCCGAGCTGTCCGGCGGCCAGCAGCAGCGCGTTGCCTGCGCCCGCGCCCTCGTGAGCAAGCCCACGATCGTCTTCGCTGACGAGCCGACCGGCAACCTCGACAGCACCAGCGGGGCCGAGGTGCTCGGCTTCCTGCGTCGCAGCGTCGACGAGTTCGGCCAGACCGTGGTCATGGTCACTCACGACCCCGTCGCGGCGTCCTACACCGACCGGGTGCTGTTCCTCGCCGACGGCCGGATCGTCGACGAGTTGCGCGCTCCGGACCGTGACCAGATCCTCGAGCGGATGGCGCGGATCCACGACGCCGCCGCGACCAAGGCGGCCGCCCAGCGGGCCGCCGCCGACGCGAAGGTGGCGGGCTGACCATGCTCCGCCTGACCTGGCGCAACCTCGTGGCGCGCAAGCTGCGCCTCCTGATGAGCACGCTCGCCATCGTGCTCGGCATCGGCTTCCTCGCCGGCGTGATGACCTTCAGCAGCGGCCTCAACGCCACCTTCGACAACATCATCAAGGGCTCGACGCAGGACGGGATCGTCCGCACCGAGGGCGAGGCCTCCTTCGAGGCCGCCGGGGCAGGGACCTCGGCCCTGCTCTCGCCTGACGACGTCGCGCGGCTCGACGCGCTGCCGGAGGTGGCCAGGGCGGCGGGGTCCGTCGACGGACTGGGCTCCTACCTGCTCGGCAAGGACGGCAAGGTGGTCGGCGGACAGGGTGCCCCAACCCTTGCCTTCAACTACGCCGAGAGCGAGAACATGCTCGGCGAGCCGGTCCTGGAGCTCGAGTCGGGCCGCTGGCCGGAGCGAGCCGGCGAGGTGGCCCTCGACGCCTCCTCGGCCGAGCGCGGCAACTACCGGATCGGCGACACCGTGTCGCTCATCGTGCCCTTCGGCGAGCCCCGGAGGACATTCGAGCTGGTCGGGACCGGCAACCTCAACGGCGGCGGCACGGCCGGGGCGACCCTCGTGCTCCTCGAGACGGGGCAGGCCCAGGACATCTTCCTCGGCGGGCAGGACGGCTTCACGTCGGTGGCGCTCACCGCCGCCGGCGGGGTGACCCAGGGCGAGCTCGTCGCCGCTGCGAAGAAGGTCGTCCCGGCGGGCTTCACGGCCGTCACCGGCGATGAGGTCGTGGCCGAGTCGCAGGACCAGGTCGGCCAGTTCCTCGGCGTCTTCTCGATCTTCCTCACCGCCTTCGCGGTCATCGCGATCGTCGTCGGCGCGTTCATCATCTTCAACACCTTCTCGATCCTCGTGGGCCAGCGCGTGCGCGAGTCCGCCCTGCTGCGAGCCCTCGGGGCGAGCAAGAAGCAGGTGACCCGGTCGGTGCTGGTCGAGGCCTTCCTCATGGCGCTCGTCGGCAGCACGCTCGGCCTCCTGCTCGGGCTCGGCCTGTCGCGTGCCCTGGCCGCGGTGTTCCGCGCCATCGGCCTCGACATCTCCGGCGACGTCCTCACGCTGAACCTCGGCACCGTCGTGGCGGCTTATGTCGTCGGGATCATCGTCACCATGGTGGCCGCCCTCGTGCCGGCACGCCGGGCCTCGAAGGTCTCCCCGGTCGCCGCACTGCGGGACGACCTGACTGTCCAGGAGAAGGGCATGCACCGCCGGCTGCTCTTCGGCACCATCGCCCTCGTCGTCGGCGGCGCGCTGGTCGTGGCCGGCTTCGCCGACGCGCCGGGGAGCAGCGCCGTCTGGATCGGCGCCGGCGCCGTGATCTGGGTCGTCACCGTCGCAGTGATGGCTCCCGTCCTCGGCCACCCCGTGCTCGTCGCCTGCCGGGCGGTCTTCGGCCGCCTCTTCGGCACGGCGGGCCGCCTCGCCGGCGAGAACGCGCTGCGCAACCCGCGCCGGACGGGTGCGACGGCTTCCGCGCTGATGATCGGCCTCGCCGTCGTGTCAGCCGTCGGCGTGCTCGCGGCCTCCACCGACAAGACCAACGCGGCGTTGATCGACGAGCAGTTCCGCAGCGACTTCCTGGTGCAGTCGCCGACCTTCCAGAGCTTCCCGACGAGCATCGGCGACCAGATGGAGCGCGTCGACGGCGTCGCGACGGTGAGCCGGCAGCAGTACACCCCCGCGCTGGTCGGCGGCGAGCAGGCCACGGTGACCGGCAACGACGAGAGCTTCGACCAGATCTACCAGCTCGACATGGTGCAGGGGACCCAGGCGATCTCCGGTGACGAGGTGCTCCTTACCAAGGACACCGCCGCCGAGCACTCCGTCGGGGTCGGGGACACCCTCGCCGTCGCCTTCCCGGGCGGCAAGTCCATCGACCTCAAGGTCGCCGGCATCTTCGAGTCGTCCTATTCCACTGGCTCGATCTCGGTCCCGATGTCGGTCCTGGAGCAGGCCGGTCTCAAGCGCACCGACGTCACGCTGAGCATCAACGTGGACGAGGGCGCCGACCTCGCGGCTGTCCAGACGGCGCTCGACACCGTCGTCAAGGACATCCCGATCGTGTCGGTCCAGGACAAGGTGGCCTTCACCGAGATGGTGAGCGGCCAGATCAACCAGCTGCTGGCGATCATCTACGCGCTGCTGGCGCTCGCCGTCATCATCGCGGTCATCGGCATCGTCAACACCCTCGGCCTGAGCGTCCTCGAGCGCACCCGGGAGATCGGGCTGCTGCGCGCCGTCGGCCTCAGCAGGCGCAAGCTGAGGCAGATGGTCACCCTCGAGTCGGTGGCGATCGCGCTGCTCGGGGCGCTGCTCGGCATGGGGCTGGGCCTGGCCATCGGGGTCCTGCTGCGCCAGTCCCTGTCCGAGGACCTGACCGAGCTGGCGCTGCCCGTCGGCAGCCTGGTGGCCTTCCTCGCCGTGGCCGTCATCTTCGGTGTCCTCGCCGCCATCGTGCCGGCCGTCCGGGCCTCCCGCATGAAGGTCCTCGACGCGATCGCGACCGAGTAGCCGTCGATGGGTCAACCAACCGGAACCAGCGCGCGCACAACCGCACCCCCGTGCTCACGCGCCTGCGTACTTCCGGTTGGTTGACCCGACCCACTGAGCCCGGCTGGGACGGGCATGTGCGGGGAAGCGCGCTCAGCGGCATACGGCCACGTGGTCGGGAGCCCGCCGAAGCGGCACTAAACTCTTGACCCCGTGGCACTCACCATCGGAATCGTCGGACTCCCCAACGTCGGCAAGTCGACGCTCTTCAACGCGCTGACCAAGAACAACGTGCTCGCGGCGAACTACCCGTTCGCGACGATCGAGCCCAACGTCGGGGTGGTGCCGCTGCCCGACGCGCGCCTCGGGAGGCTCGCCGAGATCTTCGGCTCGGAGCGGATCCTGCCGGCGACGGTGAGCTTCGTCGACATCGCCGGGCTCGTGCGCGGCGCGAGCGAGGGAGAGGGGCTGGGCAACAAGTTCCTCGCCAACATCCGCGAGTCCGACGCGATCTGCCAGGTCGTGCGGGTCTTCAACGATGACGACGTCGCCCACGTCGACGGCAAGATCAGCCCCGAGGGCGACATCGAGACGATCCACACCGAGCTGATCCTCGCGGACCTCCAGACCCTCGAGAAGGCGGTGCCCCGCCTCGAGAAGGAGGCGCGGATCAACAAGGACAAGAAGGAGGCCCTCGGCAACGCGCTCGCGGCTCAGCGGGTGCTCGAGGAGGGCAGGACGCTGTATGCCGCTGGGCCGGCTTCCGAGGTCGACCTGGCCGAGGCGAAGGGGCTGGGTCTGCTGACGACGAAGCCCTTCATCTTCGTCTTCAACCTCGATGAGGACCAGCTCGCCGACTTGGAGCTGCAGGAGCGGCTGCAGGCGCACGTGGCCCCGGCGGACTCGGTGTTCCTCAACGCGAAGCTCGAGATGGACCTCATGGACATGGAGCCGGAGGAGGCGCTCGAGCTGCTCCAGAGCTTCGGCGCGGAGGAGTCGGGCCTGAACCAGCTCGCACGGCAGGGCTTTCACACCTTGGGGCTGCAGACGTACCTGACCGCCGGGCCGAAGGAGGCGCGCGCGTGGACCATCGGCAAGGGATGGACAGCGCCGCAGGCGGCTGGGGTCATCCACACCGACTTCCAGCGCGGGTTCATCAAGGCGGAGGTCGTGTCGTTCGACGACCTGGTGGCCGCTGGGTCGATGGGTGCGGCCAAGGCGGCCGGCAAGGTGCGGATCGAGGGCAAGGACTACGTCATGCAGGACGGCGACGTCGTCGAGTTCCGCTTCAACGTCTAGCGACTGGCCCGGGCAGCCGGCTTCGTCAACACCTGGTAGCCCAGCTGAACCGCGATCCCGATCGCCATCCCAATCACCCCGGTCATGGTGGCGAAGCCAATGGGGGCGTAGAAGTCCCCAAAGAGTGTCTGCACGCACGGCAAGCTCGTCGTGACTGGACCGAACGGCCCGTCGATGGTGCCGGTGGCACAAGTGGTGGTCATGGACTCGAAGCCGAGCACGCCGAGGATCCCGCCGATGAGACCTCCGAGTCCTGCACCGGGGACCCAGCCGATGACCTTGCTCAAGCCGTCCCAGTTGGGCATGTCCCGTTCATACAGCCCGGAAGGCTGTCCGCGAGGGCTTTTCGGCCTTTCGGATACGGTGTGCACCCACTGAGTCGGGCGACACTGGTGTCGTGGCCGAGACGATTCCGATCCTCCCCAGTGCTGGCTTCGACGCGACGACGACGTTCTGGGCGGCTTTCGGATTCGGTGCTCGCGGGAGGTGGCCGGACTACCTGATCCTGCGACACGAGGACCTCGGCATCGAGCTGCACTTCTGGCGGGATCAGGCGGTCGACCGCTGGACCAACGACGTCGCGTGTTACGTCAGGTTCGGCAGCCCGGACGAAGCGCGCGGCGTGCACGCCGGGTGGGCACACGTGCAGGTGCCCGAGCCAGCTCGGATGAGCGCGCCCGAGACCGAGCCATCCGGTGCAGTCGAGTTCCACATCATCGACCCACATGGAAACCTCGTGCGTCTCGGTGGCTTCCCCGAACACGACAGCCCGGCTTAGCGACCACCAGTTCGGGCCCCTCGGACAAACGAGTCAGGTCACCAGTCCAGTTCGTGGCACTCCCGGCTGCGCGCGGGTTCGACCTGGAGCGTCGCGTGCAGTACACCGTGCTTGTCGCGGAGCACCTCCTTGGCCCCTTCGAGCAGGTCCGGGGTCTGCGCGCCCTCGTCGGAGACGAGGTGCGCCGTGGCCACGAGCATCCCGGACGTCAGGGTCCACAGGTGCAGGTCGTGCACATCGCGGACCCCCGGGATCGCCGCCAGGTCGGTGGTGACCTCGTCGATGTCGACACTCTCGGGGACGTGCTGGGCGAGGACCGCGAGGACCTGCCGTCCCAGGATCACCGCGCGGATCGCGACGAAGATCCCGATGGCCAGGGCGACGACGGTGTCCCAGATGGCGTTGTCCGTCGCGGCGACCAGCCATCCTGCGGCGAGCACGCCCACGGAGCCCGCAGTGTCAGCCGCCACCTCGAGGTAGGCGCCCTTGACGTTGAGCGACTCTGTGGACCCGCCGCGCAGGAGCAGCAGGGCTGCGAGGTTCACACCCAGTCCGATCGCTCCGACGATGATCATCGGGCCGGCCTGGACCTCGACCGGGTCGCCGATCCGTCCGATGGCCGCGACGACGACGTAGGACGCGACGCCGAGCATGAGCAGGACCGCCAGGCCTGAGGCGAGGATCTCCGCCCGGTAGGACCCATAGGTTCGCCGACCGGTCGAGTCGGGGCGGGTGGCCACCGTGGTCGCAACCAAGGCGGCGCCCAGGGCCACGACGTCCGAGGCCATGTGGCCTGCGTCGGAGAGGAGCGCCAGCGACCCGGAGAGCAGAGCGAAGACGAGCTCGACGCCGAAGAAGGCGGCGATCAGCGCGAAGGCGACCTGCAATCGCCAACGATGTCGCGCGCCGGCGTGACCAGCCGTGGCCCCACCACCTTGGGCATGCGCGGTGCCCATCAGTTGGCCACTTCCCTGTTCGGACGTGAGAGCCCGCGGTCGTGCCCGTCGTCGTCCTCGACCAGTTCGCCCTCCCAGGCCTCCCGGCCCTCGTGTACGGCAAAGGCGGCGATGACGAGAGCGGCCGCCGGGTCCAGCCAGGTTGCGCCCGTGATGCTGTAGAGGCCCAGGCCCAGCAGCGTGGAGATGCTGAGCAGCACGCAGATCTTCGTCTCGGCGGCATCGGCCAGGATGAGCTTGTCACCGCCGAGCCGGAGCGCCACCCGCTGCTTGGCGGTGGCCAGGACGGGCATCACGATGATGGACGCGGTGAGCAGGACCATGCCGACGAGGGACTGGTCGGGCGGCTGGTCATCCAGCAGCGACCGCACGCCCTCGAACACCACGTACGCCGCGAGCACGAAGAAGGTCAGTGCCACCGCCCGCAGGGTCCGCCGCTCCTTGCGCTGGTCCGCCTCGCCGTGCCGGAGTCGTGCGGCCAGCCGAAGCCCGACGAGGACGGCGACGGCCGACTCGATCCCCGAGTCGAAACCAAAGCCGACGAGCGACACCAGTCCCGCCACGAGGCCCGCGCTGATGGCCACGGCCCCCTCGACGACGTTGTAGGCGACGGTGAACTGTGCCAGACGCAGCCCCCGACGGGTCAACCTCTCGGTCTCCGCCTCGCTGAGCGTGGACGAACCGGGGACGTTTGGGGCCAGCAGCCGCCTGCGCGTCCGCGACGTCCGCGACGGCCCACGCTCCCGATCGTCGATGGCCATCACGCGCTCTCGGTGGCGGTGATGCCGTACCGCGGGCACAGTGTGACCGCGTCGCCGGTCAGCCCGAGGAGCCGCTCTGCCGCCGCGAGCAGGTCCATCAGTGCCTCCGGGTGGTTGATGGAGAAGACCGATGCGCGTCCCTGCGGCCGGGAACTGACGAGGCCGCAGTCCTTGAGGCATGCAAGGTGCTTGGAAACCGTGCTCTGAGCCAGTCCGAGGTGGGCCGTCAGGTCGACCACCCTGTGCTCACCGAGAGCCAGGTGTTGAAGTATGGCGAGCCTCGACGGGTCCTGGAAACCGTGGAACAGGCAGGCCGCCGCGTTGAGCGCGGATGCCTCAGCATGGACTGGGGCACGTGGCTCCCGGGTCAGCATCGTCATATAGCGATGCTATCGACCCTCAAAGTTCTCGGCTGCTCAGGACGGTGGACCTGTCGATCATCAGGGTGCCTTCCTGCTCCACCAGCCGATACGCCGTCCGTTCCTGGACCACGCGACCGTCGTCGAACGTGTAGGTGAGGGTTGCCTCGACCCTCCCGCCCGATGTCGCCGTGGAGTCGCGGATGCTGACGCGAGCGATCTCGCCCCAGAACGCCTCGTACGACTCCTTGCTGCCGGCCGTGGTGCTCCGGTACCGGTCAGTGAGGAGGGTGTAGCCCTCGTCGGTGTTGCCAGGCAGCAGGGCGTAGTAGTCCTCCAGCGCCCGCACCAACTGGATCCGCGCGGGTTGCCCGGCAGCCGGCGACTCCGAGGGTGCCGTGCTGGGGGACTTCGTAGTGGCCGGCGCGGAGCGCGGGGTTTCCGCCGTCGTGGTGGCCGGCCTCGTCGTTGCAGTGGCGCTTGTTGTGACACTGCGGCTCGCCGTGACGGCGGTGGGGGACGGCGAGGGGCTGTCGGCGACCAATGAGGTCGTGGGTGGTGCGGCAGCAGGGGTTCGGTCGTCGCCCAGGAGAGCCTGAAGGGCCAGGAAACCAACGGCCGCGATGGCGGCCAGCGCGATGAGCAGCGGGATCGCCCGGCGGGTCCGGCGGTCGGTGCGTTCACTGGTGGCAGGCGGTGGGGTCGACGGCACCGGGGGAGCCGCTGACGAGCTGGTGGGCGCGACGGTTCGAGCGGAGCCGGCCGGGCCGGCCTGTCCAGCCGCGGCGGGAGTTCCCATCGCGACCGTCGGTGGTGTCGGTGCGCCAGTTGGACCAGCCGGCAACGGCATCGTCGTCACAGGGGGCATCGGAGCGGTTGGCTGCTCGTCCAATGGAGCGGCCAGGTCGAGCCGCTGGAGCCACTCGGCTGCCTCGGCCATGGCGGGGCGTGCGGCGGGATCGCGGTCCAGCATCGCCACGAGCACGGGAGTGAGGGCTCCGGCCCTGGCGGGCGGGGTCAATGGCTCCGAGGCAACCCGATGCAGCAACGCCATCGCATTCGCGTCCATCCCGAACGGCGGCGAGGCCTCCACGGCGGCGAAAAGAGTCGCGCCCAGGGAGTAGACGTCCGACGCGGCCGAGGATGGCTCACCGCGGGCCACTTCCGGCGCCAGATAGGCCGGCGTGCCGGTCAGCATGCCGGTAGAGGTCAACCGGGCATCACCGAGCACGTGCGAGATGCCGAAATCGCTGATCTTGGCGGAGCCGTCCTCGGTGATGAGGATGTTGGCCGGTTTGACATCACGATGCACCACTCCGGCGGCGTGCGCAGCGGCCAGCGCGGAACCGACCTCGGCACCGATGAGCGCGGCCTCGTCGACGGGCATGGTCCCGCTCTCCGCGAGCACCTCCTGCAGCGTTCGGGACGGGAGGTACTGCATGACCAGGCAAGGTTGCCCGTCGTGCTCGACGACGTCGAAGACCGGCACTGCATGTGGATGGTGGAGACGCGCGGTGATGCGGGCCTCCCGCATCGCCCGCTCCTTGGCCACAAGAGCCTCGGAGTCGCTCGCGTCCGGAGGCAGGTGCAGCAGCTTCACGGCGACGGTTCGTTGGAGGCGCTCGTCGTGCGCTCGCCACACCGAGCCCATGCCGCCGAGGCCGATGCGCTCGAGCAGGACGTACCGCCCTGCGATGACGACATCGTCCGGGCTCATACCGTGGGATCCCTCTCGTCGCAGGCGGCCGCGCCGCGGGTCGGACCCAGGGACCGTACCCACCTGCGTGTGGTCGCCTCAGACGGTCCTTCGCTGGGTCGTCTCATCGGCGTTGCTGCCGGACCGCGCAAGGGCGGCCGCCACGGCCTCTTCCGGCGTCAGCGATCGCCCCTGGAGCAGCCCGGGCTCGACGGCATCGTTGCCGAACGGACCGCGAGTGACTGGCGCTTCTGTCGCTGCGTCCTGACGTCCAGCCGCCCGCTCAGGAGCACGAGGCTCAGGCGGGGCGATCCTCCCGCGTGGCGGCAGAGTCCCCGGGACGAGGGGACCGGGTCCGCGCCTGCCTCCGCGCCGTGCGATCCGCAGAGCCGCCGGTCGGCGGAGAACCGGCGGGGGGTCCTTCGCCCCGCTCCGTGGTCGCCATGAAGTCCCGCAGCACGTCGGCGAAGCGGTCCGGGCGGTCGAGGTGGGGGAAGTGGCCCGCACCGTCGAAGATCTCGACCCGGCACTCCGGCGCGAGCTCGCCCAGGCGCTTCGCGTGATCGACCGGGATCACCATGTCGTTGGTCCCCCACACCACGAGGACCGGCAGTTCGGCGAGCTCCAGAAGGTACTCGTGTGCCGCGATGGTCTGCCCGTGGGAGTTCATGACGGCGCGCGTCGTCGCCAGGAACGCCCGCCGGGCGTCGGCATCGCTCAGCTCGGTGAAGCCCTCCCAGGCCGCGCGGATGTCTTGGCTCGCCCGCCAGCCGAAGAGAGACAGCCCCCGGCCGACCAGCTCGGCACCGCCGCGCACCCACGGCGAGGCGATGACGGGGAGTACCCAGTCGGCAACCGGGAGCGTGGCAGCCCGTAGCGCAGGGCTCACCTCGCGGCCCAGCCCGCCGGTGCCGACGAGGACCAGGCGCTCGACCCGGTCCGGGAAGAGGTAGCAGAAGGCGAGCGAGATGCCGCCCCCGAGGGAGTGGCCGACGATCGTCACCCGGTCGATGTCCAAGCGGTTGATGAGGTCCCGCAGAGTCGCGGCCTGGGCGGAGGGAGAGTAGTCCCCCTCGTGCTTCTCGGAGGCGCCGTGTCCGAAGAGGTCCGGCACGATGACGCGGTTGGTGTTGTCGAGGCGGTCGACAAGATGGCGCCAGTTGCGGTGCGAACCGAGCAGGCCGTGGACGAACAGGATCGCCTCGCCGGACCCACTGTCGACATACGACAGCTTGTGGCCGTGCAGGGTCACCTCCCGCGGGCGGATCGGGCTCACCACGCCTCCTTGGCTCACCGAATGTTTACTCCACAGTAACCCCAGGACCGTCGACGTCCGGTCCGAAGGTGTCATCCTCACCCGGGTCGTGACAGGACCGAGACCTGTCCCCAGGTGCCGAGATGGTGTCTCAGATGGCGCAGCCGTCCGGGCCGCAGGCGGCAGCGTCGTCGCCGTCCGGTTGCACCATGACGAGCGGGTTGCTCTCGCGCCAGGCCTGCTCGAGGGCCTGCGAGAAGAGCTCGGACGGCTGAGCGCCGGAGATGCCCCACTTGTTCTCGATCACGAAGAAGGGCACGCCCTGGATTCCGAGGCTGCGGGCCTGGCGGATGTCGCCCTCCACCGCTTCGCGGTAGCGGCGGCTGTCGAGCGCGGCGTTGACCTCGCCGGCGTCCAGCCCGGCCGGGGTGCCGATGGCGACCAGGACCCGCCGGTCACCGATGTCCTGGGCCTTCTCGAAGTGGGCGGACAGCAGTGCCTCCTTGACCGTGCCAGCGACCCCGTGCTCCTTGGCGAGGTGGAGCAGCTCGTGCGCCGCGAAGCTGTTGGCCACGACGAGCCCGTCGAAGTCGTACTGCAGCCCCTCGGTCGCGGCAGTCGACGTCACGTGGTCGAGCATCCCGCGAACCTGCGTCGGGTCCATCCGCTTGACCTTCGCCAGGTAGTCGAGCTCGCTGCCGTCGTAGTGCTGGGGGAGGGTCGGGTCGAGCTGATAGCTGTGCCACGTGACCGTCACCTCGTCACGGTGCGGGAACTCGGCGAGAGCCTTCTCGAAGCGGCGCTTGCCGATGAAGCACCACGGGCAGGCGATATCGGACCAGATGTCGACGTTCATGCAACGTTCAACTGTCGATCCCGGGGTTTGCTTCCCCGGGCCGAAGAACGCACGGAAAAAAACCTTGACCGCAGGTGTAACGCGATCGGGTCCTCGTGCGCTGTTGAGGGTGAAAGAGGTGCCACTCGGACCCCCGAGCGAGTGGCACCTCTTCCTGTGTCCGGGGACACCGATGCCGTATGCCGCTGGGCTCGCTCCCAGCCAACCGCTCACCCTGCGCTCCCGAGTGTGCATCATGGATGGACAGCCGACCGAAGAAGGGAAGCGGCCATGCCCGACCTCGAGGTGCCCCACGTCTCCGCCCCCGCCGACCGAGCGCTGCAGGAAGCCGGGATCCGCACGCTCCAGGACCTCTCCCGCCATCCAGCGACGGCGATCGCCGCGCTGCACGGGGTGGGCCCGAAGGCGATGAAGGTCTGGGCCGAGGCGTTGGCCCGGCACGGCCTCGAGTTCGCCGAGACGGAGGCCGACGCGGAGGGTCACCCCTCGTAGCAGCGCCCCCGCTGGTCAGCCGATCTCGCCGATGGAGGTCGGGCCCATGATGGGAGAGGCCCCCTCGTCGATCAGAGCCGTCTGCTCGACGGCCACCGCCTCCACCTCGTGCGGGCGCAGCTCGCCCGACGCGATCTGCTCCGCCCAGTGGCAGGCCACTCGGTGGTCCTCCGGGACGCCGTCGATGTTGACGACGCGCAGCGCCGGTCGCTCTGTGTCGCACCGCGTCGGCTGACGCCACGGACAGCGGGTGTGGAAGCGGCAGCCGGAGGGTGGGTTGGCCGGAGAGGGCAGGTCGCCCGTCAGCAGGATCCGCTCCCGCTGGTCCTCGACGACCGGATCGGGCACCGGCACGGCCGAGAGCAGCGCACGGGTGTACGGGTGCAGCGGCCGCGCGTAGAGATCGTCGGCGGGTGCCTCCTCGGCGAGCGCCCCGAGGTACATCACCCCGACGCGGTCGCTGATGTGCCGCACGACGGCCAGGTCGTGGGCGACGACGAGGTACGTCAGGCCGAACTCCTTCTGGAGGTCCTCGAGCAGGTTGATCACCTGGGCCTGCACGGACACGTCGAGCGCGGAGACGGGCTCGTCCGCGACGATGAGCTTCGGGTTGACCGAGAGCGCCCGGGCGATGCCGATCCGCTGGCGCTGACCGCCCGAGAACTCGTGCGGGTACTTCTTCAGCGCCGCTGGCGGCAGGCCGACGGCAGCGAGCAGCTCACGCAGGCGCTGGCTGGCGGTGGCCCCGTCCTCGACGAGGTCGTGCGCCTTCATGGACTCGAGGAGCAGGGACTCGACCGACTGCCGCGGGTCGAGGCTGCTCATCGGGTCCTGGAAGACCATCTGGAGGTCCTGGCGCCTGCGTCGCAGCTCCTCACCCTTGAGGCTCGCGATGTCCACCCCGTCGAATCGCACCGAGCCCTCCGTCAGCGGCTCGAGGTTGAGGATGGCTCGACCGAGGGTCGACTTGCCGCAGCCGGACTCACCGACGAGGCCGTACGTCTCACCGCGCCGGATCTGCAGATCCACGCCGTCGACCGCGTACACGTGGCCGATGACCTTGTCGAAGATGATGCCCTTCCTGATCGGGAAGTGCACCTTGACCCCTCGGACGTCGAGGAGCACGTCCGGGCGATCAGTCTCGGTCTCGGCCGCCCCGCTCGTGTCGTGATCCGGGTTCACGGTCGAGGTCATCGACTCACCTCCACGGGGTTGAAGCAGCGCAGGGCTCGACCGTAGTCCTCCACCAGCGGTGGTGTCTGCTGCCGGCATGTCTCGATGGCGTTGGGGCACCGCGGGGTGAAGGCACAGCTGCTCGTCCACGGCAGGTTGTCCGCCACCGAGCCGGGGATCGGGTTGAGCCGCTCGCCGCGACCGACCCCGAGCTTGGGAATGGACTCGAGCAGGCCGTGCGTGTACGGGTGGCGCGGGCGCTCGAAGAGTGGATGCCGCTCGGCGCGCTCGACGATGCGCCCGGCGTAGAGGACGTTGACCTCGTCGCAGAGGCCGGCGACGACGCCGAGGTCGTGCGTGATCATGATGAGGGCAGTGCCCGTCTCCTCGACGAGGTTCTTCAGGAGGGTGAGGATCTGCGCCTGGATCGTCACGTCGAGGGCCGTCGTCGGCTCGTCGGCGATGAGCAGGCGCGGCTCGCACGCGAGGGCCATGGCGATGAGGGCGCGCTGGCGCATGCCGCCCGACATCTGGTGCGGGTAGTCCTTCAGCCGACGGATCGGGTCGGGGATGCCGACCTTGTCGAGCATCTCCCTGGCGACCGCCATGGCGGCCTTGCGCGACATGCCCTTGTGCCGCTCGAGCACCTCGGCCACCTGCAGGCCGACCGGGACGACTGGGTTGAGCGAGCTGAGCGGGTCCTGGAAGATCATCGCGAGGTCCTTGCCCCGCCGGTCGCGCATGTCCGCGTCGGACAGCCGCAGCAGGTCCGTCCCGGCGAAACGGACCTCGCCCTCGACCCGGTTGCCGCGTTTCGGCAGCAGGCCCATGATCGCGAGCGACGTCACGGACTTGCCGCAGCCCGACTCCCCGACGAGACCGACGGTCTGCCCGGGGCGGACGTCGAAGTCGATGCCATCGACCGCGGTGAAGGGCTCCTCACCGGACCGGGTGAAGCTGACCGTGAGGCCACGCACCTGGAGCAGCGGCTCCTCGCCACGGTAGCCCTGACGGTCGCCAGCGCTCGTGGACGCGATGGTCTGGGACACCCCGGTCACCTCCGGCTCTTCGGGTCGAGGGCCTCACGCAGCGACTCTCCCATGAGGGTGAAGCCGAGGGCCACGACGATGATGCACAGCGCGGGATAGATGGCCAGATGCGGGTAGGCGCCAACGAGCTGCTGGGCGTTTCCAAGCATCTGCCCCCACTCGGGCTGCCGGTCGTCGGGGTTGCCGAGACCGAGGAAGGACAGGCCGGCTGCCTCGATGATCGCCGTGGCCAGGACGAGGGTCGACTGGACGATGACCGGGCCCAGCGAGTTCGGCAGCATGTGGCGGAAGACGACGGCGCGGGGCCTGACGCCCAGGGCGCGGGCGGCGAGGACGTGGTCGCTCGCCCGTTGGCCCAGCATCGAGCCACGCAGAAGACGGGCGAAGATCGGGATCTGCACCACCGCAATGGCGATGATGACCGTTGTCTGGCTGGGGCTCGCCGCAATCGCCGCGATCGAGACGGCGAGGATCAGGCCCGGGATCGAGAGCATGACGTCGACGACGCGCATGATGACCGTGTCGACCCGTCCGCCGATTGCGCCGGCGAGCGTGCCGAGAATGAGCCCGCCGAGCAGGCCGCCCACGGTGGCGAGGACACCGACGATGAGGGTCTGGCGAGCGCCGACGAGGAGGCGCGACAGGAGGTCCCGCCCGACCGTGTCACCGCCGAGCGGGAAGCCGGGCTGGGCCTGCGGGACCGGGTTGGTCTGGGGCCGGACCTGGTCGAGCAGGGGCTGCGCGGCCGGGTCGTGAGGCGCGATCCACGGACCGAAGACGGCCAGGACGACGAAGAGCAGGGTGATGGCGGCGCCAACGAGGAAGATGGGGTTGCGGCGCAGCCGCGCCCACGCGCTCGCGATGAGCGACTGGCCCTCTCCGCCTGCGACGCGACCGGCATCCGCCACGGTGACGGTGCCGAGGGGGGATGGGGAGGCTGCGGGTCCCGCAGTCTGGGCAAGCTGGTCGATGCGGTCCCTCTTGCGGTTGCCGAAGGAGCGGCCAGGTTCTGAGGAGGTGTCCGGTGTCTGTTCAGGCGTCTCGTCGGGGGTCTGGTCAGAGGACTGGTCGAGGACTGGTCAGGGACTCGTTCACGGCAGATCACCTCGTCCTGATGCGGGGGTCGATGACGGCATAGGTGACATCCACGATGAGGTTGACGACGACGAAGAGGGCGGCCGCGGCCAGGATGAGGACCTGGAGCACCGGGTAGTCACGCAGCTCGATACCCGATGCGAGGGCCTGGCCGATTCCCGGGTAGCTGAAGACACGTTCCGTGAGGACCGCTCCGGCGAGCAGGGCCCCGGTCTGCAGACCGATCGTCGTGACGACGGGCAGCAGCGCGTTCCGCAGGATGTGCCGTCCGCGGATCACCCTCGAGGTGAGGCCCTTGGCGTTGGCGGTTCGGACGTAGTCCTCCTCGACGACGTCGAGCACCGAGGCCCGGGTGATCCGGAAGATGACGGCGAAGGGGATCGAGGCCAGGGCGATGGCGGGGAGGATGAGGTGCCTGAAGGCGTCCCACGCCGCGTCCCACTCCTGCGTGAGGATGCCGTCCAGGACGAAGAACCCGGTGACGCGGGTCGCGTCCATCGTCGGGTCCTGACGACCGGAGACCGGTAGCCATTGGAGCTCGACGGCGAACCAGTGCTTGAGCATGAAGGCCAGGAAGAAGACGGGCACCGCCACGCCGACGAGCGAGCCCATGACGGAAACGTTGTCGAGCCAGCTGTTCTTGCGTCGGGCGGCGTAGTAGCCGAGCGGGATGCCGACCACGACGGCGAGCAGCATGGCAAGGATGCTGAGCTCGACCGTGGCCGGGAAGCGGGTCAGGAAGATCTCGAAGGAGTCACGACCGGGGAGCACGCCGTTGGACGGACCGAAGTCACCTTGGGCGATGCGCGTGAGGTAGTTCCAGTACTGCACGTGGATCGGCTGGTCGAGCCCGAGGGCCCGGGACAGCTCCGCGGCTCGCTCGGGGGTGGACCGCTCACCGAGCAGGGCCGAAACCGGGCCACCGGGCAGCGCTCGCAACCACATGAAGAGCAGCATCGAGAGGACCACGACCACGCCGGCCATCTGCATCAGCCGTCGCACGAGGTATCGCAACATGGTCAGGGACCATCCTTTCTCACGACCGGGGGCCGTCCCAATCTTGGGACGGCCCCCGGCCGATGTGAAGTGTCCTTACCCGAGAAGGCCTCGGGTGAGGATCACTTGCCGCTGACCGTTACCGTGTCGAACTCCTCGGCCGTCAGCGGGGACGCGACGAGCCCCTGGACGGTCGGGCCGACGACGATCGCCGGCGGGGAGTGCGTCAGGGGCAGACCGGGCAGGTACATCTCCATGATGTCCTTGTTGACCTGCTCGTAGGCGGTGGCGCGCTCGTCCGGGTCGATGATCGCGTCGGCAGCCTTGAGCTTGTCGGACAGCTCCTTGCCCCACGGCTGGCTGTGGGTCTGGAAATCGTTCGTGTCCGACGAGAAGAAGGTACCGATGAAGTTGTCCGCCGAGTCGTAGTCACCGGTCCACCCGACGATCCACGCGTCGAACAGGCCCTGGTCGATGCCCTCGAGGTAGCCGCCGTTCCACGGCTTGGCGACGACCGTGACCTTGACGCCAGCGGCCTCGAGGTCGGTGCGCAGCGCCTCGAAGATCTTCTGCGGGTCGGGCATGTACGGACGTGAGACCTCCGTCGGGTAGGCGAACTGGAGCTCGAGGCCCTCGGCGCCGGCCTCCTTGAGCAGCTGCTGCGCCTTGGCCTTGTCGTAGGCGACGGGCTGCAGGCTGGCGTTGTAGCCCTTGACGGTGTCTGGGATGAACTGCGTCGCGACCGAGGCGCCCTCGGGGAGCTGGGTCTTGACGAGCTGGTCGCGGTTCAGGGCGTAGTAGAGCGCCTGGCGGACCTTGAGGTCGGCGAGCTTCGGGTTCTTCTTCGGGTTGAGGCCCATGTAGAGGATGTTGAACGCCGGGCGGACGAGCACCTGGTTGCCCTCGTCCTTGAGGCCCTGCCAGTCGACCGGGTTGGGCAGGTCGTAGCCCTGGATGCTGCCGGCCTTGAGCTCCTGGCGACGGGTGGACTCGTCGGGGATGATCTTGAAGACGAGCTTGTCCAGCTTGGCCTTCTCGCCCCAGTAGTCGTCGTTGCGGACCAGCGTCACGGTGCCGTTGGCCTGGTCGTAGGCCTGGAACTTGAACGGGCCGGTGCCGACCGGGTTCTGCGAGTACGCCGGGAAGACGAACCCGTCACCCTGAGCCTTCACGTCGTTCGCGTTGCCCTTCTCCATGGCGGTCGGGCTCTGCATCGAGAACGACGACAGGCTGAGGGCGGTCGGGAACTTTGAGGTGGGCCGGCTGACCGAGATGACGACGGTCGTGGGGTCGGTGACGCTGCAGCCCTGGTAGAGCGCGTCGGCCGCCTTGTCCTTGAAGGCGCCCATCACGTCGGACCAGTAGGAGGCTGCGCTGCTCTGCGCGGCTGGGTTCTGGTCGAACATCCGCTCGAAGTTCTTGCAGACGGCGTCGGCGTTGAAGTCGGTGCCGTCGTGGAACTTCACCCCGGTGCGGAGCTTGAAGGTCCACTTGAGACCGTCCTCGGACGGCGTCGGCATCTCGGCTGCGAGGCCGGGAATGGCCTCGGCGGTGCCGGGCTTGATGCTGAGCAGCCCGTCGAAGATCTGGCGCGTCACGCGGAACGTCTCGCCGTCGGTGGCGTAGAAGGGGTCGAACAGCTTCGGGGCTCCAGCGGCACCAAAGGTGAGGGTGCCACCGCTCGCGCCGCCGCCGTTGGTGGCACCGGTGGTGCCGGTGTCGCGCTCGGACTGGGCGCATGCCCCGAGGGCCAGCGCGGCAGTCGCGAGGATCGCGACCGGGGCGGCCTTCCGGAAGAACTTCATGTTTACCTCGCTCTAGTGCAAAGGCGGCCCTGGAGTGGGCCGGCCAAGAGGAGACCTTCCACGGCAGCAGATGGCGCCGCCGCGACCGGCTGGGGACGAACCTAGTGAAGATCGGGACGGAAATCCCACATCGCGGACAATGTTTATCCGTCCGATACGCAACGGCGCTTGACGTCCCTGCAGCCACGGATCGAGTGACGGGAGGACGTGGGCGTCGGCGGCGGCCGTACGAGGGGTGTGACACGATCGGTGGCGCCATGAGCCCAGAGGACCCCACAGTGCGGAGCGGGCCGACCGGGCCGACCGGGCCGACCCAGGACCCCCGCTCGTCGCTGCTGCTCGTCGTCGGCGCGGCCGTCGTCGACGACCTCGAGCATCCGACCCGTCTGCTCGCCGCGCGCCGCACCGAGCCGTCCGCCCTCGCTGGCGGGTGGGAGCTGCCCGGCGGCAAGGTCGACCCTGGAGAGTCGCCGCTGTCCGCGCTTCACCGTGAGGTGCTCGAGGAGCTCGGCGTGACGATCCGGCTCGGGCGCCACGTCCCCGGTCCGCTGCCCGGCACGACGTGGGCGCTCGGTGACCGCTACGAGATGCTCGTCTGGACCGCGGAAGTCGTCGAGGGCGAGCCCGCGCCGATCGAGGACCACGACGAGCTGCGGTGGCTGGGCCCCGATGACCTCTACGACGTGGCCTGGCTGCCGGCCGACCTACCGATCGTCGGGGCGCTCGCCGAGCGGCTCGGCGGCGCGTTCAGCGGCACCGCCAATCCCTGAGAGACTGTCCCTCATGCCCTTGCAGACCCGTGCGGACATCCGCAACGTCGCCATCGTCGCCCATGTCGACCACGGCAAGACCACCCTCGTCGACAAGATGCTGTGGCAGTCAGGGGCCTTCGGCGAGCACCAGCACGTCGACGAGCGGGCGATGGACTCCGGTGACCTCGAGCGCGAGAAGGGCATCACGATCCTCGCGAAGAACACGGCGGTGCACTACCGGGGCAAGGCAGCGCTCGAGCGCGGACTCACCGACGGGGCCACCATCAACATCATCGACACGCCGGGTCACGCCGACTTCGGCGGCGAGGTCGAGCGGGGCCTGTCGATGGTCGACGGGGTCGTCCTGCTCGTCGACGCCTCCGAAGGGCCGCTGCCGCAGACCCGCTTCGTGCTCCGCAAGGCACTCGCCGCGAAGATGCCCGTGATCCTCTGCATCAACAAGGTCGACCGCCCGGACTCGCGGATCGCCGAGGTCGTCGACGAGGCCTACGAGCTGTTTCTCGACCTCGACGCCACCGAGGACCAGATCGACTTCCCGATCGTCTACGCCTCGGCCAAGGCGGGCCGGGCGTCGCTCACCCGGCCGGAGGACGGCGGCCTTCCCGACGGCGAGAACCTCGAGGCGCTCTTCGCGACGATCCTCGACACCATCCCGGCACCGACCTACGACGACGAGGCGCCGCTCCAGGCCCACGTCACCAACCTCGACGCGTCGAACTTCCTCGGGCGCCTGGCCCTGCTGCGCGTCCACAACGGGACGATCACGAAGGGCCAGCAGGTGATGTGGTGTCGCCGCGACGACTCCCAGCAGCGGGTCAAGATCACCGAGCTGCTCATGACGGAGGCGCTCGAGCGCAAGCCGGCCGAGAGCGCCGGGCCCGGGGACATCATCGCCGTTGCCGGTATCCCCGAGATCACCATCGGTGAGACCCTCGCCGACCCCGACAACCCGATTCCCCTGCCGCTCATCACCGTCGACGAGCCGGCCATCTCGATGACGATCGGCACGAACACCAGCCCGATGGTCGGCCGGGTCCGCGGCTCCAAGGTGACGGCGCGGATGGTCAAGGATCGCCTGGACCGGGAGCTGGTGGGCAACGTGTCCCTGCGCATCCTGCCGACCGAGCGTCCCGACGCCTGGGAGGTGCAGGGCCGCGGCGAGCTCGCCCTCGCCATCCTCGTCGAGCAGATGCGTCGAGAGGGCTACGAGCTGACCGTTGGCAAGCCGCAGGTCGTCACCCGGGAGATCGACGGCAGGATCAACGAGCCCGTCGAGCGGCTGACGATCGACACGCCGGAGGAGTTCCTCGGGACCATCACCCAGATCCTCGCCGCCCGCAAGGGCCGGATGGAGCAGATGACCAACCACGGCACGGGCTGGGTCCGCATGGAGTTCCTCGTGCCCTCGCGTGGGCTCATCGGCTTCCGCACCGAGTTCCTCACGGAAACCCGCGGCACTGGTATCGCCCACCACGTCTTCGAGAACTACGAGCCGTGGTTCGGCCCGATCACGACGCGCATCAGCGGCTCGCTGGTGTCCGACCGCACTGGAGTCGTCACCGCGTACGCGATGGTCAACCTCCAGGAGCGCGGCACCCTGTTCGTCGAGCCGACGACCGAGGTCTACGAGGGCATGATCGTCGGCGAGAACTCACGGTCCGATGACATGGACGTCAACATCACCAAGGAGAAGAAGCTGACCAACGTGCGGTCCTCGACGGCCGAGAGCTTCGAGAAGATCGTGCCGCCGCGCAGGCTCAGCCTCGAACAGTGCCTGGAGTTCTGCCGCGAGGACGAGTGTGTCGAGGTCACTCCGGACGCCATCCGCATCCGCAAGGTCGTCCTCGGCGCCACCGACCGTGCTCGCACGGCCGCCCGCGCGAGGGCGGCGGCGAAGGCGGGGGCCTGAGTTCGCCGTGCACCGCTCGCTCCCACTCCGCCTCCGCCGGCTCGGCACGGCCGCCTTGGCGGCGGTCCTCACGCTGGCCGGCGCCGCAGCCTGCACCCCTGAGGACATCGTCGGCTCCCGGCCGGCCAGCAGTACCGGGGAGGCGACGGCGACGGTCGGACCGCCCCAGGGAGGCGGGACGGTGCAGCTCCTCGTCGCCGGAGACGTCGCGACGTGGGACCCACAGCTGTTGTACGTCGGTCCGGAGGCGTTCTTCGCCCAGCGGACGTTCGTGCGAACCCTGACGACCTACGGTGCGGGCGACCAGGAGAAGGAGCTCGTCGGCGACCTCGCGACTGACACAGGCAAGGAGTCGAACGGCGGCAAGTCCTGGACCTTCACGATGCGCGACGGGGTCAAGTGGGAGGACGGCAGTCCCGTGACGTGCGAGGACGTCCGGCACGGCGTCGCGCGAACCTTCGACCGCACCACCCACATCGGCGGCACGAACTACGCAAGCTACCTGCTCGACGTGCCGACCAAGGTCACCTCCGAGGGCGTCGAGAAGCCGGTCTACACCGGACCAGCGGACAACAAGAACGCCAAGTCCTTCCTCCAGGCCGTCGTCTGCAAGGACCGTCAGATCACCTTCCACCTGCGTGCCCCGGAGCGCGACTTCCCGCACATCGTCGCCCTGCCCGAGTTCGCGCCACGGAAGGCGGCCGCCGACACCAAGGAGGCCAAGGCCTCGGTCGCGGTGTTCTCGACCGGGCCGTACCGGCTGGAAGGCCCGTGGACGCCTGGCAAGGGAGGCACCTTCGTCCGCAACGAGCACTGGAAGGCGGAGTCCGACCCCGTGCGCAAGGCCTACCCCGACCGGATCGTCGTGACCGCCGGGCTCACCGAGGCAACCGTCATCGAGCGGTTGCTCAACCAGCAGGGCAGCGACGCCCAGGCCGTGTCGTGGGTCAAGGCGTCACCCACCCTGCGCAACCAGGCTGGTCCGGCGCTGCGGGCCCGGATGACCTTCCCCTACACGGGCAGCATCGACTACCTCGCGCTCAACATGCGCAGCCCGGTCATGTCGAAGGACGTCGTGCGCCAGGCCTTCGCCCTCGCGACCAACCGGGCGACCTACGTCACGGCCAACGGTGGCGACGGGGCAGGGTCGCCGACGTGGTCCGTCCTCGGCCCGAGCGTCAGCGGGGCGGGCTTCACACCCCCCAAGGGCGCTCGCGTCGAAGGCGACCCCGACTCGGCGCGCGCCCTCCTCGAGAAGGCGGGCCTCAAGCTCCCCGTCAAGGTGCGCGTGGTGCACGCCGAGTCGCGGCTGATCGACAAGGGCTATGCGGCCCTCGAGGCCGGCTGGGAGCGCGCGGGCTTCGACGTCGAGCGCACGGCCGTGCCACCCGAGGAGTACTACAAGACGATCGAGAAACCTTCGGCCGGAAAGGACTTCGACGTCTTCCGCGGGTCCTGGCTGCCCGACATCCCCTCGGCGAGCGCGGTGCTCCCCGCACTCTTCGATGCCCGGATCAACGTCGACTCCTCCGGTCCCGGGCCAGGACGTCGGCTACTTCGACGACAAGGCCGTGGCCAAGCTCATGGACCAGGCCCAGGCGACGGCCGACCGGAGCAAGCGCGCGGGGCTGTGGGCCAAGGCGGATGCCCTCATTCGCGAGCGGGGCGGTTACGTTGCCCTCGCGGCGACGAAGGTGCTGCACATCCACGGCTCCGGCGTGCTGCACTACGACGACCACACCGTCGGCGGCATCGTCGACCTCGCCACCGTCGCCGTCCGCTGATGCCCCGGACCCGGAGCCCCCGATGACCCATCGCATCGTCCTCGTCCACGCCCATCCCGACGACGAGACGCTGACCTGCGGCACGACGATGGCACACCACGCGGCCCGTGGCGACGAGGTCCACGTCGTCACCTGCACACTCGGCGAGGAGGGTGAGGTCATCCCGACCGACCTGCGCCACCTCGAGGGCCATGACGACGACCTGCTCGCGTCCCATCGGCGCGGTGAGCTGTCCGCAGCACTTGCTGCCTTGGGGGCGCACGGTCACCTCCTCGGCGAGGAGCGCCTCGGCGCCCGCCGCTACCGGGACTCCGGGATGGCAGGATCGGAGGCGGCCGCTCGCCCGGGAGCCTTCGTCAACGCCGATCTGACGGAGGCCGGTGCGGCCCTTGCCGGGCTGCTCCGCGACCTGCGACCAGACGCGCTCGTCACCTACGACCCCGAGGGTGGCTACCGTCATCCGGACCACATCCAGGCCCATCGGCTCACCCGAGCCGCCCTCGACCAGCTCTCCGACGGCGAGCTCCCAGCACGGACCTACGAGATCCGCATCCCTCGCGCCTGGGCCGACGAGGACCGCGCCTGGACCCGGGAAGCCGACTCAGCGGCATACGGCCTCGTCGTTCTGGGTCCAGGGGACCCCCATCCGCCCTCGGTGGTGGACGACGACGAGATCACCCATGTCGTGCAGGATCCGAGCACGCGGGCGAGCAAGCTCGCCGCGATGCGGGCGCATGCCACCCAGGTCATCGTCGCCACCGACGACCTCCACGCGCTCTCGAACCTGATCGCGCGGCGGACGACGGACCGCGAGGCGTTCCGGCAGGTCGACCCTCGGACGTGGCGACCCGTGCGCGCCGCTGCCAAGGGCGACGGACCCCTCCGGAACCTCGTCGGGTAACCGATTCACCACAGCGCCGTTGAACATGCAACCATGGGCCAGACCCGGAACAGGCCGCGTCCGGGGGACCGTCGCGATCCCCACTCGGATATCGTGCGCTGACGACCTCGCCCCCGCACGGAGAACCCATGGCCCTGAACGACCAACGCGCCAGCATCATCCGGCTGGCCATCGCCGCCGCCGTCCTCGTCGGCGGCTACGTCGGACTCGCCGCGTGGTCGGCGCAGCACCTGCCGTCGACGGCCTCCGTCGGCGGCATCCCCATCGGCGGGCTCTCGGAGGATGAGGCCGAGGACGCGATCGCCACGAAGTCCGAGCCACTGCTGGCCACCGCCATCTCACTGACCGTGCCCGGCCGGGAGAAGCCGGTCAAGGTCGTGCCGGGCGAGGCCGGCTTCTCGATTGACCCGACCGGCACGCTCGACGGCTTGACGGGGTTCAGCCTCAACCCGGTCACGATCTGGTCTCGCTTGGTCGGGTCCGTCGAAGCGCCCCTGCTCACTCACGTCGACGACGACGTGCTGACGGCCCGCCTGTCCAAGCTGGCACCGTCGGTCGCGACGAAGCCGACCGAGGGCTCGGTGACGTTCAAGGGCGGCAAGGTCAAGGTCACCGTGCCGGTGGCCGGGCGCACGCTCGACATCGCGGGCACCAAACTCGCACTCCGCAAGGCATTCCCGCACTCGACGACCGCGACTGCCGCCGTCGCGCCGGTCGAGCCGCAGGTCAGCGGCGAGGCCGTCGCCGCGGCGGCCCGGGACTTCGGCGAGAAGGCGATGTCGGGGCCGATCACTGTCGTCGCGGGCAAGGCCACGGCCAAGCTCGAGCCGGAGGACTTCGCTCCTGCAGTGAAGATGGCGCCGGACGGAGACGGGGGGCTCGCGCCCAAGTTCGACAAGGACAAGCTCACGGCGATCGTCTCGGACAGCGTCGACGTCTCCACGAAGAAGGCGAAGGACGCCACATGGACCATCGAGGGCGGCCGTCCCAAGATCGTGCCGTCGGTCGACGGCACGGCGGTCGACGAGGCAACGATCGCCGACGACGTCATCACGGCGATGACGGCGACGGAGCGGCGCGTCGAGCTCAAGACCGTGACGAAGAAGCCGAAGGTCACGACCGAGGACGCCCAGAAGGCCGGCGTCAAGGAGGTCATCGTCGACTTCACGTCGCCGTTCCCGACCAGTGACACCTCCCGCACGCACAACCTCATCGTCGCGAGCCGTACCATCAACGGCACCTACATCCCCCCGGGAGAGACCTTCAGCCTCAACGGGATTCTCGGCGAGCGGACCACGGCGAAGGGTTACGGGGACGGCACCGTCATCATCAACGGCCGGCTCACCCGGGGCACCGGCGGTGGCATCTCCCAGGTCTCCACGGTGATCTACAACATGGCCTACTTCGCCGGGGCCCAGATCCTCGAGTTCACGCCGCACGCCTTCTTCATCCCGCGCTACCCAGAGGGTCGGGAGGCCACGGTCCACTGGCCGAGCGTCGACAACAAGTGGAAGAACAACACCCCCTACGGGATGCTGCTGCAGACGTGGGTGGCTGACGGCAACGTCCACGGGCGGGTGTGGAGCACGAAGTACTGGGACGTCAAGTCGGTCAAGGGCGCTCGTCGCAACGTCGTCGAGCCGAGGACGATCCGCGACGACTCCCCGACGTGCTACCCGCAGCAGGCCAACGCGGGCTTCGACGTCACGGTGACGCGCCAGTGGTTCAAGCCGGGCTCATCGACACTCGTCAAGAGCGAGGCTGTGCACACGCACTACATCCCGGAGCACGAGATCATCTGCACCGACCCCAACGCGAAACCCTGAGCTTGCGTGGGGGACAAACAGATTGACGTATGCCGCTGAGCTCGCTCCCGCTTGCCCTGGGCTCCCAGCCCTGCCGCACCCCTCTGGTCGAGTGTGCAGTTCGCGCCCGGCTGGGTCTTGGTCGAGTGTGCAGTACGTGTCAGGTGGAGGGCTGGACGAGGTAGGTGTACTCGTGGTGGACGGTGAAGCCCAGCCCTTCGTAGAAGGCGATCGCGCGGTCGTTGTCCTCTGAGACCTGCAGGTAGATCGCCGGCATGCGGTTGGCCCGCGCGATCGCCCCGACTGCTGCCATGACTCTCTTCGCGAGACCCTGACGGCGGTGGTCGGGATGGACCCAGAGTCCGAAGACGCCGGCCCAGCCGGGATGGAGGGCGAGCCGCGCCACCGCGACGATCCTCGTGTCCTCGCGGATGGAGAGGAACAGCTGCCGTTCACTGCCGGTGAGGACTGCCTCCGTGATCCCGGGGACGGGCCGTGCGGCCCTCGCCGTAGGCGCTGAGCCACTCCTGGGAGAGCGTTTCGTCGGCGACGACGTGCGGTGAGCCGTCGGCCAGGGGTGGGATCCCGGCCAACGGGCCGGTCATGACCAGAACCCTGGTCCAGTCGAGTCGCCCGCCGCCGATCGTGTAGCCCCGCTCGACGAGGGCGTGCGCCACGGGATGGTCGGCAATGGTGAAGCCGGCCGGGCCGCTGACCTGGAACATCGTCGTCTGGTCGCGCTCGGCGTACCACCGCTCGCAGTGGTCGACGGCGTCGTCGAGGGGAAGCCCCGGGTCGCCGACGACGAGCACGGAGTTGGCCCGTCCCGTGTAGCCGGGGGCCGACCGGAGCAGCCACGACCCGAGCGCGGCCTGCTCGACCGCCACCCAGCCCTGGGCGGCGACCAGTGCGAGATCGTCGACGGAGACGCGCAGGTGCGCCGGGCCGGGGCGCGTCGCCCGCGGCGGAACGGGCTTGGCGGCGACGACGTCGCGTCGGGGCACGGCAACGCGGCCGCGCTTCGTGTCGATGACCAGGGCGTCGTCGGTGCGCACGGCAAGGCGCCCGATCACGTCAGTGGCTCCGGCGTCCGGTGAGTCGACCAGGCGCTGGCGCACGACGACCCTGAGTGCCCACGGTCAGCCGGGCCGACGGGTCCGGCTGACCATGGGCTCCCGTCTCAGCGATGGGGTGGTACGGGTCGCGGTCGGTCATCGGATATCAGGGGTGGAAACCCCGTCCTTCGGGGCGGGGAGGAAGCCCCTCCTGGCCGGGTCGTTGCTGTCCACGGATGTACTCCTTGACGATCTCGAGGGGCGCCCCGCCGATATTTCGTGAGGATGACCAGATGGGCGTGCAGATCGGACACTACCCGGGTGACCCAGTAGGACTTGAACCCCGGGATGGCCCTGGATCGTGTGAACCTGACCCAGCCGACCTTCGGGACCAGGACCCGGGACCAGCGACGGTTGACCTGCTCGACCCGCAGGGCCTGCGCCCCGACGATCCGGAACCCACCGGGCCGGGCGGTGGCACATCGCGTTCGCCGCGAAACCGGCCCCGGTCCCCGCGCCGGGCACCGGTGAGGTTGTCGCGTCGACCTGGGCGTGGCCGTGGCCGTCGCGCTCTCCACCGGTGAGCTGTCCAGCCCGGGCCGGTTGCGACCGAAGAGGGAGAGCGTCTGCTTCGGCTGCAGCGGAGCCTCGCCCGCGCCCGACCCGGGTCGAACCGGCGCGCCAGGACCAGGGCCGCGATCGCCCGTCTCAAGGCGCGCGAGGGCGACCGGCGCAGGGACTGGATCGAGAAGACCAGCACCGACCTGGCGGCCCGGTTCGAGGTGATCCGCGTCGAGGACCTCAACGTCAAGGGCATGACCCGCTCCGCGAAGGGCACCTTGGACGCGCCGGGTCGGCACGTGCGGGCGAAGGCCGGCCTGAAGCGGGCCATCCTGGCCCAGGGGTGGGGTCGGCTCGTGACCCGGCTGGAGCAGAAGGCTCCCGGCCGGGTCGAGAAGGTGAACGCGGCCAGGAACATCGCGGCAGGGCATGCCGTGACAGCGCGTGGAGACCGGGGCGGTCCAGCCCGGTCGGTGAAGCGTGAACGTCAACACGTGCGGCCTTCCAAGGTCGCGGAGTTGGAATCCCGACCCTCCAGGGCCGGGAGGATGTCAAGTCCGGCATACTAGGCCGAGCGCGCACGACGCTCGCTCTTCATCGCTCCTGTAGGAGGTCCGGTCTCCATGACCTACGTCATCGCCCTGCCCTGCGTCGACCTCAAGGACAAGGCCTGCATCGAGGAGTGTCCGGTCGACTGCATCTACGAGGGCAGGCGGTCGCTCTACATCCACCCGGACGAGTGCGTCGACTGCGGCGCCTGTGAGCCGGTGTGCCCCGTCGAGGCGATCTACTACGAGGACGACGTGCCGGAGGAGTGGGCCGACTACTACAACGCCAACGTCGAGTTCTTCAACGACCTCGGCAGCCCGGGCGGCGCCGCCAAGCTCGGCATGATCGACAAGGACCACCCGTTGATCGCGGCCCTGCCGCCGCAGGAGCACGACGAGTGAGCGCTGGGTGATCGACCGCTCCCTGCCCGATTTCCCGTGGGACTCGCTCGCGCCCTACAAGGCGCGAGCGAGCGCGCACCCGGACGGAATCGTCGACCTGTCGGTCGGCACCCCGGTCGACCCCACACCACCGTTCGTCCGCGCCGCGCTCGCCGAGGCCGCCGATGCCCCCGGCTACCCGGTTACCGTGGGAACGGCAGAGGTCCGTGAGGCGATCTGCGCGTGGTTCGAGCGCCGTCGTGGGGTGCCGGGGCTCGAGCCCTCGCAGGCCATCCCGACGATCGGCAGCAAGGAGCTGGTCGCCTGGCTCCCGACGCTGCTCGGCCTCGGCCCGGGCGACATCGTCGGGATCCCCGAGGTCGCCTACCCGACCTATGACGTCGGTGCCCGGCTCGCCGGCGCCACGAGCGTCGTCGCCCAGTCGCTGACCCGCCTCGGGCCGCTGACTCGGGCGACCACCCCGAAGCTGCTGTGGCTCAACAGCCCCAGCAACCCCAGTGGCCAGGTCCTCGGTGTCGAGCACTTGGCCAAGGTCGTGTCGTGGGCACGCGAGCACGGCGTCGTCGTGGCCAGCGACGAGTGCTACGCGGAGCTCGACTGGCGTCGCGGGCAGCTCGGCCGAGCGACGCCAAGCGTGCTGCACCCCGACGTCTGCGGCGGTGACCACACGGGACTGCTCGCCGTCTACTCCCTCTCCAAGCAGTCCAACCTGGCGGGCTACCGCGCCGCTTTCGTCGCGGGGGATCCGGAGCTCGTGGCGCGGATCCTCGAGGTCCGCAAGCACGCCGGGATGATGATGCCCGCGCCCGTCCAGCACGCGATGGCGCTCGCGCTCCACGACGACGCGCACGTGGCGGAGCAGCGCGACGTCTACGGCCTGCGTCGCGAGGTGCTCCTCGAGGCGGTTGCGCGAGCGGGGCTGCGGATCGACCACTCCGACGCGGGCCTCTACCTCTGGGCCACCCGCGAGGAGGACTGCTGGGCAACGGTTTCCGAGTTGGCCGGGCGGGGGATTCTCGTCGCTCCGGGGAGCTTCTACGGCCCCGCCGGGCTGCAGCACGTCCGCATCGCACTCACGGCGACCGACGAGCGGATCAAGGCGGCCTCCGCCAGGCTGTGACACTCCTGACGGCCTGACGCAGAGTGCACACTCGACCGAGAACCAGCCCGGCGCGGAGTGCACACTCGACCGAGAACCAGCCCGGCGCGGAGTACGCACTCGCTGAGCGGGGCGACCCCAGCGGCACCGCGCGTTGGGCCGGAAGCGAGCCCAGCGGCATACGGAATCGTCTTTACCCTCCACACACGTCAAGGTGCGGACCGGTTTACCGGCAGGCGACTGCGCTGGGGTAGCGTGCTTTGCGGACACCCCCGGCCCACAGGTCGGTTCTCGAGGAGGCGATGAGGCAGTGACGAACGCAGTGGACGCGACACTCAAGGTCGGGGCGAAGGAGATCACGTTCCCGGCGGTCGACGCAGTCGAGGGCAGCGATGGCATCGGGGTGGGCTCGCTCCTCAAGGAGACCGGCCTCGTGACCTACGACGTGGGGTATGTCAACACCGCCTCGTGCAAGAGCGCCATCACCTTCATCGACGGGGACGCCGGTATCCTGCGCTACCGCGGCTACCCGATCGCGGAGCTGGCCGAGCGGTCCAGCTTCGTCGAGGTCTGCTACCTGCTCATCTACGGCAGGCTCCCGACGAGCGAGGAGCAGACGACGTTCCGGGAGCTCATCAGCAGGCACACGATGCTCCACGAGGACCTGCGCGCCTTCTTCAACGGTTTCCCCCGCGACGCGCACCCGATGCCCGTCCTCTCCTCCGCCGTCTCCGCGCTGGGCACCTTCTACCAGGACAGCCTCGACCCGTTCGACGAGGAGCACGTCGAGATCAGCACGATCCGCCTCCTCGCGAAGCTGCCGACGATCGCCGCCTACGCCTACAAGAAGTCGGTCGGCCAGGCCTTCATCTACCCGGACAACTCACTCGACTTCGTCGAGAACTTCCTCCGGATGACGTTCGGCGTCCCGGCCGAGCCCTACGAGGTCGACCCCACCGTCGCCAAGGCGCTCGACCTGCTCTTCGTCCTCCACGCCGACCACGAGCAGAACTGCTCGACCTCCACGGTCCGCCTCGTCGGCTCGGCCCACGCCAACCTGTTCAACTCCGTCTCCGCCGGCATCCATGCGCTGTCGGGCCCGCTGCACGGTGGTGCGAACCAGGCCGTCCTCGAGATGCTCGGCGACCTGCAGGCCTCGGGCGAGGACCCGAAGTCGTTCATGGACCGGGTGAAGAACAAGGAGGACGGCATCCGCCTGATGGGCTTCGGCCACCGGGTCTACAAGAACTACGACCCTCGCGCCGCGATCATCAAGAAGGCGGCCGACGAGATCCTCGCGAAGCTGGGCAAGAACGACCCGCTGCTCGACATCGCCAAGCAGCTCGAGGAGATCGCCCTCGCCGACGACTACTTCGTCGAGCGTCGCCTCTACCCCAACGTCGACTTCTACACGGGCCTCATCTACAAGGCCATGGGCTTCCCGTCGAAGATGTTCACCGTGCTCTTCGCGATCGGCCGCCTGCCGGGCTGGATCGCCCAGTGGCGTGAGCTGATGAACGACCCGGAGACGAAGATCGGCCGTCCGCGGCAGATCTACACCGGCGAGGCGGAGCGCCACTACCCGGCCTGAGCCCTGCGCCTCCGTCCGAGGCCCGAATCATCGCGTCACCGCATCGCCGCGTTCACGGGCGGCGTGCGGCAGAGTGGGCGCATGGCCTCCTACGCCGTCAACACCCGTGCCGTCCAGCACGTCCGCGCTCTCATCGACAAACGGCGCTACGTCCTCGACTCCGAGTGGGGCGAGGTGCAGCCCGACGCCGCAGCCCAGAACACCTACCTCAAGCGGCACTCGTGGGAGGAGTATGCCGCCTGGCACCTCGGGCTGACCGAGGGGACGAACGACGAGACCAAGGCCAGGTACGCGTTCGTCTGCGGCGACTTCAGCCGGGTGCACCGGTCCGGGCTCATCGCGTGCGTCTACCGGGCGGCGGAGTGGCGGCACAAGGCGGTCGAGCGAGCCGCCTACGACCTGTTGCAGGCACTCGACGCGAAGGCGGGCATCACTGCAGAGTGATCGTCACCGTGGGTGAAGCGGCACCGTCGGTCCACGCGCCGTCGCGGTCAGCCCGGTCCCACGCCCGCTCCCCGACGGCCACAGCCGTGACCCCGAAGTGCGCGGCGCGCGCGGTGGCCCAGTGGCCCACCGCCCAGGCCAGCCGCTGGTCGGGCGCAGTGACGGTCAGGGCCCCGTCCGAGGCCTGCGCCTGCGTGATGCCCATCTCCGTGGCAAGCGCGTCTGCCACCGTGGCGGGTTTCGCGTGCGAGGTCGCCTCCTCGAGCGCGCAGGTGAGTCCGGCGGCGGAGTGGCCGGTCAGCGTCGAGGCGAGGACGCGGCCCTGGCCCTCGTGGTCCCGGTAGGCCTCGGGGTAGCCGCTCCGCTGGACCTTCTGGGCGATCTCGGTGATGTCGGCGGTCTCGTAGCCCTTCACCTTGACGAGCGCGTCATAGAACTTGTTGGTCGAGTAGACCGGGTCCATGATCTGCTTCTCGGTGCCCCAGCCCTGGCTCGGTCGCTGCTGGAAGAGCCCCAGCGAGTCCCGGTCGCCATAGCTGATGTTGATGATCTTCGACTCCTGGTAGGCCGTCGTGAGGGCGATGGTCGCAGCCCGCGGGGGCAGGTCGCGCTTGATCGACAGCGCGGCGATGAGGGCAGCGTTGCCCGTCTGCTCGGGGTCGAAGCTCTCCGTCATGCCGGCCGCACGGATGGTGCACCGTGGCGTGCGAATGCTGTCGACGAGGAACTGCGAGGCGAACCACCCGCCTCCCACGACCACGGCGACGACCGTGAGCAGCGCAATGCGCCCCCGGTGCCGGCGGCGTCGCGGGTGGCTGGTCACGCCGGTCTCGTCGAGGACGAGCCCGAGGCGGTCGTGCGGCATGTGTCCCTCAGTTGTCGGCGGCTGTCAGTCGTTGGCGTGGAGCGCCTCGTTGAGGGAGATCCCCGTCCCCTTGCGGTCCCGGGCCTCGACGGCGCCGGTCTCGCTGTTGCGGAGGAACAGGATGTTGCTCGTCCCGGAGAGGTGGCGGGCCTTGACGACGCTGCCATCCGGCAACGTCACCTTCGTCCCTGCGGTGACGTAGAGCCCAGCCTCGACGACGCAGTCGTCGCCGAGGGAGATCCCCACGCCACCGTTGGCTCCGATGAGGCAACGGTCGCCGATCGCGATCCGTTCCGTGCCGCCGCCGGAGAGCGTCCCCATGATCGACGCACCGCCGCCGATGTCAGAGCCGTCACCGATGACGACACCTTGGACGACCCGCCCCTCGACCATCGAGGCCCCGAGCGTGCCGGCGTTGAAGTTGCAGAAACCCTCGTGCATGACGGTCGTCCCGGCCGCGAGGTGAGCGCCGAGCCGGACGCGGTCCGCGTCCGCGATCCGCACCCCTGACGGGACGACGTAGTCGGTCATCCGCGGGAACTTGTCGACGCCGAAGACCTGGACCGGGCCGGCCGCGCGAAGCCGCAGCCGGGTCTGCTCGAAGTCCTCGACGGCACACGGCCCGTGGTTGGTCCACACGACGTTGGCGAGGGTGCCGAAGATGCCGTCGAGGTTGATCGTGTTGGGCTGGGCCAGTCGGTGGGACAGCAGGTGCAGCCGCAGGTAGGCGTCAGAAGCGTCGGCGGGCGGGGCATCGAGGTCGATCTCCACCCGCCGGATCTCAGTGCGGACGCGCCGCCGCTCGTCGGGCCCGGCGAGGGCATCGAGGCCCTCGGGCGCGGCGGCTTCCTCGGGACGGGGCCCCAGTACGGGCGACGGGAACCACGTGTCGAGGACCTGGCCTCCATCGGTGATCGTGGCCAGTCCGTATCCCCATGCGCTGCGCTCAGACATGGCCCCAAGGGTATGGGGGCGGCGGCGTGGGCGTGAACGTGGCCCGACGCGCGACATGGGTAGGTTTTCCGTATGCCGCTGAGCTCAGTTCCCGGGACCACCACCGTTCTCGACGTGTCGAGGGACGTCACCTCGCTCACCGCGGCGATCTGCGACATCGAGTCGGTGAGCCGGAACGAGGCCGCCCTCGCGGACGCCGTCGAGGCGGCGCTGCGGGCGCTCGGTCATCTCGAGGTGGTCCGCGACGGCGACACGGTGATCGCCCGGACGAATCTCGGCCGCGCCGAGCGCGTCATCCTCGCCGGGCACCTCGACACGGTGCCGCTGACCAGTCCGCCGAACCTGCCCACCCGTCTCATCGGTGACGAGCTGTGGGGTCGCGGCACGGTCGACATGAAGGGTGGCGTGGCGGTCATGCTCAAGGTCGCGGGGCAGGTCGCCGAGCCGAAGCGGGACCTCACCTTCCTGTTCTACGAGTGCGAGGAGATCGAGGCCGAGCTCAACGGCCTGACCCGGGTCGGGGCGAACCGCCCGGACCTGCTCGCCGGTGACTTCGCCGTGCTCCTCGAGCCGACCGACGGGGGCATCGAGGGCGGCTGCAAGGGGACGATGCGGGTCGACGTCGTGACCACGGGCGTCGCGGCCCACTCCGCCCGTCCGTGGAGCGGCCACAACGCGATCCATGACGCGGCCCAGGTCCTGGCCCGGCTCTCGGCCTACGAGGCGGAGACGATCGAGGTCGACGGCCTCGAGTACCACGAGGCCCTCCAGGCGGTCGGGATCAGCGGCGGGATCGCTGGCAACGTCATCCCCGACCGGTGCACAGTCACGGTCAACTACCGCTTCGCGCCGGACAAGGACACGGCGGCGGCCTTCGACCACGTCCAACAGATCTTCGAGGGCTTCGACTGCACCCTCGGCGACGCCGCGGACGGCGCTCGTCCCGGCCTCCACCTGCCGGCAGCACGTGACTTCATCGCCGCCCTCGGCCTGCCGGTCAACCCCAAGGAGGGATGGACGGACGTGGCTCGCTTCGCCGCCCTCGGGATCCCCGCAGTGAACTTCGGGCCGGGCGACCCGAACCTCGCCCACATGGACGACGAGCGGTGTCCCGTCGAGCAGTACGAGGAGGCGGAGCGCGCGCTGCTCCGCTGGCTGGCCTGAGGACCCGGTTGGGCTGGGACGTGTGAGCGCGCGGGAGGCAGCTCAGCGGCATACGACTCACTGCGAATGACTGAGGCTTAGGGTGGTCCCCGTGAGCGAGCACGACACCGGTCAACAGGGCGACGTCGCGAGCGACCCGGCGGTCCGGCCGGACGAGAAGAACGCGTCTCAGGTGCCCGACACGGTGCGGCGCTCGGGTCCGGTCGTCCTGCGGCGGGGCAGCGTCCCGCGCACGACGACGGACCAACGGCTGCTCGACCGCACCCAGCCGACCGACTGGCTCCACACGGACCCGTGGCGCGTCATGCGGATCCAGTCGGAGTTCGTCGAGGGCTTCGGCGCGCTCGCCGAGCTGGGGCCGGCGATCAGCGTTTTCGGCTCGGCCCGGTCCCAGGTCGGTGACCACGCCTACGCCATGGGCGTCGAGGTCGGTCGCCTCCTCGCCGAGGCAGGGTACGCCGTCATCACCGGTGGGGGACCTGGCACGATGGAGGCGGCCAACAAGGGCGCGTACCTCGGCGGCAGCACGTCGGTGGGACTCGGCATCGAGCTGCCCTTCGAGACCGGGCTCAACGAGTACGTCGACCTCGGCGTCAACTTCCGGTACTTCTTCGCGCGCAAGACGATGTTCCTCAAGTACTCGCACGGCTTCATCGTGCTGCCGGGCGGATTCGGCACGCTGGACGAGCTCTTCGAGGCGGTGACGCTGGCCCAGACGCAGAAGGTGACGCAGTTCCCCGTCGTCCTCATGGGGACCGCCTACTGGAAGGGCCTGCTCGACTGGCTGCGCAGCTCCGTGCTCCAAGCAGGCATGATCGGCGAGGACGACATCGACCGGCTCGTGGTCACCGACCTCCCGGAGGAGGCGGTCGCCGCCATCCAGGCCCATCAGGACCGCCCCAACGGCACGATTCGAGCGGAGCGGCCCGAGTGAAGTGGTTCATCCTCCTCGTCGGCATCGTCGTCCTCTGCTTCGTCGTCGCGCTGATGCTGGGCCTCGGCGGTGGCATGGGCCGGCCGACCTCGTCGCTGAGCCACGAGCCGCTCCCCGAGGGCGAGCTGCATGACGAGGACCTGGACGAGCTGAGGTTCGACGTGACCGTCCGCGGCTACCGGATGAGCCAGGTCGACGGCGTCGTGGACCGGCTGCGTCGGGCGCTGCGCGAGAAGGACGAGCACATCGCCTTCCTCGAGTCGGGGTCCGCCCTCACCCCGGACCACACGGCGGACGAGTTGGCGGCGGACGAGCCCGCTGTGCAGGAGCCGCGTGCTCAGGAGCCCGCTGCGGAGGAGCCCGACGTGAGCGACGACGAGCACGAGCGCGCCCAGCCGCACGACTCGCCGAAGGCATGACGATCACGGACCCGGCGCGACGCCTGACCGTCACCGACGCGTGGCGATCACGCCGGACGTTCATCCTCAGGATCCTTGCGCTGTACGCAGCCTGCCGTGTCGTCACCACGGCGATCGTGCTGCTCGTCATGCAGCGGCAGGCCCCGACCGGCATGACGGGCGGTGAGGACGTCCCCGTCACGTACTTCCCGTTCACCGCGCTGTGGGACGGCCAGTGGTACCAGACCATCGCGACCGATGGGTATCCGGGCCACGTCCCGCGCGGCGAGGACGGCGGCGCCCAGCAGAACGCATGGGCGTTCTATCCCCTCTTCCCGTTCGCAGCGCGGGCGTTCATTGCGGTGACCGGTCTCGAGTTCCCGGCGGCGGGCTCGACGATTGCGCTGCTGTGCGGCTTCGGCGCGGCCGTGCTCATGGGGTTGCTCCTCCGCGATCGAATCGGCGAGGCCGCGGCCCTGGTCGTCGTCGTGCTGTGGGCCTCGTTCCCCGCGGCTGTCACGCTGCAGCTCGCCTACACCGAGTCGCTTGCCATGCTCCTCCTCGTGGCGTACCTTCTCGCCCTCGCCAGGGAACGCTGGCTGGTCGCGGCCGGCATCGCGGTGCTCATCGGGTTGACGCGTCCGATCGCCGTCCCGCTCGGCGTCGTCACGTTGGTGGCGCTGTGGCTGAGATGGCGTGCGCGCGACGACCGGCCCATCGAGAGACGGGAGTATGCCGCTGGGCTCGCCTCGCTCGTCGCGTGCGGTGTCGCGGGGTTCCTCTGGCCCGCCATCGCGTGGGGGGCCACGGGCGAGCGGTCGGCCTACACCGACACGATGGGTGCGTGGCGCGGCTCCGGGGTGGTCGAACCGTTCGCTCCCTGGCTCGGGATGTCCAGGTACGTGTTCGGCGAGACGTGGGGACCGGTCTGGCTGGTCGTCGTCCCGCTCGTCATCCTGGCGATGGTGGTCGGGCCGTGGGCCAAGGGACTCGGGATGCAGCTGCGAACGTGGTCAGTGGCCTACCCGGCTTACCTCGCCGCCGTGCTCGACCCCTTCACGAGCATCTTCCGCTACCTCATCCCGATGTTCCCGCTCCTGGCCGTCATGGTCGGCGCCGGCTGGGAGGACCGCCGGGGGACCGCGTGGCCCAGGCTGCTCGTCCGGGCGGTGCCGGTGCTCGTGCTGTTCATCGTCGGGCAGTACTACTGGACGGACATCCTCTGGCGCTACATCCCGTCACCGACCGGCGACTACCCGCCCTGACGATCGCCGCCGCGCGAGCCAGGCGCCCCAATTTCGCCAGGGCGAAGATGTGGTGCCGGTCAACGTCGAGACGGCGGGAGGGCTGGGACTGCGCGTGCGTGCGGGAGCGAGCTCAGCGGCATACGGCCAAAGGAGCAAGCCGACGACGGAGGGCTCACCGGCCCGAGAAGGTGGGCTGCTCCTTGGCGAGGAAGGCGTCGACCGCGACCTGGTGGTCCGCGCTGCGGCCGGTGAGTGCCATCAGCTCCGCCTCGTGGGCCAGCGCGCTCTCGAGGTCGGTGCCGGCACTGACGGCGACGGCGCGACGGATCGACCCGTAGGCGAGCGTCGGACCGGCCGCCAAGGACGTCGCGAGCTCCCTGACGACGCCGTCGAACTCGTCCCGAGCGACCACCTTCGACACGAGGCCCAGCGCGAGGGCCTCGGCGGCGGGAATGGTCCGGGGGAACATGAGCAGGTCCTTGGCGCGAGCCGGCCCGACGAGCCGGGGGAGCGACCACGAGGCGCCCGAGTCACAGGAGAGGGCGATGCCGGCGAAGGCGGTGTTGAGCCCTGCGCCCTCGACGATGACCCGGACATCGCAGGCGAGCGCGAAGCTCAGACCGGCGCCCGCAGCGACGCCGTTCAACGCGGCGACGACGGGCTTGTTCATCGTCGCGAGGAGCATGACGATCTGGTTGTAGTGCTCGGTCACGGTCGTCGCCAGTGAAGTCTCGCCGGAGGCGAGGTCCGCCACGTGCTCCTTCAGGTCCTGGCCGACGCAGAAGGCCCGGCCGTTGCCGGTCAGGACGACGCACCGGACCGCGGGGTCGTCCGCTGCCGAGCGCAGCGCGTCGCGCAGCGCCACCTTGAGCTCGCGGTCGAGGGCGTTCATGGCATCGGGGCGGTTGAGCCGAAGCCAGCCGACTCCGTCCGTCACGGTGACGTCGATGGGGCTCGCGGAGGGCTGGGTGGCGGGATTCGGCTCAGTCATGGCGCCCACTCTGGCCCAATCCCGCTGTGCGGGAAAGTACTGGGCTTCCGACGTGCTCGCCGTCACATCCCGGATTAGGTCCGGCTGAGGGGACACGGAATAATGGCTGCAGACCACCCGAATTCAGTGGAAGGGGCACCATGGCAGCAATGAAGCCGAGGACCGGCGACGGACCGCTCGAGGTCGTCAAGGAGGGTCGTGGCATCGTGCTGCGCATGCCCCTCGAGGGTGGCGGGCGTCTCGTCGTCGAGATGACACCGGATGAGGCTGCAGCCCTTCGTGACGCCATCCAGGGGTGCGACGGCGTCAGCTGAACCTGCTCGTCCAGCACGCGGCTCCCGACGACGTCGGGAGCCGTTGCCGTCCCGTGCGGCGTCTCGGCCTCAGCGTTTCACCGCGATCAGCAAACCGTCGCCGACCGGCAGCAGCGACGCGGTGAACTCGTCATGATCGCGGAGCAGCTTGCCGACCTCGCGCAGGGTCCGCGTCTCGGGATCTCTGGCTGCGGGGTCCGACTCCTTGTCGGTCCACGTGAGCACGAGGGTGCCCCCGTGGCGCAGCAGCCGGGACGCCTGCTGGAGGTACTGGGGGTACTCAGCCTTGTCGGCGTCCACCACCACCAGGTCGTAGGCGCTGTCCGTCATCCGTGGCAGGACCTCGAGCGCCCGGCCGGCGATGACGCGGGTGCGCTGGTGAGCGATGCCGGCGGCGGCGAACGCCTCTCGGGCAGCCTGCTGGTGCTCGGCCTCGATGTCGATCGTCGTGAGGATCCCATCCGGGGGCATCCCGCCGAGGATCCAGAGGCCAGAGACGCCAGTTCCGGTGCCGACCTCCATGACGGCCTTCGCGCCCGTCGCGGCGGCAATCGCGCGCAGAAACCCGCCGGCGCCATTGCCGATCGCGTCGACACCGAGCTCCTCCGCACGCCGGTGCGCCGCCTCGATGTGGTCGCTCGGTGTGACGAACTCCTCTGCGTGCGACCAGGCGGCAACCTTGTGCTGGCTCATGGTCGTCACCCTAACGCGGGGCGGTACGCCAGGCTCGGTCCGGGACGCACAGGTCATTCACAGGATCACGACAGGGAGGAGAGACCGGGACTGGACACGATGAAGGGGACGGACAACGGGAACGAATGAGACCGGCGCTGCGTTGTGCTGGTCAGTTGCTCGAAAGGTGTGGAGATCGCGTGACTGCGACTGTCTTGACCGAGGGCACCGGCACGGCCGGTGACCCGCAGCTCGATGCTGCCTCGGGGGCGGTGCACGACTCAGCCTGGACGCCCCCGACCTGGGAGGAAGTCGTCGAGCAGCACTCGGCGCGGGTCTACCGGCTGGCCTACCGCCTGACCGGCAACCCCTACGACGCGGAGGACCTGACCCACGACGTCTTCGTGCGGGTCTTCCGTTCGCTTCACTCGTACCAGCCGGGCACGTTCGAGGGCTGGCTCCACCGCATCACGACGAATGTCTTCCTCGACAAGATGCGTCGCAAGCAGCGCATCCGCTTCGACGCCCTGCCAGAGGACGCGGCCGGTCGCCTGCCGAGCAGGGAGAAGGGGCCCGAGCAGTCTTACCACGACGAGCGGTTCGACGACGACGTGCAGCGTGCGCTCGACGCGCTCGCGCCGGAGTTCCGGGCCGCCGTGGTCCTGTGTGACATCGAGGGACTGTCCTACGAGGAGATCAGCGCGACCCTCGGGGTCAAGCTCGGCACCGTGCGCTCGCGGATCCACCGCGGCCGCGCCCAGCTGCGGGAGGCGCTCGCCCATCGGGCGCCAGAGGTGACGAAGAAGCCCGAGACGCGCGCCGCCCGACCGAGCCTCAGAATGCCAGGTCGGCGCGTCGCCGCAGGAGCCCGGTGAGCCTGACGTGAGCGGAGAGCAGGTCCGTCGACGGTCCATGGAGGTGGGCGCCCGGTGACACCCCACCTGCGCGGACACGTCCGGGCCTATGTCGACCGGGCCCTGCCGCCGGCCGTCCTCCACCTCTACGACCGGCACCTCGTCGCCTGCATGGTCTGTCGGTCCGCCGCCGATCAGGAGCGCCGGATCGTCTCTTCCCTTCGGGCCGATGCCCGTGACCTGCCCGGTTCGCTCCGGTCCTCTCTCATGAGTCTTGCGACGGCTGTTTCCGCTCCCGCGCCCGTCCCGACGCCCGGACCTCGCATCCCGCTCGGGCCGCTCGCCCGGGGAGGCCGCGGCATCGTTCCCGCGGGAGCGCCCGAGCCCCTGTCGACCGTTCCGCCGACCGCTCCCGCACTGCACCGCTCCCCGATGCGCGCGGCGGTGATCGCGTCCCTCGCAGCGGGTGCCTCGGTGGCGGCCGCGTGGGGACTGGCTGTCTCGCCTCTCCCTGGAGGCACAGGACCGCGCACGCCGTCGGTCCGGGTTCCTGCCGGCGTCGCGGACTTTGGTGCGGCGGTCACCTATCGGCCCGTGCTGCCGTCGCTGCCCGTGGCGACTCGATCCGAAGCCGTCACCGGACGGGGTCTGGGTGTCTCGACGCCGCCGTCCTCGTTCTGGGTGGTGTCGACGACGCGCTCGCACGACGCAGCCGCGAAGGCCCCGGTTCGTGTCTTCGTCGTCTCTTCGGCACAATCGAGCCCATGAGCGACGACTCCACCGAGCCGCGAGCCCAGGATCCCAACGAGGGCCGCGGCGCGGAAGTCGACCAGACTGGAGCCATCGGAGTGACTCCGACCCAGCCCATCCCTCGTCGTGAGGACGAGTCCGGAGACGGGGGCTGGTTCTCGCAGTTCAGCGGAGAGCACCCGACCGAGGGCCCGGGTGTCCCCAGCCGCGCCGACGCTCCATGGGGATCCGATCGCGCGGATGCACTCGCAGAGGAGGCTCACCGCGCCCGGTATGCCGGTCCGTTCGGGCCGGAGGATCCCACCGCTCCTGTCGTGCCAGCAGGTTCGGCCGCTTTCGGCGCTCCGTCCGCGTCCGGTGACGTGAATCCCTCCAGCCCCGCTGGCCCCTCCAACCCCGCTGATCCCTCAGGTGTAGCCAGTGGGGCCCAGCCGGAGTATCCGGTCGGCCCGGCCTACGCCTACCCGGGAAGCCCGTCGCCGAGCGACGCCGAGTCTCCGGACGATGCCGGTCACGTGGTACCCGTGGGTCCGCCGCTACCGCCTCCCACCCCGACTCGGAAGCGTCGACGTGGACTGCTCGTCGCCGGTGTGGCGGCGCTCTGCCTCACCTCCGCAGCGGTCGGTGGGGTGGCCGGCCAACTGCTCGAGGACCGAGTGATTCCCCAAGGAAGCACGCTTCCGGAGCCCGGCCCAGGTGTGACTGAGCGGCCGACGGGGTCGATCGCGAACATCGCCGCCCGCGTCGTGCCGAGCGTGGTGACCATCAAGGTGGACGTCGGCTCCGAAGGGGCGGGAACGGGATCCGGCTTCGTCATCGACGACCGGGGCCACATCCTGACCAACAACCACGTCGTCGCGGCGGGAGCCAACAACGGGGTCATCGAGGTCGTCCTCAGCAACGGTGACACCGAGGACGCCAAGATCGTCGGCCGCGACGGCAGCTACGACCTCGCCGTGCTCAAGATCGAGCGCACCGACCTCACCCCCCTCCAGCTCGGCCCGTCCGAGTCGGTGCTCGTGGGCGATCCCGTCATCGCGGTCGGGGCACCGCTCGGCCTGGAGCAGACGGTCACCTCCGGCATCGTCAGCGCCCTCAACCGCCCCGTCGCGCCGGGCGCCGGGCCCGAGACTTCCTTCATCAACGCCATCCAGACGGACGCCGCCATCAACCCGGGCAACTCCGGTGGTCCACTGCTCGACCTGTCCGGCAAGGTGATCGGGGTCAACTCGGCGATCGCCCGGGTCCCCGGCTCGGGATCAGCGGCCTCCGGCAACATCGGGCTCGGGTTCGCCATTCCGAGCGACCAGGCCCGTCGCACCGCGGACCAGCTCATCGCGACCGGCAAGGCGACGCACCCGATCATCGGCGTCATTCTGGACCGCACCTTCGCTGGCGAGGGAGCCAAGGTCGAGGACTCCGCCAAGGCCGTCACGCCGGATGGCCCGGCGGAAAGTGCAGGCGTCCAGCCCGGTGACGTGATCGTCAGCTTCGAGGGCAAGCCGGTCCGGACCCCGGACCAGCTCATCGTCTCGATCCGGGCCCGTGCGGTGGGTGAGTCGGTGACGCTCACCATCGAGCGCGATGGTCAGCAGCGTCAGCTGCAGATGACCCTTGAGGCGGAACCGGACGACTGAGCACCACAGAGCGAACGTATGATGGCGCCGACGCACGCTGGCGCCAGGCCGCGGAGGATGAGGGACAGTGTTTGACATCAACGGGTGGGAGTTCCTCCTGCTTGGTGTGCTCGCCGTCCTCGTGCTCGGCCCGGAGCGGCTGCCGGAGTACGCCGGGAAGCTCGGGCGCTTCGTGCGTCAGGCCCGCGCCATGGCCGATCGGGCGAAGCAGCAGCTCAAGGACGAGATGGGCCCGGACTTCTCCGATGTGGACTGGCGCACCTACGACCCGCGTCAGTACGACCCGCGCAAGATCGTGCGCGACGCCCTCAATTCGCCGCCCGAGCAGGACAGCGCCCCTCCGGTCAAGCCAACGAGCGCTCCGAGGATGCACGATCCGTCCATCGCGACTCCGTGGGACAGCGAGGCCACCTGACCACGGCGGTATGCCGCTGAGCTCGGTGCCGCTCGCCGGTTTCCTCCCAGCCCTCCCGCCCCTACATCCGCAACACACCGAGCAGTCCCCAACCAACGCCGGAACCAACCGGCGCGACGTGACGGGTGTTCGGTGTGTTGCCTGGAGCGGGTCGAGCGAGCGCCCCCGCGTGCAGTGTCCGCAGCGGGAGGCGACGTCAGCGACCGGCTGGCGTGAGGCCGAGAGAGCGGCCGGCCAGGCCCCTCGCCCGGGTGGCGAGGGCGCGGGCGATGCCACGCAAGGCAACCCCGGCGGCAGAGTCCGGCGCCCCGAGCACGACGGGATTTCCCGTGTCGCCGCCCTCGCGGAGCGTCGTGTCCAGCGGAATCTGGCCGAGCAGCGGCACCGGGGCTCCGATACTGCGGCTCAGCGACTCGGCGACGGCCTGCCCTCCACCCGAGCCGAAGATCTCCTGTCGCGTGCCGTCCGGCAGCTCGAGCCAGGACATGTTCTCGATGACGCCGGCGACCCGCTGGTGGGTCTGCAGGGCGATGGCCCCGGCCCGCTCGGCCACCTCGGCCGCGGCCTGCTGCGGCGTCGTGACGACGAGGATCTCGGCAGTCGGAATGAGCTGGGCGACCGAGATGGCGATGTCACCGGTACCGGGTGGCAGGTCGAGCAGGAGGACGTCGAGGTCGCCCCAGAAGACGTCTCCGAGGAACTGCTGCAGGGCCCGGTGCAGCATGGGCCCGCGCCAGACGACGGGCTGGTTGCCGGGGACGAACATGCCGATCGAGATGACCTTCACGTCGTACGAGATCGGCGGCAGGATCATGTCGTCGACCTGGGTGGGCCGCTGCTCCACCCCGAGCATGCGCGGCACGGAGAAGCCGTAGACGTCGGCGTCCACGACCCCGACGCGCAGCCCCTGCTCGGCCATAGCCGCGGCCAGGTTGACGGTGACCGAGGACTTGCCCACGCCGCCCTTGCCCGAGGCCACGGCATAGACCCGCGTGAGGGAGTTGGGCTTGGCGAAGGGGATCTCCTTCTCCGGCGCCCCGCCGCGCAGCTGCTGGCGCAGAGCGGCCCGCTGCTCGTCGCTCATGACGTCGAGGGTGACGTTGACCGACGTGACTCCGGGGACGGCCTGGAGGGCTGCCGTGGTGTCGCGGGTCAGCGTGTCCTTCATGGGACAGCCCGAGACGGTCAGATAGATGGCCAGCTCCGCATGCCCTGAGTCGTCGACCTCGACCGATTTGACCATGCCGAGCTCGGTGATCGGCTTGCGGATCTCTGGGTCGTTGACCTTCGACAGTGCCGTGAGCAAGGTGTCGCGGCTGGGCAGGGCGGGGACAGACATGCCACACATCGTATGCCGCTGGGCTGGCTCGCCCGACCGGGGTGCCGTCCCGCCGCCGTGACCTCCACCCCGTTGCGGGGTCTAGTCGGGGTGGCGCCGGGGCGAGGCGGGTGTGTCGTCGAGGGGGCGGATGATCGCCCGCTCCTCGAGCTCGCCCAGCAGGTCCCGCAGCTCCGACCTGACGAAGTCCCTCGTGGCCTGCTCGCGGATGGCCAGCCGCAGTGAGGCGACCTCACGGGTGAGGAACTCGGTGTCCGCGAGGTTGCGCTCGTCGCGGGAACGGTCCTGTTCCAGACCCCACCCGGTCACGGTCGGCCTGCCGGTTCTGGGCGAGCAGGATGAGGGGGGCGGCGTAGGAGGCCTGCAGGCTCAGCATCAGCGTCAGGAAGATGAAGGGGAACTCGTCGAAGACCAACGACTCCGGAGCGAGCGTGTTCCAGGCGATCCACACCGCGACGAAGACCGTCATCCCGATGAGGAACTGCGGCGTGCCCATGAAGCGCGCGAACTTCTCGGACAGGACGCCGAACGCCTCCTCCGACAGCGTTACTCGGGGAAGGAGCGTGGCGCGCTGCTCGCGCGGTTGGTCGAGCCGGTCCCCCGACGGGATGGGTCGCGCCGGGCGGCGGCTCGGCTGGTCGGTCACGGGTTCACCTCCAGCTCGTGCCGCTCCTCACGCCAGTCCTCGGGAAGGATGTGGTCGAGCACATCGTCCACGGTGACCGCGCCGAGGAGTCGCCCGTCCTCGTCGACGACGGGCATGGACACGAGGTTGTACGTCGCCAGCGTCCTCGTGACCATCTCGAGCGACGCGTGCGCCGGCAACGGTTCCATCTCCTTGTCGATGATCGAGCCCACGGGGGCGTGCGGCGGGTCGCGGAGCAGGCGCTGGATGTGGACGAGGCCGAGATAGCGACCGGTCGGGACCTCCAGGGGCGGTCGGCAGACGTAGACCATCGTGGCCAGGGCGGGTGCGAGCTCCTCCCGGCGGACCATGGCCAGTGCCTCGGCGATGGTCGCCTCCGGGGCGAGGATCACCGGCTCGGTCGTCATCAGGCCGCCCGCGGTGTTCTCGTCGTAGCTGAGGAGGCGTCGCAAGGGGGCGGCCTCGTCAGGCTCCATGAGCTGGAGCAGCTGCTCGGCCTGCTCGGGCGGGAGGTCGGCGAGAAGGTCCGCGGCATCGTCCGGCTCCATCGCCTCGAGCACGTCGGCGGCCCGTGCGGTGGCGAGGCCGGCGATGATCTCGACCTGGTCGTCCTCGGGAAGCTCCTCGAGGATGTCCGCGAGCCGCTCGTCGTCCAGGGCTGCCGCGACCTCTGCGCGCCGCTTCGGGTTGAGGTCGTGGATGACCTCGGCGAGGTCGGCGACCTTGAGGTCCTCGTAGGTCTCGAGGAGCCGCTCGGCGCTCTGGGCTGGCGCCTCCTCGTGGAGGCCGACGACGTCGTGGATGTCGACGAGCATCGTCTTGCCGGAGCGCCGACGCGTCAGCCGCGACATGGCCCGCGAGGCCGACGACACACCGGTCAGCTGGCGCACGAAGACCTTGACTGCGTACCAGTCACGGCGGGCCGACTGCTCGATCGCGATGTCCTCGACGATGGCCCGGGTGAGACCCGCCTCCTCCGCCTCGGGTGTCGTCACGGTGACCGTGCGATCGAACAGCTCGGCGGCGACGAGCGTCTCGTTGGTGCGCTGCTCGAAGCGGCGCATGTTGACCAGTCCGGTGGTGATGACCGCCCCGGCGTCGATGGCCGTGACGCGGGTCATCGGCACGAAGACGCGGCGCCTGCCCGGCACCTCGACGACGAGCCCGATCACCCGTGGCTCGGGACGGGCCCGCGTGAACATCACCACGACGTCCCGGACACGACCCACCTGGTCGCCGAGCGGGTCGAAGACGCTCAGGCCGGTCAGTCGTGCAACGAAGACACGGGTGCTGGCGCTCATGGCCCAAGGCTATTCGGTAGGGGCGCGAGGAGTCCGCCGCCACGACGGCGAACCGGCCGGCGCGTCCACGGCGTCAGTGCCGGCCAGTGCCGGCCAGTGCCGGCCAGTGCCCTCAAGTGTCCTCAGTGCCGTCGCTGCCGACGGGACTTCCGGTTGGAACCGCCCGGGGTGTCGTTGGCGCGCCGCGGGCCCCGGCCCTTCCAGTGCCACGGCCGCCATGAGGTCGTCGTTGCCGTGGTGCGCGCCGGCTCGGCGCGCAGGTCGAGGGCGCTGTACGCGCCCGGCATCTCGAGAGGGGACCCGAAGGGGGTCAGCGCCGTGATGGTGCACTCCCTCGCCCACCTCGTGACGGAGTCGTCCACTGCGTTGAGCCGGGCGGCGCGCAGCAGCTCGGCTGCATGGCCCCACTCCGGCGAGCCGGGCTCGAGGACGACTGCGTGGGCCCGGGTCGTCAGGATCCGGCCGCCGGTGTCCTTGCTCCGGAGGATGAGGTTGACCTCCTTGGGCAGCCACGGCAGCGGCTGCTCGCCCGGTCCGCTGACGACGAAGGCCGTGGTCTCGTCCCAGACGTGCCAGGCGGGCCACGTCCGGTCCTCCGCGACATCGATCCACAGCAGCCCTGACTTGCTCATGGCCTCGCCCAGCAGGGCGCTGAGGTTGAGAGGTGGCTGCTCCGTCACAGCGCCCACCCTAGACGGACGTAGCCCGGTGGTGGCCGGCGCCGCCTGAGTGACTGCGGTCATAACGATGTCGCGGGGCGTCACGCTACGTTGGCGCCCATGCGCAGCGCCAAGGACTTCTTCAAGCCCCTCGCGGTCGGGGCGCCGACGCCCATCACCGAGGTTCCCGCCCGTCCGAGCCGGATGCTTCACTTCTTCGACCCCAGCAACGAGAAGATGGCGTCCAAGATCCCGGGGATGGTCGGCACCGTGGACGTGCTCGTCGGCAACCTCGAGGACGCCGTCAAGGCGGACCGGAAGGAGGCGGCGCGCGCCGGGCTCGTCGAGATCGCCAGGGCCATCGACTTCGGCGCGCACACCCAGCTCTGGACGCGGATCAACGCCCTCGACAGCCCGTGGATCCTCGACGACCTGACGACGCTCGTCACCGAGGTCGGCGACAGGATCGACGTCGTCATCGTGCCGAAGGTCCAGGGCGCCGAGGACATCCACTACGTCGACCGAATCCTCGCCCAGCTCGAGGCCCGCGCAGGCCTCACCCGCCCGATCCTCGTCCACGCCATCCTCGAGACGGCCCGCGGTGTGGCGAACGTCGAGGAGATCGCCGGCGCCAGCCCCCGCATGCAGGGCATCTCACTCGGGCCGGCCGACCTCGCCGCTGACCGTCGGATGAAGACGACCCGCGTCGGCGGCGGCCACCCCGGCTACCTCGTCCGGCAGGACCCCGTCGACGGCAACATCGAGGGGGATCGGGCCGTCTTCCAGCAGGACCTGTGGCACTACACGATCGCCCGGATGGTCGACGCCTGCGCGATGCACGGCATCTTCCCGTACTACGGCCCGTTCGGCGACATCAAGGACGTCGTCGCGTGCGAGGACCAGTTCCGCAACGCCTTCCTCCTCGGCTGCGTCGGCGCCTGGTCGCTCCACCCCGTGCAGATCGACATCGCCAAGCGCGTCTTCAGCCCTTCCGCCGAGGACGTCGCACACGCCCGCCGCGTCAAGGAGGCGATGGGCGACGGCACCGGCGCGGTCATGCTCGACGGCAAGATGGAGGACGACGCGAGCCTCAAGCAGTGCCTCGTCATCCTCGAGCTCGCCGACCGGCTCAGCGCCACCGATCCAGAGCTCGCCGAGCTCTACAAGCATTGAGCCGTATGCCGCTCAGCCCGTTCTCGACGAAAGGCGCACTCAGGTGAGCGCTCAGTCCCAGGCCAGCCCAGCGGCATACGGCACCTTCCGCCCACGGCGGTCGGTCCTCTACATGCCAAGCTCCAACGAGCGTGCCCTGGAGAAGGCGAAGACCCTCCCCGTGGACGCCCTCATCCTCGATCTCGAAGATGCCGTCGCGCCGGACGCGAAGGATGCTGCGCGTGAGAACGCCTGTGCCGCAGTGAAGTCCGGAGAGTACGGGAACCGTGAGTTGACGATCCGGGTCAATGGGATCGGCACTCAGTGGCACGACGCAGACATCGCGGCCGCGGCCGCGGCGGGTCCGGACGCGATCGTCGTGCCCAAGGTCAACTCGGCAGACGAGGTCCGTTCGCTCGTCGCGGCCATGGACGCGGGTGGAGCGCCGGAGCGCACCAAGCTCTGGGCCATGATCGAGACCCCGGTCGCGGTCCTCCACGCCGAGGAGATCGCCCGCGCGTCGGACCGGCTGACGTGCTTCGTCATCGGGACCAACGACCTCTACAAGGAGCTCGGCGCCAGGTACCGGGCCGGTCGTGGCGCGATCCAGACCAGTCTGCAGCTCATCGCGCTCGGGGCGCGGGCCGGCGGTGTCGCGGTCGTCGACGGGGTGTTCAACAACGTCAAGGACGACGAGGGCTTCCGTGCCGAGGCAGAGCAGGGCCTCGACCTCGGCTTCGACGGCAAGACGCTGATCCACCCGGGCCAGGTCGACGTGGCCAACGAGGTGTACGGCCCGAACCCCGACGAGATCACGGACGCGCGGGCCGTCATCGAGGCGTTCGAGGCGGCCAAGGCAGAGGGCAAGGGCGTCGCCACGTTGAACGGCCGGCTCATCGAGAACCTCCACGTGGACACCGCCAAGAAGGTTCTCGCGACCGCGGCTGCCATCGAGGCACTGACCTCCTGACGTCAGCCGAGGCGCTCGAACGCCCTGGAGAGCAGCCTGGTCACGTCGACGGATTCAAGGGTGCTGGACTTGTCCCGCTCCCAGATGACGACGAGGGAGACCCGGTCGTCGTTGCGGGCCACGGCGAGCAGCTCCGTGTAGCGGGTGCCGGACGGCTGCACGATGGAGATTCGGTACGTCCAGCCCTCGCCCCCACCGGGCAGGGAGACGCGCTGCGGCTGCTCGCTGCCGACGCTCTGGACACCGGCTCGGTCAAGAGTCGCGCACCCCACGCCCCAGGCGAGGATGTCGTTGACCACGGTCTCGGCGTCGGCTGCCGTCTCGAACTCGAAGGCGTACTGGCCAACTCCATATGGGTGGGTCGATCCCGCCGGGTAGGCATCCCCACCGAAGACCGGCCACCCCGACCGGGGGACCAGGGTGAAGTCGTCCTGGCAGCTCGAGATGGTCGCCTGGCCCAAGCCCGGGCCCGTCTGGACCGAGTCGACGTCCAGCCCGGCTGCGACGTAGTCCTCAACCGTGAGCAGGCTCGCGGTGGACAGCGGCGGCTGTGCCGTGGCTGGCGGGTTCGCCGACGTGGTCGTTGGCTCGGTCCTCGGTGTCTGCGTCGGCGACTTCGTCGCTGTCTGTGTCGGCGTCTCCGTCGGGCTCGGTGAGTTCGTCACCACCAGGCTCGGGGTCGACGCGGGAGGGGTGTTCGCTGGTGTGAACCCGCCAGCCCAGATGACGGCGCCAGCCACCGCAGCCGCGGCTGCCGCAGCGAGCAGTGCCACGGGCTTGCGCCGGGATCGCCTGCTCGGCTGGTCAAGAGTGGACTGGACTTCGTGCCAGAGCGCCTCGGTGTCGACGCGTCGGCTGCTCGCCGCTGCTTCGAGCAGGTCGCGAGTGTGCTGTTCCCTGTTGGTCATGATTCCTCCAAGTGGGCGTGCAGTTCGTCCAAGCCGCGAGAGACCGCCGACTTGGCAGCGCCGAGACTGATGCCCATCGCGGCGGCGATCTCCGAGTACGGCGAGTCGAGCCAGTACCGCAGCACCACGGCCTCGCGCCGTCGTGGCGCGATCAGCCCGAGCGCGTCGACGACGCGGTGCCGCTCGTGGGCGCGCAGGCTGAGCTCCTCCGCGGAGGGCACGGGACGTTGTTCGTCGCGCAACAGCGTCAGGCCCTTGCGGCCGGACAGCCTTCTGCGGTGGCCGTCCCGGACGAGATTGACGACGGTCCGGTTCAGGTAGGCGGGCACGTCGTCGACGGTGGACGACCCGCTGAGGCGCTCGTAGAGCCGGACGAACGCCTCTTGGGCCGCATCCTCGGGATCGTCAGCGCCGAGGAGCCACGCCAGACGAACCACTCGGGTCGCGTGATCGTCGAAGAGCGCATGGAAGTCCTGCCTCATCCGCGCCCCCTGTTCCATGGTTGCTCTCATGCCCCGTACGACGGGTCGGTCCACAAAAGGTTGCCTCCCCGACGGATCGTCCTCCTTTCGAGCTCGGGACTCGACTTCAGTCGAGCCCGAGGTAGCAGGTGCCGCCCGGGTCGGAGTGGGGTCTGCGTGCTCGTCCGGTCGAGAGGGGCAGTGAGGCAGATCGCCAGGCACGGGGCCATCGTGAACGCCACTTTGCGCAGTTCGACGACGTGATCGTGGCCCGTCTCACGAGCGTCCGCAGCGTCCTGCTCTCAGAGTCGGCGCCGGGCGTTTCCACTCCCCGGCGTGCGCCGGACCCGGGCCGACACGCGGGCAGATCTCGAAACGAGCGCGCGCTGGAGAAGGCGAAGACGCTTCCCGTCGACGCCCTCATCCTCGACCTCGAGGATGCCGTCGCGCCGGACGCGAAGGACGCGGCGCGTGAGAACGCCTGTGCAGCAGTGAAGTCCGGCGAGTACGGCACGCGTGAGCTGACGATCCGGGTCAACGGGATCGGCACCCAGTGGCACGACGCAGACATCGCTGTGGATGCTACGGACCCACGCTATCCGGACCGTGGCGTCTCACACTGCCGTCAGCTTCTCCGGGTTGCGGATCGAGTGAACGGCCGTGATGCGCCCGTCCTCCACGGTCAGGAAGTAGACGGAGTCGACGCCGTCCGGCCCCAGGGCCACGACGGCCGGTTCGCCATTGAGCGTGCGGATCTCGGGCCTGAGGCTGGCCACCTGGGGGTCGCTGAGGACTCCGAGGATCCAGCGGATCACCTTCTCGGACGAGTGGATCGGGCGCAGGGCAGCTCGCCGGATCCCGCCGCCGTCGGTGACGAGCGTGACGTCGGGGGAGAGGATGGCGACGAGCTCGGCCACGTCGCCGGACACGGCTGCGTTGAGGAACCTCTCGATGACCGCCCGATGGCGGCTCTTCTCGACGACCTGACGCGGGGTGCGGGCGGCGAGATGGGCCCGGGCCCTGGACACGAGCTGACGCACCGACGCCGGCGAACGTCCCAGTGCCTCGGCCACCTCGGGCGACTTCATCGCGAACACGTCGGTCATGACGAACGCGGCGCGCTCGAGCGGTGTCAGCGACTCGAGGACGATGAGCATCGCCATGGAGACCTCGTCGGCGAGCTCCGCTGCCCGTGCCGGGTCATCTGTTGCGGTCGCGACAGGCTCCGGCAGCCACGGCCCGACGTAGGTCTCGCGGCGGGCCTTGAGCTCGCGCAGCTTGTTGAGTGCAAGCCGCGACGTGATCGTCACCAGGTACGCGCGGGCGTCGTCCACGGTCTCCTGGTCGACCGTGTTCCACCGAATCCAGGCCTCCTGGACGACGTCCTCGGCGTCGGTGCGGGTCCCGAGGATTCGGTAGGCCGCCCCCTCGAGGAGCCTGCGGTGCCCCTCGAAGGCAGCCTGCGTGTCGGTCATCGGTCGGTCATCGGCTGGGCACCTCACAGTGGTCCTTGAAGCCCTGGCTCGTCAGTCCGAGCGCGGCGTTGGTGCGTGATCGCAGGTTCTCCAGAGCGATCATGGCAGTCAGCTCGACGAGCTGCTCATCGGTGAGCGACTCGCGCAGGTCCTCGACCATCTCGTCGGTCACGCTCGGCGGGGTGGTCGTCATGGCCTCCGCGTACTCGAGCACCTGGCGCTCCAGCGACGTGTACGCGTGGCTGGCCCGCCAGTCCGCCAGCCCCTCGAGCTTGGCCGGGGCCATGCCTCGGTTGTGCGAGAGGAAGTAGCCGAAGTCGATGCACCAGCTGCACCCGATCTGTGCGCTGACGGCGAGCTCGGCGAGTTCGCGGAGGTCCGGGTCAAGGCTCGACCACCTCGGGGCCGTGAGTTCCAGCAGGCCCAGCGACGTCAACACCCTGCGGTTGTGCATCGTGGCCAGGACCGGGTCGAGCATGGCGCCGTACCGCCGCCTGCTCCACCAGCGGGCGAGGCGCAGGAAGGGCGTGTTCGGGTGCTCCAAGGGAATCCGCGCGGTGCGAGCCGAGACGGTGACGGGTGACGTGGTTGCCATGGGGTCCTCCGTGGTCGCGTGCTTTCTCATGAGGAGGACACGCGCAACCGACGAACTGTGACATCTCCGTGAGGTTCACGGGAAACCTCGGCGGCGCCCGTGACGTTGACCTGACGTGAGCGAGACCCGTGAGCGGCAGCCCGCGCCCGGCCAGAGCGGCCGAGGCGAGGCTGCCGACGGCACGCACCCGGCACATCGGTCGCCACGCATCAGCCGTCGTGGCTTCCTCGTGCTCGGCGGGGCAGGCATCGCGACCGCTGCTGCTGGGACGCTTGCCATCAGGGGCGACCTGCCCGGCCTTCCGGGGATCCCAGGCCTCCTGGAGCCCACGCCGCGGGAGGTGTTCGCCGACCCGGTTCCGGTCGACTACACGGATCTGCAGCCGCGCACCCGAGTCGGCCCAGCGGCATACGTGTACGAGGTCTCGGGCCGGCCGGCCACCTACTACGTCGACGCGGCGTTCGGGGAGCGCCTCGACGCCTGGACAGCGCTGCACCGACTGCACACCGGGCAGGCACCCGATGAGGTCCGCTCGTACGGCGCCTGGGTCCGAGGCAGGCCACGCTCCTGGCACAGCTCGGGACAGGCCTTCGACCTGGCGCGCCTGAGGGCTGACGGCAGGGACCTCGTGTCCCTGCGCTACGACCAGTGGCGCGATGCCCCGGCATCCGAGCTGCGACGCCGCCTCAAGGACTACTGGCGAGTGGCCGCTGGCCTGCATCACGAGTTCGCCGATGTCCTCACCTATCTCTACGACGACGCGCACGCCAACCACATCCACGTCGACACGGGCCGGTTCGGTGTCGAACGACCGAGGCTGATCCGGCGGTCGCGCGTGCAGGTCCAAGCGGTCCAGGCCATGTGTCAGCACGTGTGGGAACGCACCGACGTCGAGATCACTGGGGAGTGGGACGATGCCACGCGGGCCGCGACGGGCGTGATCCTCGACCGCGTCGGTGGGCCGGGCGAGCTCCACGAGAGCCGCGAGGCCTGGCAGTCCTTCATGGCGGCGACGATGAGGCAGGTCTGAGTCTTGCCGGTGTGATGCGAGCCCACGGACTGGCTCAGAGTTGGCGGGGCCCCATTGCCGGGCAACGCGATTCGCGGACCAAGACCCCCTGCGCGGGCCAGCGTGAGGTGCGCTAATCTTCGTCCGGCCGCCTCATCGGGACGCGGCTTCGTCCGACAGGGGGCCTCCGGTGCGAAGCGCGCGGGACGTCGTGCACTTCTCGTCAAACCTGGATGTCCGGGCCATCGCTGGGAGCTGGGCGAACGACCACGGTTACCGCATGCTCGGGATGTCGAATGCAGGGGTCGTCTACGGCAAGCGGGCCCAGCTCGTCGCGCTGCCAGTCATGGTCGAGCTCGCCAGCCGTGACAGGGCGCACACGCTCTCCTGCTGGGGGCGCCTCAACCGGCTACTCGTGACGCGGGACATCAGCCTCACCGACGCGGGCCGGGCCGGGCGAACCCACCGCACCCGGGCGCAGCGGGAGATCAACGAGCTGCTCTGGGCGCTCGGCGCGCCGCCCCTCGGTGGCTCGCGTCAACCCTGACCGGCCCCGCACCGCAACACACCCGCTGACCGACCGCCTGCCTCGTCTGCGGCCCGAGCGAGCACTCGGTAAGCGGGGGTGTTGCGGGTGTGTTGTGTGAGGGGTCTGCGACCGGTCACCAGCGCATGGTCGCGGCTGCGACGAGGTCGCCGAAGAAGTGCCCTGTGTCGACCTCGAAGCCGCGCCGCGTGAACCACTCGGCCATGTTGCGCGCGTCCCGCTCGAGGAACTCCAGTCCGTGCGGGTTGCCGATGACGTCGACGACCTGAGGCCAGTCGATGATGACGAGGCGGGGGTCATTGCCGCGCAGCGTGGGCCGCTCGTCGAGCAGGACGTTGTACGGCGACAGGTCCCCGTGCGCCCAGCCCAGCTCCGCCAGGCGCACCATCGCCTCGCGAAGCTGCTCGAACAGGCGAGGCAGCACGTCGCGACCCGGGCGGGTCTGCGCCAACCGCGGCGCAGCATCGCCATCGGGCGTCGCGATGAACTCCATGACCAACTCGTCATCGCTCAGCTGCACCGGGTAGGGGACCGGCAGGCCGTCCCGCCAGAGCCTGGCCAGCGTCTCGAACTCGGCGAAGGCCCACAGGCCGCTGATCAGCTCCTTGCCGAAGGACGTGCGGGTGGCCATGGCGCGAGTCTCACGCGACTTGCGGACCCGCCGGCCCTCGAGGTAGCCGGCGTCGCGGTGGAAGAGCCGATGCCTGCTCGAGCGGTAGCGCTTGCCCGCCATGAGGACGTCGCGATCGGGATCGCCGGGGATCCATCGTCGGACGAGGTGGACGTCCGCCTCCTTGCCCGTCTTGAGCACGCCGAGGTCCTCCTCGACGGCGCCGAGGTCGGTGATGACCCAGTCAGGTCTCGGCTTGGGCCCGTGACTGGCGCCGTCCCAGCTCGACCAGCGATCGCCCTCCGGCGGTGCGTCGGGATTGGTGTCTACTCCGAAGGATGAGTCATCCTCGTGAAAACGGTTGAAAGACAAGAGAACTCCAAGGAAGGGGTGGATGTGGGCGGGTATGCCCGGACCGTGATGGACATGTCACCCTCCTTGGACTCGTGCAGCGGCTCCCAGCGCCAGTGCGGTTGCCACGAGGTTGCCGCCTGACGCCGGTGACGCGCAAACGGTTTTCGGCGCGCCTTCTCGGCGATTCTGTATCAGTGGCGGGGGGCCCCGCTCTACGGTGACAGTGAGCGACCGCGATCGAGCCAAGAGGGGGAGCCGTATGCCGCCCACCTCCTTCGCCAGTGAAGGTGTCCGAGTCGTCGTGCCTGGCTCCTACGACGTCCGGGAAGCCTCGCGCGCTCGTGCCCTTCCCGGCGAGCCGGGCTTCGAGCAGCAAGTGGCCAAGGATGCGATCGTTGCCTCCCTGGAGGACAGCGGTCTCGTGCCGATGCAGCGGCTCGACCTGTCACCGCGGCGCGATCGGGGGCTGCCGGGGGCAGCTCCCAGCCGTCCCTCTCGAGCGATGGCGATGGTCGAGGTCGATGTCGGGTCGGAAGAGGATGCGGTGGTCCTTCTCGAGCGAGACGGGGTGTACTCCTGGCATCTGCCCGCCGACGCCGGCCACCGCACGCGATCGATCGACCTCGGCCCGCGGACTGCGCGCTTCACCATCGAGCTGGTCGAGGATGGGCGAGCGAGGGGCCCGAAACGGCCGCCGCGGCGCCAGGTGCGCACTCGCGGACTGCTCGGTGACGTCGTCAAGGGCGCCGTCCAGGCCATCGTGTTCCGGTTCGCTGCGCCTCTTGTCGTCGGCAAGGCGATCGAGAAGATGGAGGAGCACGTCCGTCCGGGGCTGGTGCACATCACCGACCCGGATCTCGGCTCCTGGCGACGGGTTGACCGACTAGCGGAGCTCGACCTCCCGACCGACCGTCCCGTCCGCATCCTGCTGTTCATCCACGGCACGTTCTCGTCGACGGCCGGTGGCTTCGGCGCGATCACCTATGACGAGAACGCGATGGGACTGCTCCGAACCGCCATCGGTGCGTATGACGCGGTCATCGGATTCGACCACCGGACCCTGAGCGTCGACCCCCGCGAGAACGCCAGGGACCTCCTCGAGCGGCTCAGGACGCACCAGCCCGACGACGAGTTCGTCATCGACATCATCACGCACAGCAGGGGCGGCCTGACGACTCGCAGCCTCGTGGAGCACGAGCTGCCCGGATCGAGCTGGCCGGGCCGGGTCGACCGGATCATCTTCGTCGCTGCCACGAACGGCGGCACCCACCTGGCCGACCCCGACCGGTGGCACGACCTCATCGACCTCTACACCAACCTGGCCAGCGTGGGAGCCGGCGCCCTGGCCGCCATTCCCGGCGGTGCGCCCGTCGCTGCGGTGGTCGCTGGAGTCGTCAAGGGCATCGGTGCGCTCGTCAAGTACCTCGTGTCCTACATCGGCGAGGAGAACGGTGTGCCCGGGCTCGCCGCGATGATGCCGAGCGGCCCGTTCGTCACGGACATCAACAAGGTGCAGCCGAATCAGCCCGGGCCAGGGACGAGCTGGTTCGTCATCGCCTCCAACTTCCACGTCGAGCTCCTCGACGACTCCCACCGGCCGCCCGAGTTCCCTCGCGAGCTCGTCGTCAGGTTGGCCGAGGGCTTCGTCGACGACCTCTTCAAGGGCGACAACGACCTCGTCGTCGACACGGACTCGATGAGCGCCATCGGACTGCCCACCGGCGGGTTCGTCGCGGAGACCCGGGTGTTCGAGACGAACGACCGGATCTACCACACCAACTACTTCAGCCAGCTCGAGGTCATCGAGGCGATCGCAGGCTGGCTCCCGCTCGGGATGGGGGCGGGCGGCGAGCCCGAAGCCATGCCCGAGCCGGTGCCTGAGCCCGTCCCTGAGCCGCCGAGTCGGGGACTACCGATGGCCCCGCCCCCACCTTCCGGACCCGTTGTTCCAGAGGCCGCTCCGACACCGACCGCTCCGACACCGACCGCTCCGGCACCGGCCGCTCCGGCACCGGCCACTCCGACGCCGGCCACCGTTGCCGCGGAGATGCCGGCGACCGTGGTCGCCGCGGAAGCGTTCGAGGTCTGCGTCACGCTGTCTCGCAAGGACATTGACGCGGGCGAGGGAATGGTCCACTCCTCGGCCAAGGTCGCCGTCGAGGCCGAGCGACCGGTGTCGGTCCAGGTCGTCGGGAAGTCGAACGCGGAGGTCGTCGGCACCGACTCTGACATCCTCGGGCTTCCTCTCGGCGGCGGTGAGTCCTCCGTTCCCTTCACCGTGCGCGCGCTGTCGACGGGGGCCGTCGTGGTGCACGCCATCGTGCGGCAGGGGTGGGTGCCGCTGGCGACCCTCTCTCTCGAGGCGAACGCGGTTTCCCGGGCGGCGCTCGGCGCACCGGGGGCGCCCGCCCGCGCCCAGATCCATACCGGGATCGATGCGCCCGAGCTCGACGGACTCCCATGCCTCGACATCATCGAGAGCGCCCAGCCCGACGGCTCGGTCATCTACAAGTACGCCGTCCGGATCGAGCAGGACGGCAGGCCGGTCGCCTTCCAGTCCCTCCCCATCGTCGACCGCGCGCGGACCATGGCGGCATTTCTCGACGAGGTCCAGGAGGTCGTTGGCGCCGACCTGAGTGAGGCGCAGCTGCTGCGGCGTCTGCAGGACATCGGCACCCGGCTCTACGACCTGCTGCTGCCGGAGGACATGCAGGCCTACCTCTGGGAGCACCGCAACGAGATCGGTGACCTCATCGTCTATGCCGACGAGCCGTACGTCCCCTGGGAGCTCGTGCACCTCAAGCCACCGAGGGGACCGCGCCAGAAGAAGCCCCGGTTCCTCGCGCAGGGCGGGCTGGTGCGTTGGCGTCTCGGCAGCTTCCCGCCGAAGGAGATCCGGATCCGCGAGGGTCGCGCCAGGTCGCTCATCCCGGACTACCGCGACCCGAGTTTCGTCCTGTCCGAGCCGGTCCACGAGCAGCGCTACCTTGCGGAGCACTTCGGGGCCAGCCCGGTCCGCGCGACACCGTCCGGGGTGCTCCAGCTGTTGCGCGGCGGTCGCTTCGACCTGCTCCACTTCTCGGGCCACGGCGCCGCGGACGTGGAGGACATCCTCGGTGCCCGCATCCTGCTCCAGGGACGCAAGAGGGGCAGGACCGTGGACCAGCAGTTCCTGACGTCGACGGAGGTGAGCGAGAACGCGCGGTGGACCCGCCCGGGCGAGGCGGGACCGGTCGTGGTGCTCAACGCGTGCCAGACCGGTCGCGAGGGGATTCTGCTCACGACGGCAGGCGGGTTCGCCGATGCCTTCCTGGACGCGGGGGCGTCCGCGTTCGTCTCCTGCCTCTGGTCGGTCCACCAACAGCCGTCGCGCGCGTTCGTCGAGAAGCTCTACGACGAGCTGCTGGACGGGACGCCCATGGCGGTGGCCACCGCGAGAGCGCGCCAGGCGGCCCGGGAGCAGGGGGATGCGACCTGGCTCGCCTTCGTCGTCTACGCACGTCCGGACGCCGTACTCACCCGTTCGTGAGCCGGCCCATCAGCCCGAAGGGGATCACCAGCGGCTCGACAGGAAAGGATCTGGCCATGGCACGCAGCGCCGTCTGTGTCGGCATCAACGAGTTCAAGCACCTCCCGATGAGCACCTGGCTGGCGGGATGCGTCAACGACGCGAACGACATCTCGGCCGCGCTCAAGAAGTTCGGCTTCACCTCGCGCACGACCACGGTGCTCCGTGACTCGGAGGCGACGAAGAAGGCGGTCATGGGCGCCCTCACGGCGATGGTCGACAAGGCCAAGCCGGGTGACCATCTCGTCTTCTCGTTCTCGAGCCACGGCACGCAGGTCCCGAACCAGCCCGGTGCCACGGACGAGCCCGACGGCCTCGACGAGGTCTTCGCCTGCTACGACATCAAGCGGGCTGGCGACCAGTGGGACCGCAACACCGTCATCTCGGACGACGAGCTGCATGACCTGTTCCAGCGCGTGCCCGAGGGAGCGCTCCTGGAGGTCCTCCTGGACACCTGCCACAGCGGGACCGGCCTCAAGGATCTCGAGGAGCTCCAGCTGGCCATGACCTTGGGACGCAAGCCCCGCTTCCTGCCGCCGCCGACTCCACGCGGGCTCGACCGAGCCCGCACCATCCGCGAGCACAGACCTGCCCGGACGGTCGACCGCAAGGCCCTCGTCGAGCTGACGAAGCGGGGTAAGGGGGCGCGACCAGTCCTCTTCGCGGCCTGCCGCCCGGACCAGACCGCCTCGGATGCGACCTTCGAGGGCCGTCCGAACGGCGCGTTCACACATCTCTTCCTGCAGTCGCTCAAGGACCGCCCCGACGCGACCCGAGCCGCGCACCTCAAGGCGGTGCACGCTGGTCTCAAGGCGGAGCAGTTCGACCAGCGCTCCACCCTCGAGGGCGCCGTCAAGTCGAAGAGGGTGCCCTTCGGCCAGCCCTGGTGACGGTCCGCGATCACCTGCGCGCACTCCGGCCACCTCGGCGTGCACGTGGGGAACGATTCTGAGACTGACTTGAGAGTCAAGACACGTAAGACAGATCGACCACTTCCGCGGCGGATATTGAGACGCCAGCCGCGGCTTGTGAGACAGCGATGCGGGCTGCCCGGAGAGCGGCATGAGCGGGCGTGGCAGTGCGGTCCACTACGTCCGCCCCGGTGTCGGTTATGGTCATTCGGGCACGAGGCCCAAGTATTTCTTGCGGGCCGGCATGGCATGGATGACCATCTCGTCGCCGCTCTCGAAGATCAGGCGACTGTCTCGAGCAGGCGCGCTCTGGTGTCGAAACCGAGGCGCAACTCCCGCTCCGGCGGTCCGTGCTCGTCGAGGGGCTCGATCCACAGCGACCACTCTGCCGCTTGGATCGCATCTTCCGATGAGACGCCGTGCTTGAGCGCGCTCGGGTGGACCTTCACGCAGCGAAGTGGGCCAGCGCAGCCCGGATCGCCTCGGACCTGCTCATGTCGAGCTTCGCCGCCGCTGCGTCGAGCGCGTCGAGCTCCTCGGCGGTGAGCCGGACCGCCACGACCTGCATCGGTTCAGCCCCACGACCAGGTCGCCCGCGCCCCCGACGCTTCAGTTCGTCGACGTCGTATCCTGCTTCGGCCTCGTCGGCCCACTTCTGGATCTGCTCCTCGCTCACCACATGCATATCGTATAACGAAAATGATGGAGTGGCCTCGCCTCTGGACCTGCGTCCGTGCCGCGTTCAGGTGCCCGAGGCCATGTACGCGGCCAAGATGTAGTTCGGGTGCCGGTCAAGGTCCTTGCGGGCCCGGTCGTAGCGCATCGTGGTGCGTGGATCGGCATGCCGCGCGGCGATCTGCACGTCGCGCAGGTCGACGCCGGCGTCGAGCATGGTCGTGACGAAGGTGTGCCGCAGCATGTGCGGGTGCATTCGCGCGACCTGCACGCCGGCATCGCCGGCCAGATGGTGCAGCCGCCGGGTCGCGGCGTGGCGGTCCATGCGGGTGCCGCGACGAGTGCAAAGGATCGGGCCCTCGACCCGGCCGCACGTGGCCCTCTCGATCGCTCGGCTCAGGGCGGGCGGCAACGGGGTAAGGACCACCTTGCCGCCCTTACCGTTGACGCGCAGGACGCGGTGCCCGTGTTCCTCGCCGAGGTCCTCGATGTCGGCGCCGCACGCCTCGAAGATGCGCAGTCCGAGCAGGCCCAGCATGCTCACCAGCGCGAAGTCGTTGGAGTTGGACGACTCCCGAGCCGCGGTGAGCATCGCCTCGAACTGCAGGTGGGTCAGGCCCAGAGTTGGCGACTCGGCCGGAACGGAGGGGTGTCGAACATGCTCGGCCGGTGACTGCGTCAGGACACCGTCGATGACGCAGGTTCGGTAGAAGCCACCGACGACGGAGACCCGCCTGCTGACCGTGGATGGCTTGAGCCGGCGAACCTCCTGCATCCACCTGATGTAGAGCTCGATGTGGGGCCGTCGCGCGGCAAGCGGGTCGAGGCCGCGAGCGAGGCACCAGTCGAGGTAGGCGCGCAGATCGGACCCGGAGTGGATCCGCGACTGGCCCGTGAAGCGGGCCAGGTACGCCGCGACCGCGACAGCCAGCTGGTCGCTCTGCGAGACTTCGACGGGCAGGAGTACGGAACCAAGAGAAGTTGTCATCCTCGATCCTGCAGCCGCGGCTCAAACCGACATGCGGCATGAGCGGATGTCCGGTGGTCAGAAGAAGTCGATCGCGAAGCGGCCAAGACGCTTCATGGAGGCGCCGAGGCTCCCGAGGTAGCCGACTCCCATGCGTCGTGCCTCTCGCCATCCGCTCGCCACCACCGTGATCACGGCAATGATGGCGACGGCCCATGCGGCGGCAAGGACGGAAGCGGAGTATCCGATGAACCAAGAGGTGGCGAGGGCCTAGACGGGACGGACGTAGTGGCAGTTCCCGCCGTCACTCTTCCGGGCCAAGCCCTGCGAAGGACTTTCAGTCAGAAACAGTCCCCACCGCTGTTGATGATCGCCCCAATCATCCCGTCGAACCCGGGGCCGCTCTGGGGAGCCATTTCGAACATCCCGAAGGCGGCGTGCGTGCTGGTCATGTTGCACGCCCCAGTGAGTCCCTCGTTCGGTGTGGGGCCGGGTGATGCGGCGGCCACGCCCCCTGATAGGACAAGGCCCACAAGCACAATCGAGAACAAGACGGCTCCACGTCGCAAGAGTCCGGACATTTTGGCCTCCTGTCGTCGAACTCGGCCGGGGATGGTTGCCCCTACCCCGGACCTTGGCAACGTTGCTCCGACTACACCGACCTGTCAAGGGCCCCATCGGGCGGGTGCCGTTGTCGAGGAACGACGAGTTCTTCTTCCGGACCCCGCCGGTGTCGTGAGGGTAGCCCTCGACCAGGCCGCCTCCGGCCTGCGCGATCAGCCCGACGGCTCCGCGCAGGGCGATCGCCGCCAGGCCCTGACCGCGAAGGCCGCGCTCGACCAGGATGCAGGTGACCCTGTAGTCGGGCAGTCGCTCGGCAGTGGCGAGGTACTCCTTGCGGCGATGGATCGTGGGCAGTTCCTCGGACGATCCGTACTCCGCCCAAGCGACAGCGCGGTCGCCGTCGTAGACCAGTGCCGCGTGCGCGATCCCGTCGGCCACCAGACGTTGCCTGAGCGCCCGGTCCCCTCGGCGCTCTGACCCTTCTCCGCGCAGTCGGTATGGAAGTGCGTGCACCAGCAGCTGGCGAACATGCCCTTGTTCCGCTCGACGAGAGCTGCGAAGTCGCCGAATGTCTCCGGCGTGAGCGCCTTGATCGTGAAGTCGGACATGCCTGGCAACGTACTCGGCATCGCGGACCTTCGGCGTCCGGTGGCTCACGCGGCCACAGCGGCGTAAACGCCGTGACGGGCGCCCTCGGCTTCCACGAGTTCGTGGTGATCGACTGCAAGCGCGGCAGATGGCACGTCATCGTTGCCTCTGACGACTGACACTTGATCGCGGCCGCTCATCGGCAAGAGCGCGGAACATCGCCCGCTGAGCCGCCGCCGACCGGCGCGGTTGTCAGGTCTCAGAATCCGCGCCTGGCGTCTGTCTCAAGATGCGTGATCAACTTCCCGAAGGCCTCGACGCGGACGTCGTACCGGTAGATACAGGCGGGTTCTGCTTCGGTGATCGGCCACTCGTGATCCCAGAGCGGAGCATCCCGAGGGCGGCAGACAGTGCGCTTCAGGGCCCCGCCGCCGAATGAGGACGTGAGACGGTTTGTGTGGCGCGGCATGGTCGGACATACGTCCCAGGGGCTGCAGGTGAGCTCAAGCTTCGTCCGTCAGCTCGAACAGTTCGCAGGACGTGTCCATGTATCGGATCGTGCTGCACAGGTGGCGCATGCCGATGCGCCGGCACACGGCCTGCGAAGCGTGGTTGTCGGGATGGGTCACGGCGATGATTCGGCTTTGGCCGCGGGCGAAGGCCTCGGCGGATGCGGCGGCGGCGGCCTCGGTCGCGTATCCGTGCCCCCAGGCGTCAGGGTGTAGGTGCCATCCGATCTCTACCTCGGCAGGGTCCGTTGGCTTTTCGCCTGCCGACAGCGGGATGGGCTTGAGCAGGAGGTTCCCGAGCCGTGCGCCGGCCCGGTCGGTGATGATCCAGATGCCATGGATGGGGTGCTCGCTGATGGCACGGCGGCGTTCGATGGAGGCGAGTGCGTCGTTGCGGGAGGTCATGGTCGTGGGGTCGGCTCCCAGATAGCGCACGACCTCCCAGCGGCCTTCGAGGTCGAGGAGGAAATCTGCGTCGTCAGCAGCCCACGGTCGGAGAATCAATCGCTCTGACGTGATGGTTCGCATGGACGCAACCTAGCGACGGGCGCGCGTCGCGAAGCCAACAGTGCAACGGCCGCTGGGTACAGCGGGAGTGCATCAGCGGCATCGTGGAGGGTCCGCCACACCACGGGCAGGACCGTGCCGTCGGTTTCAACCAGTTGGGCACCTTCAGGAGGAGGCTCGCGATCGAGCCTGCCGGTGTAGACGAAGACGATCTCGTGACCGAGGCGGCCGTTCAGCGAGAAGATGTTCTCGACCACGTCGAGATACGCCAGGTCGCGGATCGACGCGTCCAGTTCCTCGCGCACCTCGCGGATGACCGCCTCACGGTGGGTCTCGCCCACCTCGACGCCGCCACCGATGAGTCGGTGGTAGCCGCGCGGGTTCTCACGGGTCGGTGGGCACACGCTGACGAGGTGCGCGCTGTCTTTCGAGTCTGAAGCAATGAGCATGGCCTTGACCCGGATGATGCCATCGCTGCTCACCATGGGGGCGAAGATACTGTGCCACGCTCTGTGACGCCTTCATGGCGAACGACCACGGGTGGGAGGGCGCCCCATCTGACGCCGCGCCTGAGGCTGTCGGTGCACCGTGACAGGGTGCCTTCATGAGCGACAGCCAGCCTGAGACCCTCACCGGGAGGACCTTCCACAGCCGGACCCTCAGGGAGTCCCGGTTCATCAGCTGCGACCTGCGCGATGTCGTGGTGCGCGGGAGCGAGGTTGCCGGGATGGAGATCGACTCCCCTTGGTTGCTCGAGGGCGACCGCGCGCTGCTCGTCAACGGCGTTGACGTCGTGCCCCTCGTCGACATGGAGCTGAATCGCCGCTTCGTTGGGCGCGCGCTGCGTGGGGCCGAGGACCCAGCGGGCCTCCGCGAGGCGTGGGCTGTGCTGGAGCGGACCTGGGCGGCCACGCTCGACCGGGCCGCTGCGTTGCCTGCCGGCACTCTCGACGCCTCCGTCGACGACGAGTGGTCGTTCACCCAGACGCTGCGCCACCTGGTGATGGCGACCGACGTGTGGCTCGGCAAGGCGATCCTCGAGAAGGACCAGCCCTACCACCCTGCCGGCCTGCCCAACGACGACGAGGGCAACGGTACCGAGGCCTACGACCCGTCCGTCTTCGCTGCCGACTCGCCGTCCTTCGACGAGGTCCTGGCGGCTCGCGCCGATCGGCAGGCGATGGTGCGCGACTTCTTCGCCAGAGTGACCCCGGAGGAGCTCGCGATGCCGCGGAGGAACCCGCACGCGCCGGCTATCGACGAGACGGTGCTCTCGTGCCTGCGCACGATCCTCGAGGAGGAGTGGGAGCATTACCGGTACGCCGTGCGCGACCTCGACGCGCTCACCGTGACTCGCACCTCTCCCGGCTGAGGCGTCATGGCTGCGGAGAACGTGCTTGGCACCGGCATCCCCGGCGCGCTTGGCGGCGTGACCAGCGTTACAGGTGGGGGACGACACACGAGGAGCCGTGTGCCGGGAAGCGAGCTCAGCGGCATACTCGATCGCATTGTTGACCCAGCCCGAGCGCAAGGTGGCGATCTCGCATGTCCCGACTCCAGCAGACCGAAGGCCTCACGGAGGAGCAGACCGAGCTGCTCAAGCTCGTCCGTGAATTCGTCGACGAGCAGATCATTCCCGTCGCGACCGACCTCGAGCACAAGGACGAGTACCCGCAGGCCATCGTCGACCAGATGAAGGAGATGGGGATCTTCGGGCTGATGATCCCCGAGGAGTACGGCGGCCTCGGCGAGTCGCTGCTCACCTACGCGCTCTGCGTCGAGGAGATCTCGCGCGGGTGGATGTCGGTGAGCGGCATCGTCAACACCCACTTCATCGTCGCCTACATGATCCTCCAGCACGGCACCGAGGAGCAGAAGCAGCGCTACCTGCCGAGGATGGCCACGGGCGAGATCCGCGGTGCCTTCTCGATGTCGGAGCCGGGTTGCGGCTCAGACGTGTCCGCCATCAAGACCAGGGCGGTTGAGGGTGACGACGGTGACTGGACGATCAACGGGCAGAAGATGTGGCTCACCAACGGCGGCACGGCCAACCTGGTCGCCGTCCTCGTCAAGACCGATACCGGTGCGGACAGCGTCTACAAGAACATGACGACCTTCCTCATCGACAAGGAGTCCGGCTTCGGCGAGACGGCCCAGGGCATCACGGTGCCCGGCAAGATCGAGAAGATGGGGTACAAGGGCGTCGACACCACGGAGCTCATCCTCGACAACCATCGGACCAGCTCCGATCAGATCCTGGGTGGCGAACCGGGCAAGGGCTTCTACCAGATGATGGACGGCGTCGAGGTCGGCCGGGTCAACGTCGCGGCGCGCGGCTGTGGCGTCGCGCGGCGCGCGTTCGAGCTCGGCATCGCCTACGCCCAGCAGCGGGAAACCTTCGGCAAGAAGATCGTTGAGCACCAGGCCGTCCTGTTCCGCCTCGCCGACATGGCCGTCAAGGTCGAGGCCGCGCACGAGATGATGGTCAAGGCAGCGCGCAAGAAGGACTCTGGGGAGCGCAACGACCTCGAGGCCGGCATGGCGAAGTACCTCGCCTCGGAGAACTGCGCCCAGGTCGTCGAGGACAGCTTCCGGATCCATGGCGGCTACGGCTACTCGAAGGAGTACGAGATCGAGCGGCTCTACCGCGAGGCGCCGATGCTGCTCATCGGCGAGGGAACGGCCGACATCCAGCGGATGATCATCGGTCGACGCCTCGTCGAGGACTACAAACTCAAGTCGTGAGGTCCCGCGGCCCGGTCGTGGGAAGTGCGAGGATGAGGCCATGAGCCTGCAACCGAAGGGTCCGGGTGGGCGCCCGGGCTTCGCTACCCTGTCCCTCGACTACCCCATGTCACTCGGGACGTTCGACAAGTACGAGGACGCGCAGAAGGCCGTCGACACCCTGTCGGACAGCGGATTCCCCGTCGAGAACTGCCTCATCGTCGGCACGGAGCTCAAGCAGGTCGAGCGCGTCACGGCGCGGCTGACGTGGGGTCGGGTCGCACTGGGTGGAGCGCTGTCGGGCCTCTGGCTGGGACTCTTCGTCGGGTTGATCTTCTCGCTGTTCAACCCGCCGACGAGCGCCTTCGCGCTGCTGCTGGCGACGGCCCTGTGGGGTGTCCTGTTCGGTCTCATCTGGTCGCTGGTCGGCTATGCGTTCACGCGTGGCACGCGTGACTTCTCGTCCGTGAGCCAGGTCGTGGCGACCAAGTACGAGGTCTTCACCGAGCACAAGTTCGCGCAGCAGGCGCGCGAGGTCCTCGGAGGGGTCGGCATCAACGCGAGCGGGATGGCCGGCTACGGCGCGCCGACCGCGCCGTCGCCCACCGAGGTGCCCCCACCGCCCCCGGCGGACCGCACGGACGGCTGAATCCCAGCGCGCCCCGCTTCCAGACACGGCAACACACCCGCTTACCGACTGGTCGCGCCGGTTGTAGCAGGGGTTAGCAATCGGTAAGCGGGTGTGTTGCGGAGGGATGCAACGTTCTGGAGGCACGAGGGGTCTTCGTCGGTGAGGATCCAACCCGGAGGTCTGCCATGCCAACGCCGTCACGTCACCTCGCCACCGCCATGGGTGGTCTCGTTGTCGCAGCGGTGCTCGCCGCCTGTGCAAACCCTGCCGCGACAGGCCCTGGCGTAACGAGCCTGCAGACGGTCGGGCCGATGCGGAGCGTAACCGCCCAGCCCGTCGCGGCCGATGGTGCGCTCGAGTGTCCGGCGACGATCACCGACCAGGAGGGGATGACGGTTCCCGAGGAACCCCAAGGCGTCGACGGCAACGCCCGCCTGCTGCCGGACCGGGAGCCCGAGTCGCTCGTCCTGTGCAGCTATCCGGTCCTCGACATGGTGAACGGCTCGCTGACTGCGCCCTTCCGGCTCAAGACGCGCACGGTGGTGTCCGCCGGCGAGCGGTCCGAGATGGTCGAGCTGCTCACCTGGGCGCCGCTGGACAACCTGCGGTCGAAGGCGTGCACCGCCATCGGCGGGGACGAGACGGTGCACCTCATCGGGTCGCGCTATCCGGACGCGATCGTCTGGGTGGCGGCCAAGGCGGATCCCAACGGCTGCTCGAGGTCGACCAACGGTGACTTCGTGTCGCCCGCTGCGGTGGGGTCCCGTCTGGATGCGATCGTCGGGGACGAGGCTCGTCGCGACCCGGCGCCGACGGGATCCTGCGCCGGCTGGGGCTTCGGCCGGCTCGGCGACCACCTGTCGCTCGCGCCCGAGGGGGATCCGCGGGTCACCGTCTGCCGCAATCGGGCCAACGGAACCGAACAACCGACCCGGCTGTCCGGCGAGCAGAGTCGCGAGGTGGTGGCCGCGCTGCGCGGTCTGACCGTCGGGCCGAGCGAGTCCAGCTGCTCGAACACGGGTGACGACTACTCGCGGCAGTTTCGGCTCCTGCTCGACTACGCGGAAGGGCCCGCCGTCTGGGTCAATGTCTCCCCGACATGCACACCGCAGGCGTTCAGCAGCGGGTTGGCCGCGGACGACGCCGGCTCGGTCATCGACCTCGTCGAGCAGTGGAGCCCGCCGATCCCGGGACCCGATCCGGATCAACCGGTTTCCTCCGACGGTTCCATCGGCTCCGGCGGCTCTCCTGGCTCGGGTGGCTCGGGTGGCTCCGACGCGCCAGGTGACCCCGGCACGCCAGTCCCGCCGGTGGCTCCACGCGACCAGAATCCCTACCCACCGGACGTGACCGTCACGACGGTGCCCTGACGGACTCGGCCGCCGCAGCGGGTCAGCCGCGCGTGGACCAGATCCGGTCGATCCAGGCCTCGACGTCGTCAGCCGTGCGCGGCATCGCGGCCGAGAGGTTCTCGCAGCCGTCCTCGGTGATGAGGATGTCGTCCTCGATCCGCACGCCGTTACCGCGGAACTCGGCCGGCGCCAAGAGGTCGTCCGCCTTGAAGTAGAGGCCGGGCTCGACGGTGAGGATCATCCCGGGCTTGAGCTCCGCGTCCGTGTACTGCTCGCGCGTGGCGAGCGCGCAGTCGTGGACGTCGAGTCCGAGGTGGTGGCTCGTGCCGTGCACCATCCACCGGCGGTGGTACTGGCCGTGCTCCTTGTCCAGCGTGGCCTCGACGTCGATGCCCTCGGGCAGCAGACCCCACTCGTGGAGGTGCTCTGCGATGACCCGGATGGCGGCGTCGTGGATGTCGCTGAACCTGTTGCCCGGCTTGCACGCGGCAATCCCGGCCTCCTGCGCGGCGTGAACCGCGTCGTAGATCCGGCGCTGCGCCTCGCTGAAGGTGCCGCTCACCGGCAGCGTCCGGGTGATGTCGGCCGTGAAGAGCGAGTCGACCTCGACCCCGGCGTCGAGCAGGAGCAGGTCGCCCTCGGTGATGTCGCCCGTGTTCTTGATCCAGTGCAGCGTGTTGGCGTGGTCGCCGCTCGCGCAGATCGAGTCGTAGCCGATGCCGTTGCCGTGGTGCCGCGCATGCAGGCCGAAGACACCCTCGACCCAGCGCTCCCCACGGCCCCGGCGGATGGCCTCGGGTAGGTCGGCGATGACGGCCTCGAAACCGCGGTGCGTCCCCTCGATCGCGGAGCGCATCTCCTCGATCTCCCACTCGTCCTTGATCATCCGCAGGTGGGAGAGGAACGACGACAGCTCGTCGTCCGCTTCGTGCTCGGCTTCCACGCGCTGCTCGGCGATGGCCGCTCCTGCGGCGCCGGCCGCCTCCGCGCGCGCCTTGTCCACCGCGGCTGCGACCGCGGCATCGGCCTCGCGCACGACCCGGATGCTGAGCTGTCCGGCATCCTTGGCCACGGCGTCGGCGAACTCGTCGATGTGCCGCCCCGTGATGCCGAGCTCGGCCTCGAGGTCCTCGATGGTGGGCCGCGCCCCGACCCAGAACTCCCCGTAGCGAGAGTCCCCGAAGAACTCATCCGTGTCCCGACCGGCGAGTGGACGGAAGTAGCAGGACCGCCTCGTGGCCCGGCGCGCCGTCGCCGCCCATCGGCTCGAGGACGAGGACGGCGTCGGCCTCGCGGTCGCTGCCGAGGCCGGTCAGGTGGGCGAAGGCGCTGTGCGGACGGAAGACGTAGTCCGTGTCGTTGCTGCGGACCTTGAGGCCGCCGGCCGGGATGACGAGGCGCTGACCCGGGAAGGCCGCGCTGACAGCGGCACGGCGCTCAGCGGCATACCGTGCCACTTGCGAGCGCTCGGGAAGGTCGGTGAGGCGGGGAGCCCACCCAGACGCGACGAAGGCTCGGAACTCGTCGGTGGTCGGCCGCGCGCGGCTGGCGCTCTTCTTCTGCTCTTCGCTCATCACCCGACCATGCTTCCACGTCGCGGCGTCGCAGCAGAAACCGAATAGCACGTCGCTCCGGCAATACAGTCTCCCTGTGCCTTCCAGCGACCGACCACGCCGGCCGACCGCCAGGCCCTCCTCCCTGCGCTCGCTCCCGTCCCTGCGGGCGAGCACCCGGCGAGCCCTCCGTCCGAGCGGGCCGCCGACCGACGAGATCGCCCTCTGGCGCTCACCGGACGGCGTGGACCGCAAGACCGCCCAAGCCGTGATCGATCTCGCGATGCGCGCGGGCGTCGCGATGCTCTCCACCGGTGCGGCGGCGGCGGACGTCACCGCGACCGTGCTCATGCTGACCCGGGCCTACGGACTCGCCAGCGTCCATGTGGACGTCACTTACACCTCCGTGACCGTCTCGTACCACCGCGGGCCCGACGCCGACCCGATCACCGTCATGCGGATCGTGCGCTTCCGCGTCCAGGACTACACGCGGCTGCAGCGACTGCGTTCCCTCATCGTGGCGCTCAGCCGGGAGCCCATCGACGTCGATGACGCTCGGATCCGCTTCGATGCGGTCCTCACCGCCCCGCACCCGTACCGGCGATGGGTCGTCACCGGGGCGAGCGCGACGCTCGCCGCAGGCGCTGCCGGGCTCCTCGGCGGGGGATGGTTCATCGTCCTGCTGAGCTTCCTGACGGCCGCCCTCGTCACCCGGGTCAACGACATGCTCGGCAAGGCCGGGGTGGCCTCCTTCTTCTCCCAGTGCGTCGGCGCGGCAATCCCGACCATCGTGGCGACCCTCATCGTGGTCGGGCAGTCGGCGGGGGTCACCTTCTTCGGCGACGTGTCACCGTCGCTCGTCGTGGCGTCCGGCATCGTGCTGCTGCTGTCGGGACTGTCGATCGTCGGCGCCGGGGAGGACGCCCTCGAGGGCTACTACGTGACGGCCGGGGCGCGGGCGTTCGAGGTCGTCGTCCTCTCGCTCGGCATCGCCGTGGGGGTCTCGGTCGTCCTGGCGGTCGGACAGGGCCTCGGGTACCCGATCGCGATCAGCTCCCGCACCCTGCTCGGCGACAACGTGCTCGTCCAGGTCGCGTGCGCGGTGGTCATCGCCGTCGCGTTTGGCGTCTCCTCCTACTCCACCGGGCGTGCCGTGACGGCCGCCGGAGCAGCGGCTGCCCTCGGCTGGGTCATCGTCGCCGTCGGCGAGCGGGCGGAGGCCGGTGCCGTGACGTCGTCGGCGCTGGCCGCTCTCGTCATCGGCTTCGCCGCCCGGCTGGTCGCGCGCCGGGCCCGGATCTCGGCGCTCGCCGTGACGACCGCAGCGATCGTCCCCCTCCTCCCGGGCCGCAAGGCCTACGAGGGCATCTCGCTCATCGTCACGCAGCCGGACGGGTTGGGCTTCTCCGCGGGGCTGCCGACGCTGGCCGAGGCGTTCGGGCTGGGGCTGGGACTCGCGGCGGGTGTCTCGCTCGGCACCTATCTTGCCGCGCTGCTCCTCGCCCGGCGGCACGGCATCACGATCGGCCGCGCCGCGGGCACGCGTCTGCCGTCCGACCCGGCGGCCTCGGCGGCGGTCATCGTGCCGCTCCTGTCCGACACCGGCGAGCTGCCGAGGGTGGACTCGGGGGCTCCGCCCACCCCGTGAGGGTCGTGACAGCGTGAGGAAGCACACGGCATACGGCCATGTCTGTATGCCGCTGGGTCCGGCAGGCTGGTCACCGTTCGCTTTCGCACGCGGTGGGTCTCAGGAGGACGGCATGCAGTTCGGTCGCAGCTACGAGGAGTTCGAGGTCGGCGCGGTGTACAAGCACTGGCCCGGCAAGACGGTCACGGAGTACGACGACCACCTCTTCTGTCTGCTCACCATGAACCACCACCCCCTGCACCTCGACGCGAACTACGCGAGTGAGACGACGCAGTTCGGGCGCAATGTCGTGGTGGGCAACTACGTCTACTCCCTCCTGCTCGGCATGTCGGTCCCGGACGTCTCCGGCAAGGCGATCGCCAACCTCGAGATCGAGTCGCTGCGTCACGTCGCGCCGACGTTCCACGGCGACACGATCTATGGCGAGACGACGGTCCTCGACAAGTGGGAGTCGACGTCGAAGGACGACCGGGGCGTCGTCCACGTCGAGACGATCGGCTACAACCAGGACGGCAAGGTCGTGTGCATCTTCCGCCGCAAGGTCCTGGTGCCGAAGGAGAACTACCTCGACGCGCGCGGTGGAGAGCAGCCGGGGCGACCCGTGCCGCAGGCGGACAAGAACTGGCCCGGGTCCACGGCCGGCCAAGAGGCCTGACCGCGGCCTCGTTCCCGCAACACACCCGCTTATCGACTGCTCGCCCCTGCCGCAGGTGGGGTGACCGCTCGATAGGCGGGTGTGTTCGTCGTGGTCCACAGGTGGCCGGCTCTCGGGGTTCCTGTCCACAGGCGCGGGGCGGGGTGTTCCCGCCGATCCCGTATGCCGCTGGGCTGGCTCCCATGGACAAACGACTTCAGGCGTTGGCCGGCCGACAGGGCGGCACCTTCTCGGCGGCGCAGGCCAAGGCTCTGGCGGTTCCAGACCATGAACTCCAGCGTGCCGTGACTGCGGGCGAGCTCGTTCGCGTGCGGCGAGAGGCCTACGTCGCGAGCGCGGTGTGGGCTGGCGCGAACCCTGAGGAGCGCGATCTGCTCACTGCCGTGGCGGTCGCCCGAACGCGTCCCGACGGCGCCCTGAGCCATCACGCCGCACTCGCCCTCCACGGACTGCCGCTCTGGGCCCTTGCCGCCGACTGGTTGGACCTCGTGTGCAACGTGAGACGGGTGACCCACCGGAGAGGGCTGGCCCTCCACCCGTCCCGTGGGCTGAACCTCCAGGAGGTCGAAGGGGTGCCCGTCGTGCCCGTCGTGTCCGTCGCGCGCGCCATCGTGCGGACTGCGAGCGCAATCCACCGACGAGCGCCCCAGCGCCTGATTGTCCCGGCGGCGGAGGAGTGCCGCCGACAGCGCCGACCGGGCGGCTCCAGCCCGATCCCCATGGCAACACACCCGCTCATCGAGCGCCTGCCCCTGCTGCAGGCCGTGCGACCGGTCGATATGCGGGTGTGTTGCGGGAGGCGCGGGGGAGGGCGGGTGGACCAATACGCTTGGCCCGTGAGCGCCGTCCCCGTCATCGACCTGCACACGCACTCGACGGTCGAGTGACGGCACCGACACTCCCACGGAGCTGATCGTCGCCGCACATGAAGCGAGCATCGACGTCCTCGGGATCACCGACCACGACACCGTGGCGGGTTGGGCAGAGGCTGAGGCGGCCGCGCGCGACCACGACCTCGTCCTCGTGCGCGGCATCGAGATCTCCACGAGCTGGCACCACGCGTCGATCCATCTGCTCGGCTACCTGACGGACCCGCACGACATGGAGCTGATGGGCGAGCTGGCCAAGGCGCGGGAGTCGCGCGCCAAGCGGCTCGAGCGCATGGTCGGCCTCATGGCGGATGACGGGATCCCGATCACCTACGACGAAGTGCTCGACCAGGTCGCGCCCGGGGCGACGCCGGGCCGTCCCCACATCGCCGACGCGCTCATCGCCAACGGGACGATCCGGCACCGCGACGAGGCCTTCCGAGAGTGGCTCACCAACGAGTCGCCCTACTACGTCAAGCACTACTCGCCGCATCCGGTGCGCGCCTGCGAGCTCGTCCGTGGAGCGGGCGGTGTCCCCGTGCTCGCCCACCCGTTCACCAGGACGAGGGGAGAGACGGTCACCGACACGCTCGTCGAGGAGATGTATGCCGCTGGGCTCGCTGGTCTCGAAGTCTTCCACCGCGACCACGGACCGTCGGAGGTCGAGCGCGCGCTCGGTCTCGCTCGTCGGCTCGGCCTGCTCGTGACGGGTGCCAGCGACTACCACGGCGTGGGCAAGCGCAACCGGCTGGCCGAGTACACGACGGCCCCCGAGGTGTTCGCCTCCATCGAGGAGCAGGCAAGCGGGGCGACCCCGGTGGTGCGGTCGTGATCTGGAGTGCCGGTCGGCTCCTCGCGGCCATCGCCGTCCAGACGGTGGCCGGTGGCCGGCCCGGTCCGGGCCAGTGTCACTGGTCCGGCCTAGGGTGGCTGGCGTGACAGTGGAGCAGGGCACGTTCGCAGGCATGCCGACCCCGCTGTACCCCGCGTCGCCCTCGAGGTTGCTGGCCTGGCTCGACTGCCCGCGGCGTTACCGGATGCAGTACCTCGACCGGCCCAAGCCCGAGGCGCGATCACAGCGGGCCCACACCTCGGTCGGGATCGCGACCCACAACGTGCTCCGGGACTTCTGGGACCTGCCCGTGTCCCGCCGCACCCCGGACGGCGTGGCCGAGCTCGTCCGCACATCGTGGATCGACGTCGGGTTCCGTGACCCGGAGCAGTCCGCGTCATGGCGGGCGAGGGCCAGCGAGTCCGTTGTCGACTACCTGCGCCACGTGGACCGAGACCGGCAGCCGCTCGGACTCGAGCGCTCGGTCGCGCTGAGGACGGACTCCATCACGGTGACCGGCCGGGTCGACCGGCTCGACGACCGCAACGGGACGGTCGTCGTCGTCGACTACAAGACCGGCCGCCGGGTGCCGTCCCAGGAGGACGCCCGGACCTCCCTGCCACTCGCCCTCTACGCGGCCGGAGCCGCCCGCGTCCTTCGACGGCCCTGCGTCCGGGTCGAGCTGCATCACATTCCGACCCGCACGGTCGTTGCGCACGAGCACACGGCTGAGTCGCTGGAGCGCAAGATCGCCGAGGCGGAGTCCATCGCTGGCGACCTCCGCAGAGTCGACGCCGAATTCGCCGCACGAGGGGTCGAGTCGCAGTCCTTCCCACCACGGCCATCGCCGCTGTGCACGTGGTGCGACTTCCGGGCCCACTGCCCCGAGGGGCAGCAGATGGGTCCGGAGAAGTCGGACTGGGCTGGACTCGAGGCGGTGGACCCGTCCGGGCTGCCGAGCACCGTCGAAAGCAGCGAGGAGAAACCATGAGCGACCTTCGCCCCGCCTTCGTGAAGGCGGCCGACCACGTGATCGCGATCGTCGCCCGTGACGACGTCAGCACGGCGTGGCGCGAGCCCAGCGCACTCGCCGACTGGTCGGTCGGTGGCCTGGTTGCGCACTTCGCCGGACAGCTGCCGACGGCACTTCGGCTGCTTCGGGCCGAGCCCGGAGCCGACCCGATCGCGGTCGACGAGCACTATCACCGCTCTGCGTGGGTCAGCGCCGGGCATGACGCCGAGGTCAACACCGGGATCCGCGAGGGCGGCGAGCGCGACGCCTCGGACGGTCATGCCGCCGTCCTGGCCGCGGCTGTCCGAGCGCGCGCCGAGCTACCGTCGGCTCTCGCGGGCCAGCCGGCCGACCGGCCCGTGCTCATCCCGTGGACCGGGTGGTCACTGCTTCGCGACGACTTCCTCACCGGGCGGATGCTTGAGATCGTCGTCCACGGCGAGGACGTCGCAGCAAGCGTGGGCTTCACGGCTCCCCGGCTGTCGCGGTCCGTTCTCGACCCGGTGCTGGGGCTGCTCACCCGTCTGGCGATGGAGAAGCACGGGCAGGGCAACATCGTCTCGGCCCTCACGCGCTCCGAGCGGGCGCCGCGCACGATCTCCGCCTTCTGAGTCGTTGGACCTGACACACTGGCGCCATGGTCCGCCCCAAGACGGGAGACCGTCGTCCCACGATTCTCGCCCTGGCCAACCAGAAGGGAGGCGTCGCCAAGACGACCTCGGTCGCGAGCCTTGGCGCTGCTTTCGTCGAGCTGGGCAAGCGAGTGCTCCTCATCGACCTCGATCCGCAGGCCTGCCTCACGTTTTCCCTCGGGATCGACCCCGACACGGTGGAGACCTCCATCCACGAGGTGCTGACGCAGGGAGCCCCGATCGCTGACGCCGTCCTGAGCTGCGACGAGGGAGTCGACCTCGTCCCGTCGACGATCGACCTGGCCGGCGCCGAGGCGATGCTGATGCCGCGGCCGGGACGCGAGTACGTCCTGCGCACCGCGCTGCAAGGTGGCGCGGACGACGAAGCCGACCCAGCGGCATACGACATCATCCTCATCGACTGCTCACCGAGCCTCGGCGTCCTGACCCTCAACGCGCTGACGGCGGCTGATGCGCTCATCGTGCCGATGCCAGCCGAGATGTTGAGCCACCGCGGAGTCGGTCAGCTGCTCGACACGGTCGCGGACGTGCAGCGGATCCTCAACCCGGATCTCGAGGTGCTCGGGATCCTGCCGACGCTCCACGACGGGCGGAGCCGGCACGTGCGCGAGGTGCTGGCCGACGTCGGCGAACGCTACGGCGTGCCGGTCCTCGAACCGCCTATCCCGAGGACGATCCGCTTCGCGGAGGCGCCGGCGGTCGGGCGGTCCATTCTCTCCACGGCTCGGACGTCCAAGGGCGCGCAGGCCTACCGTGAGGTTGCGGCGAAGGTCCTCGCGCAGCTGTGAGGGCGGCCCGCCCACAGCAGACGAGGGTCCTCAACCGCAACACACCCGCTTGTCGCGTGCTTGCTCCTGCTGCAGCAGGGGTTGGCACGCGACAAGCGGGTGTGTTGCCAGGGGGCGGGGGATCGGCGTGGTCGGAGCGGCGCGGGCTGGGCGTGGGTCAGTCGGCGCTGGTCGATGCCGGCGCGGACTCGCCCCGTGCCGAGCCGCCCCGACGACGGCGCTGCCGGGGCCGGGACGTGCGCTCGCTGGCTGGGGAGTCCTGGTCAGCGGCTGCGCTGCCGGCCGAGTCGGGTGCGTCGCTGGCCGCGCCGGCGCCAGCCACGGCGGCCCCGGCTCCACGCGTGCGGCGCCGGTTGCGGGCTCGCCTCGGACGGCTCTCGCCTTCGCTTCTGGCGTCACCCGAGCCCTCGCGGCGACCGGTCCCCGGTTGCCGTATGGCTCCGCGGTCGGTCGACCGGCCCTTGCCGTGACGCTTGCCGGTCTCGCCGAGGTCTTCGATCTCCTCGGCGTCGAGGCCCGCGCGGGTCTGCTCCGACGTGCGGAGGAAGCCCTTGGCTTCGTCCGGGATGTCGAGGTCGGCGTGGAGGTGCTCGGAGCTGGAGTAGGTCTCCTCCGGCTCCGGGATGCCGAGGTCGAGCGCCTTGTTGATCAGCGCCCAGCGGTGCAGGTCGTCCCAGTCGACGAACGTGATGGCGACACCGGTATTGCCCGCTCGGGCCGTGCGGCCGATGCGGTGCAGGTAGGTCTTCTCGTCCTCCGGGCACTGGAAGTTGATGACGTGAGTGACGTTCTCGACGTCGATGCCCCGCGCTGCGACGTCGGTGGCGACGAGGATGTCCACCTTGCCCTTGCGGAAGGCCCGTAGCGCCTGCTCGCGTGCTCCCTGGCCGAGGTCGCCATGGATGGCGGCAGCGGCGAAGCCCCGGTCGACGAGGTCCTCGGCGACCTTCGCCGCAGTCCGCTTGGTCCGGCTGAAGATGATGGTGAGCCCGCGGTCCCTGGACTGAAGGATCCGGGCCAGCATCTCCACCTTGTCGAGAGCGTGAGCCCGGTAGACAAACTGCTCGACGGCCTTGACCGTGTGGGCGTTCTCCGTCCCGTCACCCATGGCGCGAATGTGGGTCGGCTGGGTCATGTAGCGACGGGCGAGCGCGACGATCGCTCCGGGCATCGTCGCCGAGAAGAGCATGGTCTGGCGGGACGGTGACGTGAGCGCCATCAGTGTCTCGACGTCCGGGAGGAAGCCCAGGTCGAGCATCTCGTCGGCCTCGTCGAGGACGACGACCTTGGCCTGGGACAGGTCGAGGCGGCCCTGCTTGGACAGGTCGATGAGCCGCCCGGGTGTGCCGACCACGACCTCCACCCCACGCTGGAGGGCCTCGACCTGCGGCTCGTAGGCTCGACCGCCGTAGACGGTGAGCACGCGGACGCCGCGATCCTTCCCGGCGCGCTCGAGGTCACCGGCCACCTGGACGGCGAGCTCGCGCGTAGGGACGACGACCAGTCCCTGGGGCTTGCCGGGCCGGGGCAGGGAGTCGAACCCCTCGTCGTGCGGCGAGACGATGCTGTTCAGCATGGGGACGCCGAAGCCGAGGGTCTTCCCGGTGCCGGTCTTGGCCTGGCCGATGATGTCGTGGCCGCCGAGGGCCACGGGCAGGGTCATCGCCTGGATGGGGAACGGCTGGGTTATCCCGCCCTCGGCGAGGGCCGAGATGATGTCTTCGTGGACGTCGAAGTCCCCGAACGTGAGCTCGTGGGCAGGCGCTTGCGCGGTGTCGCTGGACTGGGTCATCACTGTCTTTCGATCGGCACGAGCACCACACGCGATTGCGGGAGCTCAGTGCAGGAGTCTGCTCCGGGCCGATCGGGGAGTGAGGTCTGAGATGGTCATCGAGCCGACCGGGCACCGCATTGTCCGGGTCAGTCTACCGGCATGTGCGCGCCCGACCGTCCGCTTCCCGATGACGCCCATCCCTCTGACGCCATCCGTTCACTAGATTTGCGCCATGAGCGATGCCGAGGACCCGAGACAGCGACCGCAACCAGAGCGCGACCTGAGCGACCCCGCGTACCGGGCGGCCGTGGTCGACCTGCTGGGTGCGCTGGCCTACGGCGAGCTGCGGGCCTTCTCCCAGCTGGCCAGGGACTCCGAGCTCGCCCCGACGCTGGGCCACAAGTCCGCCATCGCGCTCCTCGCGGCTCACGAGCTGCGCAGCTTCAGGCTGCTCAGGGAGCGACTCACCGCTCTCGGTGCTGATCCCCAGGGGGCGATGCAGCCGTTCGTCGAGGCTGTCGATGCGTTTCACACGCGTACCGCTGCCAACGACTGGCTCGAGGGCCTGGTCAAGGCCTATGTCGGTGACGGCATCGCCCAGGACTTCTACCGGGAGATCGCCAACTACGTCGACGAGGACACCAAGGCGCTGGTCCTGGCCGTGCTCGAGGACCAGGGCCAGGCGGACTTCGCGGTCTCGGCGGTCCGCCAGGCCATCAATGAGGATGGCAGGGTTGCCGGACGGCTCGCCCTCTGGGGACGCCGCCTCGTCGGTGAAGCGATCACGCAGGCCCAGCGGGTCGGCGTCGAACGGGACGCGCTGGCCGGCCTGCTCGTCGGTGCGCCGGGCAGCGGGGGCGCGGACCTCGCCGAGCTCGGCCGGATGTTCGTCCGGCTCACCGACAAGCACACCAAGCGCATGGAGCGCCTTGGCTTGGCCGCGTGAATGGTCGACCTCGAAAGTCGTCGTCAGCCCGATCCCTTTGCCCGGGAAAGCCGAGGACCCGGCCAGCAAGGCCGGGTCCTCAGTCAACCCTCAGCGACCCTCGGTTCAGACGAGGGCCAGTATTCACACGGGCCGCTTGGACATCCGGCCGTAAAGCATGATGCCGAGCGCGGCGAGGATGGCACCGACGATCCAATACCACCAACGCACTCCACCGTTGTCATTCTCGTACCCGAAGATGGAACCGAGAATGAATGTGGCGGCGAGTGAGGCGATGATGCCGATGACGATGGTCATGACGATCGAGATGTTCTGTTTGCCCGGGAGAATGAGTCGTCCCAGGGCACCGATGATCAAGCCAGCGACGATGGCTCCAATGATTGCCCCAAGCATGCAGCTCCTCCTAACAAAGCCCACCATGGGCGTTGGCGAACCGGCTGTCCCGGCCCGTCTCCACCCAACCACGTACCCACACCCGCGGCATGAACCACGCCGTGCTCATTTCGTCATGAACGAAAACAATTCGGGATCATTTCGGTTGCGGTCCAGTATCGGGCCGGCCACCGACTCGTGACGGGACCAGCGAAGTCGCCGAAAACGCGTCCTCAGTGGACGCCGAAGCCAACCCCGGCCTTCTTCTCGGCTCCGGTCGTCACGTAGCCGATCGAGGCGCTCGGCACGATGATCCGCCCGCCCTTGTCGTCGGTCAGCTCGAGCGTCTCTGCCGAGCGCGCAGCCTTGACCGCCGCGACGAGCTCGTCGGCGGTCAGCGTCGTCTCGAAGGTGATCTCGCGTGCCACGTGCTGCACGCCGATGCGGACCTCCACGGTCAAACCTCTTTCTCGTCGTCAGTCGGGGGCCGATCGGGCCGTCCCTCTCGACCACCTTAACCAGCGGTCGATCCGACCGATTCCCGTCCTGCCTTGCCGCCCTTGCCGACCGCCGGGAAGGCGCCGAAGCCGCGCCGGATCAGCCCGCTCGTGATCCGGATCGCGGTCTCCTTGGTGATGGTGTCGACGTGGTCGAGCCAGTGCCGCGCCGAGGTCTGTGCCAGCCCGACGAGGCCCACACCGACGAGGACGGCCTCGTCGTGATCCATCGACGTCTCGGCCCGGATGATGTCGGCCATGGCCTCGGCGCACGTCAGGTCGACCTGGTCCAGCCGCTTGCGGACCTCAGGCTCGTTGGCGAGGTCCGACTCGAAGATGAGGCGAAAGGCTGCGCCCTCCTGGGCGACGAAGTCGAAGTACGCGTTGACCATCGTGTTGATCCGCGCCTTGTTGTCCTTCAGGGCGAGCGCGTCGCGGACGAGCTTCTCCAGCTCGGTCGAGTGCTGGTCGACGAGGGCGAGGTAGAGCTCGAGCTTGCCCGGGAAGTGCTGGTAGAGAACCGGCTTCGACACACCCGCGCGAGCCGCGATGTCGTCCATCGCGGCCTGGTGGTAGCCGTTCTCCACGAAGACGCCGAGGGCGGCGTCGAGCAGCTGGGCTCGACGCTCGGAGCGGGGCAGTCGCTGTCCGCGCTGCGTCGCGGGCTGCGTCGCGGGCCGCCCGGGGGAGGACGTCGGGGGCTGCACAGTCGGCGTGTCGTCGGGCATGGAACCTCTTGCTTCAACTCGGGCATCGGGCCCTCCGCGGCGCCGGCCGGCGACGGTCGGACGACGATGTCGTTCTCACCATACCGACCAGTACCGTGGTGGCATGCCGTTCGAACCACTGGTCAAGACGGGTCGACCGCTGTCAGGGGAAGAGGTCACTCGCTACGCCAGGCACGTGCTCATCCCGGGCGTGGGCCGCGAGGGCCAGGAGCGACTCGCCGCCGCCAAGGTCCTCGTCGTCGGTGCCGGTGGCCTCGGCTCGCCCGCGCTGCTCTACCTCGCCGCGGCCGGGGTCGGGACGATCGGAGTCGTCGACGCGGATGTCGTCGAGCTGACGAACCTGCACCGTCAGGTGATCCACTCGGACGCCGACCTCGGCCGGCCCAAGACCGAGTCCGCCGAGTCCGCCGTCCACCGCGTCAACCCGCACGTCGACGTCATCCGCCACGACCTGACGCTCGACTCGAGCAACGCCCTCGACGTCATCCGCGACTACGACGTCGTCGTCGACGGCACCGACAACTTCCCGACGCGCTACCTCGTCAACGACGCCTGCGTCCTGTTGGGCAAGCCGCACGTCTGGGGCTCGATCCTCCGCTTCGACGGCCAGGTGTCGGTGTGGTGGAAGGGCCACGGGCCGTGCTATCGCTGCGTGTTCCCGGAGCCGCCTCCTCCAGGAGCCGTCCCGAGCTGCGCCGAGGGCGGCGTCCTCGGAGTCCTCTGTGCGGCAATTGGATCCGTCCAGTCGACCGAGGCGATCAAGCTCCTGCTCGGCATCGGCGACCCGCTGACCGGCCGCCTCCTCGTCCACGACGCCCTGCGCCAGACCTGGGACACGCTGACGGTTCGGGCCGACCCGTCCTGCCCCGTCTGTGGGGAGAACCCCTCGGTCACCGAGCTGATCGACTACGTCGAGTTCTGTGGTGTGCCCGGGGCGCCCACCGCCGACGAAGGAGCCGTCCCGGAGGTCTCCGTCCGCCAGCTGGCCGACGAGCTCGCCGCGACCGACCCGCCGCTGCTCGTCGACGTCCGCGGCCCGGAGGAGCGGGCCATCGCCTCCATCCCCGGGGCCGTCCCGATCCACCTCGACCGCTTCCGCAGCGGCACGGCCTGGGAGGACCTTCCCCACGACCGTCGGGTGCTCATCCACTGCAAGGTCGGTGGCCGCTCGGCCGAGGCGACCCGCCTCGCCCTTCGAGCCGGTTACACCGACGTGGCCAACGTCGCGGGCGGCGTCATCGCCTACCTGCGGGAGATCGACCCCAGCCAGCCGGAGTACTGATGGAGGAGTACGCGCAGCGGGTCCTCGAGGTCGTCGCGCAGATCCCTCCCGGGCGTGTCGTCGCCTACGGCGACATCGCCCGAGCGCTCGGCGAAGGTGGCGCCCGCAACGTCGGCACCGTCATGAGCCGGTACGGGTCCGACGTTCCCTGGTGGCGCGTCATCCGCGCCGACGGCCGCCCGCCCCAGGGCCACGACACCATCACGATCGAGCACTGGCGCGCCGAGGGTACGCCGATGGTCCGTGGGCTCGTCGACGGGGGCCGCGCGGACATGGCGAGGGCGCGCTGGTCCATACCCCGGGCCTCGCCCGGGCCCGATGGCTCACGAGGCGCGCTCCACCACGTCGAGCTCTGGGTCGCCGACATCGCCGCGGCCAAGCGCGAGTGGGGCTGGCTGCTCGGTCGGCTCGGCTACCGACTCGGTGACGACTGGGGCCATGGGCAGGCCTGGGAGCTCGGGTCGCTCTACCTCGTCATCGAGTCCGGGCCCGACGTGGCACCGGGCCGGCACGACCGCGTCCGCCCGGGACTCAACCACCTCGCGTTCCACGCCGGCTCACGAGGCGACGTCGAGGCCGTCGTCGCCGACTGCGACGAGGGTGGGTGGACGCTGATGTTCGCCGACCGTCACCCCTTCGCGGGTGGGCCTGACCACTACGCCGCCTACCTCGAGAGCACCGAGGGCTTCGAGGTGGAGCTCGTCGCCGGGTGACGTCCAAACCCCCATGCCGTATGCCGCTGAGCCGGCCCCGCGCCCACGGTTCGTCGGGCACGTGGCGGGCTGGGCGGCATACGGCTGCATGGTGACGACACGCCGCCAGTGGCGCTCGGAGAGTCCACGCGATGTCGGTCCCTCGTGATGGAATCCTGCCGTGGTCATCCTCCGACGTGCACCCGTGCAGCACGTCGGGCAGGTGTGCCTCGACGAGTCCCAGCAGCGTGCGGTCGACTCGAGCGCCACAGTGCTGCGTGTCCTGGGCGGTCCCGGCACGGGCAAGTCGACCCTCGCGGTCGAGCTCGTTGTCGACGCCGTGTCGACGGGCGCTCGTGCGGACGAGTGCCTCGTCCTGGCGGCCACGAGGACTGCCGCAGGAGTGCTGCGACAGCGGGTGACGGCGCGGCTCGGGGGCACGTCGACGCTGCCCCTCGCTCGCACGTGGCAGGCCCTCGGCTTCGGCATCCTGCGCGCCGAGGCGGCCCTGCGCGGCGACCCGGCTCCCAGGCTGCTCAACGGCCCCGAGCAGGACGCGATCCTCCGGGATCTCCTCGCCGGACATGCCTCCGGAGACGCCCCCGCCCCGCAGTGGCCGGCCTCCGTCCGGGACGCGCTCACCACCCGCGGCTTCCGCAACGAGCTGCGCGACCTCCTCATGCGCGCCGTCGAGCACGGCCAGGGTCCCGAGGACCTGCACCGCCTCGGCCGCGAGCTCTGCCGACCCGAGTGGGTCGCCGCCGCCCGGGTGCTGCGCGAGTACGACGAGGTGACCTCGCTGAGCAGGCACGGGTCCTATGACCCCGCATGGGTGCTCACCGCGGCCGCCGATGTGCTCGAGGACGTCCCCTCGGGGCTCGCGCGCCTGCATGAGAGCCTGCGCTTCGTCGTCGTCGACGATGCCCAGGAGATGACCTCCGCAGCAGCCAGGCTGCTGCGAGTCATCGCGCGCGGCGGCACGCGGATCGTGCTCATCGGCGATCCGGACTCGGCGGTCCAGACCTTCCGCGGCGCCGATCCGCGCTTCCTCGCGAGCGGCTGGGAGGACCTCGGCCCGGCCGCTCCCACGGCTCGTCGCGAGACTGTCGTGCTCCACCGTGGGCACCGGCTGCCTGAGGCCGTCGCCGCCGTGGCCGACCGGGTCACGCGTCGGATCGGGGCGCTCGGCGGTGGTGAGCAGCGCAGGTACACGCCACCCGGCTCCACTGGGCACGTCGACGTCGCCCTGCTTCGCTCCGTCGCGCAGGAGACGAGCCACATCGCGGCGGTCCTGCGACGTGCCCACCTCGTCGAAGGGATGCCGTGGACGGACATGGCGGTGGTCGTCCGGGGGAGCGCTCGCGCGGCGACCATGCGTCGCACGCTTGCCCAGGCGGGGGTGCCGGTGACCGCTGCCACCGCGGAGACGCCGGTCCGGGACGAGGTCGCCGTGCGCCCCATGCTCGCCCTGCTCGAGGAAGCCGTCGCGCTTGCTCGCGATCCCGGGCACGTCGTCGACCCGGTGCGGGTGGCCGATCTCGTCCTCTCGCCGATCGGCGGGTCCGACGCGGTTGGCCTGCGGCGTCTGCGCCGGCTGCTCCGGCAGGAGGAGCTCGCCGATGGGGGCGGCCGGTCGAGCGACGAGCTGCTGTCCGAGCTGGTCCGCAATCCGCTGTGGGCGGGGCGCCTCGGCGGGACGGGGCGACCGGCGGCCCGGATCGCGGCGGCGCTTGCCGCCGGCGTCGCGGCGGCACGCGTCGGGCCGGATGGGCGATGGGCGCCCGGCGTCACCTCCGAGTCGGTCCTCTGGGCGATCTGGCAGGGCGCGGGTGTCGCAGACGCCTGGCGGAGGCAGGCGCTCGCTGGCGGGCCGTGGGGCGTGCGGGCCGACCGCGACCTCGACGCCGTGCTGGCCCTGTTCGACGCCGCCGGGTCCTTCGTCGACCGGTTGCCCACTGCGGGACCCGACACGTTCGTCGAGCACCTCCTCGGCCAGGACGTGCCCGGTGACTCGCTGCTCGTCGGCGGCCAGGCTGGGCCACAGGTGTCTCTGGTCACGCCGCAGACCGCGGCGGGCCGGGAGTGGCGCCTCGTCGTGGTCGCCGGCGTGCAGGAGGGCGTCTGGCCCGACCTGCGGCTGCGGGGCTCGATCCTCGGCTCCGAGGACCTCGTCGGCGTGCTCAGCCGGCGGCCACTGGGCTTCCGCGCGGCGCAGGCGGCGGTGCGCTACGACGAGACGCGGCTGTTCCACGTCGCCGTCACCCGCGCCACGGAGCGGTTGCTCGTGACGGCGGTGGGCAACGAGGAGGAGCAGCCGTCGGTCTACCTCGACCTCGTCGACCCCCCCGCGCGCGGGCGAATGGCCGACGAGGTCAGGCCGCACACGGACGTCGCTCGGACGATGTCCCTCGCCGGGCTCGTGGGCGAGCTGCGGCGCGAGGTCGTCAGTCCCGATCCGGGCGTTGCCGAGCCGGCGTTGGCGCTGCTCGCGATGGCGGCGCGGATCGGGGTTCGCGGAGCCGACCCGGGCAGCTGGTGGGCGCTGCGAGACGTCACGACAGAGCGCCCGGTTCGTCGCCCGGACGATCCGGTCCACGTCTCTCCCTCCAAGGTCACGTACTTCTCCGAGTGCGCGCTGCGCTGGTTCCTCACCTCGGTCGGCGGGGACGGTGTCGCGCTCGGAGCGGCGTCGGTGGGGACGTTCGTCCACGACATCGTCGCCGAGCTGCCGGATGCCCCGCTCGAGGTCCTCGACGGGGAGGTCGATTCCCGATGGGGTCGGCTCGGACTGCCACCAGGCTGGGTCACCGACCGGACCCGACGCCAGGCCCATGACATGGTGGCGCGGTACGTCGCCTACCGCGAGTCGGTTGCAGCGGAGTGGGAGCCCGTCGGAGTCGAGACCGAGTTCCGGGTCCGCGTCGGGCGCGCGGTGGTCGCTGGGCGGGTCGACCGCATCGAGCGCGACCGCCGTGGGCGCCTGCGGATCGTCGACCTCAAGACGGGCACGAGCAAGCCGACGAAGGCCGAGCTCGAGCGGCACGGCCAGCTCGGCGCCTACCAGGTCGCCGTCGAGGCCGACGGCTTCCCATCGCTGGGCAGCGACAGCGCTGGGGCCGCGCTCGTCTACATCGGCAAGGGGGGCCGGTCCGGGCTGCGCCCCTCGGTGCTGACCCAGGACGCGCTCGCCGACTCCGCAGAACCGGACTGGGCCCGGGCGCTCGTGGAGGCGACCGCCGAGGGCATGAGCGGCGCCAGCTTCGTTGCGTCGCAGGGCAGTTGCCGCACGTGCCCGGTCAAGTCGTCCTGTCCCGTCCAGCCGGAAGGAGATGCCCTGTGACCGCGACGACGGAGCGGGTGACGGAGGCTCCCGAGGGGGTGCGCTTCTCCGCCCTCGAGATCGCCCGTGCGCTGGACCTGCCGACTCCGACCGACGAGCAGGCCGCGGTCATCGAGGCCGGGCCCCGGCCCCTGCTCGTCGTCGCGGGCGCCGGATCCGGCAAGACCGAGACGATGGCCGCACGGGTCGTCTGGCTCGTCGCCAACGGTTTGGTCGCCCCCGACCAGGTGCTGGGGTTGACCTTCACGCGCAAGGCGGCCGCGGAGCTGTCCCAGCGCATCGGCAAGCGATTGCGGGGCCTGGAGCGCGCCGGGCTCTGGACGCCGCCCGAGGACGACGGCAGCGGGGCAGAGGTGCTCGGTGGCACGCCGAGCGTCTCGACGTACCACTCCTACGCCGGCCGGCTCGTCCGCGAGCACGCCCTACGGCTCGGGGTCGAGCCGGAGTTCCGCGTCCTCACCGAGGCCGGCGCCTGGCAGCTGGCCGCGGAGGCGGTCTCGCGGTGGGACGGGCCGATGGACGTGGTGTCCAAGGCCGAGTCGACGGTCATCGAGGCCGTGATGTCCCTTGCCGGCGAGATGGCCGAGCATGTCCGCACCCCGGCAGAGGTGATGGACCACCTCGACTCCGTCATCGCGGCGCTGGAGGACCTGCCTGATGGCGAGGGCAAGGGCAGCCTCGCACCGGCCAAGGACGCGCTGGCGGTGCTGCGCGAGCGACGTGCGGTCCTGCCGATCGTCGAGGCCTTCGTGCGGTTGAAGCGGGAGCGCGAGGCGCTGGACTTCGCCGACCAGGTGGCGCTCGCCGCTCGCGTTGCCGGCTCGGTGCCACTCGTCGGCCAGATCGAGCGTGAGCGGTTCAAGGCCGTCCTGCTCGACGAGTTCCAGGACACGTCGGAGGCGCAGCTGACGCTGCTCCGGTCGCTGTTCCACGACGCGTCCGTGGCCCTCACGGCCGTCGGGGACCCCAACCAGTCCATCTACGGCTGGCGTGGGGCCAGCGCGACGACCCTGTTGCGGTTCCCATCGGAGTTCGCGGGCACCGATGGTCCAGCGGAGGTGCTGCCGCTGTCGACGAGCTGGCGCAACGACGAGCTGGTCCTCGCTGCGGCGAATGTCACCGCGGCGCCGCTGGCCACGGCCCACGTCCAGCCGCTCAGGTCGCGCTCAGGAGCGGGACCTGGAGCGATCACGATCGCGCGAGGCGAGACGGCCGAGCAGGAGGCAGCGCAGGTGGCGGCCTGGATCGCCTCCCGTTGGCGGTCGCCGAGCGGGCGTCGGACGGGGCGGAGCGCCGCGGTGCTCTGCCGACGACGCTCCTCGTTCCCGCTCGTCATGGAGGCCCTCCGGGATGCCGGTCTCCCCGTCGAGGTGGTCGGCCTGGGCGGCCTGCTCACCACGCCGGAAGTCAGCGACCTCGTCGCGCTGCTGTGGGTCGTGCAGGACCCGACCCGGGGGGACCAGCTGATGCGGCTGCTCACCGGGCCCGTCACGCGGCTCGGTGCCGCGGACCTCGACGCCTTGTGGGCCTGGGCCAGGGAGCTGCACTCGCGGCCATGGCGCGTCGGCCATTCCCGACCTGACTCAGGACGCGCTGCCCATCGACGCCACTGAGGGGGCCGGCCCAGCCGGAGACGCACGGCCCTCCGCCGAGTCCTGGGACGCCTCGTCCGATGGGACCGGAGCTGGTCGCCGGGACTCGGACCTCGCCGCGGACAGTGCCGACACGGCGACCCTCGTCGAGGCCCTGGACGAGCTGCCCCCCGTCGGCTGGACCGGGCGGGGCGGGGTACACCTCAGCGACGAGGGCCTCGCCCGGCTGCACGGCCTTGCCGACGTGGTGCGTCGTCTCCGTCGACTCACCGGCCTGCCGCTCGTTGACCTCCTCCACGAGGCGGAGACGGCAGTCGGTCTGGACATCGAGGTGCTGTCGCGTCCCGAGCACACCGCCTCGACCGCGCGGGTGCACCTCGACGCCTTCGCCGATGTCGCTGCCCGATACGTGACCAGCTCGGACCGGCCCACCCTGTCTGGCTTCCTCAGCTGGCTCGAGGCCGCCCGAAGCCAGGAACGAGGCCTCGACGCAGGGCAGGTCGAGTCCGACACAGACGCGGTCCAGGTGCTCACGGTCCACGCTGCCAAGGGCTTGGAGTGGGACGTGGTCGCCATCCCCTCACTCGTCGAGGGTGCCTTCCCCGACCACACGGCCACGTCCGTCGTGCCGATCGAGCCGACCGGCGCGGACAGCGCCGCCCAGCTGGTCGAGTACGGGTGCTCGGGAACCCCCAAGGACAAGGGGTGGCTCGTCGGGCTCGATTCGCTGCCCTACGACCTGCGAGGTGACCGGGACGGGCTGCCGCGCCTCAACTGGTCATCCAGCCCCGACCGCAAGGCGCTCGGAGCCGCGATCGAGGAGTTCGCAGAGGACGGGGGCCGGCACGCCATCGCGGAGGAACGCCGGCTGGCCTATGTCGCCGTGACACGGGCGCGCACTGACCTGCTCCTGTCAACCCATCTCTGGGGTCAGGGCAAGAAGACCCTCTCCGTCCCGTCCCGCTTCCTCCTCGAGATCCGGGACGCGTTCCCGGGGATCGTGTCCGTCGCGCAGTGGCACCCCGCTCCGCCACCTGTCGACAAGAACGGCACGTTGGCTGCGCCCCAGAACCCCTATCTGGCCGAGCCCATCCGGGCGGAGTGGCCGCACGATCCGCTCGGTCATCGGCGGGCGGCGCTGGGCAGGCTCCCGGACAGGCTGCGCGACATCGTCGCCTCGCGTCCGGCCGAGGTCGTGGGGGACCCGAGGGTCGACGACCTGCGTCTCCTCCTGGCCGAAGAGGCGATGCAGGCGGTGCGAGAGGAACCGGCCGTGGAGGTGCCGAGGCACCTTTCCGCGTCCGCTGTGGTTGCGCTCGCTCGCGATCCAGAGGCCTTCGCGCTGCGGCTGCGCCGGCCGATGCCGGAGCCTCCTGCCCTGGCCGCTCGGCAGGGAACCGCCTTCCACTCCTGGGTCGAGGAGCATTTCTCGCGCGCGGCCATCGTCGACCTGTTCGACCTCCCCGGGAGCGCCGACGAGGGCGCCACCGTCGACCGCGACCTGGACCGCATGCGGTCGAACTTCCTCGTTGGCGAGTGGGCCGAGCGGATCCCGGAAGAGATCGAGCTGTCGATCGAGACCGTTGTCGACGGCATCGCCATCCGGGGCCGGATCGACGCGGTATTCCCTCGCGATGACGGCGGTTGGACCGTGGTCGACTGGAAGACCGGTGCGCAGCCGGCGGGGCAAGAAGCCGAGGTGCGGGCGATCCAGCTCGCGACGTACGCACTCGCCTTCGCTCGTCTTCGCGGCGTCGACCCCAGCCGGGTGGACGCGGCCTTCTTCTACGCAGCAGAGGGAGTGACGGTGCGGCCTGCTGTGCCGGACGAGCGGATCCTCGTCGCGATGCTCTCCACCATCCCCGACTGATGGTGACTCCTGAGGGAGCCCTCAGCCAGCTCGTCCGTCGTTCGGCTCCACTGCGTCCGCGCCGGCACGTTCCTCGCCAGATCCTTCCGACTCGACGTCCGGTCCGCCGGCAGGACTCGCCGCGGGTGTCGGATCGATGGCCTGCGTGACCGACGGGTCGGGGAAGGGCTGGTGCGGCTGGGTGGCGTCCCAGTCCGGCTCCGGAAGCAGCTCCGGGGCCGATGGGTTCGAGAGGATCTCGACCGATTCCCAGTCCTCCCGGTCCGCCTCGACCGCCCTGAGCTCGTCCTCCATCACGACCCGCTCGTCCAACGCGCGCAGGGACGCCGCTGCGTCCTCGACGAGGTCAAGAGCGCCCGAGGCAAGAGCGTGGAGCAGGACCCGCATCGGTGTCATCTCCGCAGCCAGGCGGGCCCGCGCCAAGAGGTTGCCGTCGGGGCGCTCGACACGCGACTGCGCATAGGCCGAGAGGACCAGGTCGAGTGACTCCGGGGCCGCCAACCCCACCAGGTCGGCGAAGTCGTCGGCCGGGTCCCCGATCCGCGACTGCTCCCAGCCGAGCACGCCGCGGACCTCACCCGCATCGGCCCGCTCCTCGTCCTGGAACGAGACGAGCAGGTGCTCCCCGACGAAGGACCCGTGCACGGCAGTCGGCGCGAAGCGCCACAGTGAGATGTCCTCGAGTCGCTGCTCCCATCGGGTGAGCAGGTTGGTCGGCACGTGCCCGGTGGCGGCCGCCCGGTCCAGCTCGGACAGCTGTCGGCGTCGGTGTGCATCGGCGTCGTACACCGGTCGTCCAGCCTCCTCGAAGAGGGCCAGGTCGAGATTGTGGATGTGCGCCAGTGCTCGCCCGATTCCTGAGGCGAGGTCCCCGGGGGGTAGTGCGGCGAAGTCCAGCGGCCGACCCGGCAGCCGAAGGAAGACGATGGCCCGACCCTCCTGAACGGGCACCTGTCCACGGACCATGGGCATGGCGAGATCGAGCCGGCGGCCGAGCAACGGACCCAGCGCCACCACGGCCTCGAGCTCGGCGCCAGAGGCCTGCGTCAGTGGGGCCTTGATGACCCAGCGACGGTCCTGCTGATCGGTCACGAAGGCCAGGTCGAACGCGCCGCCAGCCCGCGTGCGCACACCCTCCACCGACACCGGGTCGAGCCCTGGCACGGCAGCGCTCGCGAGGGCCGCGAGGAACAGGGGGCTTCGGGTCACGCTCCCACCGTAAGGTGAGCGCGCGCCCGATCGTTGGAGGCTTGGGGCATGGAGCCCGGGGGGCTTGGACGCCGGCTGGGGTGGCGGCCGTAGGGTGACGACGTGGTCCGAAGCACAGACGCCTTGCCCGACCTCGCCCTGTCCCGGGCGGTGCTCAATCGATCGGGGATCGAGCGTCGCGATGGCGTTCTGGTCGAGCGGCTCCTGGCGGACCCGGCGACGCGGGTGCTCGAGCTGCGTGGCGACCGGGCTCCGGTCGAGCCGGAGGTCCGCTCAGAAGATCACGAAGGGCACGGCGAGCTCCGACTTCAGCTGAGGGCTCCCACGCCGGACGACTCGGGACGGCTGGTCCTGTTCGCTGGCCGAGACGGTGAGGGGACGGCCTACCTCGGCGTGGCCCTGCCTGCCGAGGGACTTGACCGGGCCGAACGCGGTCGTGGGCGACTGCCCGACGCGGAGGGCTGGGTGACCCTCCGGCAGGCCGGTGCGGCTCTCGGGGACCGGGATGCCGGGCTGTTCACGACCGTGCTGTCCCTTGCGAACTGGCATGGGACCCATACGCACTGCTCCCGGTGCGGCGCGCCGACAGCAATGGCCCAGGGCGGGTGGTTGCGCGTCTGTCCCGCGGACCACAGCGAGCACTATCCGCGCACCGACCCAGCGGTCATCATGGCCGTCGTCGATGAGGACGAACGACTGCTGCTCGGACGTGGCCCGGAGTGGCCGGACAACCGGTTCTCGGTGCTCGCGGGCTTCGTCGAGCCGGGCGAGTCACTCGAGGCCGCGGTGGCTCGTGAGGTCGAGGAGGAGGTCGGGATCGATGTCACCGACGTCCGCTACCTCGGCAACCAGCCGTGGCCGTTCCCGTCCTCGGTGATGATCGGGTTCACGGCGCGGGCGCTCGGCACGATCATCGAGCTCGATCCGCACGAGCTCAGCGAGGCTCGGTGGGTGACGCGCGATGACTATCGGACCGCATTGCGAACCGGGGCCATCTATCGCCCCTTCGGGCTCTCGATCGCCAAGCGCATCATCGAGCACTGGTTGGGACAGACCATCGAGTCGGTCATGGCAGACTCCGGTCCGATTCCGGGCTGAGTGACCTCAGGCGCTGAGCCTGGCCTTGACCTCCGCGAGCGAGGGGTTGGTCGCCGAGGTCCCGTCGGGGAAGACCACGGTCGGCACCGTGCGGTTGCCGCCGTTGACCTTTTCCACGAAGTCCACGTGCTCGGGGGAGCTCTCGAGGTTGACCTCGGTGTAGGGCACACCCTCGCGGTCGAGCTGGCCCTTGAGCCGGACGCAGTACCCGCACCAGTTCGTCGTGAACATCGTGATCGTTCCGGGTGCGGGTTGGAACGGCGTGGGGGCGGGCATCAGGTCTCCGTCGGTCAGGTGGGTCGGTCGGGTGGTTTGGCGTCGTCCGGGTCTTGTCAGGTTTCGGTGCAAGGATGGCGCCAAGGCCTTCACCACGGGAAACCGGGGTAGACCGTTGAAAATTCCGCTACTCATCCGACTTGCAGAGTCACAGGAGATCGCCCTGTCCGTCGCACCGCATCCGGACGACATCCTCGAGCAGCTCGACCCAGAGCAGCGGGAGGTCGCGCTGGCGGCCCCCGGGCCGTTGTGCGTCCTGGCCGGGGCCGGCACAGGCAAGACCCGGGCGATCACGCACCGGATCGCCTATGCCGTCCACGCCGGCCTGCAGCAGCCACAACGCGTCCTCGCGGTCACGTTCACGGCCCGGGCTGCCGGCGAGATGCGGACCCGGCTCCGGACCCTCGGAGTCCACGGGGTCCAGGCTCGGACGTTCCACGCAGCGGCACTGAGACAGCTGCACTACTTCTGGCCCCAGGCGGTGGGCGGTGCGGCGCCGGAGGTGATGAGTGTCAAGGCTCCTGCGGTGGCCGAGGCCGCGAGCCGCCTGCGCCTGCAGTTCGACCGGACGGCCATCCGCGACCTTGCCGCGGAGATCGAGTGGGCCAAGGTGAGTCTGCTGACGCCTGAGTCGTATGCCGCTGCGGCGCGGGCAGAGCGTCGGGAGCCGCCCGGACTGGATGTCACGGCGATGGCGCGCCTGCTGGCCTGCTACGAGGACGTCAAGCAGGCCCGAGGAGTCATTGACTTCGAGGACGTCCTGCTGCTCGCCGTCGGCATTCTCGAGGAGCGGGACGACGTCGTCCGCGCCGTACGGGGCCAGTACCGCCAGTTCGTCGTGGACGAGTACCAGGACGTCAACGCCCTCCAGCAGCGCCTGCTCGACCTGTGGCTGGGCGAGCGCAACGACGTCACGGTCGTCGGTGACCCAGCGCAGACGATCTACTCCTTCACCGGTGCCTCGCCGCGCCACCTCCTTGGCTTCGCCTCGCGGTTCCCTGGAGCGCGGACCGTCCGGCTCTTGCGCAACTACCGGTCGTCGCCACAGATCATCGAGCTGGCCAACACGGTGATCTCCTCCGGACCCACGGCCGCCCGTAGCGGGGCCCTGCGGCTCACTGCGCAGGCTCCGTCGGGACCGTCGCCCGTACTCACCTCGCACAGCGATGACGAGGCGGAGGCCGCTGCGGTGGCCGACCGGATCAGGAGGCTCATCGACGGCGGCCACCCTGCTGCGGAGATCGCCGTCCTCTTCCGCACGAACGGGCAGTCGGAGGCGTTCGAGTCGGCCCTCGCGGTCGTCGGCGTCTCCTACCTGGTGCGCGGAGGGGAACGCTTCTTCGCCCGCAAGGAGGTCCGAGACGCGATCCTGCTCCTCCGGGGCGCTGCCCGGAGTGACGACGGCAGCAAGCGCCTCGGTCACATCACCCGGGACGTCATCGCCGGAGCCGGGTGGTCACCTGATCCACCGTCGAGCGGCGGAGCCACCCGGGAGCGGTGGGAGTCGCTCACCGCTCTCGCGTCGCTTGCCGACGACCTCGAGACAGCCGTCCCGGAGGCTCGGCTGCCCGAGCTGGTCGCCGAGCTCGACCGGCGGGCCGCTGAACAGCACGCGCCAACGGTCCAGGGCGTCACCCTGGCCAGCCTGCATGCCGCGAAGGGCCTCGAGTGGGACACCGTCTTCCTCGTCGGTGCGTCCGACGGCCTCATCCCGATCTCGTTCGCCGAGGGCGTCGAAGCTCTCGAGGAGGAACGGCGGCTCCTCTACGTCGGCGTGACCCGGGCAAGGCGGCACCTGTTCCTCTCGTGGTCCTCCACTCGCAGCTCGGGTGGACGGCCGACGCGGCGGGTGTCGCGCTTTCTCGCACCAGCCGAGGCGATCCTCGGTAGCGGAGCGCGAACGGCGGCGCCGCCCACCGCCCACCGCCGTGTTGCCTCCAAAGTCGCAACCCTGCTCATCTGTCGTGGCTGTGGGGCCGAGCTGACGACGGCTGCCCAGCGCAAGACGGGTCGGTGCGATGACTGCCCGCCGAGCTACGACGAAGCACTGTTCGAGCGCCTTCGCGTATGGCGGCTGGGTGTCGCAAGGGCGGCCTCGGTCCCGGCCTTCGTCGTCTTCACCGATGCGACGTTGACCGCGATCGCCGAGCGCGAGCCGGTCGATGACGGGGCGCTCGCAACGATCAGCGGGGTCGGTGCCCGCAAGCTCGCCCAGTACGGCGCGGACATCATCGCCATCCTCCGCGGCGCCGACCCGCACGAGCTGCTCGAAACCCGCTCTCACACAGGGGAATCCACCGATTCGTGACCATGCACGAGAAAATGTTGCGAAATCATCGATAAATGAGTTGTCGCGCTCCGGGGCCGCGCGTAATCTTTAGCCGTCAAGCCCAGTGGCTCAGGTGGCCGGCTGGGATTTGCGAGCACAGTGAGGAGGTTGGCCTGATGAGGAACATCACGATGACGATGAACGCAGTGTCCTGCGTCGCTTCGGCACGTCCGCGCCCGGCCAGCATTCTCCTCGCCGACGTCCAGCCCGGGCTCCAGGGGACAGGTGTGTCCATCGTCGCTCCGGCTGGCGTCCGTCGTATCGCTGACCGCGGTGTCAAGGGATCCGTCCCGTTCGCCGCCGGCGTGGACCTCACCGCCATCTACAAGACACCTGATGTCGCTCGCTCCCGCTCTGGGAGGCCTCTGGTCTGAGTTAGACCACAGCCTCACCTCCAGGCCGCGAACCCGACATCACCGGGTCCGCGGCCTTCGTGTTTCTCCCGCACAACCGAATGCCGCTCAACCCCTCCCTCCACCGGAACAGCACCCACGAGGTGCCAGACAGATACGGGACCAACCATGACTCCCCGGATTCAGAGCAGCACGACCGAGACCCGCACCTGCGGTGCCGGGCTTCGGTCGACAAAGGACACGAGTGAGCAGGCGCGCCACACCACTGGCGCGCTGGAGACGGAGGTGAGAACGATGCAGCTGAGCGAATTGCTCGACCTCGGCACCGAGGCGCAGGAGGTCGGCGAGACCATCCCGTGCCGGGACTACGACGCCGAGCTCTGGTTCGCCGAGCGGCCCGAGGACGTCGAGTTCGCCAAGACCCTGTGTGGGCTGTGCCCCGCGCGCCTGCAGTGCCTCGCCGGGGCGCTCGAGCGGCAGGAGCCCTGGGGCGTCTGGGGCGGGCAGCTGCTCGTCCAGGGGGCCGTGGTCGCCCGGAAGCGACCCCGCGGACGTCCGCGCAAGCACCCGGTCGCCGCCTGAACGACGCCATGTCCCCACACGGTCCCCACGGCCGGGACAGGCGGACCACCGCACACCTGAACCATCAGGAGCAGTCAACAACACCTGACCAGGAGGTCGTCATGGAGAACTTGGAGCTCCTCGCTCGCGACCGGATTCGCGACCGCGCTCAGCACCAGGACCGCAGTGGCATCCGCCGCAGCGCCCGGCTGATCGCGCTCGAGATCCGCGCGAGTCGACGCAATCACCAGCGGTGAGGCGTCGACCGTCCGGGACCACGGTGCCCGGCAGCACACGAGCACGAAGACCAGAACAACTCAACGCAAGTGAGCGAGCCGCGGGTGACGCGCACGTCACCCGCGGTTCCGCGTTTCCCGGGCCGGTCCGGGGCCGCCCGACCCGATCAGCGGATTCCGTCCCCGCACTGCGCGTGAGTGAGGGCACGGGCCGCGGGTAGGGGTCAGACACGGGTCTGACGGCTGGTCGCCGCACCGCCCCCGGCGCGCGGATCGCGCAGTCGACACGCCTGTGCCAAACGTCCCACGCATGTCAGCGCGAAGGCGGATACTCGAAAGAACGGGGGAGATCAAGGGAGGCCCCGACCATGGCAACCAAGACCGATACGGCGGAACTCACTCCGCTGCTCACCTGCACGTCGTGTGGCACGACACCGGCGCCCGAGGACCAGGCAACGGCCCGGCTCACCTGGAGTCGTAGTGTCGAGCACGGTCGCACCTTGTGGACGTGCGAGCAGTGCAGTCGCGACAACCTCCGCTCCATCGAGAGCAAGCTCGATCCCGAGTGGTGGTAGTCACCGCGACCGCGTGACGCCCGAACGTGCGCTCGGCGGGGAGCTGGCCCAGCGGCATACGGCACTCAGTCGTCGTCTGAGTCGTCTGCCCGGGCAGGGCTGGGGAGGTCGCTGACGGGAGGAAGGTTCGCTCCCGGGAGGAAGGCGTCGACCGTCTCCCTCCCGCGGACCGTCCCCCCGAGCTGGCTGAGCACACCGATGCCGCCGCTCCAGACGCGGTGGATGAGCAAGTACTCCGGTGGCAGGTTGAGCTTGTAGGCGAGCACGTAGTTCGGCTGCCTCGGGTCGTTGATGTGGGCGAAGACGCTTCGCAGCCAGGGCCGCGTGAAGGTGAACTCGTCGCTGCGCAAGGGGGCGATGAACGGCTCCAGGTACTGGAGCAACCGCTCAGGGTCCATCTCGATCGACGGCTTGACGAAGCCCGCCTCTCGGAGGCCGGCGAGGACTGCGTCGGCGCCGCCCTCAAGGCCGGCGGTGAGCAGCCGCCCCAGCTCCGGCGGCATCCCGTCCGGCAGCCGGTTGACCGCCCCGAAGTCCACGACGCCGAGGCGGCCGTCCGGCGTGATGCGGAAGTTGCCCGGATGCGGGTCGGCGTGAAGCAGCCCGGACTCGGCGGGGCCGGCGAGCAGGAACTCCAGATAGAGCTGAGCAGCCTCGTCGCGCTCAGCCTGGGTGCCCTCGCGGATGATCTCGCTGAGCGGGCGCCCGTCGACCCACTCCGAGACGATCACGTGCTGGGTCCCGCGGACCAGCTGGGGGATACAGAAGTCCGGGTCGTCGGCGAAGGCTCCCGCGAACGCGGCCTGGTTGTCGGCCTCGAGGCGATAGTCGAGCTCCTCGGCCATCCGGTCGCGCAGCTCGTCGAGGATCGGACCGAGGTCCATGCCGGGAATCCATCCGGCGGTCATCTTGGCCATCCGGGACAGCTGCCGAAGATCGCTCATCAGGGCAGCGCCCGCCCCGGGGTACTGGATCTTGATGGCCACGTCGCGTCCGTCCGTCCAGACACCCCGGTGCACCTGCCCGATCGAGGCGGACGCGACCGGGTGGTCGTCGAACGAGCGGAAATTGCTGCGCCATTGGGTTCCCAGGTCCGCCCGCAACACGGCATGGACCGAGCTCGTCGGCATCGGCGGCGCGCTGTCCTGCAGTTTGGTGAGCATCGCGCGGTAGGGCCCGGCCATCTCCTCGGGAAGGGCGGCCTCGAAGATCGACAGCGCCTGGCCGAACTTCATCGCGCCGCCCTTGAGCTCGCCCAGGACCTGGAAGAGCTGCTCGGCGGTGCGGGCCTGGAGCTCGGCAGCGACCACCTCGGCGGGCCGGCCGCCGATGCGCTTGCCGAGCCCGAGGGCGGTCCTGCCCGCGAAGCCGAGGGGCACGGTGGCGAGCTTCGCCGAACGCACCACTGCCTTGCGCGGCAGGTCGGTCACAGCTCTCACCCCCAGGAAGGTCACCCTGACTCTAGCGATCTGCACCCGCAAACCGTCATCGCACCGCGGAGGTCGAAGGGCGAGAACTCACGGGACCTCTGCTGAGCCGGCGCTGTGGTTGCGTGGGCAGCGGGGGTGTTTCGTCCACCTACGGTGGTCCATCCGGGGCCAGGGGAGACTGAGCTCGACCGCCACCCCTGCAGGCAGCGAGTCCGAGCCGGCGAGGCGGCGCGCGAACAGGGCGATGCAGCCGGCGACCAGCTGGACCAGGGCCGGGTCGGTGTCCGGGACGGCGTCGCGGTGCACCACGTCGCTGGGCGAGCCGCAGACCTGGGCGAGGACGACGGGCCAAGACGCGTCACGGTCGGTGCGGTGCAGGTCGAGGCACCACAGGCAGGGGCCCGTCAGCGTCGGTTCGACCAATGGCCCGACGGTGGCTCGCAGCCCCTCGACGACCACCGGCAGGTGCGGGATGCCGCTGCGGAGCCACGGGTCCCCAGAGCGCGGGTCGAGCGCCATGGCACCCAGGACGACGACGAGCGGCGGATCTGTCGTCGGCTCGGCGTCCGGCGCGCCGCCAGAGCTGGGTGCCGCACCGACGAGTGCGTCGACCCCGCCACGCCGGAGCACGTGGCAGAGCTCCTCGAGCAGCGCTCCCCGGCCCTCGAGCAGGACTGTCCGACAGGGCTGCTCGGGCGAGAACCGCTCGAGGACCCCGATCTCCGCGATGAGGTCGAGCAGGGCCCGCCACCGGCGAGCAGGGATGCCCACCTCCCCGGCGAAGCGATAGGAGGTGTCGAGCGGCACCGTGCCGTCGAGTCGTGCCAGCACGCGTGCCTCGGCTTCACTCACGCCGGTGACGATCGGGCCGCCCGCCGTCACGCCGAACTGGATCTCGCCCGTCGTTCGCGAGATGGGCCGCCGCCACGGCGGGATGCGTGGGTGCCGGCCGGCCTCGGTGTCAGCGCCTGCCACGGTGGGTTCGCTGGGATCGCCGGCACCGCTGGGATCCTTGCGCGGGGCGGGTCGCGCCACAGTGAGCTTGGGACTGGACCGTCTCGGCCGGTCGCTGGTTCCTGACCCCATCGCTCCTCCGTGCCTGCCCCGGCTCCCGCTCTCGGTGCCGCGCTGCGTCGTGCTCCGAGCGTCGCAAACGCGGGTCCGGTCGCGAGTGGGTCATCCACAGACGCCGGACGGGAGAGCACGGGGGACGCGACGTGGAGACAGGGCGAGGGCGGGACCGTACTGGTCCCGCCCTCGTCGGCGCGTCACCTCGGACGCGCGTCGGACCTGGTCAGGCCTTGCCCAGGATGCGGTTCAGGTTCGTGCCGCAGACGGGGCACTGGCCCTTGGCCATCCTCCGCCCGTTCTCGGACACGACAACCCTGCCCTCGGCCTCGCGCTTCGCCTTGCACTTCACGCAGTAGAACTCGCCCTTGTAGGTCTCGTCAGCCATTGGTGTCTCCTTGTACTGGCACCCCTCTGATGGGTGCCTCGGCTCCGACAACCCTAGAGCACGCTGAGCACGAGATCACGCTCATCACCGCATGGTGCCCCGTACGGGTCGCGGGGGAACGGGCCCATCCGTCGTGCGTGGGACCGCGCGTTTCGGTCGTCGTCCATTGCGTCGTCGCCGGTCCGGCCTACCCTGCCCTCATGGCGAGGTCCCGACCAGAGCTGCCGCGCGCGGTCCCGCGATCGGCGCGGCAAGGCGCGCGCCGACAGGTCGTGGAGACGGTCGTCGACGGGGTGACGGTCGAGGTGCGCCGCAGCTCCCGGCGTCGGCGCACGGTGTCCGCGTATCGTCAGGAGGGTCGCCTCGTCGTGCTCGTCCCGGCTCGGCTCACCCGCGCCGAGGAGGGCGTGTGGGTCCGCACGATGCTGGCCCGCGTGACCGCTTCAGAGCAGCGTCGACGCCGCTCGGACGGCGACCTCGGAGCCCGCGCAGCGCACCTCTCGGCCGCCTACCTGGGCGGCCGGGCCCAGCCCGCGAGCGTCCGGTGGGTGTCCAACCAGGAGTCCCGGTGGGGCTCCTGCACGCCGGCTGAGGGCTCGATCCGGATCTCCGACAAGGTCCGCGGCATGCCGGGCTGGGTGCTCGACTACGTCCTGCTCCACGAGCTCGCGCACCTCATCGAGCCGGGGCACGGGCCGGCCTTCTGGAGCCTGCTGAGCGGCTATCCCCGGCTGGAGCGGGCGCGCGGCTATCTCCAAGGCGTGGCCGCGACTGCGGGCCTGACGCTGAGCGACGAGTGAGACGAGTGCTCAGCGACGAATGAGCGCCTGCGCCGCCCGCACGAGTGGCAGGAGCTCCTCCCGCGTCTCCTCGGGCAGGCGGTCGGCCGGCCACCAACGGACGTCGACAGATTCGTGGCTCGGCGAGTGCGCCGCGCCCGGTGGGGCGATCGCGGCGTATCGCACGTCCAGGTGCTCCCGACAGCTGCCGAAGGCGTCGCCCAGCTCGTGTCGGTCCAACATGACGATCTCCGGCAGTGCGACGAGTGCGTCGATCCCGGACTCCTCGCGGGCCTCCCGCTCCGCGCCCTCCCGCATCGACCGGTCGCCGGCCTCGAAGTGCCCGCCGAACTGGAACCACCGCCGGGCCTTCTGGTGGAGGGTGAGCAGAACCTGCTCGCCAGCCCGGTCGAGGACGATGACGCTTCCCGTCAGGTGTGCCGGCGGGCCGCCTCGCGCCATGGCGTCGACGTGCCGTCGGAGGTGGGCCAGGTAGTCGAGCCGCCGGCGCTCCTGCGCCGCGTCGGGAGGGTGCCAACCGCGGAGTTCCGCGATGGCGTCGTCACGGATCAGGCCGTATGCCGCTGGGCTCGTTCCCCGGTCAGCTCCCGAGGTGGGTGGCTGGGGGCCGAGAGTGGTCACTTCCGCCCGTCGTGCTCGTCGTCAACCCCATCGCCATCCTCGTTGTCGGGGCTGCCGCCAGCCTCGTCTGCGGCGGCCTCGTCGAGGATCCCGCGCAGCACCGAGTCGAGGTCGGTGCCGAGGGCCTCGGCACCGAGCGCGCTGTCGGGCAGCCCTTCCATGGGCTGCTCGGCGCTGGCTTGGCCCGTGGCGCGCTCGACGAAGCCGATGATGTCGTCCAGGTCCTCAGAGGTCGGTGCCAGGTCGGGGTGGGACCACCGGCCGTCGCGTAGCGTCTGGCCGCCGGCGTTCTCGAGGGCGGCCCAGAGATTCGCGGCATCTCGCATCCGGCGCGGTCGCAGCTCGAGCCCTGACGAGTCCGGCGAACGTCTTCTGGGCGGCGCCACCGACCCGCCGGCGTCGGATGGTCTCCGCCAGAGCGGGCGACTGGGGCAGGTGTGCGGCCGTAGCGCGCTCCGTCACGTGGTCGACCCAGCCCTCGGCGAGCGCGAGGAGGGTCTCGAGCCGATCCAGGGCGCGACGCTGGACGGGGGTCGGCTGCGGACGGAAGAGGTTGCCCTGGAGCGCACTGCGGAGGGCTTCGGGATCGGTGGCGTCGATGGTGGACAACGCCGACTCGATGGCGTCGGTGTCGATGGTGATGTTGTGCGCGTAGTCGGCAACGGCCGACATCAGCTGCGGCCCGAGCCACGGCACCTGCGCGAACAGCCGGACCCGGGCCGCCTCGCGAACGGCGAGGTAGAGGCGGACCTGCGGCAGGTCGATCTCGAGCGAGGTCGCGAGCTCGTCGACGTTGCCGGGCAGCAGGGCGACGAGGCCGGGCTCGGTGAGGGGCAGGCCCACCTCGGTCGCACCCACCACCTCGGTGGCGAGGGTGCCGACGGCCTGGCCGAGCTGGGCCGCGAACATCTGCCGGCTGAGGTTCGAGAGCATCGGGGCCCACTGCTCGAGCATGGCGGCGGGGTCGAAGCCGGCGCCGCCCATCATGCCCTGCAGCTCCGGTGGCAGCGCGTCTCCGAAGGCCTCGGGCCCGAGCTCGCCGAGCTGCTTCCGGATCGCGGCCGACGTTGCGCTCGTGACCCCATCGGACACGGGCTCTACGAGGTCGAACCAGCGGGGCATGGTCGCCTCGACCCACTCGGCGCGGCTGAATCCGGTCGCGCGCCATGAGGGCGCGCCGAGCGTCGTGACCTCGTCGAGCCAGAGCACGGCGACGGCCACGGCGTCTTCCACCGCTCGCGCCGCGCCGGCGTCGTGCACGTCGTTGCCCTGCGTGGCCAGGACGTGCTTGCGCGCGACGTCGGTGGCGAGGTCGCGGGCGCCAGTGGGGGACTGCTGGGCCGCCATGAAGCTACCGAGCTGCGCGCGCATCGCCGCCTTGGTGGCCGGGTCGGACGGGTCGACCCCCATGCTGCGCATCGCTGCGGCGAGCTCCGGGTTCTCGGCGGCCTGGCCGAGCACCTGCTCGAGCATCGAGCTCAGGTTGGCGGGGTCGAAGCCGGGTGCGCCTCCCGGCCAGCCCTGCTGGCCCGGTCCGCCCGGGGAGCCGGACGTTCCCCCGCTGTCCTTCTCAATCCCCTGGTCCTCCTGGTCCTCCTGGTTACGGTCGGCGTTGTCGTTGTCGCGGTCGAAGCCGCCCTCGCCGCCAGGGTCGCGGTCGGACATGCCTGCTCCTCGGGGTTGATCGGATGCTGGGATGCTCGGATGCGCTCAGCGTTCGTCCTTCCCACAGACAACCACGGAACGGGGACGATCGTTCCCTCGAGCGGGTGTGTCCGTGATCGCGGCCGATCGCCACCATCGACACCAAGGTGATCCGCATACGATGGCGGGCGTGACGGTCACCCTTGCCGAGATCCGAGAGTCGCCGCTGTCCGTCGACGAGGTGCTCTCGAGCGTCGCCGATGCGCGTGCCGGCGGCACCTGCCTGTTCGTCGGCACCGTGCGCAACCATGACGCGAAGGGTGGCGCATCCGGAGCCGCGGCAGGCGAGCAGACCGAGAAGGAGCGGGTCCTGGAGCTGGACTACAGCGCGCACCCGCAGGCGGCAGAGGTGACACGAGCGCTCGCGGAGCGGCTGGCGGCCGACGGCCGAAGCGTGCGCATCGGCGTCGTGCACCGCGTCGGGCGGCTCGACATCGGGGACCTTGCCGTCGTCGTGGCCGTCAGTGCCGAGCACCGCGGTGAGGCCTTCGACGTGTGCCGCGAGCTCATCGACGAGCTCAAGGCGACGGTGCCGATCTGGAAGCACCAGCGGTTCGCGGACGGCTCGGACGAGTGGGTCGGCCTGCCGTGAGGACGATCCGCCGGCTCCGCGCGGACGAGGCCGGACCAGCACCCCTGTTTCCCGAACCGCCGCGCCCACGCGCGCCACTGAGCCGGGGCAACAAGCTGTTCCTCGTCGGCTTCTTCGTCGGCCTGGCGATCCTCGTCGTCGGCAACCTGGTGCACGTGCCCTTTGCCATCATGAGCCCCGGGCCGACGATGAACACCCTTGGCAAGGTCCCCGGAGAGACCAACGGCTCCACCCTCATCTCGGTCGAGGGACTGCCGACCTACGAGACCGAGGGTGAGCTCAGCTTCACGACCGTCTCAGTGCTCGGCGGCCCCGGCTTCCCGGTCGACGCCTTCGACGTCCTCTGGGCCTGGATCGACCCATCGAAGGAGGTCCTGCCCGTCGACCAGGTCTTCGACCCGGATGCGAGCGAGGAGCGGATCGCCGAGGAGAACGCGGTCCAGATGGAGGGCTCCCAGGAGGAGGCGACCGCCGTTGCGCTGCGCGCCCTGGGCAAGCCCGTGAAGACGCACATAGAGATCGGGCAGGTCCTCGACGAGTCGCCCGCCAAGCCGTCCCTGCAGGTTGGCGACCGCATCGTGCGGGTGGGGGACACGACGGTGACGACCGCCGAGAGCATCCGCACTGCACTCCAGACGGTTCGCCCGGGCCAACCGATCGAGATCGGGGTCACCCGCGCGGGCAAGCCGGTCGTCGCCGAGGTCACGACCATGACGGGCTCGGGGGGCCGGACGGCGCTCGGCGTCATCCTGCGGCTCGACCACGACTTCCCGGCCACCGTCACGATCAATGCGGGTGACGTCGGCGGGCCGTCGGCCGGTCTCATGTTCGCCCTCGGTATCTACGACAAGCTGACGCCCGGCCCGCTCACCAACGGCCGCGACATCGCCGGCACCGGAACCATCGACGAAGAGGGGCGCGTCGGCCCCATCGGCGGGATCAAGCAGAAGATGGCCGGCGCCCGGTCCGGCGGGTCCGAGTACTTCCTCGCCCCGGCCGACAACTGTCCGGAAGTCGAGGGCAATGTCCCATCCGGCCTCGAGGTCTTCGCCGTCAGCTCGTTCAAGGACGCCACCAACGCGGTCGAGGGCATCGCGTCGGGCCGCACGTCGTCGCTGCCGCGCTGCTGATCCCGGGACCATCGCGGTCGGGTGGTTGGATGGACCGATGGACGAGCAGCCGGTCACCTCCCTCACTGCCGAGCCCCTCACCGTCGCCGCGCTGGACACGGAGCGTCACGTTGCGGCGGCCGGCTGGGACCAGCCGGCGCGGCTGTTCGCCCTCGTCCGCACGGCCTCGCTGCTCGCTCGCGAGCCACACCTGCGCGCCCAGCTCGGCCCCGCCGACCTCGCCGAGGGTGCCTTCACGGCCATCGAGCAGGAAGGGCTGCCCGCCACCTCGTCACTGGAGACGCTCCTGGGCAGGATCGCCTGGCCCGACGAGGTCGACGGGTGCGCCTTCGCCATCGAGCGCATGGTCGTCCCACCCGACGCGGAGCGGGACCTTCCGGAGCGGCCCGAGGCCGCCGTCGAGGCGCTGGCCGCACACCCCGATCGCAAGGACGTCCGACTCCTCGTCGCGCTGCTTCGCGACGGCTCGTCGATCTGCCTGCTGCGCCAGCGCGAGCACGACTCCGAGGACGCGGTCGCCACCGGGAACGACATCGCACCCGGGCTGGTCGCAGCGCTCAAGGCGACGTTCGAGGACTGACCTGCGCGGGGCCACCCTGATCGAGTGAACGACTTCCGGGGTCTTGGCCGGCCCAGGAAGAGCTGTTCACCCGATCGGCGACCCACGGCGGCAGTCGGTAGACCTGCCACGTGCGGGCGTGGCCGTGGGCTGGGACCGCGCTCAGCGGCATACGCCATCGTGTTGCCCATGATCGAGTGAACGACTGCCGGCAGGCGCGGCACGTCGGTCTCAGGCTGTCGGGTTATGGTTGCCGCAAGCGGCACGTCCGCGACCTGCCAGCCCCAGCACCTCGAGGCGACCCAACGTGAGCGACAGCGACTTCGGCCCACCACCCAAAGGCCCCTTCGGCGACGGCGGTGAACCGGGCGCCACACGACGCGCTACGGCGCAGCGCCCCAACCGCAACCCCCTCGTCACGGCACTCGTGGTGGCGGGCGCCCTGCTCCTCGTCGTGGCGACGCTCGCCAACTTCTGGACCGAGGTGCTGTGGTACCAGTCGGTCTACTTCTCCGGAGTCTTCACGACCCAGCTCGTGACGAAGGTGCTGCTCGGGCTGGTCGGCGGCCTCATCACGGCAGCCGTCGTCTGGTCGAGCATCCACTTCGCCTACCGGCACCGGCCGATCTACGCGCCATCGCCCGAGACGCAGGCGATGGAGCACTACCGACAGCTCGTCGAGCCGATGCGCAAGACCGCGACGATCGCTGCCCCGCTCGCGATCGGCCTCTTCGCCGGGCTGTCGGCCGCGACCCAGTGGGACACTTTCCTGCTGTGGCGCAACGGCACGCCGTTCGGCACGACCGACCCCGAGTTCAAGCTCGACATCTCCTTCTTCGTCTTCGACCTGCCGTGGATCAACTTCGTCGTGTCGTTCCTGACGATGATCCTCGTGCTCGGCTTCATCGCGGCCGCGTTCACGCACTACCTCTACGGGGGGATCGTCGCGGGCCAGCGGACCAGATCGACCCAGGCGGCCAGAGTCCACCTGTCGATCATCGCCGCCGCGCTCGTCCTCGTTCGCGCCGTCGCCTTCTGGGTGGACCGGTACAACCTGGCGAACGCCCAGTCGACCCGCATGACGGGCATCCAGTACACCGAGGCCCACGCCTACATCCCGACCAAGGGGATCCTCGCGATCGCTGCCCTGATGTGCGTGGGCATGTTCCTCAGCACCATCTGGACCCGGTCCTGGCGGCTGCCGCTCGTGGGCGTGGCGGTGCTCGCTGTCGTCGTCGTGGCCGTCGGTGGGATCTACCCGGCGCTGGTCCAGTCGCTCAAGGTGCGGCCCTCCGAGAAGTCGATGGAACTGCCGTACATCGAGCGCAACATCGAGGCCACGCGGGCGGCCTATGGCTTCAACGACATCCAGGTCGAGCCGTACGACACCACCGCGACCGCCAGCCCGGGCCAGCTGCAGAAAGATGCCGCGACCATCCCCGGCATCCGACTCATCGACCCCAACGTCGTCAGCCCCACCTTCAAGCAGCTCGAGGCCTCGAAGGGCTACTACCAGTTCGCCGACGTCCTCGACGTCGACCGTTACAACCTCGACGGCACGCAGACCGACACCGTCATCGCGGTCCGCGAGCTCGACCTGACGGGCGTCCCCGAAGGGCAGCGCAACTGGCTCAACGACCACACGGTCTACACCCACGGCTACGGCGTCGTCGCCGCCAAGGGCAACACGCGTGAGGACGACGGCCGGCCCACCTTCTTCGAGTCGCAGATCGGCACGTCCGGCGTGCTCGGCAAGTACGAGCCGCGGATCTACTTCGGAGAGTCGTCCCCCGAGTACTCCATCGTGGGCGGGGGCAACAACGAGTTCGACTACCTGGCCGCCGACAACGAGCAGGTGAAGAACACCTACGCCGGCCAGGGCGGGGTCCAGCTCGACGCCCTCCGGCGCATCGCCTACGCGTTCAAGTACCGCGAGATCAACTTCCTGCTCTCCGACGCGGTGACCAACGACTCGCGGCTGCTGGACCACCGCACCCCGCGCGAGCGCGTCGAGCGGGTCGCGCCGTGGCTGACGCTCGATGGCAACGCGTATCCAGTGGTGGTCGACGGACGGGTCATGTGGGTCCTCGATGGCTACACGACGACCGACATGTATCCCTACTCGGAGATGACGACCCTCGATGCCGCGACGTCGGACTCGGTGACCCGCACCCGAGACTCGGTCCAGGCCATCCGCTCCGGCCACATCAACTACGTGCGCAACTCGGTCAAGGCGACCGTGGACGCCTACGACGGAACCGTCAAGCTCTACCAGTGGGATGACAAGGACCCGATCCTCGCCGCCTGGATGAAGATCTTCCCCAGTGCCGTGACGCCCCTGTCCGAGATCAAGGGCTCGCTCATGGAGCACCTGCGGTACCCGGAGGACCTGTTCAAGATCCAGCGTCAGATGCTGACGAAGTACCACGAGACCGACGCCGCGTCGTTCTACGGCGGCCAGACGTTCTGGCGCGTCCCCCTGGACCCGACGCGCGGCACGAACGCCGAGCAGTCGCTCCTCCAGCCGCCCTACTACCTGTCGCTCGCCATGCCGGGCCAGGAGAAGCCGGCGTTCTCCCTGACCTCGACGTTCATGCCGGTCGGTGACCGCAACCTGCTCACCGGTTTCCTGGCCGCTGACGGAGACGCGGGCGCCGAGGACGGGAAGAGGGCACCCGATTACGGCAAGCTCCGGCTGCTCGAGCCGACGAGCACGACGGTCAAGGGCCCGGGGCAGGTCTACAACGACATGCGGTCGTCGCAGGTGTCCTCGACCGACTCAGGGTTCGGAACCTTGGCGCAGTTCATCTCGACGACGGCGCTGCAAGGGGCCGAGGTCACCTTCGGCAACCAGCTCACGCTGCCGGTCGGTGGTGGGGTGCTCTACGTCCAGCCGATCTATGTCCAGGCATCCGGAGCCGGCGCCTACCCACGCCTGTCCGCGGTGGCCGTCGCCTTTGGCGAGAAGATCGCCTGGGCCGGTTCGCTCGACGGCGCGCTGAACGACCTCTTCGGCGGCGAGTCGGGTGCGTCGGCCGGTGACCAGGGCACCGACACGCCGGTGACTCCCGACGGCACGCCGACCGGCACCCCCACGGGTACCCCGACCGGCACGCCGACGACGGGCCCGACCACGTCCGCCCCGGCCCCGACGGCCACGCCCGACGCAGCTGCGCTGCGGCAGGCGCTAACCGACGCGGACGCGGCGTTCCGGGCCGGTGAGGACGCCCTGCGCAAGGGTGACTTCGCCGCGTACGGCCAGGCGCAGGAGAAGTTGAAGGAGGCCCTGGCCCGAGCCGCAGCTGCCGCACCCGCTGGTCGCTGACCGGATCGGAGCGGGACTGATGTGGGCTGATGGTCGACTGATCGGGCACTTCGGACGCCTTGGTGGGCGTTCGCGGTGCCCGATTTGGTCCTCCAGAGGGATTCACGTAAGGTTGTCTTTGCCGACGCGGGGTGGAGCAGCTCGGTAGCTCGCCGGGCTCATAACCCGGAGGTCGCAGGTTCAAATCCTGCCCCCGCTACCAATCAGGCCCGGAGATCCATGTGATCTCCGGGCCTGACGCATTGTGCCGACTCAGGCCCTGATGGACGCCCTGGGCAGGTCGAACCACCGCAGGTGGTCGAAGTCCGGACTGATGCTGGCCGCGTCCTGGACCGGGGGTGTGGCCTCTCGCATGATGCGAGCCCCTTCCACGAGGTAGCCCGCGAGCGCCGACTCGGGGGCGCGGTCCGCGTGCCGTGGGTAGGTCATCCGTCCGCGCTCGAAACCCACCTGGCCCAGTCGCAGCGGTGGCTCGACCGGTCCACGCTTGTGCGCCCATCGCCCGGTCCGCACGTCGAAGTCGTAGTCGCCGAGCAGCCGCCAGCCGTCGCGTGCCACGAGGCGCACGGCCTCGAGCAGGTACTCGAAGACGGTGTCAGAGATGAAGTAGTTGAGGTTCAGGCGGACCCAGCCCGGCTTGATGCCCTCGCACCCCAGCGTGGTCTGACGCTCGATCGCGCGCGACCGCTCGGAGTCGATGCCGAGCAGCTGGTGGCCGTAGGGACCGGCGCAGGAGCACCCGCCTCGGGACTGGATCCCGAACAGGTCGTTGAGCACTGCCACGACGAAGTTGTGGTGCAGGAAGGTGCCCCCCTCGCGGTGCACGACGAACGACAGGATCGACAGCCGCTCGGCCTCGAGGTTGCCCAGGACCTCGATCGTCGGCTCCCGCGACCAGGCGGCGAGGGCCCGCCGGAGGAAGTCCTCCTCACGGGCGCGGATGACGTCGACGCCGACCGCCTCCTTGAGCCGGAACACCAGGCCCGCGCGGATGGACTCGATGATCGCGGGGGTGCCGCCCTCCTCACGGTGCGCCGGGTCGGTGAGGTAGTCGTGGGTGTCGGCGTTGACGTAGGACACCGTCCCGCCGCCGACGACGTCGGGGACTCGGTTCACCAACAGCTCCCGACGCACGACGAGGACCCCCGGGGTGCTCGGCCCACCGATGAACTTGTGTGGGCTGAGGAACACGGCATCCTTGCGCGCCAACGCCCTTCGAGTTGAGTCGTATGCCGCTGAGCTGGGTTCCGCTGTCCCCGTGGCGTTCTCGTCCTCCCGCGCTGTGGATCCGTACATCGTGATGTCGATGTAGGGCGCGGCGGCGGCGAAGTCCCAGAAGGCGAGGGCGCCGTGCTCGTGGAGGATCGTGGAGATGGCATCGGTGTCGGTGAGGATGCCGGTGACGTTGCTGGCAGCCGAGAAGGACCCGATCTTCAGCGGCCGGTCTGAGTACCGCTGCAGCAGCTCGCGCAGTGCCGAGATGCTGATGTGGCCGTCTGGGTCCATGGGGACGACGACGACGTCGGCGATGCACTCCCGCCACGCCAGCTCGTTCGAGTGGTGCTCGTAGGGGCCGATGAAGACGACGGGCCGTTCCTCCTGAGGGACGAGCGCCCCCACGTGCCAACGGTCCTCGAAGGCCGACGGGACACGCAGGCCCAGAATGCCGACGAGCTTGTCGATGGCACCGGTGCACCCCGACCCGGCGAAGATGACGACCGTCTCGTCGTCGCCGCCCACCGCGTCGCGGATGATTCGGCGTGCGTCCTCACGCAGGCGCGTTGTCTGCAGGCCGGTCCCCGAGGACTCCGTGTGCGTGTTGGCGTAGCGGGGGAGGACCTCGACGCGGATGAAGTCCTCGATGAAGGTCAGGGCCCGGCCCGATGCGGTGTAGTCCGCGTAGGTGACGCGGCGTGGGCCGTACGGCCCGGGCAGCACCTGGTCGTCACCGATGACCGACTCGCGGATCGTGGCGAGCAGGTCTGAGGTCGAGACCTCTTCGTCAACGTGCATTGGCTCAGGATATGTCAACGTTATGCTATTCGTCACGTTCATAACGTGCAGTTATCACTGGCCACGGCTCAGACGTCGCCTCGGGAACGTTCGCGCGACTTCACGTAGGGTCAGGGCGTGACCTCGATCGCCTACCCCATTGTCGAGCAGACCCTGCCGAACGGCCTTCGGGTCATCGTCTCGGAGGACCATGCCGTCCCCAATGTCGCCGTCAACCTGTGGGTCGGTGTCGGCTCCCGCCATGAAGCCCCCGGCCGGACCGGTCTGGCGCACCTCTTCGAGCACCTCATGTTCCAGGGCAGCCGCAACGTCGCCTCTGGCGAGCACTTCAGCGCGCTCATGAACGAGGGGGCGCGCCTCAACGCGACGACGTGGTTCGACCGGACCAACTACTTCGAGACGATCCCCGTCGGCGCCCTCGACCTCGCCCTGTGGCTCGAGGCAGACCGCCACGGCTACCTCCTCGACGCGGTGACCCAGGAGAACCTCGACAACCAGCGGGACGTCGTCAAGGAGGAGAAGCGCCAGCGGTACGACAACATCCCCTACGGTCAGGCGCTCATCGACATCTACGCCACCGTCTTCCCCGAGGACCACCCGTACCACCACCCGACGATCGGGTCGATGGAGGATCTCGACGCCGCGACGCTCGAGGACGTCCATGCCTTCTATCGCGCCCACTACGGCCCGAACAACACGGTCCTCACCCTCGTCGGGGACATCACCCCTGAGCAGGGGCTCGCCGCTGCGGAGCAGTACTTCGGGGGTCTCCTCCCGATCGAGCTGCACCAACGCGAGCGGTTGCCGCAGCTGTCGCCCATCGCCGAACCCGTCCGGCTCGACCGGCCGGGGGACGTCCCGAACGACCGCATCTACGTCTCCTTCCGGCTGCCGGTCGACACGACGCCCGAGTACCACGCCTGCTCGATCGCCGTCGACGTGATGAGCGGCCTTGCCAGCTCCCGGCTCATGCGGCGCCTCGTGCGCACCGACGAGACCGCGACGGCGGTCGCGGGTTGGACGATGGGCCTCGTCGACGGGGTCGGTCTCGGGACCATCACCGTCGACATCGCCGCAGGCGCCGACCCGGAGCAGGCGGAGGCGACGGTCTGCGAGGAGCTTGAGCGGTTCCTTGCCGAGGGCCCTGACGAGGGCGAGCTCGAGTCCGTCATCGCCGACACCGAGCGCTCGTGGCTCAGTGCCCTCGCGAGCATCGAGGAGCGCGCGGACCACCTCAGCCATCATGCGCTCCTGACGGGGGACCCCTCCTACGTCAACACCTTCGTCGACCAGGTCAAGAGCGTCACCGCCGACCAGGTGCGCGAAGCGGCCGCGACCTGGCTCGATCCTGAGGCGCGGTCCGTCGTCCGCTACCTCGCCGAGGACGAGGCCGAGGTGGCCGCATGACGAGCGTCGCGCGCCCCGAGGTCGCCCCGCCGCGGCAGTGGTCCTTCCCCGAGGCGGTCACCCACGACCTGCCCAACGGCATCCGGCTCGTCACCTACGACGTGCCCGGCCAGTACGTCATCTCCGTGCGTCTCGGCCTGCCCGTCCCGATCAGCGCCGAGCCGCGGGCTCTCGAGGGCGTGGCCACCATCATGGCGCGGACCATGGACGAGGGGACGGCGGACCACTCCGCCGAGGAGCTGGCCCGCCTGCTCGAGCGCAAGGGCGTCAGCTACGGCGCGGCCGTGGGCGAGTCCGGCCTCACCCTCGACCTCGACGTCGTGAAGGGGAACCTCGAGCCGGCCCTCGACCTGCTGCGGCAGATCATCACCGAGCCCGCCTTCCCGGACAACGAGGTGGCCCGGCAGGTACGCACGCGGCTGGCCGAGATCGACCAGGAACGGTCCATCCCCGGCCACCGCGCCGCGCTCGAGTGGGTCGCCACCTTCTACGCCGACGAGGAGCGCAGCTCCCGCCCCACCGGCGGTTCGCGGGAGACGGTCTCGCGCATCACGAGGGACCACGTCGTGGCTTTCCATGAGGAGCACGTCATCGCCGCCGGGACCACGGTCGCGGTCGCTGGTGACCTCACGGGCCTCGACGTCCGCGCCCTCGTCGAGGAGGCGCTGGGCGGCTGGCGCCACGGTCCGGACCGCCCCACTTCGCTGAGCAGGGTCGCGACACTCGCCGAGGACCGCGGCAGGATCGTCATCGTCGACCGCCCCGGCTCCGTGCAGTCCGAGATCGTCGTCGGCGCTCCGGGGCCAGACCGCTCGGTGGAGGGTGGCTGGGCCCCGTACCCGGTCATCGGGTTCGTGCTGGGGGGCTCGCCCAATGCGCGGATCGACGCCGTCCTGCGCGAGGAGAAGGGCTACACCTACGGCATTCGCTCCAGCTTCCGCCCGAGGCGCACGGGGGGCGTCTTCCTCACCTCCGGTTCGGTGCGCGCCGACAGCACGGCGGAGTCGGTCCGGCTGCTCGTCGAGATCCTCGAGAGTGGGCGGGACGGGTTCTCGGAGCGGGAGGTCCGGTCGGGCGTCGACTTCATCGGCAAGACGGCCCCCGGGCGGTACGCGACGGCGGACGCAGTGGCCGACGAGGCGATCAGCATGGCGCTCGACGGACGCAGCACCGAGTTCACGACCGCGAACCTGCGCGACCTCGAACGCGTCGACCGTGGCCGGCTGGACGACGCCTTCGAGCGATTCGCCGCAGGCGCCGGCGTGGCCCGTCCGGGCCAGTCCGCGGGCGGCGGCTGGACGATCGTCCTCGTCGGCGACGCGGCGAGTCACCGACCGGCGATCGAGGCCCTCGGCTTCACTCCCGTCACGGTCATGCGTGACTGACCGAGCTCAGGCCTCCGCCGCCGCGGCCGGCGTGCCGAGACGGCGGAGCACCTCGTCATGGAGGAGTCCATTGGTGGCGACCGCGTTGCCGCTCCAGCACCCGTCGCGCCCGTCGAGGCCGGTGAAGCGCCCGCCCGCCTCCTGCACGATGGGCACGAGCGCGGCCATGTCGTGGACGGCGAGGTCGGGCTCGGTGGCGATGTCGACGGCACCCTCGGCGACGAGCATGTAGGACCAGAAGTCGCCGTACGCCCGGGTCCGCCAGCAGTCGTCCATGAGGTCGAGGAAGTCGTCGCGCCGGCCGCGCACGCGCCAGCCGGCGAGCGAGGAGTAGGAGAGGGACGCGTCCCCGAGGCGCCCGACCTGGGACACGCTGATGCGCTTCGCCGAGGACAGTGACCGGCCCGCCCAGGCACCCGAACCGGTCGCCGCCCACCAGCGACGCTGGAGGGCCGGTGCGGCGACGAGCCCGAGCACCGGGCGGCCGTTGTCGACCAAGCCGATGAGGGTGGCCCAGACGGGGACCCCCCGCACGAAGTTCTTCGTCCCGTCGATGGGGTCGATGATCCAGCGTCGCGGGCCGTGCCCGGTCGTGTCGAACTCCTCGCCCTCCACGGCGTCCCGAGGGCGGGTCCGCTTGAGCTGTGCGCGGACGAGCTCCTCGGCCGCGCGGTCGGCGTCCGTCACCGGGGTCAGGTCGGGCTTGCTCTCGACGATGAGATCCGTCGCGCGGAAGCGAGCCATCGTCACCCGCTCGACGGCGTCGGCGAGGACGTGGGCCAGACGAAGGTCGTCGTCGTAGGAGGTCACTTGGCGGAGCCTAGCGCCAGCACACATTTGGTGACCGGGAAGGGCGGGCCGCGTTGCGCTCCCGAAATTCTTGCCGTATGCCGCTGAGCTCAGCCCCGTTGCGCTGCAACGTTTCCGGGCGGGTTGCGACGCACCCACCGACGGTGTGGCTTGACATCGCCCCCCGGTGCTCGGGGAGGGTGGAGGGGTCCGAGGCGTGTGCGCACTTGCCCCGAGAGGTGGTCGTAGGCGTCAATGCCGGCCCAGTCCGGCAACCGCACGAAGACAGGAGCTCCACATGCTGACCTTGACCGAGAAGGCCCAGGCCGCCGTGCAGGACCTGACCAAGGACGTCGAGCAGCCGTCTGCAGGTCTGCGCATCGCCAGCGAGCAGGACCAGCTCGCGGTGAGCGTCGTGACGCAGCCCCAGCTGACTGACGTGGTCGTCGATGCGGGAGATGCCCGCGTCTACATCGCGCAGGACGCGGCTGCAGTGCTCGACGACCAGACCCTCGACGCGGCGCAGACCCCGGAAGGTGTCGGTTTCACGCTGAGAACGACGGTCTGAACCGTCCACGTCGGGCCGCCCGTTCCCACGACGGGAACGGGCGGCTTGGTGTGTCAGTACTCCGCGGAGCTCGAGCGGCTCTGCAGCAGCCGGCGCAGTGACTCGAGCCGGGCTGGACCGGCGGGTCCGGCGTGACCCTGCGCGACCCAGTCGTCGAGCGCGCACTCCTCCTCGTCGTGGGTGCACCCACGGGGGCACTCGTCGGTGCCGGCGGCGAGTTCGGGGAAGTGGTCGATGATGCGGTCGACGTCGATGTGGGCGAGGCCGAACGAGCGCACACCGGGGGTGTCGATGACCCATCCGTCGCCGTCCGGCAGGCGAAGGGCCACCGCGCTGGTCGACGTGTGGCGACCCCGCCCGGTGACCACGTTGACGTCGCCGATGGCCCGTCCGGCGTCAGGGACAAGGGCGTTGACGAGGGTGCTCTTGCCGACACCGGAGTGGCCGACGAGGACGGTGACGTGGCTCGAGAGCCGCTCGTGCAGCTCCTCGAGACCGCAGATGTCGCCGTTGTCCCGACGGGTGACGACGTGGTCGACCTGGAGTGGCGCGTAGGTGGCGAGGAATTCGGCCGGGTCTACCAGATCCGCCTTCGTGAGCACGAGGAGCGGCTGGAGCCCGGCGTCGTAGGCGGCGACGAGGCATCGATCGACCATGCGCGGACGCGGCTCCGGGTCGGCGAGCGCCGTCACGATGGCGAGCTGGTCGGCGTTCGCGACGATGACGCGCTCGACGGGGTCGGTGTCGTCGGCGGTGCGCCGGAGCACGGACCGGCGCTCCTCGATCCGGACGATCCTCGCCAGGGCGTCCGGTCCACCGCTCGTGTTTCCGACCAGAGCGACCTCGTCCCCGACGACGACGCGGATCCGGCCGAGGTCGCGAGCCTTCATGGCGGTGACGAGCCGTTCCGGCTCGGTCGGCGCCGTGGTGGTTCGCGACGTGGAAGCCTGGGCTCGGGCACCGGCTCCGGCCGGGACCAGGCAGGTGTAGCGGCCGCGATCGACTGCGATGACCCTGCCGATGACGGCGTCGGCGTGGGCCGGCCGTTCCTTGGTGCGGGCCCTCGACCCCTTGCGCTGCGGGCGGACGCGGATGTCGTCCTCGTCGAGGTCCCGCCAGCTCATCGAGCCGGCTCCACAGCGGGCGCCGGGCCTGTCGCGGCCCCGACGGGGCGGTCGCCGGACAGCATCCGGGCCCACAGCCCCGGGAAGTCGGGCAGCGTCTTGCCGGTGGTGCCGATGTCCTCGACGACCACGCCGGGGACCCGGAGTGCGAGGATCGCCCCGGCGGTCGCCATCCGGTGGTCGTGGAAGGTTCGGAACCGCCCGCCGTGAAGCGCCGCCGGGGCGATCCGCAGGCCGTCCTCGGTCTCGGTGACGGCGCTGCCGAGGGAGCCCAGCTCGCTCGTCAGGGCGGCGAGGCGGTCCGTCTCGTGTCCACGGATGTGGGCCACGCCGCGGATCCACGAAGGAGTGGAGGCCAGTGCGGCGAGCGCGGCGACCGTGGGCGTGAGCTCGGCGGCGTCGTGCAGGTCGATGTCGATGCCGACGAGCTCGCCCGTGCCGGACACGGTCAGGCCGGTCCGGTCGAGCCGGACGTCGGCGCCCATCGTGTCGAGGATCTCGCGCATGAGGTCGCCGGCCTGCGTCGTGTACTGGGGCCAACCGGGCACCCGGACGGTGCCACCCGTGACGAGCGCGGCGGCCACGAACGGCCCCGCGTTGGACAGGTCCGGCTCGATCCACACGTCGAGGGCGTTGATCTCGGAGGGCTCGACGCGCCAGGTGTTGGGCTCGGAGTCGTCGACGACGGCCCCGGCGTCCCGCAGTGTCTCGACGGTCATGCGGATGTGCGGCTCGCTCGGGACCGGCTTGCCCTCGTGGTGCACCGTGACGCCTTCGTCGTAGCGCGCTCCGGCAAGTAGGAGCGCGGAGATGAACTGCGATGACGCCGAGGCATCCATCGTGACCGGCCCCCCGCGGACCTGGCCGCGACCGAGCACGGTCACCGGCAGGAAGCCGTCGGAGTCCTCGAGCTCGACGCCGAGCACCCGCAGCGCCTCGACGACCGGACCCATCGGCCGGACCCGGGCCTCGGCGTCGCCGTCCAGGCGGACCGGGCCATCAGCGAGGGCCGCGACGGCAGGCAGGAAGCGCATCACCGTCCCAGCCAGGCCGCAGTCGATCGCGGCGCCCCCGCGCAGGCGGTCGGGAGGGGTGATGAGCCAGTCCTGCACGTGGTTGACGCTCCCGAGCGGGTCACCCTCGGGCGCCACGTCCTCGATGCTCACCCCCAAGGCGCGCAGCGCATCCGCCATGAGCAGCGTGTCCCGAGACCGCAGCGGTGCGCGCAGCCGCGAGCGGTCGCTCGCCAGGGCGGCGAGGACGAGGTAGCGGTTGGTCAACGACTTGCTCCCCGGGAGCGTCACGGTGGCGTCGACCGGTGCCGCCGGCGTGGGGGCCGACCAGTCCCCGGGGACTGTCGTGGGAGTGGTTCCGGTGCTGCGCGAACTGGCGGGGTCTGCGGGATCGGTGGAGGGGGAATGGTCGGCGGGACTCAAGTCAGCTCACGACGTCCTGGGCTCGATGGGCTAGAAGGCGGGCCTCCCGGGCCGCTGCCCGCTTGGCGTGGCGCGCCTCACGGCGCGTGGTCTTGGTGGCGTGCTGGGCCCGCCAGGCAAGCCCGGGCTTGCCCGCGGTGTCGACACTGGCCAGCAGCAGGCCGCCGAGCAGTCCGACGTTCTTGAAGAACAGGCTACGACTGTGCGCGCGCTTCTCCGGGTCGGTCTCGTCCCAGAACGCGTGCTCGATTGCCGTGGTAGGGACGACCGAAGCGGCGAGGAGCGTCGACGCAAGACGGGGCATCCGTCCGGTGGCGAGGAGCACACCTCCGCCGACCAGGCTGGCGCCGTTGACGCGCACGAACAGGTCAGGGTCCTCCTGCACCGCGGATGGGGCGGACACGGTGTCGAGCAGCTGGGCAGCCCGCTTGGTCCGGGCGGCCGGATGGCGGAGCGCCTCGATCCCTGCGGCGATGAACACCGAGGCGAGCATGGGGCGAGCGATTCGACGAACGATCATCGGGATTCCTCCTGGTGTGGTGTCTACGTTATCGACATACCCACCCCCTGCGGCGCATCCGCCGTCCCAGACCCCGCCCCCGCCCCCCGCGCAACACACCCGCCCATCGAGTGCTGGGCCCTGCTGCAGGCGGTGTGAGCAGTCGATGGGCGGGTGTGTTGCGGGTTCTGGGGCGCGGGAGGGCTGGGAGGGCGGCCATCCCGGGGAGTCAGCCCAGCGGCATACGCTGAAGCCCATGTGTGGGAGGTATGCCGCCAGCGCGAGGCCGGACGAGCTGATCGAGGCTTTCGACATCGACGAGGACCGCTCCGACGAACCGGCCCGCAGCATCCTGAAGAACCCGCAGCATCCAGCGCCCGCCGAGCCTGACTGGAACATGGCCCCGTCGAAGCAGGCGCTCGTCGTCCTGACCCGCTCGCCCAAGGTGACCGAGCAGGCCGCCGATGCGCCGGACGCCGAGCCCACCCGGCAGCTGCGCCTCCTGACCTGGGGTCTCGTGCCCGCCTGGGCCAAGGACGTCAAGATGGGCCAACGGATGACCAACGCCCGAGCGGAGTCCGTGCTCGGGAAGGGTGCGTTCGCAAAGGCGGCGCTCACACGACGGTGCATCGTGCCGGCCGACGGGTGGTATGAGTGGCAGAAGTCCCCCACCGTGGTCGACGCGAAGGGCAAGCCGCGCAAGCAGCCCTTCTTCATCCACCGGGCGGACGGCGCCAAGGTCGGCTTCGCGGGACTCTACGAGTTCTGGCGCGACCGGGAGCTGCCCGATGGCCACCCGGACGCCTGGCTCACGACGTTCACGATCATCACGACCGCGGCCGACCCCGGCATGGACCGGATCCACGACCGGCAGCCGCTCGTGCTCGAGCCGGAGCAGTGGGAGCAGTGGCTCGACCCAGCCCAGAAGGACCCCGAGGCGGTGCGTGAGCTGCTCGAGTTCGTCCAGCCGGGCCGGTTCGAGGCGCATCCGATCGGGCGCGCCGTCGGCGCGACGTCGAGCAACGGCCCCGGCCTGCTCGAGCCGGCTCCACGTGAGGAGCTCGTCGGCGTCGTCGACCCCATGACGGGCGAGGTGATCGGGGGGTGAGCGCCGTGGGGCGCGTGGCCACGCAGGTGCGCGAGCTCCCTACACCGCAGGGTCCGGGGCGCGCGCACGTATGCCGCCCAGCTCGCTCCCGGGGCACGGTGGTCCTTGGGCACGGGGCTGGGGGTGGGATGCGGAGCCTCGACCTCACGGTCGCCCGGGAGGTCCTCGTCGCGGCCGGCTGGACCGTGGTCCTCGTCGAGCAGCCGTGGCTCGTCGCGGGACGCCGGGTGGCCGGGCGCCCGCCGACCCTTGATGCCGCGTGGGTGCCGATCGTGTCGGCCCTGATGTCCGGGCGCGGGCGTCTAACGTCGCCGCTCGTCGTCGGGGGCCGGTCGGCGGGAGCCCGGGTGGCGTGCCGGACGGCCGCCGAGCTGGGAGCAGACGCCGGGCTCCTGCTCAGCTTCCCGCTCCATCTGCCGGGGCAGGCAGGCCGGCCCGACCGGCTGCGTGACGCCGAGCTGGCGCTCGCGCCCGATCCGACGTGGATGGTGCAGGGGACCCGCGATCCGTTCGGCACGCCGGAGGAGCTGGCTCCGTACGTCCCGGGGTGGGCCCAACTGCTCGAGGTCGAGGGGGCACACAGCTTCCCGAAGGGGGCGCGGCCCGCGCTCGTCGAGGCGCTGACGAGGATTGCGGGAATGCTCCCCGGGTGACCCGCGTTTCAGGGACATGGTCACCTGCCCCCCGGAAGCGAGAGCACGCGCGACCACTCGGGCGACGCTTCCCACGGGGTTAGGGTGGGAGGCGATGAGCAAGGACAAGCAGACCGATCCGGCCTCGATGATGTCCGTCGTCGACGTCCCGGCACGTGGCGGGGCGGCGCCTGCGGACGACAGGCCGGATGACAGCACAGTGGACGTCGCGACCGAGACCGAGGACGAGCAGCGCGCGCGGTTCGAGCGTGAGGCGATGCCGCTGCTCGACCAGCTCTACAGCGCCGCCCTGCGCACCACACGCAACCCCAGCGACGCCGAGGACCTGGTGCAGGAGACCTACGCGAAGGCATACGGCGCCTTCCACCAGTACAAGCCCGGCACCAACCTCAAGGCTTGGCTGTACCGCATCCTCACGAACACCTACATCAACAGCTACCGCAAGAAGCAGCGGCAACCGCTCGAGGCGGACTCGGCCGACATCGAGGACTACCAGCTCGCGAGGGCGGCGTCCCACTCGTCATCCGGGCTGCGATCCGCGGAGGCCGAGGCGCTCGACCACCTCCCCGACAGCGACATCAAGCGGGCCCTCCAGGAGATCCCGGAGGAGTTCCGGCTCGCCGTCTACTTCGCAGATGTCGAGGGTTACTCCTACAAGCAGATCGCCGAGATCATGGACACGCCGATCGGCACCGTGATGAGCAGGCTGCACCGTGGGCGTCGCCAGCTTCGGGAGCTGTTGACCGATTACGCCGTCGAGCGGGGTTTCGCCCCTGCGGGCGGGGCTGGAGGGAAACGGTGATGGACAAGGGCGAGCGCGACGACCCGCGTGCGGCCGGGCAGGCGGACTGCTCCGAGGCGCTGCTCCGGGTCTACGAGTTCCTCGACGGCGAGCTCGGACCCTCCGAGTGCGCGAAGATCGCGGCGCACCTCGACGAGTGCGGTCCGTGCTTGAACGAGTACAACCTGGACACGACGCTCAAGGCCCTCATCAAGCGGTCCTGCAGTGCCGAGCGGGCGCCCGACACACTCCGCACCTCGATCATGGCGCGCATCTCGATGAGCGTGTACCGCATCGAGGGCAGCTGACCCTCACCGATCCAGATAGCCGTCAGCGACACGTCCCGCTCGGGTTGAACCCCGGCGCGACGTGTCGCTGACGGCCGTATCGATCCCTGCTCAGGCGTTGGGCTTGCGGCCGTGGTTGGCGGCGTTGCCCTTGCGGGAGCGGCGCTTACGGGCGCGCTTGCTCATCTCGGCTCTTTTCGTCGATGGTGCTGCATTGGCAGTGCCCCGTGGGGTCACGCAGCGTCGATTCTTCCACAGTGACCGGGCGAAGCCCCAATCGGGAGCCGTCGGCTCCCGATCGCTGCCCAATGGCCAGATTGAGGTGTCGCGTGGCCGACAAAGGTTAAGAACTTGGTAAAGAAACCCCGTGTGGCTATCATCTGGCGCCGCAAACGCCGGAAGTTTGGCAGTCTGGTACCGATGCACCCAACGGCACCTCCCCTCGCCGTGCCCTGGAGCCTGTGTCCCTGATTAGGAGCCCCCATGCTGCGCAAACTCCTCACCGCCTTGGCTGTGAGCCCCTTCGTCCTGGCCGTCGCGACGGTCCTGGGCACCGACACGTGGACGTGGGGTGGCTGACGGCCCCAGCCGAACGCACCTGTCCTATCGGCACCACCTGCTCGCTTGGTGACTCGTCTGGTCCAGAGCGATCCTTGATCCCATGACTGGGCTCGCGCGGGCGAGCGGGCCGAGCGCCACCGTTCGCCGGTCGGGGGTTCACGCCCGACTCCTTCACCTCTACATCGGCTTCGTCTGTCTGGGCGCTCTCGGCGTCGGCGTCGTGGCATGGCAGACCGATCCGCACTTCGATCTGCCAGCCCTGCTGCTGCTCAGCAGCATGGGGATCCTCAGTTTCCAGCTTCGAGAGCCCGACGTCGGTTCTCGCATCGGGTTCTCGTTCCTCAGCATCATCCTGCTCGCCTCGGCGACCATCGTCGGCCCGCTCGGGGCATGGATCGTGGGGCTGCTGTCGGTCACCGTCGACCGGCGTGCACCACGGTGGTCCACGACGGTCTTCAACATGGCGATGACCGCCATCGTCGGGGCCGCCGGTGCTCTGGCCTACTCCTACGTCGGCGGCGCACGTACCGATCTCGGTTCTCTGGAGGGTGCCCTCACGATCACCCAGTCGGTCGGCATCCCCATCCTCGTGGCCGACGTCGTCGGCTGCCTGACCAACGCCGTGCTCCTCGCGGGCGTCATCCACTTCTCGAAAGGGGTCCCGTTCACGGTCATGGTGCGCCGAGTCCTCAGTGGTTCGGGCTGGGCGTATGTCGGCTACGGCATCATCGGCTTCCTCTTCGTGGTGCTGTGGTTTCCGGCCGATCTCGGTCCGTTCAGCGCCGTCCTCATCCTCGCCCCCCTTCTCGCCGCGCGCTGGGCGTTCATCCAGTACGGCGACGAGCTTCGCGCGCACCGGCGCACGCTGGACACGCTCGTCACCACCCTCGGGAAGAAGGAGCCGGCAGCGGTGGAGCGCAGCCGCCGGACGGCGACGCTGGCCGAGTGGCTCGCCGAGGACCTCGGGCTCGGACCGCACCAGATCGGCACGGTCCGTCAGGCGGGGACGCTCCACGAGATCGGACATCTGGCCGTTCCGACTCGGACCCTGCGGCGTCCTGTTGAGGACCTCAGCCCGCAGGAGCTGCGCATGCTCGCAGCTCATGGTGTTGTCGGAGCGCGGATGATCGAGGGCATTGACTTCCTCGATGAGGCGCGCTCCGGCATCCGACACCAGCACGCGTACTTCGACGATCGCGGTGGTCCCGGATCGTTGAGTGGGACGGACATCCCGCTCTCCGCGCGGGTCGTCTCCGTTGCGGCCTGCTTCACCGCCCTCACCCAGCCGGACGTGGACGGTCAGCCGATGACGCCGGAGCAGGGCCTCCAGTTCCTCGACGCGGACAGCGGCCGGTTCGATCCAGCCGTCCTCGCCTCCCTCCGTGGCGTGCTCGCGAAGCACGAGTGGCCTCCACCCGACGAGGCGCGGTCGTGACCGCGGTCAAGCCCGGACGCGATCTGGCAGCCTACGGCGTCGCTGTCCTGGCGCTGGCGCTCTGCGCGGTCCTCATCCTGCTGTCCGCGGACTCCCCGGCCTGGGGCGACACGGGCACCGCGGGGCTTGTCGGCACGTTCGCCGCCGCCATTCTCATCGGCGAGTGGTTCCAGCTGGGCGGACCCCGCTCCCGAGGCTCCGCCCCCATCGCCACCGCCGCTGCGCTGGGCTTCGTCTTCACCACCGAGCTGCCCGGCGGCCGGGGCGTGTCCTACGGCTCGGTGTTCGTCCTCGCCGTCACCGCGATGGCGATGACGGTCGCGGGGCTCGCCAGGCACCTGACCGGGCGCCCTGTCAACCCGGTGGAGACGGCCGGACGGTTCATCAGCATCGCCGTCGCCGCCCTGCTCTACCGCGGGATCCATCTCGGCCAGACCGGGGGAGAGCCGGCCAGGGACGACGGGCTGGAGCCGTGGCAGAGCGCGGTGCTCATGCTCGCGTTCGCATTCGTCGGACTGCTCGCTGACGCGTTCGTCACCACGACCGCGCGGGCTCTGCTCCGCGCCGCGTGGTGGCAGACCCTCAAGGACGAGGTGCGGTCGAGCTTCGCCCTTTCCTCAGCCCTCGCCGTGACCGGTGTGCTCATCGCCCTCGCCGTCCCGCCTCTGGGGGCTCCGGCGGTGCCGCTCTTCCTGTCACCCCTGGTGCTCACGCTCTTCGCGTTCCGCCGCTACGTCAGCATCCGGGCCACCTACCTGCAGAGCATTCGTACGCTCGCGCGGCTCACCGACGTCGCGGGCTACACCCCCTCGGGACACTCCGAGCGGGTCGCCGCGACCTCCGTCGCGGTGGGCCGGGAACTCGGTCTGTCTGAGCGGGAACTGCTCGATCTCGAGTACGCCGCACTCCTGCACGACATCGGCCAGGTCGCCCTCGTCGACCCGATCCCCGGGGGCGCGACCGTCCTCGCAGCGCCCGCGGACCAGCGGCGCATCGGTGCGGACACGCTGGCCATCGTGCGCGAGACGGGCGTCCTCGACGACGTGGCGCAGATCCTGGAGCACCAGGCGACGCCGTATCGCCAGCTCCGCGAACTCGGAGAGGAGATCCCCCTCACGAGCCGGATCATCAAGGTGGTCAACGCCTACGAGGACCTGAGCGAAGGGTCCCGGAGCCGGACGGCGCGCGACGCCGCGGTCGAGCGGATCTACCTCGGCCTCGGCTACGAGTACGACCCCCACGTGGTCGACGCGCTCCATCGCCATCTCGACGCAGCCCAGCCATCGGCATCGAGTGGCGCCGATCTCAGGCGACGCTCGTGGTGACTCGTTCCACAACGATTTCCGGCGGCACGTGTCGTCAGCGTCATCGGATGTGGCAGACTGTCGCCGTTCGGGTAACCCCCGTTTCGCATACTGCACCAGAGGCCAGACCCGCGGCCCTTGCCATTCCCGTCAGGACGCGGTGCCCTGTCGATGTTCATTCCATGCGAACGAGGAGTTCCTCTCATGAGTGCGTTGCCCGTCAGCCAGCCCTTCAACGTGAACGACCCGGTGTTCCGGGCGCACGAGGGTGGCAAGCTCGGGGTACACGCGACCTCCCCGCTGCGTGACGCCGAGGACCTGGCCCTGCTGTACACCCCGGGAGTGGCGGAGGTCTCCCGGGCGATCGCAGCCGACTCCGCCCTGGCCGCTCGGTACACGAGCAGGCGCAACACCGTCGCGGTCGTCAGCGACGGCACCGCCGTGCTCGGCCTCGGGGCCATCGGACCGCTCGCAGCGATGCCCGTGATGGAGGGCAAGGCCGTGCTCTTCAAGCACTTCGCCGACGTCGATGCCGTCCCGGTGTGCCTCGAGACCGGCACGGTGGACGAGATCGTCGACGCGGTCGCGCGAATGGCGCCGACCTACGGAGGCATCAACCTCGAGGACATCTCGGCGCCGCGGTGCTTCGAGATCGAGCGTCGCCTCAAGGAGCGCCTGGACATCCCCGTCTTTCACGACGACCAGCACGGCACGGCGATCGTGGCCCTGGCCGCGCTGTACAACGCAGCGAAGGTCGTCGACAAACGCCTCGCGGACCTCACCGTCGTCGTGTCCGGTGCAGGCGCCGCCGGTGTCGCCGTGTCGTCGATCCTCGTCCGGGCCGGGGTCGGCGACGTCATCGTCGCGGACTCGTCGGGGATCATCGGCCCGGATCGAGTGGGCCTGCCCGACCACAAGGAGTCGCTCCGCAACACCACCAACCGGGCCGGGCGCGTCGGCCTCCTCGGCGATGCGCTCGAGGGTTCCGATGTCTACATCGGTGTGTCGGGCGGGACGGTGCCGGAGCGTGACCTGGTGCGGATGGCGCCGCGGGCGATCATCTTCGCGCTGGCCAACCCGGACCCGGAGGTCCACCCCACCATCGCGCACAGGTTCGCCGAGGTCGTCGCCACGGGTCGGTCCGACTTCCCCAACCAGATCAACAACGTGCTCGCGTTCCCGGGCATCTTCCGGGGCGCCCTCGACTCGGGCGCGCGCGCGATCACCGAGCAGATGAAGCTGGCGGCGGCCCGTGCGATCGCCGACCTCGTCGATGAGCCGGCCGCGGACCTCGTCGTCCCGAGCGTGTTCGACGACCGCGTCGCGAAGCGTGTGGCGGAGGCGGTCTCGAGCCTCGCCGACCACTGCGGCTGAGTCAGGCCACCAGGTCGTATGCCGCTGGGCCCCGTTCACCGGGCCCAGCGGCGTCCCAGCCCTCCCGCACCCGCTCGAGCCCGCTGGTCGCGGGTCGAGCGCGGTCGTTAGGGTGCAGTCATGCTCGCTGTCTACGCCGCCAGCCAGTCGACCACCGACCCGCTCTCCGGGCTCGTCGTCGGGGAGCGACCGGACCCCCAGCCGGGCGAAGGCTGGGCCAGGGTGCGGCTGCGGACCGCAGGACTGAACCATCACGACGTCTGGTCGTTGCGGGGGGTCGGGCTCCCCGCGGAGCGACTGCCCATGGTGCTCGGCTGTGACGGGGCCGGCGTCGATGATGAGGGCAACGAGGTCATCGTCCACGCCGTCGTCGCGTCGGGTGGATGGCAGGGCGACGAGACCCTCGACCCGAAGCGCACCCTCCTTTCCGAGCTGCACGACGGCACATTCGCCGAGTACGTCCTGGTCCCGCGCGGCAACCTCGTTCCCAAGCCGGCGGACGTCACGTGGGAGGCGGCGGCCTGCCTCTCGACGGCGTGGCTCACGGCCTACCGGATGCTCTTCACGAACTCAGGTGTCAAGCCCGGTGGCACGGTGCTCGTCCAAGGGGCGGGTGGCGGCGTCGCGACGGCGCTCATCCAGCTCGGCGCGGCCGCGGGCTACCGGATGTGGGCGACCTCGCGGGATGCGGCCAAGGCCGAGAAGGCCCAGTCCATTGGCGCGGACCGAGTGTTCGAGTCGGGGGCGCGGCTACCGGAGCGGGTCGATGCCGTGATGGAGACGGTCGGGGCGGCCACCTGGTCCCATTCGGTGAACTCGCTGCGCCCGGGCGGCACGATCGTCATCTCCGGGGCCACGTCGGGTGATGCGCCGGCGAAGGCCGAGCTGACGAAGATCTTCTTCAAGCAGCTGCGCGTGGTCGGCTCGACGATGGGCACGCGTGACGAGCTTGCACACCTGTCGCGCTTCATCGTGCAACAGCGCATCGAGCCGGTCATCGACACCGTGATGCCGCTCACCGAGGCCCGGGAGGGTTTCGCCCGCATGGTCGACGGCGAGGTGTTCGGCAAGGTCGTCTTCACCGTCGCCTGAGCGCGCTCAGCGGGGTGCTTGGCTCTGTTGGTGGGGAAGCCCGGAGACCGCCACCACGACCGACCGGCCGTCAGGGCTCGGCTGCCCGGGAGTCCCGCGCAACCACTCGCACCACAGCGCCGCCTCGAGTCTGGCCGTCAGCCGCCCGAGCTCGAAGGGCGTGTCAGCGCCCAGGGTGACCGACAGCTGTCCGAGGTCGGCGCTGCCCGAGTCGATCCCGTGAAGTGCGGCACGTACCGCCCGCCCGACCGCATCGAGACGCGTGGAATCGCTGTGCGACGCCGGCGGGATGCCGACGGCGTCCGCATCGGTCGTGCCCGGCTCGACACCCAGCGCGGCACGGACGGCCTCCACCCGGCCGTAGCCGAACCAGTCGTCCGGCCCCGACCGGACGAGGTCTCGCCCGCGCACGGCACCCGGGTCGTCCGTCTCCGGGACGAACGACGCGAGGCCGCGGACCACCGCCGCAGGGACCGCATGGATCTTGCCCTTGGCCAGGTCGGCAGCCGCGGCGATCTCGTCCGCGAGCGCACGGGTCGTGACCTCCAGTCGCCTGCCATCAGCATCCAGACCGCCCCGGAGGTCGTCCGTGGCGAGGACGCCATGGACCCCGAGTGCGAAATCGACCTGCCCAACGCGCCATGGGCGACCCGACGTGTCGCTCAGGATGACACCGATGCGGACTCCGTGGCGTCGGGCGAGCTCGTCCCTCAATCGCGCACACACTGCGTCGGGGTCGTGGGGAAGGAGCAGCCAGCCGCCGCGCTCGCCCGTGTTCGAGCCGTCGACGCCCGCCGCAGCCATGATCGGTCCCGCCTTGGCGCGGACGATGCGCGCGACCCGGTCGGGGAGCGCGCGCTCGGCCACGACGTACTCGGTCTCGGCCGCAACCACCCGGTCCTTGTCCGGGTCATGCGTGACGAGCCCGAGCGACTTGCTCGCGATCTTGCTCGACACGACGACGACGTCTCCGTGGTCGAGCCGCAGACCTGAGCGGACCAGCCCCACGTCGACGACGTCGGCGAGGTCATCGCCTTCGTGCACCTCCGGAATGCCCATGACCGGAGTCACCGTGATGGGTGCGCCGGGGGCAAGGGCCGGTTTCGATTGGCTCATGGCTGCAGCTCCGTCTGATCCGGGGCCCCGGCGACGCGGAGGGCGAGGTCCAATGCCGCGCCGGCGATGTCCGCTGCGGCAGCGACCGAGCTCATCAACAGGGGGCGCCCAACCACGGCCAACCGGAATGACCTCCCCCGCTGCGCCATGGCATCCTCGGGATCGACGAGCCAGCCGTCGAGGAAGTCCTGGTACAGGCCCGCGATCGCCTCGCTCGTGGAGTCCACCCCGATCGTCCGCAGGCACACGTCCGCGTGGCCACGGACGGGTCGCCCTCCGACGAGCGGAGAGACACCCACCACGGGCGCGCGCGTGCCGCGCAGGGCATCGCGGATGCCGGGGACCCCGAGGATGATCCCGATGGACACGACAGGGTTGCTCGGCGGCAGGAGGACGACGTCGGCCGAGCGGATGGCCTCGAGGACGCCGGGCGCCGCGGTCGCCGAGTCCAGCCCTGCGACGACGAACCGGTCGGCATCGAGCGCCGCCTGATGACGCACCCACCACTCCTGGAAGTGGATGGCCACCTGCTCCCCGCCCTGGGTGACGACGACGTGCGTCTCCACCGGGGTGTCGGTCATGGGAAGGAGCGTCACGCCCTGGTCACCCAGCCCCCAGCGGGCCGCGAGCTGGGCAGTGACCGAGCTCAGCGGCATACCACGTGCCAAGAGCTGCGAGCGGTAGATGTGTGTCGCGAAGTCCTTGTCTCCCAAGGAGAACCACTGGGGCGTAGCCCCGAGCTCGGCCAGCTCTGCGGCCACGTGATGGGACTCGTCGGCCCGGCCCCATCCCTGTCCCTCGTGCACGCCGCCCCCCAACGTGTAGAGGATGGTGTCGAGGTCAGGGCACACGCGTAGTCCGAAGAGCGTGATGTCGTCGCCGGTGTTGCCGATGACGGTGACCTGTGGCTGCTCGTCCGGATACGCGGCCCGAAGGTGGTGCACGAGTCCTCGAAGGAACCGGGCGCCGCCCACTCCGCCGGCCAGGGCTGTGATCCGCATGCCGCCGATCCTCTCAGGAGCGGGCCACGCGTGCGCCAACGGTCACGGCCAGGACGCACAGGCACTACCAGACCTCGCACCCGGCGGGCAAATATCACCATACGGCTTGACGTGGGGTGCATGACACGCTTGTAATTTCATTGTTGTACTTGCCAGTTGGCCCCACAGGCCAAGGCCTGTGGGGGGCAGCCGGCGAGACACGCAGGGATGGGCAGTGCTGACAGAAGAAGTCAGGGTCGAGGAGGGGTCATGCACGAGCTGGTACTGGTGATATCCGATGTGGGCGGGCAGGAGGGCGAGCTCTCCTGGCAGGAGCGGTCGCTCTGCGCCCAGACCGATCCGGAGGCGTTCTTCCCCGAGAAGGGCGGCTCCACCCGCGAGGCCAAGAAGGTGTGCGTGGGCTGCGAAGTCCGCGCCGAGTGCCTCGAGTACGCCCTCGCCAACGATGAGCGTTTCGGCATCTGGGGCGGGCTCTCCGAGCGCGAACGCCGCAAGCTGAAGAAGCGCGCGGTCTGAGCATGCGGGCCGAGCCCGGGACCAGCAACGGTACCCGGGTGGAGGAGCACGCTGTGCCCGACGAGCCGAGCCGGGGCGCGACTCCCACGGCTGGCGCAGGGGCTGCCGCCTCGTCCGTCCTCCCCTCCATGGGACGAGCGGCAGACCCCCGCGCCTCCGTGAGCGCCCTGCTCATCGTGCGCAACGGTCGGCGTTGGTTGGCCGAGTGCCTCGATGGCATTGCGGCCCAGACCGTGCCGCCCGACCGACTTCTCATCGTCGACGTAGCGAGCACTGACACGACCGTCGCCATGGCGCAGGCACATTCCGGCGTACGGCAAGCCATCCCCGAGGTGACGCATCCTCCGGATCGACGACCCGGTCCCCATCGGGCGAGCCATCGACCTCGGGGTCGAGCACCTCGGAGCGCCGTCGCGCCCGGCCCGCGAGCACACCCCCCGGAATGGCTCCGCTTCCGCCGCGGCCCGGTCCCACGAGTGGCTCTGGGTGCTGCACGGCAACTCGAGGCCGTCCCCGTCGACGCTGGCGCGCCTGCTCGATGCAGTCCAGAAGTCATCGTCGGCCGGTGTCGCGGGTCCCAAGATCGTCGACTGGGACGACCCACGCCTGCTCGTCTCGCTCGGCGTCCAGGCGACGCGGGCCGGTCGCCGGATCGACTCGCCGGAGCCCGGAGAGGCAGACCAGGGCCAGCACGACCAGCGGACGGACGTCCTCGCCGTGAGCACGAACGGCATGCTCCTGCGCCGCGACGTCCACACGGACCTCCGCGGCTTCGATCGGTCGTTCGAGCAGGAGGGGGCCGATCTCGATCTGGGGTGGCGCGCACAGCTCGCGGGATACCGGGTCATCGTCGTGCCGCAGGCGACCCTTCGAGAGTCGTGCGCGGGTGAGGACGAGCACGGCGCGGGACCCGACGAGCTGCACGGTTGGGCTGGTGCGAGAGCGTCCGACGGACCGAGCCGGCGCGCGGCTCGGCAAGTGGCCCTGGCCAGGTGCTCGCTCGTCGCTCTGCCCCTGCTGTCGTTGTGGACCGTGCTCTCGGCGCTTGGCGCCGCGGTCCTCCTCCTTCTCGCGAAACAGCCGCGAGCAGCGTGGCGCGAGCTGGGCGACGCGACCGCCGTCCTGCACCCGGTGTCGATCCTCGGAGCGCGTTGGCGGGGCCGGCGTACGAAGCGGCTCGGTCGCGGCGACCTCAGGACCGTCTTCGTCCCACGCACGGAAGCAGCTCGCTCCACCCTGGACCACATCCAGGACGTCATGACACCCGACCGGGCGCCGCGCGAGGTCGCGCCGACCACGGAGACGGGACCCATGGCCGACGAGGGGGAGTCGGTCGGTGCTCTCCCGCCGGCTCTGCCCCAACGCATCGCCAGACACCCCGGCTTCCTGGCGGTGGTGACGATGCTCGTCATGACGAGCATCGCGTGGCGCGACGCGATCGGTGCGGGCGCGTTGTCGCCGACCCGAACCGGTGTTGCCGGAGGCGAGCTGAGTCCCGTTGCCACGAACTCGTCGGGGCTCTGGCACGCGTATCGGGACTCGTGGCACGGTGCTGGTCTGGGCTCGAGCGGGGACACCAGCCCGCATCTGGCGATCCTGTCCGCGGTCACCTGGGTGGCGGAACTCCTGCCGGGAGTGGCGCAGAGCCGATCGAGTGCCGGTGTGACCATCGCGTGGCTGCTCTTCCTCGCACCAGTCCTCTCGGTGTGGTCCGCCTATCTTGCGGGGCGCGTCGTCACTCACTCGCGCGGGGCACGGGCGGTCGTCGGGCTGGCCTGGGGGGTTTCGTCCGTGATGACGTTGGCCGTCTCGGAGGGAAGGGTGACTGCCGCGCTGGGACACGTCCTCGTTCCGTTCGTCCTCGCCGGCTTCGCCCTCGCGGCCCAGCGGCACGGCACCTACACCGCGACCTTTGCCACTGCGCTCGCCACCGCGCTGCTCGGCGCTCTCGTTCCGCCCCTCCTCATCGTCTCCACGGCTGCGGCCCTCGGCCTGCTCCTCGTCGGACCCGGGACCCGGCGGCTGCGGGCACTCGTGCTGCTGGTCGTCCCGCCAGCCCTGCTGGGGCCGTGGGTCGGCAGCGTCGTCGAGGACTGGCGGCTGCTCCTCTCGGGCCCCGGCTTGCTGTCGACCGCGGCGCCGCCCGAGCCGTGGCGGATCCTCCTCGGCGAGGCAGGGGCGGTCGCGACCTCCGTCGCAGCCCCCCTCCTCCCCGCCCTTGTCGCTTCCCTTGTCGCCCTCGGCGTGCTGGGCCATGCGGTGCGGGGCAGGAGCCGTGCAGAGAGCACCGGCCTGGGCGTCGCGAGTCTCCTGGCTGTCCTGGGACTCGCCGCCGCGCTCGGGTCCGGGCGCGTCATCGTCGGTTCGGCCGAAAGCAGGGTGGGTGAGTCCGCGGCGGCCCATCCCTGGACGGGGATCGGGCTCGAGCTCTGGATCGCAGGTCTGCTCATCGGCGTGCTCGTGGGGAGCCGGGTGATCCGTCGAGGCAGGGAGGCAGGGCCTGCGCAGGGCACCCGATCGCGGCGCTGGCAGGTCGTGGGCACGACGTGCCTGAGCGGGCTCGTCGTGGTGCCCGTGTTGGTCATGCTGGTGCAGTGGGGGACGTCCGGCATGGGGCGCACCCTGACGGTCGGGGAGGCGACGCTGCCGGCCGTGGCCGTCGAGCAGTCCAACGACCCACTGAGCAACCGCCTCCTGCTCCTGCGCGACTCCACCGAGGTGGTGGACTTCGTGCTGGTCGGGCGGGAACCGGGTGACCTGCTGCGGGACCTCGACCGCCCCGCCCCGGCGGACGACCGGCCCCTTGTCGACGCGGTGGCCCGTCTCGTCGGCGGCCGCTCGAGCGACGTGCTCGACGCATCCGAGCTGGCCGACTGGGGCATCGGCTTCGTTCAGGCCAGGGCCGACAGCGGCGCCCCGCTGGCCCGTCGGCTCGACGCGACCCAAGGGCTCACCCGGCTGGGTGCCAGCGAGCACGGGATGCTGTGGAAGGTCCAACCACGTCCCAGCGCACCGAGCGGGACGCCGGTCGCGGCGCCGTCCCGAGCTCGGATCGTCGACGCCGATGGGCGTCTGGTCGCCATCGTGCCCACCCGTGGTCCGCACGCTGCTGCCGAGGTGAGGATCCCTGGCGCCACCGGTCCTCGCCGTCTGGTCGTGGCGGAGCCGTCCGAGTGGGCGAGGCACGGTGTGGTGGAGTTCGACGGCATTCACCTGCAGCCCCTGGCTGGGCAGACCCAGCCCAGCTACGACCTGCCCCCGGCTGGCGGTCTACTCCGCATCGACCTGGCGACCTACCAGCCATGGTGGCGACTCGCCCAGGGCATCGCACTGGCCTTCGTCGTGTTCATGGCCCTGCCCTTCGGCAACCGCCGGTCGAGGAGGTCTCGGTCGTGAACGAGCCAGGTCGACAGGGACCGTCCGCCGACGAGCTCCCCCCGCCAACGGCCAAGGGCCGGCGGGTGCAGAAGCGGCCCGCCCTGATCCGCCCGGTCCTCATCGCCGTGGCAGCCGCCGGACTGGCGATCGGAGCGACCAAGGCCCAGGGCACCGTTGAGCTCGCGGCCCCGACCGAACGCGCCGGCCTGCCGCAGGTGTCTCAGGTGCTCGTCGAGTCGGCAGCCCTCGTCTGCCCCGGACAGCAACGCGTCGGTACGCAGGGCATGCGAGACGTGGCGGGGACCGTGCAGGTGACTGCTGCTGCCGCGCCGGAGGCTGCGCTCGCCGGCCTCCCGCGGGCGGCCCCTGACTCGGGGAAGGTCTCCCTGCTCGACCCAGCAGGCCACACCACGGATTCGACTGACCAGCGGTTCGAGCCCGTCGCCGTGCCGGCTGAGGGGGACGCTCCTGTGGTCGTGAGCGGTGAGGGCGGTCTGGCGCCCGGTCTCGCTGCCACGCAGAGCTGGCTGCACACGGGTGACGACGATCGCGGCTTCGTCCTCACTCCCTGCCTCGAGCCGAGCGCGGACGTCTGGCTCGTCGCGGGTGGTGGCGGTGCCTCCCGGACCGAGCGAGTGGTCATCACCAACCCCGGAGCCAATGCCGTCAGCGTGGCGGTGGAGGTCTTCGGAGCGGAGGGACCGGTCGACGCCTCGGAGCGAACCGCGGTCTCGATCCCCCCAAGGTCGCGGCTCTCGATGTCCCTCGACGCCCTGGCACCCGACGAGCTCCGACCGGGCGTCCACGTCATCGCCACCGGCGGCGTCGTGTCCGCCGTGCTCAGCGACGCCTGGATCGATGGTGCGACCGCACGTGGTGCCGACGATGCCACCGCGGCAGCGGCGCCGTCGCGGGACCTCGTGGTCGCTGGTGTCGAGTCCGCTCCGTCGGGCGAGGGAGAGCTGGTCCTGCGCCTGGTCAACCCCGGGGACGCCGAGGCCCTTGCTCGGGTGACGGTGCTCACGGCGCGCGGACCGGTGCAGCCGGCCGAGCTCCGGGCCGTCCGGGTCGGTGCCGGGTCGACGCTCGATGTCCCCCTCACCCTGGCCGTGGGATCGAGCGGCCTGCGCATCACGTCGGATCGACCACTCACGGCCGCGGTCCTCTCCGACCGTCGCCAGGCGACGGGAGATGACCGAGAGGGCGACTTCGGTTGGGCCCCCGCCCTGCCGCCCATCGCCATCAGCGGAGGCGTGGTCATCCCCGGCCCGGTGCGGTCGGGAGAGACCCGGACCCTTCATCTGGTCGGGGGCCCCGCCGGGGGAGACGTCACCACGACGCTCGGCAGCGGCGACTCCGAGCGAAGCGTCAACACCCGGGTTGCACCGTTGACCGCGGTGAGCGTCCCGCTCGGCGCTGCGGACCGGATCTGGGTCTCGACGAACGCCCGGGACGTCCGGGCAGCGGTCACCGTCGCCTTCAGCGACAAGGGTGTCCCGTACTACAGCGTCGTCCCGGTCCGGAGTGCGCCGACGACGGACACGGCCGTCCCGGTGCGCCAGGTCACCCGCTAGGCCGGTGCGCGGCGGGTCCACCTGCAGACCGTGCCGTATGCCGCTGGGCACGGTTCCGTCCTGGCGCCCGGTTCCAGCCCTACCGTCCCTTCAGTCGAGTGTGCAGTCCGCGCCGTTGCGCGTCCGACGCCGAGTGCACACTCGACCCCAGGGCTCGATTCGGAGGTGGGAGGCAGGCCGTCAGTCGCCGAAGCCGGGGTCGAGCTCCTCGGGCGAGACGCCCAGCAGCCCGGCCACCTGCTCCGTGACGATGTCGGCCACGAGGGCGGCCACGTCACGTGGGTCGGATACGCGAGTCTCGACCGGACGCCGATAGACGACGATGCGGGCCGGCCGACTGCCGGTGGCCGGGAAGAGCCGCCCGAGCGGGACCTCGCGGTGCTCCCATGGCGCTGGCCCGCGCGGGACGTCCTCGACGGCGAACTCGACGGAAGGAAACGCTCTGCCACACGTTGCCTCAAGACGAGCGGCGGCATCGAGAACGTAGTCGTCGAAGCGATCCCGCCGACTCGACATCGCGGGCACCGGCGGCCAGGCCAAGGGGCCTCGCGGGCCGCGGCCGTGGCGGTCACGCCGGCGTGACCGGGAGGTCTGGGCCGGAACCTGCCGATGACTCGTGCTCACATCGACACTCTAGATCGGCTGCCTCGGCGTGGTGTGTCGTCGGGGCCGGTCGACCCGACTAGAGTCCACGATCGTGGGTCTCACACGTGGTTGCTCGAAGACCGGTTGCGCTCGCCCCGCCGTCGCCACCCTGACCTACGCCTACGCGGACCGGGCCATCGTCCTCGGCCCGCTCGCCACGTACGCCGAGCCCCACACGTATGACCTGTGCCGAGACCATGCCGAGCGGCTCACGGCACCTCGCGGCTGGAACGTGGTCCGCGTCGGCGGGGAGTTCTCCGAGCCGGTCCTTGCTGCGGACGACCTGTTGGCGCTCGCCGATGCCGTGCGAGAGGCGGGCCGGCCGGGGTCGCACCGCCGCGCTGCGAGGGCCGAGCGGACGGGGACCGGAGGTGACGAGGCGCCGCAGGGGCCGACCCCACGCGGTCAGGCCAGCGCGGAAGCGGGGTCCGGCATCGTCGAGGCCCGCCGGCGGGGGCACCTGCGCATGCTCAAGGACTCGTGACGACTAAGGTCGTCGCCGTGCCCGTACTCACCGACTTCGTCAAGGCCTACGACGTGCGTGGGCTCGTTCCCGAGCAGCTGTCGCCGGACGTGGCGCGCGCCCTCGGCAGCGCGTTCGCCGAGGTCATCGCGATCCCGGACGGGAAGGATCGCGTCGTCATCGGGCACGACATGCGCCCCAGCTCACCGGACCTGTCGAGCGCCTTCGCGGACGGCGTCAACGCGCGAGGCATCGACGTGACGGTCATCGGGCTCTGTTCGACGGATGGGCTCTACTACGCGAGCGGGGCGCTCGACCTGCCCGGTGCGATGTTCACCGCCAGCCACAACCCGGCCAGGTACAACGGGATCAAGCTGTGCCGCGCTGCCGCCCAACCGGTCGGGCAGGACACGGGTCTGCCCGAGGTACGAGACCTCGCGCAGTGGCTGCTCGACGGGCGCTCCGGGCTTCCCGCTCCCCGGACGGCACGCGGCACCCTCGAGGTCCGCGACATGTTGGCGGACTACAGCGCCTTCCTGCGCAGCCTCGTCGATCTCAGTGGCTCCCGACCCCTCAAGATCGTGGTCGACGCCGCCAACGGCATGAGCGGTCTGACGGTGCCGGCGGTCCTCGGCACGGCTGCCGGTCTGCCGCCGCTCCCGCTGGAGATCGTGCCGCTGTACTTCGAGCTTGACGGCACCTTCCCGAACCATGAGGCCAACCCGCTCGACCCGAAGAACCTCGTGGACCTCCAAGAGGCCGTTCGGGTCCACGGCGCCGATCTGGGCCTGGCGTTCGACGGCGACGCCGACCGGTGCTTCGTCGTCGACGCCGAGGGGGAGCCGGTGTCGCCGAGCGCGATCACCGGCCTGGTCGCTGCGCGCGAGATCACCAGGGCGCGGGAGGCCGGCGAACGTGACGTGGCCATCGTCCACAACGTCATCTCCAGCGCAGCAGTCGCCGAGGTCTGCCGCGAGCACCACGCGACACCCGTCCGGACCCGAGTCGGTCACTCGTTCATCAAGGCGGAGATGGCCCGAATCGGCGCGGTCTTCGGCGGTGAGCACTCGGCCCACTACTACTTCCGGGACTTCTGGTTCGCGGACACCGGAATGCTCGCGGCCCTGCACGTCCTCGCCGCCGTCGGCGAGCAGGATCGCCCCCTCGCCGAGATCGCCCGCACCTACGAGCGGTACGCCGCCTCGGGCGAGATCAACTCGACGGTCGAGGACCAGTCCAGCATCGTCGAACGGGTACGCGCGTGGGCGGACGTGCGGAACGCCGGCATCGACGAGCTGGACGGGCTCACCGTCGCCGCCCCCGAGTCCACCGGCGAGATGTGGTGGTTCAACGTCCGCGCGTCCAACACGGAACCGCTGCTGCGGCTCAACGTCGAGGCGGGCGACCGTGAGACGATGATCCGGATCCGTGACGAGGTGCTCGGGCTCATCCGGGGCGGAGCCGCCCCAGCCCGTGACGAAGAGGAGCGGCCCGAATGAACAGCGACATCAGCGAGCAGCGGGAGACGATCGAGCCCTGGCTGCGTGAGATCCTGCGCTGCCCCCGCTGCAAGGGGGAGCTGACCGACGGCCAGGGCCCCCAGGGAGCCGAGCTCCGTTGCCCCGTGTGCCAACTGGCGTACCCCATCGATGATGGGGTGCCCGTCCTGCTCGTGGACCTCGCTCGCCCGACCGACGCCTGAGCCGCATGTTCGAAGAGTCCGGCCTCGACGACCTCGACGCTCTCGAGCGCCTCGACGCCAGTGGCACACTCCGCGCCTTGGCGGGCGCGGGTGCGAGCGTCCGGCGGGCGCTCGAGGCCTCCGCGAGCGCTGGGCTGGAACGGCTCAGCGACGTCGCGCCGAGAGGTGTCGTGGTCGCCGCGACGGGCGGGTCTGCCTGTGTGGCAGAGCTGTTCGAGGCGGTGGCCCGCGAGGGCGGAGCGATCCCGGTGCAGAGCTGCACGAGCGCGCCGCTGCCCGGCTGGGTGGGGGCCCTGGACCTCGTGGTCGCAGTCTCGCAGTCGGGCCGGGCGGCGGGCCCCCTGGCGCTCGCGGCCGAGGCTACTCGTCGCGGTGCGACGGTGCTGACCGTCGGTGCGCCGGACTCGCCCCTGGCGGAGCTGAGCGCGCGATCGCGTGGCATCCACGTCCCGCTGGCGATGCCCGGGTCCTCGTCACGCTCCGCGATGTGGGCGCACGCCACGCCCCTGCTGCTCGCGGCCGACGCGCTCGGCGTCGCCACCGTGTCGACCGCGACCGTGAACGCCCTCGCGGACGTGCTCGACGAGCGGGCCGCGGACGTCGGGCCATCGACGGAGTCATTCGACAACCCGGCCAAGACCTTGGCGATGGACATCATGGAGTCGTCCACCATCGTCCTCGGGTCCGGGCACCTGGGCGGAGTCGCCGCACGCCGGGCCGTCGCCATGTTCGGTCGCACCGGCCGGGTTCCAGTCGCATCCGGCGTCCTGCCGGACGCGGCGAGCCAGGTCGTGGCCTGCTTCGACGGGCCACTCGCAGGCGGGGAGTCGACCGAGGAGGACGACATCTTCGCCGACCCCTACCTCGACGGTCCGCGCCGGCCTCCCCTCCGGCTCGTCATGCTCCGGCACGCCTCCGAGGCCGGGACGGACCTGCAGGTGCTGGCCGACGCGGTCGTCGCGGCGGCCGAGGACGCCGGAGTCCGGGTCTCCCTCGTCGACGCCGTCTCCGACGACCCCCTGCTGCGGGTCGCGTCGCACGTCGCCCTCACCGACTTCGCGGCGACGTACCTCGCCCTGGGCCAGGGATACGACCCGGCGACCTCGCCACACGTGAGACTGCTCAAAGGCGCTCGCTAGCACCCGCCTCCCTGACACCTACGATGTAGCCCATGGCAGGTGGACTGGTTGCGCTCCTCGATGACATCGCGGCCCTGGCGAAGCTCGCAGCGGCCTCGATCGATGACGTCGGCGCCGCCGCCGCCCGGGCCAGCGTGAAGGCGACGGGCGTCGTCGTCGACGACACGGCCGTGACGCCACGCTACGTCCAGGGCCTGGAGGCAGATCGCGAGCTGCCCATCATCAAGCGGATCGCCCTCGGCTCCCTCCGCAACAAGCTGCTCGTCATCCTGCCGGTCATCATGCTGCTCAGCCAGTTCCTGCCCTGGCTGCTGACCCCGATCCTCATGGTCGGCGGTGCATACCTCGCCTACGAGGGGGCCGAGAAGGTGTGGGAGGCGGTGTCCGGCCATCACGAGCAGGAGGCCACGGCAGCCGTTGACGCCGCCCAGGAGGACGCTGTCGTGTCCGGTGCCATCCGCACCGACTTCATCCTCTCGGCCGAGATCATGGTCATCGCGCTCAACGAGGTGGCTGACGAGCCGTTCGTCTCCAGACTGGTCATTCTCATCGTCGTCGCCCTACTCATCACCGGTCTCGTGTACGGCGTCGTGGCCCTCATCGTCAAGATGGACGACGTCGGCCTCCAGCTCTCGCAGCGCGCGTCGTCCGGCGCTCAGCGGATTGGCCGCGGTCTCGTCAAGGCGATGCCGCGGGTGCTCAGCGTCCTGTCGACGGTCGGCATCGCCGCGATGCTGTGGGTCGGCGGACACATCCTCCTCGTCGGCATCGACGAGCTCGGCTGGCACGGCCTCTATGACCTCGTCCATCACCTCGAGGAGACCGTTCGCGGCGTGGCTGGGCTCGGCGGAGTCCTGGCCTGGGTGGCCAACACCCTCGCGTCGGCCCTCCTCGGCCTCGTGGTCGGCGCCCTCATCGTCGCGGTCATGCACCTGATCCCGCGACGACGCGGAGCCGCGGCGCACTGACGGTAGAATCGGCGACTCCGGCGTGGGTGACGACCCGCGAGACCCAGAGGGGCGCGCCGGGTCAGCACACCAAGCCAAGGAGATCTGCCATGTCCTTTGACCACAAGGTGGCCGACCTGAGCCTCGCCGCGGCCGGGCGGCACCAGCTGCGCCTCGCGGAGCACGAGATGCCCGGGCTCATGGCCCTGCGCGCGGAGTACGCCGAGAGCCAGCCGCTCAAGGGCGCCCGGATCGCCGGGTCCCTGCACATGACCGTCCAGACGGCGGTCCTCATCGAGACGCTCACCGCCCTCGGAGCCGAGATCCGTTGGGCCTCGTGCAACATCTTCTCGACCCAGGACGAGGCGGCTGCCGCCGTCGTCGTCGGCCCCGACGGGACGCCGGCGGACCCCAAGGGGGTCCCGGTCTTCGCGTGGAAGGGCGAGACCCTGCCGGAGTACTGGTGGTGCACCGAACAGATCCTCACGTGGCCGGGGGGTGAGGGTCCCAACATGATCCTCGACGACGGCGGCGACGCCACGATGCTCGTCCACAGGGGAGTCGAGTGGGAGGCGGCCGGCCAGGTGCCCGCGACGATCGAGGAGGACTCCGAGGAGTTCGGCGTGTTCAAGGAGCTGCTGCGCCAGAGCCTCGCCAACGACCCCGAGAAGTGGACGCGCGTCGCCGCCGGAATCAGGGGCGTCACCGAGGAGACGACGACCGGCGTCCACCGGCTCTACCAGCTCGCGGAGTCCGGCGACCTGCTGTTCCCGGCGATCAACGTCAACGACTCGGTCACCAAGAGCAAGTTCGACAACAAGTACGGCATTCGGCACAGCCTCATCGACGGCCTCAACCGGGCGACCGACGTGCTGGTCGGCGGCAAGGTCGCGGTCGTGTGCGGCTTCGGCGACGTCGGCAAGGGCGCGGCCCAGTCCCTGGCCGGCCAGGGCGCCCGGATCGTGGTCACCGAGGTGGACCCGATCTGCGCGCTCCAGGCGGCCATGGAGGGCTACCAGGTCGCCCGGCTCGAGGACGTCGTCGCGAACGCCGACATCTTCATCACCACGACCGGCTGCTACGACGTCATCACCGCCGAGCACATGACGCAGATGAAGGACAAGGCGATCGTCGCCAACATCGGCCACTTCGACAACGAGATCGACATGGCCGGCCTGGCCCGGGTCGCCGGCGTCACGAAGACCGAGATCAAGCCGCAGGTGCACGAGTGGTCGTTCTCGAACGGCCGGAGCATCATCGTGCTCTCCGAGGGGCGCCTGATGAACCTCGGCAACGCCACTGGCCACCCGAGCTTCGTCATGAGCAACAGCTTCTCCAACCAGACGATCGCCCAGATCGAGCTGTTCACCAAGAACACCGACTACGACAAGCAGGTCTACACCCTGCCCAAGGTGCTCGACGAGAAGGTGGCCCGGCTCCACCTGGACGCACTCGGAGTGCGACTCACCGAGCTGACCAAGGGCCAGGCCGAGTACCTCGGCGTTGACGTGGCCGGGCCGTACAAGCCCGAGCACTACCGTTACTGACGCCACCAACGCGTGCGGCCCAGCCACAGGCGGACGTATGCCGCTGAGCTCGCCGAGCCCAGCGGCATACGTCATCGCATTGCTGGGGTCACCAGCCCGCGTGGTGGGCGACCCGCGAAACTGACCGATGAAAACCCTGTCACCCGATCCCGGGGCCGCACGAGACGAGGGCAACGATGAGAAAGCTCCTGAGCGGTGCGTTCGCGCTCACCCTCACCCTGGCGCTCGGCGCCTGCTCCACGCTGGAGGATGCCTTCATGAGTCCAGCGCCGACAGCCGTCCCGCGGGCGGACACGACACCCGCGGACACGGCGACCGCGACGCCCTCCAGCAAGGCCACGACGACCTCGCGTGCGGTCGACCAGGCCACACCCGAGGCGGCCATGGAGTCCTGGCTCACCGCCCTCGTCGCCGGCGACGGTGTCGCCGTCTGCGCCCTGATGGCGGCGGACGGCCAGCCGGTCAACAGCATCAAGGGCGCCGCGCCGGACTGTGGGGAGGCGCTGACGCCGCTGCTCAGCTCGCTGCAGGAGCTCAAGGGGATGTTCGACGGCCTGAGCATCGACGGGGCGACCGTCATCGATGACCTGGCCACCTTCGAGGCCGCTACGGTGAAGCCCGACGTTGCGGCACAGGTGATCCACCGGTTCAAGGCCGTCAAGATCAAGGACAAGTGGTTCGTGACCGAATGACCTGAGGGTGGGAGCGCGCCTCTGCGGCGTCCCGAGAGCCGGCGCCGTTGTGTGATGATGTGCATGACGTGCGGCCCCACCCGCGGGTCGCGAAGGGAGAAGAAGTGAAGGGTCGGGTTCTGGTCGTCGATGATGACCTCGCCCTCGCTGAGATGCTGGGCATCGTGCTGCGCAACGAGGGCCTCGAGGTCACGCACGTGGCCGACGGAGGCGACGCCGTCCCGGCCTTCCGGGAGTCACGACCCGACCTCGTCCTGCTCGATGTCATGCTGCCCGGCTTGGATGGGATGGAGGTGTGCCGTCGGATCCGCGCGGAGAGCGGCGTGCCCATCGTGATGCTGACGGCGCGGACCGACACGGTCGACGTCGTGGTCGGCCTTGAGTCCGGGGCCGACGACTACGTCGTCAAGCCGTTCAAGCCGCAAGAGCTCATCGCACGGGTCCGGGCTCGACTTCGCCGAGGTGACGAGCCCGCGCCGGAGAAGCTGACGATCGGTGATCTCGAGATCGACGTCGCCGGGCACTCGGTCAGGCGGGACGGGAAGGCGCTGTCCCTGACGCCCCTCGAGTTCGACCTGCTCGTCGCGCTCGCGCGCAAGCCGTGGCAGGTCTTCACCCGCGAGGTGCTGCTCGAGCAGGTATGGGGGTACCGCCACGCGGGCGACACCCGTCTCGTCAACGTCCATGTGCAGCGGCTGCGCTCGAAGATCGAGCATGATCCCGAGCGCCCGGAGATCGTGGTCACGGTCAGGGGCGTCGGCTACAAGGCGGGCCCCGCCTGAGGCCTGTCGGCAACGGCAGAGCCGCGGAGTCGGGCGATGGAGATGAGTGAGCGGCCCACTTCAGTGATGGAGATCGACGAGACCGCCCGGGGCCAGCGGCCCCAGAGCCGCAAGGAGCGACTGGGGCACCAGCTGAGGACGCTGTGGCGCCGGCCCCTCCACCTCTGGCGTGCCTCGCTCGGCTTCCGCGTCGTCGTGGCGACCATGCTCCTCGGCATCCTCGTGCTCACGGCAGTCGGCACTTATCTCTACGGCTCCATCGCCCAGGGCCTCGTGGACGGGCGACAGAGCATCGCTGCTGTCGACTCGCAGCGCGACGCGAAGGACACGCAGAACTACTTCCAGTACACCGACAAGGTGGACTCCACTGCGGACGTCAGCCAGGGGGCGACCGACCAGATCAGGTCGCTGCAGCGCGACAGCGGGACGCAGGAGCGCTACGTCGTCCTGTCTCGCCTGGACACGAACAACAACCCGAACATCATCGGGCCGATCGAGAGCGGTTCCGTCGGGGCCCGCTTCATCCCGAAGGAACTGTCCCGGGCTGTCGCGGAGAACCCGGATCGACAGCAGATGCAGATCACGACGGTCGAGCTCGGCGACAGCGCCGTCTCCGCGCTCGTCGTGGGCCAGCAGGTGGCCCTGCCGGTGGTCGGCGACTACGGCCTGTACTTCATCTATCCCATGCAGCGCGAGCGGGACATCATCAACCTCGTCGGTCGGACCTTCGTGCTCGGTGGGGTCGCGCTCATCCTCCTCGTGGGCGCCATCGCCTTCGTCGTCACCCGGCTCGTCGCCGATCCGGTGCGCCGAGCTGCGATCGTCGCCGAGCGTTTCGCGGAGGGAAACCTCAACGAGCGCATGCGAGCCAAGGGAGAGGACGACCTGGCGCGCCTCGGCAACTCGTTCAACGCCATGGCGGCGTCGCTGCAGCAACAGATTGCCCAGCTCGAGAACCTGTCCCGGGTCCAGCAGCGCTTCGTCTCCGACGTCTCGCACGAGCTGCGAACCCCCCTGACAACGATCCGGATGGCCGCGGACCTCATCCACGACTCGCGGGGGACGTTCGACCCGACCGTGGCGAGGTCGGCCGAGCTGCTCATGGGCGAGCTCGACCGCTTCGAGTCCCTCCTGACCGACCTGCTCGAGATCTCGCGCTTCGACGCCGGCGCTGCCGTGCTCGAGATCGAGGCCAATGACCTGCGTAGCTGCGTCGAGCGGGCGGTCGACGCCCACCGCACGCTGGCTGTGCGCAAGGGCATCGAGCTCGTCGTCCGCGAGCCGAGCTTCCCCGTCGTGGCCGAGATGGACTCGCGCCGGATCGAGCGCGTGCTGCGCAACCTCATCGCAAATGCGATCGAGCACGGTGACGGCCGACCCGTCGAGGTGACTCTGGGCGCCAACGACTCGGCCGTGGCGGTCACCGTCCGGGACCACGGGGTGGGCCTGCGGCCGGGGGAGGCGGCCCTCGTGTTCACCCGGTTCTGGCGGGCGGATCCGGCCCGCGCACGGACGACCGGCGGCACCGGTCTGGGACTGGCCATCTCGCTCGAGGACGCCCGGCTGCACGCCGGACGGCTCGAGGCCTGGGGTGTGCCCGGGGAGGGCTCATGCTTCCGGCTCACCCTGCCACGGCACGCCGACGCGACCATCACCGGCTCACCACTGCCGTTGAGTCCGCTTGCCATCGGAGCCCATGGCGACCGGGCCGAAGCGGGCGAGGAGGAGTGGAACGCCTCCGGACGCGCGGCTGAGGACACCGTCAAGCTGCGCCGGATCACCCGCACCCAGGCCCCGACCGGGGCGGAGCACCCGACATGATGCCTGTCGTCCGGCGCCGTGTGTGGGTCGTCCTCGCAGCCCTGCTCGTGGCCGGAGTGGCCGCCGGCTGTGCCGGCCTGCCGGACTCCTCTCGGGTCAGCGACGGGCGGCGGCTCGACGAACCGATCAACGATCAGTTCCGCGTGACGGCGCAGCTGCCCGTCGCTGGCGCCAGCCCCGAGCAGATCGCCCGTGGCTTCATCCGCGCGGGTGAGGACCAGGCTGAGACGCACGCCACCGCGAAGGCCTACCTCAGCGAACCATCGGTGGGCAGGTGGCGCTGGTCTGCCCACGACACGGTCATCTACAACCGGGCCAGCGACCTCCACGTCCGGCCAACAGGCGACAGCCGCATCGAGGTCAGCGTCGCACCCGTGGGCGTGCTCGGGACGGATGGCCGCTACCGCGACGCCGAGCCGGGCACGGTGGTCCGGACGACCTTCGGCCTGACACAGGTGGCCGGTGAGTGGCGCCTCGAGCTGCCCGAAGATGGGTTCGGTGTCTGGCTGGAGGCGACCGCCTTCGACAACCTGTACGTCGCCGCCCCCGTGCACTACGTCATGCCCTCCGGCCGGGAGCTGGTCCGGGACACCCGGTGGTTCCCGCGGGGGCCACGGCTGGCCACGAGCCTGGCGCGCGCCCAGCTCGAGCCGGTGCCGCCTCACCTCGCCGGCGCGGTGAGCACCGGCTTCCCCACTGCGACGCGGCTCGCCGTCGACTCGGTCCCCATCGAGTCGGGACATGCCCGGGTGGACCTCACCTCGAGCGCGTTCTCGGCGGGCCTCGAGGAGCGGCGCGCGATGTGGGCGCAGCTGTCGGCGACCCTGTCGAGGGCAAACGTCTCCGCCATCTCCATCTCCGTCGAAGGCACCGCACTGGACCTCGCTGGCGTGGGCACGACCCTCTCCACACCGCAGGAGGTCGGCTATGGCTTCACGCCTGCGCCGGTCTTCGACTCGGCCCTCATTCGCAGTGGAAAGAGCTTCAAGCGGATTGATCCCACCTTCATCCCCGACGATGCGAATGCGCAGGTGCGGCGAGGGGCTCAGTCCCTCAAGCCGGACGACCCGAAACAGCCGGCCGGTGAGTGGACCCAGCTGACCCTGTCGCGCGATGGGAGCCAGGTCGCCGCGGTCGGCGGAGACTTCAAGGAGCTGTCCATCTGGCCGGCGCACGGGAAAGTGGTGCGTCTCACCGGCAGCTGGAGCAACCTCATCCGGCCGGGCTATGACCGGAACCACTACCTCTGGATCGCCGGGCGCGCTGCGGGGAGTGCACGGATCTGGACGCTCAACACGGCATCACTCGTGCCGCAGCCGAAACCCGTCGTCGTCGACGTGCCCTGGCTCGGCGGGCGAGAGATCGTGGCACTGACGCTGTCGGGCGATGGGAGTCGGGCGCTCGTCATCACCAAGGACCCCAAGACCGCAGCGAGCCAGCTGCAGGTCGCCGGTGTCGTGCGGGCGTCCAACGGACAACCGGCGGCGCTCGCCGAGCCACTCCGCCAGGCACAGCCGCTGAGCCAGCTGCAGGACGTGGTCTGGCTCGGTACCGAGTCCTACGCCGTTCTCGGCCGCCTGACCGACCGGGAGGGCGTGCATCCGTGGATCGGCCACATCGGTGGCGGGCTCGACGGACTGCGCGTCCGCCTTGGCCTGAGCGACCCCACCAAAGAGCGTCTCAAGCCGGTTCCGGGGGGTGCCCGGACGATCACGACGGCCGGGGGCCAGCGGGGTCTCATCTGCCTGACCGAGGACGACAAGGTGATGGCCAAGGCGGGTCTGGTCTGGCGGCAGATCGGGGAGGGCACCGACCTGCTCGTGCCCGGCCGCTGAGCTGCTGCGGCTGGACACAGCGGGACTCCGTGTCCACAGGGCTGGCGGATCGGCGAGGCATTCCACAGGCCTCGGTGTTCGGGCTGGCTCATCGGCACCCACGATGATGTGCTGACCGGGTGGTCCGTCTCCTCGCCGAGCTGATCGATCTCGTGCTGCCCCTCGAGTGCGCCGGGTGCAGGCGCCCCGGCGACTCGTGGTGCCGTCGCTGCTCGGCCGCCCTCGCCAGGTCCCGTCTGGCCCCGGGCGGTCGCCTGGTCGCGCCTGACCCGGTCCCGCCAGGCTTCCCCGACTGCTTCGCCTGGGGCCAGTACACCGGCCCGCTGCGCGCCGGCATCCGCTCCTGGAAGGACGGTGGCAGGAGGGACCTCGATCGGGGCCTGGCCGTGCTCCTCGCCTCCGCGATCGCGGACGCTCTCCGTGGGCCCGCACCCGGCTCTGCGGGCGGGTGCAGCTGGGCAGGCGGTCCGGTCCTCATCGTCACCGTCCCGTCGTCGGCGCGGGCCGTGCGCCTCAGGGGCGACCGTCCGCTCGAGCACGTGACGCACCATGCGCTCGAGTGCCTGGTCGGCGTCCCGGGGCAGGGTCCACGTCTGCTGGGGCCGTTGGACGCTCTCAACCACCGACGCGTGGTCGCTGACCAAGCGGGTCTGGGGGCGGTCGGCAGGTTCGCCAACCTGCAGTCGTCCATGGAGGTGGTGGGCCGGACGGCAGCACTCGTCCGGGGTCGACCGTGCCTCATCGTCGATGACGTCGTCACGACGGGAAGCACCCTCGCGGAAGGTGCGCGGGCGCTGCGAGCCGCTGGGGCGATCGACGTGCGGGCGGCAGCCATCGCTGCGACTCCGCGCCGCCCGTGACCCTGTCTGATGGCCCTTCGTTCGCCTTTCCGGGGATGCCTTCCCACAGCCGATCGGTCCAAGTACTGTCATCGAAAGGAGACCCAGGCCCCGTGGTGCGGCGTCATCTCGACAGCCTGACCGCGGCGGGTCTGTCGAGGGAGAGGGTGGTGCCGAGGTGATGCGGGGGCCTGTCCCGGGCCCCGAACCAGGAGCACTGAGCGCCCAGAGCGCGATCAAGGAGGAACCGTGGAGATTGTCGTGACTGGACGCCGCGTCCAGGTCCCTGACCGATTCCGTGAGCTGTTGAACGAGCGCCTGGGCAAAGTTGCCGCACTGGCGCCGAAGGTGCATCGAATCGACGTCGTCGTGACGCACGAGCAAGTTGCCCGAGGCCGTGGGTCCGAGCGAGTCGAGATCACCTGTCGAGCGAAGGGACCCGTCATCCGCGCGGAGGCTGCGCTCGATGACAAGTACGCCGCGCTCGACGCGGCCGTCGACAAGCTCATGGAACGCCTTCGCAGGGTCAACGACAAGCGCCGCGTCAGCCGGGGCAGGCGGGTTCCCGAGTCGGTCGCGCAGGCGACCGCCCGGATCGACGCGGAGAACGGGTCGGCGCCCGCCGGGGCTGCGACCGACCAGGAGGCCGGTCCCGGGAGCGGGACAGGTCCGGAGGAGGAGAGCCGCTTCGGTGCCGTAGGCAGCTCGCCCATCGAGGTCCGCGAGAAGGTCCACACCGCGGCTCCGATGTCCCTCGAGGACGCGGTCAACCAGATGGAGCTCGTGGGCCACGACTTCTTCCTCTTCCACGACATTGACACCGACCGGCCCAGCGTGGTGTACCGCAGACGCGGCTGGAGCTACGGGGTCCTGCACCTCGAGACGGAGCAGCCCGTCGCTGCGACGGGCTGAACCCTGCCAAGATGATGGGGTGAATCCCGCGCCCCCAGACGTCATCAGAGTGCTCATCGTCGACGATCACGCGTTGTACCGGCGCGGGCTGCAGACCGTGCTCTCGACGGAAGACGGAATCGATGTGGTCGGGGAGGCGGCCGACGGGAACGAAGCGGTGGACCTTGCCGAGGAGACGCTGCCCGACGTCATCGTCATGGATGTCGGGATGCCGAAGCGTGGCGGCATCGAGGCCTGCCGGGTCATCAAGCAGCGCATCCCGTCGGCTCGCATCATCATGCTCACCAGCTCCGACGACGAGGAGCACCTGTTCGAGGCCGTCCGCGCCGGGGCCAACGGCTACCTGCTCAAGGACGTGCCGCCAGAGGAGGTGGCCGTCGGGATCAGGGGAGTCTTCGACGGGCAGTCGCTCATCTCGCCGATGATGGCCTCGAAGCTGCTCCAGGAGTTCTCGAAGATGAGCCGGCACGAGGCAGCGGCTCCCGCCCCCAGCCCGGAGCTCGAGCTGCCGCGCCTGACGGAGCGCGAGCTCGGCATCCTCCGGCACGTCGCGCGCGGCAAGCTCAACCGCGAGATCGCAGGTGAGCTGTTCATCTCCGAGAACACCGTCCGCAACCACATCCGGAACATCCTGGACAAGCTGCAGATGCACTCGCGCATGGAGGCGGCAATGTACGCGGTGCGCCAGCGGCTCATCGAGCCGGGGGAGTGACCAGCCGCGTGTCCACCGGCCCGGCCCGTCGGCTCACCCCTGCGCAGGCTCGCCGCGTCGCGATCGCAGCCCAAGGCTTTCTCGACCCGCGTCCGGCGCCCTTCGCTGCCTCGATGCGTCACATCCAGCGCGTCATCGACCGGGTCGGCGTCGTGCAGATCGACAGCGTCAACGTCCTGTCGCGCAGCCACTACCTCCCCTTCTTCTCGCGTCTCGGTCCGTACGACCGCACGATCCTCGAGCGGGCTCGCGACCGGGCGCCTCGGCGGCTCGTCGAGTACTGGGCCCACGAGGCGAGCCTCATCCCACCCGAGACCTGGCCCCTGCTCGACCACCGGATGCGCCGAGCCGCGGACGGCGCCTGGGGATCGATGCGCCGGATCCTCGCGGAGCGCCCGGACTTCGTCGACCTGGTCCAACAGGAGGTCGAGGACCGCGGGCCGATGACCGCTCGCGAGGTCGAGGTCGCACTCAGCCACGACCAGCCGCGCGGCAAGGACAACTGGGGGTGGAACTGGAGCGAGGTCAAGCAGGCGCTCGAGTACCTCTTCTGGGCCGGCCGGATCAGTTCGGCCGGGCGCACGGCGCAGTTCGAGAGGAGGTACGCGTCGCTCGAGCGGACGGCACCACGTCACCTGCGTGCGGCGTGGCGCGAGCGATCCGGCCCCGAGAGTGACCCGGATCGCTTCGTCGAGCTCGTCCGCATCGCGGCCCGGGCGCACGGCATCGGGACCGAGCTCTGCCTCGCCGACTACTTCCGGATCAAGCGCGCCGATGCCCGGGTGGCGATCACGCAAGCTCGAGGCCGAGGGCGAGCTCATCCCGGTCGAGGTGCCGGGCTGGCGCCCCGCGTGGCTCCACGCCGGCGCGCGGATCCCCCGGACGGTTCACGTCGAGGCGCTGCTCAGCCCGTTCGACTCGCTCGTCTGGCAGCGCGACCGGGTCCACGCCCTCTGGGACTTCCACTACCGCCTCGAGATCTACACGCCGGCCCACAAGCGCGTGCACGGGTACTACGTGCTGCCCTTCCTCTACGGTGACGCCCTCGTCGCACGATGCGACCTCAAGGCGGACCGCGCGGCCGGCGTCCTACGCTGCCACGCCGTCACCTGGGAGCCGGACGCGCCCCCGGATGCCCATTCGGCGCTGGAGCGCAATCTCGAGTCGATGGCCCACTGGCTCGGACTCGACCACGTCGTGACGGCGACGGACTCCTGAGAGCGAGCCCAGCGGCATACGGCCCATGAATGGCGGGCCGGGGAACTCCCTCGAGGCAGCGGTCCGTTGGTCGGGAAGGCCTGCCTGCGACTAGCCTAGGCAGGTCCCGTGACCCACACGGGCGATCGTGCCCGCCAGCGGCGGGTGGCACCACGTTGAGTCGGGAGTGAGTACGCACCATGGTCTTGGGCATCGACAAGCTGCTCCGCGCGGGCGAGGGCAGGACCCTGAAGCGTCTTCAGGGCATCGCCGCGCAGGTCAATGCCCTCGAGGCTGACTTCGAGAAGCTCACCGACGACGAACTGCGCGAGGAGACGCCCAGCTTCCGCAAGCGCCTCGAGGCCGGTGAGAGCCTCGACGACCTGCTGCCCGAGGCCTTCGCGGCGGTCCGCGAGGCGAGCAAGCGCACGCTCGGCAAGCGGCACTTCGACGTGCAGCTCATGGGCGGCGCTGCGCTGCACCTGGGCAATGTGGCCGAGATGAAGACCGGTGAGGGCAAGACCCTCGTGGCGACGCTCGCCGTCCTACCTCAACGCCCTCACCGGCCAGGGTGTGCACATCATCACGGTCAACGACTACCTCGCCGAGTACCAGTCCGAGCTCATGGGCCGCATCCACCGGGCCCTCGGCATCGAGACCGGCTGCATCCTCTCGAGCATGACGCCCGAGCAGCGCCGCGCGGAGTACGCGAAGGACATCACGTATGGCACGAACAACGAGTTCGGATTCGACTACCTGCGCGACAACATGGCGTGGGAGCCAGCGGAGCTCGTCCAGCGCGGGCACCACTACGCCATCGTGGACGAGGTCGACTCCATCCTCATCGACGAGGCGCGCACGCCGCTGATCATCTCCGGCCCGGCCGACATCGCCACGAAGTGGTACGTCGAGTTCGCCCGGATCGCCTCGCGCCTGGGCCGGGGCGAGGACGGCCGCGGCGACTACGAGGTCGACGAGAAGAAGCGCACCGTCGGCGTCCTCGAGAGCGGCATCGCCCGCGTCGAGGACCTGCTCGGCATCGAGAACCTCTACGACACCGTGAACACCCCGCTCATCGGCTACCTCAACAACTCCATCAAGGCCAAGGAGCTGTTCAAGCGGGACAAGGACTACGTCGTCATGAACGGCGAGATCCTCATCGTCGACGAGCACACCGGCCGCATGCTTCCGGGGCGCCGGTACAACGAGGGCATGCACCAGGCGATCGAGGCGAAGGAGGGTGTCGAGATCAAGAACGAGAACCAGACCCTCGCGACGATCACCCTCCAGAACTACTTCCGCATGTACGACAAGCTCTCCGGCATGACCGGTACCGCCCAGACGGAGGCGGCCGAGCTCAACTCGATCTACAAGCTCGGTGTCATCCCGATCCCCACGAACATGCCGATGATCCGGATGGACCAGAAGGACCTCATCTACCGCACCGAGGTGGCCAAGTTCGACGCCGTCGTCGAGGACATCGTCGAGCGGCACACGCTCGGCCAGCCGATCCTCGTCGGCACGACGTCGGTCGAGAAGAGCGAGTACCTCTCACAGCAGCTGAAGAAGCAGGGCATCAAGCACGAGGTCCTCAACGCGAAGCAGCACGAGCGCGAGGCCGCGATCGTCGCCGAGGCCGGCCGGAAGCGCGCCGTGACGGTGGCCACGAACATGGCCGGACGAGGCACCGACATCATGCTCGGGGGCAACCCGGAGTTCCGCGCGATTGCCGAGCTCAAGCGCCGCGGACTCGACCCGGAGGAGACCCCGGAGGAGTACGAGGCGGCGTGGGAGGCGGCGCTGGCGGGCGCAGAGGCGGCGGTTGCAACAGAGCACGATGAGGTCACCGGACTGGGCGGGCTCTACGTGCTCGGCACGGAGCGGCACGAGTCCCGCCGCATCGACAACCAGCTGCGTGGTCGGTCCGGTCGTCAGGGCGACCCCGGCGAGTCGCGGTTCTATCTCTCGCTCCAGGACGACCTGATGCGGCTGTTCAACGCGGCCCTGGTCGACCGGTTCATGGTGTCCGCCGGCATGGAGGACGACCAGCCGATCGAGTCGAAGATGGTGACGAACTCGATCCAGAAGGCGCAGGGCGCCGTCGAGGCCCAGAACTACGAGATTCGCAAGAACGTCCTCAAGTACGACGACGTGATGAACCGACAGCGCCAGGTCATCTACGAGGAGCGACGCGCCGTCCTCGAGGGACGGGACCTCCACGAGCAGCTCCGGATGTTCGTCAACGATGTCGTCGGTGGCTATGTGGATGCCGCGACCGGCTGAGGGCTTCGCTGCGGACTGGGACCTCGAACACCTCTGGGAGGCACTGCGTCAGGTGTACCCCGTCGGCATCACGATCGAGCGAGCGTCGAAGACCTCGCCGGCGGCCGGCAACGGCGTCAACGCGGAGCTGCTCCGCGAGCAGCTGATGTCCGATGCGCATCACGCCTACGACCAGCGCGAGGAGGCGCTCGGCTCGACGACGATGCGTGAGGTCGAGCGCCGCGTCGTGCTCTCCGTGCTCGACCGCAAGTGGCGCGAGCACCTCTACGAGATGGACTATCTCCAGGAGGGCATCGGGCTGCGGGCCATGGCCCAGCGCGACCCGCTGATCGAGTACCAGCGTGAGGGTTTCCAGCTCTTCGAGGCCATGATGGACGCCATCAAGGAGGAGTCGGTCTCGCACCTCTTCTCCGTGCAGGTCGAGGTGACGCCGCCGGCAACGCAGGTCGGCGCCACGCCGATGTCGGTCAGTGACCTCGTCGGCGGGCTCGCGGAGGCTGCCTGCGGAGGCGCCCGCGGAGGCGCCCGCGGAGGCGCCTGCCGCTGCCGCGCGAGCGGGTGCCGCGCCGGCGAGTGGCGGGCGGACTCGAGCGGCCGTGGCCGCCAACGTCAGTGCGGCGCGGAGGGCGTTCGGACGGTGAAGGTCTCGGGCGTCGACCTGGCGACACGTCACAGCGGTCTCCGCCCTGCGCTACTCCGCCCCGGGCGAGGACGGCCGGGCCGTCGAGACCGGGACCAGCCGGTCGAGCGCAAGGCGGACCGTCGCGGCAAGAAGGTGAAGCGGCGCCGGCGCTGAACAACGTCGAGGTGAGAAGGGTCCGACCACCGGACGGGCCCTTCCGCGTCCTGGATCAGCGTCTGATCGAGTGAACACGTTTCGGAGCAGCGACCCCCACAGTTGTTCTTTCGATCGGGATGGGCGCCGGGGCGTCGAGCTCAGCCGACGGCCACCTGCGTCATCAGCCACCGGCCGTCGAGGCCCTCGAGGCGTAACGCGAGCGCGCGGACCCGGCCGTGTGAGACCACGACCGCGCAGGCCTCGACCACGCCGTCGGCCGGTTCGCACATCCGAATCCGGCGAACCACAGCTGGGCGGCGGGCTTCGCCGCGCAGTCGGCGGCTGGAGACGAGCGCCCGGCGCGCGAGCAGGGAGTACACCGTTGGGCTCGTGTGCCGAATGAGCTGGGTGGCCGGCCGTTGACCCGAAATGACCTCGACGACCGCCTGCGCGATCTTGGCGACGAACGGCTCGGGCTCCGGCAGGTCGCTGGAATGGGTCGGCCGGTGCGCGAACTCGTCATCCACAGCGGGGAAGAAGTCGAGCGCCAAAGCCTCTTGGGTGTACGGGGTCGACTCGAACAACCACGCCTCATCCGCGCTGATCCGGCCAGGGTCGGTGTCAGGGATGCGCCGCACGGTGAAGGCGGATCCGGCAGACGACCGGCGACCCCATGGCTCCTTGGACCGTGCGGCTGTCACCGGAACACCTCGGCGCGCGGTGCCTGCAGCTGCTGACCTGGCACGACCACGTCTGGATCGTCACCGATGACGGCCCGGTTGGCCTCGTACCAGCGGGGCCACTCGGCTGCAACCTCGGCGTCCGTGGCGCCTGATCCGAGGTGCGCTGCGGCGATCGACCACAAGGTGTCACCTCGACGTACGGTGACCGTGTCGCTCGTCGTGCTCGTTGGCCGAAGTGCCGGCGCGAGCAGGCGCGCGTGGTGGGGCGGGATGGCCGACGGCGGGCGGTCGGGCAGCCACCCGGGCGGTGGCGCCGCTGGAGCCGAGCCGACCTCGTCCCCTATCGTGACCCCAGTGGCCGCCTGGCTGCTCACGGAGTAGCCAGGAGTCGGCGCCGGGATGCCCTGCTGCCGACCGCCGGCGTCGGCGATGCTCGTGGCGACGGCCACCGGTGCGGGCAGGACCACGGTGCCGACAGAGGCGCCAAGCGTGAGGGACAGCACCCGGCGTGCGAGCTGCGGTGTCAGCAACCGGGTCAGGCGCTGGAAGACGGCTCCCACGATGCCTGGCATGGAGGCCATGAGGGCGACCAGGACGGTGAGGGTCAGCCAGCCGGTGAGAACTGCGCCGGCCCACGCCAACGCAGCCCCGAGGGCCTCGTCGACACTGGCAGGGCCCGCAGAGGAGCCCTTCGGCCAGCCGCTGGAGGCCACTCGGGTGAGGCACCAGCTGACCAGACCCGAGCTGACGGCGATCAGGAGTCCCGCGGCCGCTGGGTGCTGCTCGTCGCCCGCACGGGCAGTGCTTGTGTTGGTCATAGACTGGATTTAATGCTGTTTGCCTTCGTTTGGCAATAGTTGGCTCAGTTCGGTGAGCGAGTAGGGTGGGGCCGTTGATGTGTCCTGCACCGGATCGGGGATGCCCGCATGAGATGGGAGCGCCTCTTCGAGGAGCTCGACGCCCGGTTTCGACGCCGAGGCCAGCCTCGAGCGCGACGCTGAGATCGCTGACAGGACGCGACGCGAGCGGGCCCAGATCCCCTTGTACAGCCGACTGCTCGCCAACGTCGGCCGAGGGACCATCTCCGTCCGACTTCCCGGAGCCCCGGGTCCACGAGTCATCGTCGGCACTCCCAGCGACGTGGGTCCCGACTGGCTCCTGATCGTCGACACCGCCCACCAGTCACTCCTGGTGCCGCTGGCCGCAGTGAGGAGCATCACGGGCCTGCGCCCCGGAGCACAGGAAGCCAGCCTCGTCGGACGGCGATTCACGCTGGGGGCCGCGCTGCGTGGGATCAGCCGTGACCGTGCGGTGGTCGATCTCGTGGATGTCGAGGGCCAGGTGCTGACCGGGACGATCGATGCGGTCGGGGCGGACCATCTCGACCTGGCCGAGCACGCCCCCGACGAGCCGCGCCGGGCCCGTCATGTTGTCCGGACCCACGTCATCCCCATCGCTGCGCTCGGCGCTGTCCGTCGCCGCTGATGCAGATCCACCGCCTCCGCTGATTCGCCGGGTTCTGTCGGGTGGTCAGTCGTCCACGGTGCCACCGAAGGGATGCGCCTGCACGAACGAGCGCGTCTCGGCGTACATGCGCTGGATGTAGTTCTCGAGCTCGGTGACCTCGACGCGCCACTGGCCACGACCGCCGATCTTGATGGCGGGCAGCTCGCCCGAACGCACCAGGGCGTAGGCCTGTGCTGCGGAGATGTTGAGGATCTCCGACACCTCTGCCAGCTGGAGGAACCTCTGGGCCACGATCGCTCCTTCACTTGATGCCACAACGGGGCGTGGTCCACCGAGTACGGCACCGGGTATGCCGTCGAGCAACTCATACCCGGCGTGGGGTGCGTCGCACACAGTCCGCCGTCTCGGTCCCGCCCATGGTAGGCAAGCCATGGAATGGTTGATTCGCTTTTGCACAGCTCGCCGCCTCCAGAGGCGGTTTGTGCGCGAGTGCGGCAGGATGTTCCCGCGAGTGGCCGCGCGCCGCTCCATCGTGACATCAAGGGGGTTGTGACCGCATGGGTGAACTGGCCGTGCCAACGGCAAAGCGGCTGCAGAAGCCGTCGTGGAGGGACAGTCGACTCATGGTCGGCGTCATCCTCGTCATCGCGGCGGGCACCCTCGGAGCCAGGCTGGTCGCGAGCGCCGATGACCGCATGCCCTACTTCGTCGCCGTGGAGAACCTCGTCGCCGGAGAGGCGGTCACCGCGGCCTCCTTCCAGCGCGTCGATGTTGCACTTGCGGACAGCCTGGGACGGTACGTCTCGGCAGACGCCTCCGTTCCCGAGGGAAAGATCATGCTGCGTGATGTCCTGGCCGGCGAGCTCGTGCCCACCGCTGCCCTCGGCTCTCCCGGGGACGTCGATGTGCAGCGCGTGACCGTCCCCGCCGACGGACAGTCGACCGCCGGGCTGGAACGTGGTCAACGCGTGGACCTCTACGTCACGCCGGACGCAAACCGCCGGGTGAACGATGCCAGTGCGGTGAAGCGCACGTCACGTCTGCTCCAAGCAGTCGCCGTCGTCGACGTGCGGGCCGGAGATGGCGGATTCGGTGCCACCGCAACGACATCGGTGCAGCTCTACGTGCCGGCTGAGCACGTCAGGGCGGTCATCGAGGCAGTGGACCAGGAAGCGAAGATCACGCTCGTCCCGGTCAAGGGGCCGGTCAGGGAGCCGGCCAAAGAGCCGGCCGGCGAGGGCGGAGACGCATGACCGACGTCATCACCGGCCTCGGTCCCGCGTGGGAGTCAGTTGTCGCCACCACCCTCGAGTCGTCTCCCGATCTCAACGTCACGCGTCGTTGTGCGGATGTCGCCGAGCTGCTGTCCGTGGCCGAGGCGGGCCTGGGGCAGTGTGCCGTCGTCAGCGCCGATCTGCACGGCCTCGACCTCGGTCTTGTCCATCGCCTGAGCCAACGGGGCGTCCTCGTGCTCGGCCTGTACCCGACGGGCGATGACGGTGCCGAACGACGACTTCGTCAGCTCAAGATTCCTGTCGTCCTACCCGTCGAGGCGAGCGCGTCAGACTTCAGCGCTGCCGTCCGAGACCAGACGGAAGGTCGCACGAGCGGGCGTCCGAACCCGGCAGACCTCCCGGTGTCGGGGGTGGGAGACGCCTCGGGACAGCTGCTGGTCCCCGACCACGTCCCGGACGGCCTCGTGGACAGGGACCGTGCCGCCAACGGCTACTCCACGCCGACTCCCGGCTCAGACCGGCCGCCCTCATCGTCCAGCGCCTCGCCGTTGGACGGTGCCGACGACGGTGGTTGGCAACCGCGCGGCTCCGGGCCTGACGCCGCCCCGTCGACGAACTCGGAGCAACCCGCCCGTTCGACGATCGTCGCGGTGTGGGGACCCACGGGCGGTCCGGGTCGTACGACGGTCGCGGTGAACCTGGCGGCGGAGATCGCGACTCGCGGTCGGGAGGTCCTCCTCGTCGACGCAGACACCTACGGCGGCAGCGTGGCCCAGGTCCTCGGTCTTCTCGACGAAGCCCCCGGGATCGCGGCGGCATGTCGGTCCGCGGACCACGGCACACTCGACCTGCCAGCCCTTGCGCGTCTCGCTCCCGTCGTCATGCCGGGCCTTCGCGTCCTGACCGGGCTGCCCAAGGCGGAGCGGTGGCCGGAGCTGCGGGCTGCGGCCCTCGAGCGCGTCCTCGAGCTGGGGCGCGGCCTGGCGCCCGTCATCGTCGTCGACTGCGGCTTCTGCATCGAGAACGACGAAGAGCTCAGCTACGACACCGCCGCTCCTCGACGCAACGAGGCGACCCTGACGACGCTCGCACAGGCCGACACGGTGCTTGCCATCGGCAGCGCGGATCCTGTGGGGCTCCAGCGTTTTGTCCGAGCTCTCCAGGAGCTCGGCTCCGTGCCGTCGCCTCCACCGGTGCCGGTTGTCAACCGCGTCCGCAGTTCCGCGGTCGGGTCACGGCCCCAGGAGCGGATCGCCGAGTCCCTGCTGCGTTTCGCAGGTCTGGACGGCCTTCTTTTCGTCCCGGACGACGCGGCGACCGTCGATGCCGCCCTCCTCGCAGGGCGATCGGTGGTCGAACACGCGCCCAACTCCGCCTTGGGGACCGCCTTTGCAGAGCTGGCCACGGTGGTCGCTCCCTGGACCCGGACGCGGGTGGGTCGTCAGCGCCGGCTGCGTCGGTCCAGGGCCGCCGGGTGAGGGCAGATCAGGGTGCGAAGAGGATGGTCAGGCCCGCGAAGGTGTAGGCGAGCATGATGACCATGAGCGGGATCTGGCCCACGATCGCGGATCGCCGATCGAGTACCGAGACGGCGCGTTCGTGGGCCGCGAGCACCGCCAGCAGGTGACCCACGACGATGCTGACCGCCTGGATCGTCGCCACGAGGGTGGCCTGGACGAAGGTGTCATCCGGCGTGATCCCCGCGGTGCCCAGCAGGTCCGCTCCGGTGCCGAGAGGATCACTGAGCAGCGCCAGTCCGACCGGCGCCTGGTAGACGAACAGCGACCAGTAGTGCGCCACGACGTAGCCACCGGCGATGGGGATCAATGACGGGGCGAAATCGGAGACGAAGGAGAACGAGTCCCGAATTCCCTTGCCCGACAGCGCCATTGATGCAGCAGAGGCAAGCCAGAGCGTCACTGCCACGGCCGCGAAGAACCCGAGCATGGTTGCTGTCTTGAGCACCGAGGCGGGTACGGCGGAGGTCTGCACGAAGGTCGCCCACGACAGGTTCGCCGAGAACCCGTCATAGGCGGTGCTGCCGAGCATGACGGCAACCGTTGCGACGAGTCCGCGCTCGCCATGCAGCTCGTTGATCCCGTGGAGCGGGGTGCGGAGCACCCACCGGCCGTCGTCCCGTCGCCCCAGCGGCGCGAGGGCGCCGAGCAGGCTGGACCACGCCTCGAACGGGTCGGCGCGATCGAACCACGCGCGACCGAACAGGCCCGCGCCGAGGATCGAGACGAGCAGGAAGCCGAGGATGAGCAGCCGCAGGAAGGGAAGGCTGGTGTTCTCGGTGGCGACCAGTTCGACCCAGGTGAAGACGCCGAGTCCCAGCGCGGCCGGCCACCACCCCGCGCGGTAGCGGAAGACCGCGAGGTCGGGGGAGACCCGGGCGAGCCGCAGCAGCCCGGAGTGCAGGAGCCGCACTGGGTTGATGACACGCCAGACCGGCCCGCACAGCATCGACACGAAGGCGAGGCCGACCCAGAGCCACACATAGACGATGTGGGGCACCGGGTTTCGTGCACTGTCCGGGCCGGCAAGGAGGGCCACCAGGGTCCACAGCGTGAGTGCGACCGAGAGTGTCTGCGCCACTCGACGCAGCCAGCGGGAGTCGAGCACCGACGCGAGGAGGCCGGGCAGCACGACCCCTTGGGAGCTGCGCAGCCGCGGCTCGCGCCAGAGCACGCCGATCGCCAGGAAGGAGATGAGGAGAGCGGCCAGCGCGCTCACCACGAGCACGCCGAAGGGGAGCGGCAGGTCACTTCGACTGCCCACCCCGTGCGTGGGCGGGATGCCGAGCATGCCGTATGCCGCTGGGCTCAGCACCGCTCGCCCCTACCGCACCGCTACGGTGAGCAGCGTCAGGGCAGGCTCGTGGGTCTCGACCTCGAACACCCCGGACTCGGTGCCGACGAGGCGCACCGTCGTGGGGACGCCGGCCTCGAGCTGCTTCTCGACGTCGCCGAAGCCATGGGCGTGCAGCTCGTCGTCGTGGTCGCTCGTCACGGTCAGGTCGAGCGCCTCACCGATGCGGAGATCCACCTGCGCCGGCGCGGGCGTCACGGTCGTGCCGGTGATGGTGACGGCAAGGGTTTTGACGGCCGTCGCCGTGGCGTTGTGGGCCGGGGTTGGTTCGTCGGCCGAGCCGCAGGCTGCGATGCCGGAGAGTGCCACGAGGCAGACGGCATACGGCAGGACACGATTCGGAGGCATGGTGCGGATCCTACGTGGGCCGGTCTGGCAGAGTGTGAGCATGTCGGACCGGTTGACTTCTCTCGACGCGTCCTTCCTGTACCTCGAGCAGCCGACCACGGCCATGCATGTGGGGTCGGTCATGATCTTCCAGCCACCGGTTGAAGGCTTCGACCACGACAAGCTCGTGCAGATCATCGAGAACCGCATCGGGGGAATCCCGCGGTTCCGCCAGAAGGTCCGCGACGTTCCCGGTCGCATCGCCAACCCCGTCTGGGTCGACGACGAGTCGTTCGACATGAGCTATCACGTGCGGCGCGCAGGCCTGCCCCGCCCTGGCACCGACCGGCAGCTACAGGACTTCGTCGCGCGGGTGCAACCGCGCAAGCTGGACCGGACGAGGCCCCTGTGGGAGGTGTACTACGTCGAGGGACTGCACGGCGGACGGGTCGCCATCGTCACCAAGACGCACCACGCCATCATCGACGGGGTGAACGCCCTCGACATTGCTCACGTCATCGTCGACTCGGTGCGCGGTGAGGGCCTGGGACAGCTCAGCGAGGACCAGGCGCCGTGGGAGCCCAAGGCGCCGCCCTCGTCGGTGGAACTGCTCACCGGCGCCCTCGTCGATGCGGTGCGGCGTCCGACCCAGGTCATCGAGCAGGTCCGAGGTGGCCTCACCGAAGCCCTCAACGTCGTGCTCCGAGCCGCCGAATCGGCCGGGACCGTGGTGTCGACGGTCGCACGGACGGCCGCGCGACCCGCGCCGGTGTCTCCGCTGAATGCCGAGGTGGGTTCGGCACGCCGGTGGGTGATGGTGTCGACGGACCTCGAGGACTACCGGGCCGTCCGCAAGCGGCTGGCCAAGGGGGCCTACGCAGAGGACGTGACGATCAACGACGTCGTGCTCGCCACGATCACGGGCGCCTTTCGCAGCTGGCTGCTGGCGCGGGGCGAGCCCGTCCAAGGCGGAAGCGTCGTCCGGGCCATGGTGCCGGTCAGCGTCTACGGCGACGACCCCGCCGGCATGTATGCAAACCAGGTCATGGCCTGTGTCGTCAGCCTGCCGGTGGGGGAGCCGGGCGCCTCGATGCGACTGCACCAGATCGCGTTCGCGATGCGACAGCAGATGGAAGGTGGACAGGCGGTCGGGGCGACCTCTCTGGCGAACCTCGCCGGCTTTGCGCCGCCGACCCTCCATGCCCTCGGGGCCCGGCTCGGTTCAGCGATGTCGCGCGCATCTACAACGTCATGATCACCAACGTTCCGGGACCGCAGACTCCGCTCTACGCCGGTGAGGCCGAGATGTTGTCCACCTACCCCGTCACTCCGCTCGCGCGGGGTCAGGCCTTGTCCATCGGCATCACGTCCTACAACGGTGGGGTCTACTACGGCCTCAACGCCGATCGGGAGGCGATGCCCGACGTCGACGAGCTCGCCGACTCGATCGTCGTCTCCCTCGCCGAGCTGAAGAGTGGACGGGAGCCCTGATGCCGGTGATCCGCGTCTACGTGCCGATCGGGAGGCGAGATCTGGACGACCTCGCCGAGAGGGGCGCCCTCGGCGTTGACCGCGCGAGCCCTCGGAACGCCTACGCCGTGACAGACGAGCTCCGCTCTCGTGCAGCTGGACTCGACCTGGAGGACCTTGAGTTCGCCGCTTTCTCGGACGCGGTCGCCGCAGCTGCCACGGCGCGTTCGGAGCCGGGAGACCGACGGGTCGTGGCGTCGGCCGACGCGGACCCGACGTGGGTTCTGGGCATGGACGGCGCGCCGGTCAGCCGGGTGAGCCTCGTGGAGTCCGTTCCGTTGCGCCGGATCGCGTCCTTCCACGTCGACGAGATGGCCGGGGCCGCGACCGACGTGGAGGCCGACGACCTGCTCTGGTACGACGCGACGGAGCTCGACGAGGTCCGTGCCCTGCTGGTCTGATCCGGCGCCAGTCCGAGAGCGGGCCGTCTGCCTCACGTGGAGGTTCGTGGGAAATCGAGGGAGTTGGAGGACGTGAGCGTGGCGGACGAGCTGGTGGCCCGGTTCGATGCCGCCGGCAACCTCGTCGGGGCGTGCCGGCGCTCCGTCATGCGGCGCGAAAACCTCTGGCACGCGGCGTCGTCGATCGTCGTCCAGGGGCCGGACGACCGGGTCTACCTCCACCGACGGACCCTCTCGAAGGACGTCTTCCCCGGCCTGCTCGACTTCGCCGCCGGTGGTGTGGTCCTCGCGGATGAGGACCCGGCCGTGGGAGCCCGTCGCGAGCTCGACGAGGAGCTGGGCGTGCACAGCGCGGAGCTGGTGGCACTCGGTGTGGTGACCTATGCCGACGAGCACACGAGGTACCACGCCCACCGGTTCACCACGACCTGGAACGGGGCGATCCGCTGGCAGCCCGAGGAGGTTGCCTGGGGTGACTGGGTCCCGCTCCCGGACCTCCTGCGGCGCATCGACCAGGAGCCGGGATCCTTCGTGCCCGACAGCGTCGCGGTCTGGCTGCCCGTGCTACGCCGCTGGGAGACAGACCCTGGCAGGGTGTGAGCTGACCTGACAAATCCCTTGTCAGATGACGAACGGTCGTGCTTTTATTGGCGTCATGGGCAAGGGTGAGCAGACGAAGGCCGCGATCCTCGACGAGGCGAGTGACCTGGCGTCCCGGCTCGGCCTTGGCGGCCTCACCATCGGCACGCTGGCAACGGCGAGCAACCTGTCGAAGAGCGGCCTCTATGCCCACTTCGCGTCGAAGGAGTCGCTCCAGGTCGAGGTGCTTCGGTACGCCCGCGACCAGTTCACAGACCACGTCATGCGGCCGACGGTGAAGGCACCCAGGGGCGAGCCACGTTTCCGGGCCTTCTTCGAGAACTGGCTCGCTTGGCAGGTCGGCCGTTTCGCGGGCGGTTGCATCTTCGTCGACGCCGCGAGTGAGTTCGACGACCAGGAAGGTCCGGTTCGAGACGAGCTCGTCCGCGCCGAGCGCGACAAGTTCGAGTCCGTGGCCCTTGTGGTCGGCACGGCGATTGCCGAGGGTCACTTCCGACCCGACGTCGACGCCGCTCAGGTCGCCTACGAGCTCGAGGGCATCCTGCTCGCCCACCACCACGCTCGTCGCCTGATGCGTGACCCGATCGCAAGTGAGCACGCCCGTCGCGCCTTCGAGCGCCTCCTGGAGTCCTGTCGCGCCAACCCCGCCTGAATGAGCGGACCCTCCACACCGACCGCTTCCAGGCGGTCTCACTCCGAGAAGGAATCAGTTCATGACTCAGTCATCGGCAAAGAAAAGCACGATCGGTCGTGCTGTTCACACTGCATCAACGGCAGCCTTCGCGGTCGCAGACACGATCGCACCGCGGCTCGCCGCGGCCTGGGCCTACCGCCTCTGGTTCGACCTCCCACCCTCGGCGCGAACCGCGCAGAGGGATCCGGAGGGGATCGTCGAGCTCCTCGGCAGTCCCTTCGAGACGAACCTGCGCGGTCGGGCCATCCGCGGCTGGACCTACGGTGAGGGCCCGGTCGTCTACCTCGTCCACGGATGGGGTGGACACGCGGAGCAGCTGGGACCCCTCGTCCGACACCTGCTTGCCCAAGGTCTCAAGGTCGTCGCCTTCGACGGCCTGAGCCACGGACACTCGGACGGGGGAGTGCACGGACCGGGATCCAGTGATGCCGTCGAGCTCGGCCGCTCACTCGACGCGGTCGCTGCGATGTTCGGCCCCGCTCGTGCCGTGGTGGCCCACTCCATGGGTGCACTCTCGGTACTCCTCGCGCTGCGTGACGGTTGGCTCGCGACAGAGCGGCTCGTGCTCATCGCTCCGGTCGAAGGAGTGCCCGACTTCCTCGTACGGTTCCGGTCCCAGCTGCGCTTCGGCCGACGGACGGAGCGACGTCTCATCGCGCGCGCCGAGCAGCGCACGGGCTACGCGGTGGCGGACCTGGACGTGTCCCGGCTCAGCGCACAGCTCGAGTCGCGGCCCGAGCTGCTCGTCATCCACGACCTCGGCGACCGGGAAACGCCGCACGCGCCCTCGGCTCGGCTCGTCGCGGGCTGGCCTGGTGCCGAGCTCTACTCCACCGTCGGACTGGGGCACCGTCGTGTTCTCGCGGACGCTGCTGTCGGTGGCTCGGTGGCCCGCTTCGCCGCCCGGCTGCCGGTCGAGCCCTCGCTCCACGCCGGCGACGTGCCCCTGCCGTTGCCTCAGTTCGAGCCGCGGGAGAGCAGCGTGGCCTGAGCAGTCCGCGGAGTCCAGCCAGTGAACGCGGCGGCGGCAACGCTCCGTTCACCTTGTTACCGTGCGGCCATGGACTTCACCGCTGACGAGTACGTCCGTCGGGACGTCGACCGCCTCCGCGAGGTGCTGGCCGGCCCGCCAGTGACGTGGACCTTCATCGGCGACAGCATCACGCAGGGCGTCACACACACGCACGGCTGGCGCAACTACGTGGAGCTCTTCGCCGAGCGGGTGCGGGGCGAGCTCGACCGACGTGGCGACGCCGTCATCAACTCCGGGGTGTCCGGCAGCACGACCCAAGACCTTCTCGCCGAGTTTGACTGGCGAGCAGGACGATTCGCCCCTGACGTCCTTTTCGTCATGTTCGGCACCAACGACATGACCGACGACGAGGAAGGGGTGCGGGGCTTCCGCTTCCGGCTCGACCAGATCATCCAACGGGGCCGGGACGTCGGGGCCACCATGGTGCTCCAGACCCCACCTCCCGTGCGCGGGGAAGGCGCACGGACCCCGGACCTGATGGCGCAGTACGCCGCGACCGTCCGGGACGTGGCCGAGGGGCTCGGTGTCGTCCTCGTGGACCACGCCGATACCTGGTCGCGCGCTGCGAAGGAAGCCGGCGATGGCATTGCGCCGGACGGGTGGCTGGACGACGCCGTCCATCCCGGCCCGCGGGGGCATCACGCCATGGTTCGCACCCTCCTCGAGGTCCTCGATCTGGCCGATCCCACCAGCGCCGTCTACTCGCTCGCCGACGCCGCACAGATCTCCACTCGAGCCTGAGGAGCGTCGCGGGTCTGCGAAGCCGACCCGGGCGTGTGCGGGCTCTCAGCGGAAGTGAGCCCAGCGGCATACGGCGTCATTGATCAGGGTATTGATCAGGGTGTGGTCAGGGTCGTCCTCGATGGCCGGCGTGCGCCCGCGCCCACAGACTGGAGGTATGAGCTACCCGTACCAACCTGATCCGTCCCGCGACACGGTTGCCGTCAACGACGACGAGCGCACCTGGGCGGTCCTCGGCCACGTCTCGACCATCGTCGCCGCCGTCCTCTCCGTCGGCTGGCTCTCCTTCCTCGGCCCCCTGCTCATCTGGGCCATCTACAAGGACAAGAGCGCCTTCGTCCGACAGTCCGCCGCCGGCGCCTTCAACTTCAACCTGCTGATCTGGGCCATGACCATCGTCGGCTGGATCTTCTTCATCACCCTCATCGGCATCCCGATCGCCGTCATCCTCTGGATCATCGCCTTCGCCGCCGGCGTCTACTGCCACATCAGGGGCGCCATCCTGGCGAGCCGGGGCCAGCTGTACCGCTATCCCTGGGGCATCCCGGTCCTGCGCTGAACACCACACCTGCTCCTCCCGCGCGGAGCGTGGAACGATGGGGTGGTCGCCCACGAGGCGGCCACCCCATCGCCGTGCCTCGGCACCGGCCCACACCAGAGCAGGAGTCTCGATGGACGCCGTGACCCACGTGCCAGCCCCCGCCAACGAACCGGTGCTGGATTATGCACCCGGTTCGCCGGAACGCGCCACGCTCGAGGCCGCACTGGCCGAGCTCGGGTCAACCCAGGTCGACCTGCCCCACGTCATCGGCGGCGAGCAGGTCATCGGCGCCGGTGAGGAGATCGCCGTCCGGCAGCCGCACGCCCATGCCAAGGTGCTCGGCACCCTGCGGGGGGCCACGACCGATGATGCGTCCAAGGCCATCGCGGCGGCCAAGTCGGCCGCGCCGGGCTGGCGCGAGCTGTCGTTCGATGACCGCGCGGCCGTCCTGCTCAAGGCCGCGGACCTCCTCGCCGGACCGTGGCGGGCCCGGCTCAACGCCGCGACGATGTTGGGTCAGAGCAAGACCGCCTACCAGGCCGAGATCGACGCCGCGTGCGAGCTGATCGACTTCTGGCGGCTCAATGTCCACTTTGCCCGCCAGATCCTCGAGCAGCAGCCGCCGCTCAACGCGAAGGGCGTGTGGAACCGCTCGGACTACCGGTCGCTCGAGGGGTTCGTCTTCGCGATTACCCCGTTCAACTTCACCGCCATCGCTGGCAATCTCCCCACCGCGCCAGCCCTGATGGGCAACACCGTCGTCTGGAAGCCCGCCGTGACCCAGCAGCGCGCGGCGAGCCTCATCATGGAGCTGCTGGAGGCGGCCGGCCTGCCGCCCGGGGTCATCAACATGGTGACCGGTCACGGAGCCGAGGTCTCCAAGGTCGCCCTCACCGACGAGGACCTTGCCGGCATCCACTTCACTGGCTCGACGCCGACGTTCAAGCACCTGTGGAAGGAGGTCGGGACCAACCTCGACCGCTACCGCACCTATCCCAGACTCGTCGGGGAGACGGGCGGCAAGGACTTCATCGTCGCCCACCCCTCCGCTGACCCGGCGGTGCTGCGGACGGCGATGATCCGCGGGGCGTTCGAGTACCAGGGTCAGAAGTGCTCGGCGGCCTCGCGCGCCTATGTGCCGGCGTCGGTGTGGAAGCAGGTCCGCGACGAGATGGTCGACCTGACCAACGGGCTTGCACAGGGCGACGTCACCGACCTGTCGAACTTCATGGGCGCTGTCATCGACGAGCGGGCGTTCGCCAAGCACAAGGAGGCGATCGAGCGCGCCCACGCGACCAACGGCATCGACGTCATCGCCGGTGGCACCTACGACGACTCGGTCGGGTACTTCATCCGCCCGACGATCCTCGAGATCAACAACGCCACGGACGAGTCCTTCCGCACCGAGTACTTCGGCCCGATCCTGTCGGTCCACGTCTATGAGGACGGCGACTATGACGGGGCGCTGGACCAGATGGAGCGGTTCTCCCCCTATGGCCTGACCGGCTCGATCGTCGCCCAGGACCGTCGCGCGATCGCCCAGGCCACCGAGCGCCTGCGCTTCGCCGCCGGGAACTTCTACATCAACGACAAGCCCACGGGTGCCGTCGTGGGGCAGCAGCCCTTCGGCGGTGGGCGCGCCTCGGGGACGAACGACAAGGCCGGCGCGGCTCAGAACCTGCTTCGCTGGACGAGCGTGCGCTCGATCAAGGAGACGTTCGTGCCGCCGACGAACCACGTCTATCCGCACATGCTCTGACTGGCGCCCACGGCACCAGCCTCGGGCGAGCGCGCCCGACTGTCAGGCGCGCTCGGCGAGCCAGCGGCGGGCGGACTCGTGCTCGCTGCGGAGCGCCCTGATGAAGGCGGGGGCCGCGGCCTTCTCGATCCGGCCGCCGATGAGCGGGATGTGCGCCTTGAGATCGCCGTCGATGTTGAGGTTGGTGCCGTCCTGGACCGGCTCGAGGTGGACGGTGCCCCGCATGGCCACCGGGGCTCCGGCGGCCTCGACGGTGAGGGTGCCCTCCCTCGAGCCGTCGGCTCGAAGCGCGTCCCACTGGTACGTCTCGGTGATGGAGAGTCGGGCACCGACGATGGACTTGACGAATTCCGGCAGGCCCTCGGTGGACAGATCACGCCGGGTCACGACGAGCGCACCGGTGCCGTTCTGCCGCACCGCCACATCGTGGTGAAGTGCCCCCGAGTCAGCACACTTGCGCTCCTGGAACGCAGGGTTGGTCTTCATCGCGTACACGACCTCCACCGTGGCGTGGTAGGTGATCGTCTCGGTGATCCGCATGAGCCAACGCTAGAGCAACCGCGCGGAGGCGAGGTGGGGAGCCGGTCAGGACCCGAGGCGCGCTCGCTCGCTCAACGTCGCGAGTGCGGGACCGGAGCGGCCGAGCTCTCGGGCGATCCGGGCGAGTTCCTTGCCCTCTGCGGCACTGACTCGGTTGAGCAGCTCCTGCAGGCGCTCCCGTTCTCGGAGTCGGTCCGCCGGATCGACCCGGCTCGGCCCCCGCGCCTCGACGACGACGCCGCCCTCGATGACCAGGTCGCTCCGGACGGCCTCGTCGGCCAGCGCCCGGATGCGGGCCGAACCGGCCAGCACCGTGGCAGTGAACGACTGGAGGGCCGCCCCGACGGCGTCGAGCTCACGGGCGGTGCTGCTCAGCAGCTCGCGCTCCCGGGCCGAGAGGTCTGCCCGGCCACCGCGCCTCGCGCGGTCAGCCGCCTCCGTGAGGTCGACGACCAGGTCGGTGAGGGTGATGGCCTGCTGGCGAAGGGCGCCGCCGAGTGCCGACGTCGAGCCCGGGTCCCCCAAGCCCATCATGGTCGGTCCATGCCAGAACGGTCCGATGCGCCCGGAGTCATCGGGCGGGCCAGCGAGGCGGTCGGACTGCGATGAGCCCGTGGCTCGTCACTGGGCCGGGGCCTGCTCACGTCGAGCAGCCTCTCCTCCATGGCGTCGGACAGCGCGCGGAGCGTGTCCGCAGCCTGCTCGACCCAGGTGTCCAGCTCGCGCTGGGTGCCGATGTCGCCGAGGTCCGGGAGATGGGTCAGCAGGTCGTCGGCGAGGTCTCGGGTGACGCGCCGGGCACGTGTCAGGGCACGCAGGGTCGCCGGATCGGCCGGTCCACCCGCGGTCGCGGCATCGGTCCCGAACCCCGTCATGGGACCACCCTATTGACTGGGCGCCGTATGCCGCGGCGGTTCTCCACCGGTCCGGTGGGCCTGTTCGGGGCACTCGGCGAACGGGGATAGGCTCACATCGTGAGATGCGGCCACGACGGTGTGGCACGCACCAGCCCATGACGAGGAACAAGAACATCGCATGTCTGCGCCACTCGAACAGTCCCGGATCGACGTCCTCCAGGCCGCGGCAGCGGCGTTGAGCGCGACCACCACGAAGGGAAGGACCAAGGCCAGGACGGCGCTTCGGCCGGCCCCGGACTCCTTCCTCAAGGCGTACTACCACCTGGTCGCGACCGAGGAGCTGATTGCCCGGGATCCCGCGGAGCTCGCAGCAACCGCCTTGCGGCACAGGGAGTTCGCCCAGTCCCGCCCCGTTGGCACCTCCAACATCCGGGTGGCCAACCCGGACGTCGGCGCCAACGGCAAGGAGGCGACGTCCACCAGTGTCGACATCGTCGTCGACGACATGCCCTTCCTCGTCGACTCGGTGGTCTCCGCGCTCGGTGGCTTCGACCGGGGTGTGCGCAGCATCGTCCATCCCCAGATGAACGTCACACGGACGGTGACGGGCGAGCTGGTCGAGGTGCTGACCGATCGCGCCACCCCCGTGCCCGACGACGTCGCGCTCATCCAGGAGTCCTGGATGCACCTCGAGATCGACCGGTTGCCCGACGCCGCCATCCCGGAGGTGGAGGCGCGGTTGCGTCACGTGCTCGACAACGTCAGGGACGCGGTCGAGGACTGGCCGAAGATGCGGGCCCACGCCCTCACCATCGCGAGCGACCTCAAGGCCGCGACACCGCCGGGAACCAGCCCGCACGAGGCGCGTGAGGCCAGTCGATTCCTCGAGTGGCTCTCGCACAACAACTTCACCTTCCTCGGTTATCGGGAGTACTCCCTCACCCATGAGGACGGCAAGGACATCTCGCGGCAGGTGCCGGGGACCGGGCTGGGACTCCTTCGCTACGACCGACCGCAAGCGGGCACCGGGGTGGTCCTCACACCGGCCGCGAGTCGGGCCGCTCGCGACTCGACCCTGCTCATCATCACCAAGGCCAACTCGCGGTCCACCGTCCACCGGGACGTGTACCTGGACTACATCTCGATCAAGAAGTTCGACGCCCGGGGCGAGTGCGTGGGGGAGCAGCGGTTCCTCGGGCTCTACGCTTCGGGGGCCTACAACGACTCGATCCACGACATCCCGTTGCTCGACGTCCGGGCCCAGGACGTGCTGCGGCTGACCGGGCTCACCGAGGAGAGCCATTCGGGCAAGGACATCCTCCAGATCCTGGAGACCTACCCGCGTGACGAGCTCTTCCAGACGAGCGCGGCGCACCTGGCCGAGGTGGCGACGAGGGTGCTCCACATCCAGGAGCGTCGCAAGACCAAGCTCTTCCTGCGACCGGACGAGTTCGGGCGGTTCATGTCCTGCCTCGTCTACCTGCCGCGGGACCGCTACAACACGACGGTCCGACTGAAGATCCAGGCCATTCTGCTCGAGGCGTTCGGCGGCGAGTCCATCGACTACACCACCAGGGTCAGCGAGTCGACCCTGGCCCGCCTCCACTTCGTCGTCCGGGTGCCACTGGGTGTCGACATCCCCGACGTCGACACGGTAGCTGTCGAGCAACGCATCGTCGACGCCACGCGGACGTGGGACGAGGACCTCGTCGAGGAGCTCGGCCGCCGGCGTGGCGCCGAGGGGGCGGCACGAGCGATGGCCGCCTACGCGAAGGCGCTCCCCGAGGCCTACAAGGAGGACTTCGGTGTCGAGATCGCCGCCGCGGACCTGGACCGGATCGAGGCACTTGACGACGCACCCTCGGCGACGGTGCTCCACCTCTACCAGGACCCCCAGTCGGACGATCCCGGCGAGCGCCGGTTCAAGCTCTATCGACGCGGGGACCTGTCCCTGACCCAGGTGCTGCCACTGTTCACCCACCTGGGCGTCGAGGTGACCGATGAGCGGCCGTACCAGTTCGTGGGACCGGACGGTGGCGAACTGCACATCTTCGACTTCGGGCTGCGGGTCGAGGCCACGCACTGGGCCCGGGGGACGGCCGCCGACGACGTGCGGAGCCGGTTCGAGGAGGCCTTCCGGGCTGTCTGGCAGGGAGAGATCGAGTCCGACGGGTTCAACGCCCTGGTTCTCATCGCCGGGTTGACGTCGCGTCAGGTCGTCATCCTGCGCACCGTCGCGAAGTACCTGCGGCAGTCGGCATCGACGTTCTCGCAGGACTACGTCCAGTCGGCGCTCGTGGCCCACACCGGGATCGCGCGCAGCCTGGTCGAGCTCTTCGAGGCCCGCTTCGACCCCGACCTGTTCCCGGACACCGTGGCCGGTAAGGACAAGCGGGCGGCCCGGGCCAAGCGGCTCGTCGCACGGATCCACGAGGCGCTCGACGACGTGGCGAGCCTCGACCAGGACCGGATCATCCGGGCCTTCCTGGGCGTCATCCGTGCCAGCCTGCGGACGAACTTCTACCAGGTCGCCGAGGACGGCAGATCGAAGCCCTACGTGTCGCTCAAGCTGGACCCGAAGAAGGTCCCGGACCTGCCCGCCCCACGTCCGATGTTCGAGATCTGGGTCTACAGCCCGCGGGTCGAGGGCGTGCACCTGCGGTTCGGCAAGGTGGCGCGTGGCGGTCTGCGCTGGTCAGATCGACGCGAGGACTTCCGGACCGAGATCCTCGGGCTCGTCAAGGCGCAGATGGTCAAGAACGCCGTCATCGTGCCGACGGGGTCGAAGGGCGGGTTCTACGCGAAGCAGCTGCCCAACCCTGCGGTGGACCGTCAGGCGTGGCTCGACGAAGGCGTCGCCTCCTACAAGCTGTTCATCTCCGGACTGCTGGACCTCACGGACAATCTCGTGTCCGGCGAGGTCGTGCCACCTGCTCGCGTGGTGCGCCACGACGGCGACGACACCTACCTCGTCGTCGCCGCGGACAAGGGCACGGCGAAGTTCTCCGACCTCGCCAACGGCATCTCGGCCGACTACGGGTTCTGGCTCGACGACGCCTTCGCCTCCGGCGGATCAGCGGGATACGACCACAAGGGCATGGGCATCACCGCCCGCGGAGCCTGGGAGTCGGTCAAGCGTCACTTCCGGGAGATGGGCGTCGACACCCAGACCCAGCCGTTCACCGTCGTCGGTGTGGGTGACATGAGTGGTGACGTCTTCGGCAACGGGATGCTCCTGTCCGAGCACATCCGGCTCGTCGCTGCCTTCGACCACCGGCACGTCTTCATCGATCCCACCCCAGACGCCGCGACCTCGTACGCCGAGCGTCGCCGGCTCTTCGAGCTGCCCGGCTCGTCGTGGGCAGACTACGACCGCTCTCTCATCTCGGAGGGCGGCGGCGTGTTCGACCGGTCACTCAAGTCGGTGCCGATCACCAGCGAGATGGTCCAGGCCCTGGGGCTGCGATCCGGGACCAAGAGCCTGACCCCGGCCGAGCTGATGAAGGCCATCCTCATCGCCCCGGTCGACCTGCTGTGGAACGGCGGCATCGGCACCTACATCAAGGCAAGCGGGGAGAAGCATTCCGAGATCGGCGACCGGGCCAACGACGCGATCCGGGTCAACGGCGGAGGCCTGCGCTGCAAGGTCGTCGGCGAGGGCGGCAACCTCGGTGCCAGCCAGCTCGGCCGGATCGAGGCCGCGCTGGCGGGCGTCAGGATCAACACCGATGCCATCGACAACAGCGCTGGGGTCGACACGTCCGACCACGAGGTGAACATCAAGATCCTGCTCACGGAGCTGACCCGCTCCGGGGAGCTGACCATGAAGCGCCGCAACGCGTTGCTCGCGTCGATGACCGACGAGGTGGCCCAGGAGGTCCTGCGTGACAACTATGAGCAGAACGTCCTGCTGGGCAACGCTCGGGCCCAGCAGCATGTGATGCTCCCGGTCCACGCGCGGCTGATCCAGTTCCTCGAGGAGCATGGCGACCTCGACCGGACCCTGGAGTTCCTGCCGAGCGAGGCCGAGATCGCGCGTCGTCAGAAGGACGGCAAGGGGCTGACGTCACCGGAGTTCGCCGTGCTCGTCGCCTACTCCAAGCTGTACCTCAAGGACCACCTGACCAACTCGGCCCTGCCCGATGACCCCTGGTTTGCCAGCACCTTGGCGGAGTACTTCCCCAAGCCGTTGCGACGCAAGTTCGCAGAGCAGATCGAGTCCCACGCACTACGCCGCGAGATCATCACCAACTCGGTGGCCAACAGCGTGGTCAACCGTGGCGGCATCACGTTCGCCTATCGTGCGGTCGAGGAGACCGGTGCGTCACCCGAGCAGGTGTCTCGCGCCTACGTCGTGTGCCGCGAGATCTTCGACCTCGCCGGCTACGTGGCCCGGGTCGAGGCGACGGACAACGTCGTCAGCACCGCGGCCCAGACGAGCCTCTACCTCGAGTTCCGCCGACTCCTCGACCGGGCGGTCCGCTGGTTCCTGACGACGCGTCCGGCCACGCTGGACATCGCCGCCGAGGTGGCCCGGTTCCGTCCGGGTATCGCGGCCCAAGCCGGTCGGATCCCCGAGCTGCTGCAGGGACGGGAGCAGGCTCGGTTGCTCTCCCGCGCGCGCGACTTCGAGGGCAAGGGCATCCCCGGCGACCTCGCGCTCTCCGCCGCGTCGTTGCTGGACTCGTACTCGTTGCTCGACTGCATCGAGATCGCGGCGGACACCGGAGAACGGCTCGACCAGGTCGCCGAGGTCTACTTCCTGACGTCGGACACCTTCTCCATCGACCTGATGCTCACCAAGGTCACCTCGTTGCCGCGCGAGAACCGTTGGGACGCGATGGCTCGGGGCGCCCTCCGAGACGACCTGTACGCGGTCCTCGACGTGCTGACGCGCTCGGTCCTCGAGGTCAGCGAGCCGGGGAGCCCGGCCGCGGGCCGGCTCGCGCAGTGGTCCGACATCAACGCCGACTCGCTCGAGAGGGCCCAAGCAGCTCTTGGCGGGATCGAGCGGATGTCCTACGCGGGCATCGCCGCACTGTCGGTCGCGCTCCGCACCCTGCGCACGGTGACGAAGCCCGCGTCATCCACCGTGGGCGAGGTGAGCCGGACGCCCGCAGCGGTGCAGTCGCCCGACGATCGCCCTGCCGCGAAGTCGCGAGCCAGCACGCGGACGCCGGCGACGAAAACCTCGGGGAGGACGGCCAAGAGCCAGACGTCACGACCCACCAAGGCGGCCGCGAAGCGCGCAGGGTCAGCCCAGGCGGCCGCCGCCTCGACGTCCGTGGGCGCCAAGGCCAAGTCGGCAAAGTCTGCAGCGCAGCCCCGGCCCCCGCGCGGGAAGTCGTCCCGCTCGGCCAGCTGAGCCCCGTGCCCCCGTCTGCGTCCTTCCTCCCCCGGAGAGGGAGGACGCAGACGGGCCGAGCCCAGCGGCATACGGCATGGTCTGTCGCATGCCTGTCCGCAGACCCCTGGGGCGACGCATAGGCTCACGACGTGGCAACACTGACTGAGCTCCTGCGCAGCCGGACCGCTCTCGGCGACGCCGAGGTCGAGTGGCTGCACCTGCTCGTTGGCGACTGGCAGCTGATTGCCGACCTGTCCTTCGCTGACCTCGTCCTGTGGGTCCGCCCGCCCAGCGGCACGGACGGCCATTGGCACGCAGTCGCGCACGTGCGGCCGACGACCGGGCACCTCGTCTTCGTCGACGACCAGGTCGGCCGGACGGCCGATGGCGACCACGTCGGCCCGCTGCTGGACGAGGCGGCGGCCGAGCAGCGCATCCTGCGGGTGCGGCAGGTGGAGGTGCCGGGCGACAACGGGCACCAGTCGGTGCGCGAGGAGTACATCCCCGTCGTCCGCGAGGGCAGGGTGGTCGCCATCGTCACCCGCCACACCAACCTGTGGACGACCCGCACGCCGAGCCGCCTCGAGATCACCTACCTGGCGACGGCCGACGCGCTCTGTCGCATGGTCTCGGCCGGCGAGTTCCCGCACAGCACCGCCCCCACAGGGCTGCGCCGTGGAGCGCCGCGAGTGGGCGACGGTGTCATCCGTCTCGACATCGACGGGGTCGTCACCTATGCGAGCCCCAACGCCGTGTCCGCCCTGCACCGGCTGGGACATCTCGGGGAGGTCGTCGGCGCCAGCCTGGCCCAGGTCGTCACGGAGAACATCCGGGAGTCCTACCCGGTCGACGAGGGGCTGCCCCTCGTCGTCACCGGCCGCCAGCCATGGCGCACCGAGGTGACCGGAGCCGGTACTACGGTCTCGATGCGGGCGATCCCACTGACCGAAGCGGGCCAGCGCTTCGGCGCGCTGGTGCTCCTGCGCGACGTCGGAGAGCTGCGGCGTCGCGAGCGGGAGCTCATGACGAAGGAGGCGACGATCCGGGAGATCCACCACCGCGTCAAGAACAACCTCCAGTCGGTGGCTGCGCTGCTCCGGCTCCAGGCGCGTCGGGTCCCCCAGGGAGAGGCCAGGACGGCGCTCGAGGAGGCCGAGCGGCGCGTCGGGACGATCGCCATGGTGCACGACCAGCTGAGCCAGGGCTTTGACGAGTCGGTGGACTTCGATGCCATCGTCAAGCGCGGCCTGCAGGCCATCGTCGACGTCTCCTCCAACGGCGCGCCGATCACCACGACGCTCGAGGGATCCTTCGGCAGGCTCCGCCCGGAGGATGCGACCGCGCTCGCCATGATCGTGAGCGAGCTGGCCCAGAACGCCATCGAGCACGGCCTCGGCGTCCGCGGCGGAGAGATCCGCGTCCTCGTCGAGCGATCGAGCGACGAGCGCGGCCGGCCGATGCTCGTCGTGTCGGTCGAGGACGACGGCAGGGGGATCAACCCAGAACGGCCCCCCGGCTCTGGCCTGGGTACCCAGATCGTGCAGTCGCTGGTCGCGGACCTGCAGGGCAGGATCGCGTGGGAACCGGCCACACCCCGTGGCACCCGCGCCCGGTTCACGGCGAGCCTGCGCCCGCTGACCTAGACGCGACCGGAGGGGGGCGCGACGGGGGAGTGACGGGAAGCACAGCAAAGCCCGGTGACCTTGGGCACCGGGCTCCAGGGCGATGGTCTCGCGAGGATCAGCCGGCGCGGCGGGCTCTCGCATTCCGACGCTTGAGGGCGCGGCGCTCATCCTCGCTCAGGCCACCCCAGACACCGGCGTCCTGCCCGGTCTCGAGGGCCCACTTCAGGCAGGTGTCGATGACTGGGCAGGTCCGGCACACAGCCTTGGCCTCCTCGATCTGCAGGATGGCCGGACCGGTGTTCCCGATGGGGAAGAACAGCTCGGGGTCGGCATCCAGACAGGCAGCGCGGTCGCGCCAATCCATAAGGCTCGTGCTCCTTCATCATGTCGTTCGGCACCACACGCGGGTGCGCGGTGGGTGCGGTTCTCGGCGCCAGCGTCGTTGTCGGAGCCATTACTCAGTGCGACCTCGGGTGACCGGGGAGACGCTCCCCTGACCAACGGAGACGCGCACGAATATGTTCCGTACGCGTCGCTCGTTGTCACCAGTCGGTGTCAACCAGTGTGCTGAGGGGCCATGCCGTGGGCAAGGCTTTGGGCGCAGATCACACCAAGAGCCGATCTTATCTGCAGTTCGCGTTCAGATCCATACCCACTTCATCTCAACGTCCCGCCCGAGACGTGTGATCCTGCCCGCACTAGGCTCGACAGGGTGACCGAGCCGACGCACCCGATCGACCCCCCGAGCTCCGCCGCCCCGGCGAGGGCTTCGCGTGCCGCGCTCATCGCGGGCCTGCTCACCGTCGTCGAAGCCCTCATCGTGCTCGCCTTTGCCGGCTTCTACGTCTACGAGATCGCGCTGGGCGCGGAGGACTCGCTGACCACGGCCCTGACGTCGGCGGCCCTGATTCTCATCTTCGGCGTGGCGCTCCTGGTCGTGGCTCGGGCCTGGTTCCGGGGGCAGCGGTGGCCACGGACACCGACCCTGCTGTGGAACGTCCTCCTGCTCCCGGTCGCGTGGTCGCTTCGTGACTCCGACCAGACCCTCATCGCCGCGGGCGTCGCCGCTGTGGCCGTCGCGAACATCGTGGCCGCGCTGGCGTCGCCGGCACACCGGCTGGGCGAGCCGAGCTCGGCCGACTGACGGGCGTCGAGATGTACGGCTCGGGAGCGATCAGCCGATCCCGATCCACTCGTTCCACCCGTTGTGGAGCACTAGCCAGGCGATGAGCCCGTAACCCGCCTGCCCGGGGTGCGCGCGGTCGGGGCTCGCGGCGAGGTCCGCCATCCACTGGTCGTGGCTGACCAGTGGGCGGAAGCAGTCGACGTAGGTGATGCCTCGACGGGCGCAGACGTCCGCCTGTGCCTCGGCAAGCGCCTCGATACGCCGGTTGAGCTCCGCATCCAGGGACGGGGTCAGGCCGACGACGAAGACGCCGATCCCGGCGTTGGTCGCCTCGTCGACGACGTTGGCGAGGTTGAGGCGGGACCGCGCCATCGTCATACCGCTACGGATGTCGGCCGTGCCGAAGGACAGGACCAGACGCCGCTCGGACCGACCCTTCCAGCGTGGGTGCGCCTCACCGGCCCAGCGGGCCACGACGTCACCCGAGGTGCTGCCTCGGATCCCGAGGTTGTACGCGGTGAGATCGAGGTCGGGATGCTGCGTCCGTGCCACGACGCGGCCGACCCAGCCGAGCCCCTTCGGATCCCCGTAACCTGCCGTGGTCGAGGCGCCGACGAAGACCATGCCGACGTCGCGGACGCCGCCGGCGACAGTGAACTCCGCAGTGGGGGAGAAGTACGGCTCCGGGGTGGACGGCTCGCCGGGTGCCGACTCCTCACCCGCCGCAGCGACGCGTGCGCCGGGCTCGCTCGACCGGGCGGTCGAGGCGCTCGTCGCCTGCCGCGTCCCGGCACCATCGTCGAACCGGGTGTGCGAAGACGGGTAGGCCGGCCCCGCGCCGAAGGTCGGGCGAGCCGGATCGTGCGAGGAGTGGTTCACGTGGGTCATTCCTCGTCGTCGTCGAGTCGCGCCAACCAGGTCGCCAGACGGTCGATCGGGACCTCGAAATCCGGGTTGAGGTCGACGAACGTTCTCATTTGCTCGGCGAGCCAGTCGAGGCTCACCTCCTCCGCGCCGCGCCGGCTGGCCAGCTCCTCGATGCCGCGGTCGGTGAAGTACACGGTTGGAGGGTATCGCGTGCGGTACGCCACGCCATGGAGGCTCGACGGAGTGCGGTGGGACCACAGATGCCGTATGCCGCTGGGCTCGCCCGCGCCCACGGCTCGTCCCTGCCCCCTGCAGTCTCACCCCAGACGACCGCGCCCGGCACCTACCGCCACCGAGGCACGGTGGGTGCCGGGCACGAAGGTTCGATCGCTTGGGCCCAGTCGGGCAGAGGGGGCCCTGGTGTCAGGGTTTCAGCGACCGAAGGCGCGCTCCATCAGCTCTGCCTGCTCGATGGCGTGCTTCTTCGTCGAGCCGGTGGCGGGCGAGGCGGAGGCCGTGCGGGCGATGACGCGCCACGGTCGGGTCTCGCCGAGCGCGGACAGATCCTCGTGGATCCACTGCGCCATGAGCGGCCAGGCGCCCTGGTTGCGTGGCTCGTCCTGGACCCACACGAGCTCCGCGTCGGGGTAGCGGGATGCCGCCTCCCGCATCTCGTCGAGCGGAATGGGGTAGAGCTGCTCGACACGGATGATGGCGGTCGACGTGTCATCGCGCTTCGAGCGCTCGGCGTCGAGCTCGTGAACGACCTTGCCCGAGGCGAAGAGGACGCGGTCGACGTTCTGCGTGACGCCCTCGTGGTCGGCCAGCACGGGCTGGAAGCCACCCTGGGTGAAGGCCTCGACGGGGCTGGCCGCGGCCTTGCTCCGCAGCATCGACTTCGGGGTGAAGACGATGAGCGGCGTGCGCGGGCGGGCGTAGGCCTGGCGCCGGAGCAGGTGGAAGTAGCTTGCCGCCGTCGACGGGAAGGCGACGGTCATGTTGTTCTCGGCGCACATCTGCAGGTAGCGCTCAATCCGGGCCGAGCTGTGGTCCGGGCCCTGGCCCTCGTAGCCGTGCGGAAGGAGCAGGACGACCGAGCTGCGCTGGCCCCACTTCTGCTCGGAGCTGCTGATGAACTCGTCGACGATGGTCTGGCCGCCGTTGGCGAAGTCGCCGAACTGGGCCTCCCAGAGGACGAGGGCGTCGGGCCGCTCGACGGAGTACCCGTACTCGAACCCCATGGCTGCGTACTCCGACAGGAGCGAGTCGTAGACCCAGAAGCGCGCCTGGCCCTCGCCGAGGTAGAGCAGCGGTGTCCACTCCTCGCCAGTGCTCTTGTCGATGAGGACGGCGTGGCGCTGGACGAAGGTACCGCGTCGGCTGTCCTGGCCGGCGAGGCGGACCGGCGTCCCCTCCTTGAGGAGGGTGCCGAAGGCGAGCAGCTCGGCCATCGGCCAGTCGATGCCGCCCTCGTGGACCATCTGGACCCGGCGGTCCGTCAGCTGCTTGAGCTTCGGGTGGATCGTGAAGCCAACCGGCGGCTTGCCGAAGGTTTCGCCGATCTGCACTATCTGCTCCCCCGGGACTCCGGTCTTGGTCGAGGAGCGATGTGTCGCCCGGTCGTCGAGGACCTGCGCCGTCGGCTTCTCGAGGCCCGCGTTGTCGGGCACCTCGGTGTCGGGGTCGGCGGACTGTCGCTCGTGCTCGGCCTGCTTCGCCGCCTCGCGCGTCTCGATGAAGACGCGCTCGAGCTGCTGCTGGTAGTCGCGCAGCGCGGCCTCGGCATCCTCGACGCTGATGTCGCCGCGTCCGATGAGGGACTCGGTGTACAGCTTGCGGACCGAGCGCTTCGCCTCGATGAGGTTGTACATCAGCGGCTGGGTCATCGAGGGGTCGTCGCCCTCGTTGTGCCCGCGCCGGCGGTAGCAGATGAGGTCGATCACGACGTCCTTGTTGAACTCCTTCCGGAAGTCGTAGGCGAGCTCGGCGACGCGCACGCACGCCTCGGGATCGTCACCGTTGACGTGGAAGATCGGCGCCTGGATCATTCGCGCCACATCAGTCGAATAGACCGAGGACCGCGACGAGCTGGGTGAGGTCGTGAAACCGACTTGGTTGTTGATGACGACGTGGATCGTGCCACCGGTCCGATAGCCGCGCAGCTGCGACAGGTTGAGGGTCTCCGCCACGACCCCTTGGCCCGCGAAGGCCGCGTCGCCGTGCATCAGGACGGGGAGGACGGTGAAGGACTCGCCGGCGAGGTTGAGCCGGTCCTGCTTGGCGCGGACGATGCCCTCGAGCACCGGGTTGACCGCCTCGAGGTGCGACGGGTTGGCCGCGAGGTAGACCTTGGTCTTCTTGCCGTCCTCTGACGAGAACTCGCCCTCGGTGCCCAGGTGGTACTTGACGTCGCCGGAACCCTGGACCGACTGCGGGTCCTGCTTGCCCTCGAACTCGCGGAAGATCTGGCCGTAGGACTTGCCGGCGATGTTGGCGAGGACGTTGAGACGGCCCCGGTGCGGCATGCCGATGCAGACCTCGTCGAGGTCGTCGCCGGCGGCGCGGCAGAGGATGCGGTCGAGCAGGGCGATGACCGACTCGCCGCCCTCGAGCGAGAAGCGCTTCTGTCCGACGAACTTTGTCTGGAGGAACGTCTCGAAGGCCTCGGCGGCGTTGAGCCGCCGCATGATCCGCAGCTGTTCATCGCGGGAGATCTTCTTGTAGGTGACCTCGACCTTGTCCTGGATCCACTTGCGCTGCTCTGGGTCCTGGATGTGCATGTACTCGATGCCGACGGTCCGGCAGTACGAGTCGCGCAGGATGCCGAGGATCTTCCGCAGCCTGAGGAAGGGTGCCCCGCCGAACCCGCCGGTGGCGAAGGTGCGCTCGAGGTCCCACAGCGTCAGGCCGTGCGTCGTGACGTCGAGGTCGTGGTGTCGCCGCTGCTTGTACTCGAGCGGGTCCGTGTCGGCCATGAGGTGGCCGCGCACGCGGTAGGCATGGATCAGCTCCTGCACCCGAGCGACCTTGTTGATGTCGTCGTCATGCGACGAGTCGATGTCCCGGATCCACCGGACCGGCTCGTACGGGATGCGCAGCGACTCGAAGATCTCGTCGTAGAAGCGGTTCTCCCCGAGGAGCAGCTCCTGCAGGACCCGGAGGAACTCGCCGCTGACCGCGCCCTGGATGATCCGGTGGTCGTAGGTCGACGTGAGGGTGAGGATCTTGCTCACCGCGTTGCGGTTGAGCGTCTCGGTGCTCGCCCCCTGCCACTCGGCCGGGTAGTCGAGGGCGCCGACACCGATGATGGTGCCCTGCCCCTTCATCAGACGGGGGACCGAGTGCACCGTGCCGATCCCACCGGGGTTCGTCAGGGAGATGGTCGTGCCCTGGAAGTCCTCGACGGTCAGCTTGTTGTTGCGGGCCTTCTTGACCATGTCCTCGTAGGCGGTCCAGAAGTGGACGAAGTCCATCTTCTCGGCCGACTTGATCGAGGGGACCACGAGGGTGCGCGAGCCGTCGGGCTTCTGCAGGTCGATGGCGAGGCCGAAGTTGACGTGGGCGGGTTGGACGAGTGCAGGCTTGCCGTCCTTCTCCGTGAAGCCGTTGTTCATCTGGGGGATGACGGAGAGCGCCTTGACCATCGCGTAGCCGACGATGTGCGTGAAGCTCACCTTGCCGCCGCGCGACCGGGCGAGGTGGTTGTTGATGACGACGCGGTTGTCGATGAGCAGCTTCGCCGGGACGGCCCGGACACTCGTGGCCGTGGGCACCTCGAGCGAGGACTCCATGTTGGCGACCACGCGGGCCGGTGCGCCGCGCAGCGGCGTCAGGGCGTCCTCGCTGACGGGACCGGGTCCCTTGACGGCCGGGATGTCGCGGGGCTTCGGCGAGGATGGCTCAGCGGCCGGGGCCGCAGTCGTCTTCTGGGCCGGGGCCGCCTTCTGGGCCGGGGCTGCCGGGGCGGCGTTCGCCTTGGGAGCTGACGGAGCGGGCGCAGGCGCAGCCGGTGGCTTCTGGGCGGCCGACGGGGCCGTCGATGTGGCTGAGGGAGCGGCTGACGTGTTGGCAGCGGTCGTGGAGGGCGACTGCGGTGCGGGGCGAGCCGAGGGAGCACCATTGCCGAGGGGAGCGGCCTTGCGGCCGTCGGCGTCACGCGGACTGTAGTCCTCGAAGAACGCCCACCAGGCGCGGTCCACCGAGTCCTTGTCAGTCAGGTACTGCTGGTACAGCTCGTCTACGAGCCAGTCGTTCGGTCCGAAGGATGCCATCGGGTCGCCGGACGTGGACTGTTCAGACACGCGAATGCGCCTCTTTCGTTGCCTGGGGTGCGTCGTGCAGAGTACAGCCCAAGCCTAGCCCCGAAGGCATCCCGGCCCGACAGACGTCTGAATGGCGAAAGACGCGCCGGGGCGGTGACAGCGGGAGCCGGCTCAGCGGCATACGGACACGGGATATCAGTGGGTCGACCGGGCCAGCGGCCCCGTCAGGAGATGTCGGCGCGGACCGTCCGGACGGTGCCGATGAGCGCCATGATCACGGCGTAGCCGGTGAGGACGAGCGCCCCAACCCACCAGGCAAGCTGGTCGTTCACCGTCCCGCCGAAACTGACGTTCTGCACGTCCAGGGTCGCATTCGTCGCCTGCGAGGGCAGATAGCGGGCGATGTCTGCCCCGATCTCGGTCAACGGCAGGACCGCTCCGATGATCGGCTCGACGATCCAGGCGACGCCGACCGCGATGAGCAGGGCCGCGACCTGGTTGGGGATGAGGATGCCGACCCCGAGCCCGATGAGTGCCCAGAGGCCCAGCACGAGCAGGGACAGGGCAAGGGTCCGCCAGATCTCCGGGTCCCCGAACGGCTCGTGCCCGCGCGACGAGAGGATCGTCGCCCCGGTGACCACCGATGCGGTCAGCGAGGCGAGCCCGTACATGGCACCGAGGACCAGCAGCAGGATGGACTTGGCGACCATGACGCGGCTGCGCTTGGGCTCGGCCAGGAACGTGGCGGTGATCGTCTTGTGCCGGTACTCGGACCCGACGGTCATCACCCCGATCGCCAGGGTGAGCAGGTAGCCGACGCCGATGCCACTCGTGAAGGTGGTCCGGGCCAGTTCGGCGTCGGAGGTCGGGAGGCCGGGGCCGCCCTCGCCGATCACGGCATCGCTCGTGAACAGGAACGCGAACAGTGCGGCGAAGGCGGCGCCGGCCACGACGATCGCGATGAGCATCCCCCACCACAGCCGCGTCGTGAAGAACTTGCGGAACTCCGAGCTGACGGCCTTGGTCACCGCGACTCCTCCTGTCCTTGCGTCTCGGGCTCCCTCGTGTCCGGTGGCGCCGCGTCGGGGGTCACGGCGAGCAGGCTCGGGTCGATGGGTGGCCCGGTGGGCGGGGGCAGCTGGCCGAGGGGAGCAACGGGACCACCGAGGTTGCGGTTGCGGTGCTGGTCCGAGTCGGTGAGGTTGAAGTAGAGCTCCTCGAGGTGGGTCTTCTCCGCGCGCAGCTCGTGGATCGCGATGTCAGCCGCGTGAGCGAGATCTCCGACCATCGCGAGGTCCTCCGTCGTCACCTGGATGCCGCCGTCCTTGCGCTTCAGGCTCAGTCCCCGCCCGGCCAGGGTGCTTGCCAGCCGGTCGGGGTCGGAGGTGCGCACGAAGGCGGTGGGCTCGCCGCGAAGCTCCTCGACGGTGCCCTGTGCGACCCGCCTGCCGTTCGCGATGATGACGACGTCGTGGACGGTCTGCTCGACCTCGGACAGCATGTGGCTCGAGATGAGCAGGGTGCGGCCCTCCGAGGCGAGGTGGCGCAGGAACCCGCGCAGCCACCGGATGCCGTCGGGGTCCAAGCCGTTGGCCGGCTCGTCGAGGATGATGACGCGCGGGTCCCCGAGCAGGGCGGCCGCGAGCCCAAGTCGCTGCCGCATGCCCATCGAGTAGCCGCCCGCGCGCTTGCCCGCCGCCGCCGGGATGCCCACGAGCTCGAGCAGCTCGTCGACGCGACTGGCCGGGATCCCGGAAGCGGCGGCGAGGGCCAGCAGGTGGTTGCGCCCGGTGCGCCCCGGGTGGAAGTTCGTCGACTCGAGCGCGGACCCGACGACGGTGAGCGGGTTGGCGATGTCGTGGTAGCGACGCCCCTCGATGGTCGCGGTGCCGGCGGTGGGACGGATCAGCCCGAGGAGCATCCGCAGGGTCGTCGTCTTGCCGGCGCCGTTCGGGCCGAGGAAGCCGGTGATCCGGCCGGGAACGACGTCGAGGTCGAGCTGGTCGACGGCCGTCAACCGGCCGAACCGCTTCGTGAGCCCGCGGATCTCGATCCGCCCCCGCTGCGGATCGGCGGACGGCGTGGCGCCGCCCGCGGCGGGCTGTGCTGGAGTGGCGGCCGACGCGGCTGTCACAACGCCTCCTTCAAGGCCCCGAAGGGCAATTTCTGGTGTGCGTCCAACTCAACCACACCCCTCCGAGTGCCGTGACGGGTCCATATAGTGGGCGCGGTGAGGGCAGCTGAGGATACGGTGACGATGCGGTGACGGAGTGGCTGCTCCTGCTCGCAGCGATCCTCCTGACTGGCGGCACGGCCGTCTTCGTCGCTGCGGAGTTCTCCCTCGTCGCCCTCGACCGGCCGACCGTCCAGAGGGCGATCGACGGCGGGGACGGCCACGCCCGGATCGTCCTCCAGTCCCTCAAGCAGCTCTCCACCCAGCTGTCGGCGGCCCAGGTCGGCATCACCATCACGACTCTCGTCGTCGGCTTCCTCGCCCAGCCGTCCATCGGCCGCCTCCTGGCCGGCCCGCTCAGCAGCCTCGGGCTCGCGCAGCCAGCGGTCGATGCCATCTCCGGCGCCCTCGCCCTCGTGCTGGCCACCGCGTTCTCGATGGTCTTCGGCGAGCTGCTCCCGCAGTTCCTCGGCATCTCGGCGCCCTTGACGACGGCGAAGGTCGTCGCGCTGCCGGTCCGGATCTTCGCGACGGTGGCCAAGCCGCTCATCCTCGTCCTCAACGGCTCGGCCAACGCGTTCCTGCGCGCCATCGGGATCGAACCGCAGGAGGAGCTCTCGGGCGCGCGGACGCCGCAGGAGCTCGCGAGCCTCGTGCAGCGATCGGCCGAGGCGGGGACCCTCGAGGTCACGACCGCGCGACTGCTCACGAAGACGCTCGGCTTCGGTGAGCGCACTGCTGACGACGTCATGACGCCGCGCGTGCGCTGTGCCGGCATCCACCGTGACGAGTCGGCCGACGACGTCCTCCGGCTGTCGCGGCGGACTGGCTATTCGCGGTTCCCCGTCCTCGGCAATGACTGGGACGACATCGACGGCGTGGTGCACGTCAAGCGCGCCATGGCCGTCCCGCACGACCGCCGCAAGGACGTCCCGGTCTCGGCGCTCATGTCCGACCGCCTGGTCGTGCCAGAGACCATCCAGCTCGAGCCGCTGCTGCGGCAGCTGCGGGCGGGCGGCTTCCAGATGGCCGTCGTCGTCGACGAGTACGGCGGCACCTCAGGCATCGTCACCCTCGAGGACGTCGTCGAGGAGATCGTCGGCGAGGTCGCGGACGAGCACGACCGGAGGCGGCAGAGCGGTCGCGAGCTGACGGACGGGTCGTGGACGGTGCCGGGACTGTGGCGGCCGGACGAGGTGCGGGACGCCTTCGACGCCGAGGTGCCCGACGGAACGACGTACGAGACGATGGGCGGCTACGTCATGGCCCGGCTGGGCCGGGTGCCGGTCGTCGGCGATGTGATCACGGTTCCGGGCTGGCGCATCCACGTGACGGGCATGGCCCGGCGCCGGGTCGACCGCCTGCGCTTCGTCCCCGACCCCGACTCGGCGCCCGAGCCACCCGGCCCAGAGCCTGACACCGTGGCGGAGGTGCCGCAATGAGTGGCGCCTGGGTCTACGTCGTCTCGCTGATCCTGCTCTTCGGCAACGCGTTCTTCGTCGGCGCCGAGTTCGCTGCCATGACCGTCCGGCGCTCGTCCCTGCAGCCACTCGCCGACGCAGGAAGCAGGCGCGCGGCCACGAGCATCGAGGCGGTCGGGCGGCTCGGGTCGATGCTCACGACAGCCCAGCTGGGCATCACCGTGTGCTCCGTAGGCCTCGGCGCCCTGGCCGAGGCAGCCCTGCACCACCTGTTCGAGCCGATCTTCGCGGCGTGGGGGATGGGAACGGCCTGGGCGGGCGGCGTGGCGCTCGCGGTCGCCCTGCTCATCGTGTCCTACCTGCATGTCGTGGTCGGGGAGATGATCCCCAAGAACATCGCCATCGCCGGCCCGGAGCGATCCGCGCTCCTCCTCGTGCCACCGCTCTACGCCATCACGCGTGCCCTGCGCCCCATCATCAGCGCGATGGAGACGCTTGCCAAGGCGCTCGTGCGTCTCTTCGGCATCGAGCCCAAGGATGAGATCTCGTCGGCCTTCACCGCGGAGGAGGTGGCCCACATCGTCGGCGAGTCGCACCGCGAGGGGCTCATCGAGGAGGCGCGACTCGGCCTTGTCTCCAAGACGCTGGAGTTCTCCGACAAGCTCGCTCACGACGTCGCCGTCGGGCTCGAGGGGTTGACGACCGTGCAGCTCGGTGCCACCCCCGCCGACATCGAGCTGCTCGTCGCGCGGCAGGGGTTCTCGCGCTACCCGGTCCTCGACGCGGGCGGCGACATCGCCGGCTACCTCCATCTCAAGGATCTGCTCTACGCCGACGACGAGCGCCACGAGCTGCCCGTCCCCCCGAAGCGGATCCGCCGGCTGGCCACCGTCCGGGACGGCGACGAGGTCGAGGACGTCCTCGCGACGATGCAGCTCACGGGGGCTCACCTCGCTCGCGTCATCGACGAGTCCGGGGAGGTGACGGGCGTCGTCTTCCTCGAGGACGTGCTCGAGGAGCTCGTCGGCGAGGTCACCGACACGACGCAGCGTTGAGCGGGCGGCCGGCTTCACCAGCCCCATGCCGTATGCCGCTGAGCTCCTTCCCGGGCCACTCGTCCTCCCAGCCCTCCCGCCCCCGGCTGCCCGCAACACACCCGCGTATCGACTGCCAGGACCTGTTGCAACAGGTGCCGGTTGACGGCAGGCGGGTGTGTTGCGGGGGCAGCGCCTAGCCTGTGGCGCATGCCCAGCAGCGCGACAGAGGTGAGGCAGCCGGCGACTCCCCATGACCGGACCGCGTGGATCGACGCATCGGCGGGGGTGGCCGGCGACATGCTCCTCGGCGCGCTCGTCGACGCCGGCGCGTCGCTCGAGGTCGTGCGGTCTGCCGTCGAGGCGGTCATCCCCGGAACGGTCCGGATCACGGCGGCCGACACGACCCGGGCGGGCATGCGCGCAGTCAACGTCGGCGTCGAGCTCACGGGGCCGGACCAGCCCCACCGCGCATGGGCGGAGATCCGGCGGCTGCTCGCCTCCGCTGACCTGACGGACACCGTTGGGCGACGGGCCCATTCGGCGTTCGAGGCGCTCGCGTGCGTCGAGGCCAGGGTCCACGCCGTCGAGGTCGACGAGGTGCGCTTCCACGAGGTGGGTGCCTGGGATTCCATCGCCGACGTCGTCGGCGTGTGTGCGGCCCTGGACGACCTCGGGGTGTCGGAGGTCGTCGTCAGCGCGATCGCCGTCGGTTCCGGGTCGGTGCGTGGCTCCCATGGGCTGGTCGCCGTGCCGGTCCCCGCTGTCCTCGGCCTGACGATCGGATGGGTCGTCGAGGCGGTGGGGGAGGGGGAGCTCGCGACGCCGACCGGGGTCGCTCTGCTGACGACGCTGGCGACGAGGCAGGGCCCGCTGCCGAGGATGGAGGTCTCAGCCGTGGGCGTCGGGGCGGGCACCAAGGAGGTCGACGGCCGGGCCAACGTCGTCCGTGTGGTCGTGGGCTCCCGGGAGCCCGATTGGCACGAGCATCCTGCGACGGACCTGGCACCCGGCAGCTCGGCCATGGGCGATGAGGGCCTGGATGAGTCGCTCCTGGTGGTGCTCGAGGCGAACGTCGACGACCTCGACCCGAGGGTCTGGCCCTCCGTCCTCATGGCGCTTCTCGACAACGGTGCGGCGGATGCCTGGCTGACCCCCATCGTCATGAAGAAGGGCCGCCCGGCCCACGTCCTTTCCGTCCTCGCGACTCCCGCGGATGCCGCCCGGCTCCGGGACCTCGTGCTGGCCCGGACGAGCACCATCGGCGTCCGGCAGAGCCGGGTGCGCCGCTGGGCGCTGCCTCGGTCCTGGGTCGACGTCGACGTGGACGGACAGCGGGTTGCCGTCAAGCTGGCCCACCGCAACGGCCGCATCATCACCGTGACCCCGGAGTTCTCCGCCGTGGAGGCCGCTGCGGCCGCCCTGGACCGCCCGGTCCGGGACGTCCTCGCGAGTGCCGTCGCCGCCGCCGTCGACGCCGGACTGGTCCCCGGCGGTGCCGCTCCAGCCGGGGGTGCGTAGGGGTGGCTGCCGCCAGGCACCGGTATGCAGCGCTCCTGCGCGGAATCGCACCGAGCGGCAAGAACATGACCAACGACAAGCTGCGAGGCGTGTTCGAGGGGCTCGGCTTCGAGGACGTGGCCTCGGTGCTGGCCAGCGGCAACATCGTCTTTCGCAGCGCTGAGACGGACGTGCCCGCCCTGGAGCGGCGGGTCGAGGCCGCGCTCACCAGCGAGCTCGGACTCTCCAGCCGCACCATCATCCGCGGGCACCCCGAGCTGCGCGCGCTGCTCGACAGCGACCCCTTTCCCGGTCTGAGCCACGGACGCGGCACCTACCTCACCGCGACCTTCCTCAAGGACGTCGCGCCGCCGACAGTCCCTGTGCCGGGCCAGTCGGACCCGCTGACACAGTTCGTCCGGTACGACCCCGCGGCCCGGGTCGTCCTCGCCGTCATCGACAACAGCGATCCGGGCCGGACCCCGGACTTCATGTCCTGGCTCGAGAAGCTCTACGGGAAGGGCATCACCACGCGCAGCTGGCTCACCGTCCAGCGCATCGTCAGGAAGCTCGAGAACTGAACCCGTCGCACGGGCGCGGGGCCGTCAGCTCGGGTCGGCGGCGATCTGCGCAGCGAGGTGTCCGGCGCCGTAGCCGTTGTCGATGTTGACGACGCCGACCCCGGGGGAGCAGGCGTTGAGCATCGACAGCAACGGAGCGAGCCCCTCGAACGCCGCGCCGTAGCCGACGGAGGTCGGAACCGCGACGACCGGCGCGCTCGCCAAACCCGCCACGACCGACGCCAGCGCCCCGTCCATCCCGGCGACCACGACGATCGCCCGCGCCGACCGGATCAGGTCCTCCCGCGCGAGCACCCGGTGGATCCCGGCCACGCCGATGTCGACGACGAGCTCCGTGGGACGCCCGAGATAGGTCAGCGTGACCAGGGCCTCCCGAGCCACCGGTAGGTCTGACGTCCCCGCGCAGAGCACCGCGACGAGGCCGCCTGTCGGCTCCGGTGCCCGTGGAGGCCAGGCGAGGATCCGGCCGACCTCGTCGTGGATCGCATCGGGCAGCACCCGCAGAACGGCCTCGGCATGAGCGGCCGGGGCGCGAGTGAAGAGCGACCGGCCCGGTCGTCGTGCCCTTGTCATGAGCATCCTTGAGTGCCAAGGCGATCGACGCCACCTGCCCTGCGTCTTGTGCTCACAGAAGCACGGCCTCGGGGTAGCCCCGACGGGCCGCCCGGCCGAGGTCGAGCTCGGCGACCCCCTGCAGGTCGCCCGAGCCGGATGGCGCGCGTCAGCCATCGCCCAGCCGCACGAGTGGCAGCGTGAACGCCCCCGACTGGATCCCTGCGACATCGACCGCGACGAACCGGAAGCCTGCCTCGAGCCCCACCGCGTGGATGGCGGCCCGCACGTCGGGCTCCATGGCCCGGGACCAGCTCGACCGTCAGGCAGCTCCACCCGAGCCACGTCGCCGTGGTGCCTGACGCGGCAGTCCGCGAACCCCAGCGCCCGCAGCGCCGCGCTCGGCCGCCTCGACCTGGGCGAGCTTGGCCGGGTCGACCTCGGAGAAGTGCGGGATGCGCGAGGCCAGGCACGGCGCGGCCGGCTTGTCGGCGTTGGGCAGGCCCAGTGCGCGAGCGAGCTCCCGGACGTCCGCCTTGGTCAGTCCCGCATCGGCGAGGGGCCGCAGGACGTCGTGGCTCGTCGCCGCCGCGGCCCCCGGACGATCCGGTCGCCGGGCGTCGTCGGCGTTCTCGCCGTAGGCCACGGCGACGAGCCCATGGGCACCGGCCACCTCGTCCGAGATCCGGGTGAAGAGCTCGTCCTTGCAGAAGAAGCACCGGTCCGGCCCGTTCGCCCGGTACATCGGGTGGTCGCCCTCGTGGGTCGCGACCTCGACGACGGGCGCACCGATCGCCGCCGCCACGTCGCGGGCGCCGTGCAGCTCGTCGCGGGCCAGGCTCGGGGAGACGCCGATCACCGCGAGCACCCGGTCAGCCCCGAGCGCGCGGACGGCGAGCGCGAGGAGGAGGCCCGAGTCCACGCCCCCGGAGAAGGCGACGCCGAGGCGCCCGACCGAGCCCAGCGGCATACGACCACGTAGGTGCCTGGCAACGGCGTCAGCCGACGCCGCGGGGCCGGGAGGCAGAGGGAGCGTGCACGAGTGCGGCGCTCAGATCTCGACCTCGGACCGGTCCGCCGACCACAGCGTGTGGAAGGTGCCCTCGCGGTCGACCCGGCGGTAGGTGTGCGCGCCGAAGTTGTCGCGCAGACCCTGCACGAGCGCGGCCGGCAGCCGCTCGGCTCGGACGGTGTCGTAGTACGCGAGGGCGCTGGAGAAGCCGGGCACCGGCACCCCGGCCGTCGTCGCGCGCCGCGACCACGCGACGCCAGGCACTCCTGCCGGTCGGCCAGGCCCGGCCGGATGCTCGGGGCGACGAGGAGGGTGGCGAGCTCGCCCGGCGGCGTACTCGTCGCTGATCTGCTTGAGCAGCCGCGCGCGGATGATGCAGCCGCCGCGCCAGATCCGGGCGACCGTCGCGATGTCGACGCCCCAGTCGTAGTTCTCGCTCGCCTTGCGGATCTGCTCGAGGCCCTGGGCGTAGGCGACCACCTTGGCGGACCAGAGCGCGTCGCGGACGTCGTCGACCAGCTGCGTCTGGCCGTCGTCGGCCGGCCAGCGTGCGTTCGGGGCCGGCGAGGACGCCGCGCGCCGCCTCGCGGACGGCCGGTCGCCGGAGGCCGAGCGGGCGAAGACCGACTCGGCGATCGCGGACACCGGGACACCGAGCTCGAGGGCGATCTGCACGGTCCAGCGGCCGGTGCCCTTCTGCTCGGCCTCGTCGACGATGAGCTCGACGAGGGGCCGCCCCGGTCGACGCGTCGACCTGGTCGAGCACCTCGGCCGTGATCTCGACGAGGAAGGAGTCGAGCTCGCCGGTGTTCCACTCGCGGAAGACGTCGGCGACGTCGCTGGCCGTCAGCCCGGCCGCCGTGAGCACGTCGTAGGCCTCGGCGATGAACTGCATGTCGGCGTACTCGATGCCGTTGTGCACCATCTTGACGAAGTGGCCGGCGCCGTCGGGGCCCATGTAGGCGCAGCACGGCTCGCCGTCGACCTGCGCGGCGATGGACTCGAGGATCGGCCCGAGGGCCGCGTACGACTCCTTCGAGCCCCCGGGCATGATCGACGGGCCCTCGAGCGCGCCGACCTCGCCGCCGGAGATGCCGGCGCCGACGAAGTGGAGGCCGTCCTCGCGCAGGGCTGCCTCGCGCCGGCGGGTGTCCTCGAAGTGGGCGTTGCCGCCGTCGACGACGATGTCGCCCTCCTCGAGGAGCGGTACGAGCTCGTCGATGACCGCGTCGGTGCCCGGACCGGCCTTGACCATGATGATGATCCGGCGGGGCCGGATGAGGGAGGCGACGAACTCCTCGAGGGTCTCCGCCCCGACGAATGTGCCGTCCGCGTGATGGGCCTCGAGGTGGGCGAGCGTTCGCGCGTGCGTGCGGTTGAACACAACGACCGTGTGCCCGTGACGGGCGAGGTTGCGCGCGAGGTTGCTGCCCATGACGGCCAGGCCGATGACACCGATGTTCGCTGTGGCTGAGTCGCTCACGGAGCTCCTTTGCGGTGAAGGTTCAGGAAGGTGCGGAGAAGGTTCAACAGGAAGATGCCGTATGCCGCTGGGCTTGGTGGGCTGGGGCGCAGCAGCAGCCCTGCCCCCATTGAGTCAGATCCGGCCGTCGCAGGGAAGGCGTCTGTCACCAGTTGCCAGTCCCATGCCCGCGTGGCTGGTAGTGCGTCGTTCGACGGCTCAGCGCAGCCGGAACAGGACCTCTCCCGCATTCGGCACGACGAGGGTCTCCTCGCCGGCCTCCTCCGCGGCCAGGTCGATCAAGTCCGGGTCGAGGTAGCCGAGGTTGGCCGCGTGGCAGACCTCCTCGGGGATCCGGGTGGCCAGGGTGACCTTGACCCGGAGGCGCTCCTTTCCCGTCTCGGCGTCGTAGGTGCCGGCGCCACGCAGGTGCGTCGAGTGCGCGAGCGTCCCCCAGTGGACGTGCTTGAAGCGGTCCCACTGCTTCACGAAGTAGTCGCGGCAGTGGTAACCGATCTCGTTGATCTCCGGGTGGCTCGTCGAGATCTCGGTGATGTGCGGCGCATAGAGGATCACCTCGCCACCGTCCGCGACGGCTGGTTCGAGCTTGTAGAAGCCCTTGGCGCCGGTCCAGATGTCCTCGTACATGTTCGGGATGATCGAGATGACGCGACTGACCGGCTCGTCGAGGTAGGTGACATGGGTGGCCGCGCACACCTGGGCCGCGTCGGCCCAGGCCGCCAGCGTGTCGCCGAAGGAGACCGAGTGCAGGTCGAGCGATCCACTCACGCCGACGACGCAGAACGCGAGCTTCTGGGCTGGGACGAGGGCGGCCCCCTCGTTGATGAGCGCACGGACGGGCGTGATCCCCGTCGTGCCAATGATCTCCGCCGAGGTGATGAGGGCGCCGAGCCAGTGCGAGACGTCGATGATCGCCTGGCCGGCGACGCCGGGGAAGAAGTACTTGTTGCCGCCGGAGATGCCGACGACCTCGTGCGGGAGGACCGGTCCGACGACGAGTGCCACGTCGTGCTCCACGACGGCCCGGTTGAGCAGCACCGGGACGTCCATCGACAGGCGGCCCTCGGAGAGCTCCTCGAGGCGCGCTGCCGGGATGGTGCCGAGGTTGGCGAACGTCTCCGGGTCCCACCACTGGTGGTTGACCACCGCCATACCCGGATAGGTCTCCTCGAGCCGTCCTGCCGTGAAGCCGAGATGGCGGGCGAGGGCCTTCTCGCTCAATGGCTGGTGGGTGCCCAGCGCGACGAGCGTCGTCAGCCGGGAGGCCCGACCGTGCAACGCGCCGTGGACCGCCTTGAGCAACAGCGGCATCGGGCAACTCCGCGTGGCATCAGGCACGATGATGCACACGCTCTTGCCGTCCAGGTCGGCGGCGTCGAGTTGCGCCTCGATGAAGCGGGTCACCGCGTCGGCCGCCAGGACTCCCTCCGTCCCGCCGAGTCGGGCGGCTCGCCGAGCCGCGAGCTCGGGCGACTCCTCTGAGGTGGGCAGCGCAGTCGTCACGCCCCCACTGTTGCCGGGCGGCAGGTGCCTGACAAGCCCCCGCGGCAACAGGTGGCAACTGGTGGCAACTCTGAGCAACACGTGGCATCGTCCACGACACGCGGCCGCCGTCAGGTCGATCCCGGCGCTGACACGTCTCGTAGACTCGACAGCGCCTGCGTCGCCCCACGGAAGGCGTCAAGACTGTGACTGGTCAGAACGAGTCGTACGCCGCTGAGCCGGCTCCCAGCGCGCCCTCACGCACGCGCCCGTTGAGCCGTCAGACGGACGGGCGCCCAGCGGCGCCCGTGCGCATGGTGCACCTGGGAGTGGGCAACTTCTTCCGGGCCCACGCCGCCTGGTACACGGAGCACGCCAAGGACGCCGCTGACTGGGGCTATGCCGCCTTCACGGGCCGGTCACCGGCCGTCGCGGAGACCCTCGCCGGACAGGATGGGCTCTACACACTTCTCGTCCGCGGCCCAGAGGGTCCGCGCCCCGAGGTCATCTCGAGTCTCAGCGCCGTGCACCCGGCGGACGTCCTGGCCGCCCTTCGCGGCTACTTCGCGGACCCCCTCCTCGCCTTGGTGACGATCACGGTCACGGAGGCGGGGTATCGACGGGCACCAGACGGCGGGCTCGACGTCGATGCGAACGACGTGGCCGCTGACATCGCAGCGCTCCAGGAAGACCCGGCCGCCGGTGTCGTCACGACGACTCCGGGCCGGCTCACCGCGGGACTGCTCGCCCGCCGCGCCGCCGGGGCCGGGCGAGTCGCGATCGTGCCCAACGACAACGTGCCCGAGAACGGGGAGATGGCCTCGCGGGTCGTCGGTGACCTCGCACGGGCCGTCGACCCGTTGCTCGAGGCGTGGATTGCGGCCAACGTCTCGTTCGTCACGACGATGGTCGACCGGATCACCCCGCGCACGACCGACGACGACCGGGCCGAGGTGGCGCGGCAGCTCGGCGTCGACGACCCGACGGCGGTTCCGACCGAGCCCTTCACGGAGTGGGTCCTCGCCGGCGACTTCCCCAACGGACGACCGGCCTGGGACACCGCGGGCGCGACGCTCGTCGACGACGTCCGGCCGTTTGAGCAGCGCAAGCTGTGGCTGCTCAACGGGTCGCACTCGCTCATGGCGTACGGGGCCTCGGCGCTGGGCCACGAGACGGTCGCCGACGCCATCGCCGACCCCGAGGTCCGGTCGTGGGTCGAGGAGTGGTGGGACGCCGCCTCGCCCCACCTCAGCCTCCCCGCCGAGGACGTCCACAGGTACCGGCAGGCCCTGCTCGACCGCTACTCCAATGCCTCGATCCGCCATCTGCTCGCCCAGATCGCCGCCGACGGCTCGCAGAAGATCCCGATTCGCGCGGTCCCGGTCGATCCAGGCCGAGCTGGCGGTCGGCCGGGTGAACCGGGGCGCCCTGCGCCTCGTCGCGGCCTGGATCGCCCACCTGCGCGGTGCCGGGGCGCCGGTCACCGACGCCCACGCGGACCAGGTCGTGCCGCTCGGGGCCGGCAGCGTCGAGGAGGCGACCAGCCAGACCGTCGAATGGCTCGGGATCGACGGTGGGGAACTCCACGAGCAGGTGGTCACCGAGGTGACTGGTCTGGTAGCGGGCCTCGAGGCACGCGCACATCGCTGAGGCCACCACGTCGCGACGGTGCTGACGACGAAAGCGGGCCCAGCGGCATACGGCCTCGGGTCGAGTGACGACGTGATGCCGCCTCTCGAGGGAGGAGGGACGGGACGAGGTGTGGCGGCTCGTGCGTGGGCACCTGGTCCGGCCGGGTGTGGTCCCGTCATTGCTCCCGGCGGAGTCGCACGAACTGCACGCTCGATGAGGGGCCCAGCCACGCATGGGCTCGCACCCGCCACGGGACTGCTCCGGTCTCAGCCGGGGGGCATTGCTTCGCCGCTTCGCTCGTGCACGCGCGAACGCCAGGCCAGTAGTGCGGCCGCGAGCACCGCCGAGAGCAGCGAGGCGATGAGGATCCCTGCCTTGCCGGTCTCCTCCACGCTGCCCCCGAAGGTCAACGAGTTGATGAGTAAAGACACCGTGAAGCCGATGCCAGCCGTGCACGACACGGCGAGCAGGTCGTTCCACGCTCCGCGGTCGTCAGGGTGCAGCCGCAGGAGGCGAGCGCCCAGCAGGGTCGCCGCGACGATGCCGATCGGCTTCCCGAGGACGAGTCCGAGAATGATGCCGAGAGCGATCGGGCTGCCGAAGGCGTCGCCGAGCATGTCCGGGGTCACGGGCATGCCGACCGCGAAGAAGGCGAAGACGGGTACCGCGAAGCCTGCGGTGAAGGGTCGCCAGACGTGCTCGTACCGCTCGGCGAGTGACTCGGTCTCACCCTCGGGAGGCACCGCCGGCACGGTGAAGGCAAGGGCGGCCCCGGTGATCGTCGCGTGGATCCCCGACGAGTGCACCGCCCACCACGACAGCGCCCCCACGAGGAACAGGAGTGCCGGGCTCGTCCGACGTCGCACGAGCCAGCCGAAGGCGGCGATGCCCGCCAGGCCGGCGAGCAGCCAGAGCAGGTTGAGCCCGTGGGCGAAGACCGTGGCGATGATGATGATCCCGCCGAAGTCGTCCGCGACCGCGAGCGTGAGCAGGAACGCGCGCAACGACGTCGGGAGGCGTCGGCCGAAGGCGGACATGACGGCCACGGCGAACGCGATGTCGGTCGCCGTGGGCACGGCCCAACCCTGCGGTTCGCCGTCGGCCAGCGTGTTGACGAGCAGGTAGATCGCCGCCGGCACCGCCATCCCGCCGACGGCGGCGATGACGGGCAGAGCCGCCCGTCGCGGGGTGCTCAGCTCGCCGACGGCGAACTCGCGCTTGAGCTCGAGACCGACGACGAAGAAGAAGAAGGCGAGCAGCCCGTCCGTGGCCCAGGTCGCGAGGGTGAGGTCGAGGCCGAGCTGGGCCGGACCCACGACGGTGTCGGAGATCGTGTCGTACGCCTCCGCCCAGGGGGAGCTGGCCCACACGAGCGCGATGACACTGGAGACGAGCAGGAGCAGGGCACCGACGTTCTCGGCCCGAAGGGTGTCGAAGAAGTTTCGCTCTCCACCCTTCGTCAGCGGCCCGAAGAGGGTCCGGCCGTTGCCGTTGCTCCCGCGGGCCATCACCCTTCTCCCACGTGGTCCAGGTAAGCGGCCCCGCGTGGCGACAGCTCGTATCCGACGTCGTGGCTGATCGTGAGACCGAGGGACTTGAGCTTGCGGATGTCTGCCTTCATCGGCAGCAGCTGCACCCCTCGCAGGGCCGCGAGCTCCTTGGAGACGACGCGCGGGTTGTCGCGGATCCACGCCAGGATCTCGCGGGTCCACGGGCCGGTCGGTCGGGCGTCGAGGCGAGCGAGGCGGCGCCCGATCTCCGCCAGCTCCGCGGCGTCGGGGTGCCGCTCGCGCAGGGCTGTTCGCGGGTCTTCCCCGGCCCAGGTCACGTGGATCCGGTAGACGTTCTCGCCACCTTTGCTACCTCGGGCGTTCGGCTTGCGGTCCCTCGGCGCGAGCGCGTTGCGCAGGGCATTGGCATCCTTCATCCCAGCGGCTCGCGCGGCCCGGTCGGAGATCCCGTCCAGGTCCTTGACCCGCACGACCCGGGTGAAGGTGACCACGCCTGCTGACGTCAGCTGCATGCCGCCGACCTTGACCCGTGGGGCATCCCAGCGGCGGTACAGCGTCCTCACGCGACCGTCTCTGATTCCTTCGGCGATCGGCTTGGAGATCAGCACACGGTCATCGTGCCAGAGCGACTATTCGGCGCCCACGGAGTCGACCACCTCGTGGGTCCGGATCCGCCGCACGTGCGTGGTGCCGGAATGGCCGTCGGCGAAGCCGATTCGCACCTCGTAGCCGGTGGCTGTCGCGTCGGCCAGACGCACGGCCCATTGCGCGTTCGCGTGCTCCTCGGCGGTGACCGAGAGGCCCGCAGACCCAGCGTCCGGAGACGCCTCCGCGACCCGGCGCCGGGCCAGCGCCAGCGCCTCGTCGTGACCGAGTTCGGTCGTCCGTGCCGCAGGGAACCCGTCGATGACGGAGCGGAAGGCCGCGGCAACGGCGGCCTCCACCGCCTCGTGCTGGACGTTCCGCTCGGTCGGGTCCGTCTCGTCGGCCCTGAGGGTCGGCCTCGGCAGCGACGCGTCGACGTCGAGGGCGCTGGCCGGGTGGGCGCCGAGTCGGTGCTCGCGGCCGATGCGCACGATGCAGCCATCCGGGGTGTCCATCAGCTCGACGACGGGCGACAGGGCGGACAGGTAGGTCGCGTCGTCGTGGGCCGGTGCCGGATCGGCGAGCTCGAGATCGAGGAGGAACACCTCATCCGGGCCGTCGGGCGCCTCGAGCGCGACCCTGACGCGGACCGCGTCGACGAGCGCGGGGTCGCGGAGGGGCGGGGGCACCATGGCATCAGCGTCGCGTCCGGGGGCCCACCGGTCAACGCCGGAACCCGTGCGGCGCCCCCGTCGGCGAGGCGGGGGGCCACCTCGGCACGTACCGTGGGCAGATGATCAGCGTCGACCTGGCCCGCCGCCTCGTCGCGGAGGGTGTGTTCTGGGAGCCCCGGCCGGGTGACCGCTTCATGATCGACCAGCCCACCCTGGTCGACGAGGTGTTCTGGATCAGCGAGCTGACCATCGACGTGCACACCTACCAGGGGCAGCCGATTCTCGGCTTCAACGGCACGACCGAATGGGCGCTGGACTCGGTGACCCTCGACAAGGCGATCTGGCTACCGAGAGAGGACCAGCTGCGGGACCTGCTCGGTTATCGCTTCCTCGCCCTGAACCCCATCGACGGTGGCTGGTGCGTCACCATCGCGACCGCCGATGGCGACCGACTGTTCTCGGCCGAGGACGCCGAGGACGCGTACGCTCTCGCCCTGCTCAGCTTCATCTGAGCCGCCCCTGAGTCAGCTGTCGGCCCGACGAAGGGCTCGCCGGGTGCCTGCTGCCCGGCGAGCCACACTCGTGCGGCCCGCTGCTCATCGTCACGCGGGCCGCTCGGCCGGCCAAGGGACCAAGGTCCCGGTCTCGACGCCTCCTCAGTCGCTCGTGGGGCGCACGTCGAGGACGACCTCGAACTCGAGCAGCTCCGCCGCCGTCGCGACGGGCGCGCCCTGGTCGCCCTTGTGAGCGGCTCGCGCGTCACCATCACGCCAGGCCGCATAGGACTCCTCGTCCTCCCACTGCGTGACGACGAAGTAGCGCTCGTCACCCTGGACCGGCCGCAGCAGCTGGAACCCGAGGAAGCCGGGCGCCTGGTCGACGACCCCGGCACGCTGCGAGAACCGGCGCTCCAGCTCGGCTGCTGCCGCCGTGGGGACAGAGATGGCGTTGATCTTCACGATGGACATGAGTCAACCGTATGCCGCTGGGCCGGCTCACCAGTTGGCCCTTCCCGAGCTGGGTCCTGCTGCTGGCCCTCCTGGGCGGGGTTGCGCGACCATCGTCGAGGGACATCGCGCAGCTTGATCCGGAGAACGACCCCCTCGTCCCTGTGGAGGAAGACATCGAGCAAGGAGGACTGGACATGGGCTTCGTCGTGCGGGTGCTCCGATGAGCACCGTCGAGTCCGCTCCGCCCGCCGCCCCGGGGATCGCCCGATTCCTGCCCATCGTCGGCTGGCTCCGCGACTATGACCGGAGCTGGCTTCGGGGTGACGTGATCGCCGGAGTGACCGTGGCGGCGCTCATCGTGCCGAAGAACCTCGGATATGCGGGTATTGCGGGTGTCCCGCTCCAGAACGGCCTGTACGCCGCCGCCGCAGGCGCAGTCCTCTACGCCATCTTCGGCACCTGTCGACAGATCTCGATGGGGCCGAGTTCCGGCTTGGCCGCGGTGGCGGCCAGCGCGGTGGCGACCGCGGGCCTCACCGCGCCGGGCGAGGTCGCCACGTTCGTGGCGGGGATCACCCTGATCTCCGGGCTCCTCTTCCTCCTGCTCGCGATCCTGCGGATGGGCTGGATCTCCCAGTTCCTGTCCCGGGCCGTGGTCACCGGGTTCCTCTTCGGCGCGGCGATCGATGTTGTCATCGGGGAGCTCGCAAAGATCACCGGCACCGATACCTCCGGCACGAACTCATTCCAGGAATTCCGTTCCTGGCTGGGTTCTCTCGGCGAGACGCATCTGCCGACGCTCGCCGTCGGGGTCGTGTCACTCGTCGTGGTCTTCGGCATCCGACACGTGGCTCCGCGCGTCCCGGGAGCGCTGGTCCTCGTCGTCGGAGGCCTCATCGCGTCGTACCTCTTCGACTTCGGCGACAAGGGTGTCGCTCTCGTCGGCGACGTCCCGAGCGGCCTTCCGTCCTTCGACATCCCCAGCCCGTCGCTGCTCTTCGATCACGGCGGGACCGCGATCGTCGCTGCCGTCGCGTTGATGCTGATTGGCTTCTCGCAGACCGCCGGCGACGCGCGCGCCTTCGCGGCCAAGCACCGTTACCAGATCGACGTGGACCAAGAGTCGGTCGCTCAGGCCGCGGCCAACATCGGTTCGGGGGTGTTCCACGGTATGCCCGTCTCGACGAGTCTGTCGGCCAGCTCCCTCAACGACCACTCCGGGGCCAAGACCGGGCTCGCGTCGATCACCAGCGGCGTCACCGTCCTGCTGACGTTGCTGTTCCTGGCGCCGCTCTTCTCGCAGCTGCCCAAGCCGGTCCTCGGGGCGCTCATCATCGAGGCCGTCGTCATGGGGATGATGAACCTTCCCGAGATGCGCCGGATCTACCGGGTGCAGCGGTTCGACTTCTGGGTCGCGATCGTTGCCATTCTCGGCACCCTGGCCTTCGGTGTGCTCGCGGGCGTCATCTTGGGGATCGGCCTGTCGCTGTTGTGGCTCATCGCCGTAGCCACGCACCCGCAGATGCCGACTCTGGGACGGGAGCCCGGTACCCAGGTGTTCCGGGACGTCATCGAGAACCCGGACGACGAGCAGATCCCGGGCGTAGCCGTCGTCCGGCTCGACGGCGGCCTCTTCTTCGCAACCGCGGATGCCCTGCAGGACCGGATCCGCAGCGTGATCCAGTCGGAGAGCCCCCGCTGCGTGGTGCTCGACTGCGAAGGCATCAACTTCCTCGATTCGCAGGGCTCGGCGACCATTGACGACCTCCTGGTGCTCTGCCGTCAGGCGGACGTCACCCTTCGGCTCGCCCGGGTCAAGCCGGGTGTCCGCGCGGTGCTGGAACGGGAAGGGGTGACCGAGCGTCTCGGTGTCGACCACATCCACGGAAACGTGCACCGTGCAGTCGAGGCGCAGCTCAACGGCTGAGCTGCTGAGAGGACTCCAAGCGGGCTCGTCCCTGGGCGACCCCACACGCACAACCGGTTCGATCTGTGCGGCGCGTCGCGAGCGTTCGTCATCGTCGCAGGAGAGGGAGTACCGCGCCACCCCCTCGCCGGTGGCCAGGCCCACATCGAGGTGGTGCGTCATCCTTGCGGGCAGGGTGCAGTGCAGGGTCGCCGTGTTCGTCCTCAACCGTGTGGAAGCAGGGGGAGCTGACCTGCTCGCGAGTCATCGGCGGCACGCCCTGCCGCCACTCCGCCACGTTCTGCCAGTCGGTCACGGCTCAACGGTGAGCCATTCCCGATGTGGCGTCGAGTCCACGAGACGGAAACACGGTATGTCGGCGCGTGTCGACCACGGACGCTCCATGTGACGTGAAGGTTGCTGCGCGAGGAGCACTAGCGCACGCGGGCGTGCATGCGAAAGGACCTCTGATCCACGTTTCCGCAGTTCAGAGGCCCTTTTCGTCGGTGCCCCCGGCAGGATTCGAACCTGCGCTCCCGCCTCCGGAGGGCGGTGCTCTATCCCCTGAGCTACGGGGGCGGCGGTGCACTTTCGTGCGCCACGTGAGGTTAGCAGCACCGCAGGCCGGATCGCGGAATGCAGCCGCCACCACCACGTGCCGCTGGGGCGGGCGGGAGGAGCGGAACGGCAGGTGGCCCGGGAGGAGCTCAGCGGCATACGGCATGGTGTCTCTGATGTGGTCAATAGACTCGCGGGATGACTCCCGAGGCGCTGCGCCGGCTGCTCGAGCAGGTCGCCGCCACTGCCGCGCGCGTCGGCGAGCTGCCCGACGAGGCGGAGGCCGGGCCGCCGGCGGGACCGATCTTCCGGCCCGTCGACGGACGCACGGCGGGAGTCGTGGCGGACTGGGTGACGCCGGTTGCGCAGCGCTGGGCGCCTGAGCTCGACCTCGAGCCCCTCGAGCTCGGCCGGGTACTCGCCCAGCGCCTCGTCGACCACCATTCCATCGACGCGGTGGAGGTGGCGCCGTCGGGGTTGCTCTCGCTCACGCTGGCCGACTCCGATCGCTCCGCCATCATCGACGTGGTGCTGGAGCACGAGGCGACCTACGGGCTGCCACCCGGCAAGCGCGTCCCGGTTGTCGACGTCGACGGCCACCGCGGGGACCTGCCGGTCTGGCTCGGCAGCGATCCGGCGCTGCGCCCCGCCCAGCTGGCCCATGCGCGGCTTCTCCGCCTCGTCCGAAACGCTCGAGCTGTCCGAGTCGAGATCCGCCCCTCCGACCGCCGCGAGGACCTGGGTCACGTCGCCGAGCGGCTCCTGCTCGTCGCGCTGGCGGACTTCCCCCAGCGGATGGACCGGCACGAAGGAGACCGCGCCCAGCAGGTCCGGACCGTCATCGACCTCGCCGCCCGTGCCGATGCGTGGAACCAGCCCATCCGACCGATGACCATCGACGAGCACGTGAGGGGCATCCATGGTGCACGACTGGCCCTCGCCGTGGCGGCTGCCATCGTCTTGCGCAATGGACTCACGCGGCTCGGGGCCCCGGCCCCCGAGAGGATGTAGAGATGCGCGCACATGAAGCCGGCGCCCTCCATGCCGAGGGCTACCGCGGGCCGACCTGGCTCGAGCCACCCGGTGACGTCAACGCGCTCGTCCCGTCCCTCTGGGCCTCATCCGTCGGTCGGGGCGAGGATGGAGCCCTCACCGTCGGCGGGGTCAGCGTCGTCGACCTGGCGCGTGAGTTCGGCACGCCCGCCTACGTGCTCGACGAGGACGACTTCCGTGCGCGCGCGCGCGAGTTCAAGCAGACGTATGCCGAGGTGTTCGACGACCTGTGCGGCGGGGCTGACGTGTTCTACGCCGGCAAGGCCTTCCTCTGTACCGAGGTCGCCCGATGGATCCGTGACGAGGGCCTGTTCCTCGACGTGTGCACGGGCGGCGAGCTCGCCGTCGCCATCCGCGCCGGAGTCCCTGGCTCGAGCATCGGGATGCACGGCAACAACAAGAGCGTCACCGAGATCCGCACCGCCCTGGAGTACGGCATCTCGCGCATCATCGTCGACTCCTTCGAGGAGATCGAGCGTGTCTCCGCCGTCGCCGCCGAGCTGGGCGTCGTCGCGCCAGTGCTCGTCCGCGTCACCGTCGGCGTCGAGGCGCACACGCACGAGTTCATCGCGACGGCCCACGAGGACCAGAAGTTCGGGTTCTCCCTCGCGGGGGGCCATGCGATCGAGGCGGTCCGACAGGTCCTCGCCCGTCCGCACACCCTCCAGTTGCTCGGGCTGCACAGCCACATCGGGTCGCAGATCTTCGACACGTCCGGGTTCGAGGTGTCCGCCCGTAGGGTGCTCGGCCTGCACCTGGACGTGGCGCGCGAGTTCGGTGTCGAGCTGCCCGAGCTCGACCTCGGTGGCGGTTTCGGGATCGCCTATACCAGCGAGCACGACCCGCAGTCCCCGAAGGCCCTCGCGGCCGGCATGGCCGAGATCGTCGAGCGCGAGTGCCGGGCCGACGGAGTGGCCATCCCGCGCATCTCGATCGAGCCCGGACGGGCGATCGCCGGGCCGAGCACCTTCACCCTCTACGAGGTCGGCACGGTCAAGCCGGTCGAGCTCGACGGTGGCGCAAGCCGGCTCTACGTCTCGGTCGACGGCGGGATGAGCGACAACGTCCGCACCGCGCTCTACGCGGCCGACTACTCGTGCACCGTGGCCAACCGCCGGTCCGACGCTGCCCCCGTTCTTGGTCGCGTCGTCGGCAAGCACTGCGAGAGCGGCGACATCGTCGTCATGGACGAGTTCCTCCCCGACGATGTCGGGCCGGGAGACCTCATCGCGGTGCCCGGCACGGGTGCCTACTGCCGCTCCCTGTCGAGCCAGTACAACCACACGCCGCGGCCGCCCGTCATCGCCGTGCGTGACGGTGTGGCCCGGGTCATCGTGCGTCGGGAGACGATCGACGACCTGCTGGCACTCGATGTCTGAGCTGGAGATCCTCCGTCATCATGTCCGGATCGCGAAACGATGGGCGTCCGGCCCGGGCGCGAACGGGAGGATTCGTACGTGGACAGTGATGTGAGCGCCAGCCAGCCTCTCCGCGTCGCCCTCCTCGGAGCCGGTGTCGTCGGTGGTGCGGTCGCCCGTCACCTGACGGAGCGCGCCGACGACATGGCAGCCCGCGTCGGTGCCCCGCTCGAGCTCGTCGGCATCGCGGTCCGCCGGGCCGGACGGGACCGCTCCGACCTCGGCGTCGACCCGTCCCTCGTCACGACGGACGCCGAGGAGCTCGTGACGCGGGCCGACATCGTCGTCGAGGTCATCGGGGGCATCGAGCCGGCACGCTCGCTCCTCCTGCGTGCCATGGAGCACGGCGCGTCCGTGGTGACGGCCAACAAGGCCCTCCTCGCCGAGGACGGCCCGCGCCTCTATGCCGCAGCCGCAGAGCACCGGGTCGACCTCTACTACGAGGCCGCGGTGGCCGGCGCGATCCCGCTCCTGCGGCCGTTGCGCGAGTCGCTCGCCGGTGACGAGGTGCGCAAGGTGCTCGGCATCGTCAACGGCACCACCAACTACGTCCTCGACAAGATGGACACCACCGGCGCGGGGTTCGAGGACGCGGTCGAGCAGGCGCAGGCGCTGGGCTACGCGGAGGCCGACCCGACGGCGGATGTCGAGGGGTTCGACGCCGCCGCCAAGGCTGCGATCCTCGCATCGCTCGCGTTCCACACGCGAGTCTCCGGCAGTGACGTCCATCGCGAGGGCATTACCGAGGTCACGCCGGCGGATGTCGCGGCGGCTCGTGAGATGGACTGCGTCGTCAAGCTGTTGGCGATCTGCGAGCGGACCGACGCCGGCGTCTCCGTGCGCGTCCACCCGGCGATGATCCCGCGGTCGCATCCTCTTGCCGGGGTGCGGGACGCCTTCAACGCGGTGTTCGTGGAGGCGGACGCTGCCGGGCAGCTCATGTTCTACGGCCGGGGCGCCGGTGGTGACCCGACTGCCTCGGCCGTTCTCGGCGACCTGGTCGCGGTTGCTCGTCATCGGGTCGGTGGTGGTCTCGGCCCCGGTGAGTCGAGCTATGCCGACCTGCCGATCCTGTCGATGGGCGATGCCCAGACGCGCTACTACGTCAGCCTCGACGTCGCGGACCGCTCCGGTGTGCTCGCCAAGGTCGCGGCGGCCTTCGCCGACCACAACGTGTCCATCGAGACGGTCCGCCAGCAGTTGGTTCCCGAGGAGCGCGACGGCGAGCCGCGCGATGGCGGCGAGGTCCCGGGTAACACCAACGCCCGGGCCAATCTCGTCATCGTCACGCACGCAGCCACGGATGCCGCGCTGTCCGCCACCGTCGAGAGCCTCCGCACTCTCGACGTGGTCCGTGGCGTCAACTCCGTCATGCGGGTGGAAGGCTCCTGATGGCTCACCAGTGGCGCGGAGTGATCCGCGAGTACGCCGACCGGTTGCCCCTCCTCGAGGGCGCCCCCGTCGTGACGCTCCACGAGGGTGGGACGCCGCTCATCCATGCCGCCACGCTGTCCGAGCGGGTGGGTGCCGAGGTACACCTCAAGTACGAGGGGCTCAACCCGACCGGCTCGTTCAAGGACCGGGGGATGACGACGGCGATCTCGGTCGCTGCCAAGCACGGGGCCCGCGCCGTCATCTGCGCGAGCACCGGCAACACGAGCGCCTCGGCCGCGGCCTACGCCACGAAGGCCGGGATGACCTGCGGCGTCCTCGTTCCCGACGGCAAGATCGCGATGGGCAAGCTGAGCCAGGCGATCGCCCACGGTGCCACCCTGCTCCAGGTCGACGGCAACTTCGACGACTGCCTCACCCTCGCCCGCAAGCTCGCCGAGGCCTACCCCGTCGAGTTGGTCAACTCCGTCAACCCGGCTCGCATCGAGGGCCAGAAGACCGCCGCCTTCGAGGTCGTCGACGCGCTCGGCGACGCTCCGGACATCCACTGCCTCCCGGTCGGCAACGCCGGCAACATCACGGCCTACTGGAAGGGCTATCGCGAGTACTGCGCCGATCCCGCCGTGAGCGACCGTCCTGGGCCGGCCACGAAGCTGCCGGCGATGTGGGGCTTCCAGGCCGCGGGCGCCGCACCGCTCGTGCTCGGTCACCCGGTCGACAACCCGGAGACGGTTGCGACGGCGATCCGCATCGGCAACCCCGCCTCGTGGGAGCAGGCCATTGCCGCGCGCGACGAGTCCGGCGGCCGGATCGAGGCGGTCACGGACGAGCAGATCCTCGAGGCGCACCGGTTCCTGTCCGCCGAGGAGGGCGTCTTCGTCGAGCCCGGCTCGGCCGCCTGCGTCGCCGGCCTGCTCGCGAGCCACGCCGCGGGCCTGGTGCCCTCGGGGGCGCGCATCGTCTGCACCGTTACCGGCCACGGACTGAAGGACCCGCAGTGGGCCCTGCGCACCCCCGACGGCTCCGAGGTGACCCCGATCCGGGTTCCCGTCGACGCCTTCACCGCGGCGCGGGCGCTCGGACTCGAGGGCTGATCATGGCCACCGCCGCACGCTCCGTGCGGATCCGCGTTCCCGCGAGCACCGCGAACCTCGGCCCCGGCTTCGACTCGATCGGCCTCGCGCTCGGCCTCTGGGACGAGTACGTCGTCACCGCCCTCGACACCCCGGGTCTCGAGGTCTCCGTGACGGGGGAGGGCGCAGCGGACGTGCCCACGGATGAGTCACACCTCGTCGTGCGGACCATGCGGCACACGTGGGACACGCTCGGGACGGTCGCTCCAGTCGGCCTTCGGCTGCACGCCTGCAACGGCGTGCCACACGGGCGTGGTCTGGGGTCTTCCGCCACCGCCATCGTCGCGGGCGTCGTTGCGGCACAATCTTTGTCGTATGCCGCGGAGCTCGCTCCCGGGGTCACCGTGCCCGTCGACCTCGGTGTGGCCACCCACATCGCCAGCGTCCTGGAGGGCCATCCGGACAACGCGTCGGCGAGCGTCTACGGCGGCCTGACGGTGAGCTGGATGCCGGACGGGTCCGGCGCCGACCTCGGTGAGGTCACGGTGACCGCGCGACCGGTGCTCCACCCGGACGTCGAGGTCGTCGTCTTCGTGCCGGACCAGCAGCTGGCAACCCGGCACGCGCGGGCGGTCCTGCCGGAAGCAGTGCCGCTCAGGGACGCCGCCGCCAACAGCGGTCGGGCAGCGCTCCTCGTCCACGCCCTGACCGTGGAGCCGGTGCATCTGCACGCCGCCACCCGGGACTGGCTGCACCAGGAGGCGCGCCGGGAGGCGTATCCCGAGTCGATGGGCCTCGTCGACGCGCTCCGGGCTGAGGGACACGCTGCCGTTGTCTCCGGTGCCGGACCCACGGTCCTCGTCCTGACGACCACGGCCTTGTCGGCTGACGTCGTCGTGCCGTCTGGGCTGGCGGAGTGGGACCGACTGACCCCTGGCATCCCGGCCAGCGGCGTCAGCGCCCTGGTCGTCGCCTGACTCCCACCGCAACACACCCGCATGTCGAGCGCTCGCCCCCGTTGCAGGAGGGTCGGCACTCGACAAGCGGGTGTGTTGCGGTGGTCGGGCGAGCCGGGGGTCGGCGCGATGCTAGAGTGATGGCGCACCACGGCCGCATGGAACGCAGGCTGGTGTACCACCCCCACATTGAGGCGCTCGCCTCTGGGCGCTGCGCGCCGACGTGGATCTCGATCAGCCAGTATCGCTGGCCCAGTCCGGCCTCTTGGGAATCTCCCGGGCCGCAAACGAGGGGGAAGGATCCTTCGTGTCAGAAACAACCACCCGTCCGGTGTCTGGTCTGTCCGCAATGAAGCTGGACGAGCTCAAGACCGTGGCCACCTCGATGGGCATCAAGGGCACGGCGAAGATGCGCAAGAGCGATCTCGTCGAGGCCATCAAGGCGCGGCAGTCCGGCTCCGGCGGAGCTCCGGCGGCCGAGAGTGCCCCGGCGGCCCCGTCCTCTCCGGCACGCGCTCCCCGCCGGGCAATGCGCGCTGCAGGCGCCGCCGAACCCACTGCTGCCACTGCACCGAGCGCGACCGAGCCAGCCGCCCCGAGTGGCCGCGCCGACGCCGAGCGTGCCGAGCGGGCCGCTGCCGCGGTCGCCGCCGTGTCGTCGCGTGCCCCCGCTCAGGACCACGGCCCGGGTCGGCGTGAGGAGCGCCAGGGAGACGAGTCGGTCGACCATGGCGATTCGCGTGACGAGAACCGTGGCGCGGCTCGCACGGAGGACCGAGCCGAGCCGGAGCGCGCCGAGTCCCCGGTCGCGGACCGGGACGGACAGGACCGTGAGGGCGGCCGACGGCAACGAGAGCGTCGGGACCGTCGCGATCGCCAGCAGGACCACCACGAGCGGCAGCCGGCTCGACAGCAGGACCGGCAGCAGGACCGGCAGCAGGACCGGCAGCCGGACCGGCAGCAGGAGCGCGACGCTCAGCAGGATCGGCAGCAGGACCGCCAGCAGGCCCGGCAGCAGGACCGCACGATCGACAGGACCACCACGCCCGGCAGGACCAACAGGACCGACAGGACCGACAGGACCGCGACGGTCAGCAGGATCGTGAGGACCACCGCGACAGCCGGGACAACCGGGAGGGTCAGGCGGGTGGCCGTTACGACGACGAGGATCGCGGCAACCGCCGCAGTCGCAACCGTCAGCGCAGCCGAGACCGCAAGCGTGGCCGCAGCGGATCGGCGCAGGACTGGAGCGACGCCGAGCCGCAGATCGGCGACGACGACATCCTCGTCCCGGTGGCCGGCATCCTCGACGTGCTGGAGAACTACGCGTTCGTCCGCACGTCCGGATATCTGCCCGGCCCGAACGACGTCTACGTCCCGCTCGGCATGGTCAAGAAGCACGGTCTGCGCAAGGGCGACGCCGTCACTGGGGCCGTCAAGGCACTGCGGGAGGGCGAGCAGCCCACCGGCAACGTCGGGCGCCAGAAGTACAACGCCCTCGTTCGTCTCGACACCGTCAACGGTCAGGGTCCGGATGACGCGCCCAAGCGGGTGGAGTTCGGCAAGCTGACGCCGCTCTATCCGCAGCAGCGCCTCCGGCTCGAGACCGAGTCGGGCCAGCTGACGACGCGCGTCATCGACCTCGTGGCCCCGATCGGCAAGGGCCAGCGCGGACTCATCGTCGCTCCGGCCAAGGCCGGCAAGACCATGGTCATGCAGGCGCTCGCCAACGCCATCACGACGAACAATCCCGAGTGTCACCTCATGGTGGTGCTCGTCGACGAGCGGCCCGAAGAGGTCACCGAGATGCAGCGCGCGGTCAAGGGAGAGGTCATCGCCTCCACCTTCGACCGGCCGGCGGACGACCACACGACCGTCGCCGAGCTCGCCATCGAGCGAGCCAAGCGCCTCGTCGAGCTCGGGCACGACGTCGTCCTCCTCCTCGACTCGATCACCAAGCTCGGTCGCGCCTACAACCTGTCGGCGCCCGCGAGTGGCCGGATCCTCTCCGGTGGCGTCGACTCGGCCGCGCTCTACCCGCCGAAGAAGTTCTTCGGCGCGGCGCGCAACATCGAGAACGGCGGTTCGCTCACGATCCTCGCGACGGCGCTCGTCGAGACCGGCTCGAAGATGGACGAGGTGATCTTCGAGGAGTTCAAGGGCACGGGCAACATGGAGCTCAAGCTCGACCGCCAGCTCGCGAACCGGCGCATCTTCCCGTCCGTGGACATCAACGCGTCCGGTACGCGGCGGGAGGAGCTCCTGCTCGCTAGCGAGGAGTTGAAGATCGTCTGGAAGCTGCGTCGCGTCCTCGGTGGGCTCGACAGCCAGCAGGCCATCGAGCTGCTCCTCGACCGGCTCCGGAAGACGAAGACGAACTACGAGTTCCTCACCAAGGTCCAGCAGACGAGCAGCGCTCGGCTCGACGACGACTGAAGTCTGAACCTGCGTGCCAGGAGCGCGACATGTCGCGCGCTTGGCACGCAGGGCCAGCGCTGTCCACAGGGCGTCCGCGGGCGACCGGTGCGCTCCGTCAGGATCATGGGGTGGAGTCCCAACCTCTGCCCCGCCGGAGGAAGCCTCGTCGGCGTCTGTCGCGGGCGCAGCGCACTCGTGCGGCGCTCGCAATCGCCGAGCTGCACGACGGCGTTGCCCATCGAGCCGACCTCCGTACGGTCGGTGTGACCAGGGCCGACGTGCGCACCGAGATCGGAGCCGACAGGTGGATGACGGCGGGGAAGCACACGGTCGTGATCGGGTCCGGGACGCTCACAACTGCGGCGCGTCACTGGCAGGCTGTCTGGGAGAGTGGCTCGGGGGCCGTGCTGGACGGGGCGGCGGCGCTCGTCGCGTCCGGGCTCTCAGGCTTCACGCCGACCCGGATCGACGTCTCGCTGCCCCGCAACAACCGCAGGCACACCGTCCCCGGTGTCGTGCGTCATCTGCGATCGACGATGCCGCCTGCGCTTGCCGTGGGCATCCCGCGGGTCAAGCCTGAGTGGGCGACCATCCACGCGGCGCAGTGGGCAGTGTCCGACCGGCAGGCGGCCTTGCTCCTGTGCCTGCCGGTGCAGCAGCGCCTGGTGCTACCGGAGAGAGTCCTGCAGGCCTGGCGCGCCTCGTCCCACGGCCCTAGGCACGCCCTGCTCGATGTCCTCGTACGTGATGTGTGCGATGGAGCGCACTCCTTGGGTGAGCTCGACTTCGCTGGTATGTGTCGGGAGCGAGGCCTGCCCGAGCCGAGCCGGCAGGAGGTCCGTCGCCTTCCCAGCGGTCGGGTCTATCTCGACACGGGCTGGGATGACCTCGCTCTCGTCGTCGAGATCGACGGCGGTCACCATGCCTTGGCGCTGAACCCAGTCGACGACGCACTCAGGCAGAACGACGTCGTCCTCTCCGGCCATCGGGTGCTGCGGATCCCGGTCCTCGGACTGCGTCTGAAGCCGCGGGCGTTCATGGACCAAGTGGTGCGGGCGCACCAGCAGGCGAGGGCAGCCGCGGCCTGAGTGCCAAAGGCGCGACACTTCGCGCGCTTGGCACGCAGGCTCCAAGGGCGGGGGAATGCGGGGGAGCGGCCCGGTGTTTTGTGAGTCGTGCGCCACCTCTGGCACACTCTTCCTTTGGACCGGTTCACGGCATATCTGGCACGACCGTACCTCTGCAGCCGACCCGGCCACTCATCTCGAGGAGATCACGTTGAAGAAGGACCTTCACCCCACCTACGTGGAGACCCAGGTGACCTGTACCTGTGGCAACACGTTCACGACCCGCAGCACCGCGAAGAACGGCGTCATCCACGCAGACGTCTGCTCGCAGTGCCACCCGTTCTACACGGGCAAGCAGAAGATCCTCGACACCGGTGGCCGCGTCGCCCGGTTCGAGGCCCGTTACGGCAAGAAGGCCGCCAAGTAGGTCTCCCGCTCGCCGGCTCCCACGACTTCGGTCGTCGGGGGCCGGCGTTTTTCATGGCAACGTCCGGAGAGGACGGTGAGGCACCGTGCATGAGTCAGTCCAGGCGATCCTCGACGAGTACTCCGACCTCGAGGCGCGCCTCGCCGACCCTGACATCCACGCCGACCAGGACCTCGTCCGGACGCTGAACAAGCGCTACGCCGCTCTCGGGCCGAGCGTCGCGGCCGCTCGGGCGTGGCAGGCGGCCCGTGACGACCTGGGAGCAGCTCGCGAGCTCGCCGCCGAGGATCCCGCCTTCGCCGAGGAGGTCCCCGCCCTCGAGCAGGCCTTTGCCGACGCCGAGGAGCACCTGCGCCGCCAGCTCATCCCGCGTGACCCCGACGACGACCGGGATGTCCTCCTCGAGGTCAAGGCGGGCGAGGGCGGTGACGAGTCGGCTCTGTTCGCCGGTGACCTGCTCCGGATGTACCTCCGCTACGCCGAGCGCCGTGGGTGGCGCACGCAGATCGAGGATGCGACCGAGTCCGACCTCGGCGGCTACAAGGACGTCCGGGTCTCCATCAAGGCCCGCGGCCGGGTCGGCCAGGACGAGGGGCCGTGGGCGCGCCTGAAGTACGAGGGCGGCGTCCACCGCGTCCAACGTGTCCCGGTCACCGAGTCCCAGGGCCGCATCCACACCAGCGCGGCGGGGGTCCTCGTCATGCCGGAGGCGGAGGAGGTCGAGGTGACGATCGACCCCAACGACCTGCGGATCGACGTCTACCGCAGCTCCGGCCCCGGCGGGCAGAGCGTCAACACGACCGACTCCGCCGTGCGCATCACGCACGTGCCGACCGGTCTGGTCGTCTCCTGCCAGAACGAGAAGTCGCAGCTGCAGAACAAGGAGGCGGCCCTCCGCGTCCTCCGGGCCCGCCTCCACCAGATCGCCAAGGACGAGGCCGATGCCGAGGCATCCGCCGCCCGGCGCAGTCAGGTGCGCACGGTGGACCGCAGTGAACGGATTCGCACCTACAACTTCCCGGAGAACCGGATCTCGGACCACCGCACCGGCTTCAAGGCCTACAACCTCGACGCGGTGCTCGACGGCGACCTCGACCCGGTCGTCCAGTCCGCCCTCGACGCGGACGAGGCGGCCAAGCTCGCCGCGCTGGCGGGGCCGTGACCGACCTGCGCGCGGCTGTCCGCAACGGGACGGCGCGCCTTCGCGAGGCTGGCATCCCGTCACCCGACGTCGACGCGGTGGAGCTCGCCGCGCACGTGCTCGGCACGCAGGCCGCCGACGTCCGGCGGCTCATGATCGTCGGGGGTGCCCTCCCAGCCACGTTCGAGCAGGCGTATGCCGCTGTGCTCGCCGAGCGCGCCCGCCGCGTCCCGCTCCAGCACCTCACCGGACGGGCCCACTTCCGCGCGCTGACCCTCGACGTGGGGCCGGGGGTCTTCGTGCCCCGCCCCGAGACGGAGGTGCTCGTGGACCTCGCCCTCGCGGAAGTCGACCGGTTCTCTGGGACCGGGCCCAGCGGCATACGGCTCGTTGATCTCTGTGGTGGGTCGGGAGCGATCGCCTTCGCGATCAAGCAGGAGCGGCCACACGTGTCGGTTCGCTCACTCGAGCTGTCGGAGCACGCCGTCGCGTGGGCGGCGGTCAACCGCGAGCGGCTCGGCCTCGACGTCGAGGTCGTGCAGGGAGACGCGACCGAGCAGGCTTTCCCCGACTGGGAAGGGGGTGTCGACATCGTCACCGTCAACCCGCCCTACATCCCGGTGGGGGCCGTACCGCTGGACCCTGAGGTGCGGGACCATGACCCCGAGCTGGCGCTCTACGGCGGCAGCGAGGACGGGTTGGCGACCCCCGTGGCGGTCGCGAGGACGGCGGCCGGCCTGCTCCGGTCGGGGGGCCTGCTGCTCATGGAGCACGCGGACTCACAGGGGCAGTCCCTGCCTGCGGCGCTGGCACGCGCGGGTCAGTGGGAGGGCGTCGAGGACCATGCGGATCTCACCGGTCGTCCGCGCGTGACGTCAGCCCGCCGCCGCTGACCCGGCAGCCGTGGCTGGCGGGGCCCGACGCGCGCAGTAGGCTCTGCCGAGTGAGTGAGCGCTACGACTGCACCGATCCCACGGGCCGGGCGGAGGGCATGGCCGCGGCGGGCGCCGCGATCCGTCAGGGCCAGATCGTCGTTCTGCCGACGGACACCGTCTACGGCGTGGGGTGCGACGCCTTCGACGCCGACGCCGTCGCCGCGGTGCTCGCCGCGAAGGGACGCGGCCGCGACATGCCGCCCCCCGTGCTCATCCCGACCGCTCGCACCGCTCACGGCCTCGCCGCGCACGTCCCCGACTACGCGAGCACGCTCATGGAGCGGTTCTGGCCGGGACCGCTCACGGTGATCCTCACGGCGCACACCTCCTTGCACTGGGACCTGGGCGACACGAACGGCACCGTGGCGCTCCGGGTGCCCGACAACCCGATCGCGCTCGAGCTGCTGGGCGACATCGGCCCCATGGCCGTGACGAGCGCGAACACCACCGGGTCCCCAGCCGCACGCAGCCTCGACGAGGCGCAGCAGATGCTGGGGGAGTCCGTCGCCGTGTACCTCGACGGCGGCCCGAGCGTCGACAGTGCGCCGTCGATCATCATCGACTGCACCGGCGACGTCCCCGTGACCCTTCGGCTGGGCGCCCTGGCCCAGGCCGACATCGACGCGGCGCTGGCCGCCGGTGCCCAGCCGGAAAGCGCTGACAGCGCTGAAAGCACTGAGCACCATCCCGGGCCGACGTCCTAGAGTTGGCCTGCACCCACGACCATGACTCAGGCGACCGCTCGCCCCGCCACCACGTACGGAGATCTCCCATGGCTCACGACACGACGTTCTACGGCTCCGACTTCGGGGCCCTCCAGGCCTTCGACCCGGAGATCGCAGGAGTGCTGGTGTCAGAGCTCGACCGCATCCGCGGCGGGCTTCAGCTCATCGCGAGCGAGAACATCAGCTCACCTGCCGTGCTCACGGCGCTCGGGTCGACCCTGTCGAACAAGTACGCCGAGGGCTACCCGGGCCGGCGCTACTACGGGGGCTGTTCCGAGGTCGACAAGGCCGAGGAGGTAGCCATCGAGCGGGCCAAGCAGCTCTTCGCCGCCGACCACGCGAACGTCCAGGCACACTCCGGAGCCTCGGCCAACCAGGCCGTCTACGGCGCCTTCATGCAGCCCGGCGACACCTTCCTCGCGATGAGCCTGCCCATGGGTGGGCACCTGACCCACGGCTCCAAGGTGTCCTTCTCGGGCAAGTGGTTCAACGCCGTGGGCTACGGCGTCGACAAGGAGACCGAGGACATCGACTACGACCAGGTCGAGGCGCTCGCCCGGGAGCACCAGCCGAAGGTGATCTGCGCCGGTGGCTCCGCCATCCCGCGGCTCATCGACTTCGAGCGGTTCCGCGCCATCGCTGACGAGGTGGGCGCGATCTTCTGGGTCGACGCAGCGCACTTCATCGGCCTCGTGGCCGGCAAGGCGATCCCGTCGCCCGTGCCTCATGCCGACGTCGTCACCTTCACCACCCACAAGGTGCTGCGTGGTCCGCGCTCCGGAGCGTTGGTCTGCAAGGCCGAGCACGCTGCGGCGCTCGACAAGGCGATCTTCCCGATGATGCAGGGCGGCCCCCAGATGCACACCATCGCGGCCAAGGCGGTCAACTTCAAGGAGGCCGCCACACCGGAGTTCGCGCAGTACGCCACGGACGTCATCGCCAACAGCAGGCAGCTCGCGGAGAGCCTCAAGGACCTCGGCATCCGCCCGACGACCGGCGGCACCGACACGCATCTCTCGCTGCTCGACCTCCAGGAGCATCGGCGTCACGGGCAAGGAGGCTGAGGCGCGAGCCGACGCAGCGGGAATCGTCCTGAACAAGAACGCGATTCCCTTCGACCCGCAGAAGCCGAACATCGCCTCCGGCATCCGAGTCGGCACGCCGTCGGTCACGACACAGGGCATGGGCATCGACGAGATGAAGACGATCGCCCGCCTCATCCACACGGCGGTCACCAAGGGGGACGGCGATCCGGAGGGCGCGGTGAGCCGGGAGGTTCGTGCGGAGGTCACCGAGCTCGTGACGCGCTTCCCCGCGTACCCGCGTTGAGACACGGGCCACACACCAGGCCGGCGTATGCCGCTGAGCCAGCTCAGCGGCATACGTCCCGTCACTGGGCGGCTGAGTGCACGAGTACGTCCTGATCCTTCTCGTCGCGGCCGCGGTCACGTACATCGCGACACCCTTCGTGCGCAGCCTCGCCGTGGCGACGGGTGCCTTCACGGCTGTCCGCGAGCGTGACGTCCACTCGACTCCCATCCCGCGGCTCGGGGGAGTGGGAATCTACATCGGCTTCGTCGCCGCGGCACTCGTCGCGCGCAACCTGCCGTACCTCGGCACCCTCTTCAGGGACCGCCAGATCCTCGGGGTGCTCGCGGCGGGCGGCATCGTGTGCCTCGTCGGGGCCTTCGACGACATTCGCGAGCTCGACTGGCTGACCAAGCTGGCCGGGCAGATCCTCGCCGCCGGCCTGATGGCCTACGCCGGTGTGCAGCTGCTGTCGTTGCCGATCTCCGGGACGACCATCCTGCCCACCCCCGTCCTCGTGCTCTTCACGATCGTGGTCGTCATCGCGTCGACCAACGCGGTGAACTTCATCGACGGGCTCGACGGCCTCGCCGCCGGGGTCGTCGGAATCGCTGCCTTTGCCTTCTTCATCTACAGCTATCTCGTCTCGCGCGACTTCGTGCCGGCCAACGTCTTCTCCGTCGCCACCCTGATCTGCGCCGCCCTCGTCGGCTGCTGCGCCGGGTTCCTCCCGCACAACTTCAACCCGGCTCGGCTCTTCATGGGCGACTCGGGGGCGCTCACCCTGGGGCTGCTCCTCTCGGCGGCCACCATCACCCTGACGGGCAACGTCGACCCGAGCGAGGTGACGGCCAACCAGGTCACCGCGGTCTTCCTGCCGCTCGTGGTGCCGATCGCCGTCCTCCTGCTGCCGTTCCTCGACATGGTGCTCGCGGTGATCAGGCGGACGCGGGCCGGCAGGCGGCCCTGGCATCCGGATGCCATGCACCTGCACCACCGGATGCTGCGGATCGGGCACAGCCATCGGCGAGCGGTGCTCATCATGTACCTCTGGGCCGCCATCGTGGCGCTGGGGTCCGTCTCGTTCGTCGTGTGGGAGGGATGGCGACCGCTCGGGGTCCTCGCGGTCGCCGCAGTGCTGGGTGTCGTGCTCACCGTCTGGCTACCCAAGTGGAGGCCACACAAGCGCTTGTGATACCTTTCACAAGCAGCCGGAGGCGGTCAGGGACCGTGCTCGCCATCCGGCCCAACCCCGATCCCCACCCCCCGAGGTAGCTCAGTCGTGCGGACCAGCCAGAGCCGTTCCGGTGCCCAGTCACCGGCCCGCTCGATGCTCCGGACCTCCCTCGTCCTCTCCGCGGCCAGCGTGCCGCTCATCGGGCTGGTGGCATTCCTGTGGCGTGGCCAGGCCGGCCTCTCGTCGGCCCTCGTCGGGGCCGTCGTCGTCGTCGGCTTCTTCGCCCTGGGCCATCTCGCGGTTCGCGCCGTCGTGGCGGGGGAGCCGGGGCTGTCCATCGCCGGCGCCTTCGTCGTCTACCTCGGACAGCTCATCGCCCTGGTCGCGGTGTTCCTCGTGCTGCGCCGAGCCGGCTGGGTGGACGGCCGCGCGTTCGGCGCGGCTGCCATCATGCAGACGGTCGTCTGGCAGGTGGGGCAGATCGTCGGCTTCCGCCGTGCCCGCCACGAGATCTACCCGGACGTCGCGCTGCCCTCGGGGCGCTCGTGATGTCGCTCTCATTCGGAGGTCGCCATGACCGATCCATTGCAGCACCCCGAGCACTCGCCCGAGGAGCCGAAGCGGGACAACCCCGTGCTCTCGGCAGGCAGGTTCGCTTCCGACCAGACCTCGGCGACCATCGTCGCCTATCTCATCACCGGGCCGGCCGTGTTCGGCGGGCTCGGGATCATGCTGGACCGTTGGATCGGCACCGGCTTCCTCGTCGTGCTCGGCCTGCTCGGTGGGATGGCCCTGTCGTTGTACGTGATCTGGCTCCGGTACGGTACGCCATAGCATTCTCGGCTGAGCGCAACCTGTGCGGCGCATCGGGAGACCGAGCCGCTTCGGCGGCACACCAGCCCTGCGGCTGCGTCGCCACGCGCGGTCGCCCCGCGCCCGGTTCAGCCCCTGTGTGTTCGACATTCATGACCAAGGAGAGCTTGTGAGCTTGAACGTGCTGGCGTCCACGCTGGGCACCGTGGCCCCCACGCAGGATGAGAGCCACTTCCCGCCCTCGCCGGAGATCTTCTGGCAGCCGCTGTTCTCCATCGGCTCGGTCTCCATCACCCGTGTGATGGTCGTCGTCGCGTTCTCGGTCGCTCTCCTCGCCTGGTGGCTACTTGCAACGACGAAGCGGGCGGCTGTCGTCCCGTCCATGGGCCAGTTCCTCACCGAGGGCGTCTACGGCTTCATCCGCAACGGCGTCGCCAAGGACATGATCGGCAGCAAGGAGTTCCTCCGGTTCGTCCCGCTGCTCTTCGCGCTGTTCGTCTTCATCCTGGTCAACAACCTGTTCGGCATCACCCCGTTCGTCCAGATGCCCTCGATGTCACGCATCGGCTTCCCGATCGCCCTGACGCTCATCGTCTATGTCGTCTACCACACGATCGGCATCCAGAAGCACGGCGTCGCCGGCTACTTCAAGTTCCTCATTCCAGGTGGGCTCCCCGGCTGGATCAAGCCGTTCATCTTCGTGCTGGAGTTCATCACGTTCTTCATCACGCGCCCGCTCACGCTGGCCCTCCGACTCTTCGGCAACATGTTCGCGGGGCACATGCTGCTCGTCGTCTTCATCGTCGGCGGCTGGGAGCTGTTCAACGCAGAGAGCCTGTTCCTCAAGCTGACCGCGCTGCCGTCGTGGGCGCTGGCCTTCGCCTTCACCCTGTTCGAGGCCCTGGTGCAGTTCCTGCAGGCCTACGTCTTCACCCTGCTCGCCGCCTCCTACATCGGTGGCGCGCTCGTCGACGACCACTGACCGTCGGCATTGTCCCGGCTCGGGACGATCGAAACCCAAGAACATCTGGACGGCACGGTGCCGGCAGATCACACAAAACACACGAAAGAGGAAACATCGTGGAAGGCAACCTCTCGCTCGTCGGCTACGGCCTCGCGACCATCGGCCCGGCCATTGCCATCGGCCTGATCTTCGCCGCTTACATCAACGGTGTGGCCCGCCAGCCGGAGTCCGGCAGGCTCCTCCAGCCGATCGCCATCCTCGGCTTCGCCCTCGCCGAGGCGCTCGCCATCTTCGGCCTGGTGCTCTTCTTCCTCTGACCGCCCGACGCCGGCTCGTCACGCACCGTCCGCAGCACTAGGCACTAGGAGTTTCCGTGCAACTCAACGCCATCGCCCCGGCCCTGATGCCGGGCCAGACCGAGGAGCCGTCGGCGACCCTGCCGATCCTCCCCTACCTCCCAGAGCTGATCTTTGGCCTCGTCGCCTTCGGCATCATCTACTGGGTGGTCAAGGCGAAGGTCGTCCCCAACCTGGAGAAGGCCTATGCCGAGCGCACTGAGGCCATCCAGGGCGGGATCCACAAGGCCGAGGAGGCACAGGCCCAGGCACAGGCCGCGCTCGAGCAGTACCAGGCCCAGCTCACCGAGGCCCGTGCCGAGGCCTCGCGCATCCGTGAGGACGCCAAGGCGCAGGGTTCGCAGATCCTCGCCGAGATGCGCGAGCAGGCTGCGGCCGAGGCGGCCAGGCTCACCGGCATCGCGCACAAGCAGATCGAGGCGGAGCGCCAGCAGGCCGTCGTCTCCCTGCGCGCCGACGTGGGCCGGATGTCGACCGACCTCGCGAGCCGGATCGTCGGTGAGTCGCTGCAGAACGAGACCCGGCAGAAGGGCATCGTCGAGCGTTTCCTCGCTGAGCTCGAGTCGGGCGACGTCGTCCGGGAGAAGGTCGGCAGCACGACCGAGGACGCCTGATGCGTGGATCCTCGCGTGCAGCGGCGGCCGGGAGTCGCGAGGCGTTCACCGGGGCGCTCGCGGCCACTGCCAGTCGTTCGGAGTTGGCCCAGGAGCTCTTCGGGGTCGTCGGCGTCATCGACGGCAATGCCACCCTGCGCCGCGCCCTCGCCGACCCGTCGCGTGAGGGAGCTGACAAGGCAGCCCTGGCGGAGCGGCTGTTCGCGGGCAAGGTGAGCGCCGAGACGCTCGTCGTCCTGGGGGGTGTCGTCGGGCAGCGTTGGAGCACGGAGCGCGACCTGTCCGACACCCTCGAGGCCTACGGCATCGAGACGATCATCGCCTCGGCCGAGACCGCTGGCCGGGAGGATCGCGTCGAGGACGAGCTGTTCCACTTCGAGCGCATCGTCGCGGCCAACGAGCCGCTCAGGGGAGCGCTGGGCGACCAGACGGTCCCGCCGGACAAGCGCGCGGCCCTCGTCGACTCCCTGCTTTCCGGCAAGGTCGCGGACGAGACCCTCGCGCTGGCACGCCAGGCAGTGACCGCCCCTCGCGGTCGTCGCTTCGACCGCACTGTGAGCAGCTACCTCGAGACGGCGTCGGCCCGACGCGAGCAGCAGACGGCGACAGTCACGTCGGCGGTGCCACTCACCGCGGACGACCGCGAGCGTCTGGCTGCGGGACTTTCGTCGATCTACGGTGGCAGGGTGCACATCAACACCCTCGTCGACCCTCGGGTCCTCGGCGGCGTCAAGGTCGAGATCGGCGACGAGGTCATCGACGGAACGATCATGCGCAAGCTCGACGGCGCACGCCGGGCCATGGGCGCCTAGCGTCCCCACGAGACACACACCAGCTTTGTTGAACACCACCGACTCGCTGAGCGCGGGTCGAAACCGAGGAGAAGATCTGACATGACGGAGCTTTCGATCCGTCCGGAGGAGATCCGGGACGCGCTGGACTCTTTCGTCCAGTCCTACGAGCCCGGCGCGGCCTCCCGCGAAGAGGTCGGCCGCGTCACCGACGCCGGTGACGGTATCGCTCACGTCGAGGGTCTGCCCTCGGCCATGACCAACGAGCTGCTGCTGTTCGAGGACGGGACGCGCGGCCTCGCGCTCAACCTCGACATCCACGAGATCGGTGTCGTCATCCTCGGTGACTTCGCCGGCATCGAGGAGGGCCAGACCGTCAAGCGCACGGGCGAGGTCCTCTCCGTCCCGGTCGGGGACGACTTCCTGGGCCGCGTCGTCGACCCGCTGGGCAACCCGATCGACGGCCTCGGCGAGATCACGTCGGAGGAGCGCCGAGCCCTCGAGCTGCAGGCCCCGACGGTGGTCCAGCGCAAGTCGGTGCACGAGCCGCTCCAGACCGGTATCAAGGCCATCGACTCGATGACGCCGATCGGCCGCGGCCAGCGCCAGCTCATCATCGGCGACCGCCAGACCGGCAAGACGACGGTCGCCGTAGACACGATCATCAACCAGAAGCGCAACTGGGAGTCGGGCGACCCCGACCAGCAGGTCCGCTGCATCTACGTCGGGATCGGCCAGAAGGGCTCGACCATCGCATCGGTCCGGGGGACCCTCGAGGAGGCCGGCGCCCTGGAGTACACGACGATCGTCGCCGCCCCCGCGTCCGACTCGGCCGGCTTCAAGTACCTCGCCCCGTACACCGGATCGGCCATCGGTCAGCACTGGATGTACCAGGGCAAGCACGTCCTCATCGTCTTCGACGACCTGTCCAAGCAGGCCGAGGCGTACCGCGCCGTGTCGCTTCTGCTGCGCCGCCCGCCGGGCCGCGAGGCCTACCCGGGTGACGTCTTCTACCTGCACTCGCGGCTCCTCGAGCGCTGCGCGAAGCTCTCGGACGACCTGGGCCACGGTTCGATGACCGGCCTGCCGATCATCGAGACGAAGGCCGGCGACGTCTCGGCGTACATCCCGACCAACGTCATCTCGATCACCGATGGCCAGATCTACCTCCAGGCCGACCTGTTCAACGCCAACGTCCGGCCCGCCATCGACGTGGGTGTCTCGGTGTCCCGAGTCGGTGGTGCCGCGCAGATCAAGGCGATGAAGGACGTCGCCGGGCGCCTCAAGCTCGACCTGGCGCAGTTCCGCGCGATGGAGGCGTTCGCCATGTTCGCCTCCGACCTCGACCCGGCCTCCCGAGCCCAGCTGGCTCGTGGTGCGCGGCTCGTCGAGCTGCTCAAGCAGCCGCAGAGCAGCCCCTACCCGGTCGAGGAGCAGGTCGTCTCGATCTGGTCCGGCACGACCGGCAGGCTCGATGACATCGCTGTCGAGGACGTTCGCGCCTTCGAGGCCGAGCTGCACGACACCCTGCGTCGCGAGGGCAAGATCCTGCAGACGATCCGGGAGACGAAGAAGCTCGACGAGGACACCGTGGCCGCGCTCGAGAAGGTCTTCGATGACGTGAAGTTCACCTTCCAGGGCACCGGGCGGGAGGGCCTCGAGGCGGGACACGAGGAGTTCGACGAGCTCGAGTCCGACGAGATCACCCAGGCGCAGATCGTCAAGACGCGCTGACTCAAGCCGTATGCCGCTGGGCTCGGTCCCCAGCCCAAGGCTCACTGGGCGGTTTGCTGGGAGCCAGCCCAGCGGCATACGGAATGGGCCTGCCGGCCCGCACCCGAACTGAACGTTTTTCGTTTTCGAGACCAAGAGAGGCGGAGCACATGGGAGCGCAGATGCGGATCTACCGCCAGCGCATCAAGTCCGTCAACTCCATCAAGAAGATCACCAACGCGATGGAGCTGATCGCGGCAGCTCGTGTCATCAAGGCTCGCCAGCGCGCGGTCGAGGCAATGCCGTACACGGACGCACTGACGCGCGCCGTCTCCGCCGTGGCGAGCCACACCAACGAGGACCACCCGCTGACCACGGCGAAGCCCACCGCCCACCGCGCCGGCGTCGTCATCATCACCTCCGACCGCGGCCTGGCCGGGTCCTATGCGTCGTCCGCGCTCAAGGAGGCCGCCGAGCTCGTCGCGCGTCTGCAGAGCGAGGGCAAGGAGGTCGTGCCCTACCTCGTCGGCCGCAAGGCGGTGGCCTACTACAAGTTCCGCAAGCGCCCGTACGCGGCCGAGTGGAGCGGCTTCACCGACGCGCCGAGGTTCGAGCACGCGAGCGAGATCGCCGACCGGATCACGGCCGACTTCCTCAAGGAGAGCGAGGATGGTGGTAACGACGAGATCCATGTCGTGTTCACGCGCTTCCGCTCGATGGTCCGACAGGACCCCCACGTCCTGCGGCTGCTGCCCCTCGAGGTCGTCGAGGCGGATGCGGCGGGGAGCGACACCGGGCTGGACTTCTCGGTCCAGTCCTATGAGGAGGGTCAGCTCGTCCCGCAGTACGAGTTCGAGCCCAGCGCCGACCAGGTGCTCGACCTGCTCCTTCCGAAGTACGTCCGCAACCGCATCTTCACCTGCCTGCTGAGCTCGGCGGCGTCGGAGCTCGCTGCCCGGCAGCGCGCGATGAAGTCCGCCACGGACAACGCCTCGGAACTCATCAAGAAGTACGAACGCCTCGCGAACCAGGCGCGGCAGGCCGGCATCACCCAAGAGATCAGCGAAATCGTGGGCGGTGCGAACGCCCTCGCCGACGCCAAGAAGAAGTAACGCCCTAGCGAAGGAACATTCACCATGACTGCAACTGTCAGCGACAAAGCGGTGCAGGCCGAGGCCGCGGGCGGCGTCGGACGCATCGCCCGCATCATCGGCCCGGTCGTCGACGTCGAGTTCCCGAGCGACGCGATGCCCGAGCAGTACAACCTCCTGACGACACAGGTCGCGCTCGGCGGCGAGACGAAGAATATCAACCTGGAGGTCGCCCAGCACATCGGCGACAACGTGGTCCGCGCCATCTCGCTCCAGCCGACCGACGGACTCGTTCGCGGCTCGACGGTGCAGGACACCGGCGGCCCGATCACCGTACCGGTGGGCGACGTCACCCTCGGTCACGTCTTCAACACGACCGGCGAGTGCATGAACCTCGAGGAGGGGGAGACGCTCGAGGTCAAGGAGCGCTGGGGGATCCACCGCAAGGCCCCGGCCTTCGACCAGCTCGAGTCCAAGACCCAGATGTTCGAGACGGGCATCAAGGTCATCGACCTGCTCACCCCCTATGTGCAGGGTGGCAAGATCGGCCTCTTCGGCGGCGCCGGCGTCGGCAAGACGGTGCTCATCCAGGAGATGATCGCTCGCGTCGCCCGCGACCACGGTGGTGTGTCGGTGTTCGCCGGCGTGGGGAGCGCACCCGTGAGGGCAACGACCTCATGGTCGAGATGGAGGAGGCGGGCGTCCTCGGGCAGACGGCCCTCGTCTTCGGCCAGATGGACGAGCCGCCGGGCACGCGTCTGCGTGTCGCTCTGTCGGCCCTGACGATGGCGGAATACTTCCGTGACGTCCAGAAGCAGGACGTGCTCCTCTTCATCGACAACATCTTCCGCTTCACGCAGGCCGGTTCCGAGGTCTCGACCCTCCTCGGCCGCATGCCGTCCGCCGTGGGTTACCAGCCCACGCTCGCCGACGAGATGGGTGTCCTCCAGGAGCGCATCACCTCGACGCGTGGTCACTCGATCACGTCGATGCAGGCGATCTACGTGCCGGCCGACGACTACACCGACCCGGCCCCGGCGACGACCTTCGCCCACCTCGACGCGACGACCGAGCTCTCGCGCGACATCGCTTCGATGGGTATCTACCCCGCGGTCGACCCGCTGACGTCGACGTCGCGGATCCTCGACCCGCGTTACGTGTCGCAGGAGCACTACAGCACGGCGGTCCGGATCCGCTCGATCCTCCAGCGCAACAAGGAGCTGCAGGACATCATCGCGATCCTCGGTGTCGACGAGCTCTCGGAAGAGGACAAGATCCTCGTCAACCGCGCCCGCCGCATCCAGCGGTTCCTGTCGCAGAACACCTACGTCGCGAAGCAGTTCACCGGCATCGAGGGCTCGACCGTCCCGCTGTCGGACACGGTCGAGGCCTTCACGAAGATCGCGGACGGCGAGTACGACCACGTCGCTGAGCAGGCGTTCTTCATGTGCGGTGGCCTCGACGATGTCGAGCGCCAGTGGGCCGAGATCCAGAAGAACCTCTGAGCCGTCGGGCGGTAGCCCGGATCAGGTTGTCAGATCGCCGGCGCCGGTGCCCCTGCGGGGGTGCCGGCGCCGGCCCTGCGTTTCGCAGAACTGACGGTCGGGCCACAGCCAGGTGTGGTGGACTGATGCCGACCTGTCGGGCACGGCCGAGAGGGGGCCAACATCGGTAGCGGAACCGGCCCGGCCGACACCCTGACCAGTCCCGCGCCGACCACGGTCACGCGGGCCTGGCGGCGATCGTGGGGCAGGCCCGGCGGTCTCACGCTCTTCACCGCGCTGGTCGTCGTGTGGGCCCTGGTCAGGGTGCAGCTCGGCTTCGACTACGGCGACGGTCCGCACGTCGTGGCGCTCGCCATGCGGCTGGCCGACGGCGACCGGCCCTTCGTCGACGAGATGAACCTGCAGGTGATGGGGTCCTGGCCCGCGGTCCCGTTCGTCTGGGTGTGGATGCACACCGTCGGCACGGACGGCATCATCCTCGCATCGAGGCTGTACTTCGTGCTGCTCAGCCTGCTCGTGGCGCACGTGTCGTGGCGCGCCATCGCACCCGCGGTCGGGCGGGGCACCTCCGCGGCCGTCATCGCGATCGCCGTCATCCCGGCCGCGTACAACCTCCCACTGGTCAGCTACAACACGGTGCCGGCCCTCCTCCTGCTCCTGGCCACCTGCGCGATCATCGCAGCGGTCACCCGGCGCGTCGCCGCCTGGGCCTGGGTCGGCGGGGCCGCCCTGGCGTTCAGTGCCGCTGCCCATCCCCTCACGGCGCCGGCTGGCCTGCTCGCCGGCCTCATTGGCGTGGTTCTGCTCGGCCGCTGTCGCCTGACGCTCTATCTCTTGGGAGGGGCGGCGGCCGTGGTCGCCGCCCTCCTGATCGCCCTGGTGACGCTCTGGGGTGGTTTCGAGGCCATGCGCGCGACCATCGACTTCACCGTCGACTACCAGAGCCTGCGCCCCTCCCGCGGCGTCCGACTGGAGCACTCCGTGAGCGCGTACCGGGCGTGGTTCGGCTGGCTGGTCCCGGCCGCGGCGGTTGTCTCGCTGTTGGCCGCATCATTGCCGTCGTCGCGCCCAGGAAGAGCATGGCCGGTCTTGGCCCGCACGGCGCTGTTCGCGGTCGCCGCCGTCCTGCTGAGCGTCGGGATGCTCCGGGGCGGACTGGACAGCCCCAGCGTTCTCTCCTGGTCCTGGACGAGTGGCTTCACGGCGACCGCCGTCGTCCTCGTCCTTGCGCTGCCCGCCACGATCCTTGCCCTCCGGTCCGGCGACCGGCTCTCCCGACAGGTGCTCGTCCTCGGCCTGCCGCCCACGTTGCTCGGCATTCCGGTGATCTGGGCCATGACCTCCGCATCCCCGGCGTGGGGCTCGACGACCGCCGTGCTCACGCCCGGGATCGTCGGGATCTTCACCGTGCTGCTCCGCGACCTGTCCCATGGGTTCAAGCGGGCCCTCGGAGGGCCGCTTCGGTGGCCGGCTGCTCTCGTATCCGGCCTGGTCCTCCTGCTCCTGGCCGTCTCCCACACCCTCACGTCGTACCGTTCGCCGCCTGTCTCAGCACTGCAGACCCGGGTCACGTTCGGCATCAACTCCGGGCTGTTGAACTCCGAGGAAGAGGTTCGGATCCTCGCGGACAATACGCGGGTCGCGCAGCGGTGTGGTCGGACGGCGTTGACCTACGACCTGGGTGCCAGCTACCTGCTCGGCGACGCTCGGATCCTGTCTCCGATCATCTGGATCGTGCGGTTCGGGCACGCCAGCCAGGTGATCGTCGACTGGCTCACGGCACGAGGTGCCCTGCCGGACTGCATCATCATCTCCAACCAGACCTGGCCACCGTCCGCAAAGCTGCTCGAGGACGACCCGTTGCTCCGGTGGATCCAGGCTCGCTATGTCCAGGTCGGCGAGGCGGACAACCTCGCGCTCCTTCATCCGGTGGGCCTGCCGACCGAGACGCCCCCGTAGAGTGAGGTCATGCGCGGACACCGCTCAGGACGCCATCGGGTCGTTGTCATCGGGTCGGGCTTCGGGGGGCTGTTCGCGACCCAGCGGCTCAAGGTGGAGGACGTCGAGGTCACCCTCATCGCCCGCACGACGCACCATCTGTTCCAGCCGCTCCTCTACCAGGTGGCAACCGGCATCCTGTCCGAGGGCGAGATCGCGCCATCGACGCGGGAGGTGCTGGCCCGCCAGCGCAACGCGGAGGTGCTCCTCGGGGAGGTCACGCGGATCGATGTCGCGGACCGCACGGTCACCCACGACTCGGTGGGACGGGTGACCGTCACGCCCTACGACACGCTCATCGTCGCGGCCGGTTCGGGCCAGTCCTACTTCGGCAACGACCAGTTCGCCCGGCACGCGCCGGGCATGAAGTCGATCGACGACGCCCTCGAGCTGCGGGGACGGATCTTCGGCTCCTTCGAGCTTGCCGAGCTCGCCTCGACCCCCGCCGAGATCAAGCGGCTCATGACCTTCGTCGTCGTCGGCGCGGGGCCGACCGGCGTCGAGATGGCGGGTCAGATCGCGGAGCTGGCCCACCGCACGCTGAGCCGGGACTTCCGTCGCATCGACCCGCACGACGCGCGGGTCATCCTGCTCGATGCCGCTCCGAAGATGCTCGCGTCCTTCGGGGAGCAGCTCGGGGGCAAGGCGCGACGGCGGCTCGAGCGGATGGGGGTCGAGGTGCAGCTCAGCGCCAAGGTCGTCGACGTCGACCTCACCGGGATCGAGGTGGAGCACACGGACGGCACCCGTGAGCGGATCGAGTCTGTGTGCAAGGTCTGGGCCGCGGGCGTCAGCGCATCACCTCTCGCCGGGCACCTCGCGGCGCAGACCGGAGCGGGCCTCGACCGGGCCGGACGGATCGAGGTCCGGCCCGACCTCACACTGCCGGGTCATCCCGAGGTGTTCGTGGTCGGCGACATGATGGCCCTCGACAGCCTGCCGGGTGTTGCCCAGGTGGCGATCCAGAGCGGCCGCTACGCAGCGGACCAGGTCAAGGGGCGCCTGGCTGGTCAACCGCCCACGGAGCCGTTCCGGTACGTCGACAAGGGGTCGATGGCGACGATCTCGCGGTTCTCGGCGGTGGCGTCGATCGGCAACGCCCGCTTCAGCGGCTTCTTCGCCTGGGTCCTCTGGCTCGCCGTCCACCTGCTCTACATCATCGGGTTCAAGCACCGGGTGACGACCCTGCTGCACTGGGCGATCGCCTTCCTCGGCAGCGGCCGCGCCGAGCGCGTCGTCACGCTGCAGCAGGTCTTCGCGCGGACGGCGATCGAGGACCTCGGCGACCGCTTCCGTCCCGAGCTGCCCCAGGCGGCCATGGACCGCCCGCAGGAGCAGTCCTCCTCCGACGCGGCTGCAGCAGGTGACCAAGGCGGCCACGAGGGTCGCCCGGACTGACTAACATCCCGTCGGGTGAGCAGGCCTTCCTCAGGCGCGGTGTCGGCCCGCGACCAAACGGCCGGGACCGGTGCCTGGGACAGCGCTGGTCCGGTCGCCATGACCTGGCGCACGCAACCCGCCGTCCGATGGCTCGGCCTGCACCCGTTGACCTGGCTCACCGGGGTCGCCGTCGTGCTGGCGCTCGCGAGGGTGCAGCTCGGCGTCGACAACAGTGACGGCATCCACGCCGTCGAGCTGACCCGCAGACTGGCTATGGGGGACCGCCCCTTCATCGATGAGATGAACCTCCAGGTCCTCGGCGCGTGGCCGGCCGTGCCCTTCGTGTGGGCCTGGCTGCAGGTCGTCGGGACCGATGGTCTTGTTCTCGTCGCTCGCGTCGTCTACGTGGTGATCGCCCTCATCGTGGCGCGCGTGTGTTGGCGTGCCACGGCACCACACCTCGGAGGGGGAGTGGCGGCGGCGGCCATCGCCGTTGCCATCGTGCCGAGTGCCTACAACCTCCCGGTGATCAGCTACAACACCACCCCGGCCCTGCTGCTCCTCCTTGCGGCCTCGGCGGCCCTGGCGGCCGCGGCCCGGCGGAGCGCCGGGTGGGGCGCAGTGGTCGGTGCCTGCATCGTGCTCACACCGGTGAGCCATGTGGCGGCTGCCCCAGCGGCGGCCGTGCTCGGACTCCTCGCCTTGATCTGGTGCGGTGACCGTCGCGTCCGCCTGGCCATGATCGGCGGGGGCGCAGTTGCCGCTCTCGTCGCTGGGATCGCGCTCGCGTTCTGGTGGGGCGGTTTCTCGGCGCTGGAGGCGACGTTGAACTACACGAACGAGTACCAAGGGCTGCGGGTGCCCTTCCGCCGCAGGTTGATTCGGGCGGTCAGCTACTACGTCGACGTGCTCTCGTCGCCCCTCGTGCTCGGCGCCGCCGCGCTTGCACTGGTAGCCGCGCTGCTTCGGGGACGGCGCGCGTGGCCGCTGCTCGCCGGCAGCGTGGTGCTCCTCGGCGTGGCCATGGTCGGTGGAGGGGAAGAGCGGTCCAACTTCACGACCTACGCCTGGCTGAGCGGGGTGACAGGCACCGTGGTACTCGGCGTGCTGGCAGTGCCGGCCATCCTCGCGTTCGCACGCCGGGGGATGTTGGCGGGCCCAGTGGGACGCCACGTCGTCACGGGCATCGCCGCCTCGGTCGTCGGTGTCTCCTTCGTCGCCGCACTGACCACATCCTCGGCTGCGTGGGGTGCGACGGCGGCGGTCACCTCGCCAGGCCTCGCTGCCGTCACGGTGGGAGTGCTCCGGCCCCTGCGGCGGGGCGGGCGCGTCCCGGTGGCCGTCGTGGGGGGACTGCTCGTGGCGGTGCTCGCGATCTCCCACGCGATGACGAGCTTTCGATCGCCTCCCCTGTCTGAGCTGACTGCGCGCGTCTCGATCGGGGCCAACGCGGGGCTGTGGACGAGCAAGGAGTCGGTCGACCAGACGGAGCGGGACACCCGGTTCGCGCGGGCCTGCGCCGGCCAGACGGCCTTGACGATCGGCCTCCCGGGGGCAATGCTGCTCGCCGACGCCCGCCCGGCCACCCCCATCGTCTGGCTCGGATCGTTCGGAAATGCCAACCGCGCGGTGGTCGACTGGCTCGAGGACCGCGACCTCAGGCCGGAGTGCATCTTCACCATTCCCGCGTTCTGGCCCGTGACTGCGGCCAAAGGCGAGCGAGACCCCCTGCTCCGCTGGCTCGAGTCCAACTACCGACTCGAAGACCGAGAGGAGTGGGTGCTGCTGCGGCCCCGCTGACCGTTCGAGGTCTGCGGGGCCGCAGGTCCGTCACCGGCTCAGCGGGACCCGGCCGGGGCATGCGCCTCAGCTGCGGACGAGACCCTCCACGGCGGTGCCCAGGCGTGGGAGCGCGGCGACCACCTGCTCCTTGGCCTTGCCACGCAACGCCTTGTAGACCTTCTTCGCCGCAGCGTGGGACGTGGCCTCCGCCTTGGCATCAGTCACCGCGAGGAGGGCGTCGGCCGCGTCCTGGGACCGAGCCTCCAGGTGGGCGGCGAAACCGGCGTCGCCCTTGCTGGCCCAGAAGGGGTCGAGGGCCGCCGCGAACTGAGGCAGCAGACGGTCGGTGGCGCTCGGGACGAAGTCGCCGCCGAGCTTCCGGGCGGCGGCATAGCCGGCCTTGACGGCCGCGCCTCCGATGCCCGACTTGTCGGCGACCTCGGCATCGATGACCTCTGTCAGGGCGGCCACGGCGGCCGGTCGACGGGTCTGGTCGAGGAGGGCATCGGACACAGCAGTACTCACTGGTTGGCTCCTTGGAGTGTGGTGATGGAGGGATTCGTGATCTTCGCGACGGCGACCACCGCACCCTTGCTCGGCAGGTCGACATCACGTACGGAGCATCCTGTCAGAGGCACTAAACTGCGAAGCACATCCCCACGACTCGGAGGAACACGTGAGTTCGCTCAAGGTTGAGATGGTTGCTGCAGATCGCAAGGTTTGGGAGGGCGAGGCGAAGCTGGTGCGCGCTCGTTCGATCGCCGGTGAGCTCGGCATCCTGCCCGGCCACACGCCCCTGCTCGGCGTTCTCGTCGAGGGCGACGTCACCATTGAGGCCCTCGACGGGGCCCGGTCCACCGTGACGGTCGACGGCGGCTTCCTCTCCGTCGACTCCGATGTCGTCACCGTCGTCGCCGAGCACGTCGACGCCTCGTCGATGCAGACCACCACGAACTGAGGTTCCCCCGTGCCGTCCGTTCTCGTCTCCACCGAGATCGTGATCGGCCTGCTCCTGATCATCGCGCTCGTCGTGCTCGGGGTCACCTACCTGCGACGCCGCTACATCGCGAGGGGTCAGCAGCTGACGCTCTGCGGCTACCGCGCCAGCGGCTCGGACCGCTGGAACCTCGGACTCATGCGTCTGGCAGACAACGCCCTCGAGTGGTATTCGCTCGGGGGCGCTTCGCTGCGCCCCAAGCGACGCTGGCAACGACAGACACTGCTGCTCGAGGTGCCTCGGTTGCTCCCGCCGGAGGAGTCCCTGGCCCTGCTGCCCGACGCCTACGCGGTCGTCTGCGCCGACCGGCTCGAGACCTTCGAGCTCGCCCTCCAGGGCCCCGACTACACCGCTGTCCGCTCGTGGCAGGAGGCGGCGCCGCCGGGCTACAACGTCAACGTGGCCTGAGGTCGTCATCTCGCCTTCTCGCAGGAGATGACCACCGGCTCGGTGCGCATCGGCTTGGTCAGTGCGTGCTAAAGACTTCACCCGGAATCGGTCAAGTCGGTTTTGGGCTGATTTGGGGGCCGGTACGTTGCGGTCGGGCCGATCGATTCGACGGCGCGGACTGCCAGCGATCGGGCTGGCCCGGGTGTAGAGGCAGGGGAACGTGTCGCGATCGGTGTCGATTCGTCGTGTCCTGAGGTCGTTGGTCGCCGCGGCGGCGGTGCGCTCGCTGCTGGTGTTGGACGCGACGGCGGTCGATGCCGTCGCCCTCACGTCGCGGGCGCCGGTCGCCCCGGCGGCACCGACACCGCCGGCCTCACGCTGATGGGGGTCCGGCTCTACAGCCGGCACAGGGGCCTGTTCACAAGTGTCGACCCGGTTGAGGGGAGGATCTGCAACTGTCTACGCCTACCCTACCGATCCGACCAATCAGACGGATCTGGACGGACGCCGGTGGCAGCAGCGCCGCCCTTCTGGGCCCTGCATGGCGAGCGCCAGCAGATGGTATAGGGGGCAGACTGGTTTGGGAGAAATCCAAGGATGCTACCGGTTCCACTCCTGTTCCCATTACCGAGATCCAAACAGGTTCCGCAGCCGCTTCTACGAGCAAACGATGTGGTTTAGGACCCGAAAGGTGGGGGCCGTAGGTCTTGTGCTGGGGCTGGTCAAGAAAACAATGTGGGTGGGGGCTACCATTAGTGCAATCGGTTTATGGCCTCCCGCCCGATACAACACGCGCTCAAGTCAGTGTTGGCGCTCATGAGGAGACCATCGACCTGGTTCTTCGCATTGGCCCTGTTGCTTGGCGCAGTTGGTATTCTGTTGTGGTCCCCACATCGAATTCAGATCGCCGTACCAGCGTGCGTTGCCGCCGTGGTGGCCTTTCGTTTGGGCCTGTCGCGATGGAGGCGAGAGCGTTCTCGCCGGGAAGGGGACTCACAGCATTTGTAACTCGCGGATGCGCACCGTGAATGTGGAGCAGCCTCGGACGGCGCAAGTGCCGACCCTGTCCTGGCCCCGTAACCTCAACCAGGACCGGGCGGGCAGGCGCCTGGGCTACCATCGCCAAGTCCGGATGAGCTTGGTAACCCTCGGTGTCGCAGAGGAACTTGCCGAGCGCACAATCGCGATGAACGGCCTGTTGCCGCGCCCAACCATCGCAACGGCCGCGCCGCCAACGTCCTCGGCGGTCCTGATGAAGAGCCATAGCCGGTCGCCCAAGATCAGGGCCGACGCCGCGTACGGGATCCTCACTTGAGATCCAACCCCTGAACCGGTCAGTCGTCATCGACGATGAGGTGTTGACGCCCGGAGGCCGGTGCGACTCCTTTCGCATTCGCCCGCCGGTCGAGGGAATCGAGAGGAACATCTTCCTCGACTAGGGATTTCGACCGGCCCAGATCTTGACCCGTCCCAGCCCGGATCGGAGCTTGAATACAGGGTCAGTACGAGATACAGGTGCCTGCCGATCGTGGGTAAGATCAGCCATGCGTTCGTAACTCAACGGCGTTGAGGCTGGCCTTGCTTCTTCTCCGGCTTGGCGACCCGGCCACCGCCCGGCTGCCAGAGGATGTCGCCGCCGATCGGCAGGTTGGCGATCCGGGCCAGGATGAAGAGCAGGTCCGAGAGCCGGTTGAGGTACTTGGCGGTGAGGACGTTGACGCCACCGGCGCCGCGCTCGGTACCGGGCTGGTCGCCGTGGGCCTCGATGGCCGACCAGGCCGCCCGCTCCGCCCGCCGCACGATGGTGGTCGCGAGGTGCAGGTAGGCGGAGCCGGGGGTGCCGCCGGGGAGGATGAAGGAGCGCAGCTTCTCGAGGCGCTCGAGGTAGTGGTCGCAGTCCCGTTCGAGATCGTCGATCCAGGGCTGGTCAACGCGCAGCGGTGGGTACTCGTACGTCTCCTGAAGAGGTGTCGAGAGGTCCGCCCCGACGTCGAACAGCTCGTTCTGGATCCGCAGCAGCGTCGCCTTGACCTCGTCGTCGAGACCACCCGCCGCGATGGCGATGCCGATGGCGGCATTAGCCTCGTTGGTGTCGGCGTAGGCATGTAGGCGGTCGTCGTTCTTGTTCGTGCGCGAGAAGTCGCCGAGGCTCGTCGTCCCGTCGTCACCAGTCCGGGTGTAGATCTTCGTCAGGTTGACCATGGCAGCACTCTCTCACTGGTCCGCCTCGCCGTCCGGCATGGGTAGGGTCGCAGCGTGAGAGAGCGGTTCCGGGTCGTGGGCGGCGCCCGACTCGATTGGCGAGGTCCCCGTCGTCGGCGCGAAGAACAGCGCTCTCAAGCTCATGGCCGTGGCCCTCCTCGCCGAGGGCAGGACCACCCTGACGAACATGCCGGAGATCGCCGACGTGCGGATCATGGCCGAGCTGCTGCGACGACTCGGGGTGTCGGTCGACTACGACCCCGAGGCGGGAGTCGTCGTCATCGACGTCCCCGCGTCCATCGGGCACCGCGCCGACTATGAGCTCGTCCGGGCCTTGCGGGCCTCGATCTCGGTGCTCGGGCCTCTCGTCGCACGGGTCGGCGAGGCGGACGTCGCCGTCCCCGGTGGTGACGCGATCGGGTCCCGCGGTCTCGACCTGCATGCGGCGGGCCTGGAGGCTCTGGGCGCCGACGTACGCGTCACGCACGGGTACCTCGTGGCCAAGGCGCCGCGCGGCCTCAGGGGAGCGGAGATCAGGCTCGACTTCCCCAGCGTCGGCGCGACCGAGAACATCCTCATGGCTGCCGTCCTTGCGCGTGGGCGCACCACGATCGACAACGTCGCGCGTGAACCGGAGATCGCCGACATCGCAGACATGCTCACGTCGATGGGCGCTCGCATCACCGGCGCCGGCACCTCCTGCCTCGTGGTCGACGGCGTCGACACCCTGCACCCGACCGAGCACCGCGTCCTCCCGGACCGGGTCGCCGCGGGCACCTGGGCCTTCGCGGCCGCGACGACGTGCGGTGACGTCGAGGTGGTCGGGGGCGTGGCGGAGCACCTGCGCTCACCCCTGCAGTCGCTCGCAGCGGCGGGGTGTCACGTGGAGGGAACAGCTCGCGGCTTCCGGGTCGCGGCGCCCGACGGAGGCGCGCGCCCGAGGGCGTTCGACGTCGCGACCCTGCCGTACCCGGGCTTCCCGACCGACCTGCAGCCATTCGCGCTGACCTACAACGCGGTGGCCGAAGGCAGCGCCATGGTGACCGAGAACCTCTTCGAGGCACGGTTCCGCACGGTCCAGGAGCTCGCCCGACTGGGAGCGGACATGCAGGTCGACGGCCATCACGTCATGACGCATGGGGTCCCGCTCCTGTCCGGCGCACCGGTCGAGAGCAGCGACATCCGATCAGGTGCGGCCCTCGTCATCGCCGGCCTGGTCGCGGAGGGCTACACCCTCGTCAGCGGCGTCCACCACATCGATCGTGGCTATCCACACTTCGAGGCGGGGCTCCGCTCGCTCGGCGCCGACGTCACCCGCGAGCCGGACGAGCACTGGTACGAGTAGTCCACATTCCGAGATCTTCCGTTCGACTTGACGGACTCTTTAACGTCCCCGGGTGCCGGGCAGGTTTTCTTGACCCTTTCTTGACTCCGAGGGGCAACCTTCTTGAGACCGGCGGCGTCATCATGAATGACGGCAGCAGCAGTTGAGAGGGGTCACAATGTCGCTGAATGCCCACCGGAATGCACACCGAAGGACGCCGACGCGGACGCCGGTCCAGGTGCTCGAAGCGCCCGATGGGCATGACGTGATCATCGAGGGACGCCTCGACGTCCATACCGTCCCCGACATCCGTGACGCCATCCACGCCGTCATCGCCACTGGCGCCGGTGAGCTCCGCCTCCACCTGGGCGGTGCCGAGATCGGCGATGCCACCGGGCTCGGCGTCATCCTGCACCTGCACCGCCGAGCCACCCGGGCGGAGCGGCAGCTCCTGCTCGTCGACCCGACCGACCGGACCCGGCGCCTCCTGCGCGGGTGCCGGCTCGACCGCATCCTGGACTCGCGTCACGCCGCGCCGCGCACTGTGGCGCCTCTCACCGCCTGAGCGACTCCCGGTCGCCACGGGCCGGAGGTACCTTCGGGACCATGCCCGACGAGAGCGCTCCGCCTACCGCTGCCCGACCGTCCCGCGACCGTCCCTGGGTCATGCGGACCTACGCGGGACATTCCAGCGCGGCGGCCAGCAACGCGCTCTACCGACGCAACCTCGCCAAGGGGCAGACCGGCCTCTCGGTGGCCTTCGACCTGCCCACCCAGACCGGCTACGACCCCGACCACGTGCTCGCGCGTGGGGAGGTCGGCAAGGTCGGTGTGCCGATCAGCCACATCGGAGACATGGCCGCGCTCTTCGACGCCATCCCGCTCAAGGAGATGAACACGTCGATGACGATCAACGCGACGGCGATGTGGCTGCTCGCGCTCTACCAGGTGACCGCCGAGCGGCAGGCCGAGGCGGCGGGCGAGCCTCCCGACGAGTGGGTGCACGCGCTCGCCGGGACCACGCAGAACGACATCATCAAGGAGTACCTGTCCCGCGGGACCTACGTCTTCCCGCCCGCGCCGTCGCTGCGCCTGATCACGGACCTGATCGCCTACACGGTCCGTGAGATCCCCAAGTGGAACCCGATCAACATCTGCAGCTACCACCTGCAGGAGGCCGGTGCAACGCCGGTTCAGGAGATCGCCTACTCGATGTCGACGGCGGTCGCCGTCCTCGACGCCGTTCGCGACTCCGGCCAGGTGCCGCCGGAGGAGTTCTCCGACGTCGTCGCCCGTATGTCGTTCTTCGTCAACGCCGGCGTGCGCTTCGTCGAGGAGATGTGCAAGATGCGCGCCTTCGTCGAGCTGTGGGACGAGCTGACCCGTGAGCGCTACGGCGTGACCGACGCGAAGGCTCGGCGGTTCCGCTACGGCGTCCAGGTCAACAGCCTCGGCCTCACCGAGGCACAGCCCGAGAACAACGTCCAGCGGATCGTCCTCGAGATGCTCGCCGTGACCCTGTCCAAGGACGCCCGGGCCCGAGCGATCCAGCTCCCGGCGTGGAACGAGGCACTGGGGCTGCCGCGGCCGTGGGACCAGCAGTGGTCCCTGCGCATGCAGCAGGTGCTCGCCTTCGAGTCCGACCTGCTCGAGTACGACGACCTCTTCACCGGCTCCGTCGTGGTCGAGCGCACGGTGGCCGAGCTCGTCGCCGGCGCCCAGGCCGAGATGGCGCGGGTGGAGGAGCTGGGCGGGGCGGTCGCTGCCGTCGAGTCCGGGTACATGAAGTCGGCCCTGGTCGCCTCCCACGCCGAGCGCCGACGCCGCATCGAGACGGGCGCCGAGGTCATCGTGGGCCTCAACAGGTTCGAGACGACCGAGCCGAACCCGCTCACCGCCGACCTCGGCACCGCCATCCAGACGGTCGACCCGTCCGTGGAGCAGGCGGCCGCCGAAGCGGTCCGCACCTGGCGGGACCAGCGCGATGCCGACCCAGCCCGCCGAGACCGGGCCCGGGCCGCCGTCGATCGGCTCACGGCCGACGCGGCATCCGGCGCGAACCTCATGGCGGCCTCCCTCGAGTGCGCGCGTGCCGATGTCACGACCGGCGAATGGGCGGCTGCCCTGCGTGAGCAGTTCGGTGAGTACCGCGCGCCGACCGGGGTGACCGGCTCCGTCGGCGTCGGCGGGGCCGAGCCCGGCGAGGCCCTGGCCCGCGTCCGCGCTGCCGTCGCCCGCACGAGTGCCGACCTCGGCGAGAAGCTGCGCATCCTCGTCGGCAAGCCCGGCCTCGACGGACACAGCAACGGTGCCGAGCAGGTCGCCGTCCGTGCCCGCGACGCCGGCTTCGAGGTCGTCTACCAGGGGATCCGCCTCACTCCCGACCAGATCGTCGCGGCCGCCGTCGCGGAGGACGTCCACGTCGTCGGGCTCTCGATCCTCTCCGGCTCGCACATGGAGCTCGTTCCGGAGGTCCTCCACGGCCTGCGCGTTGCCGGAGCCGGTGACGTCCCGGTCATCGTCGGCGGCATCATCCCGGAGTCCGATGCCAAGGCGTTGCGTGACGCCGGAGTCGCCATGGTCTTCACCCCGAAGGACTTCGGCCTCAACGAGATCATGGGAGAGATCGTCGGCGTCATCCGCGCATCACGAGGCCTGGCCGCGCTCGAGCCCGCCCCCGCCTGACCCGTCTGTGAAGGTCGCCACGCGCGGGGGACGGGACCTGACGGAAGCGAGCTCAGCGGCATACAGTCACAGCATGAGCGACCTGCAGTGCGCGGCCCGCATCGTCGTCGTCACCCCCCGTGGGCTGGGTGACGTCAAGTGGCTCGCCTCCGAGCTCCACCGAGAGCGGGTCCAAGCGGTGTATGCCGCTGACGACGTTCCCGACACAGGTCCCGTCGAGACGTTGGCCGAGGACCTCGGCGTGCCGTGCCACAGCGGCCGTGGTGACCTGGAGAACGGGTCCGAGGGACTTGAGGACATCGTCGATCGCCACCGGGGAGAGACCGTCGTCGTCGTGCGCGGCGGAGCGGCGACGGAGCCGGTGCTCATGCTCGTCGACGCGGACGGCACGAGCCTGCACAGCCTCGACGAGAACGTGTAGCGACCAGGGCGGACGGATGGTGGACCGGCCCTCGGCGGGCCGAGGTCGCACCCTAGCCTGTGCCGCATGGATGGTGGTTTCCCCGGGCTCGGGACCGTGGTCAACGTCGTCGCGGTCGTGCTCGGCGCCAGCCTCGGCATGCTGGCCGGCAACCGTCTGCCCGACCGCGTCCGGCGCGTCGTCACCGACTGCCTCGGCCTGGTCACGCTGCTCGTCGCCATCCTGTCGGCCCTCGACGTCACCTCATCGGCCCTCGAGGAGACGGTCGGCTCGGGCGTGCCCGTCCTCATCGTGCTCGGCGCCCTGCTCATCGGCGGCATCGTCGGCGCGCTGCTCCGGATAGAACAGCGGCTCGAGTCGCTCGCCGGGGTGGTGCAGGGCTGGGTCCAGCGGCACGGAGCCAAGGGGGCGCCGGCGCACGACCACGCGGAGCGGGAGCGCTTCATCGAGGGCTGGCTCACCGCGTCCCTGCTCTTCTGCGTGGGTCCGCTGACCATCCTCGGCTCCCTCTCCGACGGGCTCGGCAGGGGCATCGACCAGCTGGTGCTCAAGTCGGCGCTCGACTTCTTCGCCGCGATCGCCTTCGCGTCGACGTTCGGCGTGGGCGTGCTGTTGTCGGCGGTGTCGGTCGCGGTCGTCCAGGGCGGGCTGACGCTCCTCGGCGTCACCCTCGGCGCCGTGGTGCCAGAGGCTCACATCGCGGCGCTGACGGCGACGGGTGGCCTGCTCCTCGTCGGCATCGCCTTCCGGCTCCTCAACGTGCGGCACATCCCGGTCGGGGACCTGCTGCCCTCGCTCCTCGTGGCGCCGCTGCTCGTCAGCATCGTGGCGCAGTTCCGCTGAGCTCGCGGAGAGCTTGCGGTGAAGGCGGCAGCGGTCAGAACAGGCGGGCCTCGGCGTCGTCGATCCCCCTGAGCGAGTCGTAGTCGAGCACGACGCACCGGATGCCGCGATCCTCTGCCAACGTGCGGGCCTGCGGCTTGATCACCTGGGCGGCGAAGACGCCGGTCACGGGTGCGAGCAGCGGGTCCCGGTTCATCAGCTCGAGATAGCGCGTCAGCTGCTCGACGCCGTCGATCTCCCCGCGCCGCTTGATCTCGATCGCCACACTGGCCCCCGCGTGGTCCTTGGCGAGGATGTCGACGGGTCCGATCGCCGTCATGTACTCACGGCGGACGAGGGACCAGCCGTGCCCGAGGGTATGGATGTGCTCGGCGAGCAGCCTCTGGAGGTGGGCCTCCACGCCGTCCTTGACGAGGCCGGGGTCCACGCCCAGCTCGTGGGCGGAGTCGTGGAGGACCTCGTGGATGTGGACCGTGAGCCGGTCCTCCGACTTCGCGTGCTGGACGCGCCACACGAGGACGACACCGTCCTCGGACTGGGCGTCCTCCGGTTCGAGCTCGGCCAGGGTGCAGGGCGGCGACATCCAGTTGAGCGGCTTGTAGGAACCGCCGTCGCTGTGGACGAGGACCGAGCCGTCCGCCTTGACGACGAGCAGTCGGGTGGCCAGCGGGAGGTGGGCGGTGAGCCGCCCGTCATAGTCGACGCTGCAGCGGGCGATGACGAGACGCACCGGGCCACCCTAACGTCCGGGGTTTCCGTGCCTCCGGGCACCGGCGTGGGGAGTGTCACCCCGGGGACAGGTTTGTGCGGCTGGCGGCCTCTGCGAGACTCGTCCGCATGGCTCGTGATATCACCAAGGTTGGCGTCATCGGACTCGGCACCATGGGTGCCGGCATCGTCGAGGTCTTCGCTCGCAACGGCATCGAAGTGGTCGCCGTCGAGGTCGACGACGAGGCGGTGGCGCGCGGTCGGGAACACCTCGACACCTCCACGGGCCGTGCCGTCTCCCGCGGCAAGCTCTCCGAGGAGGACCAGGCGGCCCTCGTCTCTCGCGTGCAGTTCACCTCGAACCTCAACGACCTCAAGGACTGCCAGCTCGTCGTCGAGGCGGTGCCGGAGCACCTGGAGCTGAAGAAGGACATCTTCGCCAAGCTCGACCAGATCGTCGACGAGGACGCGATCCTCGCGACCAACACCTCCTCCCTGCCGGTCACCGAGATCGCCGTTGCCACGAGCAACCCCAAGCGGGTCGTCGGCATGCACTTCTTCAATCCGGCACCGGTCATGCAGTTCGTCGAGGTCATCAAGACCGTCGTCACGGCCGACGACATCTTCGAGCGCGTCAAGGGCCTGGCCAAGCGCCTGGGCAAGCAGCCTGTGGTCGTCGGGGACAAGGCCGGGTTCATCGCCAACGCCCTGCTCTTCGGCTACCTCAACCACGCGGTGTCGATGTACGAGAGCAGGTACGCCAGCCGCGAGGACATCGACGCCGCCATGCGGCTCGGCTGTGGCTACCCGATGGGTCCCCTCGCCCTCATGGACCTCATCGGCCTCGACACGGCCTACGAGATCCTCGACACGATGTACAAGCAGGGCCGTGACCGGCTGCACGCCCCCAGCCCGATCATCAAGCAGATGGTCAGCGCGGGTCTGAGGGGTCGCAAGACTGGGCGGGGCTTCTACACGTACGCCGCCCCCGGGAGCTCGCAGGTCGTCGAGGACGCCCAGACCCCCCGGCCCAACGGCGAGCGGGGCGTCCCGCTGCGGCCCATCGCCAAGGTCGGGGTCGTCGGCTCGGGCACCATGGCGACCGGCATCATCGAGGTCTTCGCCAAGGCCGGCTACGACGTCAGCTACGTCGCCCGCGCCAGCTCCAAGGTCGACTCCGTGCGGGCGGCGCTCACCAAGAGCCTCGAGAAGGCCGTGCAGCGCGGGAAGGCCACCGAGGCCGACCGCGACGCGGCGCTCGCCAAGATCACCGGCTCGACCCGGCTGGACGACCTCGCCGATGTCGACATCGTCGTCGAGGCCGTGGTCGAGGACCTCGGCGTCAAGCAGGCCCTCTTCGAGAACCTCGACGAGATCTGCAAGCCCGGCGCCATCCTCGCCACGACGACGTCGTCCCTCCCCGTCATCGAGTGCGCCTCCGCGACGAAGCGGCCACAGGACGTCATCGGGATGCACTTCTTCAACCCCGCCCAGGTGATGAAGCTGGTCGAGGTCGTGCACACCGTCTCGACGGCGGAGGATGTCGTCGCCACCGTGCAGGATCTGTGCGTCAAGATCGACAAACACCCGGTGACCTGTGGGGACCGGGCCGGGTTCATCGTCAACGCGCTGCTCTTCCCGTACCTCAACGACGCAGTGAAGATGCTCGAGGCCAACTACTCGACAGCGGACGACATCGACACGGCGATGAAGACCGGATGCTCGCTCCCGATGGGCCCGTTCGAGCTGCTCGACGTCGTCGGTCTCGACGTTGCCCTCGCCATCGAGCGCGAGCTCTACCTCGAGTTCCGCGAGCGCGGCTACGCCCCGGCTCCGCTCCTCGAGCACCTCGTCACCGCCGGCTACCTCGGGCGCAAGTCCAGCCGCGGCTTCCGCACCTACGCCTGACGCATCGACCGCCCACCCCGCAACGCACCCGGAGCCTCGGAGCTCACCCCTGCTGTAGCAGGGGCGGGTTCGAGATTCCCGGGTGTGTTGCGGAGAATGGGTGGCGTGTCACCGAAACGCCGCCCGAGCAAGCACGCCCGCCCCCACGTGCCGCTCGACGTCGTCCGGATCCAGGGCGGGGCGACGCGCGAGGACACCTATCGCGGCCTGCGGTGGACCGTGCGGGCCGTCAGCGGTGCCTCGGCAACGCGCCCCTACCTGTGTCCCGGGTGCCAGCAGGACATCGAGCCGGGGGTTCCCCACGTCGTCGTGTGGCCGGCCGAAGGCATCGGCGGAGTCGACGACCGACGGCACTGGCACACCGGCTGCTGGCAGCGCCGCGATGCCCGGCCGTCAGGCAACGCCTACCGCTGAACACGCCCTACTGAGCTCGCCAGCGGGAGCAGGCCCAGCGGCATACGGCATCGTCGAAGCCAGCGGAAGGTCACTGTTGCTGCTGTCTGGGCACGAGGACTTCCTCGTAGATGAGCAGGGCCCCGGCGGCGACCGGGATGGCCAGCAGGGCACCGAGGATCCCGAAGAGGGTGCCGCCGACAAGGGCCGCGACCACGGTGAGAGCACCCGGCACCGCCACGGTCTGCTGCATGATCCGCGGCATCACCGCGTAGTTCTCCAACTGCTGGTACACGATGAAGTAGATGATGACGATGAGCGCCTTCTGCGGCTCGTCGAAGAAGGCGACGAGGGCCACGACGGCCGCGCCGAGGGTGGCACCAACCATCGGGATGAGCCCGAGCACGCCGACGGCCACGGCGAGGACGGCGGCGTACGGGACGTCGAGCAGGCTCATCATGATCCAGGCGCAGAAGGCGTTGGTGGCCGCGACGGCCACCTGCCCAATGGCATAGGACCCGACTCGACGCATGATCTCCTCGGCGAGCGAGATGAAGCGGGGGCGGCGGCTGGCCGGCACGAGGGCATAGGCAGCCTGCTTGACCGACGGCAGGGACGCGAGGAGGTAGAGCGTGAGGACGAGGACGGTGAGGATGCTGAAGACGCCTGAGGCAATGATCCTGCCGGCGTCGAGCACGCCGCCGAAGATGCCGGCCCAGAGGTTCCCATCGGCGACGCGTCTGTTGATCTCCTCCTGGATCCGCTGGATCACCTGGTAACGCTGGTCGAGGTCCTGGACCCAGGGGTTGCGCAGCAGGTCGTCGAGCATGCCGGGTGCCCGGTCGGCCAGCTCGGTGGCCTCTGCAGCGACCGGGGGGATGACGACCATGCCGATGAGGGTGAACACCGCGAGCAGGCCGAGGAAGACGATCGTCACCGCCCACCCGCGGCGCATCCGCTGACGAGTCAGTCCTTCGACGAGCGGGTTGAGCGACAGGGCGAGGAAGAGGGAGACGATGAGCAGGGTGATCGTCGTGTCCAGCCGGCCGATCGCCTGGATGACCGCATAGGCCACGAGCACGCCGAGTGCGCCGACGAACCCGACGTAGAAGGGCGACTGGCGGTTGAACGGGGTGCCGGCGCTGCCGAAGTCGCGGTTCCGGCCGTTGCTCGTTGCGCGGCCGGGCCGGCCGGCCGACTGCGAGGTGGCTTCGTCCGGGCCGGGCTCACCGAGCGGCAACGTGCTGCCGAGCAGGTCAGGAGCAGGTGCCTCCTCCGGGGCCGGGCGCTCCTGGAGCTGGACCGGCGCGGCGGGGCCGACGTGCGCGGCCTGGACGGCATAGGCGGCGGGACCTCCGCTTCTCTGCTCTGCTCGCACCTCAGCGATGCGGTCGCGCTGAGCACGCCGGTACTGCGTCCACCGCCGCCAGAAGGTCACCCCGGGAGCCTACGCGAGGCACCCGGGATGACGCGTTCGGAACGTGGTGTGTCCGCCCGTGACCGGGACGCCGGCCGGGTCACTCGCCGCGGAAGCGGTTGATCTCGGCAGCGAAGCGGGCGCGCTTGCCCGCGTTCGTCACCCCGAGGCCCTCCTCCGGCGAGAGCGTGAGGACGCCGACCTTGCCCTGATGGGCGTTCTGGTGCACGTCGAGGGCAGCCTGGCCGACGTCGTCGAGGGCGTACACCTTGGAGAGCGTCGGGTGGATGAGGCCCCGGTTGATCAGCTCGTTGGCCTCCCACGCCTCCCGATAGTTGGCGAAGTGCGACGAGACGATCCGCTTGAGGTTCATCCACAGGTAGCGGTTGTCGTACTCGTGCATGTAGCCCGAGGTGGATGCGCACGTGACGATGGTGCCGCCCTTGCGAGCCACGTAGACGCTGGCCCCGAACGTCTCGCGCCCCGGGTGCTCGAAGACGATGTCGACGTCGTAGCCGCCGGTCAGCTCCCGGATCCGCTTGCCGAGTCGCTGCCACTCCTTCGGGTCCTGCTCGGTGCCCTCCTCATTCCAGAACCGGTAGCCCTCGGCGTTGCGGTCGATGATGAGGTCGGCGCCCATGGCTCGGCAGATCTCCGCCTTCTCCGGAGAGGACACGACACAGATCGGCGTCGCGCCACCAGCCAGGGCCATCTGGGTCGCGTAGGACCCCAACCCACCGGACGCGCCCCAGATGAGGACGCGGTCACCGAGCTTCATCGCGGCGCCGTTCTTGGAGATGAGCTGGCGGTAGGCCGTGGAGTTCACGAGCCCGGGGGAGGCGGCCTCCTCCCAGGTCAGGTGGTCGGGCTTGGGCATCAGCTGGTTCGCCTTGACGATGGCCAGCTCGGCGAGGCCACCGAAGTTCGTCTCGAAGCCCCAGATCCGCTGTTGCGGGTCGAGCATCGTGTCGTTGTGGCCGTCGGCGTCCTCGAGCTCGACGGACAGACAGTGCGCGACGACCTCCTGGCCGGGCTTCCACTTGGAAACGCCCGGGCCGGTGCGCAGGATGACGCCGGAGAGGTCGGAGCCCACCACGTGGTAGGGCAGGTCGTGGCGCTGGGCATAGACCGACGTGCGGCCGTACCGCTCAAGGAACCCGAACGTCGGCACCGGCTCGAAGATCGACGTCCACACGGTGTTGTAGTTGATGGCGCTCGCCATCACGGCCACGAGCGCCTCGCCCGGCGCGAGCTCGGTCACCGGCACGTCGTCGATGTGGAGCGACTTGCGTGGGTCCTTGTCCCGGCTCGCAAGTCCCTCGAACATGCTCACCTCGTCCTTGTGGACGGTGGCGCCCCGGTAGGTTTCCGGGATCGCGAGGTTGGAGAAGGTCTCTTGGCTCCGGTCTCCGGAGAGGATGGCGTCGCGGATGGCCTGCATCTGAGGTCCTTTGGTCGCTGGCGTCATGGATTGCTACCCGAACGTAGCCATCCGTTCACGCCCGTGCACCCTCCTGAGACTGCCACCACAGGTGACCTGAGTCACGAGTTGGCGGGCTCACACAGGCGCCGCCCCAAAGCTGGTGGCTGGCCCCATGGACACGTGGCCGTATGCCGCTGAGCTCACGCACGCACGCCCGCTCGCTCCCAGCCCTTCCGCCCTTCCGGTCGAGTGTGCAGTTCGCGCCGGGCTGGCTTCCGGTCGAGTGTGCAGTTCGCGCCGGGCTGGCTTCCGGTCGAGTGTGCAGTTCGCGCCGGGGTGGCTCTCGGTCGAGTCTGCAGTTCCCGGCGAGGCCGGGTCGACCTATTGGCGGGAGACGCGAACTGCACACTCGACGTAGGGACGGGTCAGGTGAGGCGGCGGGTGACGGTGGGGTGGCGGCGGATCGAGACCCAGGCGATGGCGGCGGCGATGAGAGGGACGACGATGACCGGGCCGACGAGCTGCAGCCACGGCACGACGATGGTCGGGTCGGTGACGCCGTTCTCGCGGGCCTGCCAGTTCTGGACAGTGCTGCTCCAGGCCACCGCGATGCCGGGGACGAGTCCCACCAGCACCCCGAGCACCATCCCGAGGAGGGCGAACAGCCCGGCCTGGGCCGCAGCGATGCCACGTCTGGTCAGGCGCGTGGCTCCTACGGCCGCGAGGGTGCCGGACATCGCTTGGCTCTCCGCTTGCGACAGGGCCGTGGCGATGAGCGTCGCGACGAGGATGATGAAGCCGACGATGCCGACGGCGATGGTGAAGACGCGGGCAGTCTCGGGCCGGAAGCCGCGCTCCACGTAGACGTCGCTGTCCGGAGCGGCAGAGGCCAGGGCGGTGCGGATGGCGCCCTCGTCGGCGGACGTCACCCCGCCCGGCGCGTCGAGGGCGATCCCGGTGAACTCGAGCGGGAAGCCGAGACGGCGCGCGGTTTCGGTCGTCATGACCGCCCCGGACTCCTTGTTGGGGAACGCCGTTGCGAACGAGGCGCGTGGGGCGTACACCGCCGGCACGGAGGCGAAGGCCGACGCGTCACGGACGATGGGCCCCCGGTCGCCCCACGTGGCCACGTAGCGGACGAACTCCACCTTCCCGTCGACGACGTCCACCTGCGCGTGGGGTGAGCTCGACGTGTAACCGTCATCGCTCATCTGAATGAGCTGTTCCGGGACGCCCTTGCCGTCGGCGACGACCATTCCTCCGGACTCGAGAACGCGGGTCTGCTCGGCTGTGAGACCCAGCCGGTTTGCGAGAAGCGGGGCATCTGCGGTGGTGATGGCGGCGTACGGGCCGTACGGGATGGTGCTGAGGGTTGCGCACGTCTTCGTCTGCTGGACCGGCTTCCCGTCCGGGCCGATCGGGACCCCTTGGCCCATCATGCCGTCGCCGGGTTTGCAGTCCGTTCGCGTCGCGTCGATGTGGACCTCACCCTCCTGACCCTGGGCGACCGATTCGAACGTGCCGCCGCGCCAGGTGACGGTGGGCGTGACCGACGGGGCCACACCGCGGATGATCGTGGTCACATGGTCGGGTGAGTGCGGCGACGTGACCAGTCCTGTGCCAGCAGGGGTCCTCGGCACGTAGAAGCGTGCGCTCTGGGCGGTGTCGCTCGCGAGGACCACGAGGATCGTCGAGAGCACGGCTGCCCCGGCGAGGATCGCCGCGACGGTAGGGGTTGCACGTCCTCGTTGCCGTGCGGCGTCGCGCGTCGCCATCCGCACCGCAACTGGAGCCCGGCCCGTGAGGTGACCGAGCCAGACGAGGAGCAGGGGCACGATGAGCAGCGTCCCGAGGACCAGGGCCACCGAACCGGCCGCCATGGTGTTGGGGCTGTCAGCGGTCGCGGCCCAGAGGGTGGCCGCAGCGCCGGGTGCGGCGATGAACAGGCCGGCGACGGGGACGCGCCGGCGCAACCGCGGGGACACGTTCTGGCCGCGCAGGACTGCGACGATGTCGAGCCGGGCGAGGCCCTTGGCGGGCAGCAGAGCCGAGACGACGCTGCTGACCACCGCTGCGAGCACGACGACGAGCACGGCCAGCCATGGGATGTCGAACGGTCCGTAGAACTCGCCAGGCCTGGTCTCCCGCAGCCACCGAACGACGAGCCACGCCCCGCCGACGCCGCCGACGAGGGCAACCGCGGTGGCACCGACCCCGAGGACGAGCGCCTGCCCGAGCACGGTGCGCCGCAGCTGTTTGCGGTCCGCGCCGTTGCTCGCGGCGAGGGCCAGGGTGCGCCGCTGCCGGGCCGCGCTGACGGCGAAGGCGGGACCGGCGAGCAGGCTGGTCAGTAAGAGCAGCCCCACCCCTGCCAGCGCGGCGACGCCAGCGAACTGCACGTCCTTGCGCGCCGTGAGGCTCGAGTCCATCGGCAAGAAGGTGGTGTTGAAGCTGCTCGGGTCGCTGACGACGGCCCGGCTGAGGACGAAGATCCCATGGCCGTTGAGCCGCTCGACCTCGTCGGCGAAGACGGGGTCGGCCCGATCGAGCAGGTACTCCTGCCCGGGGCCGCCGAACGCGGTCACCTTGAGCGGCAACCCGATGACCTCGGCGGTGACGACACCGCCGTACTGCTGCACATATCCCGAGCCAGTCCCGACGACGGTGACGTCACGGCGCTCATCATCCTCGCCGCCCGGAATCCGCACCTGCATCGGCCCGGAGGACGGAAGCCCTCTGTCGATGCCGCTCTGGGTGACGAGCACCTCATCGGCAGAGGCGGGCCAACGACCGGTGAGCAGCCGTACCCGTTCGCCACCGGCGGTCCAGCTCGCGCCATCGATGCCGAGGTACTCGACCCGCTCCGCCCGAGTCTCGAGCGAGACGATGGCACTCGCGTTGGTCACCTCGGTGACCCGGCCGTGCGTCAAAGCAGCCAATGCGGCCACCTCCGAGCCCGGCGCAAAGCCCGGGATCGGGGTCGCGGGCGTGTCGTTGTTGCCGTAGCCCTCGGCGTTGGCGTCCTGGCTGGCGGCCGATGACCCGGGGGAGTAGTAGAGCGAGGCCTGCGCCGCCCCGAGTGCGAACGGCATTCGCTCCTCGGGGTCGAGGTCACCCGTCGCGTAGAGGACGGCGCCACCGACCAGGGCGAGGACGGGCAGTGCGACCAGGATCGCGATGAGGGCGCTGCGGCCCTTGTGCCGCCGCACGTCCCGCCGGGCCATCCGGACCGCCACGCTCCACGAGGCCCACCACTGGGCACGACGACTCCCGGGCCGGACATCCCATTCCGGCGAATCCTCCTGCTTGGCAGGGCTCGTCGGGGCGGGGGCATCCCCTGTGTGGACAGCCACCTCAGTTGACTCCGTCGAGCAGGAGTTCTGGCTCGTCGGGTGACCCGGTCGAGTCGACGATCCGGCCGTCGCGCAGGAAGACCACCCGGTCCGCCCACGCCGCATGCCGGGCCTCGTGGGTGACGAGCAGCCCTGCGGCTCCGGCATCCACACGCGAGCGCAGGACCCGGAGCACGCCCTCGCCAGTCGTGGAGTCGAGCGCCCCGGTCGGCTCGTCGGCAAGCACCAGCCGCCTGGACCCCACCAGCGCCCGCGCGATCGCGACCCGTTGCTGCTGGCCACCCGACATCTGGTCGGGGTAGCGGTCGGCGAGCTCGCGCAGCCCGAGTTGGTCCAGCGCATCGAGCGCGTTGCGCCGCGCGCGCCGGACCGAGTCGCCGTCGAGCTCCAGCGGCAGGCCGATGTTCTCCGCTGCGGTGAGCGATGGGATGAGGTTGAGGTCCTGGAAGACGAAGCCCACCTTCCGCCGGCGGAGCTTGGCCAGGTCGTGCGCGCCGAGCGACCCGAGCTCGGTCCCGGCCACGTGCACCGATCCCGACGTCGCTCGGTCCAGCCCACCGGCGAGGTTGAGCAGCGTCGACTTGCCCGAGCCGGACGGGCCCATGACCGCCACGAGCTCGCCCGTCGAGACAGCGAGGCTGACCCCGTCCAACGCCCGGACCTCGGTATCGCCGGACCCGTGGATCCGGGTCACGTCCTCGATGACCAACATCGGCGTTCCCATCACCGACTCCTCTCGCGACCAGCCGCGGCCGACTGAGCCACGTCAGGAAGGTCATCTGACGGCGGGGGCGAGCTCAGCGGCATACGACCTCGATGGCGCGACAGCGCCGACTCGATGTGATCGAGCCAGCGGGCCTCCGCCTCGGCGGCGAAGAGGTGGTTCTCGAGGACGAGCGACCACGCGAGGTCCCGCCCGTCCGCGGGCTCCTCGGCGCGAGCCTTGAGCCTCGTCAGGTCACGCAGATGCTTGAGGGTCGCGGTGCGCTGGGCCTGGACCACGGCGGGCACGTCGACCCCCGACAGTGTGACTGCGAGCGCCAGCTTGATGACGAGCTCGTCGCGCGGCGACGCCTCGCGCCGCACGGGCGTCAGCCACCACTGGGAGATCTCTGCCCGGCCCGAGTCGGTGAGCGAGTACTCGATGCGCCCCTCGTCGTCGCCCCCTGAAGCGACGACGAGGCCGTCCCGTTCGAGCCGGGAGAGTGTCGTGTAGACCTGCCCGACGTTGAGCGGCCACGTGCCGCCCGTGCGGGCCTCGAACTCGGCGCGCAGCCGCGCCCCGTACATCGGCTCCTGCGCGAGGAGGGCCATGAGCCCCTGTCTGACCGACATGCGATCCCCCTATACCGAGTATCTACATCGACGGACGGACGGTATACCCGGTATTCTCGCCCGTCAACAGCCCGGATCATCCGTAGTCTCGGACGCGATGCGCCGCCCACACCGGCGCCCGACGAGGGGGTGTGTGTGCGCAGGCGGCTGGTGCTCGGATCCGTGGCGGCGATCGCGGTGGCGATGGCGGCGCAGCTCGGTGCGGGGCAGGCCGAGCCCCTGCCGACCCTGCGCAATGGGCCCGAGTGGCGCGCGTCGACGGCCACCATGAGCGCAGCGGACCTGGCCTGGCTGGAGCGCGGCATCGTGCCCGGCGGTCCCGAACACCGTGACCTCGTCGCTCAGGCCCTGCTCGACCTGCGCGGTCTCACGCAACCCACCGGCGCGGTCGCGGCTGGCCCTGACGGGCCCTGGGCGTATGCCTGGCCGCGCGACAACTCCTTCGTCGCGGTGGCTTACGCCGTGAGCGGCCACCCGGACGACGCGTGGCGGACCCTGCGGTTCTTCGTCGACGTGCAGCTCGAGGACGGCGGCTTCGAGGCGCGCTACCGCCTGGACGGATCGGGGGCGCCGGACGAACGCCAGCGGCAGACGGACGGCGCCGGGTGGCTCCTCTGGGCCATCGATGCCGTGAGTGCGGCGTCGGGCCAGCCCGTGCCGGCCGACCTCCGACCTCTGCGCGACCGCGCCACGGAGCACCTCCTCCGCCTCACAGCTGGCGGCCGCGAGCTCCCTCCGGCATCACCCGACTACTGGGAGGTCCCGGAGCGTCGGGTCACGCTCGGCACCGTCGCACCGCTCGCGGCAGGTTTGGAGGCTTCCGCGAGGGGCCATGCCGCAGAGGGAGATTCGGCGCGATCGACCCGCTCCGCCCGAGCCGCGACGGCGTTCCGGTCCGTCATTCGCGAGCACTTCGCCCCCGCCTACGAGCGGCATGGTGACCGGGGTGGCCTCGACGCCGCGGCGGCGATGATGCTGCCCCCGTTTGCCGAGGCTGCGGACCCGACCGTTCTCGCCGCGGTCGAGGATTACACCCGTGGAGCCATCCGCCCCGCCGGAGGTCTCGCTCCCGGCGTCGGCTGGAAGTCGGACGGGGTCTCGTGGACGCCGGAGACCGCGCTCGTCGCCTACACGGCCGCCGCTTCGGGAGACGTGTCCACCGCGACAAGCTGGCGGGACTGGCTGGCGAGACACACGACGGACTGGGGCAGCCTGCCCGAGAAGGTGCGACCCGATGGCACGCCCGCCGGCCCGGCGCCGCTCGCCTGGACCGCGGCCCTGTTCATCCTCACCGAGGCCGAGCTCGCCGATACCTGAAACACACCCGCGTATCGACCGCCCACCCCACCTGCAGGCGGCAGGACCAGTCGACCAGCGGGTGTGTTGCGTCAGTGGTGGTGGGCGTCGGCAGCGGGTTCCACGAGCTCGACGAGCACGCCACCGGCGTCCTTCGGGTGGATGAAGTTGACCCGACTGTTGCTCGTTCCCCGCTTCGGGGTGTCGTAGAGCAGCCGCAGGCCACGCTCGCGAAGCGTGTCGCACACCGCGTCGATGTCGGCGACCCGATACGCCAGCTGCTGGATGCCCGGACCGCTCCGGTCGAGGAACTTCGCAATGGTCGATTCGGGGGACAGCGGCGCGAGCAGCTGGATGCACGACCCCGATTCACCGACGCCCATCATCGCCTCGCGGACGCCCTGCTCCTCGTTCGTCTCCTCGTGTACGAGCGCCATGCCGTACTTCTCGCTGTAGAAGGCGATCGCCTCGTCGAGGTCGGGCACGGCGATGCCGACGTGGTCGATGTGCGTGAAGAGCGGGCCTGCAGGTGCGGTCATGCGCCCAAGTTAGGGCCGTATGCCGCTCAGGTGCCACCGCGACCGACGTGCCGTTCGCCACGCACTGCATCGGCCCGGGCCGTCGCCGAGGCCGAGGCCACCCATGCCGGCCGCGGCGACGCAGCCGTCGTCGTGGCCAACGCCGAAGCCATGGTGGCCGCCATCGAGCTCGCCGACCGGCTCGATGCGGACGCCATCCTGCGCATGCAGGAGGCGCTGCTGCACGAGACGTCCCCGAACCTCGTCGGGTGGCGCACCGAGCCGGTGTGGATCGGGCCGGGCGGCAGCACGCCCCTGACCGCCGACTTCGTCGCCCCGCACCACTCCCGCATCCGCCAGGCAATCGACGACCTCGTCTCCTTCTGCGCGCGGGACGACCTGCCCGTCCTCGCGCAGGCCGCGGTGGCGCATGCCCAGTTCGAGACGATCCACCCGTTCACCGACGGCAACGGGCGCACCGGCCGCGCCCTCGTCCACGCCCTCCTCCGGGCGACGGGCGTCACGCGGCACGTCACCATCCCCGTCTCCGGAGGGCTGCTCCACGACCGCGACGGCTACGTGGCGGCCCTGGAGGCCTATCGCTCGGGTGACCCTGAGCCCATCGTCACAGCCTTCGCGCTCGAGGGGGCTCCGGGCGGTCCAGCACGGCCGCGTCATGCGCGAGCGCATCGCCTCGGTCCGGACCGAGTGGCACGAGCGGGTGAGTGCCCGGCGTGACTCGGCGGTGTGGCGGCTCGCGGACCTGCTCATCGCCCAACCGGTCGTCGACGCCGCCGCCGCGGCCCGGGAGCTGGGCATCTCCGAGACCAACATCCATCGCCACCTCCACGTCCTGACCGAGGCAGGCGTGCTCGTCGCCACGAACCACCACAAGGCACGTCGCACGCTCTGGCGTGCGCCCGACGTGCTCGCGGTGCTCGACGCGTACGCCCGCGACGTGGGACGACGGGGGCGCTGACGCCACGTGCGCACCAGGCGAGCTCAGCGGCATACGGCCAATGTCGTATGCCGCTCCGCTCACTCCCGTGTGTGCGCTAGGTCATGCGGGAGTGGGCTTCTGGTGGCTCGCGTCTAGAGTGGAAGGGACACCCCCAAAGACGTTGGAGAGGCATCACCATGACTGACCGTCCCGTGTCCGTGATCGTCGCTGGAGCCCGCACCCCGATGGGCCGGCTGCTGGGATCGCTCAAGGACTTCTCGGGCGCCGACCTCGGTGGCTTCGCCATCAAGGGCGCGCTCGAGAAGGCGGGAGTGCAGCCCGAGCAGGTCGACTACGTCATCATGGGCCAGGTCCTGCAGGCCGGCGCGGGCCAGATCCCCGCCCGCCAGGCCGCGGCCAAGGCCGGCATCCCCATGACCGTCCCCGCCATCACCATCAACAAGGTCTGCCTCTCGGGCATCAACGCCATCGCCATGGCCGACCAGCTCATCCGCGCGGGCGAGTTCGAGATCGTCGTCGCGGGAGGCCAGGAGTCGATGACCAACGCGCCGCACCTCCTGACGAAGTCGCGCGAGGGCTACAAGTACGGCGACGTCACGATGCGCGACCACATGGCCTACGACGGGCTGTGGGACGCCTTCACCGACCAGGCCATGGGAGCCTTGACCGAGCAGGCCAACACCGGCGAGCAGGCCTTCACCCGGGAGGAGCAGGACGAGTTCTCGGCCCGGTCGCACCAGCTCGCCGCGAAGGGCTGGAAGGACGGGATCTTCGACGACGAGGTCGTGGCGGTGTCGATTCCGCAGCGGAAGGGCGACCCGATCGAGTTCAAGTCGGACGAGGGCATCCGGGCCGACACGACGGCCGCCTCACTCGCGGGCCTGCGCCCGGCCTTCAGCAAGGACGGAACCATCACCGCCGGGTCCGCCTCGCAGATCTCCGACGGTGCCGCCGCGACCGTCGTCATGAGCAAGGCGAAGGCGGAGGAGCTCGGCCTGACCTGGGTCGCCGAGATCGGCGCGCACGGCGTCGTCGCCGGCCCGGACTCGACGCTCCAGCAGCAGCCGGCGCGTGCCATCGCCAAGGCCTGCGAGAAGGAGGGCATCGCCCCGACCGATCTCGACCTCGTCGAGATCAACGAGGCGTTCGCCGCCGTCGGCCTGGCCTCGGCCAAGGAGCTCGGCATCGACATCGAGAAGATCAACGTCAACGGAGGCGCCATCGCGCTCGGCCACCCGGTCGGCATGTCCGGTGCGCGTATCGCCCTGCACCTGGCGCTGGAGCTCCAGCGGCGTGGCGGTGGGGTCGGCGCGGCGGCGCTCTGCGGCGGTGGCGGCCAGGGCGACGCGCTCATCGTGCGCGTGCCGAAGTCCGCCTGATCGCGGCGCGACGAACCTCCCTGCAGCAGAGGTGACTTCACGCAGAACTGTTGACGTGCCCGCCCTGGTCGACTCGGCCAGGGCGGGCTCGCCACGCGCCGTCGCGCGCCTCATCTCCCTGGTCGAGGACGGCCATCCCGCCCTGCGCGAGGTCATGGCCGCCCTCGCGCCACACACCGGGGGAGCGTGGGTCATCGGCCTCACCGGCTCACCCGGCGTCGGCAAGTCGACCTCGACGACGATGCTCGTCGGCGCCTTCCGCGAGCGGGGGCTGCGCGTCGGCGTCCTCGCCGTGGACCCGTCGTCGCCGTTCTCGGGCGGTGCCCTGCTCGGCGACCGGATCCGGATGCAGGACCATGCGCTGGACCCGGAGGTCTACATCCGGTCCATGGCCTCACGGGGCCATCTCGGCGGACTTTCGTGGACCACGCCGCAGGCCATCCGCGTCCTCGACGCCGCGGGCTGCCAGGTGATTCTCGTCGAGACGGTCGGGGTGGGGCAGTCCGAGGTCGAGATCGCCGGGCTTGCGGACACGTCGATCGTGCTGCTGGCACCGGGGATGGGAGACGGCGTCCAGGCGGCCAAGGCCGGGATCCTCGAGATCGGCGACGTCTTCGTCGTCAACAAGGCGGACCGGGACGGCGCCGATGCGACGGTCCGCGACCTGCGGCACATGATCTCGCTCGGTGACCGCACCGAGCCCAGTCTCTGGCGGCCCCCGGTGGTCAAGACCATCGCCGCCCAGAAGGTCGGCGTCGACGAGGTGATGGAAGCGGTCGACAAGCACTGGGCCCACATGGAGGCCAACGGGGACCTGCGCCGTCGTCGGGAGCGCCGGGCGGCGGACGAGATCGAGTCGATCGCGGTGGCGTCGCTGCGGGCGCGCTTCGGGAATGTGCGGGGGCATCACGGCCTCAGCACCCTCGCCGCCCGGGTCGTCGAGGGCGACACCGACCCCTACACGGCGGCGGACACGCTGCTGACCCAGGTCGACATCTGACTCGACCGCACCTTTTCAGCCCGTGCTGGAATTGTGTGGCGAATCTCGTCGGAACGCCGCACCTTTTCAGCACGTGCTGGAATGGTGCGCCGTTGGGCAGTCCCTCCGGGAGGATCGGCACCCGGCTGGCCTGGTGGAGCCGGCTCAGCGGCATACGGTGTGGGCATGTTGATCGCCTTCTCCGTTGCCCCCACCACTGCCGCCGATGACACCGGCTCGGTGAGCGAGGCCGTCGCCCGCGCCATCACTGTCGTCCGGGAGTCGGGGCTGCCACACCGGACCGACGCGATGTTCACGACGGTCGAGGGGGAGTGGGACGAGTGCATGGCCGTGGTGAAGCGGTGCTGCGACGTCATCGCCGAGGCGTCACCTCGCGTGGGGCTCGTGCTCAAGGCCGACATCCGGCCCGGCTTCAGAGGCGAGCTCGACGGCAAGCTGGAGCGGCTCGAGGCTGCCATCGAGCGCCAGTCGGGCGACTGAGGCTCGCGGGGCGGCGCGGTCGGAGCGGACCGCGCGCGGCAGTGGCGAAGGCCTCATTCGGTGACCGTGCCGGTTTGTGAAGCATCGGCCGGTTTGCTCTGCCAAGTGCTACCACATCGATTTGGTGAGTCGGGGCCGGGCGTGCGTATGGTGGATGGCGGTCGGGCCAAGGTCCCGGCCGCTCGATCGTGCCTGCCGTGCGATCGGACGTGTCACCGAAAGGCCCCTCTATGCCCCGCCCCCCCTTCCGTCGCCGTGCACTCGTGGCCGCGCTCGCCACCGTCGCGGTGCTGAGCGCCTGCACCGGCAACGCCGACGAGGGAGTGGAATCGACACCGACACCGGCCGTGGCCGCGTCCGCAGCGGCATCGACGGCGGACACCACGCTCAAGGCGGCGGTGGCAGCGCTGGCTGACACGTCGCCGACGGGTGAGGCGGCCCGTGAGGCGGTCTTCACCGGCCCGGCGCTCGAGTCGGCGAATGCGTGGGCCAAGACGCTGCCCGGCAAGACCGCCCAGCAGAAGGCCGACGCGCAGCTGTCCACGTCCGAGGCGGAGGTCATCGGTGTGTCCCGCGTGGGCGACGAGCCGAAGCAGCTCATCGTCCAGACGACCCTCGAGAAGTCCAAGGCAGCCGTGCTGGCACTCCTCGTCGGTGACGGCACAGGTCAGGAGTTCAAGGTCGCGGCCCTCACCCCGATGCTGACGGAGGCACGGGTCGACGCCCTGGACGCCACCTCGATCGGCTCGGAGCCCATCGGCTCCGGCGAGGGCCTGGCGATGACACCGGGGGAGGCCACGCAGGCGCTCGCGGACTCGCTGCGTTACCCCGAGCCGGAGGAGACCACGGCGTTGGTCGAGGACCCGTTCTCGGCGCAACTGCGTCAGTCCGCTGCCGCGCAGGCCAAGGCCATCGCGGCGAGCGGGACCTTCACCCAGTCGCACGAGCCCAAGGAGGTCCTCGGTGGCCTCCGCCTCAAGGACGGTGCGGGCGCCATCGCCTTCACCCACCTCGTGCGCACCGACAACATCGCCATGCGGCAGCCCACCAAGCTCACGCCGTCGAAGGACCTGACGCTCCTGACGGGCATCAAGCAGATCACCACCGAGGCGAGTCTGAACTCCAACCAGATCGTCGCGTTCGTCATCCCGACGACCGGTGCCGCCCGAGTTGTCGCGGGATGGGACCAGCTCGTCGGCGGTACGGGTCGGTGAGGCAGGATTGATCCATGAGTCAGCAGCCCTTCACGGCAGCCGCCTTGCGCGGTGCCGTCGACCTCTCCTCGCTCAAGCGTCCGGCCCAGCCGGCTGGCCCCGCATCAGGCGGGGAGCCGCCCCCACCACTTCCGGTGGTACTGCCGGCGTCATCGTCGAGGGTTCTGACGCGGCGCTTCGCGACATCATCGCGGCGAGTGCCCGTCATCCCGTCGTCCTCGTCCTGTGGTCGTCCCGGCTCGCCGAGTCCGCGACCTTCGTGGACACCGCCAGCAGGTGGCCCAGCGGTACGCCGGCCGCTTCCAGCTCGTCACGCTCGATGTCGACAACAACCCCGCCACGCTCCAGGCCTTCCAGGTGCAGGCCGTGCCAGTGAGCTTCGCGTTGGTCCAGGGGCAGCCCGTGCCCCTGTTCGAGGGTGCACAGCCGGAAGCCCAGCTCGCTGCGGTGATCGACCAGGTGCTCGCCCTCGCGACCCAGAACGGCGTCACCGGCACCGTGTCGCCCGGCCCTGACGACGGCGCAGAGGGACCGAACGGCGAAGGAGACGACGAACCGGCCGAGGCGTCCGTCCCGCTCGCACCGCTTCACCAGAAGGCCTTCGACGCCATCGAGGCGGGCCAGCTGGACGAGGCGGCCGACGCCTACCGCCAGGCACTCACGCAGAACCCCGCGGACGAGGACGCCAAGCTCGGCCTGGCCCAGGTCGGGCTGCTCCAGCGCACGGCGGGAGTGGACCTCGCCGCAGCTCGGGCGGCGGCTGCCGATGCGCCCACCGACGTCGACGCCCAGATCCTCGTCGCCGACCTCGACCTGCTCGGCGGGCACGTCGAGGATGCCTTCCTACGACTCATCGACACGGTGCGGGCGACGAGCGATACCGACCGGAACACGGCTCGTGAGCACCTCGTCGAGCTGTTCGACGTCATCGGCCCCACGGACGAGCGGGTCGTCAAGGCGCGCAAGGCGCTCATGAGCGCCCTGTTCTGATCGTCTCGTCCCCGAAGCCGGCACGCCCTGGGAGCGAGCGCCGTCTCGGGGCGGGTCCAGCGACAGGCGGCCTCCTGGCCCCCAACGCAGTGGTGCCGCCCGCTCGAGTGAGCGGGCGGCACCACCCGGGTGTGCCGACGTCAGCGACGACTACTGCACGGCGCCCACGGCGTTGACGATGCCGTCACCGTAGAAGCCGTTGAAGTCCGCCGTGCCGACGCAGGTCGCCGTGAACTCGGCCGAGCGGCCGACGTCCTCGTACGACATGACGCCGCCCGCCGGGCAGGCGTGGTCGCGCGCGGTGTCCATGAGGATGCTGCGCGTCATGGCAGGTGCCAGCCCGAAGTTGCTGGCCGTTGTCCCCGTCCCGTGTGCGCCCACGACCAGTGCCGCGACGCCGGAGGCATGCGGCGCTGCCATCGAGGTGCCCTGGAGCCACTGGTAGTACGCACACTCCGAGGTGTTCTCGTTGTGCTTGCCGTTGACGCACGACTTGAGCACACCCGCGTCGCGACCCGGCTTCGTGATGTTGCCGTTCTTGTCGACGGAGCCCTCTGCCTGCAGCACGTTGAGCGGAGCAGCCGACAGGATCAGGTTGCCGTTGGTCAGGTTGGAGTCCGTGCCGAGTCCGTCGCGGAACCAGCCACCCGGTGCGGACACCTCGATCTCACCGGAGGTCAGGTCGGTCGTGTAGTTGGAAAAGTCCGACTTGCGCTCCGACGGGCCCAGGGCCGAGACACCGATGACGTTCGGACCCTCGGTGGGCAGGTCGAGGCACTTCGAGTTGTCGATCGTGCGCTCCCACGGCTTGGTGTCCCAGTTGTAGATCGGGTTGTCGTAGTCGGGCGACGAGAAGTCGTGTCGCGGCTTCGAAAGGTCCTCGTGGTTGTTGCCCAGGGCACCGACGAGAGCCACACCGTGCTCGGTGGCGTAGCCGAGCGCACGGGTCATCGCGTCGATGACCATGTTCTGCTCCGCGACCGCCTCCTGACCGCCGTTGGCGAGGTCCTCCGGAGCGCCCCCGCGGCAGTTGTACAGCCACGGGTCGACGTAGAAGGACATGTTGACGACGTCGATGCCGCTGTCACCGGCGTAGGTGAGCGCATTGACCACGGGGCCGAGGAAGAAGTAGCCGCTGTCCTGGCCGCCGCGGATGTTGACGATGCTGGCGTCGGGGGCGATGCCACTGATGCCGACGCCATTGAGCGCCGCGGCGATCGTGCCGGCGACGTGGGTGCCATGGCCGTTGTCGTCGACGTTCGCTGGGTCGACGCAGTCGCCGGTCTCGCAGGCGCCGTCGACAGCCGGGATGTCCGTGGTGAAGTTGCGCGACAGCGCGTTGTCGAAGTTCGGCGCGATGTCCAGGTGCGTGCCGTCGACGCCGGTGTCGAGGATTCCGACCCGGACCTTGTCACCGGTCTCCGTCGCGCGCGCCGCGAAGGCCTGCACCATCTCGTGGCCCCACAGGAATCCGTCGAGCGGGTCGGCTCCCTCGGGCGGGGTGGGCACCACGGTGCTGCCGTTGGCCCGGCTCTTGTTGAAGACGTGCTCCTTCTCCACCGGGTCGGGCTTGACCTTGATCGCCGACGGCGCCTCGCCGACAGCTCGGTTCAGCGCGGCACCTTGAACGCCCGCCAGGTTGCGCGCCTTGGCCGCGAACCCGGCATCCGTCGAGGTCACGGTGACGAGACCGATGGCGGTGTTCTGGTTGATGACCTTGGCTCCTGCCCGGGTCAGTTGACTTGCCAGCTCTGCGGCGGACACGCCGCTCTTCGCCAGGACGTAGAACGTGCGGGCCGCGCTCTGGGTCTGTGTCGATGCCGCGGTGGCTCCTGCGCTTGCCGCCAGTCCACCGAGACCGGCAGTGGCCAGGGCGATGGCGCCGGTGACCGCAACCATGCGAGATCGTCGCATCCGAATCTCCTCTGTCAGGTGCTGGGCACTTCGTCGTGCCCACGGGCCAACCTAAGCCCTCCAGCGATCCGCCGCGGCGATCCAAGGGTGGGCAATTGTCCATACCACTGATTCGACTTTCGCGCATTCCGAGGACGTGGAGGCGCTGTCACGGGACCATCTTCGTGACGTGGATCACTGCAACCGGTGGGCTCGGGGACGTCACGGCGATAGGTGAAACAGATGCTTGGACGTACGACACGGCGGCTGGCCGCCGGAGCAGCACTGGCAGGCGCACTCGTTCTCGGTAGTGGCGCTGCGGCGTTCGCACACGAGTGCTACAACGCGAGCCGGTCCGCCCAGGGCAACGAGATGGCTGGGTCGAAGTCGCAGGCCTGGTTCACACTCGTCGTCAGCGACGCGATCCAGGGCGATGCCGACTCGGGGTTGATCACTCAGGAGCAGGCTGACTGCATCAAGGATGCCTACGCCGAGACCGGAGCGCCGGCGTCCTTCACCATCCACGTCAAGGGGGCTGTCGGACAGGACGGCGTCCTTGCGGACCACAACCCCAACGATGGGCTGATGACCAACGGCAAGGGCATCGACCATGCGTTCGACGCCTACGGGGACGCGATCTTCGGCAGCTACGCCGCCTGCGGCGTGGAGTTCTGAGCCCGGCGTGTCAGTCGGGGGCCTTCGGGTCCTCGACTGGCACGGAGGTCCCCGCGGACGGGTCGATAGGCTCGTCCGGGTCAACCGGCTCCGTCGTGAGCACCCTCGAGGTGTCGAGATGGGCAAGGATCGCCTCGGCCAGGGTCCCGGGCGGGGCGGCGCGGGCATCGAGCCACAGGCCCCACCGGGGCGTCGCCGACAGGCGCGGGTCGTCGAGGACGACGACGTGAACGGTCTCCGGCGCCGCGAGGTCGAGGAAGTCCTCGAGGTGTCCGCCGATGACCACGTCATGCACCACGGCGTCGAACCCCTCGAGCTGGTACGTCTCCGCGGCAGCGAGGCAGGCCGACCAGCGCAGCAGACGGTGTCGCACGCCCTCCAGATCGTCGTCGTCGTCAGGGACGCGGCCGCTCACGACCATGGCGTCCACCTGCGACCCCGCAACGACCAGACATCTCGGGAGCCGGTGGGCGAGCTCCACTGCGACGGCGGCTGCCGCGTCCGGTACTGGCGAGGTGACGAGGAAGAGCCGGCCGCGCGTGACGGGTTCTTCGGTCATCCGCGCAGCGCCGCGTCCACGACCTCCTTGGCCTCCGCCTGGACCTGGGACAGGTGCTCACGACCGCGGAACGACTCGGCGTAGATCTTGTAGACGTCCTCGGTCCCCGACGGCCGGGCGGCAAACCAGGCGCTCTCCGTCACGACCTTGAGCCCGCCGATCTTGGCGCCGTTGCCGGGCGCCTCGGTGAGCTTCGCCGTGATCGCCTCTCCGGCAAGCGATTCCGCGGTGACATCCGCAGGGGACAGACCCGACAGCCTCGCCTTCTGCTCGCGGTCGGCGGGGGCGTCGATGCGGGCATAGGCGGGCGCTCCGTGCCGCTCGGCGAGATCCGCGTAGAGCTCGCTCGGAGTCCTTCCCGTCGCGGCGAGGATCTCCGACGCGAGCAGGGCAAGGATGATCCCGTCCTTGTCGGTCGACCAGACGGTGCCGTCGAAGCGCAGGAAGCTCGCTCCCGCCCGACTCCTCGCCACCGAACCCGACCGACCCGTCGAGCAGACCAGGCACGAACCACTTGAACCCGACGGGCACCTCGAGCAGCCGACGGCCCAGGTCCGCGGCGACGCGGTCGATCATCGAGGAGGACACGAGGGTCTTGCCGATGGCGGTGTCCGGGCGCCAGTCGGGGCGTGCGCCGCCGAAGAGGTACTGGATCGCAACCGCGAGGTAGTGGTTGGGGTTCATCAGCCCGTCGTCCGGCGTGACGATGCCGTGCCGGTCGCTGTCCGCGTCATTGCCGGTCGAGATGTCGAAGCGGTCCTTGCTCTCGATGAGCGATGCCATCGCCGCCGGCGAGGAGCAGTCCATCCGGATCTTGCCGTCCCAGTCGAGGGTCATGAACGACCACTGGGGGTCGATGTCCGGGTTGACCACGGTGAGGTCGATGCCGTGCCGTTCGGCGATCGCGCCCCAGTAGTTCACCGACGCCCCACCGAGAGGGTCGGCGCCGATCCGGATGCCGGCTTCCTTGATCTTCGCCAGGTCGACCACGCCAGGCAGGTCGTCGACGTAGATACCCAAGAAGTCGTATGCCGCTGAGCTCGCTCGCGCTTGCTCGTACGGGACGCGCTTGACGTCCTTCAACCCCGCGCGGATCAGCTCATTCGCCCGTGCCGCGATGACCGAGGTCGCGTCGGTGTCAGCGGGGCCGCCGTGCGGCGGGTTGTACTTGAAGCCCCCGTCCGAGGGCGGGTTGTGGGACGGCGTGACGACGATGCCGTCGGCGAGCCCGCTGGAGCCGGACGTCTTCCCACGGTTCGCGCGGAGGATCGCGTGCGACACCGCAGGAGTGGGCGTGCAGCTGTCGCGGTCGTCGACGAGCACCTCGACGCCGTTCGCGACGAGGACCTCGAGGGCCGTCCTCCAGGCGGGCTCGGACAGCCCGTGGGTGTCGCGGCCGATGAAGAGTGGGCCATCGAACCCCTGGGAGGCCCGGTACTCACAGATGGCCTGCGTCGTCGCGAGGATGTGGTCCTCGTTGAACGCCGCGTTGAGGCTGGAGCCGCGGTGCCCCGACGTGCCGAAGACCACCTGCTGGTCGGGGTTGTGGGCGTCCGGGTGCTCGTCGTAGTAGGCGGCGACGAGCTCGTCGACGTCGATGAGGTCGTGGGCCTGGGCAGGCTGTCCGGCGCGTGGGTGGGTCATCAGGAGCCTTCCTTCGACGCGGGCTTCGTGGCACGCTGCTTCGTCGGGCCCGCCGGCTGTTCGGCAGGCTCCGGGATGAGCCAGACCGCCGACAGCCGAGGGACGGTGATGGTGGCGGCACAGGGCTGCTGCTGCCACGCCTTGGGCCGCGCCTCGATGACGACGCCGGTGCTGCTCGGCGCTCCCGGGTGGTAGCCGGCCGTGTCCAACACCACGCGCCACGACCCCGCGCGGGGCAGACCGATGTCGTAGTCCTGCTGGGTCTCGCCGCTGAAGTTGACGACACACGCGACGACCGTGGCGTCGACGGCCCGGTCGCCCTTCCCGAAGCGGAGCCACGAGATGGTGTTGTGGTCCGCGTCGTCGGCCTCGAGCCACTGGAAGCCGGATGGGTCGGAGTCGAGCTCCCACAAGGCGGGATTGGCCCGGTAGATGCCGTTGAGGTCCTTGACGAGGTTGTGGACCCGGTAGTGGAGGGGTAGGTCGAGCAGCCACCAGTCGAGACTGCGGCCCTCTGACCACTCGGACTCCTGGCCGAACTCGCAGCCCATGAAGATCAGCTGCTTGCCGGGATGGCCCCACATGTACGCGAGAAAGGCCCGCAGCGTGGCGACCTGCTCCTCGCGGGTGCCCCTGGACTTGCGCAGCAGCGAGCCCTTGCCGTGGACGACCTCGTCGTGGCTGACCGGCAGGATGAAGTTCTCGCTGAAGGCGTACATGAGCGAGAAGGTCAGCTTGCCGTGGTGGTGGCTGCGGTAGATCGGATCCTGCGCGAGATAGCTCAGGGAGTCGTTCATCCAGCCCATGTTCCACTTGAGGCCGAAGCCGAGTCCGCCCTGGTCGGTGGGCTTGGTCACGCCGGGCCATGCCGTCGACTCCTCGGCGACGGTGATGATGCCGCCGACCCGCTTGTAGGCGGTTGCATTCAGTTTCCTGGAGCAACGCGACGGCCTCGATGTTCTCGCGACCACCGTGCCGGTTGGGCGTCCATTCGCCAGGCTTGCGCGCGTAGTCGAGGTAGAGCATCGAGGCGACGCCATCGACGCGCAGACCGTCTGCATGGAACTCCTCGAGCCAGTAGATCGCGTTGGCGACGAGGAAGTTGCGCACCTCGGGCCGGCCGTAGTCGAAGATGTTGGAGCCCCACTCCGGGTGCCACCCGAGCCGCTTGTCGGGGTGCTCGTAGAGGGGCTCGCCGTCGAACCGTGCCAGCGCCCAGTCATCCGTGGCGAAGTGTCCTGGGACCCAGTCGAGGATCACCCCGACGCCGGCCTGGTGGAGCTCGTCGACGAGGTACCGGAAGTCGTCGGGAGTCCCCCACCGCGAGCTCGGCGCGTAGTAGCCGGTGACGTGGTACCCCCAGGACGGGACGTACGGGTGCTCCATGACCGGGAGGAACTCGACGTGGGTGAATCCGGCGTCCCGCACGTAGTTGACGAGGTGCTCGGCCAGTCCCCGGTAGCCGAGGCCCTGACGCCAGGACCCGAGGTGCACCTCGTAGGTGCTCATCGGCCCGGTGTGGGCGTCGGCGCTCCTGCGCTGCTCCATCCAGGCGTCGTCGTGCCAGGTGTGGTGCGTCTCGGTGACGATGGCGGCCTGCTTGGGGGCCACCTCCGTCATGCGGGCCATGGGGTCGCTCTTGAGGCGGACGATGTCGTCGGCACCCCGGATCGCGAACTGGTAGTTCATGCCCTCGCGCGCGCCCGGGAGGAACAGCTCCCAGACGCCCGACTCGCCGAGCGCGCGCATGGGGTGCGACAGCCGGTCCCAGCCGTTGAAGTCGCCGATGACGTGGACGGCCTTGGCGCGGGGGGCCCAAACCGCGAACGAAGCCCCCCAGACGTCGCCCATGGGTCCGGGGTAGTTGCGCAGGTGGGCACCGAGCACGGTCCACAGCTGCTCGTGGCGTCCCTCGTTGATCAGGTGCCGGTCGATGTCGCCGAGGGTGGGCGCGAAGCGGTACGGGTCGTCCTGCTCGTGCTCGACCCCGTCGCCGTAGGTCACGAGCAGGCGGTAGTCATGGGTGCTGCCGAAGTCCGGCGAGGTCATCGACCAGATGCCGTCGCGGATGTGCCGAAGATCCACCACGTCGCCAGAGTCCAGCCGTGCCCGAACCGAGGTCGCGAAGGGGCGGTAGCAGCTGATGGTGAGCCCACCCGGCCCGACGTGGTGTCCCAGCAGGTCGTGCGGCTGTCCGTTCCGACCCTGGAGGAAGGCGTCCACGGCTGCGTCGTCGAGTCGGGGGCTCGACTGCCCCGATGGCGCGGCCGGCGGTGCTGATGGGGGCGGTGCTGACGGCGGCGGTGTCCGGCGCGGGCGTTCTGGGCTCATCCTGCAGGGCCTTTCTCGGAGAGGATCCGCCCCACTGCCTCGACGGGGATCGGCAGCCAGGTCGGGCGGTTCCGGGCCTCGTAGTCAACCTCGTAGAGGGCCTTGTCGAGCTCGAGGACTCGAACCAGCGTGAGGTCGTCGGTGTCGAGCTCACCGGCGACAGACCCGTACCCATCGAGGAAGGCGAGCCGACAGTCGGCCGCCCACGTGCTGGGCCCGTCGTCGCTGTCGGCCTGGCCGCTCAGACGCACGGAACCGGCCACGTAGTCGAACGAGCGCAGCATGCCGGCGATGTCGCGGTGCACGAGGTCCGGGCGGACCCGCTCGGCGAGCGGCCGCAACGGCTCTCCCTCGAAGTCGAGCGCGACCCACCCGCGTTCGGGCACGTCCAGCACCTGACCGAGGTGGTAGTCCCCGTGGATCCGCTGGATTGGCGGCCAGGCCACGGAGCTGACCCGACCGAGGAGGGCCGCGACGTCGGAGTCGCGGGAGGCCAGCTCTGGCACGGTGGCAACGGCAGCGACATACCGGCCTCGCATGGAACGCAGCAGCGCCTCGTGGGCCTCCGCCGAGGCCTCCTCTGTCCCGAGGGTGTCTGCCAGTGACTGGTGCATCTCCGCAGTCACGGCCCCGAGCTCGCGAGCCCGGGGGGTGAAGTCGGTGCCGGATGCTGCGGCGACGAGGGCGACCCGCCAGGCGTCCTCGACCCCGGGGATGAACTCCTGGGCGAAGGCCAGATGGCCGTGCTGCTCGGCTCCGGAGCCGGAGGGGTCGTCCCAGGCTCCGGAGAGGTGGCCGAAGGCGGCCGGCACCCGCGTCGAGCCTGCCCGGGTCAGCGCGGACTGGATCACGACGTCGGGATTCTCGCCATCCTGGACGATGCGGAACACCTTGACGATGAGCGGCTCCCCGGGTCCACCGTCAGGCGCTGCCATCCGGCAGATGACCGAGGTGTTCGACTGCTCGCCCGGTGAGCACCATCGAGGACGACACGGTTCCTGTCGTGAGACCGGTGGGCCGCCCGGCCGCGAGGGCGTTGCTCCCGTGCGAGGCCTGGGCCTCATCGCTCTGCCCGCCCGTGAGGATGGTGTCGACGAGTCCGGCGACGAAGACCGGGTCGTGCGGGCCGTCGTACACCCACCGCGCCCCGAGGACGCTGTGATCCATGGTACCGATGAGCACGTGCTCGGCGCCCTCCAGCGGGGCGCCCCGATAGGTGAGGGGCACTTGGTAGACCACCACCGGCGACGCGGCCCGGTCGGCGACGAGGACCACCTCGACGCCGACCTGTCCCTCCGGGTCCTCGAAGCGGAAGCCCCCGACCCGCTCGAGCTGGGGGATCCGCCCCTTGCCCGCGTACCAGCGCTGGCCGGGCATCCATCCCGTGAGCAGCTCGAGCTTGGAGGGAACGATCGAGGCGCCCTTGTGCACGATCGCCATCAGGATCCGTCCCCACTGCGCAGCTGGAGCCAGAAGAAGTCGCGCGTGCCGAGGGTGATGGTCACGCGGCCGTCCGGGGCGACCCAGGGAAACCCGCTGCCGCCGAAGAGGTCGACGAGCTGACGGCCCGCGAACCGCTCCGGCAGCGTGACCGTGGCCGCCTGCGGGCGGCTCGACAGGTTGCTGACACAGAGCACCGCCTCCGCCGGGTCGTTCCCCTCAGCGTCCATCGACCGGGTGAACGCCAGGATGGTGTCATTGTCGGCGCTGACCACCTCGAAGTCGCCGAGCCCGAAGACCGGATGCCGGCTTCGCACCTGGATCATGCCGCGGATCCAGTGGAGCAGTGACGCCGAGGTGGCCATCTGCGCCTCGACGTTGACGTTGTTGTAGTGGTAGACGAGGCTCGAGATGACGGGCAGGTAGAGCTTGCCCGGGTCGACCGTCGAGAAGCCCGAGTTGCGGTCTGGCGTCCACTGCATCGGGGTGCGCACGGCATCGCGGTCGATGAGCCAGATGTTGTCTCCCATCCCGATCTCGTCGCCGTAGTAGAGGCAGGGCGATCCGGGGAGCGAGAGAATGAGCGCGTGGATGAGCTCGATCTCCGGTCGTGAGTTGTCGAGCAGGGGCGCGAGCCGGCGTCGGATGCCGACGTTGGCCCGCATGCGAGGGTCCGGCGCGTACCAGCCGTACATGGCGGCTCGCTCCTCGGGCGACACCATCTCGAGGGTGAGCTCGTCGTGGTTGCGCAGGAACGTGCCCCACTGGGTTCCGGGCGGAATGGCCGGGGTCTCCGCCAGCACGGAGATGATCGGCGCCGCCTTCTCCTCACGCAGCGCGTAGTAGAGACGCGGCATGACGGGGAAGTGAAAGCACATGTGGCACTCGGGATCCTCCTCCGTGCCGAAGTAGTCGACAACCTCGGCCGGAGGCTGGTTCGCCTCGGCGAGCAGGATCCGGCCCGGGTACTCCTCGTCGACCATGGCTCGGACCCGGGCGAGGAACTCATGCGTCCGGGGCAGGTTCTCGCAGTTGGTGCCCTCCTCCTCGAAGAGGTACGGCACCGCATCGAGTCGGAAGCCGTCGATCCCGAGATCCATCCAGAACCGGACGATGTCGAACATGGCCTCCTGCACGGCCGCATTCTCGTAGTTGAGGTCGGGCTGGTGCGAGAAGAAGCGGTGCCAGAAGAACTGCCGGCGCACCGGGTCGAACGTCCAGTTCGAGACCTCGGTGTCGACGAAGATGATGCGGGCGTCGGGATAGCCCTCGTCCGTGTCGGACCAGACGTAGAAGTCACCGTAGGGGCCGTCGGGCTCGGCCCGGCTCGCCTGGAACCATGGATGCTGGTCGCTCGTGTGGTTCATCACGAGGTCCGTGATGATCCTGATTCCCCGCGCATGCGCCTGCGACACGAGCTCGGTGAACTCGGGCAGGGTGCCGAACTCGGGCAGCACCGCCTTGTAGTCGGCAATGTCATAGCCGCCGTCCCGCAGCGGCGAGGCGTAGAAGGGCGGCAGCCAGAGGCAGTCGACGCCGAGCCACTGCAGGTAGTCGAGTCGACCGACGAGGCCGGTGAAGTCACCGGCTCCGGAGCCCTTGGAGTCGGAGAAGGCCCGGACCAGCACCTCGTAGAAGACGGCCTTGCGAAACCACTGGGTGTCGTACTTCAGGCCGGGTTGGGCGAGGTTGAGTCCCTGCATGGATTCAGTGGCTCCTCACGCTGATGATGTGAACGGGCTCCGAGTCGGGGCCGAGTCTCACGTAGTTGTCCTGTCGCCAGGTCCAGGTCTGGTTCAGGACGTGGTCGTGCGCGTCGAACGTCGACCACGTCGCCAGGCCCAGTGCCTCCATGTCGAGGTGCACCCACGTCTCCCGGGTCGCGTGGGGGTCCAAGTTCGCGACGACGAGAACTGTGTCGCGGTGCCCGTCCACCACCCTCGACTTGGAGTAGACGAGGAAGCTGTCGTCGTCGGCGCGATGGAAGTGGAGGTTGCGCAGCCAGCGCAGCGCCGGGTGCCAGCCGCGGATCTCGTTGAGCCGCTTGAGGTACCGCGCCAGCGACCGGTTCTCGAGCGGGCCGCCCGGCTCGTAGAGGTACCACTGCCGGTCCTTGTACTCGTACTTCTCGTTGTCGAGCTGCTCCTCGGCCCCCGGGCGGGCGACGTGCTCCATGAGCTCGTAGCCGGAGTAGATGCCGTAGGTGGGGACCATCGTCGCCGCGAGCGCAGCCCGCAGCTTCCACGCGGTCGGGCCGCCGTACTGCATGAAGGGCGTGAGGATGTCGTGCGTCGTTGGCCAGAAGGACGGGCGCATGTATGCCGCAGCGTCCCCGGAGATCTCGCGCCCGTACTCCTCGAGCTCCCACGCCGCGTTGCGCCACGCGAAGTACGTGTAGCTCTGCTGGAACCCGGCCTTGGCGAGGGTGTGCATCATGGCCGGTCTGGTGAACGCCTCGGAGAGCCAGATCGTCTCTGGATGGTCCTTGGCCACGTCGGCGATGAGCCACTGCCAGAAGGGAACTGGCTTCGTGTGTGGGTTGTCGACGCGGAAGATGCGAATGCCGTGGTCGAGCCAGACCTGGATGACCCGCCGCACCTCCGCGTAGGCGCTCGCGGGGTCGTTGTCGAAGTTGAGGGGGTAGATGTCCTGGTACTTCTTCGGCGGGTTCTCCGCGTAGGCGATCGTGCCGTCCGCGCGGGTCGTGAACAGCTCGGGGTGGCTCTGTACCCACGGGTGGTCGGGCGAGGCCTGCAGTGCGAAGTCGAGTGCGACCTCGAGGCCGTGGCGCCCCGCCTCCGCGACGAAGAAGTCGAAGTCCTCGAAGGTGCCGAGATCGGGGTGGATCGCGTCGTGGCCGCCGTCGGGCGAGCCGATGGCATAGGGCGAGCCGGGGTCGTCGGGCTCCGGGGACAGCGTGTTGTTCCTGCCCTTCCGCGCGGTCGTCCCGATCGGGTGGATCGGGGTCAGGTAGACGACATCGAAGCCGAGGTCGGCGATCGCGGGGAGTCGCTTCGCCGCGCTCCGGAGGGTCCCTGACGTCCACCCACCCGTCTCCGGGTCTCGATGCGCCCCTTCCGAGCGCGGGAAGATCTCGTACCAAGCGCCGTAGAGCGCGCGCTCGCGCTCGACGAGGAGGGAGTACCGGGGCGACGGGGACACGAACTCGCGCAGCGGCATCCACGTGGCGAGCCCCTTGATCTCGGGGGAGGTGGCCGCGCCAAGGCGGTCCGCGGCGGGGCGGTCCCGGTCCTTGAGGGCCGCGAGGCCCTTGTCGATCTCGCTCGTGTCGACGCCCATACCGTGGGCCGCCTCCGCGAAGCGCTCGAGGACACGCACGCCCTCTGCGCACATGAGCTCCTCGTCGACACCCGCGCCGATCTTGATCTGCGCGTCGTGGACCCAGGTGGCGTACGGGTCGGACCAGCCCTCGACGCGGTAGGTCCACCAGCCCATCCGGTCGGCACGAACCGTCGCGCTCCACTCCGACAGGCCGATGTTGTCGCAGTGCATGGCGAAGTAGTGGTCCCGGCCGTCCGGGTCAGTCAGCACCGCCTGCGCGTTGACCGCGTCGTGCCCCTCGCGGAACACCCTGGCCCGGATGACGAAGTCCTCCCCGACGACCGACTTGGCCGGGCGCTGACCGCAGTCGACGACCGGTCGCACGTCCATGACCGGGATGCGTCCGATCGGGGTGGCGCCCCCCGGCATGCCCTCGACGGTCGGGGTGTCGCTGATTCGCTTCCCGGGGGCCAGATGAGTGGCTCCCGCCTCGGTGTCGTCGGTCAGGCCGACCTCGGCCACCGGGGTCGGCGTGGGCTGGGCGGTCGCTTTCGTGGTCGCCCTGTTGGGCGGCTCGGCGGGCTGGTTCGGACGGGTTGTCGGAGAGGAGCCAGTCACGGGATCGACCGTATCGAATGTGCGTCGGTTCTCACCCTCTCGGTCGGCCGCGGACTGCACACTCGACGAGAAGCGAGCCCGGCAGGAAGGGCACATTCGACGCGAAGCCGGCCCAGCGGCATACGGCCCGGGGGTTGTGAAAGAAGACTGAAACGATTGCAAGATCTTGCCGCGACCACCCGTATGCTGTCGCCTCGTGAAGGCTATCCGTCGCTTCAGCGTCCGCACCGTCCTGCCGAGCCGCATCGAGGGCCTCGGCGTCCTGGCCAGCAACCTCCGCTGGTCCTGGCACCCCGAGACCCGGGACCTGTTCGCCAGCATCGACCCGAAGGAGTGGGCCAACACCAAGGAGGACCCGGTCCGTCTCCTCTCCCGTCTGTCGGCCGAGGAGCTGGCTGCCCTCGCGACGAACGACGAGTTCGTCGGGCGCGTCGTCGCCGCGAACGAGGACCTGCACGCGTACCTGACGAACGAGCGCTGGTACCAGGCCTGGAGCAGGGAGCAGGAGACCGCTGGCCGCGCAGCGCCGAAGGCGATCGCCTACTTCAGCCCGGAGTTCGGCATCACGGCCGTCCTCCCGCAGTACTCAGGGGGTCTCGGCATCCTCGCCGGCGACCACCTCAAGACCGCGTCCGACCTCGGTGTGCCGATCGTCGGCGTCGGACTGTTCTACCAGACCGGCTACTTCAAGCAGTCCCTGTCCGCGGACGGTTGGCAGCTCGAGTCCTACCCCGTGCTCGACCCCGACGGGCTGCCGCTCTCCCTCGTCAGGGAGGCCGACGGCAGCCCTGCGGTCGTCTCGATCAACCTGCCCGCCGGGCGCGTCCTCCACGCCCACATCTGGCGGGCCCAGGTCGGCCGGGTGCCGCTTCTGCTGCTCGACTCCGATGTCCCCGGCAACGACGAGCAGACGCGCAAGGTGACCGAGTCCCTCTACGGCGGCGGTGGGGACACCCGTCTCGAGCAGGAGCTGCTCCTCGGCGTCGGCGGCGTCCGGGCGCTGCGCATCTGGTCGCGCCTGAGCGGCGCGCCGGCCCCCGAGGTCTACCACACCAACGAGGGCCACGCCGGCTTCCTCGGCGTAGAGCGGATCGCCGAGCTCGTCCGCGATCACGGACTCACCTTCGACGAGGCGCTCGAGGCGGTCCGCTCCGCGACCGTCTTCACGACACACACTCCGGTCCCCGCAGGCATCGACCGCTTCGATGCCCACAAGATCGAGCTCTTCTTCGGCGGCGCCAACGCCATGCCGGGCGTGCCCGTCGACCGACTGCTCGCGCTCGGCGCGGAGGACTACGAGGGCGGGCAGCCGGGGATCTTCAACATGGCGGTCATGGGGCTGCGTCTCGCCCAGCGTGCCAACGGCGTCTCGCAGCTGCACGGCCACGTGAGCCGCGAGATGTTCGACGGCCTGTGGCCGGGCTTCGACGAGGACGAGGTGCCGATCTCGAGCATCACCAACGGCGTCCACGCCCCGACCTGGGTCGACCGGAAGGTCTACGACGCGGCGCGCACCCACCTCGGCACGGCCGATGTCGCGCGTGAGAACGGCTGGGAGCGGGTCTCCAGCGTGCCACCCGAGGCCATCTGGCAGGTCAAGCGCGCGATGCGGGCCTCCCTCGTGCGGGATGTCCGGCAGCGGGTCCGATCGTCGTGGCTCAAGCGCGGCGCCGCACCCGCCGAACTCGGCTGGGTCGACGACGTGCTCGACCCCGACGTGCTGACGATCGGCTTCGCCCGTCGTGTGCCGACGTACAAGCGGCTCACCCTGATGCTCAGCGACAAGGCGCGACTCAAGCGCCTCCTGCTGCATCCCGAGCGTCCGATCCAGCTCGTCATTGCCGGCAAGTCGCATCCCGCAGACGAGACGGGCAAGCGGCTGATCCAGGAGATGGTGCAGTTCGCCGACGACCCGGAGGTCCGCCATCGGATCGTCTTCCTCCCGAACTACGACATCGCCATGGCCCAGCACCTCTATCCCGGCTGTGACGTCTGGCTCAACAACCCGCTCCGTCCCTTCGAGGCGTGCGGCACGTCGGGCATGAAGGCGGCCCTGAACGGCGGGTTGAACCTGTCCATCCTCGACGGCTGGTGGGACGAGTGGTTCGACGGACACAACGGCTGGGCCATCCCGACCGCCGACGGCGTCGCGGACCCGGACCGACGAGACGATCTCGAGGCGTCCGGTCTCTATGAGCTCATCGAGCACAACGTTGCCGCGACCTTCTACGACCGGGACGAGGCGGGCCTGCCCCACACCTGGATCTCGATGATCACGCACACGCTCACGACTCTCGGGCCGAAGGTTCTCGCCAGCCGCATGGTGCAGGACTACACCGAGCAGCTCTACAGCCCGGCTGCAGCCGCGGGACGTGCTCTGAACGGCCCGGACTTCCAGGGGGCTCGTGAGCTCGCCGCCTACAAGGCCCGGGTCCGCGCTGCCTGGCCGAACGTCCGCGTCGACCACGTCGAGCCGTCCGGGCTGTCGGACTCCCCTCAGATCGGTGACACCCTGCACGTCAGCGCCTACGTTGATCTCGGCGGCCTGTCACCCGAGGACATCGAGGTCCAGCTCGTGCACGGGCGTGTCTCGGACGCCGACGACCTGCGCGAGACCCTCGCCGCGTCTCTGCCGCTCGTCGAGAGCTCTGACAACGGGATCCACCAGTTCGCGGGGGAGCGGACCCTCACGCGCACCGGGTCGTTCGGCTACAACATCCGGGTCGTGCCGAAGCACCCCGCGCTCGCTTCGGCCGCGGAGCTCGGCCTGGCTCGCAACGCGTGACCCCAGTCCCTCAGGTGGCGTCGTGGGCTCTCCACAGGCGCATCGACGACGGTGACATCGTCACGTCGGTGCCCGCGGGAACGCTGGGTCCCGGGGGAGTCGGCCGCTCCTGCGCGCTGTCCCACAACAGGTCGTATGCCGCTGAGCCGGGTGCGCTCGGCAGCGTGACCTCCGCTGCCCAGGCACCTCCGTTGACCTGGACCAGGACCGAGCGGTGACCCTGCCAGGCACCGTTGAACAATGCCTGGAGCGCGTCGACGGCGGGGCCGTCCCAGCGCTGGCCCATCGCCTGCCCGTCGCCGCCGTACCACGCGAGGTCGGTCGAACCGTCGGAGTGAACCTGGCGGCCGGAGAAGAACTGCCGTTGGCGCAGGACCGGGTGGTCGCGCCGCAGCGCGACGAGGTGCCGCACCGTCTCGAGGAGGTCGTCCTGCCACTCCTCCAGCTCCCATGAGTACCAAGAGATCTCGTTGTCCTGGCAGTACGGGTTGTTGTTGCCCTGCTGGCTGCGGCCGAACTCGTCGCCTCCGTTGATCATCGGCACGCCGGTCGAGAGCAGGAGTGTGCCCATGAGATTGCGCATCGAGCGTCGTCGCGTCGCGTTGACCGACGTGTTGTCGGTCGGTCCCTCGACACCGTGGTTCCAGGACCGGTTGTCGTCCGAGCCGTCCAGCCCACCCTGGCCGTTCGCGTCGTTGTGCTTGTGGTCGTAGGACGTCAGGTCGGACAGGGTGAAGCCGTCATGGGACGTGACGAAGTTGATCGACGCGACGGTCCCGCGGTCGAGACTGCCCATGAGGTCCCGGGAACCGGCAAGCCTGGTGGCGACGTCGCGCACGCCGTGACCGGTCTCCCCAGCGGTGGACGCCGCGAGATCGCGGAGCCAGAACGTCCGCACGCTGTCCCGAAAGCGGTCGTTCCACTCTGACAGGGGTGGCGGGAACTGTCCGGTCCGCCAGCCGTGCATCCCGAGGTCCCAGGGCTCGGCGATCAGCTTGACGCGCGACAGGACCGGGTCGGTCCGGAGTGCGACGAGGAAGGGGTGCGTCGGGTCATACGCCTCGTCCCGCCCCCGTGCGAGCGCCACTGCGAGGTCGAAGCGGACGCCGTCGACGTGGCACTCCTGCACCCAGTAGCGCAGCGAGTCGAGCACCATCCCGGCGACGACGGGGTGGGACAGGTCGAGGGTGTTGCCGCACCCGGTGATGTCGATGTCCTGCCCTCGAGCATCGAGCCGGTAGTACGCGCGGGCGTCGAGCCCCCGCCAGGACAAGGTCATGCGGTCCTGGGCCTGCTCGGCAGTGTGGTTGTAGACGACGTCGAGGATCACCTCGATGCCGGCCGCGTGGAGCAGTTTCACCATGCCCTTGAACTCGTCGACGACCCCCTGCGGATCGTCGGCCGCGGCATAGCCGGCGTGCGGCGCGAAGAAGCCGAGGGTGTTGTAGCCCCAGTGGTTCGTCAGGCCGCGCGCGACGAGCTCGGGCTCGTGGGTGAAGGCGTGGATCGGCAGCAGCTCGACAGCCGTGACGCCCAGGCTCTGGAGGTGCGCCACGAAGGCCGGATGTGCCAGTCCGGCATATGTGCCGCGGAGGTGCTCGGGAATGTCGGGGTGGAGCGCGGTGGCGTTCTTCACGTGGACCTCGTAGATCACCGACTCGGTCAACGACCGCCGAGGCGGCTCATCCGATCCCCAGTCGAAGGTGTCATCGATGACGACGGAGCGCGGAAGGTAGGCCGCCGAGTCACGTCGGTCGGGCAGGGTCAGGTCGCCGGTGAGGCCGGGACCGACGTGATGGGCGAACAGGGCGGCATCGAGCGTCACCTCGCCCTCGATGGCCCGGGCGTACGGGTCGAGGACGAGCTTGCTGGGGTTGTAGCGCTGCGCCCGCCCCGGCTCCCAGGGCCCGTCGGCGCGGAAGCCGTAGCGTTGGCCGGCGCGCACACCCGGCACGCTGCCGAACCAGGTGCCGTGCGCGCGGTGTTGCAGCGGGACCCGCCGCTCGCACTCGCGGCCCTGTGTGTCCCGGTCGAAGAGGCAGACGTCCACCGCGGTGGCATTCAAGGCGTAGACCGAGAACACCGCCCCCTCGGCCGTGAGGTGGACCCCGTGCTCCGGCGGGACATCGGGAGATCCGGGAGGAGGCGGCACGGCCTCAGCCTAGAGCGAGAGCGCGAGGACGCCGGGACCGAGCCCAGCGGCACACCCTCGTGCCGAGTCCGCAGCGATGCCGCCCCGGGAGGGACGAGTGACGGGACGAGGTGGGGTGGCTCGTGCGTGGGCACTCGGCCCGGGGCGGGTCGGTCCCGTCATTGCTCCCAGCCTGAGCGGCACGGCGCCTGCATGTGACTGGGACCTGTCTCGCTCGTTACGGTGGGGCCATGACCGATCCGACTTCCCTACCCAACTTCCAGCCGCAGGTGCCCGGGGGCCCTCCGAACGGCACCGCGAAGAACGATGCTCCCGTGCGCGATCGCATCCTCGCCGTGCTCGCGGACCTGGGGTTGGAGGCCAAGGTCGACAACGACGGCGACCTCGAGTTCGTCGTCAACGAGCAGACGCTCTTCGCACGGGTCGCGGAGGGCGAGATCCCGCTGGTCCGGTTCTTCGGCCAGTGGCAGCTGCAGGAGCCGGTCTCGCCGGACCGCAACGAGCGCCTGGCCCGCTGCAACGACATGACGCTGCAGCTGAACATCGTCAAGATGTGCCTCGTCCAGGAGAGCCTCGTCGTCTCGGCCGAGCACGTCGTGCCGGAGTGGGCCGACCTCAAGCTGCTCACGCCGCTGTCGATCAACCACATCCTCCAGGCCGTGCAGTTCTTCTTCCAGTCCTGGCTCCCGAGCGACGACCAGGCCCAGCCGGGGGCCGACGGCGCGACGCAGGGCGGCCAGTGATGGGGGAGTTCGTGCGCCTCGAGGTCGAGGACGGCATAGGCACGATCCGGCTCGACCGGCCCAAGATGAACGCCCTGAACGTGCAGGTACAGGAGGAGATCCGCGCTGCGGCGCTCGAGGCGACCGACCGCGAGGACGTGAAGGCAGTCATCGTGTGGGGCGGGGAGCGCGTCTTCGCCGCAGGGGCGGACATCAAGGAGATGCAGACGATGTCCTACACGGACATGGTCGACCGGTCCGGGCCGCTCCAGACGTCCATCACGGCCGTCGCCCGGATCCCCAAGCCGGTCATCGCCGCCATCACGGGGTACGCGCTCGGCGGCGGCTGCGAGCTCGCCCTGGCCTGCGACTTCCGCGTGGTCGGCGATGACGCGAAGCTCGGCCAGCCGGAGATCAACCTCGGCATCATCCCCGGAGGGGGCGGCACCCAGCGGCTGTCGCGACTCGTCGGGCCGGCCAAGGCGAAGGAGATCATCTTCAGCGGCCGGTTCCTCGACGCCCAGGAGTCGCTCGCGATCGGTCTCGCGGACAAGGTCGTCCCCGCCGCCGAGGTGTACTCCGCTGCGCAGGAATGGGCCCGACAGTACGTCAGCGGACCGACGTATGCGATCCGGGCCGCGAAGGAAGCCGTCGACCGAGGGCTGGAAGTCGATCTCGAGACCGGTCTCGAGATCGAGCGGATGCTCTTCGCCGGCCTGTTCGGCACGCGCGACCGCGAGATCGGCATGACCGCATTCGTCGAGCGGGCCGAGGCGCAGTTCGAGGGCAAGTGACCGGCGGGTGAGCAGGTTGGACGTCCTCGTCTTCTACTCGCCCGTCGAGTCGACCGAGGACGTCCTCGCGGCGGTCTTCGCGGCCGGCGCCGGAGCGATCGGTGAGTACACCGAGTGCGCATGGTTCGTCGAGGGGACCGGTCAGTTCCGGCCGGGGGCCAGTGCCAATCCCGCCATCGGCGCTGTCGGCGACCTCGAGCGACTGCCGGAGCACCGCGTCGAGGTGACGTTCCGGAAAGCGCTGCGGAGCCACGTCGTCGCTGCCCTCCGAACCGCTCACCCCTACGAGGAGCCCGCCTTCCACGTCATCGAGACTGGAGACCCCGACGCCTGACCGCCCTCCGCTTCTTCGCCAGGGCGACGTTGTGGTGGCTGTGGCGTGGTGGTCTGGCCCGCAGCAGGTTTGCCCCGGCGAAGCTGTGGCGCGGGAGGGCTGGGAGCGCGCCGGACGCGGAGAGCGAGCTCAGCGGCATACGGCATGGTGGTTTGACGTGAGCCAGCCCACGGGTGGTGAGCGTCACCCCGCGGCGGTGGTGGGTATGCGAACGCTCAGTGACAAGATGGACGGCAGTGCCGGGGTGGACCTCCGGTCTCAGGGAACCCCGCAACACCAGCTACGGAAGAGGACGATCACCCATGAACATCGTCGTCTGTGTCAAGTACGTGCCGGACGCCCAGGCGGACCGCACGTTCAACGCATCTGACAACACGACCGACCGCGAGAATGTCGACGGCCTGCTGTCCGAGCTCGACGAGTACGCCGTCGAGGCAGCACTGAAGCTCGTCGAGGCCAGCGAGGGCGAGGTCACCGTCGTCACGGTCGGACCCGACCAGGCAGCCGACGCCATCAAGAAGGCCCTCCAGATGGGCGCCGACAAGGGCGTGCACATCAAGGACGATGCCATCCACGGCTCCGACGCCCCCGCCACGTCGCTCGTGCTCGCCGAGGCGATCAAGAAGCTGTCCGCCGATGGTCAGCCCGATCTCGTCATCACCGGCATGGCGTCGACCGACGGCACGATGGGCGTCGTCCCCACGATGCTCGCCGAGCGGCTCGGCCTGCCCGCCGTGACCTACGCGTCGGAGCTCACCGTCGAGGGCGGCACGGGTGGATCCGTCACGATCCGCCGTGATGGCGACGCCTCGACCCAGACGATCGAGGCGAGCCTCCCAGCCCTCGTGTCCGTCACCGACCAGATCAACGAACCGCGCTACCCCTCGTTCAAGGGGATCATGGCCGCGAAGAAGAAGCCGGTCGAGACGTGGGGCATCGCCGACCTCGGCGTCGACGCGTCGCAGGTCGGTCTCGACGCCGCGTGGACGAAGGTCGCATCCTTCGCCGCTCGCCCGCCTCGCACGCAGGGCACCATCGTCGCCGACGAGGGTGACGGCGGCCAGAAGCTCGCGGCCTTCCTCGCCGAGCGCAAGTTCATCTGATCGCAGCAGCCGTTAGAAGGAGAGACATCGCAATGGCTGAAGTTCTCGTGCTCGTCGACCACGTCGACGGCAAGGTCCGCAAGACCACGTCCGAGCTGCTGACGATCGCTCGCCGTCTGGGCGAACCGTCGGCGGTCTTCATCGGCTCCGGTTTCGACGCCGCCAAGGAGACGCTGGCGAAGTACGGCGCCGCCAAGGTCTACCGCGTCGAGTCCCCCGAGGTGCTCGAGCACCTCGTCGTCCCCCAGGCCGAGGTCCTCGCTCAGCTCGTCGCCTCGGCGTCGCCGGCGGCCGTTCTCGTCCCGGCCGACACCGAGGGCAAGGAGATCGCCGCGCGGCTCGCGGTCAAGACCGAGTCGGGCCTGATCACCGACGCGGTCGACGTGCAGGCCGGTGAGGGCGGCGGTGTCGCCACCACCCAGTCCGTCTTCGCCGGTTCCTACACGGTCGAGGCGACGGTGACCAAGGGCACGCCCATCGTGGCCGTCAAGCCGAACTCCGCTGCGCCCGAGGAGTCCCCGGCGGCGGCGGCTGACGAGGTCGTCGACTTCACCCCCTCGGACGCGGCCAAGAGCGCCCGGATCACCGAGTCCAAGGAGAAGCAGGCGACGGGCCGTCCCGAGCTGACCGAGGCGGCGATCGTCGTCTCCGGCGGCCGCGGCACCGGTGGGGACTTCGCACCGGTCGAGGCGTTCGCCGACTCGCTCGGCGCCGCGGTTGGCGCGTCCCGTGCGGCCGTCGACGCGGGGTGGTACCCGCACACCTCGCAGGTGGGCCAGACGGGCAAGCAGGTCAGCCCACAGCTCTACGTCGCCGCGGGCATCTCCGGTGCAATCCAGCACCGGGCCGGCATGCAGACGTCCAAGACGATCATCGCCGTCAACAAGGACAACGAGGCGCCGATCTTCGAGCTCGTCGACTTCGGTGTCGTCGGTGACCTGTTCCAGGTGCTGCCGCAGGCGACCGAGGCGATCAAGGCCGCCAAGGGCTGAGTCCCGGTTCCGCTGCCACCAAGGGCCCCCGACCGCTCGTGGTCGGGGGCCCTTGCGCGCCTGTGGCGCACGACGATGCACGACGATGCCGTATGCCGCTGAGCTGGGTTCCGCTCAGGCCGCGGGCTGGCCGTCGGGTCGCCTCCCTGCCGTGCGCACCCAGCTGCGCAGCTCCTCGCGGTTCCGGGCGTACGTGGTGGCTGCGGTCCCGAACGCCCACCACGGTGGCCGAAGGGTCTCGGACAGCGAGCGCGTCGGCCGGTCCCTGCCCCTGCGCCACTCGATCCGGCCGCTGTCCGTGACGCGGTGGACGTTGTCTCGTGAGATCGACTGGGAGACAAGGGTGTTATGGACCCGCATGGCATCGTTGTTGCTCAGGTCGATGCGTGCCGTCCAGGCCCGGTAGCCCAGGGCGGCCGCGACCGCGAGGCACACCGCATAGACCGGGAGCTCGGGCACGTTGACGAGCTCGAGGATGAGGCGGGCGATCAAGTACCCGACCAGAGGACTCGCCAGTGCAGCGACGACCCGGTGGCCGGCCGGCGCCCTGAGGGTGCGAGGGGCATGCCTCATGCGGCCGATCATAGGCAGGGCGTCAGCAGTGTCGGCCTTGTTGGCGCTGTTGGCGCTGTCAGCGCTGTCAGCGCACAGCCGGGGCGGGCAGGCCGGGGGACCGACGGTCGAGGATGCCGGCTGCCACGAGCCGAGACTCAAGGACGGGGATCATGGACTCGACGTAGGTCCGGGTGATGTGGGTGCCCTGCCGGTACACGAGGACCTGGCCGACGACCGCGGGGCACCGACCGTCCGGGGTCTGCGGGCAGACCCACGGATTGAGATCGAGCCACGTTCGGGACGTGCCGAGGGCGACTGCCCGTCGCAGGGCCTCGGAGCCGACGCCGTCGTTGGCTGGGAACGCGCACTCGAGGTAGTCGTCCGGGTGACTTTCCACGCATTCGTAGCGGTGCTCCTCGCCGCCGGGGCGCGGCGTGTCGCTGATGGCGACCACGGTGGTGCCGACGCGCTCGAGCCGATCCCAGTAGGAGTCGTACCCGGCCGCCGCGGCGTCGACGTCGGCCGCGTTCTCTCCGCCGAGCAGCGCCGAGGTCACCACGTAGTCGACCCGGCCCTTGTCCGACGTCAGGCGGTTCATGACCCGCTCGTTGTAGGCGAGACAGTCCGGCGCGCGCTCGGACGGGTTCAGGGCGCAGGCGCTCTTGAGGTAGAGCTCCAGGCGCCACCCGTGGGCCTTGGCGATGGCTGCCAGGGCGTCGAACCACTGCCCGGCCTTGGAGTCACCGGTCAGGGCCACGGTGACGTCTCCGTCCGCGTCGCCGTAGACGCAGTCGAGCCGGGGCGTCGAGTCGCCCTCTGCGGTCTGGCAGTCGTCGTCGTAGTACCCAGGGATGTCTTTCGGCGCGGCGGCTGGGGTGGGATCGATCGGACCGGTGCGGGTGAACTCGGGCGCGAGGGCCGCGGTGGTGCGGGTCGGGGTCCGCGTCGCGCCGTCGGGAGAGCTGGTGGGTGGGCTCTGGGCTGGGTGCGGTGAGGAGCCCTCGGTGGACGGGGCCTGGTGCGCCACCGCGAGCGCTCCGGGAGCATCGGTCGGCGTGTCGGTCAGACGGGGGACCTGCGCCCAGACCAGCCCAGCCGCGGCCAGTGACAGCGCCATGCCGGCTGCGCCGAGGGCGAGGGTCGGCCTGGTGCGGCCGGCGAAGGTGGACCCGAACCGGATGGGGTCCTCGACGAGGTGCTTCGAGAGCCAGGCCAGCGCCACCGAAGCCAGGGCGAGGCCGACCTTGTGCCACGCCGTCAGCTCGGTGACCTCACCGGTCAGGGCGATGAGGGGCCAGTGCCAGAGGTAGATCGAGTAGGAGAGCCCGCCGAGGAAGACGAGCGGCCGCAGCGCGAGCAGGCGCCCCACCCCAGTGCTCGAGTGTGCGACCCCTGCCGCGATGACGGCTGCCGTCCCGAGGGTCGGGAGCAGCGCAGCCCATCCCGGCCACGGCGTCGTCCTCGAGACGAGCAGCCCGGAGGCCGCGACGGCCAGCAGGCCCGCGCCAGCCAGCCCCGAGGCGGTCGCCCTGGGCAGGCGCCGGAGCAGCGGCACGGCGCACGCCAGCAGCGAGCCGAGGCCGAGCTCCCACGCGCGGGTCGTCGAGAAGAAGTAGGCGGTCTGGGGTGCGGACCCGGTGTGCGTGATGGAGTAGGAGAGCGATGCCACGACGATGGCCCCGATGCCGACGGTGAGGGTGCGACGGACGCCCCACCCGTACCGCCGCGACAGCCAGGCCAGCCCGATGATCATGATGGGGATGACGACGTAGAACTGCTCCTCCACCGAGAGCGACCAGTAGTGCTGCACCGGCGAGGCGCCGGCGTCCTCGGCGAGGTAGTCCACGGAGCGGGCGGCGAGCGCCCAGTTGACGACGTAGAGCGCCGCCGCCATGACGTCCTCGGACAGGGTCTCCCAAGCGGAGCCCGGGAGGACCCACCAGCCGACGAGTGCCGTGACGACGAGCACGAGGGTGGCCGCTGGAAGCAGGCGGCGTGCTCGACGGGCGTAGAAGCGCACGAGCGACACGGTCCCGGAGCGCTCGGCCTCGGTGAGCAGTCCGGACGTGATGAGGAAGCCCGAGATGACGAAGAAGACGTCCACCCCAGCGAAGCCTCCGGACAACCGGTCGACGCCCAGGTGGTACACGAGAACGAACAGCACTGCGATGGATCGCAGGCCCTCGATGTCGCCCCTGAGCGGGGAGCGGGACGGCTGGCTGGCTGAGCTCATGCGGCGAGGGCTTCCTCCTGCGTCGTCGGTGGTGCGTTCCGGGACCTCGGTACCCGTGCCGGGTCGAGAGCGTACGGGGGACGTTTGATGGTCACACGTTCACCCGCGCCCACGCATCTCTCGGTGCGCACGGGTTCGCACGGTTCCGAGTCGCCTCGCTGGACGTGTGACGGGGAGCGGGCGGTTCCGGCCCTAGAATCGGTGGGTGACTGCCTATCTCGACCACGCGGCGACCACGCCGATGGTCCCTGCCGCCCTGGAGGCGATGACGGAGCAGCTGGCCATCGTCGGCAACGCGTCGTCGCTGCACCGGATCGGGCGGGCGGCGCGTCGGGTGGTCGAGGAGTCGAGGGAGAAGATCGCCAAGGCGATCGGCGCACGTCCGTCCGAGGTCGTCTTCACCTCCGGCGGCACCGAGTCGGACAACCTGGCGGTCAAGGGCACCTACTGGTCGCGCCGTGATGCTGATCCGGCGCGCACCCGTCTCGTCGTCAGCTCCATGGAGCACCATGCGGTCCTCGACTCCGTCGACCATCTCGTCCGGCACGACGGGGCCAAGGTGACCTGGGTGGAGCCGACGAGCGACGGCTTCATCGAGCCGGACTCCGTGCGCCGGGCCATCGAGCAGGATCCCGGCTCCGTCGCCCTCGTCTCGGTCATGTGGGCCAACAACGAGGTCGGCACGATCCAGGACGTCGGCTCCATCGCCGCCCTGGCGCACGAGCACGACGTGCCGTTCCACACCGATGCCGTCCAGGCGGTCGGGCACCTGCCGGTCGACTTCGCCGCGAGCGGCGCGGACCTGTTGTCGCTGACGGCGCACAAGCTCGGGGGGCCCATCGGTGTCGGCGTGCTCGTCGCCCGGAGGGACGTTCGCCTCGTGCCGCTGTCGCACGGCGGCGGGCAGGAGCGGCAGCTCCGGTCAGGCACGTTCGACACCCCGGCGATCAGAGGCTTCGCGGCGGCCGTCGTCGCCGCCACCGACACCCTTGACTCCGAGATCGCGCGCGTCACCGCCCTGCGCGACCGGCTGATCGAGCGGGCCACGGGACTCGGGCTGGGCATTCGGCCCGGCGGCTACTGGCGCCCGGGCGACCACCAGCGTCGGCTCCCGGGCAACGCTCACCTGCTCATCGATGGCTGCGACGGGGACTCGCTGCTCTACCTGCTCGACGCGGCCGGTGTCTCGTGCTCGACCGGGTCCGCCTGCCAGGCCGGCGTCCCCCAGCCGAGCCACGTGCTCCTCGCGATGGGGATCACTGAGAAGGACGCCCGCGGCGCCCTGCGCCTGTCGCTCGGTCACACGTCGACGGAGTCCGATGTCGACGAGGTCATCGAGGCGCTGCCGTCCGCCATCGAGCGCGCTCGCCGAGCGAGGCAGGTGACGACATGAGGGTGGTCGCCGCGATGAGCGGCGGCGTCGATTCCGCCGTGGCAGCGGCGCGCATGCTCGATGCGGGCCACGAGGTCGTCGGCGTGCACCTGGCCCTGTCACAGAGCGCGGCGACGTTGCGTGAGTCGGCGCGGGGCTGCTGCACCATCGAGGACGCGGGAGACGCGCGGCGGGTCGCCGACGTGCTCGGCATCCCGTTCTACGTGTGGGACATGGCTGAGCGGTTCAAGCGAGACGTCATCGAGGACTTCATCTCCGAGTACGCCCGGGGGCGGACACCCAACCCGTGCCTGCGATGCAACGAGAAGATCAAGTTCTCGGCGCTGCTCGACAAGGCGGTGGCGCTCGGCTTCGACGCCGTGGCGACCGGTCACTACGCCCGGATCGTCGAGGTGCCCGACGGCGTCGGGGGCGTCCGCCGCGAGCTGCACCGCGCGGTCGACGCCGCCAAGGACCAGAGCTACGTCCTCGGTGTCCTCGACGGGGAGCAGCTGGCCCGCGCGTTCTTCCCGCTCGGGGACACGACGAAGCCGAGGATCCGCGAGGAGGCGGCCGAGCGCGGCTTCTACGTTGCCAACAAGCCGGACAGCCACGACATCTGCTTCATTCCCGATGGCGACACCCGGGCGTGGCTCGGGCGGGCCCTTGGTGAGGAGTCGGGTGACATCGTCGACGCCGACGGGTCCGTCCTGGGCCGCCACTCGGGCGCCTTCGCCTACACGGTCGGCCAGCGCAAGGGCCTGCGGCTGACCCGCCCGGCCCCGGACGGCCAGCCCCGTTACGTCGTCGAGGTTCGGCCGGACCGCAACCAGGTGGTCGTAGGGACCGCCGACCTGCTCGGCATCAACGCCATCACCGGTGACCACGCGCGCTGGTGCGGGCCGGCGCCGGACGGCCTCATCCGGGTCGGGGCCCAGGTCCGGGCCCATGGCGAGGAGTTCGCGGCCACTGCCCGGGCGCACGGCGACCGGGTGGAGGTGCGCCTCGACGAGCGGACCCGCGGGGTAGCGCCCGGGCAGTCGGTCGTCCTCTACGACGGCACCCGCGTGGTGGGGTCGGCGACCATCGCAGCGTCCAGGCTCGAGCGCGTCGACGCCTGACCGGTGCGCTGCCGGCCATCGGGCACGCTCAGTCCAGGGATCGGCTCCACGTCACCGTCCGTGCGACCGGTCGGAAGCCGAGCGCTTGGTACAGGCGTCTCGGTCCGGGGTAGTCGTCGTCGCCGCGTGGGCTCACCTGGGCCGTGTGCGCCCCGAGCTCGCGCGAGCGGTGCAGCGCGGCCAGCGTGACGGCTCCGGCCAGACCGCGGCGACGATGGCCGGGCTCGCACCCAACCGGCTCGACGAGGGCAACGCCGGTCGCGTCGTCGAGCCAGACGATGACCGAGGCGACCATTCGGCCCTCGCGATCGCCCGCCACCCAGTCGAGGCCCGATCTGTAAGGCCGGGCCTGCATGACCTGCGCATAAGCCTCGGCGCTGACCCGTGAGGGCCCGAACTCCGACCACGCGGCCCGGTGGACCGCGGCCCGAGGCGCTGCCTCGCCCTGCTCGACCGGCCGGAGCCGATAGCCGGCAACCTGCGGCACGGGGGGCAGCTCGCGCAGGTCGAGCAGGTGGTGGGTGAAGTGCCAGCCGTCTCGATCGGGCCGGAAGCCCGCCTCGCGAAGCACCGGCTCGACGCTGTCACCCTCCATCGCCACCGCGGACTGCCGCGGCGCGTCGCTCCAGTCCTCGAACCAGTCGACGACGTCGTCGGCCACCTCCGGATGGTCAGGGTCGACGTGGAGCTCCAGCCAGTCGGTGCTCTCCGCCCAGCCGAAGCCGACCATCTCATCGCCCGCGCGCCACAGGGAGATCGCCTCGTCGGCCCCCGTGCGGTCGGGCGCAACGCGCTGCGAGTACCAGTTCCACGCGAGCTGGCCGGGGTGGAACCGTGCCCTCGGGGACCAGACCCGTGAGCACATCGCCTGCATCTCGCTCAGGTCTCCCGGTCCCGAGAAGTCACTGCGCGTGGTGGGCACGCCGCAAACCCTAGCCAACGCCACCCCTCGGCCCCATTCGGCAACACACCCGTTTGCCGTGTGGTCGACCCGGCTGCAACAGGCCCGCACTCGATAGCCGGGTGTGTTGCGGAGGAGTGGCGGGCCTAGGGTTGGGGCCGTGACTCAGGCAACCGGGATCGGCTCGTGGCCGGGGACGTCCGTCCGCGACGCGCTCGCCCAGGTCCGCGAGATCCTCGACGGTCACCTGCCCTACCTGCCGGAGCTGCCCGCGCGTGGGCCGGGTGCGGACATGATCGGGCGCACCGCCGGCCTGCTCGTCGAGCTTCCCGTCGACCTCCAGCCGACCGGCTGGCGCATCGTCGACCGGCCGGGTCGCGATGCAAGCCGGACCGCAGCACTGATGCGTGAGGACCTCGACGAGCTGGCCGAGGCCTTCGAGGGACATGTCGGCCCGATCAAGCTGCAGGTCGCCGGGCCCTGGACCCTCGCCGCCTCGCTCTGGCTGCCCCGCGGCGAGCGGGTGATCGTCGACGAGGGGGCGTCCCGAGATCTCGTCGACTCGCTCGCGGAGGGCGTGCGGGTCCATGCGGCGACCGTGCGACGGCTCGTCCCCGGCGCGGACGTCGTGCTCCAGGTCGATGAGCCGTCACTGCCGACGGTCCTGTCAGGTCGGCTGCCCACCGCGTCGGGGTACGGACGGCTGCCCTCGCTCGACCCGCAGGTGGCCGCCGCGGGACTGGCAACGGTGCTCGCAGCGCACGACGGGGACACCGTCATCCATTGCTGCAGCGCCGATCCACCCCTGCCGCTCCTCCGCTCGGCGCGCCCGGCGGCGCTGTCCCTCGATATCGCGCAGCTGCGTCCGCGCGGCTGGGAGGGCGTGGCCGTCGCCGTCGAGGACGGCATCCGCCTGCACGCGGGCGCGGTGCCGACGGACGGGTCGGTGACCCGGGCGGTCGAGGTGGCGGACCGCATCACCGACGCCTGGCAGCGAGTCGGTATGCCGCTGAGCTCGCTCTCGGACGTCGTCGTCACTCCGGCGTGTGGCTTGGCGGGCGCGCCCCCACACGTGGCCCTGGCCATCCAGCGCGCTGCCGTCGACACGGCGCGTGAGCTGACCGAGCGCGCCCAGCTGGGTTGAGGTGAACGCGCCGCAGTCCCTGCGGCGCGCTCACCCCAACAGGGAGCGAACCTACCCGGGGTAAGATAGCGGCCATGGCCGCCCCGACCCGCCTCAGCCTCGGCGACCGCGGACAGCGGATCGGGCTGCGCCTGATCACCAAGGTGGGCTCGCTGCCCGTGTTGGGCAACCCCGACGTCCGCCGGACCGTCGAGAGCCTGCTCTACCGGGGCAGCAAGGGTGCGTTCGGGGCCATCGAGGCAGCCTCGAGGCGACCCTTCCCGTCCCGGGCCGGCCATGGGGACCCGGGTCGCAGTGCACCGGCCCGGCAGCGACACGAGTTCGACCTGACCCCCTCCGAGGACCAGGAGTTGATCCGCTCGGCAGCAGCACGGCTGGCCGACGACGTGATCCGGCCGGCTGGAGCCAGGGCCGATGCCGAGCGCTCGGTCCCCGAGGCCGTGCGCCGTGCGGCCGCCGAGCTCGGCCTGTCCCTCATCGGCGTCCCGAGCGAGCTCGGCGGCATCGCCGAGGAGCGGTCGGCCGTCACCACCGCGCTCGTGCTCGAGGAGCTGGCCCGCGGCGACCTGGGCATCGCGACGGCTCTGCTGGCTCCCGCCGCCGTCGCGACGGCCCTCGCGAACTACGGCTCGAGTGCGCAGCAGGCGACCTACCTGCCGGCCCTCCTGAGTGAGAGCGCCCCGGCCCGCGCCTCGCTGGCCCTCATGGAGCAGGGGCCGCTTTTCGACCCCCTGTCGCCCACCACCACGGGGGCGATACGCGGGAGCGACCTCGTCGTCAACGGTGCCAAGACGCTCGTCGTCGGCGCTGCCGACGCCGACGTGCTCATCATTTCCGCCCTCGTCGACGGGGCGCCGCGCCTCGTCCTCGTCGAGGCGGGCACGCGCGGGGTCACCGTCGCCGACGACCCAGCCATGGGCATCCGTGCCGCGTGCACCGGCCGGATCGCTCTCGACGACGTCGTCGTCCCGGCGACCAACCTGCTCGGCACGACCGAGGACCACCTGGACGCCGTGCGGCGCGCCCGGCTCGCCTGGTCCGCCGCCGCCTGCGGAACCGCGCAGGCCGCCCTCGACCAGCTCATCCCGTACGTGCTGACCCGGGAGGCGTTCGGGGAGCCGATCGCGCACCGCCAGGCCGTGGCGTTCACCGTCGCCGACATCGCCATCGAGCTGGCGGGGCTGCGCCTCGTCGTCTGGCGCGCCGCGTCCCGACTGGACCAGGGCAAGCACGCCGCGCGCCTCATCGCCCACGCCCGCCAGCTGACGGCCGCGCATGCCGCGCAGATCGGTTCGCATGCCGTCCAGCTGCTCGGCGGCCACGGCTTCGTCAAGGAGTTCGACAACGAGCGGTGGTACCGGGACCTGCGCGGGGCGGGCGTCCTCGAGGGGGTGCTGCTGACATGATCAACCTCGAGGTGCCCCGGAAATTCATCCCGCTGCTGGGACGGGCGCGCGCGTTCGCGGACGAGGTGATGCGGCCGATCTCGCGCAAGTATGACCGCGCCGAGCATGCCTACCCGGTCGAGCTCGACCTCGTATCCGCGGTCATCGACGGGCTCACCGACGCGGGCGCCGGTCACGGCGCGGGGGTTGCCGCGACCCGCACCAAGGACGGATCCGCCAGGTCCGCCGTGGCCGCCGCCGGCTCGGACCGGAAAGCACTGCGCCGCAAGGAGAACCGCAACGGCGCCAACCTCTCGTCCGTGCTGTCCGTGATGGAGACCTGCCGCGGCGACGTCGGCCTCGCCCTCTCCATCCCGAGGCAGGGACTGGGCAATGCCGCCATCGCCGCGGTCGCCACCGAGGAGCAGAAGGCGCGCTACGGCAAGCGCTGGGCGGCGATGGCGATCACCGAGCCGGAAGCCGGCTCCGACTCCGGCGCGATCCGCACCACTGCGGTCAAGGACGGCGACGGATTACGTCCTCAACGGCGAGAAGATCTTCGTCACCGGTGGCGAGCGCGCCGAGCTCGTCGTCGTCTGGGCGACGCTCGACGGCAGCCTGGGCAAGGGGGCCATCAAGTCCTTCGTCGTCGAACGGACCAACCCGGGCCTGGGGCTCGTCCGGCTCGAGCACAAGCTCGGCATCCGGGCCTCCGACACCGCCGCCTTCCACCTCGACAACTGCCGGGTGCCCGCGAGTGACCTGCTCGGCGACCCCGGGATCAGCACCGAGAGCGGCTTCGGCGGCGCCATGGCGACCTTCGACAACACCCGTCCCCTCGTCGCGGCGATGGCGGTCGGCCTGTCCCGCGCCTGCCTGGACACGCACGACCGGTCTGCTCGGCCGAGGCGGGCATCGGCGTGGACTGGGACCGGCCCCCGCTGGGCCAGAGCGCGGCCGCGGCCCGGCTCGCCGCGCTCGAGGCGGAGTACGAGGCCGCCTACCTGCTGACGATGCGTGCCGCGTGGATGGCGGACAACGGCCGTCCCAACTCGATGGAAGCCTCGATGGCCAAGGCCAAGGCGGGTCGCACCTGCGTCGACATCGCGCTCTCCTGCGTCGAGCTGGCCGGGCCGACGGGCTATGCCGAGACCGAGCTGCTCGAGAAGTGGGCCAGGGACGCGAAGATCCTCGACATCTTCGAGGGGACCCAGCAGATCCAGCTGCTCGTCGTCGCCCGTCGCCTCCTCGGACTCAGTTCGGTCGACCTGAAGTAGACGCCACAGACGTTGTCCACTCGATCAGGGGGTGAAACTCACGGGAGGCTGTCGGTGGACGTCGTTATCGTGTGCGAGTGACGCGGGAGACGACGACGGTGGAGGACGGCGCGGGAGCGGGGGACGCCCTGACACCGATGCACAGGCAGCGAGTCCCTTGGCAGGTGAAGTTCGGGTCGCTCGCCGTCATCTGGGGCGCCAGCTTCCTGTTCATGAAGATCGGGCTCCGGTGGTTCTCGCCCGTCCAGATCGCCACCGGCCGCATCCTCCTCGGCGCGGCGACCGTCGTGCTCCTGCTCCACCTCACCGGTGGTCGCCTGCCGCGTTCGTGGCACGTCTGGCGCCACCTGCTCGTCGTGGCGGTCTTCCTCGCCTCCCTGCCGTTCGTCCTCTTCCCGCTCGGGGAGGAGCGCGTCAGCTCCGCCCTCGCGGGGATCGGCAATGCGATCACCCCGATCGCGACCGTCCTCGCGACGATGGCCATGGTCCCGTCAGAGCGCCTGCCCGGGCGTCGGATCGTCGCGATCCTCGTCGGCTTCGTCGGCGTGGCCCTGATCGCCCAGCCCTGGGAGAGCGCCGGTCAGCCGGACCTCGTGGGCTTCGGCCTGACCCTCATCGCTGGTGCCTCGTACGGCATCGGGTGGACCTGGGTGCGCAAGTACCTCTCCCACACCGATCTGGGCGGCCTCCAGCTCCCAGCGGCGCTGCTCACCGTCGCCGCCGCCCAGATGACGATCGTGCTCGTCGTCTGGTGGGCCTTCCACCGCGAGCGGTTCCCGGCGCCGTGGTCCCCGGCCGTCGACGCGACGGGTGCCGGCACCGGGCCGATCCTGTCGATCCTCGCCCTCGGGATCCTCGGCACGGGGCTGGCCTACCTCTTCCAGTTCGACGTCTTCCGTGCGGTGGGCCAGCAGGTCGGCTCCCTCGTCACCTACCTCATCCCGATCGTGTCCGTCGGGCTCGGTTACGCCTTCCTCGGGGAGCGGCTCGGGCCGTGGCAGCTCGCCGGCGCAGCCCTGGTGCTCGGTGCCGCGGTGGTGGTCACGCGTCCGCGGCGCGCGCCCCGCGCCGGCTGAGCTGCACCAGCCGCACACTCGACGTGCGACGACGAGCGAGCCCAGCGGCATACGGCAGCTGGTTGGTGGGCCGGAGGCCAGGATCAGAGGGCGGAGCCCTGCTGCCACGTGGCCCAACTGAGGTTCCAGTCGGCGTAGCCGTTGCCCATCGTCATCGGCTTCTTCGAGCCCACCGTCTCGACGACGTCACCGATGCGCATGTTGTCGTAGAGCCAGATGGAGTTCGCGTCGCTCATGCCGACGCACCCGTGGCTGACGTTCTCGTGACCCTGCTGCCGGACCGACCAGGGCGCCGAGTGGAGGAACTCGCCGGAGTGCGTGATCCGAAGGGCCCGCTTGACCTTGACGTCCTCGTAGAAGTCCTTGTCGCCCTCCTTGAGGCCGATCGACTCGGCCTTCATGGTGAAGTCGGTGAACTTCTCCATGATGACCTTGACGCCGGAGCGGGTCTCCCAGCCGGGCCGCCCGCCGGAGACCGGGATCGACTTCGCCTTCTTGCCGTTGATGTGCACGTCCATCAGGTGCGTCTTGAGGTTCACCTTGGCGATGACCGAGCGTCCGACCGTGAAGTCCGTGACGACGCTCTGCTCGCCCCAGCGACCGCCTCCGGCAGGGACGCCGTTGAGGTTGGCCTCGACGTGGACCTTCGTACCCGGCTTCCAGTAGTTCTGCGGTCGCCAGTGGGCCTCGCGGGCGGAGAGCCAGTACCACGAGCCCTCCTGCGCGGGCTGCGAGGTGACCTTCATGCGCTTCTCGAAGGTCGCCTTGTCGACGACCGGCAGGTCGAACGTGGCGATGACCGGCATGCCGATGCCGACCGTGCCGCCGTCGGGGTAGACCTTGGTCCAGATCTGGTCGTCGAGGGTCAGGGCAGCCGTCGAGAACGAACGCTTCGTGGTCTGCTGACTCGCCGGACTCGTCGTCGCCGTGAGGCTGAAGGTGTACTTGACCCCGGGCTCGAGCAGGTCGCTCGACGTCCACGTGCCGGACTCGAGCCAGCCCTCGACGGGGACCTCGTTGCCCTTCTTGCTGACGTAGGACAGGGAGGCCTTGGTCAGCGTCCCGTCCTCGGTCCGCGCCGAGACGCGGGTGTCGACCGAGACGTCCTCGGCGCCCGCCTTCGGCGTGGTGACCCAGTTGACGGGCGCGGTCGTGGGTGTCGGAGTCGGCGTGGACGTGGCGCCGCTCGGGCCAGCGCCCTGGCCGCCCGCCGTGACGGGCGCCTCGGCCGAGCAGGCCGCGACGCCGAGCAGACCGACGACAGCGATCGCCGCGACGAATGTCTGGCGGACGGATCGAATGGTGACGTTCACGCGCTCCCCTCAGGACCTACCGGTGCCTGCATCCCGACAGCACGGGATCGCAGGCCAAAACACCCCACGGGCCAGTGTCCCTGATGAACGCATGCATCACCAAAACCATCCGCACCGCGTCGTCCAGATCGTGGCCCCGCCGTTGACCCTCCAGAGACTGCCGTATGCCGCTGGGCTCGGTGCCGCTCCAGCCCGGCCGTCAGGGGTGGCTGGCAGGATGGGCGGGTGAGCGAGATCACCGAGAGTGAGATCCCCGAGAACGAGGTACCGCCGGCCGCTTCGGGTCGGGTCGTCGTCGAGGAGCCGATCCCCGACGAGGTCAACCAGGAGTGGGCCGACCTCGCCGAGCAGGCGAGCGCGGCACAGTTCAACTACCACGTCAAGGACTCGCCGACGATCAGCGACGGTGAGTACGACGCGCTCATCCGCCGTCTCAACGAGCTCGAGGAGCAGTGGCCCTCGTTGCGCACGCCCGAGAGCCCGACGCAGAACGTCGGTGGCGCGGCGTTCGCGACCGGCTTCGAGACCGTCGACCATGTCGAGCGGATGCTGAGCCTCGACAACGCGTTCTCCTTCGAGGAGCTGCGGGCGTGGGCGGAGCGGGTCGAGCGTGAGGTGGGCACCGGTTCCCACTTCCTCACCGAGCTGAAGATCGACGGTCTCGCCGTGAACCTGCTCTACGAGAAGGGTCGGCTCGTTCGGGCGCTGACCCGTGGCGACGGTCGCACGGGCGAGGACGTCACCAACAACGTGCGCACCATCAGGGGAGTGCCCGAGCGGCTCCGCGGTGACGGCGTGCCAGAGCTCGTCGAGATCCGCGGGGAGGTCTTCTTCCCGACCGCGGGGTTCGCCGACCTCAATGCCTCGCTCGTGGCGGCGGGGAAGGCGCCGTTCGCCAACCCGCGCAACGCGGCTGCCGGGTCGCTGCGGCAGAAGGACCCCAAGGTCACGGCGGGCCGGCCACTCCAGCTGCTCGTCCACGGGATCGGTGCCAGGCGGGGCTTCGACCTCGAGCGGCAGAGCCAGGGGTACGAGGTGATGCGGGCCTGGGGCCTGCCGACGTCCGACAAGGTCAAGGTGCTCGACGAGATCTCCGAGGTCGAGCAGTTCGTGACCTACTACGGGGAGCACCGGCACGACGGCACCCACGAGATCGACGGCATCGTCGTCAAGGTCGACGAGGTCGCGCTCCAGCGCCAGCTGGGCACGACGTCGCGCGCGCCGCGGTGGGCCATCGCCTTCAAGTACCCGCCCGAGGAGGTCAACACCAAGCTGCTCGACATCCGGGTCAACGTCGGGCGCACCGGGCGGGTCACTCCGTACGCCGTCATGGAGCCCGTCGTCGTCGCCGGGTCGACGGTCGAGCAGGCGACCCTGCACAACCAGTTCGAGGTCGAACGCAAGGGTGTGCTCATCGGGGACACGGTCGTGCTGCGCAAGGCGGGCGACGTCATCCCGGAGATCGTCGGGCCGGTCGTCGACCTGCGCGACGGGAGCGAGCGCGCCTTCGTCATGCCGACGGAGTGTCCGGCGTGCGGGACACCGCTCGCGCCGGAGAAGGAGGGCGACAAGGACATCCGGTGCCCCAACGCGCCGGTCCTGTCCCAGCCAGCTGCGGGAGCGGATCTTCGCGCTCGCCTCGCGGTCGGCTCTCGACATCGAGGCGCTCGGCTGGGAGGGGTCGATCGCCCTCCTGGGGTCAGGGATCATCAACGACGAGGGCGACCTGTTCGTGCCGCCGGCGGACAGCCCGGAGGCCGGCCGCTACGGCGTGACCCGGGAGCGGCTGTCGACCGTCACCCTCTACACCCGTGCGGCGAAGAAGACCGACCCGGCCGAGCACGTCGTGGCTGGCCGGGTGCTGTCCGCCAACGGCGAGAAGCTGCTGACCGAGCTCGAGAAGGCCAAGTTACAACCGCTCTGGCGGGTGCTCGTCGCGCTGTCGATCCGTCACGTCGGCCCGACCGCCGCCCGGGCGCTGGCGGCGACATTCGGCTCGATGGACGCGATCCGGTCTGCGACGACGGAGGAGCTGGCCGAGGCGGAGGGCGTCGGCGGGATCATCGCCGAGTCGGTCACCGCGTGGTTCCGGGTGGACTGGCACGCCGAGATCGTGCGCAAGTGGGCCGCAGCAGGCATGCGCATGAAGGACGAGGTGGACGAGTCGGTGGAGCGCACCCTCGAGGGCAGGACGGTCGTCGTGACCGGCTCGCTCGAGGGCTTCTCCCGAGATGAGACGAAGGAAGCGATCATCAGCCGCGGGGGCAAGGCCGCGAGCTCGGTGTCGAAGCAGACCGACTGGGTCGTCGTGGGCGCCAACGCCGGCTCCAAGGCCGCGAGGGCCGAGGAGCTCGGACTGCCGGTCCTGGACGAGGCCCAGTTCGTGCGGCTGCTTCAGACCGGCTCTCCTGACTGACCGCACCGACGGCACCAACCGCCGGACGGGATGGCGCCTGATCGTTACCGCTTCGTTGCCGCTCTGTAGCCCTGCTGAAGCGGTCGGCGTCGCTGCACCCGGGAGGTGTGCCCTCGGGCCATACCCATCCATCAGGTGTGTGGGGAGGGCCCGTGCCCCACGTCTGGCCGACTCCTAGAGTTGCCGGAGTCAGGACACGAGTCCGGACAAAGTCCATCAACCGCACGAGCCAGATCAGCTACCGCACGAGGAGGTGCAGGTGTCCAAGGACGCGCCGCTGCTCGAGACCCGCTCCCTGACCAAGGAGTTTCGCGGGTTCAAGGCGGTCTCCGACGTCAACCTCTCCGTCACCGAGGGCACCATCCACGCGCTCGTCGGCCCCAACGGAGCAGGCAAGACCACGCTGTTCAACCTCCTGACCGGCTTCCTGTCCCCGACGTCCGGCTCGATCGTGTTCGACGGCAAGGACATCACCGGCAAGGAGCCGGAGCAGATCGTCCCGCTCGGGATCGCCCGTTCCTTCCAGATCACGAGCCTCTTTGACCAGATGACGCTGCGGGAGCACCTCGAGCTCGCCCTGGCCAGCCCGACCGGCATGGGCATGCAGTTCTGGCGCTCCGTCAAACGCATGGCCGTCTTCCGGGACCGCTCGATGGAGCTGCTCGACCGGGTCGGTCTCGCCGACCGTGCGGGCCTGCCGGCCGGCTCGCTCGCGTACGGTCAGAAGCGGGCCCTCGAGCTCGCGATCGCCATGGCCCTCGATCCCAAGCTGCTCCTGCTCGACGAGCCGACAGCGGGGATGGGCATCGAGGACGTCGACCGGACGATCGCACTCGTCAAGCAGCTCGCCGAGGGTCGCACCGTCGTCTTCGTCGACCACAACATGCACGTCGTCGGATCACTCGCGAGCACCGTGACCGTCCTCCAGTCAGGGCAGGTGCTCGCCGAGGGCAGCTACGACGAAGTGCGCAACGACGAGCGCGTCATCACCGCCTACCTCGGAGCAGCCCATGAGTGAGACGCCACCCTTGACCTCGACCCGGACGTCACTCGAGGTCGCCGGAGTCTCCGCCTGGTACGGCGAGGCGCGCGTGCTCTCGGATGTCAGCATCGAGATCGGCCAGGGCGAGGTCGTCACCCTCGTCGGTCGCAACGGCGCCGGCAAGACGACGCTGCTCCGCTGCATCATGGGCCTGCACAAGCAGGTGCAGGGATCGATCACGTTCGATGGGATCGAGCTGCACAAGCGCTCCGCGGACAACCGGGCCCGGCTGGGCATCGGCTGGGTTCCCGACGACCGCGGGATCTACGCCTCGCTGTCCGTCGCCGAGAACCTCATGCTGCCGCCCGTCGTCCACGACGACGGCTGGAGTCTCGAGCGGATCTACGAGTTCTTCCCCGCGCTCCACGAGCGCAAGGACTTCCCCGGCACCAAGCTGTCGGGGGGCGAGCAGCAGATGCTCGCGATGGCGCGAGTCCTGCGGATGGGCGCGCGCCTGCTCCTGCTGGACGAGCCGAGCGAGGGTCTCGCTCCGGTCATCGTCCAGAGCATCGGGGAGATCATCCGCGAGATCAAGGCCCAGGGCGTGGCCGTGCTGCTCGTCGAGCAGAACGTCAAGTTCGCCTCCACCGTGGCCGACCGGCACTACCTCCTCGCACAGGGGAGGGTCGTCGAGCACCTCGACAACGAGGACTTCCAAGCCCGCGAGAGCGAGCTGCTCACCTATCTCGGGATGTAGCACACCTCCATCCCTTGGCCGACGCCGGGAACCCGGCACACGCAGTTGCACCATCCAGAAGGCATGACATCCCAGGAGGGAACATGAGTGGCAGGAACAAGTTCACGGGCACCGTGGCCATCGCGGCCTCGGCATCGCTGGCGCTGGCCGCCTGCGGCGGGGCAGCCGGCGGGCCGCAGTCCGACGGAGACGCCAAGCTGACCAACGACAAGGTCGTCATCGGCCTGCTCAACGACCAGTCGGGCGTCTACAAGGACGTGTCCGGCCCCAACTCCAAGGTCGCGATCGAGATGGCCATCGCCGACTACCAGGCCAAGTACGGCGACAAGGCGGTCGCCAAGACCATCGAGGTCATCCAGGCCGACCACCAGAACAAGCCCGACATCGCCAACACCAAGGCGCAGGAGATGTACGACCGGCAGAACGTCGACATCATCCTCGACGTCCCCACGTCCTCGGCCGCTCTGGCCGTCGCGACGCAGGCCAAGGCGAAGAAGAAGCTCTTCATCGACATCGGTGCGGCGACCACCGCCCTGACCGGTAAGTCGTGCAACAAGTACACCTTCCACTGGGCCTATGACACGTACATGCTCGCCCACGGCACCGGTACCGCGACCGTCAAGAACGGCGGCAAGACGTGGTCCATCGTCTACCCCGACTACGCCTACGGACAGGACATGAACAAGTCCTTCACCGCGGCCATCGAGGGCGCGGGCGGTCAGGTCTTGGAGTCCATCCCGACGCCGTTCCCCAACGACAACTTCGCAACGTTCATCACCAAGGCCGCGGCGAGTAACCCCGACGTCGTCGGCATCATGGCCGCCGGTGGGGACCTGATCAACTTCGTCAAGCAGTACAACCAGGCCGGGATGCAGGAGCAAGGCCACCCTCGCCGTCGGCCTGATGTTCATCACCGACATCCACTCACTCGGTGTCGAGCAGTTCTCCGGAACGCAGTTCACCGATGCGTGGTACTGGAACTTCGACGACCAGAACCGCGAGTGGGCCGACAAGTTCACGGAGAAGACGAACACCCGTCCGTCCTTCGCCCACGCCGGCAACTACTCGGCCGCCCTCCAGTACCTCGAGGCGATCCAGGAGGCCGGCACGGATGACGCCGACGCGGTCGTTGCCAAGCTCGAGGGCAAGAAGGTCAACGACGTCTTCCTGCGCAACGGCGAGATCCGGGCCGCCGACCACCGGGTCCTGCACGACGCCTACCTCGCCAAGGTCAAGACCAAGGACCAGGTCAAGGAGGACTGGGACTACGAGGAGATCCTGACGACGATCCCCGCGGCCGAGGCCTTCGGGCCGGTGTCGGACGCCTGCAAGATGTGACCTGACCCCCGCCACGCGTGACGGTGGTGCCGGGAGCCGTGAGGCATCCGGCACCCCCGTCCACGGCGGGGCCGAGACCAGAAGGTCCAGGAACCTCATGACCGCATTCATCCAGTACACCGCTGCAGGGCCTTGCGGCCGGCGGGTTCTACGCCGCTCTCCGCCCTCGGCCTCGCGGTGATCTTCGGCGTCCTCGGCGTCGTGAACTTCTCGCCACGGCGCCTGCTACATGCTCGGGGCCGTGCTGTCGGCCGTGCTGCTCGCCGAGCTCAACGTCGACTTCTGGCTGGCGCTCTCCTCGTGCCGATCGCTCATGTTCGGCTTCGGGGTGCTCATGGAGCGCGCGCTGGTCCGCTGGCTGCTCGCAGCTCGACCCGCTCTACAACTTCCTGCTCACCTTCGGCGCTGACCCTCGTGCTCGTCGACCTCGGTCAAGCAGCGCTACGGCGTCTCGGGGCTGCCCTACGAGGTCCCGGCCGGGTCTCGAGCGGCCAGGTCGACCGTCGGCGGCCTGAGCCTGTCGACCTACCAGATCTTCGCGTGCCTCTTCTCGCTCGCGGTCTGCGTCGCGCGTCTGGCCTGCTCCTGACCACGACCCGGATCGGCATGATCGTGCGGGCCGCGACCGAGGACGCCGAGCGCACCCGCGCGCTGGGCATCAACGTGGGCCGCTGGGTGACGCCGGTGTTCGGTTTCGGCATCGCCCTGGCCGGCCTGGCCGGCGTGCTCGCCGCTCCGTACCGGGCGATCACCGCCGACATGGGCAGCAACTTCATCATCATCCTGTTCGCCGTCGTCGTCATCGGCGGACTCGGCTCGATCCTCGGCGCGGTCGTCGCCGGGTTCCTCGTCGGTCTCGTCGAGGCCTACGGCAGTGGCCTACGCCCCCGCCTACGCCCAGATCGTCATCTTCATCCTGATGGCGCTCGTCATCCTCGTCCGCCCCGCTGGCCTCTTCGGACGGGAGGAGATCGCATGACCGCCGACCGACAGCTCACCGCCACGGACCGACATCGACCTCGCCGAGCCGTCGATCCTGTCGCGCCGCAGCCCTTGGCGCTACGTGATGCTCCTCGTGGGCCTCGCCGTCCTCGTGGTGCTGCCCTACCAGATCTACCCGCCCGTCGCGATGGACATCCTGCGCTGGGGGCTGTTCGCCATCAGCGTCGACCTGCTGCTCGGCTTCACCGGTCTGCTCAGCTTCGGCCACGCCGCGTTCTGGGGCGGCTCCGCCTACGCCACGGGGCTCATCGCGATCAACACGGGCTGCCCTTCCCGCTCGCCGTCCTCGGCGGGCGCCGTCTTCGCCATGGCCATCGCGGTGCCGATCGGCTACCTGTCGGTGCGGCGGACTGGCATCTACTTCGCGATGGTGACCCTGGCCTTCGCGCAGATGCTCTACTTCATCGTCAACCAGTGGCGTGACGTGACGGGCGGAGAGAACGGCCTCCAGGGCATCCCGAAGAACTTCTTCGGCATCGAGGCCGTCGAGTCCGACTCGTTCTACTTCTACTACGCGGGTGCCGCCGTGATCGTCATCGGCATCGTCATCGCCTGGCGCGTGGTGAACTCGCCGTTCGGCCGGGTTCTCACCGCGATCCGCGACAACCCGGCCCGCGCCCGGGCGCTCGGGTACGACGTCGAGAAGTACAAGATCGTCGCCTTCGTCATCTCCGCCGGCCTGGCGGGTCTGGCCGGCGGCGTGTTCTCGATCAGCCACGGGTTCGCCTCGCTGCAGGAGCTCGCCTGGACCACGTCCGGAAAGGTCGTGCTCATCACGGTCCTCGGCGGGATCGGCACCCTCTGGGGCGGCCCGGTCGGCGCGGCGTCGTCGTCCTGCTCGAGGACTAGCTCGCCTCGAGCGGGGTTCAACGGGATCGGCATCATCACGGGCGCGATCTTCATCCTCATCGTGCTGCTCTTCCGCCACGGCATCTGGGGGACGGCCCGCAACCTCATCCGCGAGCAGGTCATCGCCCGCCGCAGCCGACCCCGTTCCTGACCCATCCTCCGGTTCGGGGCACACCCTCCAGTGCCCCGTTCCGGAGGTGCTTGGCGTACCGCCCAAGGCGCGGTCGGGAGCGCACCGCCCGGCCCATAGACTGGCCCTCATGTCCACACTCTCCCGTGCCGACGTCGCCCACCTCGCCGGGCTGGCTCGCATCGACCTCTCGGACGCCGAGCTCGACAAAATGGTCGGCGAGCTGTCGGTGATCCTCGAGTCGGTCGCCAAGGTCCAGCAGGCGCCCATCGAGGACGCCCCTCCGATGTCGCACCCGATGCCGCTCACCAACGTGACCCGAGCTGACGTGGTCCGTCCCGGGCTCACCCCCGAGGAGGCGCTGTCGGGCGCGCCGGAGCAGGAGCTCGGGCGGTTCGCGGTCCCGCGCATCCTCGACGAGGACTGATCTGCCCACCGTTGACCGAGCCCTACTGAGCCGGCCACCGACCAACGGCACGCGTGCCGCCCAGCCGGCTCAGCGGCATACGGCATCATTTCGTGAACTCCCTGATGGATGAAGGCAACTGACGTGACTACTGACCTGACTCGCGCCTCCGCGGCGGAGCTCGCCGAGGCCCTGGCGAGCAAGACGATCTCTTCCGTCGAGGTGACCCAGGCCCACCTCGACCGGATCACGGCCGTCGACGAGCAGGTGCACGCCTACCTCCACGTCGACGCCGAGGGGGCGCTCGCGACGGCTCGGGCCGTCGATGGGCGGCGCGCGGCGGGGGAGAGCCTGCCCACGCTCGCGGGCGTGCCCATCGCGGTCAAGGACGTCATGGCGACCAAGGGCCTGCCGACGACGTGCGGGAGCAGGATCCTCGAGGGCTGGATCCCGCCCTACGACGCGACCGTCGTCCGCCACCTCAAGGACGCGGGGATGCCGATCCTCGGCAAGACCAACATGGACGAGTTCGCCATGGGGTCCTCGACCGAGCACTCGGCCTACGGCCCGTCCCACAATCCGTGGGACCTCGAGCGGATCCCCGGCGGCTCGGGCGGTGGCTCGAGCGCCGCGGTGGCGGGCTTCCTCGCTCCCCTCGCCATCGGCACCGACACCGGTGGCTCGATCCGCCAGCCGGCCGCGGTCACCGGGACGGTGGGCGCCAAGCCGACCTACGGCGGCGTCTCGCGCTACGGCCTCGTGGCGCTCGCGAGCACCTCGACCAGGCCGGCCCCTGCGCACGGACCGTCCTGGACACCGCCCTGCTCCACGTCGTCATGGGCGGGCACGACCCGATGGACTCGACGTCGATCGACGCTCCGGTGCCGCCCGTCGTCGAGGCCGCGCGCCGCGCCGACGTCAGGGGGATGCGGATCGGCGTCGTCAAGGAGCTCGGCGGCGAGGGCTACCAGCCCGGGGTCCGCGCCCGCTTCGAGGAGTCCGTGGCGCTGCTCGTCGAGCAGGGCGCCGAGGTCGTCGAGGTGAGCTGCCCCAACTTCGACTACGCCCTGGCCGCCTACTACCTCATCCTGCCGAGTGAGGCCTCGAGCAACCTGGCCAAGTTCGACGCGATGCGCTACGGCCTGCGCGTCTGCCGGAGGGCATCGATGCGCCGAGCGCCGAGCAGGTCATGGCCGCCACGCGCGACGCCGGCTTCGGCCCGAGGTCAAGCGCCGCATCATCCTCGGCACCTATGCGCTGAGCTCGGGGTACTACGACGCCTACTACGGATCGGCCCAGAAGGTGCGCACGCTCATCGCGCAGGACTTCGAGCGCGCCTACGAGCAGGTCGACGTCCTCGTCAGCCCGACGGCGCCGACGACGGCGTTCCGCCTCGGTGACAAGCTCGACGACCCGATGGCCATGTACCTCAACGACATCGCGACGATTCCCGCCAACCTCGCTGGGGTCCCCGGCATGTCCATCCCGTCCGGTCTCGCTGACGAGGACGGCCTGCCGACCGGCATCCAGGTCCTCGCGCCGGCCATGAGGGACGAGCGCCTGTACACCGTCGGCGCCGCGCTCGAGCAGGCCCTGCTCGAGCGGTGGGGCGCCCCGATCCTGTCCAAGGCACCCGAGCTCGCTGGCCGGGCCGGCGCCGGTGCCGCCGTGAAGGGAGTCTGAGATGGCCGTGACGTCCTCCGCTGTCGACGCCGTCCTCGACTACGACGAGGCGATCGCCAAGTTCGACCCCGTCATGGGGCTCGAGGTCCACGTCGAGCTGCACACCGCCACGAAGATGTTCTGCGGCTGCCCGACCGTCTTCGGCGCCGAGCCGAACTCCCAGGTGTGCCCGGTCTGCCTCGGCCTGCCCGGCGCGCTGCCGGTCGTCAACGAGAAGGCAGTCGAGTCGGCGATCCGGATCGGCCTGGCGCTGAACTGCGAGATCGCCGAGTGGTGCCGCTTCGCCCGGAAGAACTACTTCTACCCGGACATGCCGAAGAACTTCCAGACCTCGCAGTACGACGAGCCGATCGCATCCGACGGCTGGCTCGACGTCGAGGTCGACGACGGTGCTGGTGGCACCGAGGTGTTCCGGGTCGAGATCGAGCGCGCCCACATGGAGGAGGACACGGGCAAGTCCCTCCACGTCGGTGGGGCGACCGGGCGCATCCACGGCGCCGACTACTCGCTCGTCGACTACAACCGCGCGGGGATCCCGCTCATCGAGATCGTCACCAAGCCGATCGTCGGCGCGGGGAGCGGGCGCCGGAGGTGGCGCGGGCCTACGTCTCGGCCCTGCGTGACCTCATGCGCGCGCTCGACGTCAGCGACGTCAAGATGGAGCAGGGTTCGATGCGTTGTGACGCCAACGTGTCGTTGCGCCGCCGCGCTGGTGACGACCCACGCGGCGCGGCCCAGCTCGCCGTCCCTCTCGGGACGCGCACCGAGACGAAGAACGTCAACTCGCTCCGCTCGGTCGAGCGGGCGGTGCGCTACGAGATCTCGCGCCACGCCGCGATCCTCGACGCAGGCGGCTCCATCCTCCAGGAGACCCGCCACTGGCACGAGGACACCGGCATCACGACGTCCGGACGGGTCAAGTCAGACGCTGACGACTACCGCTACTTCCCGGAGCCGGACCTCGTTCCGGTGGCACCGAGCCGCGAGGTGGTCGAGGCGCTCGGCCGGACGCTCCCTGAGCCGCCGGGACAACGGCGCAAGCGCCTCCAGAGCGACTGGGGCTACAGCGATCTCGAGATGCGCGACGTGGTCAACGCCGGCGCCGTCGAGCTCATCGAGGCAACCGTCGCAGTGGGGGCCAGCCCCGCAGCCGCGAAGAAGTGGTGGCTGGGTGAGCCGTCGCGGCGCGCCAACGCCGAGGGCCAGGACATCGTGACGTATGCCGCTGGGCTGGATTTCACTCCAGCGCACGTCGCCGAGCTGGACCGTCTCGTGACGAGCGGCCGGCTCAACGACTCGATGGCCCGCCAGGTCCTCGACGGGGTCCTCGCCGCTGAGGGCACCCCGACCGAGGTGGCCGACGCCCGCGGACTCGAGCTGGTCCGGGACGACAACGCGCTCGAGGCGGCCGTGGACAAGGTCATCGACGCCAACCCGGACATCGCCGCAAAGATCCGCGACGGCAAGGTCCAGGCGGCCGGAGCCCTCATCGGCCAGGTGATGAAGGAGCTGAAGGGACAGGCCGACGCTGGCCGAGCGCGCGAGCTCATCCTGTCCCGATTGACCTGAGTTCGCCCTGTCAAGAGTGAGATTGGTCACGGCCGCAGCACGGGCCCGCGGGGCGGTGTGCTGGCTCTCGCCTAGTGTCGGGGCTCGTGACAACGACGCACTCGCCAGATCCTCTCACTGACCCTCTGGTTCACCACCCTCCTGTGAGCCTCGCCGACGAGCACCACGTGGAGTGGTCCGAGCGTCAGGCCCTCGCGGAGGCGATGATCCCCGTCATCGGGCGGCTCTACCGCCAGAACAACGTCGTGACATCGATCTACGGGCGCCGGCTCATCAACGAGTCCGCCATCCACCTCATCAAGGCACACCGATTCGCCCGACGGATCGACGACGTCGAGCTCGACCTGCACGACACGCTGCCCGTTCTCCAGGCGCTCGCGGCCGTCGATCCCGGGGCCGCCTCTGTGGACCTGGCCCGGCTGACGAGGAAGTACAAGCAGGAGGGCGGCGACGCCGACCTGACGGAGTGGATGCGGGCGGAGCTCGGCGAGGTCGCCGGCCGCAAGGGAGCAACCGGGCGGGAGGACGGCGACGGTCGGCCTGGGACGGATGTCGTCCTCTACGGCTTCGGTCGGATCGGGCGCCTGCTCGCCCGGATCCTCATCGCCCACACAGGCCGGGGCGACGGCCTCAACCTTCGGGCGATCGTCGTGCGCAAGGGGAGCGACAACGACCTGATGAAGCGAGCGAGCCTGCTGCGTCGGGACTCGGTCCACGGGTCGTTCCAGGGCACCATCACCGTGGACGAGGACGCGAACACCATCCTCGCCAACGGCACGCGCATCCAGGTCATCTACTCGGACGACCCGGCCAGCGTGGACTACACGGCCTACGGCATCGAGGACGCGATCGTCGTCGACAACACCGGCCGGTGGCGCGACCGTCGCGGCCTCTCGCAGCACCTCCAGTGCCCCGGAGTCTCTCGGGTGCTCCTCACGGCTCCGGGCAAGGGCGACCTGCCCAACATCGTCGCAGGCATCAATGAGCACCTGATCAGCCGCGACGGGGCTGGTGACGAGACCATTCTCTCGGCGGCCTCGTGCACGACGAACGCGATCGTGCCGGTGCTCAAGGCGGTCAGTGACGAGTACGGCATCGTGGGTGGCCACGTCGAGACGGTGCACTCGTTCACGAACGACCAGAACCTCATCGACAACTTCCACAAGGGCGAGCGACGTGGCCGATCGGCCGCCCTGAACATGGTCCTCACCGAGACGGGCGCGGCGAAGGCCGTGGCCAAGGCCCTCCCGGAGCTGGAGGGCAAGCTGACGGGCAACTCGATCCGCGTGCCCACGCCAAACGTGTCGATGGCGATCCTCAACCTCACGCTGAAGCGGTCGACGTCGCCGGACGAGATCAACACCTTCCTGCGTCGCACCTCGCTGCATTCGCCCCTGCACAAGCAGCTCGACTACATCGACAGCCCGGAGGTCGTGTCGACGGACTTCGTGGGCTCGCAGTACGCCGGCATCGTCGATGGCCGCGCGACGATCACCGCAGACGACCGTGTCGTGCTCTATGTCTGGTACGACAACGAGTTCGGCTACAGCTGCCAGGTCGTACGCGTCCTGGAGAGCATGGCAAGGGTCCACCCGCCGGCTTTCCCACGCGTCTGACCGACGGGGCCAGGCTCGATCGGTCAGCGGCGGCCGCCGCCGAGCAGACCGCCCAGGATCCCGCCGAGCAGGTCCCCGCCACCGGAGCCTCCGAGGATTCCCCCGAGGACGTCCTGGATCGGGTTCGACGATCCCTGCTCGGCAGGCGCACCCTCCCCGGCCGGTTGCTCCGTCGGTGCACTCTGCGCGCCCTGGCCGCCGGGGAAGAGCGGTCCCGAGTCCGCCTGACTGGACCCCGGACCGGATGATGCGTCACCGCCGAGCATTCCGCCGAGGCCGCCCTGCTGGCTCATCTTCTTGGCGAGCCAGGACAGCACGAGCGGGGCGAGGACGGGCAGCACCCGCTTGACGAGGTCGCCCGTCGCGCCGCCACCCATCCCGCCGAGCTGGTTCATCACCTGGTCGGTGTTGTCCCCGAAGATGTTGCCCACGATCTTCTGGCCGTCGTCGACATCGACGTCAGCGAGGTCGCGCGGCACACCTCCCTGGTGATCGGCAAGGGCGTTCATGATCGAGCCGGCCCCGGCCGGATCGTTGGCGTTGGCCTGCAGACCGCCGAGCAGTGCGGGCAGCGCCTGCTCGGCCGCCTGTCGGGCCTCGCTCTCGTCGACGCCGAGCTGGCCGGCGAGCTGACTGAGCGGGACCTGCTCCAGGATCTCGTCGTACTGCGACATGACCTTCCCCTCCTCGGTGTGCACCGGCCTCGCGCCGCCTGGTTTCGGACTCTAGTCATCGTCAGCCGCGTCGTCGCGGGGAACGTCAACCGGCTCCGACGTCAGACAGCGGCAGCGAGATGAGCTTGTCATTCGATCCGTTGCTCGTGGTGAGCCACAGCCGGCCGCCCACGAACAGGACGTCGCGGATGCGACCGTACGTCCCGTGCAGCTTGCGCTGGGGCTCCCCGACCGTCCCATCGGCGTGAATCGGCACGCGCCACACGGACTCTCCCCGCAGAGCCGCCATGTAGACCGCGCCGTCGGGACCAATCGCGATGCCGCTGGGCGACATGTCGGCAGTGGGCCACTGAGCCACGGGATCGACGAAGTTGGCGTTGCCCGCCTTGCCCTCGACCTCCGGCCATCCGTAGTTGCGACCCGGCTCGATGAGGTTGAGCTCATCCCACGTCTGGGCGCCGAACTCGCTCGCCCACATCCGGCCCTTGCTGTCCCAGGCGAGGCCCTGGACGTTCCGGTGCCCGTAGCTCCAGATCGGCGAGCCACCGAAGGGGTTGCCGGGAGCCGGGTCTCCCTCGGGAGTGATGCGCAGGATCTTGCCGCCGAGCGACTGGCGGTTCTGCGACAGGGAGGTGTCCCCCGCCTCGCCGGTGCCGACATAGAGGTAGCCGTCCGGCCCGAACTTGAGCCGGCCGCCGTTGTGGTTGTGGCCGCGCGGGATTCCCTCGAAGATGACCTTCGGCTCGCCGATGCGGTTACCTCGCCACGGCACCGCGGCGATTCGGTTGTCGCTGTCGGTCGAGTAGTACGCGTAGAACACCGGGTTCGCCCCGAAGTCCTTCGGGACCGCGAGGCCGAGGAGGCCACCCTCGCCGCTCGTCCGCTCGATGGGCAGCCGCCCCACGACGCGGGGCTCGCCCCCGGCCCCCGGTGCGGGGACGTGGTATACGTCGCCGGTGTCTCGCTCGCTCACGAGGGCGGACCCGTCCGGCAGCAGGGCGATCGACCAGGCCACCGCCAGGCCCTGGAGCAGCGTCCTCGCCGGACCGGTCTCAACCGCGGCTGGCGAGGTCGTCGCCGCGGTGCCGGTCGTGGCCGGCGCGGGGCTGGTCGTGCCGCCCTGCGCGGTGGACGTGGTGGGGGTGCCGGCCGGAGCAGTCCCGGAGTCGGAGTCCGGAGTGCCGGACGTGCACGCTGCGAGTGCCAACAGTGGCGCAACGACCCAGATGACCAGCCGGCGGGAACGCGTGCGGGGGGTGGGCGGCATACCTCATTCTGTCCCATGCGATCGCCGGGAACCGGTTTGCGCCATCGACTCTGTCAGCGCGACAGACCGATCGCGATCAACGCTGGCGGCGGGCCACCTTGTCGGCCAGCCAGGCGTGCTCGTCAGGGTGCAGGACGCCCGCGTCGAGGACCCGACGAGCCGCATCGAGGTCGCCCATCGCTGCCCGGAAGCTGAGCAGGAGGTCGATGTCGTGCTCCGGCCGCTCGACCTCGATGGTCACGCCGCTCCGGAAGGTCCCGGGCCGGACGACGGACAGATAGGCGCCGGTGCGGCCCTCGGCGCTGAATCGCTTGACCCACTGAGGAACGCCCATGTGCCCGGCGAAGGTGGCGCACGGGATCCGGGGTACCTCGACCCTGAGGACGACGTCGTCGAGCCGCCAGACCTCTCCGATGAGCGCGTGGGTCGTGTCGACCCCGACCGTGGTGAGGTTCTCGCCGAAGGCGCCGGGTGCCAGGGGCCGACCGAGCTCGCCCTCCCACCACTGCTGGTCCTCGCGGGCGTAGGCATAGACCGCCTGCTGGGATCCGCCGTGGTGCTTGCGGTCCCCGATCTCGTCGCCGACGACGCCGCTGCCCAGCCCACCACGCTTCGGCCCGGGATCACGGACCTCGACGAGGGTGCCCTCCGGCAACCGCCCCTTGGCGATGGCCGTCGTCGGACCACTGGCGTACGGGCGGGCGACACCCGTCCCGACGTTGATGGACATCACGTGCGGCCGGCTCACCGGGTGAGCGTACCGTCACCCCAAGCCGTAGGTTGGGGCCCGTGAGCACCGATCGTCCCGTCGTCGTGGCCGTCCCGGAGGAGTCGTATGCCGCTGGGCTGGCTGACGTCGCACACGTCGAGCCAGTCGTGTGGAGACCATCCCACCCCCACGAGCGCGAGGCTGAGTTCCGAGTCGTCGTGCCTCCGTACATGGGACCTCCTCCCCGGGCGGAGCGCTTCCGCGACCTGCCAGCGCTTGAGGTGGTCCAGCTGCTGTCGGCCGGCTACGAGACGGTTCTCGACCGCATTCCACCCGGCGTGACGCTCTGCAACGGCGCCGGGATCCACGACGCCAGCACGGCCGAGCTCGCCCTCACACTCACCCTCGCCTCCGAGCGCGACCTCGCCACGCACCTGCTCGCGCAGTCGAGGTCGTCCTGGGCCGCAGCGCGGATGTGGCGCGCCCTCGCGGACAAGCGGGTCCTCGTCGTGGGCTACGGCCGGATCGGCCGTGCGATCGTGAGTCGGCTCCTGCCGTTCGAGGTGGAGGTCACGGTGGTCGCCACGCGGGCCAGAGGCGGTGACGACCTGGTCGATGCCGTGCACGGCATCGACGAGCTCCCCGTCCTCGCGCGCACTGCCGACGTCCTCATCCTCATCGTCCCGCTGACCGACTCGACGCACGGGCTCATCGACGCCGACGTGCTGGCCCTGTTGCCGGACGACGCCCTCGTCGTCAACGTGGCGCGCGGCCCGATCGTCGACACCGATGCCCTTGTTGCGGAGTGCTCCTCCGGCCGGCTCCGCGCGGCGCTCGACGTCACCGACCCTGAGCCCCTCCCGGCTGACCATCCACTGTGGAGCACTCCGGGCGTCATCATCACGCCGCATATCGGCGGGGCGACCTCGGCGATGGCTCCACGAGCCCTGGCGCTCGTGCGCCGCCAGGTCGAGGCGTTTCGAGACGGCCGCGCCCTCGAGAACGTCGTCAAGCCCGCCACCTCCGCCAGCCGCTGACCAAAGGCGCCGGCCGGCCTCGCGGCTGCGCCCTCCTTCTTCTCGTCGAGTGTGCAGTCCGCGCCGGCGCCCGGACAGGAAACCCCGGCGCGAAGTGCACACTCGACCCGGAAGCCGGCCGGCTTCGCGGCTGCGCCTTCCTTCTTCTCGTCGAGTGTGCAGTTCGCGCCGGCGCCCGGACAGGAAACCCCGGCGCGAAGTGCACACTCGACGAAGAGGGGCCCGGGAGCGGGAGCGAGCCCAGCGGCATACGGCCTGCGCTCCGTTCGTCTTCTCGTCGAGTGTGCAGTCCGCGCCGGCGCCCGGACAGGAAACCCCGGCGCGAAGTGCACACTCGAGGAAGAGGGGCCCGGGAGCGCGAGCGAGTCCAGCGGCATACGGCCTGCGTATTGTCTTGTGGGCTGTCAGAGCCGTAGTGGACACTGTGAACATGGCTGAGACGATCGTGGCAGTCGGGACTCGGAAGGGGCTGTGGATCGCCCGGAGCGCCGACCGGCAGGAGTGGACCGTCGAGGGTCCGCACTTCCTCATGAGCGAGGTGGCCTCGGTCGCCTTCGACACCCGCGCCGGGCGCCGATCTGTGCTTGCCGGGGTGAAGTCCTGGCACTGGGGACCGACGGTGCAGGTGAGCGAGGACGCGGGCCGCACGTGGAGCGAGAGCGCCGATCGTGCGCTCGCCTTCCCCAGCGACACGGACACGGCGCTCGAGCGCGTCTGGCAGCTCACCCCCGATCCCAACGACGACGACGTCGTCTGGGCGGGCGTCGAGCCGCATGCCCTTTTCCGGAGCGCGGACAAGGGGGAGCGCTTCGAGCTCGTGCGTGGCCTCTGGGATCACCCGCATCGGCCCACGTGGGAACCGGGCTTCGGCGGTGGCGCCGTCCACACGATCCTTCCCGAGCCGGGACGACCCGAGCGCATGCTTGTCGCAATGAGCACGGGCGGGGTGTACCGCTCGCAAGATGCGGGCGAGACGTGGGCGCCGAGCAATCCTGGCATCCGTGCCTACTTCCAGCCCGACAACGAGTACCCCGAGTACGGCCAGTGCGTGCACAAGGTCGCGCGCGGTGCCGACGGTGAGTTCTTCGCCCAGAACCACAAGGGCGTCTACCGGTCCGGCGACGGCGGCGCGTCGTGGGACTCGATCGCGGACGGACTGCCGACCGACTTCGGCTTCACGATCCTGGCCCACCCGCGTCGACCCGGCGTCATCTGGAACGTGCCGGTCCAGGACGACGGTGAACGGATCCCACCGGCGGCCCAGCTCCAGGTGCAGCGGTCGGACGACTCGGGCGGCAGCTGGCGCACCCAGGCGGTCGGGCTGCCGGACCACAGCTACACCTGCGTGCTGCGCGACGCTGCTGGTCTCGATGGCGGAGATCCGGTGGGCCTCTACTTCGGCACCCGCAACGGCGACGTCTTCGCGTCGACCGACGAGGGCGAGACGTTCCGCCGCATCGTGACCCAGCTGCCCGACGTGCTCGTCGTGCGGGCCGCCAGTGTGGAGTGATGTCGAGTGAGGCGGCCAGTGGACCAGGTGAATCCGATGACGACCACTCCCGTGCGGGTCATCCTCCCGGGACTCCTTCGCGACCTCGTCGGCGGGGTCGCCGAGATCGAGGTGGCCCCGGCCGAGGGCGGCCAGACCGTCGGCCAGCTGCTCGACCGCGCGTTCGCCGAGTACCGGGTCCTCGACGGCAAGGTTCGCGACGAGCGGGGCCGGATCCGCCCCCATGTCAAGGTCTTCGTCAACGGGCAGGACGCCACGCGCGCCGAGGGCCTCGCCACGGTCGTGCCGGCCGGCGCACGGGTCCACATCATCAACGCCGTGTCCGGAGGGTGACGCGGCCTTGATGTGGCCTGAGCGGGTTGCGCTGCGGGGCTGACAACGCCGGAACCGCCGGGCATGCTCGGAACATGAGCAACGCAGCGCGAGAGAAGACCCTCATCCTCATGCGTCACTCGAAGGCCGAGCAGACTCCGGGCAAGGTGGACCATGACCGGGAGCTCACCGAACGGGGCCGTCGGGACGCGAATGCGGCCGGCGCGTGGCTCAAGGAGCAGGGCCTCGTGCCGGACCTCGTGATCTGCTCGACGTCCCTGCGGACTCGACAGACCTGGGAGGCGGCGTGCAAGGGCGGCGCCCACGCGGAGTTCGTCGAGTACCGAAAGAGCGTCTACACCGGTGGCACCGAGGACACGCTCGAGACCATCCGGGAAGACGCAGGGGAGACGGCCTCGGTCCTCGTCCTCGGGCACAACCCCACCATTGCGCAGCTGACCAGCCTGCTCAGCGAGGGAGATGGCTCGCGGCAGGCGCACGAGGCGCTCGCGGACGGCTTCGGGACGAGTGGGGTCGCCGTCCTGCGCTACCCGGGGGAGTGGGCAGACCTCGACGTCGGCAGCTGCCAGCTCCAGCGCTTCCACCTCAGCCGCGGCTGACTCCTCCACGCAAGGGCACGTGAGGACGGGAGGGCTGGGACTGCGCCCCGGGCTGGGGGCGGGCTCAGCGGCATACGGGATGTGAGATGGCGTGTCCACCCAGCGGACACGGTTCTATGCTTCGGTCCATGACGCAAACCCCGGACATCAAGCCACGCAGCCGTGACGTCACCGACGGTCTCGAGAAGACCGCGGCGCGAGGGATGCTCCGGGCGGTGGGGCTGTCCGACGAGGACTTCGCCAAGCCACAGATCGGGATCGCCAGTTCGTGGAACGAGATCACCCCCTGCAACCTCTCCCTCGACCGGCTCGCCCAGGCGGCCAAGGACGGCGTGCACGCGGGCGGCGGCTACCCGCTGGAGTTCGGGACCATCTCCGTGTCCGACGGGATCTCGATGGGCCACGAGGGGATGCACTTCTCGCTTGTGTCGCGAGAGATCATCGCGGACTCCGTCGAGACCGTCATGAGCGCCGAGCGGCTCGACGGCTCAGTGCTCCTCGCCGGGTGCGACAAGTCGCTGCCGGGCATGCTCATGGCGGCGGCCCGACTCGACCTCGCGTCCGTCTTCCTCTACGCGGGCACGATCCTGCCCGGCATCGCCAAGCTCTCGGACGGCACCGAGAAGGAGGTCACGATCATCGACGCCTTCGAGGCGGTCGGGGCCTGCGCCGCGGGCCTCATGCCGCGCGAGGACGTCGACGCGATCGAGCGGGCGATCTGTCCGGGCGAGGGCGCGTGCGGCGGGTTCTACACGGCCAACACCATGGCGGCCGTCGCCGAGGCCATCGGGATGTCGATCCCGGGGTCCGCTGCGCCGCCCGCGACGGACCGGCGCCGGGACGCCTATGCCCGCAAGTCGGGCGAAGCCGTCGTCGGCCTGCTGCGCCAGGGCATCACGGCGCGGCAGATCATGACGAAGCAGGCGTTCGAGAACGCGATCGCCATCGTCATGGCCTTCGGCGGCTCGACCAACGCGGTGCTGCACCTGCTCGCCATCGCCCACGAGGCCGAGGTCGACCTGACGATCGGCGACTTCCAGCGGATCGGCAAGAAGGTGCCGCACCTGGCGGACGTCAAGCCGTTCGGCGCCTTCGTCATGAAGGACATCGACCACATCGGTGGCATCCCCGTCGTGATGAAGACGCTCCTCGAGGCCGATCTGCTCCACGGCGATGCCCTGACCGTGACCGGCAGGACGGTCGCCGAGAACCTCGACGAGCTCAAGCCGCCGCACATCGACGGGCGCGTCATCCGGGAGATGTCGCGGCCGATCCACAAGACGGGGGGCCTGACCATCCTCACCGGCTCGCTCGCGCCCGAGGGCGCCGTCGTGAAGTCCGCTGGGTTCGACGAGGACGTCTTCGAGGGCACGGCGAAGGTCTTCGACGGCGAGCGCGGCGCGATGGACGCGGTCGAGCAGGGCACCCTGCAGAAGGGCGACGTCGTCGTCATCCGCTACGAGGGCCCCAAGGGCGGGCCCGGCATGCGCGAGATGCTCGCCGTCACCGGCGCGATCAAGGGTGCCGGCCTCGGCAAGGACGTCCTCCTGCTGACCGACGGTCGGTTCTCCGGCGGGACCACGGGGCTGTGCGTCGGGCACGTCGCCCCGGAGGCCGTCGACGACGGACCGATCGCCTTCGTCCGGGACGGTGACCCGATCCGGCTCGATGTCGCCAACGGCACGCTCGACCTGCTCGTCGACGAGGGCGAGCTTGCCCGTCGGCGTGCCGAGGGGGTCGTTCACCCCGAGCCGAGGTACACCCGCGGGGTGCTCGCGAAGTACCGCAGGCTCGTCGGCAGCGCGAGCCGCGGCGCGGTCTGCGACTGACGGGACCGCACCGTCCCACTGCAACACACCCGCTTGTCGCGAGGTCGCCTCGGCTGCAGCAGAGGCAGGTTGTCGACGAGCGGGTGTGTTGCGGGGCAAGGGAACTGGTCAGGACTGGTGAGCGGTGTCGATGGCCCAGTGGCGCCAGGTGGAGGTGACCTCCATGCCGACCTTCTCGTAGAGGCTCAGGGCTCCAGTCCGGGAGTCCGTGGACAGTTCGGACCGCGGCGCTCCGTGCACCCGCGCCTGCTCGAAGGAGTCGACGAGAAGGGCCCGGGCGAGGCCGCGGTGCCGTTGGTCGCGGCGCACCGCGAGCCGGCTGACGTAGCCGCACTCACCGGCCAGCTGCAGGATCGACGTCCCGACGACCTGACCGGACGGGTCGACCATGAGTCTCAGGTGCCAGGGCTCGAAACCCGGGCGCAGCACGATCTGGGCCGTGAAGTCCGCGTAGGTCTCGCGCTCCCGCTCCGACCACTCGAGGAACGCGTCCTCGACGACCTCATGGGCGGTGCGGTAGTCCGCCTCGCCCTCGGCCGGCCGGATGGAGTAGCCCTCGGGGATCGGCTGCGGCTCGATCTGCTTGCCCTCGGGCATCGCCAGCACCCATGACGTCCAGAAGACCTCGTACCCCAGGTCGCGCAGCAGACCCTCGCCCGGAGAGCCGTCCGGCACAGGCATCCCGACGAGCCCAGATCCGTCGCGCCTGCTCAGCCGCTGCGTCCAGTGGGCGAGGGCGGTTCCGATACCCCGGCCCCGATGGTCGGCGGCGACGGCCACGTCGGCATATCGGCCGAGGTAGACCTCCGCGTACCCGACCAGGCTCTCGTGACCGTCCTGGTTGTCAAGGACACCGATGCTCTGGGTGGCGAGGTCGAAGCTCGGCCGCTGCCAGTCGCTGATGATGTCGGCCTCCTCGATCGCGACCTCACCGATCGTCTCGAGCTCCCCTGCGGCCATGAGCTCGAAGACTGCTCGAGCGTCGGTCACGGTGAGCGGCCTGACGGTGTAGTCCGTCAGCCCCAGGTCATTGATGTCGAGCTGCGTGTCGCCCATGTTGCTCATGGTTCCCTCCCGGTCGCGGTGATGCTGCATGCCAGTCTCCAGACCGGGGTGACGCGGCAACAAGTGACTTTCACCAGACGCTCGGTGCCGCCACGTCGCGACCGAGCGCGAACGACAGAGGGTGAGATCACATCACCACATGCTGAGACGGGCAGGGGGCCTGATTGACTTCCCCGACGGTGCGTAGGACGGTGGACGCGTGGCCCGAGACCTCGTACTTCCCTAGCGCGCCGACCAGCAGCACCGGTCAGCGCGCCCCCTTCCGTCCCAACAGGACTGAAGGGTTTTTTTGTGACTACCCACGGGCGGCTCCGCCTCCTGTGCACCCCCGAAGGCCACCTCAGCAACGACGACCACAGCGGAGAGAACCGTGAGCGAAACCACCAAGCAGGCGCCCTCGCCCGCGGACGTGGCCCAACTGGCCCGCCCCAAGCCCAACGCCGACACCCCCAGCGTGCCCTCCGCGGGCAGCGCGCCGGTCGTGCCGGCCGTCGAGGTCACCGGCGCCCAGGCCCTCGTACTCGCGCTCGAGGCCGTCGGAGCAGACACCGTCTTCGGCATCCCGGGGGGCGCGATCCTCCCCGCCTACGACCCGATGCTCGACTCCAGCAAGGTCCGTCATGTCCTCGTTCGCCACGAGCAGGGCGCCGGACACGCGGCCGAGGGCTATGCCGCCGCCACCGGCAAGGTCGGCGTCTGCATGGCGACCTCCGGCCCGGGCGCGACGAACCTCGTCACGCCGATCGCCGACGCCCACATGGACTCCGTGCCGATCGTCGCGATCACCGGTCAGGTGTCGAGTGCCGCCATTGGGACCGACGCGTTCCAGGAGGCGGACATCCGCGGCATCACGATGCCGATCACGAAGCACAACTACCTCGTGACCGACCCGGCCAAGATCGCCCAGGCGATCGCCGAGGCGTTCCACGTCGCGAGCACCGGACGACCCGGCCCGGTCCTCGTCGACATCAGCAAGGACGCGCTCCAGGCGACGACGACGTTCAGCTGGCCGCCCCCCATCGACCTCCCCGGCTACCGCCCGGTGACCCGGCCGCACGGCAAGCAGATCCGGGAGGCCTCGCGCCTCATCGCGGCTGCCAGGCGCCCGGTGCTCTACGTCGGCGGCGGCATCGTCCGGGCCAGGGCCAGCGAGAAGCTGCGCGAGCTCGTCGAGCTGACCCAGATCCCGGTGACGACGACCCTCATGGCCCGGGGGACCGTGCCCGACAGCAACCCGCTCAACCTCGGCATGCCCGGGATGCACGGCACCGTCGCCGCCGTGACGAGCCTGCAGAAGTCCGACCTCATCATCACCCTCGGTGCCCGTTTCGACGACCGCGTCACCGGCCAGCTGTCGACGTTCGCCCCGGACGCCAAGGTGATCCACGCCGACATCGATCCCGCTGAGATCTCGAAGAACCGGGTCGCGGACGTCCCGATCGTCGGCGACGTCGGCGAGGTCATCGGTGACCTCATCGAGCAGATCCGCGCCGACCAGGCCAACGCCGGTCCGGATGCGGCGGGGTGGGACTTCGCCGAGTGGCGCGAGCAGGTGCGCGCCTGGAAGCAGACCTTTCCCCTCGGTTGGACCGACACCGCCGACGGCACCCTGTCGCCGCAGTACGTGATCCAGCGGATCGGTGAGCTGACCGGGCCGGAGGGCACCTATGTCGCCGGGGTCGGGCAGCACCAGATGTGGGCCGCGCAGTTCGTGCAGTACGAACGTCCCAACGCCTGGCTCAACTCCGGTGGCCTCGGGACCATGGGCTACGCGGTCCCCGCGGCCATGGGCGCCAAGGCCGCCGAGCCGGACCGCACGGTGTGGGCGATCGACGGCGACGGCTGCTTCCAGATGACCAACCAGGAGCTCGCGACCTGCGTCGTCAACAACATCCCGATCAAGGTCGCGATCATCAACAACAGCTCCCTCGGCATGGTGCGGCAGTGGCAGACCCTCTTCTACAACGAGCGCTACTCCAACACGGACCTGCAGCCGACGCAGCAGCGCGTCCCCGACTTCGTCAAGCTCGCCGACGCATACGGCTGCCTGGGCCTGCGGGCCGAGACGCCCGAGGAGGTCGACGCCGTCATCAAGCAGGCGCTCGAGACCAACGACCGACCCGTCGTCATCGACTTCGTGGTCCACCGCGACGCGATGGTGTGGCCGATGGTCCCCGCCGGCGTGAGCAACGACAAGATCATGGCCGCCCGAGACGAGGCGCCCGTCTGGGAGCGTGAGGAATGAGCAAGCACACCCTGTCCGTCCTGGTCGAGAACAAGCCGGGCGTCCTGACCCGGGTCGCGGCCCTCTTCTCCCGTCGGGGCTTCAACATCGACTCGCTCGCGGTCGGCCCGACCGAGATCCAGGAGATCTCCCGCATGACGGTCGTCGTCGATGTGGAGGGCAGTGTCCTCGAGCAGGTGACGAAGCAGCTCAACAAGCTCATCGAGGTGCTCAAGGTCGTCGAGCTCGACCCGACGAACTCGGTCCAGCGCGAGATCCTGCTCGTCAAGGTCCGGGCGGACGCGACGACGCGCAGCCAGGTCATCGACACGATCCACCTGTTCAAGGCGAGGGTCGTCGACGTGACGACCGACGCGGTCGTCATCGAGGCGACGGGCACCTCGGACAAGCTCCGGGCCCTGCTCGACGTGCTCGAGCCCTTCGGCGTCAAGGAGCTCGTCCAGTCCGGCATGGTCGCCGTCGGCCGCGGCGGGCGCTCGATCACCGACCGAAGCCTGCGCAGCGCCTGAGAACCCGGCCGCACGCCGAGTGAGCTTGGCGCGCAAGCGAACTCAGCGGCATACGACCCAATGTCTTTCAACAACAGCACAACCGAACCAAAGGAGAGGCCACGATGGCCGAGATGTTCTACGACGACGACGCCGACCTGTCCATCATCCAGGGCAGGAAGGTCGCGGTCATCGGCTATGGCAGCCAGGGCCACGCCCACGCGCTCAACCTGCGCGACTCGGGCGTCGACGTCCGGGTGGGCCTCGCCCAGGGCAGCAAGAGCATTGCCAAGGCCGAGGCCGAGGGCCTGACGGTCAGCAGCGTCGCCGACGCGGTCAAGGAGGCCGACCTCGTCGTCATCCTGACGCCCGACCAGGTCCAGCGCACCGTGTACGCCAACGACATCAAGCCGAACCTCAAGGACGGTGCGGCGCTGCTCTTCGGGCACGGTTTCAACATCCGCTTCGGCTACATCAAGCCCGAGGCGGACGCCGATGTCCTCATGGTCGCCCCCAAGGGCCCCGGCCACATCGTCCGTCGCGAGTTCGCTGACGGCCGTGGCGTGCCGGTTCTCCTCGCGGTCGAGCAGGACGCGACCGGAACCGCCTGGGACCTCGCGAAGTCGTACGCCAGGGCGATCGGTGGTCTTCGCGCGGGCGGCATCAAGACCACCTTCACCGAGGAGACCGAGACGGACCTCTTCGGCGAGCAGGCGGTCCTCTGCGGCGGTGCCAGCCAGCTCGTCATGTACGGCTTCGAGACGCTCGTCGAGGCCGGCTACCAGCCCGAGGTCGCCTACTTCGAGTGCCTCCACGAGCTCAAGCTCATCGTCGACCTCATGATCGAGGGCGGCATCGCCAAGCAGCGCTGGTCGGTCTCCGACACGGCGGAGTACGGCGACTACGTCTCCGGACCGCGCGTCATCGACCCGCACGTCAAGGAGAACATGAAGGCCGTGCTCGCGGACGTCCAGAACGGCTCCTTCGCCAAGCGGTTCATCGACGACCAGGACGCCGGCGCCCCCGAGTTCAAGGCACTGCGCGAGAAGGGTGCCCAGCACCCGATCGAGGCCACCGGCCGCGAGCTGCGCAAGCTCATGGCGTGGGTGAAGCAGACCGACGAGGACTACACCGAGGGTTCCGCCGCGCGCTGATCCGTTGCCGGGCCACCATGCCGTATGCCGCTGAGCCGGCTCTGGCATCCACCCACCTTCCGTGGTGGGTCACGTGGGAGGCCGCGAGGGGACAGCTCCCGGCGGCAGCTGCGGCACTGCTCACTCCCGCTGAGCAGTGCCGCAGCCAACCACGTTCAGCGGGTCGCCGCACTGATGGCGTCCGCGAGGTCGTCGGGGCGGCTCCACATCGGCCAGTGCCCGGTGGGCAGGTCGACCAGCTCGAGATCGGTCAGGCGGGCGACCTCTGCGAACATCGGGTTCCCCTGCTGCGCCAGACCCATCATCACCTCGGACGGCAGCGACGTCGCGATGATCGTGGTCGGCACCGCGAGGCGGGCATCGTCGTGCAAGCGGAGGGGTTGTCGCGCCACGGCGCCCGGCACCGGCACGGCGCGGTCCCGGAACGTCGCGAGGTCCTGCTCGCTGAGCCCCTCGAGGCTTGCGCCGCCCGCCGACAGCTCGTCCCACGCCGGCAAGCCGATCGACTCGACGTCGTCCGCGATCGCCTCGTCGAAGACCGAACCGTCGGCGGCCGGCCCGCTGTCGACGTAGACGACCCGGCGGACGGCCCGTGGGTTGCGATCGAGCACGCCGGTGATGACCCGACCGGCGCCGCTGTGCGCGACCACGACTGGCGGCTCGGGATGTCGTGAGACGACCTGCTCCAGGGCGTCGACCTGGTCGGACAAGGTCGCACTGGCCTCGCCCGACGACGCCCCCGGAAGGGTGACGGCCTCGACGTGGTGCCCGCTCCGGGTCAGCCGGGCGGCGACGGCGTCCCACGCCCATCCGCCGAGCCAGTGTCCGGGGACGAGCACGATGGACAGGTGGGTGTTCTCGTTGTCGTTCATACGCCGACGTTACGGCGCGCTTGGGTCAGCCCCATGTCACTATCTGTGGCACTGATCGTGCCATCCTGGGGTCGTGAACCGGACCGATCGACTCCACGCCATCGGGGAGGCCCTGCGGCGAGCTGGCCGCCGGGGCCGGACGGCGGACAGCCTGGCCGCCGAGTTCGAGGTCAGCACGAGGACCATCAAGCGTGACCTCGCCTCGCTCATGGCGCAGGGCCTGCCGATGTGGGCGCGGACCGGTCCGGGCGGTGGCTACGTGCTCGACGAGCGCGGGTCCCTGCCACCGGTCAACCTCACCGCCGCACAGGTCGTCGCGCTGAGTGCTGCAGTGACCGCGTCGTCCGGGGCGCCCTTCGGGGACGCCGCCCGGGCAGCCACCCGAAAGGTGCTCGACGTCGTCGACCCAGCCACGAGAAGCCGAGCCCAAGCGCTCGCGAGGAGAGTCTGGGTCGACGTCGGCCCGGGCGCGCCGCGTCGGATCATGACCGCCCTCGAGGGCGCCCTCGCCGAGCAGGTCACCGTCAACCTCACCTACGAGGACGCCGCCGGGCGGGTCACTCGCCGGGAGGTCGAGCCGATGATCTTCGCCCTCGCGGGCGGCCGGTGGTACGTCGTCGGGTGGTGCCGACTCAGGCGCGACGTGCGGTGGTTCCGGCTCGAGCGGGTCAAGGGGGCGGTGGCCACCCGCACGAGGTGCCCCCAGCGGTCCGTCGCGACCATCGGCACACCGCCGCCGTCGGCCACCGCCGTCGAGGCGTGACCACCGGGCCACGTCTTCCACGTGCCCGCAGGCTGGGCGGTCTCAGGTGCCGTGTCGTCGGCCGCCTACGATCGGGGCCATGCTGGAAGCCGGCGTGGGAGGAGTGCGGGTGCTGCGCGCGCTCGTCTTCCTGGCCGTCGCCGTCTCCTTGACCATCTCGGGACACGCCATCGGGGGCGGATCGATCTCCGGCGCCGCCGTCGTGGTGCTGGCTCTCCTGGTCTGGCCCGTCGCACTTCTCGGGTCGCGTCGGCAGCGGAGTGTCCGGCACCTGTTACCCGTCCTCGTCGCCGTGCAGCTGGCGGGGCACGCCGTGATCGCCTTCTTCTCCACCGCTGCCACGGGCGCCTCGGCCGGGACCTGCGTGACGCACCTGGCGCACCACGGGCACGTGGTCCTCGACTGCGACACGTCCGCTGCAACGGCGTCGATGACCGCCCATGGCAGCACACCCGCCATGACGGCGGCGCACCTCGGCGCGGCTCTGGTCCTGTCCGTCGTCCTGGCCCGCTGTGAGGCCCTCCTGTGGCGGGTCGTCGACCTGGTCGTGCCCAACCTTCCCCGGCTCCGGCCTATCGACATCGACGTTCTGGTCGCGGTCGGCCTGCTCCGCCGCTGGCAGCCCCAGCGCCACCTCGTCATCGTCTCGGGGCGCGGGCCCCCGGTGCCTGCCTGACCCACCCCTTCAGCGAAACCCGCTTGAGGGGACCCGACGCCTGCCTCCCTGGCTGCGTCGCCGTCACGCACGCCCCAGACCACCCGCACTCCGAAGGACACACCGATGAACCGCGCCCTGTCGCGCCCTGCCCCCAGACTCATCCGCTCGGCCGCCACGACCGCTGCCACTCTTGTCGCGGCCCTGACCATTGCCTCCTGTGGCACCCAGACCGCCGACTCCACCCCGTCACCAACCGCGACCGCGGCCTCAGGAGCCGTCTCGTCCCCCGTGCGCTCCGACGCAGTCCAACCGGGAACCGTGGTCCTGCAGTCAGGCTGGGCCAAGGCGGGCGCCGGCATGACAGCCGTCTTCGGAACGGTCGTCAACGGCACCGACCGGGACGTCACGATCGTCGGTGGAACGAGCCCCTCGGCTGGAGACGTCCAGGTGCACACGATGGCCAAGCAGCCCGACGGCTCGATGAAGATGACCCAGCTGAAGGGCGGCCTCACCGTTCCCGCTGGCGGATCCGCCGAGCTCGCTCCGGGCGCCGACCACATCATGCTCGTCGAGCTGCGTGCCCCCTTGGCCAACGGCGAGGACGTCTCACTCGTCATGGCGACCGCGGACGGCAGCACGCTCGACTGGACGGTGCCGGTCAGGTCCTTCGCCGGTGCCGAGGAGACCTACGTCCCAGAGGACCACTGATGGAGGACTTGGACCGACGTGCGATCCTGCGCACGGGGTTGCTCGCCGGAGGCGTCGGAGTCGCTGCAGTCGCGGCGACCCAGCAGGCAAGGGGGACGATGGGATCCGGGCCGCGGGAGGGAGAGGCCGCGGTCAGCGAGCGACCTGCCACCCTGCCGTTCCGCGGCTCCCGTCAGCCGGGCATCACGGACGAGCCGCAGCCCTTCGCCGCCTTCGTCGGTCTCGACCTGCCCAAGGGTTCGGACAAGGGGACCTGCCGACGGCTGCTTCGGGTGTGGACCGACGACATCGAGCGCCTCATGGCGGCACGGGGTCCGCTCACCGACCTCGAGCCCGAGCTGGCGGCGGTCCCCTCACGGCTCAGCGTCACGGTCGCAATCGGCCCCGGCTTCTACGACGCAGCTGGGCTGACCGCGGCGCGCCCGTCGTGGCTGGCGCCGCTGCCCCGGTTCGACATCGACCGGTTCGAGGCGGACTGGCCGCAGACCGATGTGCTCCTCCAGATCCGGGCCGACTCACCCGTGTCGGTCGCCCATGCGCAGCGCCGTCTTGTCGTCGGAGCCGAGTCGCTGGCAGTCCAGCAGTGGGTCCAACGCGGATTCCGCGAGCCACTGACGGCGCGCCGGCCGGGGATGCCATTCCGCAATCTCTTCGGCCAGGTCGACGGGACGGTGCAGCCAGCCGTGGATGGCTCCGCACACGGCCTCGTCTGGATCGGCGCAGGAGGCACACCAGCGCCTCGCGGTCTCGACGGTGGCACGTCACTGGTCATTCGACGCATCGCGATGAACCTGGACACCTGGGACGAGGTCGACCGCGTCGGACGCGAGAACGCCGTCGGTCGCCGCCTGGCGTCAGGTGCCCCGCTCACCGGCCGGGTCGAAACGGACCTCCCGGACCTGGCCGCAACGGACGAGCTCGGGTTCCCCCTCATCGACCCGACGTCCCACATGAGACGGGCCATGCCCACCTCACCCCATGAGCGGATCCTGCGCGCGCCGTACTCCTACGACGACGCGCCGGCCCCGGGACGGCGGTCCAACTCCGGGCTCGTCTTCGTCGCCTACCAGGCCGATCCCGTCCGACAGTTCCTGCCGATCCAGCAGCGGCTCGCCGAAGCCGACCTCCTCAACATCTGGACCACGCCGATCAGCAGCGGCGTCTACGCGGTGCTTCCGGGTGCCCGGCCGGGGGAGGACCTGGGCGCCGCACTGCTTGCCTAGCTGGCGCTCTGGCCCGGTCAGCGCCCAGTCTCGCGGTCCCAGGTGTCGGCCGTGACCCCGCGCTGGCGCAGCTCGCCCTTGCGCACCTTCTCCGTCGGGGTCTTCGGGATCGCCTCGACCATCTCGACGTACCGGGGCCGGGCGAAGCGGGGCAGCACCGAGTCAGCAAAGGTCGCGACCGTTGACCCGTCGAGAGCGTCCCCGGCCGGACCGGCAGCCGGGACGACGGCGAGCATCACCTCATCCTCGGTGCCCTCGGGGCCTGCGGGGACGGCGAAGGCGGCCACCTCGGCGACGCCGTCGAGCCGGCTCACTGCCATCTCGACCTCGAAGGACGAAATGTTCTCGCCGCGACGCCGGATGCAGTCCTTGGTGCGGTCGACGAAGGTCACCCAGCCGCCGGCATCCATCCGGCCCGAGTCGCCGGTGTGGAACCAGAAGTTGCGCCACGCCTCGACGGTCTTGTCCGGCAGGCCGACGTAGCCAGCCATGAAGCCGAAGGGCACTTTGGGCCGGACCATGATCTCGCCGACCTCGTCCGCGGGCACCGGCAGGTCGGTCTCCGCATCACGGATCTCGACCTCGAACCAGCGGTCGAGGGCCAGCCCTGCGGCGCCGGGGCGCGAGACGCCGAGGCGGCCGTACAGCGGGATGTTCACCTCGGTCATGCCGTAGGCCGAGACGACCTCGCGGACGCCGAAGCGCTCACGCCAGGCCGCTTCGTGCTCGGCAGGATTGGGCACCGGACAGACGACCCGCAGGTGGTGGTCTCGGTCGCCTGCCTGCTCCGGCTGGGCGAGGACGAACTGCGTCATCGAGCCCAGCAGGTTGGTGACCGTGCAGCGCCCGGCCCGGATGTCCCCCAGCCAGGCGCTCGCGCTGAAGCGAGGCCGCAGGACCGCCGTTGCCCCGGCGACGATCGTCGCGCCCAGCTGCATGAACAGTCCGTTGGCGTGGAAGAGGGGCATGCACACGTAGTAGCGGTCGGCTGCGGCGACACCGAGACCCTCGACGCTGCCCAGGCCGAAGAGGTAGCAGTGGGCGTGCGGCATGACGACGCCCTTGGACGGCCCGGTCGTGCCCGACGTGTACATGACGCATGCCGTGTCCGATGCACGCGGCGGCGGCCCCTGCCACTCCGGAGCGTCCTCCCATCCGTCCGGCTCGACGAGCCGGAGCCCGGGCACGCGGTCAGCGACCTCCCGGGCCGCAGCCGTGAGCTCGCCGGCCGTGACGAGCAGGCGGGCGCCCGAGTCACGCAGCTGGTGGAGGAGGAACTCGCCCGTCAGAGCCGTGTTGATCGGGACGATGACGGCGCCGAGTCGGCCCAGACCCAGCCACCACCGGATGAAGTCGAGGCCGTTGGGCAGCAGCACGGCGACCCGGTCGCCCGGGCCGATCCCCAGGCGGAACAGGTGCGAGGCGAGCTGGCGGGCCTGACGGGAGGCCGCGGCGTACGTCAGTTCTCCCTCGCCGAGAACGGTGACGAGGGCCTGGCCGCCACGAGCGTGTTCCTGTTCCTCCAGCGCGGTGGGCAAGACCCACCTCATGACATCCTCCTGCGCCACCATGCGCGCCAGCCAACCAAGCGCGCGCCGGGATCCAGACGTGTCTGGACCACACATCCTCGTCCACTCGATGGTGACGACAGCCACCCCGAAGGAGGTGCCGTATGCCGCCGAGCCCGGCGCCCGGACACCGGTCACCTCGATCGCGTCCCGCCATTCGGGACGCGGGGTCCACTGCGTGATACGCGTCACGTGGGCGCCCGATCCGTTCACATGCTGGTTGGACATGATGACCCGGGCCGTCACCTGCGCCTAGACTTTGGGCGGCACATCGCGGTGCCGCCCTATGGCCCGCGTCCTCTCCGGGCCGCGCACCCGCCCGAAAGGATCCCCTGTGACCAAGGCCGTCGTCCTCATCGCCGAAGAGCTCTCACCCGCCACGATCGAGGCACTCGGACCGGACTTCGAGGTCCGCACCTGCGACGGAGCCAACCGCGACGAGCTCCTCTCGGCGCTGGCCGACGTGGACGCGGTCCTCATCCGCTCGGCGACGAAGATGGACGCGGAGGCGATCGCGGCGGGCCGGCGTCTCAAGGTCATCGCGCGCGCCGGTGTCGGGCTGGACAACGTGGACGTGCAGGCGGCGACCCGGGCCGGTGTCATGGTCGTCAACGCGCCGACGTCCAACATCACCTCGGCCGCGGAGCTGGCCATCGCCCTGCTGCTCGCGACGGCCCGCAACATCGCCCCGGCCAACGAGGCCCTCAAGGGTGGCGCCTGGAAGCGGAGCAAGTACTCGGGCGTCGAGCTGCTCGACAAGACGGTCGGTGTCATCGGGCTCGGTCGCATCGGCGCGCTGGTCGCCGAGCGCCTCAAGGGCTTTGGCATGAAGGTGCTCGCCTATGACCCCTACGCCTCGCCGGCCAAGGCGGGCATCGTCGGGGCCCAGCTCGTCGGCCTCGACGAGCTGCTCGCCCAGTCCGACTTCATCACCATCCACCTCCCGAAGACGCCGGAGACGGTCGGCCTCATCGGCGAGGACGCCCTCTCCAAGGTCAAGCCCACGGTGCGCATCATCAACGCAGCCCGCGGCGGCATCCTCGACGAGGCTGCCCTGGCTCGCGCCATCGCCGACGGCCGTGTCGCCGGCGCGGGCCTTGACGTCTTTGCGACCGAGCCGACCACCGAGTCCCCGCTCTTCGGTCACGAGTCCGTCGTCGTGACCCCGCACCTCGGTGCCTCCACAGAGGAGGCCCAGGAGAAGGCAGGCGTGTCCGTCGCGAGGTCGGTCCGCCTCGCGCTCTCGGGGGAGCTGGTGCCGGATGCCGTCAACGTGTCCTCGGGCTACATCGCCGAGGAGGTCCGCCCCGGCATCCCGCTCGTCGAGAAGCTCGGCCGGATCTTCACCGCCGTAGCAGGCGCCGTTCCGGCCCAGCTCGACGTCGACGTGCGCGGTGAGATCACCGAGCACGACGTGAGCGTGTGGAAGCTCGTCGCCCTCAAGGGCCTGTTCACCGACGTCGTCGAGGACCCGGTGACCTACGTCAACGCGCCCATCCTCGCCGAGCAGCGCGACTGTCAGGTGCGACTGCTCACCGAGCCGGACGCGGGCGACTTCCGCAACATCACGACACTGCGCGGCACTCTCGCCGACGGCACGATCGTCAGCGTCTCGGGCACACTCACCGGCCCGAAGATGGTCGAGAAGATCGTCGGCGTCAACGGCTACGACCTCGAGGTGCCGCTGTCCGACCACATGCTCGTCTTCGAGTACTCCGACCGGCCGGGGATCATCGGCGCGGTCGGCAAGCTGCTCGGCGACGCCGACATCAACATCGGCGGCATGCAGGTCTCCCGCCAGGCCGACCAGGCGATCGGCGTGCTCAACGTCGACAGCGCGGTCTCGCCCCAGCTCGCCGGCGAGATCGCTGCCACCGTCGACGCCAAGACCTTCACCGTCGTCGACCTCCAAGGCTGACAAGCACATTCCGTATGCCGCTGGGCTCGGACCGCGCCTCTCGCGCCGTCCCAGCCCAGCGGCATACGGCGTTGTCTGCACACTCGACTGGAGGCGGTCAGGTCCGCGAGGCGTCCGGCCTGGCGTCCGTGTCGGCGTGGGCGGACTGCTCGGTGGCGGCGGGTCGGTCGTCGTCGGTCGCCCCGTTGGGCGTCGCCTCGAGCTCGGCGAGCTCGGGAACGAGCTCGTGCCGTTTGCTGAACGTGTCGAGCACTGACAGGGCGACCGCCGCCACGGGGATCCCGATGAGGGCTCCGATGGGCCCGAACAGCGCTGCGCCCGCGATGACCGAGCCGAGGGCGACGGCGGGGTGGATGTCCATGGTGCGCCGGCTGATGCGCGGCGTGAGGACGTAGTTCTCCACCTGCTGGTAGATCGTCGCGAAGACCGCGATCCACACCGCGTTGATCGGCTTGTCGACGAGCGCGAAGAGGGCGGGCAGGATCACCCCGAGGTAGGTGCCGATGGTGGGGATGAACTGGCCGACGATGCCGGCGAAAACACCGAGTGGCAGCCAGAAGGGCACGTCGATGGCCCAGAAGAAGGTCGCGTGCGCGATGGACGAGATTGCGGCGAGCACGACCTTCGACACCACGTAACCGCCCGTCTTCTCGACGGAGATCGTCCAGACGGTGATGAAGACGCGCTGGTACCGCTGGGGCAGCCAGGAACCGATGGTCTGGCGCAGGCGCGGACTGTCCGCGGAGAAGTAGTAGGCGAAGACGAGGATGGTCAGCAGGTCGAACAGGAAGGCCAGGACGGAGCCGAAGACGCCGAGGAGCCCGCCGCCGTACCTGCCGGCGAGCTCGCCGATCTTGTCCGGAGTGAGACCGAGCGCCGACTCGATGCTGCCCTGGTCGATCTCGGTGTGGAACGTCTGGTTGACCCAGTCGATCGTCGACGTGATCACCGTGGGCAGCTGCGTGCCGAGCTGGGACAGCTGCGAGATGAAGACCGAGCCGAACAGCTCGAGGAGTCCGGCGACGACCACGAGCATGCCGACCAGGGTCAGGCCGGTGGCGGCGCCACGCCGCAGGCCTCGCTCGCTCAGCCACAGCACCACCGGCTCCATGGCGATGGAGAGCAGCCAGGCGAGCAGGAGCAGGAACAGGAAGCCGCTCATGGCCGCGAAGGCCCACGTCGCCACCCGGAGCAGCACCACGGCCGTCAGGATGATGAGAACGATGCGCCGAGCGTTGCTGGGCGGGATGGCGATCCATCGTGGGTGGTCCTCGAGGTGGCCCGGGACATTGCTGCGCGAGCCAGAGCCATCCGGCCCGGTCGCGACGTCGTGCCGGTGTTCGGTCACTCCTTGAGCGTAGGTGCGAGGCGGCGGTCCTGTGACACGTGGCACGGGCCGCAGATTCTTTTCGCCAGATGGTGGCCCTGCCGTCTCATCTTCTGGAAACCCTCTTTACCGCGCGGTGACCCGGCGTAACGTGATTGGCATGACGCGGCAGCTCGTACTCCTCATTGCCAGCCGCGGCGAGTTTCAGTAGTCAGCACCTCGCCGCGGAGACCCCGCGTTCCCTCCCAGGCTGACGGCTCGCCCACCCGGGCTCGAGCACCTGAAACCAACCACCGTGACATGCAATGAAGGAATGAGTGCCATGAGCGAAGATGCCAAGGCGGCCCGTCGCGCACTGCAGGAGTCGATGGACCTGCGCGACCAGGGCCACACCGACGACTGACCAACGACGAGCCGAATCGTCCACGCCGAAGGCCCTCTCCCGTTCGTGGGGCGAGGGCCTTCGCCATGTCAGGAACTGAGACATGGATTCCACATCACAAGACGATCCCTACGCTTGAACCATGGTGGAGCAGCGCACTCGAGGCCAGAAGCAGGACTACTCGATCGCCGTCGTCGGCGGTGACGGCATCGGCCCGGAGGTCGTCACGGAGGGCCTCAAGGTCCTCGACGCGGTCACGGCGGCCAGCGGCGCGAAGTTCTCCACGACCGACTACGACCTCGGTGCCCGGCGCTGGCACGCGACTGGCGAGCTGCTCCCGGACTCGGTGCTCGAGGAGCTGCGTGGTCACGACGCGATCCTCCTCGGCGCCATCGGTGACCCGACCGTCCCGAGCGGCGTGCTGGAGCGTGGCGTGCTCCTGCCCATCCGGTTCGCCCTCGACCACTACGTCAACCTGCGCCCGGCGAAGCTCTTCCCCGGCGTCGCAAGCCCGCTCGACGTCTCCCGGGTCGCCCCCGACGGCATCGACTTCGTCGTCGTCCGGGAGGGCACGGAGGGGCCGTACGTCGGCAACGGCGGCGCGCTCCGGGTCGGGACGTCTCAGGAGATCGCCACCGAGGTCAGCGTCAACACCCGCTTCGGCGTCGAGCGCGTGGTCCGCGACGCCTTCGCCCGCGCCCAGGCTCGTCCGCGCAGGCACCTGACCCTCGTGCACAAGCACAACGTGCTGACGCACGCCGGACACCTCTGGCGCCGCACGGTCGAGGAGGTCGGCGCCGAGTTCCCCGAGGTCGAGACCGCGTACCAGCACGTCGACGCGGCGACCATCTTCATGGCGACCGACCCGGGCCGCTTCGACGTCATCGTCACCGACAACCTCTTCGGCGACATCATCACCGACATCGCCGCCGCCGTCACTGGCGGCATCGGGCTCGCTGCGTCGGGCAACATCAACCCGGCTCGCACGACCCCGAGCATGTTCGAGCCGGTCCACGGCTCGGCCCCTGACATCGCCGGGCAGGGCAAGGCCGACCCGACCGCAGCGATCCTGTCCGTCGCGCTGCTCCTCGCGCACCTCGGGCGCGTCGACGACGCAAGCCGCCTCGAGGCTGCCGTCGCGGCCGACCTCGCCGAGCGAGGCAGCGCCGTCCGCTCCACCTCGCAGGTCGGCGACACCATCGCGTCCCGACTCTGACGAAGGCCCGGACGGCGCGAACGGATCGGACGGCGCGAACGGATCGGACTGCTCGGATCGACCGGGTTTCCCCGCCTTCGCTGTCTCACGATGTGGGCGATAGCCTGCAATGGATCACCGCAGTCTGCCGTTACGGAGGTTTAGCCATGACCCAGATGTCCTTCGAGGTCACCCGTCGCGAGGACGCCACACCGTCCGAGCGAATCGCGCAGGTGCTGGAGAACCCCGGCTTCGGCAAGACCTTCACGGACCACATGGTCGTCATCGACTGGTCCGGCGACGGGGGGTGGACGGGAGCGCGGGTCAAGCCCTACGGACCGTTCCAGCTCGACCCTGCAGCTGCCGTCCTCCACTACGGGCAGGAGATCTTCGAGGGGATGAAGGCCTACCGGCACGCCGACGGCTCGATCTGGACCTTCCGGCCCGAGGCCAACGCGGCCCGGTTCGCGCGGTCGGCGCGGCGTCTCGCCCTCCCCGAGCTGCCCGAGGCCGACTTCATCGAGTCACTGCGACAGCTGGTCAGCGTCGACCAGGAGTGGGTGCCCGGTGCAGACGGTGAGAAGAGCCTCTACCTGCGCCCGTTCATGTTCGCCTCCGAGGCGTTTCTCGGCGTTCGCCCGGCCCAGCAGGTGACCTACTCGGTCATTGCCTCCCCGGCCGGCTCGTACTTCACCAGTGGCGTCAAGCCGGTCACCCTGTGGATCTCCACGGCCTACGCCCGCGCCGGTGCCGGCGGCACCGGCGCCGCGAAGTGCGGTGGGAACTACGCCTCGTCGCTTGCCGGGCAGCTCGAGGGTGCGGAGCATGGCTGTGACCAAGCGGTCTTCCTCGACTCCTCGACGCACACCTACATCGAGGAGCTCGGCGGGATGAACCTCTTCCTCGTCACCAAGGACGGCAAGATCGTCACGCCGGAGCTGACCGGCACCATCCTCGAAGGCGTCACCCGGGCGTCGATCCTCGAGCTGGCCAAGGAGCTCGACCTCGAGCCCGAGGAGCGGCGCATCCGCATCGACGAGTGGAAGGAAGGCGCTGCGTCCGGCGACATCGTGGAGATCTTCGCCTGCGGCACCGCCGCCGTCATCACGCCCGTCGGGGAGCTGCGCTGGGACGGCGGGTCGGTCGACCACCGCCGTGACGGTCACGAGGACAGGGTGGCCACGGCGATTCGAGCACGCCTGCTCGACATCCAGTACGGCCGGGTCGAGGACTCACACGGGTGGATGACCCGCCTCGTCTGATCGCGACCGACCTCGACGGCACGCTGCTCCGGTCCGACGGGACGCTCTCCCGTCGGGCCGGCGAGGTGCTGGCCGCCACCGAGGAGGCGGGTATCGAGGTCGTCTTCGTCACCGCCAGGCCACCTCGCTGGCTCGACGAGCTGGCGGCGGCGGTGGGCGGGCATGGCATCGCCATCTGCGGGAACGGCGCGTTCGTCTACGACGTCGCCGCGCGGGAGGTCATCAGCAGCGCCGGGTTCGAGCACACCGTCGTCCGGGCCATCGTCGAGGATCTGCGGCGAGCCGTGCCGGACGTGACGTTCGCCGCGGAGCGAGGCAGCGGCCTGTGGTTCGAGACGCTGTTCCCGCACGATCCCGGGCACGTCGTCCCGCACGACGCCGTCGAGGCACCGATCGACGACCTCGACGACGAGGCGGTCGGCAAGCTCCTCGCGAAGTCGGCGACCCTGAGGGACGAGGAGTTCCTGCGCCGTGTGACCGAGGCGGTCGGCGACCGCGCCCAGGTCGCGTACTCCGGTGCTGGTGGGCTGGCCGAGATCAACGCCGCCGGCGTCACGAAGGCGGTCGCGCTCGAGCGATGGTCGTCCGGCCGGGGGATCGAGGTCCATGACGTCTGGGCCTTCGGGGACATGCCCAATGACGTGCCGATGATCCGATGGGCGGGCGTCGGGTGGGCCGTGGCCAACGCGCACGAGGAGGTCCGCGCCGTCGCCGACCGGGTCTGTCCCTCCAACGACGAGGACGGTGTCGCCCTGACGCTCGAGCGGCTGCTCCAGCACCTTGACCGAGCGGGACCGAGTCATGTGCCCCGCTGAACGGGTGGACGAGGTGTCGGACACACCGGTCATCGGGATCACCTCATATGTCGAGCCGGCCACGCGCGGCCATTGGGTCGACGTGCCGTCGGCTCTCGTCCCGCACGCGTATGTACGCAAGGTCGAGGAGGCCGGGGGGATCGCCGTTGTCATCCCTCCGCGCCTCGACTCGGCCGACGACGACCACCGGTTGGTACGGACCCTGCTGGCGCGCCTCGACGGCGTCATCATCGCGGGTGGAGCCGACGTCGCACCTGAGCTGTACGAGGCCGAACGACACCCGTCCGTCCAGGCGTCGCGGCCCGACCGGGACACGACTGAGGTGGCCATTGCCGAGGTGAGCGCGGAGCTCGACCTGCCGGTCCTCGGCATCTGCCGCGGCATGCAGGTCATGGCGGTCGCTGCAGGGGGAACGCTCGAGCAGCACCTGCCCGAGATCGTCGGCCACGAGGAACACTCGCCGGCCCCGGCCACGTACGGCAGCCATCCCGTGGACACCGTGCCCGGGACACGCGTCGCCGGCCTGCTCGGGCGCCGGGTGGACGTGCCGAGCTACCACCACCAGTCGGTCGCGACCCACCCCGGCTATGTTCCCTCCGCGTGGGCGCCCGATGGGACGCTGGAGGCCATGGAGGACCAGTCATCGCGCTTCCGCCTCGCGGTCCAGTGGCACCCGGAACACGTGACCGACCACCGCCTCTTCGAGGCGCTCGTCACAGCCGCGAGGGCGTATGCCGCTGGGCCGGGCCCCGCTCGTTGGTGACGAGCCGGGCTCCTTGCCTACTAGCCGGTCACGAACGGTGTGGATCGTGCCCGCCGTGACGGCCCAGATGCCGAGGCCCATCTCGAGGACGTATGCGCGTTCTGAGTCGGTGGCAGGGCCCGCGGTGACGCTGGCGAGGGCGGCCGCGAAGTAGGCGATGAGCGGCGAGAGCAGAACGAGCCATCGAGTAGCACCAGGCAGGCCGTGCTGCCAGTCGGCGAACCGCAGCAGAAGCCCGTACAGGGGGTTGCGGGTCTTGATCGTTAGCGACAATCCCTCGCGGTGATCCGGGTCGGTCGGGTCCGCTCGCAGGGCCTGCTGGTGGGCCTCGACAGCGGTCGAGCCTCCTCTCCGGCGTATCTCCAGCGCATGTCGACGGACCTGGCTCGGGCTTGTCGTCCCGGTTTGTCGTCGGGCCCTGGTGCAGGTGGTCATGCCCGGCGTCAGGCGATGGGTGAGGAGTCCGCGCGAGGAGCCGACCGGCCACTACAGAAGAAGTGCGACGCCGACGACGATCAGCCAGAGAGACCAAGCGACATACGTGATGGGGGTCAGGACCCCCGCCAGCTTCCAGCCTTCCCGCTCGAAGGCGCCGACGAACTCCAGCGAGCAGATCATGAGCAGGGCGCCGATCACGATGCCGGCAACACCCGACCACGACGGTGTGTTCGCGGCCTGGATCAGGGCGACGCCGGTCAAGACGCTCCACGCGCCGGTGAGCAGATAGCCGAGGTGTTCGCCCACTGCCACCCCGAGGTAGCGGTTGAAGGACTGGAATACAACGTCGATGGACTCGCGACGGGCTGGGCTGGCGTCTGGCTCGACGTCGGCGCGCGCCAGGTAGGGAACCAGGAAGGGCCACCGAATCAGGCCCAGGGACTGCACGACTGCTGCCATCACCCCAGTGGTTGCCGCCAGCGCGACGAGGCCTGAGTCGCCACCCTCGAGCGCGGACGAAAGCAGGACAGCGGCGGGCGCAAGCAAGACGGCGGTCAGCGCGAAGCTCCACCAGAGAAGCAGGAGAGGTTTTCCGCCGGCCCGGAAGCGGTCAAGCACCTCCGAGGTGGGGCGTCGCAGAATGTCGGGGTAGTCGAACATTCGCGCGAGAAGTGCGAAGCAGACGTTGAACGCAATCGGCAGCACGATCAGCAGGCCGCCCGCAACGCGTTCAACACTCATCGCGCGACATCGCCCCCTGTCCTGTGACTCTCGGACGCCCGGTTGAACAACGCCGCGAGAAGCGGCCAGGTCACCAGGCCGAAAACGACGCATCCGCTGGCACCGAACACGGGCCAACGCTCGCCGATGTTTCGCGCAATGACGTACGAGCTCACGAACCACGCAACAGCCCACCCAATGGGGTTCGCAACCACCCACCAGACCGCCTCGGCGGGGCGATTTCCCGCCTGCATGAGCACCAGCGCCTGCAATACCCCTACGCAGAGCCCGGTTACGGCTCCCATTAGCAGCAGATCGCCTCGGCTAATCCCATAGTCGACGAGGGCCGCGCCTGCCGTGAGGCCAACGGCCAATCCCACGCCGGTCCCGGGGATCCATAGCCACGAGACCCAACGCCGCAGGGCGAACCACTCGGCACCTCCGACGATGACCCCCGCGATCAGGCCCTCCACCAGGGCTGCCCCCACCGAGTCGACGCCATCCATGGCCAAGTCGGCGAACAGGCCACCAATCGGAAAGCCGACCAGGACCGCGACCGGCCACGGCCACAACGCACGTGTCGTGCTCCTTGATGCCTGACTCCGCGGGTTCACGATGTGCCCCCTTCACACCGGAGCATCCAGTGCTCGTTCGACGATACGCCGCCCCGAATTTGATGGAGTGTCTGATTCCGCGAAGGATGATGAGCATGCCGGCAGCTGGTCGAAGCGGCCCGCGCGGTTCGTCGCAGCATCGAGGAGTGGATCCAGACCGCCCGAGCGACCGGCGGCGCCGTGGTTCCGTCACGCAGGACCGGGCAGGCACTCGCAGATGCGGCCCACCGCCGTGCCGTCGCTCTGAAGCGTCCCTTCGAGCACCCCGAAGAAGGCGTTCACCCACGCATACCGCTCGTCACCGGTCCGCAGCTTCAGGGACGTGACGAACACGTGCGTCTCGTCCACGAGCCGCGCGATCCCATCGAGCTCGACCCACAGCTCTGCATCATCGTGGGTGCGCAACAGTCCGCGAAGCGTCGGGGTGTTGACGTTGTCCGGCCGATTCAGGGCGAGGTTCGTGAGCCTCAGGGTTCCGGCCAGTCGAGGCCCGGTCAGCGAGCCTCCATCGTGCCCTACCACTGGCCGCCACTGCCGTAACCGACGTGCTCCAGCGCCGCGTCGGCGAGCTCGACCGCTCCAAGCTCTCGGGAATTCCACGGTATCCCCAAACGGTCAGGGTCCACGATGCGGACGGCCGGTTTCGGGCTTCGGATGGTGCTGCCACGATGACCCTGTGACGCACCTCCTCAGGCCTGCCACGAGCACGCTCATTATCACCTAGCGCGACGAGAGACCCTCGTCGCGCAGACCTCCCTATCCGGGGGGTCTTTTTGTTTCCCCGACCACCCGTCGAGGAGAGCCGCGAAGCACACCGAGCCCAGCGGCATACGGATGAATGAGACCGGGGAGCGGAACGTCACGTCGACCCATCGCCAAGCACGAGGACAATCACGGTCATGGAAGCGCTGCACGTCTACGACACCACCCTGCGCGACGGCGCCCAGCAGGAGGGGCTCAACCTGTCGGTGTCGGACAAGCTGGCCATCGCCGGGCTGCTCGACGACCTCGGGGTCGACTTCATCGAGGGCGGCTGGCCGGGAGCGAACCCGAAGGACACCGAGTTCTTCGAGCGCGCCCGGACCGAGCTCCACCTGCGCCACGCGACGCTGGCCGCCTTCGGGGCAACGCGACGGGCGGGGTCCTCGGCCGCCGAGGACCCGCTTGTCGCAGCCCTGCTCGATGCGCGCACGTCCGTCGTGTGCCTCGTCGCGAAGTCCCACGTGCGACACGTCGAGGAGGCGCTCCGGACCACGCTCGAGGAGAACCTCGAGATGGTGCGCGACACGGTCAGCCACCTCGTCGCTGCGGGCAAGCGGGTGTTCCTCGACGCGGAGCACTTCTTCGACGGCTGGCACCTCGACCGCGAGTACGCGCTCGCGGTGGTCAGGGCGGCCGACGAGGCGGGAGCGGAAGTCATCGTGCTCTGCGACACCAACGGTGGCATGCTGCCGCACGTCGTCGAGGAGGTCGTGGCGGACGTCATCGCCGAGACCGGCGCTCGCGTCGGCGCGCACTGCCACAACGACACCGGGTGCGCGGTCGCGAACTCGATCGCGGCCGTGCGGGCCGGGGCGATCCACGTCCAGGGAACCGTGAACGGCTACGGCGAGCGCACCGGCAACGCCGACCTCGTCACCGTGGCGGCGAACATCCAGTTCAAGCTGGGCCTCGACGTGATGGCTCCGGACTCGTTCCGCAAGGCGATGCACGTGGCGCATGCCATCAGCGAGGTGACCAATGTGCCGGCCTACAGCCGCCAGCCCTACGTGGGCGCAAGCGCCTTCGCGCACAAGGCGGGCCTCCACGCGAGCGCACTCAAGGTGGACCCGAATCTCTACCAGCACATGGACCCCGAGCTCGTCGGCAACGGAATGCGCACTCTCGTCTCCGACATGGCCGGACGCGCCAGCATCGAGCTCAAAGCCAGGGAGGCCGGGCTCGAGCTGTCCGGCCGTCCGGACATCGTCGTCGACGTGCTGGCGCGGGTGAAGGATCTCGAGCAGCGCGGCTGGACCTTCGATGCTGCCGACGCGACGGTCGAGCTCATGGTCCGTGAGGCGTTGGAGCCGGGGTGCGCGAGCTACTTCTCGGTCGAGTCGTGGCGCGTCATGACCGACTCCACGGCGACCGGTGACGCGGCCTCCGAGGCGACGGTCAAGCTCCACGCCGACGGCGCGCGGCACCTCGCAACCGGCGAAGGAAACGGCCCGGTCAACGCCCTGGACCACGCGCTCCGGGAAGCGCTCGCGAAGGCCTACCCCGAGATCGAGAAGCTCGAGCTGATCGACTACAAGGTCCGCATCCTCGACGCCTCGCACGGGACGGACGCCGTGACCCGCGTCCTCATCGAGACGTCGGACGGCGAGACGTCGTGGGACACGATCGGCGTGGCCGGGTCCATCCTGGCCGCATCGTGGCGGGCGCTCACCGACGGACTGGCTTATGGCCTCATCCGGCAGGGAGTTGCTCCGCGCCCCTGACAGCCCGGTCCTCCGGCCGGGTTCCGGACGGTCAGGCGGCGATGCGGTGGATCTGGAAGCCGTGCTCGGTGAGGATCTGTCGACGGTGCTGGTCGCTGTCGGCGGAGGCCTCGTGGATGAGCTCTGCCGTCTCGCCGGCCTCAGCGCCCGGCTGCGTCGAGGGCCTGTGGCCGGGCAGGACGGGTGGTGCGGTTGAGGTGTAGCGGTGCCCGGTGGGGGTGGTCAGCTGCACGGTGTGCGGCTTTCCGGGGTCGTCGCTGGTCTGGTCGCTGGTGGTCGCGGTGGGACCTGCGAGCAGGATGCGGGAGTGCCAGCCGGGCAGGTCCTTGACGTGGTTGCAGCGTTGGCACAGGCCCTGCCCGTTCGTCGCGGTGGTGGGTCCGTCGGCGGCGTGCGGGGTGACGTGGTCGGCGTGCCGGATCGGGGCGTCGCACCACGGGGTGCGGCAGGTGCCGTCGCGGGCGATGAGGAAGCGGCGTAGCCCGGCGGGGAAGAGCCGCCGTTTCGAGTCCATCGCGACGAGGGTGCCGCTGCGTGGGTGGGTGTAGAGGCGACGGAGGTAGATCTTCGCGCGGCGCCGCTCGTAGTCGTGCCGGCTCTCCTGCCCCGGCTCGGCCAGGTGGTCGTCGGTGGGTTCGTCGGGTGGGGCTTCGTCGGTCAGGTCCGCGGTGAGCAGGTCGCGGGCCCAGCCGGCGGGGACCGGCCCGTAGCCGGGGATGTGCGCGGGGGTGTCGTCGTCGCCGGCGAACAGGGCCCGGTCGGTGATGACGAGCTGGATCTCGACGGGCACGCCGGCCGGCAGCCCGGCCGGCGCCGGTCCGGGCACGTCGGTCCCGTCGGTGGTGCTCGGCTGCGGCGCGGCGGTGGGGTGGGTGATCCGGTGCACGAGGGTGTCGGCCATGACCTGGCCGCGGCTGCGGGGGTCGCCGGTGGCGTGCGCGGTCGCGGCGGCCCGGATCAGCGCGGCCTGCACGGCCACCGCCTGCGCGACGGGCAGGATCGCGGTGACGATGGCCATGGTGTCCGGGATCGGGCGGATCGTGACGCGCCGCTCGGACTCTGCGGTCCGGGCCCGCGCGACGGCGGCCGCGGCGTCGATCCGGTCCGCGGCAGCGCGCACCGCGGCCTCCAGCCGCCGGTCGCCCCAGCTCGCGATCCCCGGGTCCGAGCACGTACTGTCGTCCGCTGCCCGAAGGTTGGCACCGATGACCTCGGCGTCGACCGCGGCGCGCTGCTCGGCGCTCAGGTGGCTGGTGAGCCTGGCGACGAGCTCGGCCCGGCGCTCGTTCAGGACCCCGTCGGTCAGCGCGGCCAAGGTGCGCGGCAGGTCTCTGGTCAGGGCCAGGGCGGTGGTGGCCAGCCGGGCCCCGCGGGCGGGGGACTCCTGCCGGGCCAGCCCGATCTGGGCGGCAACGCCGGCCTTGTCGTACGCGCCGCGTCCCCGCCGCCCGTCACGGTCCCCGGGTCGGGGGTGGCGGGGGTGCTGGTTCAGCGGCACCGGGGTGAACTCGCACCGGCGGGCTTGGTCCTTCGCGGCCTGGAACGCCTCGAACGAGTCGCTGTCCGTGGCCGCCTGCCGCCACCGAGCCGCCTCGGCCGCCTGGGTCTCGACGAACGCCGCAGTGACCCGCGCTTGCGCCGCCGCGCAGGCAGCCTTGACGCGCTCCAGTCCGGCCAGCACGTCGACCAGTCCGGCCGCGCCAACCTCGCCGGCCTCCTCGGCACCGGAGAAGGCCGGGCAGGTCGCAGCCAGCTGCGCGACCCATCCGTCGATGGGGCTCGTCCCCCCGGCGGACGCAATGAGGTGGCCGGTGTGCTCCGGCTCGACCCCACCCGCTGACTCCTCGAACATACATTCGAGGATAGCAGTTTCAGGGTCGCCGTTCCAAGGATATCCACAGACGAATTCATTTGAGGTGTAACGCAATACGGCATCGTTCGGGTGGCTCAGGGGACGACGAGCAGGGTGTTCTTGTCCCGCCAGCCGACCGGTGTGCCCGACGGCGACACCTGACGCGCTGCGCCCGTCGCGACGTCGACGACCCATGCGCCAAGATCGTCGTCGTAAGCGATCGAGCGCCCATCCGGCGATGGCACGAGCGTTCTGATTCCCGTCTGGGCGGTGACCACCATGCGTCGGGATCCGGAGCCGTCAACGATGCCGATCGCCGACCCTTCCGAGGACCCCACCAGGGGTGTGATGTAGGCGACCGATGCCGTGCCCGGGATGGCCTTGGGGCCCTTCGCGTCGCGGAGGAACAGGGTTCCCTTCGCCGACCCAGTGGCGGTCAGCGGCGCGGACCAGATGTCCCAGCCGACCCATTCGTCGCCGCTGCGGGGGAGGTCGTACAAGACCGAGCCGCCGTCGCGGGAGAAGGTCGTCTGCAGCGACCACCACCAGGCATGGTCCAGCGGGATGTCGGTGATCTGACGAGTTCGGCCAGTGGCGACATCGATCAGGTAGAGCTCACCGACCGCATAGGCGGATCCATCGGTTGCCCCCACGACGATCTTGGTGCCGTCCGGGGACCAGTTGATGACATCGGTCAGCTGAGCGTTCGGGACCGGCAGGTGATGAACCGCCAGATCCTCGAGACTGCCCACGACGATCCATGGGTTCCCGTCGCAACCCATCCAGCCCACGTCGCACTTGACGACGGCGACTTGCGTCCCGTCCGGGGAGACGCCATAGGCCGGGATCAGCGGGTACTCGGGCACCAGCTGGCCGGGCAGCGGTGACATCGACAGGGTTCGCAGGTCCAGAAGGAAGGGCCAGGTGACAGCCTGAGGGGCCGTCTCGGTTGTCGGCCGCGGCGACGGCACCGAAACCGCCCGCATCGCATCGTTCGGGCCTGCGGCCGCCCATGCGACCAGGGCTGCGACAGCCAGGATCGCCGCGGCCGCGAACCGCCGGCCTGGCGATCTCCGGCGGTCACGCACGGACAGCTCTTGCTCCAGCCGGTTCCAGGCGGCTCGGCGGTCGATGCCCATCGTCTCCACCTCTGCCGTGAGGGCGGCGGTGAGCAGGCCCTCGGCATCATCGTCGACGTTCAGGCGGTCAGCTCCACCATGCGCCAGTGCAGCGAGTCCCCTGGAGCCGTGCTGCTTGACCGAGCTGGTCCCGATCCCGAGCTCTTGGGCGACCTCGACCTCGCCCATCCCGAGGTAGTGGCTCAGCACGAGCACCTCCCGCTGGCGGGACGGCAGCCCACGAAGGGCCTCGACGAGCGTGTTGCGCTCAGCCGCTGCGGTCGCGAGCTCCTCGGAGCTGGCCCGGTCTCCGGAGTCCAGCCCTTCGGGCCGCCGCCGGGCGACTCGCCTGCGCAGGTGGCTCTGCGACCCGTTGACGACGCTGGAGCGCAGGTACCGATGAGCCTCGTTGGGGTTGCGGAGCGAGGCCCAGTGCCGGTGGAGCGACAGGAACGCTTCCATGACGACGTCCCCGGCGGCCTCGCTGTCGTCGAGAAGGAACCGGGCCGTGGCGACGAGCTCCACGTAGTACAGGTCGAAGAGGGCGGCGAGGGACGCTCGGGCTCCGTCGTCGGAACCCGTCTCGCGCCGCCACACGCGGCCGACTCCAATGCGCATTTCCCCAGAGACATATCTGCCCCTGCTCCGATGAGGGGCGTCACGCTCATGGTGCGCGGGTAACTCCACTGAGGGCAAGGAGGTCGTCGATCGCCTCGACGAGGCGCGCACGGAGGGCCTGGCTTCGCTCGCTGAAGCGTCGCTGCTCCTCGACGTACTGCGCCTTGCCCTCCGCGGTCTCAATCGGAACCGGCTCGTAGCCGATGGCGCGCAAGTCATACGGCGACGCGCGCATGTCGAGCTCCCGGATCTCGCGCGCGAGCTCGAAAGCATCCACGCCGAGGTCGCTGCCCACCGCGGGCGACAGCTTCATGGCCCACTTGTACAGGTCCATCCCGGCGTGCAGGCACCCCGGTTGTTCGTATGCCGCTTGGCTGGCTCGCGTGGGACGCAGCGCATTGCGCGGGGCTGCGTCGGGGGTGAAGAACCGGTACGCGTCGAAGTGCGAGCACGAGACCTGGTGCGCCTCGACGACGGCATCCGTGTCCCGCTGGCCGAGCCGTAGCGGCCACGCCGAGTGGCGCACGCCCGCCTGCGGCAGGCGGTAGACCATCGCCCACTCGTGCAGCCCGAAGCAGCCGAACCGACCCGGGCGTGCGGCGGTCCGACCGACGAGGTCCCGGACGAAACGCACGGTGTCGTCCCGCGCCTCGAGGAAGTCAGCGACGTCGACCGACACGACGTCGCCGTGCCTCCGATAGAACCGCCAGGCGACGTGCGGGGTCGCGCCCGCCGAAGCCAACCCCACCCCGGCGCCCGGGTGCCAGCGCCGCAGTCTGCCCGGCGTCCAGCCGTAGTACGTGAAGAGGAAGTCCTCGACGGGGTGCTTGGCACCGGCCGCGCGACGCGCGCGATGACCGGCGGTGACGGCGTCGACACGCGCCTCATGGGCGGCCATCCGAGCGCGCCACTGGTCCTCGGCGAGGATCCTCACCCCAGCAGGGTAGGAGATTGCGGGGCCGGACCCTCCACGAAACCGGCCCCGCGAGACAAGGAATACCCCATGACGGGCCGACAATCCCGTAAACCGCGATATTCGGGACCCGGCCACGCGGCAACCGCGGGTGTCAGCGTGAGCCGGCCCAGCGGCATACGGCTGGACGCTGCCCGCGGATCGTTAGGCTGGCCGCGTGCGCATCGCGAGGTACACGACCGGGGACGACCCGGCATACGGCATCGTCCAGGGCGACCCCGGCAAGGAGGTCATCACACCGCTCAAGGGCGACCCGCTCTACGTCGGGCTGCAGCCGTCGGGTGCGGGGCCGGTCATGCTCGAGGACGTCCGCCTCCTGGCGCCCGTCATCCCGCGCTCCAAGGTCGTGGCGGTCGGCAGGAACTACGCCGACCACGTCAAGGAGATGGGCGGCGACTGCACCGCCGGAGCAGCCGATGCTCTTCTTCAAGCCCAACACCGCGGTCGTCGGGCCCTTCGACCCAGTCGTCCTGCCGAGCGGCAGCACCGAGATCTCCTACGAGGGCGAGCTGGCGGTCGTCATCAAGACGATCACGAAGGGAGTCACGGCGGAGCGCGCGGCCGAGTGCATCTACGGCTACACCATCGCCAACGACGTCACGGCGCGCGACTGGCAGCGCTCGGACGGGCAGTGGGCCCGGGCCAAGGGCTTCGACACGAGCTGCCCGCTCGGACCGTGGATCGAGACCGAGCTCGACCCGGGCGACCTCCGGATCACGACGACCCTCGACGGAGCGGTCAAGCAGGACGGCACGACGGCCGACATGGTGCACGGGGTCGCGAGCATCATCGAGTACGCCTCCGCCGCCTTCACCCTCCTGCCGGGCGACGTCATCCTCACCGGCACGCCGGCCGGCGTCGGCCTCGTCGAGCCGGGTCAGCAGGTCACCGTCGACATCGACGGCATCGGCTCCCTGACCAACACCTTTGTGCGCCGCTGAGCCCCACTAGGCTGGTCGCACCATGAGCGACACAGAAACCGATGGCCGTATGCCGCTGGGCTCGGTTCCCGGCGCCACCTCCCTCGACGAGCAGGTTGAGTTCCGGCCGGCCCCCCGGCCTCGCCGCAGCACGTCCGACGGGAGCGGTCCCGTGCGGACGAGGGTGGCGCCGTCGCCGACGGGCGACCCCCACGTCGGCACGGCGTACATGTCCCTCTTCAACCTGGCCTTCACCCGGCAGCAGGGCGGCCAGTTCGTCCTGCGCGTCGAGGACACCGACCGCGCCCGCTTCCGGGAGGACAGCGAGGCGCAGCTCTACGACACCCTGGCGTGGCTCGGCCTGCACTGGGACGAGGGCCCGGACATCGGCGGCCCCTTCGCGCCCTATCGCCAGTCCGAGCGCCTCGACACCTACCGGCCCTACGTCGACAAGCTCGTCGAGGCGGGGCACGCCTACCACTGCTGGTGCTCGAAGGAGCGCCTCGACCAGATGCGCGACCGGCAGCAGAAGACGAAGCAGCCGACCGGCTACGACCGGCTCTGTCACGGCAAGACGCGCGAGGAGCGGGCAGCGCTGCCCGGCTTCACCGAGACGCCGGTTGTGCGCATGCTCATCCCCGACGACGTGCCGCTCGCGTTCGACGACGTCATCCGCGGCACGGTGTCCGCTCCCATGCCGGACGACCAGGTCATCCTCAAGGCTGATGGCTTCCCGACCTATCACCTGGCCGTCGTCGTCGACGACCACGAGATGGGCATCACCCACGTCGTGCGCGGCGAGGAGTGGATCAGCTCGACGCCGAAGCACATCCTGCTCTACCAGTGGCTCGGGCTCGAGCCGCCGAAGTTCGCGCACATGCCGCTGCTGCGCAACACCGACAAGTCGAAGATCTCCAAGCGCAAGAACCCGGCCGCGCGGCTCACCTGGTTCCGCGAGCAGGGCTATCTGCCCGAGGCCTTGGTGAACTTCCTTGCCCTGCTGGCCTATCCGCCGCAGCAGGACGCGGACGGTAACGACGTCGAGGTCTTCACCTTCGAGGAGTTCAGCCGCACGTTCGACTGGGCGAAGGTCAACCCGATCGGCCCGATCTTCGACCTGAAGAAGCTCGAGTGGCTCAACGGCGTCTACATCCGCCAGCTCGAGGTGGGGGAGTTCGCGACCCGTCTGCTGCCCTACCTCCACGAGGCGGGCATCATCGGCGACAACCCGTCGCTCGGGGAGCTGGGCCGGCTGAAGCTCGTCGCGGCGCAGATCCAGGAGCGCATCTCCCTGCTGACCGAGGCTCCCGCTCTCGTCATGCCTTTTTTCATCGCTGACGACCAGCTCGAGATCCAGGACGACGCGCGGGCACAGCTCAAGGAGGACTCCGGCGACGTGCTCGACGCCGCGATCCGGGTCCTCGGCCGACATCGACGACCATGGTGAGGGCGTGCTCGGCACCGGTGGGGGATGGATGGCCCCAACCATCGAGGCATCGCTGCGCGAGGCGATCGTCGACGGCATGGGGATCAAGCCGCGCTTCGCCTTCGGGCCGCTGCGCACGGCTGTGTCCGGCGCCCGGATCTCGCCCCCGCTCTTCGAGTCGATGGAGATCCTCGGCAAGACCTCGACCCTGAGTCGGCTTCGCGCGCTGCGCGACTCGCTGTGAAGACCAGGATCTGAGGGGTCGGCGGACGTGGCTGGCGTCGCTGAGGTCTGGCCCGTGCACGGGCTGGCGCTCCGCACCACTGACATGGAGTTGCGGGTCATGACCGAGGCCGACCTCGGCCCCATCTGCCGGGCCCTTCCCGATGACGTCGAGCTGGACCCGGCGGCGACGAGGTACCCCGGGCTCGACGAACGATCAGGCAGGAGCGCGATCGTGGCACAGGGATACTGGCGTGCGCTCGGCACGTGGTCGCCCGAGTCCTGGGCGCTGCCCTTCGTCGTGCGAGGTAGCGGGGGAGTGGTGCTCGGTGTGCAGTGGCTCGAGGGGCCAGAGTTCCGCACCGACCGCGTGGTCGACTCGTCATCCTGGCTCGTCCTCGAGGCCCGCGGATCCGGTCTCGGCAAGCAGATGCGGACTGCTGTGCTCGAGCTGGCCTTCGGGCTCCTCGGTGCTGTGGCGGCGGTGAGCTCGGCCGTGCTCACCAACGCCGCCTCGCTCGGTGTGTCCCGGTCGCTCGGCTACCGGGACACCCACACGTCGGTCCTCGAGCACAGCGGCGAGACCCTCCAGCACCTCCGGCTCGAACGGTCGGCCTGGGTCGGATCGGCCCGCGGCCGGGCGGTTGAGGTGTCGGGGGCGGACGCCGCCCTGCCGTTCTTCGGACTGGGGGACGAGCGCGCCTGAGCGGGCGCTGGGACCGAGCTCAGCGGCATACCGTCGATTTGGGGTGGCGGCGGTCGACCGGTAGTATTCCCACTCGGTTCACCTCGCAGAAGGCCCATCGGGCGCGCTCGGGAGTGATACCCCCTTGGGGTATGGTGTAATTGGCAACACTACGGATTCTGGTTCCGTCATTCTAGGTTCGAGTCCTGGTACCCCAGCTCTGGTTCAGCGGCCCATCGGGCCGAGGAACAGATTCGGAGAAATCGCACCGGCACGGTAAGGTTCTCCGAGTGCCGAGTCGCTCGGCACGGCGCGTGGCCCCGTTGTGTAGCGGCCTAGCACGCCGCCCTCTCAAGGCGGTAGCGCGGGTTCGAATCCCGTCGGGGCTACCACGTGACAAGGCCCGGATCCTCGGATCCGGGCCTTGTCCTGTGTCCGGTCACCGTCCGCCGAACTTGCCCGCGCTCACGTGCTCCTGGGCGAGCCGGCGCAGTCCGATGACGACGGGGTCGCTCAAGACATTGCCGAGGATGACGTACCGCAGGGCCTCCGACGCCGACTCCAGGCCGAGCTCGTCGCGCACGTCCCGGTCTGCCATGAGCAGGGCGGCACGCGCGTACACCGCGAACGTCTCCTCCGAGATCTCGAGTCCGTCCCGGCGCGCCCGGTCGAGGGCAGCACCGAGCTGGGCTCGCGCGATCGAGTCGTTGCGGATTCGCCATGCGAGCCGGTCGATGAGCTGGTCCGAGAGCTGGCGATCGTGCGCGTCGATGACGGTGCCGTCCGGACTCGAGCTGCGCAGCACGGCGTGCGCCATCCCGAGCAGCTCATGCCGTGACGTCGGTGGGTCGGACAGGGCGTGGACGACCTCGCGGACGCGCTCTATCGACAGGCCCGCGACGTCGATGAGGGCGCGGACGAGGCGGACTCGCTCGACGTGGGACTCGCCGTAGTCCGCCCGGGTCGCGCTGAGGGGCACGCCGGCCGGGACGAGGCCCTCGCGCAGGTAGTACTTGAGCGTGGCCACCGAGACTCCGGTGCGTTGCGACAGGTCCGAGATCCGCACAGTGCCCCCTCGGTTGGATAGTAGCGCTAACCAACTGGGACGGGTCCGGTGCCGCGGCTCAGCCGAGCTCGCGCAGCCCGGGAAGGACGTCGGCGACGAACTGGTCGAGGAACCGGGCCTGGTCGTGGCCCGGGGCGTGCACGACGAGGTGGTTGAATCCCCAGTCGACGTACTGCCTGATCTGGGCCACGGCCTCCTCGGGGTCGTGGGTGACGATCCAGCGCTTGGCGATGTGCTCGTCGGGCAGCTCGTCGGCGAGCCGCTCCATCTCGACCGGGTCGTCGACGCCGTGCTTCTGCTCTGCGGTGAGCGACAGCGGAGCCCAGAAGCGGCAGTTGGCCAGGGCCGCGTCGGCGTCACGGTCGTAGCTCAGCTTGATCTCGATCAGCTTGTCGATGTCGTCGCGCGTGCGGCCGGACTTGGCCAGCCCCTCGTCGACGGCGGGGAGCAGCTTGTCCTCGTAGAGCTCGCGCCCCTTGCCGGACGTGCAGATGAACCCGTCACCGGACCGGCCGGCGTAGCGGGCGACCAGCGGTCCGCCCGCGGCGATGTAGATGGGCACCGGGTGCTCGGGACGGTCGTAGACGGTGGCGTCGCGGGTCGTGTAGTAGTCGCCCTCGAAGCTGACCCGCTCCTCCGTCCACAGCCGGCGGATCAGCGTGACCGCCTCGCGGAGCCGGGCGAAGCGCTCCTTGAACTCCGGCCAGGGTGAGCCGGCGGCGCCCACGGCGACCTCGTTGAGCGCCTCGCCCGTACCGATGCCGAGCACGATGCGTCCTGGATTGAGGACACCGAGGGTCCCGAACGCCTGGGCCACGACTGCCGGGTTGTACCGGAAGGTCGGAGTCATGACCGAGGTGCCAAGGATGACTCGCTCGGTCCGTTCGCCGGCGGCCGCGAGCCAGGACATCGCGAAGGGGGCATGGCCGTCGTTGTGCCGCCACGGCTGGAAGTGGTCGGAGATGAAGACCGAGTCGAGGCCGTCCTGCTCCGCCCGCACGGTGAAGTCGACGAGCTCGCGGGGCCCGAACTGCTCTGCCGACGCCTTCCATCCAACCCTGAGCATCAGACCTCCTCGTCGTGGCACACCGGAACGTCTGGGGACCGCCCGGGGTTTGGCACAGCCTACGACCAGCCCCCGGAACTCCCGTTGGCTGGTCGTCGGGTGGCCCGCTTGCCCGGCGGAAGGCCGCCGGTCGTCACCAGTGGACGACGACCTTCGTGCCCACGGGTGCGGCGTTGTAGAGCTGCTTGAGCAGCGTCATGTTGCGGACATTGACGCAGCCGTGCGACGAGCCGTTGTACCCGTTGCGGGCGAAGTCGCCGGAGTAGTGGATGGCCTGGCCGCCGCTGAAGAACATCGAGTACGGCATCGGCGTGTGGTAGAGGTTCGAGATGACGTCGACCTTCTTCCACGTGATCCCGAACACGCCCTCGCGCGTCGGTTCGGCCTCACTGCCGAAGCGGACGGCCATCGAGTACTGCGCTTCGCCGTCGATGACCCAGGTCAGGGACCGCGTCGACTTGCTGATGCAGATCACACGGCCCGTGAGGCAACGCTTGTCGACATCCCATGACGCCGCAGTCGGCTTGGGCGCGACGGGCTTGACGTTGTTCAGCTCGTCCCGAGTCGGCGTGCGCGTCATCGACAGGATCCGGTTGTAGGTGCGCTCGTCCGTGACGCCGGTGACCGGGAACCCGCGCTTGCGCTGGAAGCCTCGGATGGCCTCCGTGGTCCGCGACCCGTAGTTGTTGCTGACGTCACCGGAGAACCAGCCGATCTGCTTGAGCCTGGCCTGCATGTCGCGGACCTTCGGACCGGAGTCGCCCGGCCGCAGGATGACGACGACCGGCTGCGGCCGGGGCTCGCTCGGCTTTGCGGTCTTGGTCGGCTTGGCCGTCGGCGTGCTGGGCTTCTTCGTCGGCGTGGGCTTGGCCGTCGGCGTCGTGCTCGTCGGTGAAGGCGTCGTCGTCGGCGACGTCGAAGCGGAGGTCGTGGCGCTGCCCGTCCCGGGGTCAGCCGGCGTTGTCGGCCCGCACGCCGCGGTGCTCAGGGCGAGTGCGCCGAGGGCTATGACGGTCAAGGCTTGTCGGGCCGTCCCCCGAGGTCGTGCGTACCGCATGGTCTCCCCAATCCGTGCAACGAGATGTCACACAGCCTGACGCGATGACCTCGACAAACGTTGTCACGTGAGAATGCTCAGCGCCGATCGTGACCAATCCGTTGCCGCGTTCCCAGTTCCACTGTGGCAGAACCAGCACGCACCGGTTCGCGAATGTGGGCGACGAGACTCGGGCAAGAGCCTGCGCCGAGTGCCCGGAGCGGCCGCTCAGACGTTCTGGGGTTGCTGCTGTTGCTGCTGGGCGTGGTGCCTCCTGAGCACCTCGGTCAGCTTGTTCGCGCCGGCCACCACCGTCGCTGCATGAAGCCGCCCGGGCTGCCGGGACAGCCGCTCGATGGGACCGGAGATGGAGACGGCGGCGACGACTCGCCCGGACGGCCCGCGAACCGGCGCCGAGACCGACGCGACTCCTGGCTCGCGCTCGGCCACGCTCTGCGCCCAGCCGCGGCGGCGGACGCCAGAGAGGCCCGTCGCGGTGAACGCGGCGCCCTGCAGTCCCCGGTGCAGCCGGTCCGGCTCCTCCCAGGCGAGCAGGACCTGCGCCGCGGAGCCGGCGAGCATGGACAGCGTTGCGCCGACCGGGATCGAGTCCCGGAGGCCGACGGGCCGCTCCGCGGCTGCGACGCAGATCCGCATGTCGCCCTGGCGACGGAACAGCTGCGCGCTCTCGTTGGTGTGGTCGCGCAGCGCACCGAGGACGGGACCGGCTGCGGCGAGCAGGCGGTCCTCACCGGCGGCTGACGCGAGCTCGCCGAGCCGGGGACCGAGCACGAAGCGGCCCTGCATGTCGCGGGAGACGAGACGATGGTGCTCGAGGGCGACGGCGAGGCGGTGAGCGGTCGGGCGGGCCAGTCCGGTGGCACCGACAAGCTGTGCGAGCGTGGCCGGGCCAGCCTCGAGGGCGCCGAGCACGGTGGCCGCCTTGTCGAGAACGCCGACTCCACTAGAGTTGTCCATGACCTGATATTGCCGTCTCAGGCACTGAGACGTCAATTCATCGCCCCGTCATTGGGGACAGGCTGGACATGAGCGACGTCGCGCCGGACGGCTGGCCGCGCGTCCGGGTGTGATCGTGTGGCGTCATCTTGGGTGGAGGAGAGCAATGAGCGGGACGCTGGCCGAGAAGGTGTGGGAGGCGCACGTCGTGCGGCGCGCGGAGGGGGAGCCGGACCTGCTCTACATCGATCTCCACCTCCTGCACGAGGTGACCAGCCCCCAGGCGTTCGACGGTCTGCGACTCGCCGGTCGCCCGGTCCGGCGTCCGGACCTGACCCTGGCCACGGAGGACCACAACGTCCCGACGACGCCTGGCCCGATCACCGATCCGGTGTCCAAGGTGCAGGTCGACACACTGCGCCGGAACTGCGCGGAGTTTGGGATCCGGCTGTACTCGATGGGTGACGTCGAGCAGGGCATCGTCCATGTCGTCGGCCCGCAGCTCGGTTTGACCCAGCCGGGCACGACCGTGGTGTGCGGCGACAGCCACACGTCGACGCACGGCGCGTTCGGCGCGCTCGCCTTCGGTATCGGCACGTCGGAGGTGGAGCACGTCCTGGCGACCCAGACACTGCCGCTCAAGCCGTTCCGCACCATGGCCGTCAACGTCCGTGGCCGGCTCGGGGAGGGCGTGACCGCCAAGGACGTCGTCCTGGCCGTCATCGCGAAGATCGGCACCGGTGGCGGGCAGGGCTACGTCCTCGAGTACCGGGGAGAGGCGATCGAGTCCCTCTCCATGGAGGCACGGATGACGGTGTGCAACATGTCGATCGAGGCTGGCGCCCGCGCCGGCATGATCGCCCCGGACGAGACGACCTTCGCCTACCTCAAGGGCCGCCCGCACGCCCCGCGGGGTGACGAGTGGGACGCCGCCGTGGCGGAGTGGTCCGCGCTTCGAAGCGATGACGACGCGGTCTTCGACGCAGAGGTCGAGCTGGACGCCTCGGAGCTGACTCCCTTCGTCACGTGGGGCACCAACCCCGGCCAGGGTCTGCCGCTCGGCGAGTCGGTGCCCGATCCCGAGTCCTTCGCCGACGAGTCCGACCGGCTGGCAGCGCAGAACGCCCTCGCCTACATGGGCCTCGAGCCGGGCACTCCGCTGCGTGACATCAAGGTGGACACCGTTTTCGTCGGCTCCTGCACGAACGGTCGGATCGAGGACCTGCGCGCGGCAGCGGCCGTGGTCAAGGGGCGCAGGGTCGCCGACGGCGTCCGCATGCTCGTCGTCCCGGGTTCCGCTCGGGTCCGCCTCCAGGCCGAGACCGAGGGCCTGGATGCCATCTTCACCGCTGCCGGGGCCGAGTGGCGCCTGCCCGGCTGCTCGATGTGCCTCGGGATGAACCCCGACACCCTCGCGCCCGGTGAGCGGAGCGCCTCGACGTCGAACCGCAACTTCGAGGGCCGACAGGGCAAGGGTGGCCGAACCCACCTCGTCAGCCCGCTCGTCGCTGCCGCGACCGCCGTCCGCGGCACGCTCTCCAGCCCCGCGGACCTGACAGTCGCCCCGACCCGCGTCGCCCAGGAGGTCTGATGATGGAGAAGTTCGAGACCCACACGGGTGTCGGCGTGCCGCTGCGGCGCAGCAACGTCGACACGGACCAGATCATCCCGGCGGAGTACCTCAAGCGTGTGACCCGCACCGGATTCGAGGACGGGCTCTTCGCCGCGTGGCGCAAGGACGGGGCCTTCGTCCTGAACAGCCCGATCTATGCCGACGGCTCGGTCCTCGTGGCCGGACCGGACTTCGGGACGGGGTCGAGCCGCGAGCACGCGGTCTGGGCCCTCATGGACTACGGCTTCCGCGCGGTCATCAGCTCGCGCTTCGCGGACATCTTCCGCGGCAACAGCGGCAAGCAGGGCCTGCTCACCGCAGTCGTCTCGCAGGACAACGTCGAACTGCTGTGGAAGTACCTCGAGAACCACCCGGGGGCCGAGATCACGGTCGACCTCGTCGCGCGGACGGTGACGGCGGGGGAGATCGTGGCGCCCTTCGACATCGACGACTACACGAGGTGGCGCCTCCTCGAGGGACTCGACGACATCGGCCTCACGATGCGCCACGCGGACGAGGTGTCGCGCTTCGAGAGCACTCGCCCCTCGCACAAGCCCGTGACGATCCCGGTGGCCGCTTCCTCCTGACCCGTTCGGCGCCGGATCCACTTGGGAGACAAGCGAATCGGGCCCCACAGGGCACGGCTCACGGGAGACGAGGCCCGGCCGGCATCGCTGCGTCGTCCCGCCAAAGTCATTGCGACACAACGGGAAAGTGGCGCCAGATGATGGACCTCGACCCTCCGTCGGCCTACCGTCGTTTGTAACCGGACTCGATCCGGACGCGCGTCGGGTCGCGGGACACCGACAGTCCTCTGGAGGGAACACGTGAACAAGGCAGAACTGATCGCCGCGCTGGAGGTCAAGCTTGGCAGCCGCAGGCTTGCCTCGGACGCCCTCGAGGCCGTTTTCGACAGCATCATCCGAGAGGTGGCCAGGGGCGGGAAGGTTGGTATCACCGGGTTCGGGACGTTCGAGCGGGCGGACCGCGCGGCGCGAACGGGTCGTAACCCCAAGACCGGTCAAACGGTGAAGATCAAGAAGACGCGGATCCCGAAGTTCAGGGCGGGCACGAACTTCAAGGACATCGTCGCCGGGCAGAAGAAGCTGTCGAAGACTGCCTCTGCGGCGGCCCGGGCCTCAGCGGGCACTGCCACGGCCGCGACAGGCACGACGAAGAAGGCCGCTGCCAAGAAGACGACTCCGGCCAAGGCTGCAGCGAAGAAGGCCACGGCCAAGAAGGCCGCGCCCGCGAAGGCCGCGCCCGCGAAGGCGGCGACCAAGAGGGCGACGCCGGCCAAGTCCACCGCCACCAAGACGGCAACCAAGTCAACGGCCAAGGCCACCTCGAAGTCCGCGACGAAGAAGACGGCCACCAGGTCCGCTGCCAAGTCGACTCCTGCGAAGACGGCGACCAGGTCCACCGCGAGGTCGGCCACGAAGGCGGCTCCCGCCAAGCGGGCAGCATCGACGAAGACCGCTGCCAAGAAGACGACGGCCAAGCGGCCGGCGGCCCGCAAGTCGGCCGGCTGACGGACTCGTTCCGGGAGTCCAACGAGTTCATCGGGCTCCCGGAACGTCGCCCCGGGCTGCCGTCAAACGGCGCCGTCGATCGGCTCGATCCCCTGGATGCGCATGGCGACAACCCGGTCGTCCGCGACCTCCACGGTGAGTCGCTGCCCCAGTCTGAGCAGGCGCAGGCCGCTCGTGGCGAAGGCTGAGCCGTCGAACGGCAGGAGCACGCCGTCGTCACGCACCACGCTGCCCGTCAGCGAGATGGGGTCAAAGGCGTGGACGGTTGCCTGCATGCGCCCATCCAAGCAGATCGAGACCCCTCAGGACGGCCGTGGTGGAGGGCCCGGCGCCGAGCTCCAGCACCCTGACGAGAGAGGGCAGGTCGTCGACGTCCGTCCGCAGCCTTGGCAGGTCGAGCTCGAGCCGGACGGCGCCGTCCGCGGCGTGGAGCGCCGCGCTTCCCGGGCCGAAGCGCGGCGTGAAGTGTCCCAGTGGCCCGCGGGAACTGGCCCTCAGCACCGTCCCCGACCCGTCGGCGTCGGGGACGAACGACTGTCCGTGCGCACCCGCGACCTCGAGCGCACGCCCGAGGTCAGCCGGGGTCAGGGCTGGAAGGTCACCGAGCAGCGCGGCGACGCTGCCACCCGGTGCGGTGCGCGACAGACCGAGAGCGACGGCCGCGTTGAGGCCCTCACCGGCGTCCGGGAGCGTGGTCACGCCTTGGTCGCGGAACTCCGCGGCGATGACCTCGTCGGCCGTGACGAGCACGACCCGCGCAGGGCCCACCGTGAGGCAGGCGGCTCGCAGAGTGTCGCGCGCCAGGGCCCTGGCGATGGCCTCGCGGTCCGCGACGTGGGCGGATTCGGCACCGGCCCCGAACTCGACTCCGCCCAGTGCACGCGCCAACCGGGACTTGCCGACTGCGGCGTCCTTGACCGGTACGACGAGATGCCACTCCGGAGGGCCGGTGGTCGTGGTGTCGCTGCCTGGCTCGCTCATGCTGGCGAGAATTCTTCCACTCGCCGCTCGATCGCTCGACACTGCGCCGAGAGGTGGACAAGATGAAGGGCCAGCGCCCCCGCCCGGGGCGCCCCAGAAGGAGGTCCCGACGAGTGAGAGGCGCGCGCGCCACGCGGCTGCCCTTGGCCTACCGGTTGGCAGCAATCCTGCTGCGACCACTGCTCCTCGGGCTGACGAAGCGGGACTGGCGGGGGGTCGACCACCTGCCGGCGACAGGCGGATTCGTCGTGTCACCGAACCACATCTCCTACATCGACCCGCTCATCTTCGCCCACTTCATGTACGACAACAGGCGAGAGGCGTACTTCCTGGCCAAGGAGAGCCTCTTCACGATCCCGGTCGTGGGCTGGGTGATTCGCAGATCGGGGCAGATCCCGGTGTATCGCAACTCGCTCGCCGCCGCCGAGGCCTACCGCTCTGCGGTGGCGGCGGTGCAGGCGGGCAAGGCGGTCGCGATCTTCCCGGAGGGAACCATCACCCGTGACCCGGACCTCTGGCCCATGCGTGGCAAGACCGGCGCAGCTCGCGTCGCGCTCGAGACGAGGTGCCCCCTCATCCCGGTGGCGCAGTGGGGACCGCACGAGATCCTGTCCCCCTACGGCCGCCGGCCAAAGTTCTTCCCCCGCAAGACGATGCAGCTGCGGGCGGGTCCCCCCGTCGACCTGTCGGACCTGTACGACAAGCCCATCGACACGAAGACCCTGCGCGAGGCCACCGACCGTCTCATGGACCGCATCACCGGGCTGCTCGAGGAGATCCGGGGTGAGGAGCACGTGCATGGCCGGTTCGACCCGCGCCAGCACGGCGTCCCCGAGATCGGCGACCCGATGAAGCACCACGAGATCGGCCGTCCCACGCCGGGCGCAACGACGGGGGAGGGCGCGTGACCCAGGTCGCCGTCATGAGTGCCGGCAGCTGGGGCACGGCCTTCGCGTCCCTCCTCGCGAAGGCGGGCTGCACCGTCACGATGTGGGCTCGCCGCCAGGACGTCGTCGACCAGATCAACTCGGGCCAGAACCGCGACTACCTGCCCGACCTGAAGCTGCCCGACACGATCCGGGCCACGGCCGACCCGGAGGCTGCATGCCAGGGCGCCGAGATCGTCGTGCTGGCTGTTCCCTCGCAGACCCTGCGGGCCAACCTCACCGAGTGGGGCAAGGCGATCCCCGCCGAGGCCGATGTCGTCTCCCTCATGAAGGGCGTCGAGCTCGGCACGACGATGCGGATGAGCGAGGTCATCGAGCAGGTGGCGGGGATTGCGCCGGAGCGCATCGTCGTGGTCTCGGGTCCCAACCTCGCCAAGGAGATCGCCCTGCACCAGCCTGCGGCGAGCACGGTGGCGTGCATCGACCCTGCCGCAGCCGATCGCGTCGCGGCCGCTTGCGCCTCCCAGGTGTTCCGGCCCTACACGACCCATGACGTCGTCGGCACCGAGATCTGCGGTGCGACGAAGAACGTCGTCGGTCTGGCCGTCGGCATGGCCGGGGGGTTGGGCTTCGGCGACAACACGAAGGCGACGATCATCACCCGCGGACTCGCCGAGACGACGCGCCTCGGCCTGGCGCTCGGGGCGGAGCCCCAGACCTTCCTCGGGCTCGCTGGCGTCGGCGACCTGATCGCCACGTGCATGTCACCGCTCTCACGCAACCACTCCTTCGGCGTCCAGCTCGGTCGCGGTCTGACGATGGAGCAGGCGACGGCCGAGATGAAGCAGACCACCGAGGGTGTCAAGTCGTGTGAGTCCATCCTCAGCCTGGCCCAGCATCACGACGTCGACATGCCGATCGTCGAGCAGGTTGTGGCAGTGGTCCGTGACGGGCAACCCGCCCGGGAAGTCGGGCCCAAGCTGATGTCCCGCGACCTCAAGTCCGAGCGCCACTGATTCATAGACAGGCCGTATGCCGCCGGGCTCGCGCGCGCACCGACGCGTCCTCCCAGCGATGCCCCTTCTTCGTCGAGTGTGCAGTTCGTGCCGCCCGCGAGGCCGGCACGGACTGCACACTCGACGAGGTGGCCGGGAGAGCTGGAGAGTTGATCAGGGCAGGTGGGCGCTGGGTGGGCCCAGCGGCATACGGACTGGTGTGACGGCGTTCAGAGCGCCGCGCGCAGCGCCTGGTCGAGGTCCGCCCAGAGGTCCTCGACGTGCTCGATGCCGACGGAGAGGCGGATGAGGTTGTGCGGCACGGTCTCCGGCTCGGAGGGCTGCCGACGCCGCCGCTCGAGCTGTGACTCGACGCCTCCAAGACTGGTCGAGTGCACCCACACGCGGGTTGCGGCGCAGACCCGCTCGGCGGCGTCGGCATCACCGGGGACGTCGATGGAGAGCATCGCGCCGCTGCCGGGGTAGCGAACCCGCTCGACCGCGGGATGCCCTTCGAGGCGGGTGGCAAGCTGTGCCGCGTTGGCGCTGGCCCGCTCGAAGCGAAGGGCGAGCGTGCGCAGTCCGCGCAGGCCGAGGTAGACCTCCAGCGGCCCGGCGATCGCGCCGTGCAGCGTCCGATGGCGTCGGAGGCGCTCGCCGAGCTCGGCGCCGCGGCCGTCGTCCGCCACGACCGTGACGCCGAGGAGAACGTCGCTGTGCCCCGCGATGTACTTCGTGGCGGAGTGGACGACGACGTCGGCGCCCAGGGTCAGCGGACGGCATCCGAGGGGTGTGGGCAGCGTGTTGTCGACGACGCTGACGACGCCACGCGCCCGGGCTGCGTCGAGCACGGTGCGCACGTCCATGACGTCCATGAGCGGGTTCGTCGGCGACTCGATCCACACGAGGTCGGCACCGTCCAGGTCGGAGACGAATCCGGCCGTGTCGGTCGCGTGCCTGCGGCGGACCGTTCCGCCGGCCCGCTCGAGCGCCTCGAGCAGCTGCACGGTGCCGTTGTAGGTCGTGTCCGGGGCCACCACGGTGCCGCGAGCAGGCACGAGCGACAGGGCAGCCGAGATGGCACCCATTCCGGAGGCGTGCACCAGGGCGCGGCCACCTTCCAGACCGCCCAGGGCCTCCTCGAACGCGTCCCACGTCGGGTTGCCGGCGCGGGCGTAGTTGACGGGGCCGTCGGCGACATAGGTGGAGGAGAGGACGACGGGTGGGTTCACCGGGGCGCCCGGCTCGGGGAGCGGCCGACCAGCCGAGACGAGGAAGGTGTCGAGGTGGACGTCTGGGTGCAGGTCTGGAGTCGCGCTCACCCGCGTCAGCCTAGGGGCCGGGCGGTCCGGCGCGTATAGAGTGCTCGTCTGATGACCAGCAATGAGCAGCACGTACAGGCAAGCGAGCCGGATCGGCCGGAGGGCGGCGGCGACGCATCGGCGAACGGACACCGTGGGCGTCGTCCCCGGGTCGCCATCGTCTTCGGGGGCCGCTCATCCGAGCACGCGGTGTCGTGTGCCACTGCTGCCGGCGTGATGCGGGCGATCGACCGCGACAAGTACGACGTCGTCCCGATCGGTGTGTCGAGGGACGGCCAGTGGGTTCTGGCTGCCGACGACCCGGCCCGGTTCGAGCTGACCGCGGGGCGCACTCCCGAGGTGCTGCCCGACGAGGCCCACGTCGTGCTGCCCCTGTCGACGCGCCAGACCGCGCTGACCGTTCTCGAGGCAGGCCAGCCGCCCACGGAGCTGGGTAACGTCGACGTCGTCCTGCCGCTGCTCCACGGCCCGTTCGGTGAGGACGGCACCCTCCAGGGGTTCCTCGAGCTCTCCGACATCCGCTACGTCGGCTCGGGGGTGTTCGCCTCGGCAGCGGGCATGGACAAGCACTACATGAAGGTCGTGTTCGCCGGGCACGGGCTGCCCATCGGACCGTACGCCGTCATCACGGACCGGGAGTGGCGCGCGGACCGCGCGGCGGCCCTCGATGCGTGCGCCGGCCTGGGCTTGCCACTCTTCGTCAAACCCGCGAGGGCCGGGTCCTCCATGGGGATCTCGAAGGTCGAGGACCCGGCCGATCTCGAGGCGGCCATCGAGGCGGCCCGGGCGCATGACCCCAAGGTCGTCGTGGAGGCGGCCATCAGGGGCCGGGAGATCGAGTGCGCCGTCCTCGAGGGACACGGACTCGAGGGACCGCGCACCTCGCAGGTGGGTGAGGTCGCCGTCCACGACAACCACGCCTTCTACGACTACGAGGCCAAGTACCTCGCCGAGGCCGATGTCGACCTCACCTGCCCGGCCGACGTACCGGCTCATGTGTCCGATGAGGTGCGGCGCCTCGCAGCAGCCGCGTTCGAGGCCCTGGGTTGCGAGGGCCTCGCCCGGGTGGACTGCTTCTACACCGACGACGGGCGAGTCCTCGTCAACGAGATCAACACGATGCCCGGGTTCACGCCCCACTCGATGTACCCGCGCATGTGGGCGGCGTCGGGCCTGACCTACACCGAGCTCATCGACGAGCTCGTCTCCCTCGCGCTTGAGCGACGCACCGGTTTGCGCTGAGCCCGCCAGCGCGACGGAAGCACCGCTCAGCTGCAGTGCCGCCCCGTCTCCGGCATTGATCGAGCTGCCCCGGCGAACGCCGGCAGGAGGAGTGGCACGGGGCCGTGCTCCTGCGGCACGAGCACCTCGATCGCCGGCTCGCGACCGTACGTGACGGCCGCGGATCCATCGGTCAGCTGCCGCACGACCCAGTCGACCCCGTCGACGACGACGCAGGACTCGGTCGTCGGAGCAGGTGCGGGAAGCCCGCAGCGGGCGATGATCGGGGGGTCGCCCCACGCGGCGGCCGAGGGATGGTGGGGCGTCGTGGGGACCGCCTCAAGCCCGCTGACGGTCTGCGGCCAAGAGATGGAGGAGCAGGCGGGCGCGTCGGCGAGCGGCGCCAGCGCAACCTGGGGCGCGCTGGCGCAGGCCGTGGTCAGCAAGAGGGCGGCGCAGACCGCGATGCGCGCAGACAGGCGACGAGGCACGAACGTCACGGCGCGGCGGCCTCGGTGTCTGCTGGGAGGGGTGGACGTGGTTCAGACGTGGACCACGGTGCAGGTCAGGGTCCGCGTGATGCCTGGCACGTCCTGCAGCTTGGCGATGACGAGCCGGCCGAGGTCATCGACGTTCGCGGCCTCCACACGCGCGATGACGTCATACGGGCCGGTGACGTCCTCCGCCAAGGTCACACCGGTGATACCGGCGATCGCCTCTGCAACCGTCGCAGCCTTGCCGACTTCGGTCTGGATCAGGATGTAGGCCTGGACCACGTCTCACCTCACTGTTTGACGACTTGCGCAATGTCTCCGGCGGGGGGAACCGGCTCCCGCGTCACCCAGCCCGCGACTCCAGGACTGCGAGTCGATGTGCCAAGGGACGTGCCCCGACGCTACCGTGCCATGGGACCTTCCGTCCCATGGAAACTCGGGCGCCCAGCGCCCAGTGCGACGAAGAGGTGTGATTCGTGTCAAGCCGCCCGGGTCCGAAGCTGACTGGCGGCACGCCGCTCCGCGGTCTGGACGAGGAGCACGTCCTCGGCCGGATCCTTCCGCTCTTTCGAACCTCGCCCGCTCTCATCGTCCCGCCGGGCGACGATGCCGCCGTGCTGGCCACCGAGGACCGGACCATCGTCACGACCGACACCGTCGTGCTCGGCCGGGACTGGCTCGACGAGTGGTCATCCGGGGCGGACGTCGGTCACAAGGTGGTCGCCCAGAACCTCGCGGATGTCGCTGCCATGGGCGGCCGGCCAACGGGCGTGCTTGTCACGCTCGTCACCGATCCGATGGTCTCCGTGGACTGGGTCGTCGATCTCGGGCGAGGCATCGCCGAGGCCTGCGATCGAGCCGGCGTCGTCGTGTTGGGCGGTGACCTGTCCTCGGCCCCTCCCGGAGTGGTCATGGTGTCCGTCACGGCGCTCGGGGACCTGGCGGGGGCGCCCGTGCTGCGCTCCGGCGCCCGCGACGGCGACCGCCTGGCCGTGTGCGGGTCGCTCGGCCTCGCCGCAACGGGACTGCAGCTGTTGCAGCAGGACCGGGCCCAGCGGCATACGACCGCGGTTGCCACCCAGCGACGGCCCACCCCGCCACTGGAAGCCGGCCCCCAGGCGGCGGCGGCAGGAGCGAGCGCCATGCTCGACGTCTCGGACGGACTGCTGCGCGACGGGGGTCGGATCGCCCGGGCCAGCGGTGTCGTCCTCGAGCTCGATCCCGAGGCGCTGGCGTCCGAGGTCGCTGACGTGGCCGGCGCCGTCGGCGAGGAGGCGGCGTGGGACTGCGTCCTGGCCGGGGGAGAGGAGCACTCGTTGCTGGCCACCTTCCCGGGCGAGGTCCCGGACGGGTGGCGCGTCATCGGCTTGGTGCGTGGGCTGCGGGGCGACGAGGCCCCGGGAATCCACATCGAGGGGCATCGCCCTCGGCACACCGGCTGGGACCACTTCACGAATGGCGAAGGCCGGCGTCCCTGAGGGAGCCGGCCTTGCTCGAGTGGGTCAGGTCAGCGAGCGACCTTGCCCGCCTTGAGGCACGAGGTGCAGACGTTGATCCGCTTCGGCGTCACACCGTCCACCAGCGTCCGAACGCGCTGGATGTTGGGGTTCCAACGGCGCTTGGTGCGGCGGTGCGAGTGCGAGATGTTGTGACCGAAGCTCGGTCCCTTGCCGCAGACGTCGCAGTTGGCAGCCACGGGTATCTCCTGAATGTCGGGGTGGACGGAAGTGCTGGTGCTCCCGATCGGGCCGTGTGGGCACTCGACACACCCCCGGGGCGTACGTCACCCGCAGAGCGCGAAGGGAACCGTCCAAGAGTAGCCGACCGGGTGCCACCTGAACAAAACGGCGAGGAGGTCACCCCACCGCGCGGGCTGCCGCGACGAGTCCAGCGGCGTAGCCGGGCCCGTGGGAGGCGGTGTGGGTCGCGAGGGGATGGAGCTGGTGCAGGGGGATCAGGCGCCTCCATCGTGCGGGAAGACCGGATGCGTCGGTGTAGGCGGCAAGCACCTGCTCGAGATACGGACAGCCGAACAGGTCGAGCATGGCGAGGTCGGTCAGGCCGTGGCCGCCGTGCGCGGCCGGGTCGATGAGAACCGCGCCCGCCGAGGTGAACACGACGTTGCCAGCCCACAGGTCCCCGTGGATCCGGGCGGGCGGACGGTCGTCGTCATAGGCACCCGCGGAGATCCGATCACAGACGGCATCGACCACGCGGGCATCGGACCCGACGAGGTGCCCCACGTCCACCGCCTTGCGGACGAACGGTCGAACCCGCTGCTCGGCGAAGTAGCGGCCCCACGAGCGCTCGGGGTTGTTGGTCTGGGGCTGCCGGCCGATCCAGCCGTCTCCGAGCCAACCAGACGGCGGAGCCCCGAAGGCGGCGGCACCCGTGGAGTGCGTGATGGCCAGTGCTCGGCCGAGGTCCGCCGCCGCGGCCGGGGTGGCCGGTGCCGGTGACAGTCGTCGCAGGTCGATGTGGCGGGGTCCCACGTCGAGCACCTCCACCATGCGGACGCCACCCTCCGGCTCTGCCTCGGCCAGCCACCGCAGGCCGGCGGCCTCCGCCTGGAAGTAGCCCTCGGGAGCATCTGCTCGGGTCTTCCGGTGCACGGTTCCGTTCTGTCGGGTAGACACGAGGGCAACGGTAGAGGGCTCGCGGCAGCAAGCCGTCGGAGTGACGCAGTAGCCTGCCGCACAGCAGTTCGCGTGGACGGAATCGAGTGGACGGATCGGCTGGGCGGATCGGCTGGACGCAAGCGGAAGGAGCCGGATGGCACGCGGATCGGGCAGCACGCTCGGGGCGCTCGAGGTCCTCGACGTCAATGCCGTGCGCCGCTGGGCCGTGCTCATCCGCTCCGTCTTCGCCGCGCGCCGAGCGGAGATCGATGCACTCAACGTCTTCCCGGTCCCGGATGGCGACACCGGTACCAACCTCTACCTGACCTTCGACGGAGCCATCGAGCGGATGCTGACGGATGCCGCCGACCAGCCGTTGGACAGTGTCGCGGACCTGCTCAAGGGCTTCGCAGGCCACCTGCTCTGGACCGCCCGGGGAACTCGGGCGTCATCCTCAGCCAGATCGTCCGGGGGCTCGCCGAGGGCGTCGGCGGCTGCCCCGTGATCGACGCCGATGATCTCGCCGCCGGCCTCGCCCGGGCCGACGAACGGGCTTGGCAAGGGGTGACCGATCCCAAGGAGGGCACGATGCTCTCGGTGTCGCGGGCGGCGGCGTTGGCGTCCGCGGAAGCCCGCGGCCTCGCCTTCCACGCCGCGACGGTCCGCATCCTCGAGGCGGCCCAGGAAGCGCTCGCCCGGACGCCGGAACAGCTCCCCGTCCTCGCCCGGGCCGGTGTCGTCGACGCGGGTGGAGCGGGTCTGGTCCTCGTCCTGGAGTGCCTCGAGCGACTCGCCGCCGGGGATGACGGCCGAGTCGTCCTCGGGTTGTCCTCGTCCGACCGACGCGGCCGGCCCCACCCGGACGCCGGAGCACTCCTCGTGACCCGGCCACTCGACGCGGACGTCGTTCCGTCCGGGGAGGCGATGGGCCCGGAGTACGAGGTGATGTACCTGCTCTCCGTCGAGGAGGAGGAGCGCATTGCCGCGTTGCGCACCCGCCTGGTCGAGCTGGGCGACTCCGTTCTCGTCGTCGGTGGCGACGGCGAGTGGAACGTGCACGCCCACGTGGACGACCCGGGTGCGGCCGTCGAGGCCGGCGTCGAGGCCGGGCGCCCGCACCGGATCCGGATCACCCGGCTCGTCTCCGACGACGGGCTGGCCATCCATCCCCACGACGACGTCCAGGGCGATGGCCACAGCGATGCGCACGGACATGGTCACGAGCCGGAGACCAGGCTGACCGGGGTCGTCGCATGTGCCGCGGGCCATGGGATCGCCGACATCTTCACGGCCGTTGGGGCCGCGGTCATCTCCTCCGGGCCGGGCAATCGAGCCGCGACAGGCGAGTTCATCGAGGCCATTCGCCAGCAGCACGCGACCGGTGTCCGTGGTGTCATCGTGCTGCCGAACGACGCAGACACGGAGCTCGCGGCGGCGGCAGCGGCCCGCGCCGCCGCCGACGAGGGCATCGAGGCCCTTGTCGTCCGGGCCCGGACCGCCGTCCAGGGGTTGGCAGCCGTGGCGGTGTTCGAGCCGGACGCCTGGCCGACCTCGAACCTCGTCGCGATGCAGTCCGCCGCAGCCGGCACCCGCCACGGGGCCGTCACGATCGCCAACCGGGTCGGCCTGACGAGCGGCGGACCCTGCGAGCCGGGCGACGTCCTCGGAGTCGTGGATGGCGACATCGTCATCGTCGGCTCCGACCAGCTCGTCGTCGCCCGGGAGGTGGCCCATCGACTGCTGTCGAGCGGTGGCGAGCTGGTGACCCTCGTCCTCGGCGAGTCGGCCCCCGAGGGCCTCGTGGGCGCGGTCGAGGCGGCCGCGCGCGAGCAGCACGGCGGGGTCGAGGTGAGCGTGCTCGACGGGGGACAGCCGGTCTACACCGCGCTCATCGGAGTCGAGTGACATGGTCCTGCTCACCGAGGACTCGCCCCTGACGAAGCTCGTCAAGAAGGGCGATGCCGAGGCGCTGGCCAAGAACAAGGGTGTCGGCACGGTGGGCGAGCTGCTCGAGCTGGTGCCGCGGCGCTACCTGCTGCCCAACGAGCTCACGGATCTGTCCGGGCTTCGGGTGGGCGAGAACGTGCTCATCGTGGCCGAGGTCGCCAAGGCAACGACCAGACCGATGCGCAACCGTCGCGGCAAGATGCTCAATGTCGTGCTCGCCGACGGCTCGGGCAACCAGCTCACCGTCACGTTCTTCAACGCCTACGGTCACGTTGACAAGCTGCAGCCGGGCGCGCGGGGGTTCTTCATCGGCCAGATCGGCTCCTATGGCAGGGACCTCCAACTGACCCACCCCGTCTACGAGCTCATTGAAGAGAACGACTCGGAGGGGCAGGTGGAGTCGTACCGCACCCACTGGGTGCCGGTGTACTCGACGACGGGCAAGCTGAACGAGTTCCGGATGCGCAGGGTCATGCACGACGCGCTCAACCGGGTGGAACGGCTCCGCGAGCCACTGCCGCAGGAGGTTCGCGAGAGCCGAGGCCTCCTCGGTCGACGCGAGGCTCTCGAGCTGGTGCATCGCCCGCTGCTGACACAGGCTCCGAACGCTGGCCTGCACCGGCTCAAGTTCGATGAGGCCTTCGTGCTGCAGACCATCCTGGCCCAGCGCCGAAAGGCCGCCGAAGCGGTCCTGGGCACGCCGCGACGGCCACGTCCCGGCGGCCTGCTCGCCGCCTTTGACACACGCCTGCCGTTCGAGCTCACCGACGGTCAGCGTGACGTCGGCGAGCTCCTCGAGGAGGAACTCGCCCGGGAGCGGCCCATGCACCGGCTCCTCCAGGGCGAGGTCGGCTCGGGCAAAACCATCGTCGCCCTGCGGGCCATGCTCGCCGCGATCGACTCGGGTGGCCAGGCGGCGCTGCTGGCCCCGACCGAGGTCCTCGCGTCGCAGCACCACCGGTCGATCACCGCCATGCTCGGCGATCTGGCCATGGGCGGCATGCTCGGGGGCAGCGACATCGGCACCAAGGTCGTCCTGCTGACGGGCAGCCAGAGCACCTCCACCCGGAGGGCTGGGTTGCTGGACGCGGCCTCGGGGGAGGCCGGGATCGTCGTGGGCACGCACGCGCTCATCCAGAAGCACGTGCAGTTCGCCGATCTCGCCCTGGTCGTCGTCGACGAGCAGCACCGCTTTGGCGTCGAGCAGCGGGACGCGCTCCGGGAGAAAGCAGCCCGGCCGCCGCACGTGCTGGTCATGACCGCGACCCCGATCCCGCGCACCGTCGCGATGACCGTCTTCGGGGACATGGAGACCGCCACGCTGCGGGAGCTGCCCAAGGGCCGGTCTCCGATCACGACTCACCGCGTCGACGCAGCCAAGCCCAACTGGGTCGAACGGACCTGGCAACGCGTCGCCGAGGAGGTGGCAAAGGGCCACCAGATCTACGTCGTGTGCCCAAGGATCGGCGACCCCGACCCTGGTTCCGTCCTGTCAGCCGACACCTCTGACGAGGACGCCGATGACTGGGAGCCCGTGGATCCGGATGACGGCGGGGACGGCCCTGCTGAGAAGGAGCTCACCGGGGTCTACACGATGTGGCACCAACTGAGCCGCAACCCGGTGCTCGCCGGGACCCGAATTGGTGTGCTGCACGGCAGGCTCGACCCGGAGACGAAGGAGGACACGATGCGTGCCTTCGGTGCCGGGGAGGTCGACGTCCTCGTGGCCACGACCGTCATCGAGGTCGGGGTCGACGTGCCCAACGCGACAGTCATGGTCGTCATCGACGCCGAGCGCTTCGGCATCTCGCAGCTCCACCAGCTCCGCGGCCGGGTGGGCAGGGGCTCGGCGCCCGGCCTCTGCCTGCTCATGAGCACGGACCCGGGCGAGCGTGCGAGGCAACGCCTCGACACCGTCGCGAGCACCTCGGACGGCTTCGAGCTCGCGCGGGCGGACCTGTTCTTCCGCCGCGAGGGGGACGTCCTCGGCGCCCGCCAGAGCGGGCGGGTCAACTCGGTGCGCCACCTCCGGCTGACCCGTCGGGAGGACGAGCAGATCATCGCAGCGGCCCGGGAGGACGCCTTTGCACTCGTCGACGCGGATCCCGAGCTGCGGCAGCATCCGGCGCTCGCCGCCGCGGTGGCCACGCGCCTCGACGAGGAGCAGGCCGTCTGGCTGGAGCGGGGCTGACATGACGCGGATCATCAGCGGCTCGGCAGGGGGCCGCACGCTGCGTACCCCACCGGGATCGATGACGCGCCCGACCTCGGACCGGGTCCGGGAAGCGCTCTTCAGCCGGCTCGAGCACCATGGCCTGCTCGCCGACACACACGTCCTCGACCTCTACGCGGGCTCCGGGGCCCTGGGACTCGAAGCGGCGAGCCGTGGGGCGTCCCGGGTCCTCCTCGTGGAGTCCGACCGGAAGGCTGCCAAGGTCATCGCGCGCAACATCGACACGGTGGGCGCAGCCGGGGTTCGGGTCGTCACGGACACGGTCGAGCGCGTCCTGCGAGCTGGTCCGCCCGCGGGCATCAGGGTGGATCTCGTCTTCCTCGACCCGCCCTACGACATCAGCGAAGGGGCCCTGACGGAGGTGCTCGGCGCCCTCGTGGAGCACGGATGGCTCGCTCCGGAAGCGTTCGTCGTGGTCGAGCGGTCGACGCGTTCCCCCCAGCCGTCGTGGCCTGCGGGGCTCGAGCTCTCCGGAGAGAAGCGCTACGGCGAAACCGCCGTCTGGTTCGCGGAGCCGCCCCTCTCTGGCGGGGTCGCGTAGGTTGTCCCCGTGACGAGCGAACCGCGACGCTGCGTGTGCCCCGGCTCCTACGACCCCGTGACCAACGGTCACGTGGACATCATCGGGCGGGCCGCAGGCCTCTTCGACGAGGTGGTCGTCGCGGTGCTGCACAACCAGGCAAAGCAGGGCACCTTCAGCGTCGACGAGCGGCTCGAGCTGCTCAAGCAGTCGCTGGCCCATCTGGACAACGTGCGCATCGCCGCGTGGGCGGACCGGCTCGTCGTGGACGTCTGTCGCGAGGTCGGGGCCCGGTCCATGGTCAAGGGGCTGCGCGGCGGCACCGACTTCGCCTACGAGCTGCCGATGGCGCACATGAACCGCCACCTCACGGGGGTCGAGACGCTCTTTCTCTCGTCCGCCCCGGACCTCCAGCACGTCTCCAGCTCCCTGATCAAGGAGGTGGTCCGCTACGGCGGTGACGTGTCGGGCCTCGTCCCGGACGTCGTGCTCACCGCGCTGGAGGAGCGGATGCGCTGATTTGGGGCCCGCCGACCCCTCCGGTAGCCTTGGACGTCGGTCCACGTCTGCCTTGACGCGGGCCGAACCCACACTATCGCTGTGCAGGAGTCATGGACCGTCCCGATCCCCGTTCGCCCCTGGTGCTCGACACCCGGAAGCTGAACAGGCGACCCGGGACGATGCAGGAGCTCCAGCGCACGACAGTGCTCCCCGAGGACCTCGGCACCGAGGTCATCGCGATCAAGGCCGGCTCGCCGGTGGAGATCGACGTGCGGCTCGAGTCGGTCGTCGAGGGAGTGCTGGTGACGGGTTCGGTCTCCGGCACGGCGACCGGTGCCTGCGTGCGGTGCCTGGATCCCGTCGAGCTCGACGTCGGCGCGCGATTCCAGGAGCTGTTCGCCTACACCGATCGGGCGGCGCACCACCACGAGGTGGCGGGTGACTCGGACGAGGACGACGTGTACGAGCTGGTGGACGACCTCGTCGACCTCGAGACCGTGCTGCGGGACGCGGTGGTTCCCACCCTGCCGTTCCAACCCGTGTGTCGGGACGACTGCCCGGGGCTGTGCGCCCAGTGCGGTCTGCACCTCGCCGAGGACCCGGACCACCATCATGAAGTGATCGACCCCCGATGGTCGGCCCTCAGCGGACTGCTGCAGGACGACCCGCAAGAGAAGAGGAACTGACGTGGCTGTCCCGAAGCGGAAGATGTCGCGGTCCAACACCCGTTCGCGCCGCGCGAACTGGAAGGCTGCGCCGACCACTCTCACCACGTGCCCCCAGTGCGGTGCGGCTGCCCAGCCGCACATCGCGTGCCCGTCATGTGGCACCTACAAGGGCCGTTACTACGCCGCGGCTGAGCGCACCGAGCACCAGGCCTGATCTGCTCGTGGGCAACCCCGTGAGCGACGGCGAAGCGGGTGTTCTGGCGGTCCCACAGCGGCCCGTCGATGCCTTGCTCGGCCACCTCCAGGAGGTGGTCGGGGGCGACATCGACGAGCCGCTGCTGTTGCGTGCCCTGACACACCGCTCATTCGCCTACGAGAACGGCGGAGTCCCCAACAATGAGCGCCTCGAGTTCCTGGGGGACTCGGTGCTCGGGCTCGTCGTGACCGAGACCCTCTACCGCGGGCATCCGGACCTGGCCGAGGGCCAGCTCGCCAAGCTACGAGCCGCGGTCGTCAACATGCGGGCGCTCGCTGATGTCGCGCGCAGCTTCGACCTCGGCGAGTACGTCATGCTCGGCAAGGGTGAGGAGGCCACGGGCGGTCGGGACAAGGCATCGATCCTGGCCGACACCATGGAGGCCCTCATCGGGACGGTGTTCCTGGCGACTGACATCGAGCGTGCCGCGCAGTTCATCCACCACCACTTCGACGCGCTCATCGAGGAGGCGGCGACGCTGGGTGCGGGGCTCGACTGGAAGACCAGCCTTCAGGAAGTGGCCGCGGCGGTCGGTCAGGGGGCCCCCGAGTATCGCGTCAGCGAGCAGGGCCCCGACCACGAGAAGGAGTTCCACGCCCGAGTGGTGCTCGGCCAGGAGGTGCTCGGCGACGGGCGTGGCCGCAGCAAGAAGGAAGCGGAGCAGAAGGCCGCCAAGGAGGCGTGGCACACCCTGGACGCACGCCGGTCTGCCCGCGCCGAGGCCGACGCCGAGACCGCGTCGGATCGCCCCGGCCGGGCCTGATGCCCGAGCTGCCTGAGGTGGAAGTGGTCCGCCGCGGACTCGCGGACCACGTCGTCGGGCGCCGCATCGCCCGCGCCGAGATCACCGGCCTTCGGGTCGCACGCCGTCACGTCGCCGGGCCGGAGGACCTGGCCGACCGGATCAAGGGTGCCACGGTCACCTCGGCGGCCCGCCGGGGCAAGTACCTGTGGCTCGTCCTGGACGGCGACGAAGCGCTGATCGTCCACCTCGGCATGAGCGGCCAGATGCTCGTCAAGCCGGCCGGTCTGCCCCGCGACAAGCACTGCCATGCCGTCTTCGACTTCATGGACGACGGCCCCCAGCTGCACTTCGTCGACCAACGCACCTTCGGGGGGCTGGCTCTCTCGCCCCTGACTCTCGATGGCGTTCCCGCGTCGGTGGGCCACATCGCCCCCGATCCGTTCGAGGCGAGCTTCGACCAGGCCGCCGTCGTGCGCCGCATGAAGACCCGCGACAGCGCCGTGAAGCGGGCGCTGCTCGACCAGTCGCTCGTCTCCGGGATCGGCAACATCTACGCCGACGAGGCATTGTGGCGGGCCAAGGTCCACGGCGAGCGGATCTGCGCGACCCTCACCAAGCCGACGCTGAGCCGCATTCTCGACCACGCCCGGGACGTCATGTCCGCGGCCCTTGGCCAGGGCGGCACGAGCTTCGACGCGCTGTACGTCAACGTCAACGGTGCGAGCGGATACTTCGACCGGTCGTTGCACGCCTACGGCCGAGCGGGTACGCCGTGCGACCGTTGCGGCACGCCCATGCGTCGCGAGCAGTTCATGAACCGTTCCTCCTACTCCTGCCCGGTGTGCCAGCCACGACCACGGCCGAGGGTGCGCAGCCTCGGCTGAACCCGAGCTGCGCGAAGAACTGAGAGGCCGGACGGGGGGCTTCGTGGGCAACCGCGACGCTTGCTGGGAGGCTGGGCGGATGAGCGACCCCAGCGAGACGGTGTTCACCTACGCCTCCCCTCGGCTCCGCTTTGGGCCGGGTGCCGCGGACGAGATCTGGCACGACCTCACCCAGCTCGGCGCCGGACGGGTCCTCGTCGTGACCGACCCCGGCGTCCTCGCCGCCGGAGGCCCCACCCGGGTGGCGGACCAGCTCCGGGCCCACGGCATCGAGGCGGTGGTGCACGACACCGCGCACGTCGAGCCGACGGACCGAAGCCTGGCGGGAGCCGTCGCCCGTGCCCGATCCGACGGGCCGTTCGACGCGGTCGTGGCCATCGGCGGCGGGTCGTCGATCGACACGGCGAAGGCCGTCGACCTCATGCTGACCAATCCGGGCGACCTCATGGACTACGTCAACGCGCCGATCGGCGCCGCCCGGTCGCCGCAGCACCCACTGCTCCCACTGATCGCGGTGCCGACGACATCGGGCACCGGTGCGGAGAGCACGACGATCTGCGTCCTCGACGTCCTCGCACTCGAGGTCAAGACCGGCATCAGCCACGAGCGGCTCCGGCCCATGCTGGCCGTGGTCGACCCGAGGCTGATGATGACCCAGCCGCAGGGCGTCACCGCCAGCGCCGGCATGGACATCCTCTGCCATGCCCTGGAGAGCTGGACGGCCCGTCCCTACTCGGACTTTCCGCGCAAGACCCCGGGGGAGCGGGTGCCCTACTGCGGGGCCAACCCCATCGCGGACCTGTGGTCCGAGCGTGCCATGACCCTGCTCGCCCGCGCCTTCCGCGTCGTCGTCCGCGACGGGGAGGACGAGGCGGCCCGCGGCGACATGGCGCTGGCGGCGACCTTCGCCGGGCTCGGCTTCGGCAACGCCGGTGTCCACGTGCCGCATGCCAACGCCTATCCAATTGCGGGTCGGGTGCGTGACTTCCGCCCGCGCGACTACCCGCGGGACGAGCCGATGGTGCCGCACGGCATGGCCGTTGCCCTGACCGCTCCGGAGGCCTTCCGGTGGACCTTCGACGCCAACCCCGAACGACACCTCGCCGCGGCCGCGTTCCTCGACCCGGAGCGTCAGGGGAGGTGGGAGGCGGACCCGAAGGACGTGCTGCCCGGGATCCTGCTCGACCTCATGCGTGACATCGGTCTGCCCTCGGGGCTCGGCGCCGTGGGCTACGACGAGACGGACGTGAGTGCCCTCGTGGATGGCGCGCTCAAGCAGCAGCGGCTCCTCGCGACCTGTCCCAGGACCGTCACCGAGGAGGACCTGGCCGGGATCTTCCGCCGGTCCCTGCGGCTCTGGGACTGAGTGCAGCGGAAGGAAACATCGGGCGCGGGGCGAGCCCAGCGGCATACAGTGCCGTCGTGACGACTGAGCCGATGCCCCTCACCCTGCCAGCCGACGACTCGGAGCCTGACTGGCTCGACTGGGTGGCCCGTCGTGGCGACGACGAGCTGGCACGGTGCCGCACGCTCGTCGACGAGCTCAAGGCGAGCCGTCCGACGGAGGCCGTCGATGCCCTGCGGGTGTGGAACGACGCCCAGGTCGCCTTGTCGAACGCGGCCTCTGTGGGTTCGTTCTTCGCCGAGGTCCATCCCGACAAGGCGGTCCGGGACCGTGCGGAGACGGTGGCCCAGGAGGTTCAGAAGCTCGACACGGATCTCGGGCTCGACCCCGAGCTGTATGCCGTCTTCGCCACACTGGACGCGGCGAGCCTCGACGCCGCTGCCGCTCGACTGCTCGAGCGAACGCTGCGCGACTTCCGCCGTTCGGGCGTGGACCGCGACGAGGCGACTCGTGCCCGCCTGCGCGAGCTGAGCGAGAAGGGGCTGCTGCTCAGCCAGGACTTCAGCAAGAACATCCGAGAGAACGTCCGCTCGATCCGGGTCCGTCCGGAGCAGCTCGACGGCATGCCGCAGGACTGGATCGACGCCCACCCGGCCGGCGACGGCGGCCTCGTCACCGTGACGACCGACTACCCGGACGTCGTGCCGTTCCGGACGTTTGCCAAGGACGCCACCGCCCGACGGGACCTCGTGACGCAGTTCCTCACGATCGGCTGGCCGGCCAACGACCAGGTCCTGCAGGACGTCTTCGCCGTGCGTCGGGAGACGGCAGCGCTGCTCGGCTATGACTCCTGGGCCGACTTCGACGCCGAGGTGAAGATGATCGGCAAGGGCACGGCGATCGCCGAGTTCATCGACCGGATCACCGATCTCTCCGCCGACAGCGCGACCCGTGACAAGGCCGTCCTGCTCGAGCGCCTGCACCTGGACCGCCCTGATGCCACCGACATCGACGGGGCGGACGTCGCCTACTACGCGGAGCTGGTCCGGAAGGAGCAGCTGGCCGTCGACGCGCAGCGCGTGCGGACGTACTTCCCCTTCGAGTCGGTCCGTCGGGGTCTGCTCGAGGTCACCGGGCGCCTCTTCGGGCTCGAGTGGACGCCGGTGACCGATGCCCCTACCTGGCACCCGGAGGTCGCGACCTACGACGTGGGGTTCCAGGGCCGGCGGATCGGTCGCATCCACCTCGACCTGCATCCGCGTGACGGCAAGTACAAGCATGCGGCGCAGTTCGACCTCGTTCGCGGGATGCGGGGGGTGCAGCTGCCCGAGGGCGTCCTCGTGTGCAACTTCAACCGGGGCCTCATGGAGCACGACGAGGTCGTCACCCTCTTCCACGAGTTCGGACACCTCGTCCACCACGTCATCGGCGGCGACCAGGAATGGGTCCGGTTCTCGGGAGTGGCCACGGAGTGGGACTTCGTCGAGGCGCCGAGCCAGATGCTGGAGGAGTGGGCTTGGGACGCGGACGTTCTCGCGACGTTCGCACGCAACGCCGAAGGGGAGACGATTCCGGCCGAGCTCGTGGCGGCGATGCGGCGCGCCGATGACTTCGGCAAGGGCTACGACGCCCGGACTCAGATGTTCTACGCCGCGATGTCCTACGACTTCCACGTCAACGAGACGGATGACCTCACCGCGCGCCTCAGGGAGCTCATGCGCCGGTACTCGGTGTTCCCCTACATCGAGGGCACCCACATGCAGTGCCACTTCGGGCACCTCGACGGCTACGGCTCCGGCTACTACACCTACATGTGGTCCCTCGTCATCGCGAAGGACATGTTCTCCGCCTTCGACCGGGCGAACCTCTTCGACCCCGAGATCGCCGGTGCCTACCGGGACAAGGTCCTGGCCCCGGGTGGGCGGCGCGACGCCGCCGACCTCGTCGAGGACTTCCTCGGCCGCCCCTACACGTTCGACGCCTATGCGGCCTGGCTCGCCGAGTGAGGGCCGGGATGCGCGTCACGGCGCTGACGCTCTACCCCGTCAAGTCGCTCGAGGGTGTCGCGCTGGAGGCGTCGTCTCTCGATGCGCGCGGTCTCCGTGGCGACCGCCGCTGGGGCCTCGTGAATGCGTCGGGAACCAAGGTCACGGCTCGTGAGGTCAAGGCGCTGCTCGGCCTGACCGCTGAGCCGGCCGAGGAGACCAGGCTGGAGGGCGCAATCCGGCTGAGCGACAGGACTGGCGGCTCCATCGTCGTCGCGGTACCACGTGAGGCGACGCCCATCGCCGTGGACCACAGCGGACAGGGAACCGCGCGGCCGGCCGGACCGGAGGTGCACGCGTGGATCTCGGAGCGGGTCGGGACCGGGCTGAAGCTGGTGTGGCAGGACGACGCGTCGCTCCGTCCGGTCCGGCGGGATCGCGGCGGGCAGGACGGGGACACGAACTCCCTTTCAGATGCGGCGCCGATCCTGCTGACGACCGGCTCCTCCCTCCGCCGACTCAACGGGTGGCTGGCAGAGGCGGGCGCCGAGTCCATCGACCACGAGCGCTTCCGGCCGAACGTCGTGGTCGACGGGGAGGAGCCCTTCGCCGAGGATGGCTGGGACAAGGTCCGCATCGGCGACGTGGCCTTCCACCGGACGATGGTCTGCGACCGCTGTGTGATGACGACCATCGACCGCCAGACCCTGCGGACGACCAAGGAGCCGATCCGCACACTTTCTCGACACCGGAAGTGGGATGGTGCGACGTGGTTCGGCATCCGGCTCGCGCCCGACCTGCCGCTCGCGGCTGACGCCCGGCTGCGGGTCGGTGACGAGGTCAGGGCATCGGGAGGTCCTTGAGCACGACCTGCTTTCCGGTGTGGCGCTCGCTCAGCGTCGCCAACGCCTGGCGTACCGTCTTGGCGAACAGGTGAGATCCCTTGAGGCTCGGGTGGATCCGATCCGACTGGAGCTGCTCCGGGTGGTCCCGTACCGCGGCCGCCCAGTCGGCGACGATGACGTTGGGCCGTGACGCCGCGGCGGCCTCGAGGGCGGCGTTGTCGTCGTCGATGCGCGCAAAAGGCCCCATGAGGTTGACGAGGACGACCATGCGATCGGGGCCGAGCGCGTCGAGGGCAGCAGCGACGGCTCCCGCGTCGACGCCAGCGTTCGTGCCGAAGGCCAGGAGCACGGCGCGACGGTTGCCCTCTCCGCGCGCCGTGATCGCAGCGAGGCCGTCCGACCAGCGTCGGTTGGACCTCGCGTCCATCCTGATGCCGGGGAAGTAGTAGTCGAGCGCGTGGATGCTGCCGACCATCATCGAGTCGCCGTAGCCGTCGATCTGCTTGCCAGAGGGCATGGTGAAGTCGGCCTTGGCGTCCGCTGGGTCGACGGACTTGGTCGTCGCCGGAGGCACGACGGCGGGAGTCCCCGAGGAGCCCTGCCGTGGGGGATCCGACGACGTGGTCCCGGCAGTCGGCGTTGCGCCGCCAGTCGGCGTGGTCGGGGCGGCCGTCGGCGAGGTCTCGCCAGCGCCACGGGCCAGCGCAGCCGCCGCGGCCTCGTTGGCCTCCAGCATCCGTGCCGTCTCCGACTGGTCGGGTGCGGTCAACACCACCATGGTCAGGACGAGCATGGCAGTGAGGGTGGTGGCGGCGACGACCTGCCGGGTCCGGCGGGACCACGACAGGAGAAAGGTGCCGGTCATCCGCAGCACGCCGCCGAAGCCGTGCCGACGGAAGGGTGTCTCGACCCAACGATGGGTCAGGTCCGCCAGGGCGAGGGTGACGAGGACGCACCACCCGCGGGTGAACAGATGGCTCGTGGTGCCCGGGGCCGACGGGTTGTCGCGGGCGACGAGCAGGATGACCGGCCAGTGCCAGAGGTAGATCGCGTAGGACCGCTCGCCGATCCACCGGGCGGCGGGGTGGCCGGTGAGGCGCTGCCATCTGGTGGCCCGGCCCGGCGGGCGGTCGAGCACGCCCAGCACCAACACACCGGATGCCAGGGACGCGAGCAGAATGCCTCCGCGGAAGGTCACCGGGTCGCCCTCGTCGAGGAACATGAGGCAGGCGACCAGGGCGGCTGCGGCGATCGGGACCGCCCACCGCCCGGGAGCTCCGAGTCTCGAGGGTCGGATCCGCGCGGCAACGCGTGGGCTGGCCCAGGCGAAGGCGAGCCCGGCGCCGATCATCAGGCCCATGACGTGCGTGTCGGTGCCGTAGTACACGCGCGTGGCGTCGGCGCCCGGCTCGAGCAGCACCGCCATGAGCACGGTCGAGACCGCTGCGATGCCGAGGGCCACGACAACACGGGTCCGGGCCGCGGCGAACGTGACGAGCAGCAGCGTGAGGCCGGGCCAGACGAGGTAGAACTGCTCCTCGACCGCGAGTGACCAGAAGTTCATGAACAGCTGTGGAGCCGTCTGGTCGAAGTAGCTCGAGCCCGCGGTGATCTCCACCCAGTTGGTCGAGAACGTCAGCGCCCCGACGATCTGTCGACCGACGTGCACGAGCAGGTCGCCGCTCACGAGTCGTGCGATGAGCGTGCTGACGGTGACCGTGACGACGAGAGCTGGCAGCAGCCGGCGGGCCCGGCGTACCCAGAAGTCCCGGAAGGCGATCCGGCCGCTGCGCTCGTGCTCGCGGACGAGCAACGTCGTGATGAGGAACCCGGAGACGACGAAGAAGACGTCGACGCCGAGGAAGCCACCGGGCAGCCACGGGGCGTTGAGATGGAAGACGAGGACGGCCACGATCGCCAGTGCACGGATGCCGTCGAGTCCCTCGATCCGCCCGGCGTGATGTCGGCTCTGGGGCGATGACGGCACACCCGGACCCGGCCTCGGCTTCGTCGCCGTGACCGCACCTGCGTCGCGGTGGGCCACTGGGGGTGTGGCCGACGTCGTCACGTGGCTCCCTTCGCGTCAGCGACGGGGGCCGGCCGGAGCCGGCCTCGTTTGTGAGCATAGGGACGCCTGGGAACAGCGAGGTGGAGGCGCGCAGGACGACAACTCCATTCCGTATGCCGCTGGGCTCGCTCCCGATGCGCGTTCACTCCGTCGGGTGGTGGGCGGCCACTCCCTGGCGGCCCGGTCGTACCGTGTCCCGCATGAGTGAGGCGTCGCGCGTGACCTTCTTCGTCCGTGGCAGGGTGCAGGGCGTCGGCTTCCGGTGGTGGACCCGGGCACGCGCGCTCGAGCTCGGTCTGGTCGGCCACGCCCGCAACCTGGGTGATGGCCGGGTCGAGGTCGTCGCCCAGGGGGACCCCAAGGCGGTGCAGCAGCTCGAGGAGCTGCTGCGCGAGGAGCCGACGACAACCCGGCGCCCCGGCTCCATCGACGCGGTCGTCGCGGTCGTCGCCAGCCGGGCAGCACGCGCGAGGACCTGATCGGCTTCGTCGAGCGCTGACTGTCAGCGCAGGGACAGGTCCGGCTCGTCGCCCGTCGTCTGGTGGTGAAGGTCGTCCAGTACCCCGGCAAGGACGTGGTCGTCCACCTCGACGGTGCCGCCTGTCGGTAGCCAGAGCACGCCCACGATGAGGACGTGGACGGCGGCACCGTCGACGAGCTCCCCACGGATGCGGCAGTTCCCGTGCAGGGGTGGACGGGCCGACAGGGGCACGAGCCACCGCGGGTGGCTGCCCTCGAGCAGGAGCAACCACCACTCGCCCGATGCGTTCTGGACAGCGCGGTGAATCCACGGGGTCGTGATGCTTGCGCGCATCGGCCCTCGGAGCGCCCCGAGCAGCATGCCGCCTCGCAGCAAGGTCCAGAACAGGCCGAGTCCCGCGACGGCGAGCCCAACAACGGTGGCTGGGCTGTCGCCGTCCTCACCCACGGCCAGGCTGAGGGCCGCCCCAGCCATCGCGAGGAGGAGCGACCATCGTGGCGCGGACCGGACGGCGGTCCGGGCATCCGCCCACCAGTCGGCCCTGCGCGGTGCACCAGCAGGGAGGTCGGCCCATCCGAGATCGGCCTCAGCCCGATCCAAGACCTGGGTGAGGGAGCCGGGCGCTGCCTGGCGAGGCTCGTGGTGGGCGGTGACGTGTTCTGGCCGGTCCATGCCTGCGTCCTCCAGGGAGACCCGCTCGGGTGTGGAGTGCCCGCGGCCACGAACCACAGACAGAATGATCCGCGTTGCAGCCACCACGATTGCGGCGCCCAGCAGCACGGTGAGGACCCACGGCAGATCGGTGTCCCAGGCGTAGCCCTGGACCGGCCAAGGCGTCGTGAGGTACGGCATCGGATCGCCGATCATCGGCAACGGATCGGGACACGTCGGCGCACCACGGAAGGTCGATGCGCCCTCAGACCACTCGACCCAGCAGGACGTCTCCTCGTCCGTGATGCTGAGCACTGGCGAGACCCGCTCCGTCGTGCGGAGCAGAATCGACAGCCAGCCGGCCAGGGCAATGGCCGAGGTCGCCAAGGTCGTCACTGCCCACAGCGGAAGGGGCGGACCGGTCCGGCCACTCGAGGTGGTGGCAGTCGGCGCGGCGTCGGCCAGGCTTTGTACGACCTCGCGCCAAGGCCGCCGAACATCGAGAAGGCCCAGCGATCCGTGAGCGGTCCGTAGGCGCAGGGTCCACCTCTCGTCCTGCTCCGCGCCGCCCGTGCGTCCGCGTGCCACCGCGATGTCCGAAGCGGAGACCAGCCAGGAGGCGAAGGCGCGCACGAACCGCCACCATCCGACCGCGGCGCATCCGATACCTGGCGAGCCGTGCCAGGCCCACCTCGCCCAGCCACGGAACGGAAAGGCTCACACCGATGAACAGGACGGGAAGGACGAAATCCACGCGGGGAGTGTAGGTGGGGGATGAACTCGCAGCGGTCCAGTGGGCGGTCGCGTCACCACACCGTGATCTTCGCTCGCCTAGCCTGTTGCGGTGACCGAGCCGGAGACCGAGCCCCAGGTGCCCGCCGAGCTGCTTCGGCTCAGGAGCAGCATCGACAACATCGACGCGGCCCTCGTGCACCTTCTCGCCGAGCGGTTCAAGTGCACCCAGCAGGTGGGTCGGCTCAAGGCCGAGCGGAACCTGCCGCCGGCGGACCCGGCCCGGGAGGAAAGGCAGATCGCCCGATTGCGCGCCCTCGCCCACGAGGCCGGGCTCGACCCAGTCTTCGCGGAGAAGTTCCTGAACTTCATCATCGCCGAGGTCATCCACCACCACGAGCGGATCGCCTCCGGCGACGAGTGACCCGACGGGGGTGGGGTGGGGTGCGAACCTCCCCGCTCAGTAGAGGGTGGCGTCCTGGCGTTCGTCGAGGGCCGCGTCGTAGTCCCGCGCTTCCTGCTGCGACCCGAACCCGCCCGCCTCGAGGGTCATCCCGCCGGCGGTCGGTACCGAGGCAGGGTCCGGCCAGGCGTCGGTTTCCCACAGGCGCGACCGCTTGATCGCCCGGGCACACTGGAAGTACACCCGCTCGACGGCCACCACGAGGACCGACGCGGGCAGCACGCCGCGCACCTCGTGTCGTCCAAGCTCGTCGGGGTCGGTCGACACCACCGCGGCGCCCCTCACTCGCAACTCGTGGCCGACACCCGGCACGAGGAAGAGCAGCCCGACACGCGGGTCGGCGATGAGGTTGCGGAGCGTGTCGAGCCGGTTGTTGCCACGTCGGTCGGGGATGACGAGGGTCCGCTCGTCCCGCACCCGGACGAACCCGGGGGCATCGCCACGAGGCGACTGGTCGAGGCCACCCGCACCCACCGTCGAAACGACGCAGAAGGGTGCCGCGTTGACGAAGGCGGCGTAGGAGGGCGTGAGGACTGGCGACTCCTTGCGGACCGAGGTCGCGGCAGGTCCAGTGGGGTACACCTCGAGGAGTCGCTCGATGGACGTGATCGTGTGGAGGTCGTTCACTCGATCACTGTAGGTGGCCCACCGCCACGGGCCCGGTCGGGGTGTCGAAGGTCGCGGAGAGGCCCGGCGACCCCTCCCTGACCACGATCGGACCCCTGACCCCCGCCACCGCGTCCGTCAGGGCGGCCGGTTCGCGAGTCGACAGCGCCAGCTCGCGCAGCCGAATCCCCTTGTCCGGCAGGACGGTCGATGGCGGGGGAGTGCGCCAGAGGATGCGTGACGGCGCAAGCCCGCTCAGCGGCATACGGCCATCTGGTGGGACTCCGATGACCCAGCGGTGGTCACCGCGACTCAGCTCGAGCGGGTCGGCGATCTCGTCGACGGAGTCGACGCGCACCACCCAGTGGACGAGCGCAGGTCCATTGGCCAGGCGCTCCCGCATCACGGCCGTGTCGAGCTCGAACCACCGGGGACGGTCCGGCGCCGGTGCGTCGGGGTCCACCGCGATGACCTCGAGGTAGCAGTCCGGCCCGAGCGGGAGCAGCCGGTTGTGGGTGCCGAAGACGGCGTGCCGGCCGCCCGCTTCGAGGCCCACCCCGAGCCGATCCGCCACCCACCGCGCGCCCTCCTCGAGGTCCGCGGCAGCGACGACGAGGTGGTCGAGCGTGCTCACGCACGCCACCATACGGCCGTATGCCGCTGAGCTCGGTCGTGCGCGAGGTCCCCGGTTCCGCTCGCCCCGGCTTGTAGTCTGACCGGGATCTCGCGCAGGTGGAGTGCGCCGGTCGCATCGCCGTCGAACGAAGGAATCAGCGGGTCGTGTACGTCAAGAGCCTCACCCTGAAGGGCTTCAAGTCCTTCGCGTCGGCGACCCACCTGCGGCTCGAGCCCGGCATCACATGCATCGTCGGCCCGAACGGCTCCGGCAAGTCCAACGTCGTCGACGCGCTCGCCTGGGTGATGGGGGAGCAGGGTGCCAAGTCGCTGCGCGGCGGCAAGATGGAGGACGTCATCTTCGCCGGCACGGCCGGGCGTGCACCGCTCGGGCGGGCCGAGGTGGCCCTGACGATCGACAACACCGACGGCGCGCTGCCCATCGACTACACCGAGGTGACGATTTCGCGGACGATGTTCCGCAACGGCGGCTCGGACTACGCGATCAACGGCACCCCCTGCCGCCTGCTGGACATCCAGGAGCTGCTGTCCGACAGCGGCATCGGCCGCGAGATGCACGTCATCGTCGGCCAGGGGCAGCTCGACACGGTGCTCCGGGCCACTCCGGAGGAGCGTCGGGGCTTCATCGAGGAGGCGGCCGGCGTCCTCAAGCACCGCAAGCGCAAGGAACGCGCTCTGCGCAAGCTCGACACGATGGAGGCCAACCTCACCCGGGTGCAGGACCTCACCGGTGAGATCCGCCGCCAGCTGGGCCCGCTCGGGCGCCAGGCGGAGACGGCTCGCAAGGCAGCCGTGATCCAGGCCGAGGCCCGCGACGCCCGGCTGCGGTTGGTCGCCGACGACCTGGTCCAGCTCATGTCGACGCTGGAGCAGGAGGTGGCCGACGAGACGGCACTCATCCAGCGGCGCACCGAGGTCGAGGAGGCCATGGCCGGCCTCGCTCAGCGCCTTGCCGGGCTCGAGGCGGCCGCCGAGGACGCGCGGCCGGCGTTGACGGTTGCGCAGGACCAGTACGTGTCCGCCAGCCGCCTCGTCGAGCGGATGGCGTCGACCCTCTCGCTCGCGTCAGAGCGCGTGCGCCTCCTCAGCGAGGACGATGGCGAGGGCGAGGAGGCCGGCCAGTCGACCCGCGACCCGGGGCAGCTGCGCGCGCAGGCCGCCGAGGTCCGCGAGCAGGAGGAGATCCTGCGCGCCGAGATCGACGAGGTCAGGGCGTCCCTCGAGGAGGCGGTCCTCGCCCGCACCGAGGCCGAGCGCAACCACGCGGAGGAGACCTCGCGGCTCGCCCGGGCGGCGCGTGCCGCCGCCGACCGCCGCGAGGGCCTCGCCAAGCTCGGCGGACAGGTCGGCGCGAAGGCATCCCGGATCGAGGCGCGCGAGGCGGAGGTCGGGCGACTCCGGTCCACCGCCGAGCAGGCGTTGTCGCGCGCCGCGGAGGCCGAGCGGGAGTTCGCTCGTCTCGAGGCGGGCGTCGCGCAGGACGAGGAGGGCGAGGAAGGACTCGACACCGCGTACGAGCAGGCCGCTGCAGAGCTCGAGGCAGCCGAGGCTGAGCTCGCGAGCTGGCGGGACGCCGAGGCAGCCGCGGACCGGGCCCGGACGACTGCCGCCGCGCGGGCCGAGACCCTTGAGCTCAGCCTCAGCCGCAAGGACGGCGCTGCGGCCCTCTTGGCCGCAGCCCAGGAGGACCTCGAATCGCACGGAATCATCGGCTCGGTGGCCTCCCTCGTGAGCGTGGACCCCGGCCTCGAGAACGCGGTTGCAGCCGCCCTCGGACCGGCGGCCGAGGCGCTCGCGGTCCGCTCGCTCGACGCTGCGGCCCGGGCCCTGGACACCCTCCGGGCCGACGACGCAGGACGGGTGAGCCTGCTCGTCGCGGAGTCCGCGGCCCCGGTCGATCCGTCGACGTGGCCGGCTCTCGACCGCGGGGCGCGATGGGCACGGGACGTCGTCCAGTGTGCCGAGTCGGTGCGGCCGGCAGTGGACCGGGCCCTTGAGCGGGTCGCCCTGGTCGACAGTGCCGGCGAGGCAACGCGCCTCGTCCGCACCCATCCGGACCTGACCGCCGTGACGCGCGAGGGTGACGTCTACGCGCCCGGCCTCGTGCGCGGAGGCAGCCTCAGCGCTCCCAGCCTGCTCGAGCTCCAGGCTGCGCTCGAGGCGGCGCAGGCCGAGGTCGCCCGCGCGACGAGGGCCGGCGAGCAGGCGCGGTTCGCGGTGGCCGCCGCCGAGTCGTCGCGTGCCGACCGCAACGAGCGGGTCGAGGCCTGCCTCGAGCGCCTCCATGAGAGCGACGCCCGGATGTCCGCGATCGCCGAGCGGCTCGGCTCCCTCGGTCAGACCCTGCGGGCGGCGCGGGCCGAGGTGGAGCGCACCGAGAAGGCGATCGCCGACGCGCGGGCCGCTCTCGAGGCGGACCAGGCCGCCCATGCCGAGCTGCTCGACCGGCTCGACGCGGCGAGCGCCGAGGGTGACGTCGATGCCGAGCCGTCGACGGAGGAGCGGGATCGGCTCGACGCTCTCGCCCGGGAGGCCCGCGCAGCAGAGACCGAGCTCCGCCTCGGCCTGCGCACCCGCGAGGAGCGTGCCCGCGCGCTGCGCGACCGTGCCGATGCGCTGGAGCGGAGCGCACGCCAGGAGGAGGAGGCACGCGAGCGTCTGGCGGCGAGGCGGGCCCGCCGGCAGCGCGAGGCCCGGGTGGCCGAGGCGGTCCGCGTGGCCGCCGACTGGGCGCACGGCCTGCTCGTCGACTCTGCCGACGAGGCCGACGCGGCCCGACGTGCCGCCGAGGAGGCCCGCAACGAGCGCGACGCGGAGCTGGCACTCGTGCGGCGCGACATCGCGACGTTGCAGAACGAGCTGCGCGAGCTGACCGACAGCGTCCACCGCGACGAAGTCGCCCGCGCACAGCAGCGCCTGCGGATCGAGCAGCTCCAGCAGAAGGCCGTCGAAGAGCTGGGCATCTCGCCCGAGTCCCTCGTCGAGGAGTACGGCCCGCACCAGCTCGTGCCCGTCGTGCCGGACCCGGACGCCGACCCGGAGGCGCCGCTGCCCGATCCGGGGCCGTTCGTTCGCGAGGCCCAGGAGAAGCGGCTCCGGCAGGCCGAGCGCAAGCTGAACGCCCTGGGGCGGATCAACCCGCTGGCCCTGGAGGAGTTCTCCGCCCTCGAGGAGCGGCACAAGTTCCTCACCGAGCAGGTCGAGGACCTCAAGAGCTCGAAGCGCGACCTGCTCGACATCGTCAAGGAGGTCGACGAGCGCGTCGAGCGGGTCTTCGCCGAGGCGTTCGCGGACACCGCGGTCCAGTTCGAGCGGGTCTTCCAGCGGCTCTTCCCGGGCGGCGAGGGACGGCTCGTCCTCACCGACCCGTCCAACCTGCTGACGACCGGGCTCGAGGTCGAGGCACGCCCGCCGGGCAAGAAGATCAAGCGCCTCTCGCTGCTCTCCGGTGGCGAGCGCTCCCTCGTGGCGGTGGCCCTGCTCGTGGCCATCTTCAAGGCGCGGCCGTCGCCCTTCTACATCATGGACGAGGTCGAGGCTGCGCTCGATGATGCCAACCTCGGGCGCCTCCTCACCCTCTTCGAGGAGCTGCGCGACAGCTCGCAGCTCATCGTCATCACGCACCAGAAGAAGACGATGGAGATCGCCGACGCCCTCTACGGCGCGAGCATGCGCGGCGACGGCGTGACGACGGTGGTCTCGCAGCGTCTGCGGGACGTCGCCACCCAGCAGTCCGCCTGACCCAGCCGTCCCGCTGAGGCGGCCTTCCGAGCGGCAGCGGGCTCAGCGGCATACGGCATGGTCGTATGCCGCTGTGCCAGCTCGTCGTCGAGTGCGCAGTTCGCGCCGCGGCAGGGTCGGCACGTACTGCACACTCGACCGAGACTTCGCGGGCGCCTACTGCACACTCGACCGAGACTTCGCGGGAGGGCTCGGTCGGCCGGCCGTGATTGGATGGACGACGTGGAAAACCTCTGGCTCTACGTGATCATCGGCGTCGTCATCATCGCACTGGGGGTCGGCGTCGCCGTCAGCCTGCTGCGTGGACGGGGCCGCCCCGAGCGGGAGGTCGAGGCTCCTCCTTCGACGCGGGCGCCGGGGTTGCCCGCCGAGGAGCTCGAACGCCGGCCGGAGACCGAGGCGTCATCGGCTGGGACCGTGACGACCGAGGCTCCGGAGGAGACCCTTCCGCCCATTTCCGAGCTGCTGCCGACCATCGAGCGCCCGGAATCGGCGCGCGGCCGCCTCCAGCGCCTCCGTGCCCGGCTGGCCCGGTCCAACACGGCTCTCGGCAAGGGGCTGCTGGTGCTCTTGTCGCGCGGTCGGCTGGACGAGGAGGCCTGGGAGGACGTCGAGGACACCCTCATCGGCGCCGACCTCGGCGTCGAGGCGACCGAGGAGCTCATCGCGTCGCTGCGGACCCAGGTGAAGGTCGACGGGACGACCGACGAAGCCACCGCCCGCGAGTGGCTCAGGGAGGACCTGCTCCGTCTCGTCCAGCCCGACATGGACCGTCGCATCGCTTCGTCGCGCGTCGGCGTGCGTCCGGCCGTCATCCTCGTCGTCGGCGTCAACGGCACCGGCAAGACGACGACGGTCGGCAAGCTCGCCCGCGTCCTCGTTGCCGAGGACCGTGACGTGCTGCTGGGCGCCGCGGACACGTTCCGCGCCGCGGCCGCCGACCAGCTCGACACGTGGGGCGCCCGCGTCGGGGTGCCGACCGTCCGGTCCGACAGGGAGGGCGCCGACCCTGCCGCCGTCGCATTCGACGCCGTCAGGGCCGGGATCGAGCAGGAGGTCGACGTCGTCATCATCGACACGGCGGGACGCCTGCACAACAAGGCCGACCTGATGAACGAGCTGGGCAAGATCAAGCGGGTCATCGAGAAGCAGAGCGACATCGACGAGGTGCTCCTCGTACTCGACGCCACGACGGGCCAGAACGGCCTGCAGCAGGCGAAGGTCTTCGCCGAGGCAGTCGACGTCACCGGCATCGTGCTGACCAAGCTCGACGGCACCGCAAAGGGCGGCATCGTCGTCGCCGTCCAGCGCCAGCTCGGCGTCCCGGTCAAGCTCGTCGGACTCGGTGAGGGGCCGGATGACCTGGCACCCTTCGACCCGGAGGCCTTCGTCGACGCCATCGTGGAGTGAGCCAGGGGGTCGCCACCATGCAGGGCCCGTCCACATCGTGGGCGGGTCCTTCGTGCGAAACGCAGCACTAACAGTCCGGGCCCGTTGTTGACACGGACGTAACACGCCGCGCGAGCCGTCGAAACGGGTCCTCCACAGGATCCTCGACATGGAAAACGCACTCAACAGCGGCGACACCGCCTGGATGCTCGTCAGCGCTTCGCTGGTGCTGCTGATGACTCCCGGCCTCGCCTTCTTCTACGGCGGCATGGTCCGCGCGAAGTCCGTCCTCAACATGATGATGATGTCGTTCGGCGCCATCGGTGTCGTCGGTGTCGTCTACGTCCTGTGGGGGTACTCGATGTCCTACGGGCCGACCTCCATCGGTGGGTTGTTCGCCAACCCCTTCGAGTGGTTCGGCCTGAACGGCACGATCACCGACTCCGCAGGGGAGTACATCCTCACCGGCTCCTACCCGGCCATCGTCAACGTCGCCTTCCAGATCACCTTCGCCATCATCACCGTCGCGCTCATCAGTGGCGCCATCGCCGACCGGGCCAGGTTCGGCACGTGGCTCGTCTTCGCCGGCATCTGGGTCACGCTCGCCTACTTCCCCCTCGCCCACATGGTCTGGGGCGGCGGCCTGCTGTCCGGTTCGGTCGACGGCCTGGCGGCCAAGCTGTTCGGCGTCACCGGGACCGGGGAGGACGCCGCGGCCGCGGTGGCTCCGATCGACTTCGCCGGGGGCACCGTCGTGCACATCAACGCCGGCATGGCCGCACTGGTCCTCGCCCTCGTCGTGGGCAGGCGCAAGGGCTTCGGCAGGATCGCGATGCGTCCGCACAACCTGCCCTTCGTCATGCTGGGTGCGGCTCTCCTGTGGTTCGGCTGGTTCGGGTTCAACGCCGGCTCGGCGCTCGCGGCCAACGGCACGGCCGGCCTCGCTTGGATCAACACGACCGCCGCGACGTGCGCCGCGATGCTCGGCTGGCTCCTCACGGAGAAGGTGCGCGACGGCCACGCCACCTCGCTGGGCGCCGCGTCCGGAGTCGTCGCCGGCCTCGTCGCCATCACGCCGGCCGCCGGTGCGCTCTCGCCCCTCGGCTCGCTCGCCCTCGGCCTCGTCGCCGGCGCCCTCTGCGCCGTCGCCGTCGGCCTCAAGTACAAGCTCGGTTACGACGACTCGCTCGACGTCGTCGGCGTCCACCTCGTCGCGGGCCTGTGGGGAACCGTCGCGATCGGTCTCCTGGGTACCGACACCGGTCTGTTCTACGGCGGCGGCATCCAGCAGCTCGTGGTGCAGGCACTCATCGCGGTGGCCGCCGTTGCGCTCTCGGGGCTCGTCACCGCTGTGGTCGCCATCGGACTCAGGGCAACCCTGGGCTGGCGCGTCTCCGAGGACGACGAGACCGCAGGCATCGACCAGAACGTCCACGCCGAGACCGGCTACGACTGGGGCAGCCTCGGCGCCTCCATCGGTCGTGGCGCGGGATCGGCTGCGCCCGCCGCCACGCCGGCAATTCCCAAGGAGGTCAACGCATGAAGCTCGTCACCGCCATCATCAAGCCGCACCAGCTCGACGAGGTGAAGGAGGCCCTCGAGGCCTTCGGCGTCACCGGGATGACCATCAGCGAGGCCAGCGGCTACGGCCGCCAGCGGGGCCACAGCGAGGTCTACCGCGGCGCCGAGTACAACGTCGACTTCGTGCCGAAGGTCCGTCTCGAGGTTCTCGTCGATGACATCGACGCCCCCGACGTCATCGACGTCATCCTCAAGTCGGCGCAGACCGGCCGCATCGGCGACGGGAAGATCTGGTCCGTTCCCGTCGACGAGGTGGTCCGGGTCCGCACGGGCGAGCGGGGCCCGGCTGCACTCTGACCCCCATTCGACCCAGGCAGCGGGCTCCCGATCGCATCGGAGCAGCTCGACCCTTCGAGAGAAAGGCCCGGCGAGGTCCTCATGAGCGATGTGACGACACGACGACTGGACCTCGCCGGGACGCGTGGCTTCGCGACACCCGGGGCGGGCCGCGACCGCCGGCGGGCGATCGCGAAGTTCGGCTTCGGCTGGCTGCAGGACCTCTGGCGCGAGGCCTGCGCGGGCCGGCGTCACGAGGGCGTCGCCCTCGCCGCGGTCGGCTCGCTCGCCCGAGGTGACGGTGGGCCGCTGAGCGACTACGACCTCGTCCTCGTTCACCACCCGCGTGGCCTGTCGGGCAAGGAGGTCGGTGCGTTTGCCGATCGGCTCTGGTACCCGATCTGGGACGCCGGGGTGCGGCTCGACCACAGCGTCCGCACGGTTGCGGAGTGCAGGGCGGTGGCGTCGGGCGACCTCTCCGCCGCCATGGGCCTGCTCGATCTGACGCATGTCGCCGGTGATGCTGACGTCGTCAATGCCGCGCGGTCCACGGTGGCGCACGACTGGCGCGCCAACGCGCGGACCCGGCTGCCGGAGCTGCAGGACTCGGTCATGGCGAGGCACGCGAGGCAGGGCGATCTTGCCCACCTCGTGGAGCCGGAGCTCAAGGAGGCCCACGGTGGCCTCCGCGACATGACCGTGCTCCGGGCCCTGACGGAGGCGTGGCTCACGGATCGACCACATGGTGAGGTGGACGAGGCGTACGAGCGCATCCTCGACGTCCGCGATGCCATCCACGTCGTCACCGGCCGGGGCCGCGACCGGCTCGCCCGCGAGGACCAGGACGCCTGCGCCGCGCTGCTCGGCCACGCGGACGCCGACTCCGTGCTCACCGAGCTGTCCGGGTCGGCGCGGATCATCACCTATGCGGTCGACGGCACGCTGCGGCGGGCGCTCCAGTCGCAGCGGGCCCGCACCCTCCGCGTGGGCCCGCGGCGACCGCAGCTCGTGCCCCTCGGCTACGGGTTGTACCGGCATGACGGCGAGGCGGTCCTCGGGCCATCGGCGGACGTCACGTCCGATCCGGTCATCGCGTTTCGAGCCGCCTTCGTCGCCGCCCGCAACGCCATCCCGCTCTCGCCGGCCACGCTGCGCAATCTCGCGGCTCACTCACCGAGCCCGGGTGAGCCCTGGCCCGAGGTTGCCCGTGGCGTCTTCGCCGACCTCCTGGCAGCGGGCCCCGGTCTCGTCACGGTCTGGGAAGGGCTCGACCTCGCCGGGATCGTCGAGCGGTGGATCCCCGAATGGGCCGCCGTGCGGAGTCGGCCCCAGCGCAACGCCGTACACCGGCACACGGTCGACCGGCACCTCGTCGAGACGGTCGTGGCCGCGAGCGGCTTCGTGCGGGACGTCGCCCGGCCCGACCTCCTCGTCCTCGCAGCCCTGCTCCACGACATCGGCAAGGTTGCGGGCGCCATGGACCACTCCCGGACCGGAGCCCTGCTGGCCGACCGCATCCTGCGCCGGATGGGCACGAGCGACCGGGACCGGGAGGTCGTCGTCCGACTCGTCCGCGAGCACCTCACCCTCGTCGAGCTCGCCACGCGGCGCGACCCGGAGGACCCGGCGACGATCGCGGTCCTCTCGGAGGCCGTCGGCGGGTCGGTCCTGACCCTCGACCTGCTCCGGGCCCTGACCGAGGCCGACGCATCCGCCGCCGGGCCGAAGGCCTGGACCGACTGGCGCGCCGGCCTTGTCGCCCGGCTCCACGCGGCCTGCCGTGCTGCTCTCGTCGCTGCCAACGGCGCTGACAGCACCCCCGAGATCCAGCCGATCCAGCCGATCGAGTCCCTCGACTGCTTGGCCCTCGGTCCGGACGCGCTCGACAAGGTCGCCGTCGGAGACCCTCACGTCACGGTCACCTCGATGGGCGGCGCACACCGCGTCGACATCGTCGACCGGGACCGGGTCGGCCTCTTCGCCGATACCGCCGGCCTGCTTGCCGCGCACGGCTTCGTCGTGCGCTCTGCCCTCGTCCGGACCCTCGATGGCCTGGCCGTCAACGAGTGGTGGGTCGACTCGCCCGGCGGCGAACAGCCCCTGCCCGACATCGTCGCCCGCGACCTCGTCCGGATCGGCTCCGGTGACCGATCGCCTCTCGGTCGCCTCCAGCGGCGCAGGGCGACCGCTGCGATCGGGACGGGACCGGTCCGCAGCCCCGGCTCGGGGGCCCCCGACTCGACGCGGGCCATGGTGATCAGCGGCGCTTCGGACACGGCCACGGTCATCGAGGTGCGCGCGACCGACCGTCCGGGGCTCCTGCAGGACATCGGCATCACGCTGGCCCGCGCCTCACTGGTCGTGCGCTCGGCACACATCGCGACCTATGCCGGGCAGACCCTCGACACGTTCTACGTCACCGAGTTCGGTGGTGGCCGATTGGCTCCGCCCCGGGCCGCCCAGGCGGTGGCCATGATCATCGACACCTGCGACGGACCGTGACCCAGGGCGGCAGGAGCAGGAGCGAGGGCGCGTCGGGAAGCGAGCTCAGCGGCATACGGAATGGGGATGGGAGCCAGCCGAATCGGAAGTGCACGCGCCAACGGCTAAAGTTGCCGGGTGTTCGCAACCCTGTCTGACCGGCTGACCGCCACCTTCAAGAACCTCCGCGGCAAGGGCCGCCTCTCGGAGTCCGACGTCAACAAGGCGATCCGTGACATCCGGCTGGCGCTGCTCGACGCCGACGTGGCGCTGCCCGTCGTCAAGCGGTTCACGCATGCGGTTCGCGAGCGCGCGCTCGGCGAAGAGGTCAACCAGGCGCTCAACCCGGCCCAGCAGGTCGTCAAGATCGTCAACGAGGAGCTCGTCGCGATCCTCGGCGGCGAGACGCGACAGATCCGGTTCGCCAAGACCCCGCCGACCGTCATCATGCTCGCGGGGCTGCAGGGCTCCGGCAAGACGACGTTCGCGGGCAAGCTGGGTCGCTGGCTCAAGGACCAGGGCCACACGCCGCTGCTGGTCGCAGCCGACCTCCAGCGGCCGAACGCCGTCACGCAGCTCGAGGTCGTCGGTGAGCGGGCGGGCCTGAAGGTATTCGCGCCGGAGCGCGGCAACATCGGCGGCCACGACGCGGTCGCGGGGTCGGGGGAGGGGACGCGGAGCTTCGGCGACCCGGTCGCGGTGTCGCGTGCCGGGGTCGAGCACGCGCGGGCGCAGCAGCACGATGTCGTCATCGTCGACACCGCTGGCCGTCTCGCGGTCGACGCCAACCTCATGCAGCAGGCCGCCGACATCCGCGAGGCGATCCAGCCGGACGAGGTCCTGTTCGTCATCGACGCGATGATCGGGCAGGCCGCCGTCGAGACGGCTCAGGCCTTCCACGAGGGCGTCGCCTTCACCGGCGTCGTCCTGTCCAAGCTCGACGGCGACGCGCGAGGTGGCGCCGCCCTGTCGATCCGCGAGGTGACCGGCGAGCCGATCATGTTCGCGTCGGTGGGCGAGAAGGTCACGGACATCGAGGTCTTCCACCCGGACCGGATGGCCGGGCGCATCCTCGACATGGGTGACGTGCTCACGCTCATCGAGCAGGCCGAGAAGGCGTTCGACAAGCGCCAGGCCGACGAGATGGCGCGCAAGTTCCTCGCCGAGGAGGACTTCACCTTCGAGGACTTCCTCCAGCAGATGAGCGCCATCAAGAAGATGGGTTCGCTCAAGTCGATGCTCAAGATGATGCCGGGCATGCAGCAGATGCGGGCTCAGCTCGACTCCTTCGACGACCGGGAGTTCGACCGGGTGGAGGCGATGGTCCGCTCGATGACGCCGTTCGAGCGCACCCATCCGAAGCAGATCAACGGGTCACGACGGGCCCGCATCGCCAAGGGTTCCGGGGTCACCGTGACCGACGTCAACCAGCTGCTCGAGCGGTTCCGCGACGCGCAGAAGATGATGAAGTCGCTGGCTCGCGGGGGCGGTGGCGGCCTGCCGGGGATGCCGGGCGTGCCCGGTGCCGGCAAGCGGGGTCGCCAGCAGCCGCAGCGGAAGAAGAGCAAGAGCGGCAACCCGGCCAAGCGCGCGGCGGAGGAGCGGGCTGCCGCCCAGCGGGCCGCCGAGGGTCGGAGCAAGGCCGCTGCGTCGGCGTTCGGCATGCCCAGCTCTGGCCAGGACGGTGGCGACCCCATGACGGACCTGGACCTGTCGAAGCTGCCCAAGGGCTTCGACACGTTCCTCGGCAAGAATTAGGGACCGCTATCCGGGGTGGCCGGGCGTCACCAGCCCGGTCTCGTAGCCGAAGACGACGGCCTGGGTGCGGTCGCGAAGCCCGAGCTTCGTGAGGATCCGCGTGACGTGGGTCTTGACGGTCGCCGGGCTGATGAACAGCTTGGTCCCGATCTCGTCGTTGCTCAGCCCCCGGGTCAGCTGGATCAGGATCTCGCGCTCACGGGCGGTGAGCGAGGCCAGCAGCGCGGGGTCGCGGGTCGGTGCGGCGGTGAACCTCTCGATCAGCCGCCGCACGATCGTGGGTGCGAGCAGCGCGTCACCGCGGGCGACCCCGGTAATGGCGTGCACCAGGTCGGGCGGGTCGACCTCCTTGAGGAGGAACCCGGAGGCACCCGCCCGCATTGCCTCCACCACCTGTCTGTCCTCCCCGAACGTCGTCAGCATGAGCACCCGCGTGCCGGCGTCGGTGCGGGCGATCCGTCTGGTGGCCTGGATCCCGTCCATCACCGGCATGCGGATGTCCATCAGCGCGACGTCGGGCCGCGCCCGGGCCACGAGGTCCAAGGCCTGACGGCCGTCCGCAGCCTCGCCCACGACCTGGACCTCCGGTGCCTGGTCGAGGATCATCCGCAGCCCCGCACGGACGAGGGACTGGTCGTCGATGATCACCACGCTCGTCATGCTCGCGCCCCGCTCGTCGTCATCGTCGATGGTTCGTCACCTCTCATCCGTGGTCCACGTCGGTAGCCGCGCCTCGACGAGGAAGCCGCCAGGGACCGGGCCGGCCGACAGCGTTCCGCCGCACGACCGCGCCCGCTCGGTCATCCCGATGATCCCGCGCCCGGAGCCCGTGCCGTTGTCCGGGTCGGCAGGGCTCAGCTCAGCTGCGGCGCGCCCCACGCCAGCAGGCTCGCGCGTCGCGCTGTGCACCGCGACGGTGACCTCGGTGGGGGTGCGCCGCAGATCGACCCGCACCGGACCGCAGCCGTGCCGAACCGCGTTGGTCAGCGACTCCTGCACGATGCGGTAGGTGGCGAGGTCGGTCGCCGAGGGCATCGAGTCCTGCGGGTGCCCGCCTGCGGCCGTCGCCCCCAGGTCGAGCTCGAGCGTCACATCGACGCCCGCCCTGCGGTTCTGCTCGACGAGGTCCGGGATGTCGAGCAGACCGCTCGTCGGCGGCGCGGACGCGGCGATGACGTCGTCGTCCAGACCGATCAGGTAGCGGACCTCGGCCAGGGCCGACTTGCCTGCCTGCCGCGCGGACCGAACTGCCTCGCGGGCGCGGACCGGGTCGCTATCCAGGTTCTGGTCCGCGGCGCCGAGCTGAAGCACCATCAGCCCCAGCGTGTGCCCCAGCACGTCGTGCACCTCGCGGGCGATCCGGGTCCTCTCGTCGTCGACGGCGTCCCTCGCGTGGCGCTCCTTCTCGGCGCGCGCCAGCTGGGCGTCGTCCTCGGCCCGAGCCCGGCCCGACTCCGAGCGGCGCACGGCGTACCCGGCGAGCCACGGGCCGACGGTGATGACCGTGGTGAGCAGCATGCTGGGCACGTCGAAGCCCGTGGTCGTGATCACCGAGCCGAGCACGCAGGCCATTGCCCAGACGAGGCCGGCCCGCGGATGCACCCCGAGCCCGTACCGAGCCACTGAGTACACGGTGATCCAGAGCGCGAGGATCGCCGCGTATCCCTGGCTCGTCACGTCAGAGCCGAGCCCGCCCTCGACGAAGATGAACGCCCAGCTCACGACCACCGCAGTCAGCGGGGCGATGCGTCGCAGCGCCACCGGCAGCGTGATGCCCAGCATCAGCACGACGGACACCAGGCCCGCGTCCTCGTGCAGCAGCTGCGCGACACCGAGAACGGCCAGCCCGCACGCCAGCACCGCATCCAGCAGCGGCGGAGGTCGGAACCGGGTCACGCGCCAACCGTAGGGCCGCAACCCGTTGTGGGCATCGGCGGCCCGGCTGACTGTAGGTACATCGCAGGTCGGACACGGTTCAGCGCTGACGGCGACGACGACGTGCTGCATCGCTCCTACCTTCGAGACGTCATCTGCCGAACCCCGATGACGGGGTCGGGCTGCTCGACCTCACTCAGGAGAAACCATGAACACCCTCTCGACACGCTGGGCCGCGATCGGCTCGGCCGTCGGACTCGCTGGAGTCCTCATCCTGACCACGCTGCCGAGCGCCGACGACGGCACGCTTGCCGCGATCGCGGCAGCGTCCACCAGCTTCCTGCTCGGCAACGCACTCACCTTCCTGGGCACGGCACTCATCGGGGCCGGCCTGCTCGTCATCGGGCACCACTGCACACGACACGGCCATCGGGCATCCGCCGCCCTCTCGCGGATCGCCGGTGTCGGCTGGTTGCTCCACACGGCGCTGATCGCACACAACGCGGTGTCGTACGAGCTGGCGCTCCTGCCCGACCGCGCGGCCGCGACCGACCTCGAGACGCAGATCTTTGCCGGGCCGGTCTTCCTGGGCCTGCTCCTGCCGATGCTGGCGCTGAGCGTCGTCGGCACGATCGGGACCGGCATCGCGCTGTGGCGCGCCGGTCACGCCCCCATCTGGGCGGCAGCCTGTCTGGTGCTGGCCATGATCAGCGACTTCGTCGCACCCGAGGCAGTCTCCGGGGTGCCGACCTTCGTCCTGCTGCTCGCAGGATTCGTCGGACTGCGGGGGATCAGGTCTCCTGTCGTCGACGACCGGGCGGCCCACGCCCGTCCGGGCAGGTCGACGGAACCGGCACTGTCCGGGCTCGATCACGGCTGATCACCCATCACCCGTGACCGAGGGTCAGCGGCATACGGACCCTTGGGCCGTATGCCGCTGAGCTGAGTTCCGCCGCACGTCGGCTCTCGTCTCGGCGGAGTTCCGAGTGGGCCGGGTTCGTTGAAAAGTCACGTCGCGACTCAGGTCGCAGGCCAGTCGGGACCTGAGCACGGACCCGAGACGGTGCCGCGACGTGACCCGCGACCTGACCTGCGACGTGTGTCCAGCTGGTCCCGTCCACATCTGCTGCGGCCCCGGTGCGCCCATCCACAGCACGACCAGCCGCAAGGCACCGCCGATGATGACGAGTCACCGTGGGCACGTGGACCTACCAGCACCGCTTCTCGAGTCAGCCCATGCGCAGTCGGGCATCGTCACCCGGCGCCAGATTCTCGCCTCGGGCGTTCCCTTGCGGGACCTCAGGTCAGCAATGGGCCAGCGATTCCGCATGGTCCTTCCCGGCGTGGTCCTACTCGATCCCGGGCTGCCCAACCTGGACCAGCGTCTCGTCGCCGCGCAGCTCTTCGCCGGCCCTTGCGCATGGCTCGCCGGCACGACAGCTGCAGCGTTCCACGGGCTGCCTCACATGCCGTCTCTCGACGAGCTGCGTAGGGTGGAGCTGCTCGTTCCCGCTCCACGCCGACCGCGGGACGTCTCATGGGTGTCGATCCGCCGAACCCACATCGTGGACGAGCGGCTCGTCGAGCGGGGCCCCCTGCAGATCTCCTGTCGGGCCCGGTCGCTCGTCGATGCCGCGGCGGCGGCAGGGCCCGATCGGGACGTACGCGCCATGATCATCGCTGCTGTCCAGCAGCGGCTGGTCAGAGCCGATGACGTGCTCCACTGGATCGAGGTACGCCGCCCAAACGGCCGGATCCGGCTTCGGGCGGCGCTCGACGAGGCGATGGCCGGTGTCTGGTCGGTGCCGGAGGGAGACCTCTTGCGGCTTCTCGGGTCGTCGAGCGTCCTGCCGAAGGCCATGGCCAACCCGGAGCTCCAAGACGACCAAGGCCGGCACCTGACGACTCCGGATGTCTGGATCGATGACGTGGCCCTCGCAGTGATGGTGCACAGTCGGCAGTACCACGCCGATGCGCTGGACTGGGAGGAGACGGTTGAGGTGGACGCCGACCTCGGGGCCGCTCGCGTCGTGGTCGTGCCCGTGACTCCCGCGTCGATCGCTCGAGAGCCCGCCCGAGTGCTGGACCGAGTGGAGCGAGCCTATGTCGAGGCAGCCAGGAGCGGATTCCGTGCGGCCGTCACCGCGACGCCAAGGACGTCATTCGCGCGAGCATCGTGACCGGCGCTCGATTGGTTGACAAGTCACGTCGCGAGTCAGGTCGCAGCTCAGTTTGCGCCTGAGCACGGACCTGTGGCGTCAGCGCGACATGACGTGCGACCTGACCTGCGACGTGGCGCAGGACCTACGAGCGACCCGCTCGGTGACGTGACCGTGCGGCGCTGGCAGGGCGGGCGCCCATCACGACGCGCGCGGCGTGGGTAGGGTCTGGGCATGAGTGCGCCGGTGCTTCATGTCCGTGGTCAGGTCCTCGTCGGGCGGGATGCCACCCGTGACGAGGTCTGGGTCATCGACGGCAAGGTGTCGTTCACGCCGCCCCGGTCGGGCACCGATGTCCAGACGGTCGACGGCTGGGTGCTGCCCGGGCTGGTCGACGCGCACTGTCACGTCGGCCTCGACCCACACGGCGCCGTCCCACGGGAGTTCGCCGAGGAGCAGGCGCTGACTGATCGCGACGCGGGGACGCTCCTCATCCGGGATGCGGGGCAGCCGGGTGACACGCGGTGGGTGGACGAGCGCGAGGACCTGCCGAAGATCATTCGCGCGGGGCGCCACATTGCCCGAACCCGCCGCTACATCCGCAACTACGCCCACGAGGTCGAGGAGGACGAGCTCGTCGAGCACGTGCGGCTCGAGGCACACCACGGTGACGGCTGGGTCAAGCTGGTCGGTGACTGGATCGACCGGGAGGTCGGCGATCTCTCCCCGAGCTGGTCGCGCCAGGCCGTCGCAGACGCCGTCGCCGCGGCTCACGAGGAAGGTGTCCGGGTCACCGCGCACTGTTTCGGCGAGCAGTCGCTCAGGGACCTCGCGGATGCGGGCATCGACTGCATCGAGCACGCGACCGGGCTCCGGGAGGACACGATCGACCAGTTCGCGCGCCAGGGCATCGCCATCGTCCCGACACTCGTCAACATCGCGAACTTCCCGGCGTTGGCCGCACCTGCGGCGGAGAAGTTCCCCGCCTACCACCAGCACATGCTCGACCTCCATGCGCGCCGGCACGCGACCATCGGCGCGGCGCACGAGGCCGGCATCCCGATCTACACAGGCACGGACGCGGGCGGCAGCCTGCCCCATGGTCTCGTGGCCCAGGAGATGGTCGAGCTGACCAGGGCGGGACTCTCGACCCTCGAGGCTCTCGACGCCGGGGTCTGGGCGGCCCGGACCTGGCTGGGACGGCCCGGCATCGAGGAGGGGGAGGACGCCGACTTCGTGGTCTACGGAGCGGACCCGCGAGAGGACGTGACGGTGGTCGCCGATCCCAAGGGCATCGTCCTGCGAGGCCGCCTTGTCCGCTGAGTCAGTCGTCCCCGCCGCTGTCCGCGGGGATCGGGTCGAGGTCCGCCCGCCGTCCGCGGCGGATCAGCCGGCCTACGCGGCAGCGGTCACGCAATCGGCGGCTCGCCTGTCGGAGTTCGCCGTGCCCGACCCGAACAACCTGCCGGCCGTCATCGCCAACCAGTCCCCGGTCTATCGCACCTTCATGGTGCATGCCCTCGAGCCGGAGGGTGACCACGACCTCGTGGGCCGCGCCAACGTCGGCAACGTCATCCGAGGGGCTTTCCACAGCGCGAGCATCGGCTACGACGCGTACGACCCCTACGTCGGGCAGGGCCTCTTCGCCGAGGGGCTCCAGCTCATCCTCGACCTCGTCTTCGCCGACGAACCCCAGGGCATGGGACTGCACCGGGTCGAGGCCAACATCCAGCCGGCGAATGTTCGATCGGCCGGCCTCGTTCGGTCCCTCGGCTTCGTGCACGAGGGGTTCTCCCGAGACTTCCTCCATCTCCCGGGCCACGACGGCCGCCGCGCTTGGCGTGACCACGACCGCTACACCATGCTCGTCGAGCGACTGGCCCGCCGTGCCCTACCGCCACCCAAGCGCCCGTCGCCTCGTGGCCGTGGTCGCGGGGCCGCCGGCCATGGCCCCGACCGGGCTGGCGCCCCAGCTGGCCGTCGAGCTCGGCGTGCCGCTCTACTCCACTTCCAAGGTGGCGACGCCGGCGGTGCTTTTCGAGCTGCTGCGCAGCTCATCCGTCGGCGGGGTCGTGGAGGCCAAGCTGGCCGGACCCGAGCTGCGGATGGGGCTCGCACGTGCCGGAGTCAACCCGGCCGTCGCTCCCGTCTTCGCGGCGATGGAGGACGCCAGCAAGCGAGACGTCGTCGACCGGGCGCTCAAGGTTCGGGCCGCCTTCGCCGTGCAGGAGCGGTGAACGGCGCTCCGCAAGCCGACGGATGAGCGGGTAGCCGCCCGGGCGAGCGTCCGGGGCACCCCTGCGGGTCTGGCACAATGGTCGGCTGTACCCGTCGGGCCAGGACCCTCTCGCCTGATCTGGACGCCTACACCGAGCATCGGCTCCCCGCGTGTTCCCCACCCGGTCTTGCCGCGCTCACAACCAAGAAACAGGAGACACCACACCAGTGGCAGTCAAGATTCGTCTGAAGCGCATGGGCAAGATCCGTGCACCGTTCTACCGCGTCGTCGTCATGGACTCGCGCACCAAGCGCGACGGCCGTGCGATCGAGGAGATCGGCAAGTACCACCCGACCGAGGAGCCCTCGCTCATCGAGATCGACATGGAGCGCGCGAACTACTGGATCGGCCAGGGCGCCCAGCCCACTGAGGCCGTCGCTGCCCTCCTCAAGGTCATCAACGACGGAACGCTCAAGACCAAGGAGCAGGGCCCGTCGAAGAAGGAGCGCTACGAGGCTGCCCTCGCTGCCGCCGGCAAGGGCAGCGACGACGCGCCGGCCCCGCGCAAGAAGGCCGCCAAGAAGGCCGACGCCGCCCCGGAGAGCACCGACGTCAAGGCCGCCGAGGATGCCGCTGAGGCCAAGGTGACCGCAGGGGCCGAGGCCGAGCGCACCGAGACCTCAGAGAAGAGCGAGTCCTGAGCATGCTCGAGGAGGCGCTCGAGCACCTCGTCAAGGGCATCGTCGACCACGACGAGGACGTCGTCGTGCGTCGCAAGGAGCTGCGCCGCGGAGAGCTGCTCGAGGTGCGCGTCCACCCCGACGACCTCGGCCGCGTCATCGGCCGGTCCGGCCGCACGGCGAGCGCACTTCGCACCGTCGTCAACGCGCTCGCGGGCAACGGCAACGTCCGCGTCGACATCGTCGACACGGACCGCGTGCGCTGAGCGTCACCATCACGTGAGTGCGGCGCCCCGGGGTTCCCGGGGCGCCCTTTCATATTCGGCCGTATGCCGCTGAGCCCGGTCGCGGGGTCACGCGCGGCTCCGTGGGGGGCTCAGATCGTCGTCAGCACCTCATTGAGCGCCTCGGTCGAGGACGGATGGGTGTAGATCGAGTCGCGCAGCTCCGTTGCGGTGATGTCGTGGCGCATCGCGAGGGCGACCAGGTTGATGATCTCCTGGCTGTCCACACAGAAGACCGTGGCGCCGAGGACGAGGTCGGTCGCCGCGTCGACGACGACCTTGATCACGCCGCGCGTGTCCCCGACGATCCGGGCGCGTGGCATCGCCGCGATCGTCTCGACGCGCTTCGAGGCGACCTTGATCTTGGAGCGCTCGTCGCGGGCCTCCTTCTCGGTGAGTCCGACGGTGGAGAGTGGCGGTGTGATGAACGTCGTCGTCGGGACGGCGCGGCGGTCCGTCGTCGTGCGCACCCCGTCGGCGACCAGCTGGTCGCGCACGATGCGGAAGTCGTCGAGCGAGACATAGGTGAACTGAGGGCCGCCATGGACGTCGCCGAGGGCCCACGCGCCGTCGGCCGTGGTCCTCAGGTGCTCGTCGACGACGATCGCCCCTCTCTCCGTGACCGCGACAGCGGCCGCATCGAGGCCGAGGCCGTCGGTGGCGGCGCGTCGTCCGAGGGCGGCGAGGACGAGGTCGGCCTCGACCGTCCGCGGCCCGTTGTTCGTGGTCAGGTGGACGACGGCGGCCGACTGGGTGTCCGAGATCTGGTCGACGGAGGCGCCGAGGATGACCTCGATGCCCGAGTCGGCAAGGACCGACGCGACGAGGTCGGCGACGTCCCGGTCCAGGCTCGGCAACAGGTCGGGCACCGCGTCGACGACGGTCACCGTCGACCCGAACCTGGCGTAGGTGGTGGCGAGCTCGAGCCCGATGGACCCGGCGCCCACGACGACGAGTCGTGGTGACAGATCGGTCCGGTCGATGAGCTCGGTCGAGGTGACCACCCGCGGTCCGTCGAGGCCGGGGATCGGGGGCAGTACCGGGACGGAGCCGGTGCCGATGAAGATCCTGTCGCCGCGCACGGAGATCGTCTCGTCGCCGGCGCTGACCTCGAGTTCTCGCTTCCCCACGAAACGGGCATGACCCGTGATCACCGTCGCCGTGTCGTGCGAGTCGACCATGGTGTAGTTCTTCCCGCGGAGCAGGGCGGTCAACGCGTTCTTGCGCTCGATCGCGTCGGCGTAGCGGGCCGATGGACTCGCTGCCGTGGACGGGTGGTTGGCCGACTCGACGAGCGCCTTGGTGGGCACGCAGCCGATGTTGATGCACGTCCCCCCGTACATGAGGTCGGACTGCTCGATCATGAGCACGCTCTCGCCCCGTGCGGCGAGGAAGGCGGCCAACGTCTTGTTGCCCTTGCCCCAGCCGATGAAGACGGCGTCGTAGCTCGCTGGTTCGCTCATCCAGCAACGGTACTGACAGGATTCGGGAATGAGCATCGTGCTGGCACGGATCGGCAAACCCCACGGGCTGCGTGGTGAGGTCACCGTCCAGCTGCACACCGACGGGCCCGAGCGGCGATTTGCCGTCGGTGAGGTCCTCGACACCGAGGCGGCGGATGGCTCAGGTGTGCCCCGGCAGCTCACCATCCGATCGACCCGCGTCCACAACGGGATCTGGTTGCTCGCCTTCGAGGAGATCCCGGACCGCACCGGCGCCGAGGGACTCCGCGGCGCCCGCCTCGTGCTCGACGAGGCGGCCGCGTCAACGGACCCGGACGAGGAGGCGTGGTCCGAGGACGACCTGCTGGGCCTGCAGGTCCGCGACCCTGCAGGCGAGGTGTTGGGCGAGGTCACGGGACTTGAGGTGGGGTCCGCCCAGGACCGGCTCGTCGTCGAGCTCACGGATGGAGTCACGGCCTACGTCCCGTTCGTCGAGGCCATCGTGCCGACCATCGCCGAGGACCATGTCGTCATCGATGCGCCCCCCGGACTCTTCGACCTGTACCGCGAATCGGGGGAGTGACGTCGCGATGCGCATCGACGTCATCACCATCTTCCCGGAGTACCTCCGGCCCCTGGACCTGTCGCTCATCGGCAAGGCCAGACAGGACGACCTGCTCACCATGGCGACCCACGACCTGCGGGACTTCACGCACGACCGGCACCGCACGGTCGACGACACGCCCTATGGGGGCGGTGCGGGCATGGTGATGAAGCCGGGCCCCTGGGCCGAGGCCCTGGACCACGTCCTCGCGCAGGGCGAACCCGACGCTCGTCCGCACCTCATCGTGCCGGGACCAGGGGGCACGCCCTTCACGCAGGCCATGGCCCGCGAGCTCGCGGCCGAGCCCTGGCTCGCCTTCGCGTGCGGCCGCTACGAGGGCATCGACGAGCGCGTCTACGACCATGCGAGAGAGGACCTTCGGCTCGAGGTCTCCGTCGTCAGCCTGGGTGACTACGTCCTCAACGGTGGCGAGGTCGCCGTCCTCGCCATGGTGGAGGCGATCGCCCGCCTCCTGCCCGGCGTCATCGGCAACGCCGAGTCCCTGGTCGAGGAGTCGCACGAGGACGGACTGCTCGAGTACCCCATCTACACCAAGCCGCGAGTCTGGAACGGCCGCGCGGTGCCGGACGTCCTGCTCTCCGGGAACCATGCGGCGATCGCGGCCTGGCGGCACGACCAGCGTCTCGCCCGGACCGCGGCCCGGCGTCCCGACCTGCTCCATCCCGCCCAGGTGGCTGGGCCGGGCGAGGCCGACGTCGACGTCGCGCTCCTGGTGCCCGCGGACGTCCCTGAGCTGTTCACCCTGGCGCTGGCATACGCGGCCCAGGAGGCTCTGGTCACCGACGCGCTCGAGCCGCGCGAGCTCACGCCATCCCTCGACGACCTCAGGGACAGCCTGGCTACGACGCGAACGTGGGTCGCGCGCAGGGCCGGCCGCCTCGTCGGGTCGGTGCGCACCGAGGTGTGTGGCGACGAGCTGCGCATCTCCCAGCTGCTCCTGGCCCCCGACTTGGGGAGCGGTGGACTGGAGTCGCACCTGCTCGGCCTTGCCGAGCACAGCGCGCCCAGCGGCATACGGACCTTCTCCCTCGAGGCCCATGCCGGGAGTGAGGACCGCATCCGCAGGTACCGCAAGGCCGGCTACCGGCCCGCGCGCGGTGAGCAGGCGATCCCGGGACGGGCCACCCTCGTCAAGCGTCGGCGGGCCGACTAGGAGATGAGCGCGACCCGGAGGTCGTCCGGCAGGATGTGGCGCGCCCTGATGAGCCGGCCCTCCACACCGGCCGTGATGGCCTGCGTCGCCATGATCGAGAAGAGGACGAGCACCTGCGCCGTGGCAGCCTGAACGGCGCTGCCGCCGCCGAGCATCACGCCGATGAAGGCGCCCGGCAGGGTGACGACTCCAGCCGTCTTCACCTGGTCGAGGCTCGGCATGATCCCCTCGGGAACGCGTCGGGCGATGATCTCCTCGATGGCCTGCGAGGGCAGCAGGCCCAGGGACAGAGCGGCCTCGTACTGACCGTGCTCCTCGCGGAGGGCAGCGAACGACCGTCGGCCGACGAGCGTGTGCACCGTCATGGTGTTGCCGAGGACGATCCCGACGACGGGAATGAGGGCGATGCCCTCGAACGGGATGGTCCCGCTGAGCAGGAGGATCGCAACGACGGGCACGATGCCGCACGCCATCGCCAGTGCCGCCCACGTCAGGGCGCGCGGGCTCTCGATCCGTCGACACGTGGTCGCCACCGCCATGACGAACATCCCGAGGAGGGCGAGGCCGGAGAGCCAGAGCGAGCCGATGACAGCAGTGATGATCGACGCGGCGATCGTCAGCTGGATCGCCGCCCTGAGGCCGGCCACCACCGCCTGACGGCCGAGACCGTGCCGGAAGACCTGGTTCGCGACCACCGTGACGAGTAGTAGGACGACCAGGGCGATGGTCACCGGCCATCCCGGGTTGACGGTCACGGCCCGACGCTATCCCCTCGGTCCGCGAGGGGCGGTGAACCCGGCCCCCTGCTGGTGGGAGCTCTGGGTCGCGACCGAGCCCAGCGGCATACGGCCTCGATTTCTTCTCCGTGGCTCACTCTGGCAAACTTGGTCCCTGCATCCGGCTGACGATGGCCCCTGCCACAGGGGGAGTCGAGCCAGCGAGACCGAGCGCTGCTCGGCTGGTTGGCAGACGAGGCCTGACGGACTGCAGCTCGAGACATCTCACGGGTGACCTGTGGCGCCCAGGAAAGCGAAGCACCATGCACACGTTTGACGCGCTCGACGCCGCCTCGCTCCGCTCGGACATCCCCGAGTTCCGCGCCGGCGACACGCTCAAGGTCCACGTCAAGGTCGTCGAGGGCACCCGCTCCCGCGTCCAGGTCTTCCAGGGAGTGGTCATCCGCCGCCACGGCGGTGGCATCGGCGAGACCTTCACGGTCCGCAAGATCTCGTTCGGCGTCGGCGTCGAGCGCACCTTCCCGCTCCACACCCCGATCATCGACAGGATCGAGGTCGTCACCCGTGGTGACGTGCGTCGTGCCAAGCTGTACTACCTGCGCGGCCTGCGCGGCAAGGCCGCCAAGATCCGCGAGAAGCGCGAGACCGTGCCGGCAAAGGCCGAAGCCAAGACCGACTGAGCTCCCACCCCAGTTCCTCAGCCCATTGGCGACGACAGGCGCGGTGGCTCACGAGTCGAGCGGCTCCTCGTGACGGAGAAGACGCCACAGGTCCCGGGATCCGCCGCGCCTTCCTCGTCCCCGCGCGATGTCGCTGGAGCTGACGAACCGAAGACGGGGGAGCCGCCCGCTCGCGCCGACCGCAGCCTGCGTTGGCTCATCGGCCCGGCGGTGGCGCTGCTGCTCGTGCTCGGGCTACGCGCGTTCGTCGTCGCCCCCTTCAGCATCCCGAGCGGGTCGATGGAGGACACCCTCGACGTCGGGGACCGAATCCTCGTGACCCGCACGACCGACGCCGAGGAGCTGGAGCGCGGCGACCTCATCGTCTTCGACGCGTCCCAGGCCTTCAACCTCGAGGTGCCCGACCGGGGCCTGCTGGAGTCCGTGGTCGACGCACTCGAGGGCCTCGTCGGGCAGGGATCCCCGACGGACTACGTCAAGCGGGTCATCGGCCTGCCCGGCGACCGGGTCCGTTGCTGTGCTCCCGACGGACGGATCGAGGTCAACGGTGAGCCGGTGAACGAGCCGTACCTCAAACCCGGCCAGGCGCCGAGCACGATGACCTTCGACGTGCTCGTCCCGCCGAACCGGTTCTGGGTCATGGGCGACAACCGGGGCGGCTCCTCGGACTCGCGGGCGCACCTCGGCGAGCCGGGTGGCGGCATGGTTCCGGGGGACGACATCATCGGAAAGGTGTGGGTGCGATACTGGCCGCTCGATCGGCTTGGCTCGATCCAGTCCGCCCTCGAGAAGAACGGTGAGTGATGTCGAAAGTCCCAGGCCGTCCCGACTCATCGGGCCCGACCCCCGATCGCGTTGGTGACCCTGGCGAACTCCCGAGGGACGAGGACCTCGACGATGCCGGGGACGACCTGGGGGATGACATGGGGGACGACGACGAGGAGCGACGCGGCTTCGGAGCCGGTCTGGTCAGCGCGCTGAAGGAGCTGGTCATCGTCGTCGTGCTGGCGATGGCACTCTCGTTCGTCGTCAAGACGTGGCTCTTCCAGGCGTTCTACATCCCGTCCGGGTCGATGGAGGACACCCTCGTCAAGGACGACCGCGTCATCGTCAGCAAGCTGACACCCGGCCCCTTCGACCTGCGTCGTGGGGACGTGGTCGTGTTCGAGGATCCGGCGGATCCCGTCCCCTGGCTGAGCGGGGCGACCACGAACGGGACGTCCGACGTCGGCGGGCCGCTGCACGACCTGCTCGTCTTTGTCGGTCTGCTTCCCGAGGACGCCGAGAACCACCTCATCAAGCGCGTCATCGGCCTGCCCGGTGACCACGTCGTCTCCGACGGCGGCACCGGACCCATCAGCATCAACGGTGAGCCAGTGGATGAGACCTACCTCAAGCCGGAAGACGCGCCGAGCGAGGGCAAGCCGTTCGACATCGTCGTCCCGCCGGACCACGTCTGGGTGATGGGCGACCACCGCTCCGACTCGGCCGACTCGAGGTATCACGACGCCCCGGCCGACAACGGGACGGACGGCTCCGTGCCGATCGAGAAGATCGTCGGGCGGGCGCTGTTCATCATCTGGCCAATCGACCACGTGACGTGGCTCGGGGTGCCCGAGCGGACCTTCGAGGACGTCCCGGCGCCTTCCCACAAGACCCCGGTGCCCGGGGCGACGACGCCCACCGAGGGGGCGCTGGCTCCGGCTCCCAGCTCGGTCAGATCCCCCGGGCCCACCGCCGGTACCCCCGGGCTGCGCCTGGCCGCCTCCTCCTGAGGCTCGTCATGGCTGGTCCGAGTCCGTCCAAGAAGCCGTCCCTCAGGGTCGAACGGCAGCTCCAGCGCGCCGGCCACCGGCTCCTTGCCGGCATGGACGAGGTCGGCCGGGGCGCCCTCGCCGGGCCAGTGAGTGTCGGCGTCGTCGTCATCGACGAGACCGTGCGATCCGCCCCGACCGGGGTCAAGGACTCCAAGCTGCTCACCGAGCGGGCCCGCAAGGGACTCGTGCCGCGCATCCGGCGCTGGTCGATCACCCATGCAGTGGGGCACGCAGGTCCCGAGGAGATCGACTCGATCGGCATCATGGCCGCCCTCCGCCTGGCCGGTCTGCGAGCGCTCGCCGCGATCGACGTCGTCCCCGACCTCGTCATCCTCGACGGCAACCATGACTGGCTGACCGCTCCCTACGATGTCGGGCTGCTCGCCTTCGCGGATGGGGCGGCGCCGGCCACGCCGCCCGTGACGACGATGATCAAGGCGGACCTGAAGTGTTCGTCCGTGGCCGCCGCGAGCGTGCTCGCGAAGGTGGAGCGTGACGAGCTGATGATCCGGCTGGGAGCCGGGCACCCGGCATACGGCTGGAGGCTGAACAAGGGCTACGCGGCGCCCGAGCACATGGACGCGCTGGCGCGGCTGGGGCCGTGTGACCTGCACCGTCGCTCGTGGCGGCTGCCCGGGGTCTACGAGGAGGGCACGGTCCTGCCTCCCGAAGAGGTGTTGAATGAGGGGGCGGATGACCTCGCGACGTCCTTCGTGACGGCGGACCCGACAGAAACGGCGGTCAGGTGAGTTCGGAAGACCTCGAGAAGTACGAGACCGAGATGGAGCTCCAGCTCTACAAGGAGTACCGCGACGTCGTCGGCCTGTTCAGCCACGTCGTGGAGACCGAGCGCCGTTTCTACCTGGCCAACTCCGTCGACCTCAAGGTGCGCACCGATGGGGGAGAGGTCTTCTTCGACGTGGCCATGGCGGATGCCTGGGTCTGGGACATCTACCGGCCGGCGCGGTTCGTCAAGAACGTGCGGGTCGTCACGTTCAAGGACGTCAACATCGAGGAGCTGCCGAAGCCGGACATCAAGCTGCCGGACTCGGGAGAGTTCGCGTGACGGCCTGATCTGCGCCCCTCGGGGGAGGGCGGAGTCCTGCCCGGCTCGGGGGCTGTCCACATCCTCCGAGCGGGTTCCGCGTCGTACACACACGATGACCTGGCGCGGCTGCCGGAAGGCCCACCCGGCAAGGGTGGTCGCATGGACATCGCAGCGACCCGAGCCCTCGGGAGGTACGGCGAGCAGCTCGCGTGCCGCTACCTCTCGGACACCGGCTTCCACATCCTCGATCGCAACTGGCGCTGTGCTCGCGGCGAGATCGACATCGTCGCCCGCGACGCAGCCGACCTCGTCGTGTGTGAGGTCAAGACGCGATCAGGCGCTCAGTTCGGGGCGCCGTTCGAGGCGGTGACCCGCGAGAAGCTGCGACGGTTGCGCCGCCTGGCGATGCTCTGGCTCGACGCGCTGCCACCCGTCGAGCGCAGCGGCCTCTCGTTCCTCATGATCCGGATCGACGTCGTGTCGATCGTCAAGCCGGGGACGGACACCGCGCGCATCACGCACCTGAGGGGTGTCCAGTGAGTCTCGGGAGGACCAAAGCCGTCGGGCTGAGCGGTGTCAACGGCTTCGTCGTCGAGGTCGAGGCGCACGTCGCGGGCGGACTGCCTGGCTTCGTCATCAGCGGCCTCGGCGACTCGGCCGTCAAACAGGCCCCGGAGCGGGTCAAGGCCGTGTCCTCGCTGGTCGAGGGCATGCTCGTCAACCAGCGCCGCGTGACGCTGAACCTCTCGCCGGCGGGCCGGCGCAAGGTCGGCACCGGTTTCGACCTCGCCATCTTCGTCGCTGTCGCGGCAGCGATGGGGATCGTCCCGCGCACCGTGGTGAAGGATGTCGTGCACATCGGCGAGATCGGCTTGGACGGCTCCGTTCGCGGGGTAACCGGCGTCCTCCCGTCGGTCCATGCCGCTGCTCTCGCCGGGCTGCGACACGTGGTCGTCCCGGCCGTCAATGCGGCCGAGGCCCGGCTGGTCAGTGGGGTCAGGGTGCACGCCGTGGCGGACCTGCGAGAGCTGGTCCAGCGGTACCGGGATCTTGCCCGGGGGCGCGCCGTCGACCCCGTCCCGGAGCCGCCACAGGCGGAGCCCTCGGCGTCGACGAGGACGACCGACCTGTCCGACGTGCTCGGGCAGTCCGAGGCGAAGATCGCGCTCGAGATCGCCGCCGCCGGCGGACACCACCTGCTCCTTGCCGGACCACCCGGAGCCGGCAAGACGATGCTCGCCGAGCGGCTCCCGGGGATGCTTCCCCCGCTCAATGAGGAGCAGGCGATGTCGGTCACGGCCATCCACTCGGTCCTCGGGCTCCTCGATGACGTGCGCCTCATCACCAGGCCACCGTTCGTGGCACCACACCACGGCGCCTCGCAGGCGGCGGTCATCGGTGGCGGCAGCGGCCACATCCGTCCGGGCGCCATCACCCAGGCCAACTGCGGCGTGCTCTTCCTGGACGAGACGCCAGAGTTCGACAAGGCGGTCCTCCAGGCGCTGCGAACGCCCCTCGAGCGGGGCACCGTCACCATCGCCCGTGCGGCTGAGTCGGTGACCTTCCCGGCGCGCTTCCAGCTGGTCCTCGCGGCCAATCCCTGCCCTTGCGGCAACGGCTGGGGGCAGGGGGTCGACTGCACGTGCTCGGTGGCGATGCGCCGCAGCTACTTCGGCAAGCTCTCGGGGCCGCTCCTCGATCGTGTCGACCTCCAGGTGCACGTGCAGCCACCGGGCCTGACCATGGCCGCCCAGCCGTCCGCGGAGAGCACTCGCGTGGTCGCCGCGCGGGTGGCCGCCGCCCGGGCGGTGCAGCGTGAGCGATGGCGCGGCCTGCTCGTCGAGGGGTGGGCGCTCAATGCACACGTGCCCGGGTCCCTGCTGCGATCGTCGGCATGGCGGCTCCCGGCCAGCGCCACGGCTCCGCTGGACCGCAGGCTCGAGCGGAGCAGCATCAGCCTGCGCGGCTATGACCGCAGCCTCAGGTGCGCCTGGACCGTGGCGGACCTCTCCGGGCTGCAGCGTCCGGGCCGGGACCAGGTCGAGCTGGCACTCTCCCTCCGCCGGCAGGCGGGAGTGGCGGCATGAGCGCCCCGATGAGCGCCCCTCTGAGCAGCGAACGGTTGGCCCGAGTTGCGCTGTCCCGGCTGGTCGAGCCGGGCGAGAAGAGCATCCAGGAGCTGCTGGATCGGCATGGTGCCACTGAGACGCTCGAGCGGATCCGGACGGGGCAGGGCCGGCTCGCCCGCTTCGCCGAGCGCGTCAAGCGCCTCGACGTGGACCGTGACGTGGCGACCGCCGCGAAGGTCGGTGCCCGGATCGTCGTCCCGGGCGACGCCGAGTGGCCCGAGCGGCTCGACGACCTGGACGTGCCGCCGTGGTGCCTCTGGCTGCGCGGGCCGGCGGACCTCGCAGCGGTGACCCGCCGATCGGTCGCCATCGTGGGGTCCCGGCTGTGCACGGCCTACGGCGAGCAGCTCGCTGCCGACCTGGCTGCAGGCGTGGCCAACCGGAGCTGGACCGTGGTGTCAGGGGCGGCCTTCGGCATCGACGGTGCCGCGCACCGAGGAGCCCTCGCGGTCGAGGGGATGACCCTGGCTGCGCTCGCCGGCGGCGTGGACCGGCCGTATCCATCCGCCCACGCGAGACTCATCGAGCGCATCGCCGAAGCGGGCATCGTCCTGTCCGAGGTCGCCCCCGGCTCCGCGCCGATGCGCACTCGGTTCCTCCAGCGCAACCGGCTCATCGCAGCCATGACCCGGGGGACCATCGTCGTCGAGGCGGATCTGCGCTCCGGGTCACTCAACACCCTGCGGACCGCGCATGAGCTCGGCCGTCCGGTGGGCGTCTTCCCAGGCCCCGTCACGTCGATGATGTCGGCTGGCTGCCACGAGCAGGTCCGGGCCGGCAGGGCGACCCTCGTCACCGGGACGGCCGACGTCATCGACCTCGTCGGCGACCTCGGCGTCGATGCCTGTGATGAACCGCGTGGCGAGACGCTCCCGACCGACGAGCTGGACCCGGAGGAGACGAGGGTCCACGAGGGGCTGCCACACCGGGGCTGGGTGGACCTCGCCCAGGTGTCGCTGGTCTCCGCGCTCGCTCCGATGCAGGCCATGGCGGTGCTCGCCCGTCTCGTTGAGCTCGGCCTGGCCGAGCGGCGCGACGGCACCTGGCGCAAAGCCCGTGCACCGCGTCGATGAGTTGTCGATGAGTTGTCGATGAGTTGTCGATGAGTCGGACGCACCAGCCTCGGCCGCGTTCCTTGCCCGGCCGTGCGGGGTTTGCGATGGTGCGTCCATGATCCCTGGAGCTGGTGTTGCGGACTCGGCCGTGCTGGCCGACTTCGAGAGACACCTGCGCTCAGAGCGCGGACGCTCGGAACACACCACGAAGGCCTACGTGTCCGATGTCCGCCAGCTGCTGTCCTTCGCGATGGACCGAGGCGTGCGCGACCTGGGGGAGCTCCGCCTCGCGGACCTGCGCTCCTGGCTCGGCGACCAGGCGGACCGCGGCGCGGCGCGCTCGACGATCGCTCGCCACGCCGCCGCGGCTCGCACCTTCCTGAAGTGGGCCGCTCGCACCGGGCGGATCAACACGGATCCGTCGCTCCGGTTGGTCGCGCCGCGACGCAACCGGGCGCTGCCCGGAGTCCTCAAGCAGCGCGAGGCGAGCGCCATGCTCGACGTCGCGGCGATCCGCGCCGATGACTCGGACCCCATCCACGTCCGGGACCGGGCCGTGCTCGAGCTGCTCTATGCGAGCGGGATCCGAGTCGGGGAGCTGGTCGCCCTCGATGTCGACGATGTGGACCTGGACCAGCGGGTGGCCCGGGTGATGGGCAAGGGAGCGAAGGAACGGATGGTGCCCTTCGGCGTCCCCGCTGCACGAGCCCTCTCGGAGTGGCTGGCTGCGCGACGAGCGCTCCTCGGTCCGCGTTCGGGCCCGTCGCTGTTCCTCGGTCGTCGAGGGGCACGCATCGACCCTCGCCAGGTCCGGTCAGTGGTGCACGAGGTGCTGAGCCACCTGCCCGATGCGCCAGACCTCGGCCCCCACGGCCTGCGGCACAGTGCCGCCACCCACCTGCTCGAGGGGGAGCGGACCTGCGGGTGGTCCAGGAGGTCCTCGGTCACGCCAGCCTGGCAACGACCCAGATCTATACCCACGTCTCGGTGGACCGCCTTCGCGCGAGCTACGAGCAGGCCCATCCCCGCGCGTGACTCAGCCGAGCGGCAACAGGACCGTGGGCGCGCGGCCCAGGAAGGCCAGCGGATCGAGGTATTCGCGCCCACGCAACACTCCCCAGTGCAGACACGTCTGAGGAGCACAGTGACTCGGGCCGTCTGTCACGAGCCCGATCGCTTGTCCCTTCGTCACGGTCGTCCCGAGCTCGACCCTGGCCGCCACCGGCTCGAAGGTGCTTCGTAGCCCATCGATCCGCAGTCCCCCTTCGTCACCAGCGGCATCCGGCTCGGGCACGCCCGGCGCTGACCACGCGGGGCATGGGTGAGCGCGGAAATGGAGCGCATCGCCGAGCTGATCGACGGGGTGCTGACCGGCCGCGACGACGCGACGGTCGAGCGGGTCCGGGGCGAAGTGGAAGAGCTGGCCGGCGGCTTCCCGCTCTACGCCCGGGCCCGCGCGCGCTCGCGGCCGCCCGATGAGCGACATCCGCTTCGCCGGCGAGGTGCTCGAGCGGATCCGCCGGCACGGCGAGCGCTACGACGAGCGCGCCTTCCTGTTCATGCTGGCCAGCATCGAGTACCTCCAGACCAGGCTCCCCGAACGGCGCCACGTTACCGGACCCGAGCTCACCCTGGCCTGCCGGGATTTCGCGCTGGAGCAGTACGGCCTACTCGCCCGCACCGTGCTGGAGCACTGGGGCGTCCGCGGCACCGAGGATTTCGGGCGGATCGTCTACGCGCTGGTGGAGGTCGGGCTGCTGGTCACCCAGCCGGGCGACAGGGTGGAGGACTTCCACGGCGTCTACGGGTTCGAGAAGGCGTTCGACCAGGGCTACGAGTGGCAAGGCATTCCTGGAGGCGGGGCGAGCGGTAAAGCAGACCACCGCTCTCTCCCGCTGCTCACCGCTTCGTATGATCCCCGTTCTCACCTCCAGCCAGGCCAGCGCCTGGGACCAGCGCGCCGCCTCCCTGGGCATCGCGCTCGCGACCCTGATGGAGTGGCGCGGCGCGCGGTCGCCGGCGTGCTTGCCGCGCGCTTTCCCGATCGGCTGCGCGCCGGGGTCCTGGTGGCCGCCGGGCCCCGGCAACAACGGCGGCGACGGCTGGGTCATCGCGCGGGCGCTCCACGCGGCGGGCGTGCCGGTGTGGGTGACCTCCCCGTCGAGCCCGCGCCCGAGCTGGCCCGCGGATGGCTCGCTGGCCGCGACCACGGGGTTCGCGATGTCGCCCCGAGGGACCCTGGCCTCACGCCGGGCTGCTGGTGGATGCCCTGCTGGGTACCGGTGCCACGGCGCGCCCCGTGGCGCGGTGGCGGCGCTCCTTCCCCGGCTCACGGATCTCGAATTCCGATCGTCGCGGTGGACGGACCAGCGGACTGGATCTCGACGATGGCATCCAGGAGGGCCCCATTCGGGCCGCGCTTACCGTCACCTTTGGCGGATACCGGCGCGGCCAGCTCCTGGCGCGCGACGAAGTAGGAGACCTGGTATTGGTGGAATCGGGCCACTCCCCCCCCGGATCCCTATGGCCCACCCTGTTCACCGAAGCGCCGCGGCACGCCATCTGGCGCCGTTTCCCGCCGACGCTCACAAGGGCACCCGCGGGCGCGTGGTTATCATCGGGGGCAACGAGGGCATGCTGGGTGCGGCTCGGCTCGCCGCGCGGGCGGCCTTTGCGGCCGGCGCGGGGGGCTGGTCACCTGGTGGCGCCGGCGGCATCGGTGACCGTGGTCTCCGAGCGCCGAACCGGATCTCCAGACCTGCGTGCAGCCGTTCGAGGCCATGCCCTCGGCCCGGACCATCGCGCTGCTGGCTCGGGCCGACGCGGTGGCGATCGGACCGGGGCTCGGCCGGACGGCGTCCCGCGCCCGACTTCGTTCTCGGAGCCATCGCGGCGACTCCCGCCGGTGCCACCCTGGTGCTCGATGCCGACGCGCTGGTGGCCTTCGCGGGGCAGGTGGACCGGCTGCGCGAGGCGCTGGCCGGCCGGCCGCATCCTGACCCCCACGCCGGCGAGTTTCGCACCCTTTTCCCGGAGGAAGCCTCCGGGTGGACGTCGATCCCTGGGGCGCTGCCGAAGCCGCCGCGGCAGCGAGTGGGTGTCACGGTGCTGCTCAAGGGCGTCCCCACGGTCATCGCCGGGCCCGGGGAGAGCGACACTGACGGTTGCGGCCGGGTAACCCCGGGCCTCGCGACCGGCGGATAGCGGAGACACGCTGAGCGGATTGCTCTCCGCCATCGCGACCCAGGCCCGAGATCCGGCTCACTCGCGGCGGCTACCGCGGCGGTGCTCTCGGCGAGGCGCCGTCTGGACGCGCGGCGCCGGTCAGCGCGCGCACATGCGGCCGATGGATGTGCTGGCGGCCCTTCCGACGTTTGGCGCCGTTGGGACCTGGTTCGCCGCATGCCCGCGCCTCCCCGAGCCCCGGTTTTGCACGAGTTGCCCGCGCCGGCCCGTGCCTGATGGACCCAGTGCCAGCCCTTCCCTTGCCGGCGGCCCGAGTTCGACCGCATCCGCGCCACGTGCATGCCTGGCATGCGGCGGAAGGGCTGGGGAGCGATGTCCGCTACATCCCGGGCGGTGAAGGCCTGATCGCCCTCAGCATCGATGTCAGCGTCGAGGGCGTCCATTTTCGGCGGACTGGCTGAGTCCCGAGGAAATCGGCTGGCGCCACGGCCAGTGCGCTCTCGGATCTCGCGGCGGCGGGCGCCGCATGCGTCGGCGTCCTGGTGGCCCTGACCACCCCGGGCGGGGAGCCCGAAGACACTTCGTCTCGCTGATGCGGGGAGTCGACGCGGCGCTCGCGTCGGCCGGTGGTTTCGTCTTGGGCGAGGATGTGTCCCGGGGCGACGCGATGTCCCTGGCGGTGACCGTGGTCGGCCGCTCGGCGGCGGCCATTTCGCGGCGGGGCGCCCGAGCCGGCGACGGGCTCTGGGTGACCGGTGAGCTGGGCGGTGCCCGTGCGGCCCTCGCCGCCTGGACGACCGGACGACCCCGGATCCGCGGCCCGGGAGCGCTTTGCGCCCGGGCCTCGGCTGACCTGCGGGACGCTGGCTGGCGGATCACGGCGCCACCGCCATGATCGACCTGAGCGACGGCCTGGGCGCCGACGCCGGGCACCTCGCCGCGGCGTCGGATCTGGCGCTCCAGCTCGAGCTCCGGGAGTGCCCGGTCCATCCTGCCGCGCGAGCGGAGGCGGAGCCCGAGTCGCAGCGTCCGGCGATTTTCGCGGCGTGGGGCGGGGAAGACTACGAGCTGCTCGCCGCCATGCCGCCGGAGTTCGCCGGCACCTCGCGAGTTCTCGCTCTCCCGGATCGGCAGTTCGCTCCCGGGCACGGTGTCACGTTCACGCTCGATGGTCGCCCGGTCCAGCCCGGCGGATACGATCATTTCGCATGATCGGCTTCCTGCGGTACGTCTCCTCGTTCATCTTTACATGGCGTGGTACGGCGGGAAGGTGCTGCTTCTCCGCGCTGATCGGCGTGAAGCAGCGGCCGGGGGGGGTGTATGACACCGGCGCTCGGCGCTGGGCCCAGGGCATGCTCCGCGGGCACCGGTATCACGGTTCGGGTGGAAGGCCGCGAGCGGCTGCGACTCCGGAACCCAAAGTGTATATCTCCAACCACGCGTCGTTCGTCGACATCTGGGCCATCCTTGCGGAATTCCCCGGAACGATACGCTTCGTCTACAAGAAGGGGATGGACTGGATCCCCCTCATGGGTCAGGCGATGCGCGCCGCTCGCCACATCCCGATCGACCGGGTAACTGTCCGCGTCGTTCGCCGCCTACGACGAGGCCGCCAAGTTCGTTCGGGACGAAGACAGCTCGGCGGTGGTGTTCGCCGAAGCACCTGGTCGCGCGATGGCCGGCTCCAGGCGTTCAAGAAGGGTCCATTCGTCCTGGCCATTGCGGCGGGAGCGCCGGTCGTGCCGGTGTTCTGCGAAAACACCTGTGAGCTGATGCCGCGAGGAGAGCTGGAGCCCGAAACCGGGTACCGTCACCGCTGAGGATCGGCGAGCCGATTCCAACCGCGGGGCTGGACGTGGACGGCCGGGATGGGCTGGCGAAACAGGCGCGGGCCGCGCTGCTCGCGATGGGGGCGCGGAGATCCGCGAGAGCACCGGCTCCGACCCCAATTCGTGTCAACTCGCCCCATCCCGCTGGCGGCCCGTACCGGGTGAACCTATCGAATCGGTCCCGCGGCGCCTGAGACCGCGGCATCTCTGCGGCGGCGCCCATGAACGATCTCCGGTACGCCTTCCGCTCCTTCCGGGCGCGAGCCGGCCTTCGAGCCGGCGTGGTGTGCACTCTCGCGCTCGCGGTCGGGATCAACGCCGCGATGTTCGGGCTGGTGGAGCGCCATGCTCGCCCCACCTCCGGGGGTGGAGGCCGCCGCGCGCGTGATGCGGGTCACTCTCGATTACAC
>CAVWGJ010000017.1:0-164233 GCA_963754395.1 uncultured Actinomycetota bacterium | reverse complement strand
GATGGTCCCGCCAGGGCTGAACTACTACGCGCAGATCTGCGGTTGGACGCTGGCCCGCGCCCACGCCAGGTCGGGTGACCCGATCGCCATCGCGGCCTACCTGGGCGGCAAGCGCCGGTTCGACAAGTCCATCGCCGAGTTCGCCGAGCAGTATGCCGACCAGAACGAGCTTGACTACCAAGCGTTTCTGACGGCGATCAGGTCGGGCCGGATCGAAGCTCGCTCAGGGGTCTGAGCCCAACGCTTGATCCGTTGGGCGCGGATGGGACCTGTAACGCCACGGGTCCTGCCGCGATGGAGGGGTTGTGCGAGGCGCCAGCCTGACCCCGAGCGGCTGGCGCCTCCTCGCGTCCGGCGAGGAGGCCGCGGCTCGGGGGTGACCGATGGTCAGCCGGGGAGGCGTGCCTTGTCGAGCTCGCGGCGCAGCGCTGGGCGATTGCTGAACCGATCGCGCAGGCTGAGCACGAACGCCCGCCACGGTTCCGGCTCCCCACCGAGCTGCGCCAGGTGGCCCATGCGAACGAGCAGCGCGGCGACAGAGGGGTAGATGGGGGCGTTGGGTCGCTCCAGCATCCGCTCGACCTGAGACCGGTAGTGGGCAACCGCGCGTAGCGGGTGTGCCTCGGCGGTCTGGTCGACGAGCCGCTCGCGCTGGTTGCCAGCGCCGTACGTGTCGGCCGCGCGCCATGCGGCGTCCGCATCTCCTTCGCCGAGCGCGATCGACACCAGGGCACTTCCGTCGCCGCCCTTCCGTTCCGCGATCCGGCGGGCCTCATCCCGGGCCCAGCTCCGCTCGACCTCACCCAGCCCGAACCGCTCAGCGAACTCATTGAGCGCACGAAAGACCGTCCAACCGGGCGCGTCCTTGAAGGCGGTCCGCATCGTCTCCAGGGCGTCGTGCCGCCGGTCGAGGGCGGCGTACAGGTCAGCGATCTCGATCGCGCCGAGGTGGTGGGTGGTCCCACCCGCCGCGGACACGCGTTGAGCTGCTCTGGCCCGGTCGGCCCACCCGACAGCTGCCTCGCCCCGCCCAGCCTGCACGAGGCGCCGGAAGATCCCTGCCGGGTCCGCCGGCTCGCGCTGGAGGATGGCGACCGCCCTGTCGACGTCGCCGTCGAGATCCGCCAGCTCGACGAGCAGGTCATCCACCGGCGTCGACTCCGTGAGGAGACCCCGAGCCTGCGCGACGGCGTCGGCCTCGTCGAGAGCAATGCGGAGCGCCGCCAGTCCACGCTCGCCGAGGGCGCCGGCGAACGTGCTCAGCGGTGCGCTGGCCGAGTCGGGGCCCCTGCTCCTCAGTCGGAAGTCCAGAAGCCACTGGGCGACCTCTTCGGGATCAGCCTTGCCCTTGACGCAGGCGACCGCGTAGAGATCCACCGCGCGCTGGAGCAGCTCGCCCAGGGTGCCGTAGGAGTCGTCGACCCCGTCATCGACGAGCTCGTCGAACTCCTCGATCGCCAGGCGCAGCGCCCCATGGGTGGCACCTGCGTAGCCACGCCGGATCTCGGAGTCGATCTGGTCGAGGACGCTGCCCAGACTGGTGTGGATCACATGGGCGCCGTAGCGGTACTCGCCCTGCTCGATGGTGTCCACGGCCTCGAAGACGAGGTCCTCCAAGGTGACCGCGACCTCGGTGTCGTCGGGAGCTGGCTCCCAGACGTCCTCGGCGTCGTACGGCCACGGCTCCTCGACGACCGTCCCGTCGTCGTAGGTCGTGCGAATGATCCTGGCCACGCCCAGATCCTCCACCACGGCGGCGACACCGTCTCGGCAGGCCCGAACCAACCAGAGACTGTCCGTTTGTCAGCGTCCGCCGTTCGCCGCAGCAATTACCGTCGCGGGCATGGCTTCCCTCATTCTCGTCGGAGCAGGACCAGGCATCGGCGCTGCCCTGACCCGCCGCTGCGTTGACGACGGCGATCCCGTGGGCCTGGTCGCCCGCTCGTCGGCGTCGATGGAGCCGATCGCCAACGCCCTGGTCGCGCGTGGCAGCCCGGTCGCAACCCGGACCGCCGATGTCGCCGATGAGCGGGCGCTCGGGGCAGCCTTGGAGAGGCTTGTCGAGCAGGTGGGCGTCCCCGAGCTGCTGGTCTACAACGCGGGACTCATCCGGGCTGACCAACCCGGAGAGCTCGGTTACGACGAACACCTCCATGCGTTCTCGGTCAACGTGCTCGGTGCACTCACGACCGTGTCGAGCCTGGCCCCGGCGATGGCGGAGGCTGGAGGTGGGACCGTCGTGATCACCGGCGGGATGCCGCGGCCCGTGGCGTCGCACGTCAGCCTCTCGCTCGGCAAGGCGGGCGTCCGCGCCCTCACCGCGATGCTCGCCGAGCGGTACGGGCCGGCCGGCGTGCACGTGGCGACCGTCACGGTCGCCGGAGCAGTCTCGCCCGGTTGGGAGTTCGACCCGGACGAGATCGCGGCCGTCTACCGCACGCTGCACGAGCAGACCGCCGACGCGTGGGACCACGAGGTGACTTACACCGGTCGCGCGACCTGGCTGGAACTGGCAACCGGGTGAGCTGGTCCGCCCCGCGCTAGCCGCCGAGACCGGTGTGGAAGCCCTCCGACCAGGTCTCGTGCCGTGGCTTGAACCCGAGTTCCCTTGCCGCGAGGTCGTTGGAGGCACCTTGGGCAGCAGTCATCAGGTGGACGCCGAAGTCCCCGATGAACGGCCTTGCCAGCCAAGCCGGCACGTGTCGCGGGGCCTTGGCCCCGACAGCCCTGGCCAGCTCGGGCAGCCATTGATGGACCGGGGCAGGCTCGTGGTCCACGATCTCGAACAGCCCGGCGACCTCGGAGTCGACGGCCAGCGCGACCGCATGGGCAGCGTCCTCGACGTGGCAGAACGACCAGACGCCCTGCCCGCCTCCGACGACGGGGATCCGTCGTCGTTTCACGTCCTCCAGCGTCTGACCGTACGTCCCGAGGCTCGTTCGCTCGCCGTAGAGGACACCGAAACGGAGGACCACACCGCCAGGAGCGGCGGTGACCGTCGACTCGAGATGCCGGAGTGCGCCGACGGTCCTGTTGGCCGCCCGGGGAGGGTCAACCAGCAGGTTGGCAGGCTCGCCCTGCGCTGCCACCGCACGAGGCTCGCTGAACCAGCCGGCGAACGACTGAGCGATGTACCTCCGCACACCGACGTCGAGGGCGGCCGTGAGCAACGAGTCCGTCACCACGGTGCGGAGGTGGTTGGTGCCGACCATCGTCCCGTCGAGATCACGGAAGCTGGGCGGGCTCTTGAGGTCCGTGAGCATGTTCACCACGACGTCCGGTCGCACGCCGCGCAGCACGTCCCGGACCGCATCCGCATCCGTCGCGTCGAGGGTGACGGGGTGCGCGCCGAGCCGGCGCAGCTTCGCCTCACCCAGCCAGGACCGAGACGACCCGTACACCTCGTGACCGACCCTGACAAGCTCCGGGATGGCATGGCGCGCGATGACACCCGTTGCGCCCGCGAAGAAGATCCGCATTGTCTCGCCTCCTGCTCGCTTCCGGGGCCGACTGCTGGTCGGCGGTTGCCGGTCCGTTCGAGCGTCGGCCCTCAAGGCATTGCAGAACTCCTGTCCCTTCCGATCAATGGAGTCGGAGCACCATGGCGCGACTCCATCCAGACTCGGCGATCTGTCCGACCGGATGGCCGGAATCCATCGCTGAATGTCATTCGCGCCACTGGGCCGGATGCCTGCGAAAACCTACCGTCGAGAGATGGCAGCACATCGAGTCACCGTGGTCGTTCCCAGCGACTTCACCCTCTTCGAGCTCGGGGTCGCGGTGGAGGTCTTCGCCCAGCCGCATCCCGAAGGAGGGACCGACTGGTACGACGTCACGGTCTGCACGGCTCACCCGGGTGAGGCGGCGACGGTCGGCGGCCTGTTCGAGGCGCGGATCGGGCACGGCGTCGAAGCCATCGACGACGCCGAGACGGTCATCGTCGTCGATGCCGAAGAGGACCTCCACCGGCCCGCCGAACCGGAGGTGATCGACGCGATCCGCCGGGCGCATCGTCGCGGTGCTCGCCTGGTGTCCTTCTGCACGGGGGCCTTTGTCCTTGCCGCCGCTGGTGTTCTCGATGGGCGACCGGCGACGACCCATTGGAAGGTCGCCGGGCTGCTCGCATGGTCCTACCCGCGGATCAAGGTCGACCCCGACGTGCTGTACGTCGACGATGGCCTGGTCCTGACCTCGGCCGGCACAGCGGCCGGAATCGACCTCAGCCTCCACATCATCCGCAAGGACCACGGCGCCCACGTCGCCCGCAACCTCGCCCGCACCATGGTCGTCGCACCACACCGAGAGGGCGGGCAGGCGCAGTTCGTCATGACCCCGGTGCCCAACGTCACGCGCGAGCAGGAGGGGGTGAGCCGGGCCATGCAGTACGCGATGGAGAACCTGCACGAGGACCTGGGGCTGACCGACCTGGCCTCCCGCGCGTACATGTCGCCGCGCAACTTCTCTCGCCGATTCCGCGAGGTGACCGGTACGACTCCGGTCAAGTGGCTGAGCCACCAACGGCTCACGCGGGTGCGCGAGCTGCTCGAGCAGACTGACCTCTCCGTCGAGCGCATCGCCGCCGAGACCGGCTTCAACAGTGCCGTGACCCTGCGTCAACGATTCGCGCAGCACCTGCTCACCTCACCGACCGCGTACCGCCGCGCGTTCCGCGCCGGGGGTGCCGACGCGGCAAGGCCATCCGCAGTCGGCGACCCTGCCGCCTGAGTCACCGCTACCACCTCGAGAGCACACGCCCGTATGCCGCTGGGCTCGTTTGGTGCCCCTCATCCCTCCCGGGTGAAGGTCGAGTGGAGCAGATCGCCGAACATCTCCGCGTAGCGGCGCTCGCTCCACTTGCGCGACACGACCAAGCGTCGGTGACGTCCCAGGACATCAACGTCCAGAGCATGTCCGCGGCGCTCTGCACGGTCCAACGCTCCGACAACGACCCCTCGTCGTCGAGCCAGGCGGCGAGCCGCCTGCAGCTCTTGAGCCAGTTCCTCATCGTGAGGTCCCACAGAGCTGCGGCGTCAGGGTCGGTGAACCGGGCTCGCTCGATCGCACGGTTGATGGCGAGGATCCGGGGGTGCGAGCGGGCGATGTGCGACGCCCATTCCGTCAGGGCACTGACTGCATCAGCCGAGTCCCAGACACGTGCCAGGGAGGAGACGAGGTCCTCCGTCACGCCGAGGTGGCGGTAGAGAGTGGTGAGCAGGTCGGACCGCGAGCGATGTTCGACCGCCGATGCGACCTCGATGGGGCCGAGCCGGCCCTGGTGGAGCTGGCCTGGGCCGATGCGGACGTCCGCCGCTTCTGGCTGGAGGAGGCGGTCCATGTCATACGGGTCCTCAGCGACCTCGGCGCCGAGCCAGCGGACCGCGCAGCAAGCTGACCACAGCGAAGCGTGGGTCGAACCACCCATCGGCAGCTTCGGCGGAATGGGTGAGTAGCCCGACGCGGCGGTCAGGCGTGCCCTCCTAGCGTCGAGGGCATGACCAGTTCATTCCCCATCGCAGCCGGCGCCATCGCCACGGTGATCTTCGCCGGGAGCGTGCTGCCGATGCTGGGCAAGGCAGCCCGGACCAAGGACATGCGCTCCTACAGCCGCGGTCACCTGGTCCTGGCCAACGTCGGCAACCTCTTCTACTCGGTCTACGTCTTCCACCTGCCGCCCGGCCCGATCTGGGCCCTGCACACCTTCTACCTCGCGTCGTCCGCGCTGATGCTCCTGTGGAGCCTGCGGTACGCACCGCGCCGACGCGCCGCCTCAGCACACCAAGGAGTCAGCCATGTCCACACCCCAGCCTGAGCACATCGAGACGGTCATCATCGGCGCTGGCCAGGCCGGCCTCGCCACCGGGTACGGGCTCCAACGGAAGCGCCGGTCCTTCGTCATCCTGGACAGCGAGAGCCGCATCGGCGACGGCTGGCGGCACCAGTGGGACAGCCTGCGCCTCTTCACCCCGGCGTGGGCCGACGCGCTCCCCGGCAAGCCGTTCCCGGCGCCAGCGTGGTCCTACCCGACCAAGGAGGAGTTCGCCGACTACCTCGAGTCGTATGCCGCTGAGCTCGCTCTGCCGGTCCGGCTCGGCACGCACGTGGTGCGTCTGCAGGCGGCGGGTGCCCCAGGCGTCACCGGGCAGGCCGCGACGGGTGGCTATCTCGTCACCACCGACCGCGGGCAGATCCACGCCGACAACGTCGTCGTCGCGACCGGCACGTTCGGCCGGGCCGCGGCCGTGCCGGGTTTCGCCGACCAGCTCGACCCGGGGATCGTCCAGCTCCACTCGAGCGAGTACCGCAGGCCGAGCGACCTACCACCGGGCCGGGTACTCGTGGTTGGTGCCTCTCACTCGGGCTGTGACATCGCCTACGAGCTGGCAGCAACCCACCCGACGATCCTCGCCGGGCGCGATCTGGGCCAGATCCCCGTTCCTTTCGACTCCCGTCGCTTCCGGCTCGTCTTCCCACTGGTGCTGTTCGCCTTCGCCCATGTGCTCACCCGGCGAACGCCGATCGGCCGCAAGGAGATGGAGGAGATCCGATTCCACGGCGGCTTCCGGCTCCGGATCCAGGCGAAGGACCTCGAGGAGCGGGGCGTCGACTGGGTCCAGGACCGGGTCACCGGTGTCAAGGACGGCAAGCCAGTCGTCGAGGGTCGCGGTGCTGTCGACGTCGCCACGGTGATCTGGTGCACGGGCTTCCGCCAGACGTTCGGGTGGATTGACCTGGACATCCTCGACGACCGCGGCTGGCCACGCGAGCTCCGGGGAGTCGTGGACGAGGCGCCCGGGCTCTACTTCATGGGCCTGGGTTTCCAGTCGGCGGCCAGCTCGATGATGATCCACGGGGCCGGGCGCGACGCTGCCCACGTCGTCCGCCACATTCTCACCCGAGGGCAGGTCCCGACGGAGTACCGTCGAGAGACGGAGCAGCCATGGGCGTCGACGAGTTGGCAGCCGGACGCGAGGCCTTCGCGCGCCGGGAATGGGAAGCGGCACGCGAGCATCTGACGCGCGTCGACCCAGCCACGCTGGGGGTGGACGACCTGCGCGCACTCGGCTCAGCGGCATACCTCAGCGGTGATCGTGACTCAGCGATTCGCGCCCTCCAGGCGGCGCACTCGCTCAGCGTCGCCTCGGGCGACCGGCTCGTGGCGGCGAGGGATGCCGACCAGCTCGCGATGCTCTTCAACATGAGCGGCGAGCCGGCCGTCGGCGCCGGCTGGGTCGCGCGGGCACAGCGGCTCGTCGAGGACGCCCCAGCGGACGCTGCGGTGCGCGGCCACCTGCTCATCCACGACATGTTCCGGCTGCTCTTCTCGGGTGACTTCGCGGGCATGCTCGCCACCTGCGAGCGGATCGAGGAGATAGGGCGGAGCGCTGGCGACGCCGACCTCGTCGCCTTCGCGCTGTCGAGCTCGGGGCGTGCCCTGCTCTACCTCGGGCGCGTCCCAGAGGGGCTCGCGAGGCTCGACGAGGCGATGGTGGCGCTCGCAACAGGCGAGGTGTCGCCCATCATGGCCGGGCACGTCTACTGCGCGATGATCGAGGGTTGCCAGGAGATCGCGGACTACCACCGGATGGCGGAGTGGACCGGCGTCCTGACGCGGTGGTGCGAGGACCAGCCGGGGCTGGTGCCCTTCACCGGGCAGTGTGCGGTCCACCGCGGCCAGATCCTGCGTGCCCACGGCTCCTTCCACGATGCGCTCGACGAGCTCGCGTTGGCCGCCGAGCGTTACGCCGCGAACGGGATGGATCCCGCGGCCGGCCTCGCGCTCTATGAGCGCGGTGAGGTATTGCGCACGCTCGGCGACCTGGACGCTGCCGAGGCTGCCTATGACGCTGCCGCAGGGTGGGGGCACGAGCCCCAGCCCGGTCGCTCCCTGCTCTGGCTGGCTCGTGGGCGCACGAAAGCGGCTGTTGCCTCCGTTCGTCGCCTCCTCGACGAGGCGCACGACCCCGTGACGAGGTCGCGGCGCCTCGGCTCCGCCGTCGACGTCCTCGTGGCCGCAGGTGAGCTCGACGAGGCGGAGCGAGCCTCTGTGGAGCTCAGCTCGATCGCCGAGTCCTTCGGGTGCCAAGCCGTCACCGCCAATGCCGCGTATGCCGCTGGGCTCGTTGCGCTGGCCCGTGACGATCCCTCGGGGTCCCTCACCCATCTCCGGCGAGCCTGGAAGCTATGGATCGACCTCGGTTCCCGCTATGACGCCGCGCGGGCGCGCGTCCGAATCGCCTTGGCGCTCAGGGCTCTCGGGGACACAGTGTCAGCGAAGTCGGAGCTGTCGGTGGCGCACCGGACCTTCGCCGAGCTCGATGCCGAGCCGGCGCGCCGGGAGGTCGAGCGACTGCTCGCGACCGGCCTTCCGGATGGCTTGACCGCACGCGAGGTCGAGGTGCTCCGGCTTGTGGCGACCGGTCGGAGCAACCCTCAGATCGCGACCGAGCTGTTCCTCAGTGAGAAGACCGTCGCCCGACACCTGAGCAACATCTTCACGAAGGCCGGCGTCACGTCGCGGACCGCGGCGGCAGCGTACGCGCACGAGCACGACCTCGCGTGAACGAAACGTCCCCTCAGCCGAGGGTCAGACCTTGGCCGCGCGCCGACCTGCCTCGCGAGCCTCGGCTTCGCTGCAGAACCGCTTCGTGTTCTACCCGGGCAAAGGGTTGGGCGGCTTCGCGGGTCCGGGGCAGTACAAGGCCTCCGGGTGGTCGCTCAAGGACGTCTTCGCGGCAAACTGACCCGGCAAGATGCCCGAGCGCCTTCGATCGGCGTCGATGGTGCAGTCAGGTGATCTCGAGCAGGTCACCGACCCAACGGCGCGCGAGCGCCAAGGTCGCTGGTGTCACGGTGCCGCTGACGTTGCGAACCCGGGCACGACTCAGTGTTCGTGGCTGCTCGGTCATGGCCCATGACGGCCGCTCCAGACCCGTCGAACCGTGGAGCCGGACGTGGTTGGGCCATCCACGCGCCACGGTGGTGATGGGCAGGCCGACGACGAGAGCGGTGACGATGTCGAGATAGCCCCGTCCAGATACCACCAGGAGCGGCCGTCGCCCGCCTTGCCCTCGACCCGTTACGGGGTCAAGGTCGACCCACACGACGTCGCCCGGAGCGAGGTCAGCCACGCGGTGTCGCCTCTGCGCGCTCCCACTCTGCTGCCTCCTCGAGGTAGGCGCGCATGACGTCGGGGGAGCTTGTTGTCATCGCCGATCTCATCGACTCGAGCCGCTCGCGACGCTCGTGGTCTGCGATCAGCTGCTCGAGGAACTCCTCCAAGGTGGACCGCCGGGAGCGAGCCGCGGCCTTCAACCGGTCCCGGGTGCGGGTGGTCACCTTGATGGTCGTCAGTGTCATACCTGAAGTATGACAGGTCCGGCTGACAGGTCAGGTCGGGCGGGGCTCGACGAGGCCGGACTCGTACGCGAGCACGACGAGCTGGGTCCGGTCGCGGGCGCCGAGCTTCATGAGCAGCCGGCTCACGTGGGTCTTGGCGGTCGCCGCCGAGACGTAGAGCTCCTCGCCGATCTCCTGGTTCGACAGTCCCCGTGCGACGAGGGTCAGGACCTCGCGCTCCCGCTCGGTCAGGGCCGCCAGGGACTCCGGCGGCGTCGACCGCACCGGAGTGCCGTCCGGGTCGGCAACGCCTCGGCGGACGAACTCCTCGATCAGCTGCCGGGTCGCGCTCGGCCCGAGCAGCGAGTCGCCGCGGGCAACGACCCGGATGCCGGCGAGGAGGTCGGCGGGCGGAGTGTCCTTGACGAGGAAGCCGCTCGCGCCGGCGCGCAGTGCGGCGAAGACGTACTCATCGAGGTCAAAGGTCGTCAGCACGAGCACCTTTGTCGCACAGTCGAGTTCACCGACAGCGCGGGTGGCTGCCAGGCCGTCCATGACCGGCATCCGGATGTCCATGAGCACGACGTCCGGTGCCAGCGAGCGCACGAGGTCGACCGCCTCCGCACCGTTGGCCGCCTCGCCGACGACCTCGAGGTCCGGGGCCGAGTTGACGAGCAGGACGAACGCGCCCCGGACGAGCGCCTGGTCGTCCACGACGACGACGCGGGTTGCGGCGTCGCCGGTCATGACGCGCTCGCATCGCGGGGGAGCGAGGCGAGGACCCGGAAGCCGCCGCCGAGCCGTGGCCCCGCCTCGAAGCTGCCGCCGTAGAGCGAGAGCCGCTCCCGCATGCCGGCCAGGCCATGCCCCGCGCCGAGGCTTGCGCCACCGGCGCGACCACCGTCGTCGGTCACCTCGATGGTCACGACCTCGTCGTCGATCCCGACCCGCACATGTGCGACCGGGCCGCCGTGCTTCAGCACGTTCGTCAGCGACTCCTGGACGACGCGGTAGGTCGTCAGGTCGACGCACGCGGGCACGTGCACCCCCGTCGGTGCGTCGAGAGTCACGCCAAGTCCGGTTCGTCTCATCTGCGCCGCGAGCGACGGCAGGTCGGCCAGGCCGTGGACCGGCTGGACCTCGGCGGGCTCCGTGCCGTCGCGGAGCACGCCGAGCATCCGGCGCATCTCGGTCAACGCATCCCGGCTCGTCGTCTCGATCGTCCCGAGCGCCGCCCTCGCGCTCGCGAGGTCGTCGTCGATGACGTGCGACCCGACGCCGGCCTGCACCGCGATGACGGACAGCGAGTGCGCGACGACGTCGTGCAGCTCCCGTGCGATCCGAAGCCGCTCGGCGGAAACGGCGGCCCGTTCGCGCTCCTCCCGCTCCCGCTCGAGCAGCAGGGCGCGCTCCTCGAGCGCCGCCCAGCGGGCCCTGCGCTGCCGCAGGTTGTCGGCTGCGAGCCAGGCGACGCAGGCGGCGAGGAGGCTCGAGATCCAGTCTGCGGCGACCACGACGCCCTCCGGCTGGAGGGTCAGTGCCGCCGCGAGGGTGGCCACCGTGGCGCCGAAGGCGACGAGCGACCCGCGTCTCGTCCCGTGCAGTGTCAGGCCGAAGAGCAGCGCGAGCACCCCGAGTGCTGGGTAGGGGGCGTAGTGCAGGAGCGCCCACGTCACGAGCGAGCCGAGGGCCACCACGAGGGACACCCACGGGAGCCGGCGGTGAGCGGCATACGGCATGGACAGTCCGACCGCGAGGGCCCACGCGCCAGCGTCGGCCGGCCGCAGCCCGGTGGTGGGCGGGCCGGGAAAGGCCAGGACGAGCAGGACGAAGAGGACCACCGCGACGAGCGCGTCGAACAGGCGCGGGTCGAGTCGCGGCACCCGCGGTCGCGTGGGCGGGGACATGTCTCAACGGTAGGCGTGCGCGTCGACGCCCGGATCGGCTTCGAGGAGTACGCCGCAAGGTGTATGCCGCCCAGCTCGCTCCCACTCCATCGGCCATCAGGCGGACGGCGAGGTTCGCCCGCCAGGCCGACGACGGCTACACGTGCCGGGGCGGACCGTGGTTGGCATGCCCACGACGCAACCAGAGCGGGGCACCCACACCAAGGAGTCCACCCACATGTCAACCCTTTCCTTCCACGAGCTGACCAAGCGCTACGGCGACGTCGCGGCTCTCGACGGCTTCACCGCCGTCGCGATGCCCGGACGCGTCACGGCCTTCGTCGGCCCCAACGGTGCCGGCAAGACGACTGCACTGCGGATCCTGCTCGGCCTGGCCGAGCCGACGACCGGCGCAGCGACGATCGACGGACAGCGCTACCGAGACCTCACCCATCCGACGCGCGTCGTCGGGGCCGTCCTCGACCAGGGCTTCCACCCCAACCGGACCGCCCGGAACCACCTGCGCATCATCGCCAGGCAAGCCGGAGTGGCACCGTCTCACGCGGACGAGCTGCTGCACCGGTTCGGGCTCGACGGGGCGGCCCGGCGTCGGGTCGGCGGCTACTCACTCGGCATGCGCCAGCGCCTCGCCCTCGCCTCGGCCGTCATCGGCGACCCGTCCGTGCTCGTCCTCGACGAGCCGCTCAACGGGCTCGACCCGGACGGCATCCGCGAGATGCGCCGCTATCTCCGGTCGTTCGCCGACCGCGGGGGCACGGTCCTCCTCTCGAGCCACCTGCTCAGCGAGGTCGAGGCCGTCGCGGACGACCTCATCGTCATCAGCCAGGGCCGGCTCGCGGCGGCCGGGTCGCTCGCCGACCTTGTCGCCGACACCGACCTCGAGTCGGTCTTCCACTCGATCACCCACCCCACCCACACCGAACAGGAGGCCTGGTCATGAACCGCCTCATCTCCCTTGAGCTGCACAAGCTCCGCACGACGCCTGCCGCGTGGGTCGCCATCGTCATCACGGTCCTCCTCGGAGCGCTGTCGGTCGCGACGAACACGTTGGGGCCCATCACGCCCGGTGGGCCGGCGTTCGGCTCGACCGACCACGTCAACCACGCGCTCTCCGTCTCCGCGCTGACCTCGATGGTCATGCTGTCGATCGGCGTCATCATGGTCGCCTCGGAGTACCGGACCCGGACGATCGTCTCGACGTTCCTCGCGACGCCGCAGCGCGCTCGGGTCCTCGTCGCCAAGCTGGCGACCGTCCTCGGGCTCGGTGCCGTTCTCGGCGCGGTGGCCTTCGGGCTGGCCTGGGTCGAGGCGGTGCTCATGTACGCCTCGCGGGGCGTCCACACGCTGCCCGTCGACCTGACCCAGCTCTGGGTCGGCGCCACCGTCTCGACCGCACTGTTCGGGCTGCTCGGCGTCGCGCTCGGTGCGCTCACCCGCAACACCGTGACCGCGATCGTCGGCGGGATCGCCTGGGCCATGGTCATCGAGATCGGGATCCTGTCGAGTGTCGCCCCCGAGATCGGCAAGTGGCTCCCGGCCGGCAACGCCCTCGCGCTGACCAGCGTCGGCTCCGCGGGCTCGCAGCTGCTCTCACCGTGGGTCTCGGCAGTGGTGCTCACCGGATGGGCGCTCGGCCTCTCGGCGATCGCGACCCGGTTGACCCTGAGCCGTGAGGCGCACTGACCGGGCGGTCGGCATCGGCCATGGTGGCCCTGTGTGAAAGTTCGCACCCCTGATGAGGGGTGCGAACTTTCACGCGTGGACGGCTTCGAGTCGGCGCGATCTCCGCGCGGACTCGACCTGGGTGTCGGTCGTTGCGTCTACTCTGGCGGGCGTGACGGACCCGCCCTCAGACGAGCAGCTCGGTAACCCCCATGGCCCCCATGGCCCCCGGGTCGACCGGGTCCGGCTCGAGGCGCTGCGCTACGCCGTCAACGACGAGTCCGCCGCCTACATCGCGATCATGCGCCTGTTCACCGGTGGCCTGACCGGCATGCTGTCCGACCAGTCCGCGGCCGAGGTCACGGCGCGACTTCGCGAACAGGGCCTCGACCTCGACGAGGACACCGTGGACGCCCGCCTGTCCTACCTCGTCGAGCACGGCAACCTCGCCCGCAGCCCGCGAGAGACGGAGGCCCGCAGCCTGCAGGACTACCTCCGCAACCGGGCCCGCTACCAGCTGACCCAGCGGGGCGAGTTCGTCCAGCGCCAGGTCGACGAGCTGCTCGGCCACGCGGAGACGGCGACCGAGATCAGCAGCGAGATGCTCGGTGCGATCCTGGCCGGGTTACGGGACCTGTCCCGACTGCCGGCCGACCTCGGCGCCGTCGACCCGCAGGACCTCGCGCAGCGTATCGGCACGATTTTCGCCCAGTTCGACCGGCTCGTGCACAGCACGCGCGAGTTCTACACCTACCTCACTCAGGTGCTGAGCCGGTTCGACCTCGAGCGGGGGGAGTTCCAGGCCTTCAAGACGGCCCTGATCGACTACCTCCAGCGGTTCGTGGACGAGATCGCGCGCCATCTACCGCAGATCGCCGAGGTCATCACCGAGATCCGGCCCAGGATCGAGGTGTACTGCGCTCGAGCCAATGCCGGCCAGCGCCTCATCGACCTCGAGGGCCGCACGGCTCGGCGTGCGCCGGGACTCGAGCCCTCCGACTGGGAGGGTCTGGTCGCGTGGTTCACGGGAGGTGACTCGCGGGCGAGCGACGCTGAGGGGGTGCGGCGCCTCGCCGCGGAGGCGATGCGCTCCCTGCTCGTCAACCTCCGTCGGATCGTCACCAGCTCGGAGCGCGAGCACGGCCGCTACGCCGAGCTGCTGCGGCTCGCCCGCTGGTTCGACGAGGCGGACGACGCAACTGCCCACGCCATCTGGGCCAGCGCGTTTGGTCTCTACTCGAGCCGGCACCTCGGCTTCGCGGTGAGCGAGTCGGAGGCCTCCGTCCCACCGACGACGTCGTGGTCCCGTGCGCCGCGTGCCGAGGTGCCGATCATGCTGCGGTCCACGGGTCAGCGCCGCATCGCCGGGTCGTCCGGTCGCCCGGAGGACTTCACCGAGGCCAAGGCACGCCGCCTCCAGGAGCACGCCCGAGCAGACGCCGCGCGCCGACGCGCGGTCGGCGAGATCGCGAGCCAACGTGGCCGGCTCGAGCGGGTCCGGCTGAGTGACGCCGGCAGGGAGGCCCTCATGGAGCTGTATGCCGCTGGGCTCGCTCTCATGGCCACCGGTCCCGCGGCGTCGGCCGGGTTCCGCGACGACGTCGCCGTGCCCGTCCCGGGGCACGATGTCGTGCTGCGCATCAGCGCCACACCCGGGGTGAGCACCACGGTCGCCAGCCCGTCCGGGCGGCTGCGCCTGGTTGACCGCTCGCTTGCGGTCGAGCCGAGTGCGATCCGTGGCGGGGCCGCCGTGCTGGTCGAGGACGACGGCGCGTACGACACAGTGGACGACGCGGTTGACGACAGGGTGGAGGTGTCGTGACCGTCGACGTCGGGGCCGGGGGCCGGATCGTTCGGCCAGCGGCCGCAGAGGACGCCCAGGACGCGCACGAGCGTCGCCTCGCGGCACGGGCCCTGCTGCGCCACCCGCTCATGCCGGTCGGCACCGGATACGACGACGACCTGCGGCTCATCCGACGGCACCGCATCGCGTTGACCCGCTTCTTCTCGGATTCGCTCGGCTACCGGCTCACCGTCGACCCGTCCGGCGCTCGGCTGTTCAAGACCGGCCTCGGCCGCGACGGCTCCCGACCACTGCTCCGTGGGCGAGCCGCCGTACCGTTCACGCCCCGGGCCTACGCGATGCTGACGCTGACGATCGCGGCGCTCACCAGGACCAAGTCGCAGCTGCTCGTCGACGAGCTCGTGGCAGGGGTGCGCTCGACCGCTGTCGAGGCGGGGATCGACGTCGACCTCGATGCGATCGGTGACCGCCGCGCTCTGCACGCCGCGCTCACCGCACTCGTGCGGTTCGGGGCGCTGAGCGAGCGGGACGGCGACCTCGAGCACTGGGCCGAGGAGCGGACCCCGTCCCTCCTCGACGTCCACCGCGAAGTCCTCGCGCTGCTCGTCGCTGCGCCGCTGTCCACTCTGGACACGGTGGACGACCTGCTCGCGCCTGCCAAGGTGTCGTCCGCGGCGGGTGGGGCCCGGATCGCCACGCGTCGCCGCCTGGTCGAGTCGCCCGTGCTCACGACGGATGATCTCGAGCCCGACCACGCCGAGTGGTGGGCCAAGAACCGCAACCGTGAGCGGGAGTGGTATCTCGACCAGCTCGGCCTCGTCGTCGAGCTGCGTGCCGAGGGCGCCCTCGCCCTCGATCCGGACGAGGAGCTCAGCGACGTCGAGTTCCCCGGTCGGGGGCGGACGAGCCATCTGGCGCTGCTCCTGCTCGAGGCCATCGTCGACGAGCTCCGTCCATCCACGGCCCCGATCCTCGGGAGCGGATCGGAGCGGGCCGTCGCGTGGCACTCGGTCGGGCGGGCGCGGATCGACGCCATGGCCCGACGCCTGGTGGCGGAGTGGTCATCGGGTCTACGCCGCGACCAGCGTGAGGACCCGGTCGCGGCCGTGGACGAGAGCCTGCGCCTGCTCGAATCGGTGGGGCTGGTCCGACGGGCAGCCGAGGACGACCCGGACACGTGGCTGATCCACGCCGCCGCGTGCCGTTATCGGCCCATCGCGCAGCTCGCCGAGGCGCCTGGCACCGGCGCGGCGTCGCTCTTCGACCTCGAGGGGGAGGCATGAACCAGGCGAGTTCCGAACGCTTCCGGTTTCGGCGAGGCGGGATCCTCAACGTCTGGCAGTACGACGAGCAGGTCTTCGACTTCGGCGGCGGGCGTCTGCTGCTCCGCGGCACCAACGGGGCAGGCAAGTCCAAGACGCTCGAGATGCTCCTGCCCTTCGTCATCGATGGCGACAAGGCGAAGATCACCGCGTCAGGGCGGCACCACACGAGCCTGCTCTGGCTCATGCTCGACGGCTACTCCGGCCAGAACCGCACCGGGTACCTGTGGGTGGAGTTCGCCCGCCCGCGCTCGGATGGCGGCATCGAGACCCTCACCTGTGGGATCGGGCTGCGCGCCAGCGAGTCCGCCAGGACCGCAACGACGTGGTACTTCACGTCTCCTCGCCGGGTAGGCGTCGACCTCGAGCTCGCCGACGCCGCAGGTCCGCTCTCGATGCAGCGCCTGCGGGCCGAGGTCGAGCCGGACGGGCACTTCTTCGACCCGAACTCGACCCGCCGCTATCGCGAGCACGTCGGTCAGCTGCTGTTCGGGCTGCCGCTCGACCAGTACGAGGACCTCCTGCGCCTGCTCTACTGGCTCCGTCAGCCTCAAGTGGGCGAGGACATCGACCCGAAGCGGCTCGCCGACCAGCTCGTGCAGGCCCTGCCGCAGATCGACGAGTCGGCCATCCGCTCGGCGGGCGACACCTTCGACCAGCTCGAGGAGTTCGGCGAGCAGATCGACCGTCAGGAGCGAGCCGCCGCAGCCATCGGGGCCTTTCTCCAGGTCTACGGCTCGTACGCCTGCGGTGTCGTTGAGGAGCGGGCGTCTGCTGCGGTCGAGGCCGCCGAGGACGAGCGGCGCTGCCGACGGGAGGTCCGACGCATCGAGCGCGCCATCGCCGACACGGCCGAGCGCCTCGCGGAGGCTCGGGCCCACCAACGGCACGCGGAGAGCGAGCATGCCGATTGCACGGCGCGGATCGCTCAGCTCAAGGCCGGACCCGAGGCGCGTGCCCAGGCCCAGCTCATCGCCCTCGACGAGCACCTGTCGACGAAGCGGCAGGTCGCGGAGCGGGCTGGGAGTCGACTCACCGAGCAGCAGCAGCGCGTGGCCGACTCGCAGCGGCGCGCGAGTGACGCGGGCGGTGCTCTCACAGCCTTGGCCACCGATTGGGTTGCCCGATCCCGGTCGACCCGCGCCGAGAGCGCGGACGCCGGTGTCGCGGGTGCCCTGCCTCGCGCGGCGCACGTCGTCGCTCCCGAACTGGGTTGGCAGCAGGCCGAGGCCGCGGCCTTGCTCCAAGAGGAACTCGCGCCGGTGATCGACGAGCTGCATGACCTGCGTGACCAGGTCGGGGTCGCCAGGGCCGCGCTCAAGGTCGTCGACGAGGCGCGAGCCACGGCCGAGGACCTTCGCGCCGAGGCGGTCCGCCGTGAAGACGACTGCAGCAGAGCCGAGGCCGCGCGTGCGGCTCGTCAGTCCCGCCACGACGAGGCGGTGACCGGCGCCATCGAGGTCGCCGAGAACCTCTCCGCGGCGCTCGCCAATTGGTTGGCGGCACCGGGTGCCGTGCCCGTGGCGCGGCCCGCGATCACAGCCGAGGCGCTCGCAGTCTTCCCGTCCGTCGTCGATGATGCGGTCGCCCCGGTCCGGTCGGACACCGAGCAGCGTCGCGCCGAGGTGCGTGCCCGGCTCGCGGCCGCCGAGGCCGAGCGGCGTCAGGTGACGGTCGAGCGCGAAGCCGTCGCGTCCAAGCAGGATCCGCGGCCGATGGCGCCGGCGTGGCATCGTGGCGACCGGGCCCAGCTCGAGGCCGCGGGCGGTGCGCCGTTCTGGCAGCTCGTCGACTTCCACGACGACGTGGCGGAGCCGGTCCGGTCAGCGGTCGAAGCAGCGCTCGGGGCCAGTGGGCTGCTCGACGCCTGGGTGTCCCCGGACGGCCGGGTCGTCGGTGACGTGGAGGACGCCTTCGCCCTGGCCGATCTTTCAACGCCGGCCGACGGCGCCCTTCCCCGGGACCCGGCGCATCACCTCGGAGGGGAACAGCCTGATCACCTCGGCACCGTGCTCCGTCCCGATCCCCATGGGTCGCGCCTGGGGGCCGGCGACGTGGTCGGGACCGTCCTGACCCGCGTCGGCCTGGCCGATACCGTTCCAGCACGGCGGAAGGAGTCCGCCAGGGTCGCCGAGCCGGGCCTGTTCATCGGGCGCGATGGATCCTGGCAGGCCGGCGCACTCGTCGGTCGGACGAGCAAGCCGGCAGCGCAGTTCATCGGTGCGACCGCTCGCGCGGCCGAGCGAGCTCGCCGCCTCGCCCTTCTCGGCGCGCGCCTGACCGAGCTCGAGGACGTGATCGCAACGGCCCGCGCCGAGGTCGAGGCCCACACGTCTGCACTCGGCGACCTGGACCGGTGGCACCGATCCAGGCCCTCGCACGAGACCCTGCTCGGCGCCTGGGCCACGGAGCTGGCGGCTGCCTCCGCGGTCGAGGAGGCGGCGGCGGAGGTCGCCGCGACCAGGCGCGTCGCCGAGGCCGCCCGCGCCGCGTCCGCCAAGGCACGCGAGGAGCTCGTCTCGCTCGGCCAGGTCCACGACCTGCCCATCACGTCAACCGGCCTGCGAGCTCGAGAGGCGATGCTCCAGGAGCTGCTGACCCAGGCTCGCGACCTCGAGCTCGGCCACGAGGCGCTCGTCCGGGACTTGGGGCGGTGGCTGGAGCTCGCTGAGCTCGCCCTTGCCGAAGTCGACCGGCTGGAGGGGGCGGCGGTTGATCACGAGCGCGCGCAGACGGAGGCGGCAACGGCCGCGGCGGAGCTGGACGAGCTCAGGGCAGCGGCGGGCGCATCCGTCGCGGAGCTCGAGCGCCGGCTGGCCGAGCTCGCTGCGGCGCGAGACCGGGCCGACACCGAGCGTGCATTGAAGGCGGGCACCGTGGAGGAGCTCGTCCGCGCGTCGGGCACCTTCGCCAGCGAGCACGACACGGCCAGTCGTGCGCTCGGCGAGGCGACGCCGAGGCTCGCGCAGTCGCGCGATGCCCTCCTCGCCCTCGAGCGGGTGCCTGGGATCATCGCGGCTGCCCTCGGCGGGCCCGAGGTCGTAGCCGCCTCGGAAGGTGAGGTGGGGCTGGAAGCGGGCCCAGCGGCATACGGCACGTGGACTCCTGACGACCCGCGCGCCTTGCTCGCGGCACTGCCCGAGGGGAAGCGCTGGGACGACACGGCCGTCGTCGCGGCCAGCCAGGCGCTCTTCGCGAGCGCCGCGGCAACCCTCGAGCCGCGGATCGCCAAGGTCGAGGGGGCGTGGGTCGCCTTCGGGCTCGGCGAGGGCGGCGAGTCGCCGCTCGTCGACCTCGAGGCGCAGCTCGTGGCCACTGTCCGCGCCAACAAGGAGCTGCTCAGCCAGCGGGAGCGCCAGATCTTCGAGGAGCAGGTGCTCGGGTATCTCGGGGACGCGCTGCGCGGGGTACGGCTCAAGGCCGCGGAGCTCGTATCCGCGATGAACGCCCAGCTCGACGGCGTCACGACCTCGCAGGGCATCCGGGTTCGACTGCGGTGGCGGCAGCGCGACGACATCGCTGCCGACGCCAAGCGCGCCGTGGAGCTGCTCGGTGCCCCGATCGGGGCACTGCTGCCGAGCGAGCGCGTCGAGCTGCGCGAGTCGTTGCACCGGCTCATCGACTCGTCGCGGAGTGAGGCGCCCGAGGAGTCCTACGCCGAACACCTGGCGCGCGCCCTCGACTACCGGAGATGGTTCGCGTTCAGCGTCCAGTACCACCGGCCCGAGACGGGCGAGTGGCGCGACCTCCAGCGCAAGTCTGCGCTCTCCCAAGGGGAGCAGAAGGTGCTGTGCTACCTGCCGCTCTTCGCCGCTGCGGCAGCGCACTTCACGTCGGTGGCCGGCGCCGCGCCGTTCGCCCCACGGTTCGTGCTGCTGGACGACGCATTCCCCAAGATCGACGCGCGCACGCACCCGCTGCTGTTCGGGCTGCTCGTCGACCTCGACCTCGACTTCGTCGTCACGAGCGAGCGGCTCTGGGGGACCCACGCGACGGTCCCCGAGCTGGCCATCTACGAGGCGCTGCGGAGTCCGGGGGAGCGCGGGATCGCGCAGTTCGAGCACCGGTGGGACGGCCAACAGCTGACCGCTGTCGGGGCTGGGGATGCGTGATGCCTCTGGGGACCATCGATGCGTGAAGCTCCTCCCGGCTGGCTGCACGGCGACCGGCTGCACCGGGTGTGGGGTCTCGTCGGGGACGCGCTGGAGCGGCGCTCCCTCGAGGCACGCGGGACCGTCGAGCTTCGCGACCTGAGCCGCGAGGAGCGCCACGCCCTGTCCGATGTCGTCGGGGCGCCGATCACTGGGGAGGCCGTCAGGCTGAAGCTCGCCGACCTCGACGCGCGACTGCGGGTGCGAACGGGACGCGAGCTTGCGGCAGTCGTCACCTGGCTCACGGGCCGGTCGCTCGTCGACCGGGCCGACCGGCGGCGGCTCGCCGCGGCGCGTCGCGAGGAGCCGTTCGAGGCGGCCCGGCAGTGGCTCTTGTCGCGGATCACGAGCGAGGCGGACCGACCGGAAGCCGCGATGGGTGGCGGTGCGTGGGTCGAGGACTGGGTCGAGGGCTGGGTCGATGGGCTGCGGCGGGACGGCGTGCTGACCACAGTCAAGGACGGCGGCGCGGTCCTCGTCTCTGCCCTGGAGGTGCTCGACGATCGAGGCGCGTTCGCGCTTTCCGAGGAACAGGTGCCGGCCCGGCCGGTTGTTGCCCGGACGGAGCTCGCCGCTCGCCACACCGGCTCCGCGCACGGGCTCGACGATGGGACGAAGGTCGCCCTCTTGGTGCTGCGGGCGGCGGCGGCCCGGGCTGCAACGAGCCTGCCGCGCACCGCGACGGACCGCCGCCGTCTATGGGAGTCGCTCGGCGTCGTCGTCGACCGGGTCTCGGCAACGTGCCTGACGTGGAACCTCCTTGGGGAATCTGCTCGGGTCCATGCCTCGGAGAAGGATGTCGTGGTGGGCGCCGCTCGGGGTCCGGCGCCGGTGCACGTGACGTGGTGGGACCTCGAGGCGGGGCTCGACCTTGTTCCCGGTCAGCGAGTGCTCGTCTGCGAGAACCCTCGCACTCTCGAGGCGATCGCCGAGTCCTGCGGGTCGGCCCGACTCGGTGTGGTCTGCACGATGGGCCGCGCAAACCTCGTCGTGGCGGAGGTGCTCGGGCGACTCGTGCGATCAGGCGGCGTGCTGCGCTACCACGGCGACTTCGACTGGCCCGGTGTCGCGCTCGCCAACGCCTGCTTCAGGGATTACGGCGCGCGGCCTTGGCTGATGTCGGCCGACGACTACCTGACGGCGAACGGCGCACACCAGCTGACCGGCCAGACCGTCGAGGCCGCCTGGGACCCGGAGCTGGGTGCGGCCATGAGGTCTCGCGGGGTGGCCGTGCACGAGGAAGCAGTGCTGGACCGGCTGCTGGAGCGACTTGCCGAGATCGCGGGCTGACCAGCCAGCGCTCGAAGGTGGCGTCGGCGAGCTGGTCGAGCCCCTTTGTGCGCGCGTGCGGGGCGTCGGCATCTCCCAGGGCAGCGTATGTGTAAGTTCGCGCCCCTGATCAGGGGTGCGAACTTTCACGCGAAGACGGCACTCCATCGAGCGAATCTTGGGGTCGATGGCACCATCCCGTCGGGCCGCAGGGGAGGGCCTACTCGTCCGCGGCTGCTCCTCCTGCGCGCAACATTGTTCGAATCTCGACATGTCGAATCCCATCCAACCGGGTCGACATGAGGGTGTCCGAACCACACCCACCAAGGAGTCGAGATGACGACCTCCACGACCCCCACGACCCCCACCCGCACCGCCCAACGGCCGGAGCGCACGCGACTGCTCCTGCGCGCAGGGGCGCTCGCCGGACCCTTCTTCGTCCTGGCGTCCCTGGCGCAGATGCCGTTCAGGGACGGCTTCGACGTCACCAAGCACCCCTTCAGCTTCCTGCTCATCGGCTCACCTGGCTGGATCCAGTCGATCGTCTTCGTCGTCGTCGGAGTGCTCTTCGCTGCCGCCGGCGCAGGGTTGGGCGACGTGGTGGGCGGACGAGTCGGGAAGGTGGCGTGCGTGTCAGCTGCCGGGGTCGGCGCCGGCAAGATCGTCGCCGGACTGGCCGCGCCGCAGCCCTCCTACGGCTTCCCGCCGGGGACGCCCGAGGGCCCGCCTGCCGTGCTGACCACCGGGAGCATCGTGCACGCGATCGGTTTCGGAACGGCCGTCCTCTGCTGGATCGTCCTGCTGGTCGCGCTCGGCGTGGTGCTGCGCCGACGCGAGGAGATCGGCGCGGCGTGGCTCGTCTTCGGCGTGGCCGCGCTTCTCCCAGCGATACCGGCGACCTCAGGAGCGTCTTTCGGGACCCTGCTGCTGTACGCGGTCGCGATCTCGGCCTATCTGGCCACCTCCGTGGCACTGCTTCGCATTGCTCGCCGCCGTCGGGGGAGGAGGGCCGGCACCCGGGTGGCGTAGTCCTCGTAGCTCGAGCCGTGGTGTCGACGGAGGGCGCGTTCCTCCAGCCGGATGCCGATGGCGATGTAGGCCGTGGACGCTGCTGCGAAGAGCAGGTGGCCGGTGCTCATCCGCGGGGTGATCCACAAGGCCATCAGCAACCCGAGCATGAGCGGGTGCCGCACCCACGCATACAGCCACTGCTCCCGGAAGGTCGGGGGCCGGCAGTGTCCGGGCTGGCTGGCTGCCTGTCGGAGCCCCACGAAGTCGGCGTGGTCGATCATGAAGGTGGCCGCCACGGCGACCAGCCACCCGAGTCCGTAGCCGGCCCGGAGCAGCAGCTGCCACGGTTGGGCGGAGATGTCCCAGACCGTCCCTGCGATCGGCCGCCACTGCCAGAGGACGAGCGCGAGAAGAACGGAAGCGACGAGTACGTACGTGCTGCGCTCGGCGGCAGCCGGGACCACGTGGGTGATGGCTCGCTTGGCGCCATCTCGGGCCATGACCGAGTGATGGACCGCAAAGACCCCGAGCAGGGAGAGGTTGGTGAGGACGGCCCAGAGCGCCGTTGTGCTGGGGCCGTGGCTGGTCCCGAAGGGTCCGACATCAGCGAGAAAGGCGATGGCCCAGACGATGTCGGCGAGGAACCAGGCGTACGCGACGACCGCGAAGGTGACGAGCAGGGCGCGCTTCATGACTCTCATCGTGGCGCCCCGTGGGGGAGGGCGCAGCAGTGGAACTACTGCACTTTGCTAGGCCGTGTTCGTCGCGTGCCATGCGGCGATCTGGGCGCGGGAACGGAACCCGAGCCGCGCGCGGATCCGCTCGACGTGCGATTCGGCGGAGCGCTCGGTGATGACCAACCGCTCGGCGATCTGTCGGTTGGACAACCCCTCGGAGACCAGAGCTGCGACCTCTCGCTGGCGCGGTGTGAGCGACGGGCTGAACCTGCGGGACAACGGTGTCAGGCCCAGGCCGTGCCGGACGGCGTCCACCAGAGCGTCGACGTCGCCGACGAACGGCAGATGGGCCCGGCCCGGCAAAATGCGCAAGATGGCGCCCGGGATCCCGGCCGCGAGTCGCTGTCCCTCGGCCAACGGAACGGCGCGGTCGTCCTTGCGGTGGATGACCACGGTCGGAGCTGTCACCAGAGGCAGGTCCTTCGTCACGTCGATTCGGTAGCCAGCAGCGAGCGTCCGGTGCGCGGTCTCAGCTGATGCGGAGGCACGCTGGTGCACGGCCAACGACTGACGGACCCGAGCGTCGGCGCCCGGGGCGAAGATGTCGATGAGGACCTCCGACCCGAGTCCCCAGTGGTGCTCGATGAGGCCGAGCACGTGCTCGCGGAGTTCCGGACTGGCGATCCGGTCACCCTGGACCCACCCGCCGTAGAGCACCAGGCGGTCGACCGTCTCTGGACGCTGGGCCGCCCAGTGGACCGCCAGCGGGGCCGACAGTGAGGTGCCGAGCAGGTCGGCCCGCTGCAGACCCAGGACGCGGAAAAGCGCGGCGAGCGCCTCCATCTCCAGCTCGACGAGGTCCTCCTCAGGAGCGGGGTCGGACAGGCCGGAGCCGGGTCGGTCGTAGCGGATCAGCGTCCGTCCGGTCGCCAAGGACTCGTAGAAGCGGCGCTCAAGAGGCAACGCCCACCCCAGCTCCACATGCGAAACCCAACCGGGCAGGTACACCAGCGGCGGGCCGCTCCCGGCGACCGCATAGCTGACCGAGGTTCCGTCGCTCAGGCGCAGCCGGTCGATCCTCTGCTGCATGACGATCATTGTGCCGCGAGCTGTGGATAACCGGCCTGGCGAATGTGGGTTCACCGACACGATGACTGTCATGTCATTCACGGACCTCCCTCAGAACCCGCGGCACCTGCCGCTCACCGACCCCCGCCTCGCGGGCGACGTCATCGACCTCCTCCTCAGTCGCGAAGACAGAGCAAACGGTGCCCTCGGAATGATGCTGTGCGACGAGCAGCACCGCGGGCTTCAGCCCATCGTCCTGAACGACGTGCCTGACACGGGCGAGATTCTCGACGGGCTCACGAAACTGTTGGAGGTGGTCCTCCCTCTCGTGGTCGAGAGGGACGGATCGGTGCTCATCGGGCGTGGCCGCCCGCAGGGATCCCGTCCGGACGACGTCGATCGCGCGTGTCATCAGCGGGCGATCGAGTTGTGCGCCGCCCATGGGGTGCGCCTACTCGGCTTTCACGTGGCCACCCTTGAAGGCGTGTTTGCGATGCCGGATCCTCTCGCGGCAGCGTCCTGAGCGATCGGCCCGCTGCCCGTCCGTGATCTGGGCAAACGCCGTGCGCGCTGCCCGCCGCTGGAGGACCGTGGAGCTGTGCAAGCCGATGTCCCGTCCCTCTTCGCCCGTGCCGCGCAGGTCGCGGCTGACTACCGCCTCAGGGTCGGTGACCTCCCGGTCCAACCGTCGACGGGTCGGGTCGAGCTCGACCAGGCGTTCGGCGGATCCCTGCCGAGGGATCCGACCCCCGCGGCCGAGGTCGTCGAGCGGCTCGTCGCGGCCGCCGAACCGGGCCTGGTCGCAACGGTCGGCCCGCGGTACTTCGGGTTCGTCATCGGCGGCGCGTCTCCGGCCTCCTCGGCCGCCGACCTGCTCGCCGTCGGATGGGACCAGTGCGCCTACAACGAGGTGCTCTCGCCTGCTGCGGCGGCAGCGGAGCGCGCTGCGGGAGCGTGGTTGAAGGAACTGCTGCACCTGCCGGCGTCGGCCTCGACGGGTTTCGTCACCGGGGCACAGGGGGCGAACACCGTTGGGCTCGCCATCGGCCGCAACAAGGTGCTGGCAGACGCCGGGTGGGACGTCGCCCGCGACGGCCTGGCCGGCGCGCCACGGGTTCGCGTCGTCACGAGCGAGGAGCGACACGCGACCATCGACCGGGCGGTTCAGCTGCTCGGACTGGGGACCGTGAACATCGAGCCCGTCGGAACCGACGCCAACGGAGCCATCGACGCCAACGCGCTACGTCTGGTGCTTGATCAGGGCGACGGCGGACCGACGATCGTCTGCCTCCAGCTCGGCAACGTCAACACCGGCGCCTGCGATGACCTGCGCGCCGCCGTCCCGATCGCCCACGAACGTGGCGCGTGGGTCCACGTCGACGGCGCCTTTGGCCTCTGGGCCGCAGCAAGCCCACGCCACGCCCAGCTCGTCGACGGTGTCGAGCTCGCCGACTCGTGGGGGACCGATGCGCACAAATGGCTCAACGTGCCGTACGACTGCGGCGTCGCGTTCTGCGCCGACCCCAGCCTTCATGCGGCGACGATGTCGTATCGTGCTCCGTACCTCAGCGGGTCCGGAGCGACCTCCGACTTCGTCCTTGGCGATCTCACGCCCGAGTCAAGCCGCAGGGCAAGGGGATTCGCGGTCTGGGCCGCTCTGCAGGAGCTCGGCGCGTCGGGCGTGGCTGACCTGGTCGAGCGCTCATGTGCCCTTGCCGAGCGGATGGCCGACCGCTTGGCCGCCGGGGGAGCGGAGATCGCCAGCGATGTCGTGCTCAACCAGGTCCTGGTCGGTGTCGGGGATGACGCAGAGACGGACTCGGCCATCCGCAGGATCCAACGCGACGGGACGTGCTGGGTCGGCGGCACGACCTGGCGGGGCCGGCGGCTCATTCGCGTGTCGGTGTGCAATGCAACGACGACTGAGCGCGACATCGACATCTCGGCTGACGCGATCCTGCGGGCAGCCCCCGGAACGTCCGCGGACTGACCATGGTGGCAACGCCCATCCCCGCCCCGTCACCGGCCCCTCACCCGGGCAGGCCGCGGGTGCTGCGGCTCCTCGATGCGTTGGCGGACATCGGTGCGAGTCCGGCTGACACCAGGGACGAACGGCTCCGCCAAGGGACGCTCATCCTCGCATCCGTGCTCATCGTGCTGTTGTCGTTCGTCTGGGTCCTGACCTACCTCTTCTACGGCTACCCGGCGGCCGCCGCCATTCCAGGCGCCTACCAGGTGCTCACCGTGGCGGGACTCCTCGTTCTCGCCAGGACGCGACGTTTCGCGGTCTTCCGCACGACCCAGTTCGTCGCCTTCCTCATCCTCCCGGGCCTCCTGCAGGCGTCGCTCGGTGGGTTCGTGGCATCGAGCGGCATGGTGCTGTGGGCGGTCTTCACCCCGTTGGCGGCATTGGCCATGCTCGGAGTCAGGCGGGCACTCGCCTGGCTCGCAGCGTGCTTCGTCTGGCTGGTGCTCCTGGCGATCCTGGACTCGAGGTTCGCGGCGCACCCCGCGGAGCTCCCGGCCGCCTTCGTCGTCACCTTCTTCGTGCTCAACGTCATGGGCGTCACCCTGAGCGCCTTTGTCATGCTCGGCTACTTCGTCGAGCAGCGCGAGCGGGCCCGAGCCGCGCTGGAGGTGGAGAGGGAGCGCTCCGAGCGACTGCTCCTCAACGTGCTGCCCTCGCCCATCGCCCAGCGGCTCAAGGAAAGTGACAGCGTCATCGCTGAGCACTTTGACGACGTCAGCGTGCTCTTCGCCGACCTGGCCGACTTCACCGAACACGCCATGGTGCTGCCCGCTCAGGAGCTGGTCGCGCTCCTCGACCGGATCTTCACGGCCTTCGACCACGTCGCGGACGCACACGGCGTCGAGAAGATCAAGACCATCGGAGACGCGTACATGGTCGCTGGCGGCCTGCCGGAGCCGCGTCCGGACCACCTCGAAGCGGTCGCCCGAACCGCACTCGCGATGCGAGAAGAGATCGAGTCCGTTGCCCTCGAAACAGGCCACTCCTGGCTCGCCCTTCGGATCGGGATCGACAGCGGGCCCGCGGTCGCGGGCGTCATCGGTCGACGCAAGTTCATCTACGACCTGTGGGGCGACACGGTCAACACCGCCAGCCGGATGGAGTCGCATGGCCTGACCGGCGAGATCCAGGTGACAGAACGCGTCGCCGCCGCGCTCCGGGAGCAGTTCGTCATCCGACGGCGGGGGACGGTGACCATCAAGGGGAAGGGGCCGATGCAGACGTTCCTCCTCACCGGCGAACGGTCCCGATGACCGTGACTACCGGCGATGACCCAGCCGAAGGCGCACCCGGCGAGACAGCGGGAGCGAGCTCAGCGGCATACGACACCTTCGTCGATGACTTCGACGTGCCGGAACTCGACGTCCGGCATTGGCTGCCGCACTATCTGCCGGCGTGGAGCTCCCGGCTGGACGCGGCGGCGACCTGGCACATCTCCAACTCGTGCCTCACTCTCGAGATACCGGCCGAGCACCCGCTCTGGTGTCCCGATGACCATGAGCCGCCGCTCCGCGTGTCCGGAATTCAGTCGGGCAACCAGTCCGGACCCATCGGCAGCACGCAGGGTCAGCAGCCGTTCCGGCTCGGCCAGACGGTTCGTGAGGAGCAGCCCAGGTTCGAGGGGCTGCTCATGGAGGGTGGGCGATTCGAGATCCGGTGCGCCATGCGGATCTCTCCTCGTTCCATGGCGGCTGCCTGGCTCGTCGGGTTCGAGGACGAGCCAGAACGATGCGGCGAGCTGTGCGTCGTCGAGGTGTTCGGGCGCTCCGTGCGGACCGGCCGGGATCCCACCACGACAGAGGTGGGCATGGGCGTGCACGCCTTCCGGGATCCCGGCCTTGTCGAGGACTTCGTGACGCCGCGGCTGGACATCGATCCTGCCGAGATGCACACCTACGCCGTCGAGTGGGATGCCGAGACCGCCATCCATCAGGTCGATGGCGTCGAAGTCCGGCGGACGCCGCGTCCGCCGGGGTACCCGCTGCAGGCGATGATCGCCGTCTTCGACTTCCCTGACGAGCCCGCTGAGAGCGCGGTCCCTGCGCTGGTCGTCGACCGGGTGGCCTGGACCCCGGCTACGTGAACCGAGCAGCCGCCGGCGGTCAGGCCGCGGCGCGCGTGCTCGGGTGGGAGGGCAGCCGCCTGCGCTCGGGCACGACGGCGTCCGGACCGAGACGGACCCCGGCCCCGACCCGCGCATCCGCACCGACCTTCACCCTCGGACCCAGCCGAGCGGCTCGGCCGATGACGGCCCGCGGTCCGACATGGGCCGCGCTGCCGACGACGGCATCCTCGCGGATCTCCGCGTCACGATCGACCCATGCGCCCGTCAGGATCCGAGCGCCCGGGCGAACCGTGGCCCCGGACTCGACGTAGGACGTCGCCTCGACGAACGCAGTGCGATCAACCGTGGCCGACGCGTCAACCAGGCCCCCGCCGTTCTCGTGGCGGACGTACCGCACGACTGTCCCGTTGTCTGCCTCGATCTCCACGTACTTCTTCCGCTTCTGCACGATATTCCACCTTCTCTCTGTGCCGTGGGCTGATGACCCGTGCGCTCATTACCCTGCTGCGCCCGCTGCACCAGCCGCGATCGATCCGTGGACCGAACGCATGTTCTACAACGTGCGAGGAGGTCGTGGTGTTCCTTCCCCGGCGACAAGATCGTGCAACTCCTCGCTGAGCAGCCCAGCCAGGACCGAGTACTCCGGGACGAGGTCGGGATCGGAGACGATGGTGATGCCCACCTGGCCGGCGTACGAGAGGATGTCGAAGGTCACCGCGACGTTGCCCGGAGTGACGGCGACCGGGATGATCTCGACGATCCGGTGACCCCCGAGCGTCAGGATCTGGTCCGGACCGCGCACGTTCGTGATGAACGTGTTGACGAGACGCTGGTGGTCGATGAACGGCTGGAACAGCCCGAGGCGCCCCAGCGCGCGAAAGGCCAGGCCCATCGGTCCGGCCGAGCTGGCCCGATGGCCGCTGCGACGGGCCCTGGAGATGGCGGCCGTCCTCGCCAGCCGCTCGCGCGGGTCAGGCGTGGTCGGCAGCGTGAGCGGAACCACCCCTGTGACGTTGCCCAGACGATCCGGCGTCGTCGTCCGCCGCCCGGAGATGGGGACCGAGACGACCAGCTCGTCGGGGGCCTCATCGCTCCGGCGGAGCAGCGCGGAGAACGCGCCGACGATCGCGGTGACGAGCACGTCGTTGACGGTGCTCCGGCTCGCGTGCGCCAGGTCCCTCACCGGCTCCAGTGGCATGGTGACGGTCGAGAGCTCCCGGCGCGAACCGGTTGGCCGGTTCAACGAGGTCACCGGGGCCCGACGCGGGAGGCCGCTGGTCAGGCCGAGCTCGCGAAGGCCCGCCAGGCCCGTGGCCAACGCAGCACCCGCGCCCCTGAGGGCGCGGCCTCGCTCGCGCCAGGCGTCGTGCAGCAGGGCCCGGCGCGATGGGGGCGGCAGGGGGAACGGTGGCGCAGCCGTCGATACGGCGCCCCCGTCGCCCAGAGCTGCGAGGACCGCGAGGCCGCCGAGTCCGTCCGCCAGAGCGTGGTGGATGACCAGCACGAAGGCTGCGCTCCCGTCCGACAGGCCCGTCACCCACCGAGCCGCCCAGAGCGGTCGGTCCGGCGAAAGTCGATGGCAGGCCACGTCCGACACGACGCGAAGCAGCTGCTCACGCTCGGCGGTGTCATGGTCTGGGTCGCCAGCCGGCGGGACGAGCTGGACCTCGGCCAGGTGCCGGTCGAGGTCGAAGTCCGCATCGTCGACCCAGACCGGACGACCGTGTCCCAGCGGCGTGCTGAGGATCCGTTGACGCAGGCGCGGCACACGAGGCAGTCGCTGCTCCAGCAGGGTGCGAACAGCGGAGAGTCCCAGGTCCGAGCCGCCGTCGATGACGAGTGCCGCAGCGATGTTCATTGGCACCGGGCCGTGGTCGGTCGCCAGCGTGGTGAGGTCGTTGGGACTCGTGCGCTCGATCTGCATGCTCCTCCACCTTGGCACAGCCGATCCCGTTCGTGGCCCCGTTTTGCCCGCTGAGACCGATCCGGCTCGTGTGCGACCACAGCCCGGTGGGTAAGGAGCGCTGGACTGGAAGATGAGCTCGAGGGAGTCGGGTCATGAACGAGGGCAAGAGCGTGACGCGAGTTGACACCGCCATCCCGCCCGACGACCCAAGCAAGCCGGAGTCGCCACCTGACCTGCGTCGGCGCGTCTGGATGGTCAGCCTCAAACGCGCGGCCCACGAGTTCAGCCACGACGAGTGCATGGACCTGGCCGCGGGCCTCACGTACTACGGCGTCCTGTCCATCTTCCCCGGTCTGCTCGCACTCGTCTCCCTGCTCGGCGTCTTCGGCCAGGGCCAGTCGACGGTCGATGCCCTCCTCGACATCCTCGAGGCCGTGGGGCAGGGCGACTCCGCGGACACGCTGCGTGGCCCCATCACCGACATGGTCAACTCCAGCGGTGCCGGCCTGACCCTCGCCGTCGGCCTTGTCGTCGCGATCTGGTCGGCGTCCGGCTACATCGGCGCGTTCGGCCGTGCGATGAACCGCATCTACGACATCGACGAGGGACGGCCCTTCTTCATCCTCCGGCCGATCAACCTCGCCCTCACGATCGTTCTCGTCATCACGGCGGCGCTGATCATGCTCGGGCTGGTGCTGTCGGGGGGCATCGCCCGAGCTGTGGGGGACGCCATCGGTCTGGGGGAGGCGGCCGTCACGGTGTGGAACATTGCGAAGTGGCCCGTCATCCTGGTGCTCGTCATCGTCATGGTCGCGCTGCTGTACTGGGCGACCCCGAACGTCCAGCAGCCCCGGTTCCGCTGGCTGTCGGTGGGCGCGGCCATCGCCATCACCGTCGCCATCGTCGCCTCCATCGGATTCGGTTTCTACGTCTCTGGTTTCAGCAACTACGACAAGACGTACGGGTCATTGGCCGGGGTCATCATCTTCCTGCTCTGGATGTGGCTGATGAACCTTGCCCTCCTGTTCGGCGCGGAGGTCGACGCCGAGCTGGAGCGGGGCCGTGAGCTGCAGGCCGGTATGGCCGCCGAGGAGGCCATCCAGCTCCCGCCCCGGGGCACCAAGGCCTCGGAGAAGAGGGCCAGGAGCCGGGCCAAGCTCATCGACGAGCAGGAGGCCATCCGCGAGGAGGCCGATCAGGTCCAGGCGGAGAGGCAGTAGGACTGGGTGCCTCAGTGACCAGGCCGGCCAGCCCCTACGGTGGCTCCATGGAATACAGGTACCTCGGCAACAGCGGGCTCAAGGTCTCGACGATCACCTACGGCAACTGGCTCACCCATGCGTCCCAGGTCGAGAACGACGTCGCCATCCAGTGCGTTCGCGCCGCGCTCGACGCAGGGATCTCGACCTTCGACACCGCGGACGCGTACGCCAACACGGCGGCGGAGGTGGTGCTCGGCGAGGCGCTCAAGGGTGAGCGACGGGAGAGTCTCGAGATCCTCACCAAGGTCTACTGGCCCACCGGGCCAAAGGGCAAGAACGACACGGGCCTGTCGCGCAAGCACATCATGGAGTCGATCAACGGGTCGCTCCGGCGCCTGCAGACGGACTATGTCGACGTCTACCAGGCGCACCGGTACGACACGGAGACGCCGCTCGCCGAGACGATGCAGGCCTTCGCCGACATCGTCCGTCAGGGCAAGGCCCTCTACATCGGGGTGAGCGAGTGGACGGCGGACCAGATCCGTGACGGCGTCAAGCTGAGCCGCGAGCTCGGTTTCCAGCTCGTCTCGAACCAGCCGCAGTACTCGATGCTGTGGCGGGTCATTGAGGACGAGGTCATCCCGACGAGCGAGGAGCTCGGGGTGAGCCAGATCGTCTTCAGCCCGGTCGCGCAGGGTGTGCTCACTGGCAAGTACGTGACGGGTCAGCCGGTGCCCGAGGGCTCCCGGGCCACCGACGACAAGGGCGGATCGGACTTCGTCAAGCGGTTCCTCCGTGAGGACGTCCTCGAGCGGGTCCAGGCGCTGCGTCCCGTCGCCGACCAGGCCGGTCTCACGATGGCGCAGCTGGCCGTCGCCTGGGTGCTGCACAACCCGAACGTCGCCTCCGCCATCATCGGCGCCTCCCGACCGGAGCAGGTCACCGAGAACGTCAAGGCGGTCGGCGTCTCGCTCGCTCCCGAACTGATGGCCCTCATCGACGAGGTCCTCGGCGACGTGGTCGAGCGGGACGCCAACCTGACCCAGGACAACGCCCCGGCCGCGCGCCCGGTCTGAGCGAGACGATTGGCCGTATGCCGCTGAGCTCGCTCCCCGACGTGCGCGCACTTCCGATCCTCCTCCTCACGGGTTGTTGGTCCTTCACGTCGCGAGTCACGTCGCAGCGGGCCATCGGACCCGTGCTCAGGTCCCAACCGCTCTGCGACATGACCCGCGACCTGACCCGCGACGTGACCTGCGACCTGACCCGCGGCGGGATGCAACGAGGCGATAATGGCTTCGTGGCCGGTGACGTTCGCCGGCTCGACGTGGAGGGGCTGACCATGAGCGAGGACACCAGTTCCACCGACGAGGCGCCGGAGCGCCGACGGATCGTCGTCGGCTACAGCGGCACCGAAGGGTCCGAGTCGGCCCTGACCTGGGCCATCGAGACGGCTCGCCGCGAGTCGCGTCCGCTGACGATCCTGCACTGCTACGGCCTTGCCCACGTCCCCGCGCTGGGGACGACGGCGCCGGATGGGCAGAGCGAGCTGCTGGCGAGTGTGGCCGACCAGGTCGTCGAGGAGGCTGTGTCGCGCGCCGCCGCCGTGCTCGGACGTGAGGCGGTCACCGGCAAGAGCGTGCTCGACAGCGCCGCCGGAGGGCTCTTGGCGGAGAGCGAGTCCGCCCATCTCGTCGTGACTGGTTCGCATGGCAGGGGCCGGATCATGGGCGGCCTGCTCGCGTCGACGTCGTTCAACGTCACCGCCCACGCCACGTGCCCAGCGGTCGTCGTGCGGGGTGATGCATCGCTCCATCCAGATGCAGAGCACCGGGTCGTCGTCGGCGTGGACGACTCCGAGCGGGCGCTCCATGCCCTCGAGCGAGCCGCGCAGGTCGCCGCCGACGCCGGTGCGGCCCTGCACATCGCCCGGGTCATCCAGCCGATCGTCCTCGACCCCCAGGCCCAGCCGGAGCTGGCACCCATGGGCTACGGCGACACGTACGCCATGCACGACGCGCGCTTCGTGGAGGAGTTCCGCGCCTACGCAGAGGACGCGACTCGGGAGCTCGTCGAAGGGATCCGCGACCGTTTCCCCGGCCTTGAGGTCAGCTCCGAGGTGGTCGAGGACACCCCGGGCCTCGCCATCGCCCGAGTCGGCGAGGGCGCTGGACTCGTCGTCGTCGGCTCACGCGGTCGCGGCGGCTTCGCAGGGATGTTGCTCGGTTCCGTGAGCCACACCGTCATCCACCACGCCACCTCGCCGGTGATGGTGGTCCGCTGACGCCCTCGCCAGGCCTGTTCAGGCGAATGCGGCGCTGGTCGCCTCCCGGCCACTGAGGGCCGAGTCCCAGAACCGGTACGTGCCCTCGTCGAGCAGCTCCCGTCCGGCAGCCGCAAGCGCACCCATGGCCGCGAGGAAGAACCCGGATCCCACTGACACCCGGGCGACGCCGACCTCGGCGAGCTGGGCCACGCTGGGCGCATCGGGCAGGGCGAGGACGTTGATGGGCAGGGACACCGCCTCGAAGATCCGCCGGAGGTCAGCGACAGCCGACACACCCGGTGCATAGAGCACATCGGCACCGGCCTCCTCGAACGCACGCAGCCGGGCGATCGTGTCGTCCAGGTCCTCGAGGCCATGCAGGGTGCCGTCCGCCCGAGCCGTCAGCACAAGCGGATCGGGGCCGGCGTGGGCGGCCTCTGCGGCGGCGGCGACGCGCTCGGCCGCCGCCTCGATCGGGAACAGCCCGCCGGTGTCCCCGTCGTAATCCTCGATGGAGCAGCCGGCCAGACCGGCCGCCGCGGCAAGCCGCACGGTCTCCGCGACCCCTGACGCATCCGATGCGAAGCAGCTCTCCAGGTCTGCGCTGACCGGCACGGTCACGGCGGCGGCGACGTGCTCCGCATGCCGAAGCGCCTCGTCCCGGGTGACGCTCCCGTCCAGCCTGCCGACGGTGCCGGCGAACCCGGCGCTCGTCGTGGCCAGGGCGCGGAAGCCCAGGCTCTCGAGCACCTTGGCCGAGCCGGCATCCCAAGGATTTGGCATGAGCAAGGGCCTGCCGGGGACGTGGAGGTCGCGGAAGCGCTGTCGGATGGTCGATGTGGACATGGTGGATTCGTGGAGGGTCATGTACCCACCGTAGAAGAGAGCGCCGACAGTGCCCACCGTGCCCCCCGTGCCCCGTGCCTCCCACCCGATCGAGTGAACGGGACATGGGCAGCCACTTCCCAAATGCTGTTCACTCGAACAGGGGTGGGGCGGCGGGCTGGGTCGTCGGGTGCACGCCAACCCAGCCCAGCGGCATACGGCTACCCGATCCGGGCGATCGGCTCGCCCTGCTTGACCACGGCCTCCTCCCCAACGAGGAGGCGCACGACGCCCGCCGCGGGAGCGAGCACCTCCGCGGCCACCTTGTCGACCTGGACCTCGGCGAGCAGTTGGTCCGCGGCGACGGACTCGCCCTCGCCGACGAACCAGGTCGACACGACTCCCTCGCTGTCGGGGTTGTCCGTGGAGAGCCCGGGGAACGGGACGTCGGTCATCCGCCGACCACCCGGCGCACCGCTTCCTCGATGCGCTCGGGCCTCGGCAGCACTGCGTACTCGAGGACGTGGGCGTACGGGATGGGCACGTCAGGGACGGCGACCCGCTGGACCGGCGCCTTGAGCAGCGTCGGGTCACGGTCGGTGACCGTGGCCACGACCTCGCCGGACAGGCCGAAGGACTGGTAGTCCTCGTCGACGACGACGAGCTTGCCGGTCTTGGCGACCGAGTCGAGGATCGCCTCGCGGTCGAGGGGACGAGGCTGCGCAGGTCGAGCACCTCGACGTCGATGCCCTCGCCAGCCAGCTTCTCGGCGACGTCGAGCGCGTGGTGCACCGACAGCGACAGCGTCACGATGGTGACGTCCTTGCCCTCGCGCGCAACGGCCGCCTTGCCGATCGGCACGACGTAGCTCACCTCAGGCACCGCGTCGATCGAGCGGGGGTTCTTGGCCATCCAGGGCAGGCCCATGACGCCCTTGTGGAACAGGTACACCACCGGGTTGTCGTCCCGGATCGCCGCCGTCATCAGGCCCTTGGCGTCGGCTGGGTTGCTCGGTACGACGACCTTCATGCCGGGAAGGTGGGCGAAGGTGCCCCAGAGGCATTGCGAGTGCTGGGCTCCGTCGGAGTACCCGCCGCCGACGGCCGTGGTCAGGACCATGGGGACCTTGACGTTGCCGCCGGACTCGTAGTGGATCTTGGCCATGTGGTTGTAGATCTGGTCGAAGCAGACGCCGAGGAAGTCGGCGAACATCAGCTCGACGATGGGACGCATGCCCTCGGTCGCCGCGCCGATGCCGAGGCCGATGAAGGCCGTCTCCGAGATCGGCGTGTCGAGGATCCGATCCGGCCCGAACCGGTCGAGCAGCCCGGTCGTGGAGCTGAAGATCCCGCCGTAGGCGCCGACGTCCTCGCCGAGATAGACGACGGACGGATCACGCTCCATCTCCTGGGCGATGGCCTCGACCATGGCCTTGGAGGTGCTGAGACGGCGGCTCGCCGCAGGCGCAGGACGTGGGGGTGTCAGTGATGGTCATCGTCGTCTCCTCAGGCGAACACGTAGTCGGTGGCCCGCGCCGGGTCCGGCAGGGGGCTGTCCTTGGCGAAGGCGATCGCGTCCTCGACGCGCTCACTCGCCGCCGCCTTGATACGGGACACCGCGTCGTCGTCGAGCAGCCCGGCCGCACGGAGGGCCTGCTCGTAGCGTGGGATCGGGTCCTGGGCCGGCACCTCGGCGAGCTCGGGGCGGTAGCCCTGGGCGTCGCCCTCGAAGTGTCCCCACATGCGCAGGGTGTGGACCTCGATGAGGGAGGGCCCTTGGCCGGCGCGGGCGCGCGCGACGGCCCGTCCCGCAGCCGCGTGGACCGCCTCGACGTCGTTGTCCTCCACCCGTTCGCCCGGGATGCCGTAGCCCGCGGCCCGGTCGGCGTTGGACGGGATCGCGGTGCAGGCCGACTTCGGCACGGAGATGCCCCAGTCGTTGTCCTCCACGACGAAGACGACCGGCAGGTTCCACGTCGCCGCGAGGTTGAGCGACTCGTGGAAGCCGCCCTGGTTGGCGGCCCCCTCGCCGGTCACCGCGACCACGATGCGGTCGGTGCCCTTTCGCTTGAAGGCGAACGCCTGCCCGAGAGCGGGCGGGTAGCCCTCGGCGATGATGCCCGAGCACGAGAAGTGCGTGTCGGGGTCGAACAGGTGCATGTGACCGCCGCGACCGCGGCCAAGTCCCGTCTCACGGCCGAAGATCTCGGCCGTCATCTTCCGCAGGTCCATGCCGTGGGCGATGGCGAAGTGGTGCGGCCGGTGGGTGGCGGTGACGCCGTCGTCGGTGCTGAGATGCGCGCACACACCCGCGGCCACCGGCTCCTGGCCGGCGGACAGGTGCATCTCCCCGGGGATCAGTCCCTTGCCGATGTCGAACCCCGGTCCCTTGTCGGCGTGGTACTCCCTGAGGATGGCCTCCTCGTAGGTGCGGGAGAGGACCATCGTCTCGTACAGCCGCACGCGGGCCTCGCCATCGAGGGCCCGGGCGGGCGCGGCACCACCTGGCGTCGATACTTGCGTGTCCGTCGTCATGACGACCTCCAGTCCGGGGCTGCCGGTGGCAGGCGCCCGAAGGCGCATCGCGCCTGACCACAGCCAGCGCGGGCATCCCGGAGGCCGAACTGGCCATTCCTTACCTTAGGCACCTGCCGAGGAGCGGTCCATGGCTGTGGTAGGGGTCACGTCCAAACGGCGTGCACGCGGCGGACTCGACCGTGCGGGAATCGGTTTCCCTGCGGGTCGGTCCAGTCGTGGCTAGGGTGCCGCGTGTGAGCAGCTGGCAGAGCCGAGTGGACGGGGAGACGGATGAGGGGCACCAGTTCGCGAACGACGCGGAGCGGCTCGTCTGGGACCGGCTCTCCCGACAGGTTCACCAGGACACGGTTCTCGTCCCGAACCTGCGGCTGACGAGCACGCAGAAGGACCACGAGCTCGACATCCTCGTCCTCATGCCAGAGGTCGGCATTGTCGTCGTCGAGGTCAAGGGCGGCAGCGTCTCGGTCGACGGGCAGGGTCGATGGTGGTCGGGCGGCCGGAACCCGGACCGAGCCGCGATCCGGCCGGTCGAGCAGGCCCGCGACGGCAAGTACGCCCTCCGCGCCTTCATCGAGGCCGACCCGCGGTGGAAGAACTGCCGCAGCCGGGTCCGCTTCGGCCACGCGATCGTCCTGCCGTACACGGACCTCGCCTCCGACTTCGCGACCCCTGACTGCCCACGATGGATGGTCAGCGGACGGGCGACCTCGACGACCTCGCCGGCCGCGTCCACGACGTCGCCGCCCTCCAGGAGAACGAGCAACGCGTGCCGACGCACGACGACTTCCACCTGATCCGGGAGATCCTGACGGGCCGCAGCCTCCCGGTCCCCGACATCACCGCCGAGGCCGACGAGCGCGAGGCCGTCGCGGACCGTCTCACGCAGGAGCAGGCAGCACTGCTCAAGGTCACTCGGCTCATCAACCGCATGGAGGTGCGCGGTGGAGCCGGCTCCGGCAAGACGATCCTCGCCCTCACGCAGGCCAAGGACCTCACCCGTGGACAGGGGGAGCGCAAGCCGCAGCGGGTCGCGCTGCTCTGCTACTCGATCGGGCTGTCGCAGTACTTCAAGCGGCAGCTCGACGGGGTACCGCGGCGGCACCGTCCCGCGTTCGCCGGCTCCTTCGAGGACCTCGCGAACGAGTGGGGCATCTCGACCGACCATGACCGCAACGACGCCGACTTCTGGGAGCGGGACCTCGCCGCGCAGATGGCCGAGGTGGCGACTCGGCTCCCAGAGGGCAAGCGGTTCGACGCGATCATCGTCGACGAGGCGCAGGACTTCGCCGACCACTGGTGGCACCCGCTCATGAAGGCGCTCAAGGACGAGGAGGCGGGCGGGCTCTACGTCTACAGCGACGAGAACCAGCGCATCTTCGCCAGGTACGGCCAGCCGCCGGTGCCGCTGGTGCCCCTCGTGCTCGACCACAACCTGCGAAACACGCGGCAGATTGCGAGCGCCTTCGGCCCGCTCACCCCGATGCGGATGACCCTCAAGGGAGGCGATGGCCCAGAGGTCGCCGTCATGCCGTGCACGAGCGACGCCGCGATCGCCGTCGCGGACGACCAGGTCGAGGCGCTCCTGGATGAGGGCTGGCATCCGGAGCACATCGCGCTCCTGACGATGGGGTCACGTCATCCAGCGCAGAAGGAGCGCCAGGATGCGGACGGCCAGCTCGGGTACTGGCGGTCCTTCTGGGAGAGCGACGACGTGTTCTACGGGCACGTCCTGGGCTGCAAGGGCCTCGAGCGCAAGGCCGTGGTGCTCTGCATCAACACGGACCATGCCGATCGTGGCCGCGAGAAGCTCTACGTCGGCATGTCGCGGGCCACGGACCGGCTCGTCGTCGTCGGCGACCCCGAGTTCATCCGGTCGATCGGTGGAGACGCGGTCGCCAAACAGCTCGGCATCTGACCGGGCGAGCCGTGGTGGACGGGCCTGACGTCCGGAATGTCACAATGTCGAACTGCTCACCCTGGTGCTGCGCGTGACCCAGTCCTGCGAGAGGATGGGAGCGGCCGGAGCGGCCGCTCCGGCCCAGAGAACCGGAGAGGGTGCTGATGATGGACTCGAACGTCACGACCGGCATGACCGACCTGACCGAGCAGGCTGGCTCGGCGCCCGACACGGCGAGCTCGGCGGAGGGTAGCGAGAACAGACCGGACCGCGGCATCGTCGTGGGCTACGACGGCTCGTTCCCGTCGCAGCTGGCGCTCGACTGGGCCATCGAGATGGCCCGAGAGCGCGCACGCCGGTTGACGATCGTGCACGGCATGAACATGGCCGGGACGCCGGGGTTCTCCGCGATGGACCTCGCCCACGTCGAGCCGGTTTACGAACGCACGGCGCAGGAGATCGTTGCCGAGGGAGCGGAGCGGGCCAAGAAGTCCCTCGAGGTGAACCAGGTCGAGACGCAGTACTGGCTCGGCAGCCCGGCCGGACAGATCATCGAGGCATCCAAGTCCGCCGACCTCGTCGTCGTCGGCAGCCGGGGGCGGGGCCGAATCCTCAGTGGCCTGCTCGGCTCGACGTCCTATGCCGTGGCGGCCCATGCGCACTGCCCCGTCGTCATCGTCCGGGCTCCGGCGGGCAGCGACACGGGGGACACGGGGGACACGGGGGCACGGCGACACGGACGCCCTGGAGAACCTGCCCAAGCCCAACCGTCCGGACGCCACCCACCCGGTCATCGTCGGCAGTGACGACTCGGCACCGTCGGACCGTGCGGTGGACGCCGCTGCCGAGACTGCCGCTGCAGCGGGGGCGAGGCTTCACATCGTGCGCGTCGCGGAGCGGCTGCACACGAACACGTCGACGGTCATCGAGGCGGGGGCCAGCGACCAGGCTGCTGAGGGCGGCCAAGACCCCGACACCTCCTTGGCCGGAGTCGAGGAGAGCCTCGACAAGGTCGCCGACCGCGTCCGCGGCGCATCACCCCTCGATCGAGGTCACGACCCAGGCCGTCATCGGCGAGCCCGGCGCGACGCTCAGCGAGCTGGGCAAGGACGCCGGCCTCATCGTCGTCGGTTCCCGTGGCCGGGGCGGCTTCGCCGGGATGCTTCTCGGCTCGGTCAGCCATCGGGTGATCCACGACGCGGTCTGCCCCGTCATGGTGGTCCGCTGAGCGACCCTCCCAGTCCGTCGACGGCTCGCCGGACAGCCGCCAGGCTGCGGGCGACGTCGTGCTCAGTCGTCGCCCAGTTGCTGACGGAGATCCGCAGGACCGCGCGATCGCGCCAGGTTGAACCGCTCATCCACGTCTGGCCCTCGTCGAGCACGCGGCGCACGACCTCTCGGGTCGTGTCGTCATCGCCGAAGGATGCGCACACCTGGGTGAAGACGACGTCGTTCTCCACGGTCACACCCGGGATGTCGGCCAGTCCCGCGGCGAGGGCCGAAGCCCGGTGGCACAACCCGTCGACGAGGTCCGACACCCCGGAGCGTCCGAGCGAGCGCAGGGCAGCCCACACCGTGACGGCCCGCGCTCGCCGGGACAGCTCTGGCGTCTTGTCGCTCGGCTCGCCGTGGCTGTCATGGATGAGGTAGGCGGCGTGCAGGGCCATGGCCGCGCGCAGCACGGACGGCTCCCGGACGATGGCGAGCCCGGTGTCGTACGGCGTGTTGAGGGTCTTGTGCGCATCCGTGGCCCACGAGTCCGCAGCCTCGTGCCCGAGGAGCAGGTGCTCGTGACTCGGCGACGCGGCGGCCCACAGGCCGAAGGCGCCGTCGACGTGCACCCACGCGCCATGTGACCGGGCCACGGTGACCACCTCGCGCAGGTCGTCGAACCCGCCCGAGTGGATGTTGCCCGCCTGGGCGACGACGATGGTCGGACGCGCGCGGTCCAGCCGCTCGTCCTCGGCCAACGCGTCAGCGAGGTCGGACACGCTCATCCGGCCCTGGTCGTCGACGGCCACGACCTCGGGCCGCCCGAGCCCGAGCAGGCGAAGGGCCAGGTCGACGGTGTCGTGCCGTTCGGCGCCGACGAGGACCCGGACACTCGGGCCACCGGCCAGCCCGTCGGTGTCGGCGTCCCACCCGGCGCGACGGAGCACGTCCTGGCGGGCCGCCGCGAGACACGTGAAGTTGGCCATGGTCGCGCCGGTGACAAAGCCCACGGCAGCGCTGGGCGGCAGGCCGAGCAGGTCGAGCAGCCAGGCGCTCGCGACGTCCTCGATGGCCGAGTGCGCCGGGGTGACGAGGCGCAGGCCAGCGTTCTGGTCCCAGGCACTGACGAGCCAGTCAGCCGCGAGCGCGGCCGGCTGCGTACCTCCGATGACGAAGCCGAAGAACCTGCCGCTCTGCATCGCCGTGAGCCCCGGCTCAGCCGCGGCGGCGAGCAGGTCGATGACGTCCTCCGGGGGACTGGGGTCGTCCGGCAGCACGGTACCGAGGGCGCCGACGACCTCGTCGATGTTCGCCTGCGGCGTCACCGGGCGGGTGTCGAGCGAGTCGAGCCAGCGAAGGGCGTGCTCATGGGCACGGGCCAGCGCTGCCCGATAGGTCTCGGCCGAGAGTCGTCCGTCCACTCGTCAAGTGTGATTGCACGACCCGACTTCGGTAGGCGATTCACGACACGTCAGAGCGCGCCCGGGCCCAGCGGCATACGACCCGGGTCACGCCAGCGGCGGGTCAGCCGTTCAGGGAACTGGTCAGGCGACCGAGAGCTTCGTCCCAGCGGCCCTTGTCGCCCAGGCCGTCCTCGGCGATGCCCCGCCCCTCATGGAAGATGTCGAGCCGGGTCCCGTCACCCTCGCGCTTGAGCTGGAGGTCGACGATGCTGAGCGGCCCGTCCTCGTGGGGATGCCAGGAGACGCGGATCTGTTCCAGAGGATGGTAGCTGCGCAGGACGCCGCACGGGCCGTCCTCGCTGTGCCAGGGCTCACCCTTCGTCGCGAGGCGGGCGCCGGGGCCGAGCAGGGCCTCCGTGCCGCGCGGGCTGATCAGGTGGGTCCACACGCGCTCGAGCGGGGCCGCGACGGTCGTGCTCACGTGAACACCCGCCGGCGACCCCTCGAGCTCTGCGTCCTCGGGGATCGACTGCGTCTGACTGGTCATTGGGTACCTCCGGTCCACTGTCACCAGCGGGTCCGGCCCCGGATGGGCTGGACCCACCAGTGACAGTCGACCAAGGATCCGTCCCGAGGACAAGAGGCAAACGCGTGACGTATGCCGCTGAGCCGGCTTCCGTGATCATCATCCTCGGGTGCCACCGGGCGTGCGCCTGGAGGCGCCCGGAGGCGGCTGGAGAGTGGGGGTCAGGGCGGATTGGGTGATATCTCGGCCGAACGGCCGCGATTCGCCCAAACGCACCTCAGCCCTGGTAACCCGCCCGACGCAGGGCATCCGCCATCGCGCTGTTGGCCGGCCCGTCGTCCCGCTGGGCTCCCTGTCCCTGCGACCGTCGACCACCCCGATCACCTCGATCCCCCCGATCACGCTTGCCGCTCTGGCCGCCGCCCTGCGTCACCTCGTCGTCGAGGCGCAGCGTGAGCGAGATCCGCTTGCGTGGGAGGTCGACGTCGAGGACCTTGCACCTGACGACGTCGCCCGGCTTGACGACCTCTCGAGGGTCGGAGACGAAGCGGTGCGACAGCGCGGAGACGTGGGCGAGGCCGTCCTGGTGGACGCCGATGTCGATGAAGGCGCCGAACGCGGCGACGTTGGTCACGACCCCTTCGAGCGTCATGCCCGGCCTGAGGTCCTTCAGCTCCTCGACGCCCTCCTTGAAGGTGGCCGTGCGGAACGCCGGCCGTGGGTCGCGCCCCGGTTTGTCGAGCTCGGTGAGGATGTCGGTCACCGTTGGCAGGCCGAACGTCTCGTCGACGAACGTCTCCGGCCGTACTCCTTGCAGCGCAACGGTGTTGCCGATGAGCTCGCGCAGCTCGAACCCGGTCTCGGTGAGGATCCGGCGGACGACCGGGTAGGCCTCGGGGTGGACCGCGGAGGAGTCGAGCGGGTCGTCCCCGTCGGGGATCCGCAGGAAGCCGGCCGCCTGCTCGAAGGCCTTGGCCCCGAGTCGCGGGACCTGCTTGAGGGCGGCGCGCTTCCGGAAGGGTCCGTTGGCGTCGCGGTGGGTCACGATGCTGTCCGCGAGGCTCGCCGTGATGCCGGAGACTCGGCGGAGCAGGGGAGCGGAGGCGGTGTTGACGTCGACGCCGACGGCGTTGACGCAGTCCTCGACCACCGCGTCGAGGGAGCGTGCGAGGGACGTCTGCGGGAGGTCGTGCTGGTACTGGCCGACGCCGATCGACTTGGGGTCGATCTTGACGAGCTCGGCGAGCGGGTCCTGGAGGCGACGGGCGATGGAGACGGCGCCGCGGAGCGAGACGTCGAGGCCCGGGAGCTCCTCGGAGGCGTACGCCGATGCAGAGTAGACGGAGGCCCCGGCCTCGGAGACGACCGCGGTCGTCACGTTGAGCTCGGGGTGGCGCTTGACGAGGTCGCTCGCCAAGCGGTCGGTCTCACGCGAGGCGGTGCCGTTGCCGATGGCGATGAGCTCGACGCGGTGTTCGGCGCAGAGGCGCGCGAGCGTGCTGATGGACCGGTCCCACTGGCGCTGCGGGACGTGGGGGTGGATGACGTCGGTCGCCACGACCTTGCCGGTCGCGTCGACGACGGCGACCTTGACGCCGGTGCGGAAGCCTGGGTCGAGCCCCATCGTCGCCCGGGTGCCGGCGGGTGCGGCGAGGAGCAGGTCGCGCAGGTTGGCGGCGAAGACGCGCACGGCGTCGTCCTCGGCTGCCTTGCGCAGGCGCATGCGCACGTCGATGCCGAGGTGGATGAGGACCTTGGTCCGCCAGGCCCAGCGGACGGTGTCGGCGAGCCATCCGTCGGCCGGGCGACCCTGGTCGGAGATCCCGAACCGGTGGGCGATGGCCCGCTCGTACTCCGTAGGCCCCGTCGTCGCCGTCGCCTGCTGGTCGGTCGGCGGCACCGGGTCGACCGTCAGCGTGAGGATCTCCTCCTTCTCGCCGCGCAGCATCGCGAGGACCCGGTGGGAGGGCATCCTCGGGAAGGGCTCGGAGAAGTCGAAGTAGTCCGAGAACTTGGCCCCCTCGGTCTCCTTGCCCTCGCGGACCTTGGCGGTGAGGTGCCCCCGTGACCAGAGGCGCTGGCGCAGGTCACCGATGAGGTCGGCGTCCTCGGCGAAGCGCTCGACGAGGATGGCGCGGGCGCCGTCGAGTGCGGCGGCAGTGTCGGGGACGCCCCTCGACTCGTCGACGAAGGCCGCCGCGGCAGCACCGGGGGAGACGGCGGGGTCGGCGAGGAGTCCGTCGGCGAGCGGTTCGAGGCCGGCCTCCCTGGCGATCTGGGCCTTGGTCCGGCGCTTCGGCTTGAAGGGCAGGTAGATGTCCTCGAGGCGCGCCTTGGTCTCGGCTGCCATGACCTGCGCACGGACCTCGTCCGTGAGGCTGCCCTGCTCCTCGATCGAGGCGAGCACGGTCTGGCGCCGCTCCTCGAGCTCACGGAGGTAGCCGAGCCGGTCCTCGAGGGTGCGCAGCTGGGCGTCGTCGAGGCCGCCGGTCACCTCCTTGCGGTAGCGGGCGACGAACGGCACCGTCGCCCCGCCGTCGAGCAGGCCGACCGCCGCCCGAACCTGGCCGTCACGAACCCCGAGCTCCTCGGCGATCCGCTGCTCGATCGCCTGCAATCGCGCTCCCACTGCTCACTCCCACCCTCGTGTCACCTCGCGCCACCGCGCGTGGAGCCAGCATTCTGCCGGTCCCGGTGTGCGGGGACGAAGCCACCCCTTCCTCGAACCCGAGCCAGCGCGTGGGTCAGCGGGTCAGGCGTCGAGGAGGGCCCGCAGGGCGTGCCGCTCCGAGGCCGGCACATAGCCGGCGTAGTAGTCGTAGAGGCTCTGCACCGAAGCCCGCGCCGCCGCAGGCCCGTCGCCCGAACGGATCGCCTCGAGCACCTGCTCGTGGTGCTCCAGGGAGCGGCGCATCAGCGCCTTGCTGTTGCGCGCGTGTGCGATCTTGTCGGAGATGACAGAGAGCACCGTGTCGCGGACGACCTCGTTGCTCACCTGGATCATCGTGTTGCCCGACGCGACGGCGACGGCTTCGTGGAAGGCCAGGTCTGCCTCGCTGAACGCGTCGTAGCCGAGCGCGAGCGTCCCCCGCATCCGGTCGATGGCCGCCTCCATGTCGGCGAGCTGGTCGTCGGTGCGCAGGACGGCGGCGAGCCGGTTCGCGGTGGCGTCGAGCATCATCCGCGAGACGAGCAGCTGGGCCAGGGTGAGCTCCTCCGCGCGGGCCAGCCGGCGCAGCTGCTTGCTCAGGCCGCGGGTGCTGAAGGGCAGGATCTCGGGACCGTTCGGGTCCCCCGGGCGCGAGCGGACGACACCGTTGCTCTCGAGGACGCGCAGGGCCTCGCGCACGGTGGCACGGCTCGTGCCGAACTGCGTGACGAGCTCCCGCTCACTCGGCAGTCGCTGCCCGGGCGCGAGCTCGCCGCTCGCGACGGCAGCCTCGACCTGCTCGACGATCCGCTCGTAGAGACGGACCGGCCGGACCTGCTCGAAGGCCGGCTGGTCGGTCACGGGATCGCCTCCATCCGCGGCTCAGCCCTGCTCGTCCCGCGGCGGGATCGGCCAGCTGGGGGTTGCCTCGGGGCTGCGGCGCCGCTCGAACCAGTGCACGGCCCGGAGCACCCCGACGTCGTCGAACCGCCGGCCCGAGACCTGCAGGCCGATCGCCCGGCCGTCGGGGAGGAAGCCGCAGTTGACCGTGGCGGCGGGCTGGCCGGACATGTTGTACGGGGCGGTGAAGCCGATGTGGGCCATCCCCTCGTCGCGCTCGCCCCACGGCATCGGCCACTCGGCGGGGAAGGCCGCAATGGGGGCCACCGGCGACAGCACCAGGTCGAACGGGTCCGTGGCCAGCACCGTCACCTGCTGGATGCGCATGATGCTGTTGTAGTCGCGCATCAGCTCCTGCGCCGACACGCCGCGGGCCGCCTCGACCCACCGCCGGATGAAGGGCAGCACCCGCTCCCGGGCCGCCGGCTCCAGGGCGTCGAAGTCGACGAGCGAGCGCACCCTCCAGAACTCGTCGAGCTGACGCAGCAGCTCTGGCGTGAGGAACGGACCCAGCCGCTCCACGCGGGCACCGGCCGCCTCGAAGACCCGAGCGGCCTCCTCGACCGCCTCACGGATTGCCGGGTCCAGGGGAAGTCCGCAGCCGGCGTCGACGTGCAGCCCGATCCGCAGGCCCGCGACGTCGTAGCTGCCGCCGACGGTGAGGTCGTCGAGGTCCAGCCGCTCCGCCGGGAGGGCGGTCCAGTCCCGGGTGTCGGGTCCGCTGATGACGTCGAGCAGCATGGCCGCATCGACCGCAGACCGCGCCATCGGCCCGGCCGCCCGCCCGAGATAGGGCGCGTCGAGGGGGACGCGGCCGGCACTCGGCTTGAGCGTCGTCAGTCCCAGCCACGCCCCGGGGAGGCGGATCGAGCCCCCGATGTCGGTGCCGACGTGGAGCGGACCGTAGCCACCCGCGGCGGCGGCACCGGCCCCCGAGCTGGACCCTCCGGTCGTGAGGCGCGGATCCCACGGGCTGCGCGTGATGCCGTGCAGGCTCGACACGCCGGAGGAGAGCATCCCCCAGTCCGGCATGACGGTCGAGCCGAGGATGATCCCGCCGGCCTCCTCGATGCGTTCGACGACGGCGCTGCTGCGCTGCGGGACGGCAGGAGTCACCCCGGCATTCCCCGCCGGCATCGGCACACCGGCTCGGGCGAGGTTCTCCTTGACCGTGACGGGCACGCCGTCGATGGGACCTCGCGGGGCACCCGCGCGCCATCGTGCGGCACTGCGCTCAGCGGCATACCGCGCCTCGTCGAGGTCGTACGTCCAGAAGGCGTTGAGCTCGGGCTCCCGCCGCGTGATGACCGCGGCCACGTCCTCCAGGACGTCGACGGGGGACAGCGAGAGGGAGCCGTATGCCGCTGAGAGCGCTTGCGCGGTCAGGCCCGCCGGGCGCCGGGCTGAGTCAGTCGACACGTCGTCGCTCACCCGCTTCCCGATCTCGATGCGGTGTCAACCCTTGACATCCGCGTCATCGAGGGAAACGGTAGCGCCCAACGGAGAAAAGTCCACTGGTCAGACCGGTGCCTCTCGATTCGCCGCACGGGATGGAGTCACGATGAAGCTCAGCCGTTTCGCCACCGCAGCTGGGAGCGTCGTGCTCCTTGCCGTGACCGCCGCCTGCTCGGCAGGCTCCGGCACGTCCGACGGGTCCCCGACCAGTGGGGCAGCCGGTTCCGGCGACACGTCCCTCACCGTCGGCCTCGTCGCGGAGCCGGTGAGCCTCGACTTCACCACGAAGGACGGCGCAGCCATCCCCCAGGCGCTGCTCGACAACGTCTACGAGACCCTCGTCAAGGTCGACCAGTCCGGTGAGCTGAAGCCGGCCCTCGCCACGGCCTGGAAGGTCTCGGCGGACAACAAGACCTACACCTTCGACCTCGTCGGCAACGCGAAGTTCACCAACGGCACGCCCTTCACCGCGAAGGACGCCGTGTTCTCCATCAACCGGGTCAAGAGCGACTGGACGGTCTCGCTCAAGGCCGCCATGGACGTCGTCGCCGACGCGAAGGCCGTGAGCGACACGCAGCTGCAGGTGACGCTGAGCAAGCCGAGCAACAACTGGCTCTACAAGATGTCCACGCGCATCGGCGCCATGATGTCCGAGACGGGCGTCACCGACCTCGCGAACAAGCCGGTGGGGACCGGCCCGTACGTCTTCGGCGAGTGGAAGCGGGGCGACTCGATCAGCCTCAAGGCGAACCCGGACTACTGGGGGACCAAGCCGTTCTTCCAGGACGTCACCCTCAAGTACTTCAAGGACCCGTCGGCGCTCAACAACGCGCTGCTCACGGGGACGATCGACGTCGTCGGCACCGTGCAGGCGCCGGAGTCGCTCCAGCAGTTCGAGAACAACGACAAGTACGAGATCACCGAGGGCACGACCAACGGCGAGGTGGTCCTGTCGTTCAACAACGGCAAGGCGCCGATGAACGACCTCAAGGTCCGCCAGGCGGTCCGGTACGCCATCAACCACCAGGCGCTGCTCGACACCTGCTGGGCGGGTAGAGGAACCCTCATCGGCAGCATGGTGCCGCCGACCGACCCGTGGTACGAGGACCTCACCGGGCTCTATCCCTACGACGTCGACAAGGCCAAGGCACTCGTCGCCGAGACGGGTGTGGCTGCGAAGCCGCTGCGGTTGCGCGTGCCGTCGCTGCCCTACGCCACCTCGTGCGGACAGGTCGTCAAGAGCCAGCTCGAGCAGGCCGGCTTCAAGGTCGCGCTCGATACGCTCGAGTTCCCGGCAGTCTGGCTCACCACCGTGTTCACCGACGCGGACTACGACATGTCAATCGTCGCGCACGTCGAGCCGCGGGACCTGCCAGCGGTCTTCGGCAACCCCGAGTACTACACGCGCTACGACAACAAGCAGCTGCAGGCGGACCTGGCCGCTGCCGACGCCGGCACTCCGGAGGAGCAGGTGACGTTGATGAAGCAGGCGGCGCGCGAGCTCTCGCAGGACGCGGCAGCCGACTTCCTCTTCCTGCTGCCCAACCTCATGGTGGCCGAGAAGGGCATCACCGGCCTGCCGAAGAACGCCATCACCGAGTCGTTCCGACTGTCCGACCTGAGCCGCGGCTGAGCGCACCCGCGCCGAGCCTGGAGGACCATGCTGCTGCACGTCATCCGCAGGACCGCGATCCTGGTCGCGAGCCTCGCGGTGAGCTCCGTGGTCGTCTTCGGCTTCATGGTGCTCCTGCCGGGCGACCCGGCCCGCGTCGCGCTCGGCGTCAACGCGTCGGAGGAGGCGGTGGCGCAGCTGCGCGCGGAGTTCGGGCTCGACCAGCCGCTCGTCGTGCAGTACTTCTCCTGGGTGTCGGGGCTGGTGCGCTTCGACCTCGGCCGCAGCTACGTCTCCCAGGTCGAGATCGCGCCCCAGATCCTCGACCGGCTCCAGGTCACCCTCTGGCTCGTCGTCTGCGCGATGGTCCTCGCGGTCGTCATCGCCGTCCCTCTCGGCACGCTGATGGCGATCTGGCACCGCCGCCCGAGCGGGTTCGTCCTGACCGGCCTGTCGCAGCTCGGCGTCGCCGTTCCGGCGTTCCTCGCCGGGATCCTGCTCATCACCGTCTTCGCCGTCCGGCTCGGCTGGTTGCCGGCCAACGGCTGGACTCCGCCCAGCGAGGATCCCGTCCAGTTCCTGCGCCAGCTCGTGCTACCCGTGCTCTCGCTCGGCCTCGTCCAGGGTGCGGTGCTGAGCCGCTACGTCCGCAGCTCGATCCTCGACGTCCAGCGCGAGGACTACATCCGCACCGCCCGGGCCAAGGGGCTCGGCCCGTTCCGTGCGCTCTGGCGGCACGGCTCACGCAACGCCGCCATCCCCGTCGTCACCGTCCTGGCCCTCCAGCTGGCCACGCTGCTCATCGGTGCGGTCGTCGTCGAGCGCGTCTTCGTCATCCCCGGTCTCGGTAGTCTCCTGCTCGACCAGGTCTCGAACCGGGACCTGATCTTCGTGCAGGACATCGTCATGCTGCTCGTCTTCGCCGTCCTGCTGGTCAACTTCCTCGTGGACCTGCTCTACCTGGCGATCGACCCGCGGCTCCGGGCGGGACACTCATGACAGCCGAGCCGACTCAGCCCACCGAAGCCACGGAGCGGGTCCGGGGGCCAGGCGAGGTCGACGCCGTCCCCCTGGCGGGGCAGCCGCACGTCCGGCGACGCGCGGGCGCGAGCCTCGTCGTCGGCGGCCTCCTCGTCGCCGTGGTCGTGCTCATGGCGCTCGTGTCCTTCGTCTGGACCCCGCACGACCCGACCCTGGTCAACGCGGAGGCACGGCTGCGCGACGTGGGCGACCCGGACTACTGGCTGGGCACTGACAAGTTCGGCCGGGACGTGTTCAGCCAGATCCTCGTCGGCGCGCGCACGACGCTCTTCGTCGGGGTCGTGGCTGTCGGCGTGGCGGGACTGATCGGCGTCCCGCTCGGCATTGTGTCGGCCATGGCCACGGGCTGGTTCGGCGAGACCGTCATGCGAGCGATGGACCTGCTCCTCGCCTTCCCGGCCCTGTTGCTCGCCATCATGTTCAGTGCCATCTATGGCGGCAGCACGCTCGTCGCGATGATCGCCATCGGCATCGCGACGATTCCCATCTTCGCCCGCATCGTGCGCAGCGGCGCCCTCCAGGTGCTCAGCAGCGAGTACATCCTTGCGGCCCGTGCCGCGGGCCGCAGCCCGTGGGCGATCGGCCTGCGGCACGTGCTGCCCAACGTGAGCAGCCTGGTCATCGTCCAGGCGTCGGTCGCCTTCGCGATCGCCGTCCTCGCCGAGGCTGCCCTCTCCTTCCTCGGCTACGGGACGCCACCGCCCATCCCGAGCTGGGGCCGGATGCTCCAGGAGAGCCAGGAGCTGCTCTACTCGGCGCCGCGGCTCGCCTTCATCCCGGGGGCCGCGATCGCCCTGGCCGTCCTCGGTTTCAACCTGTTGGGGGATGGCCTTCGCGACCGCTACGACCCCAGGCTGGAGGACCGACGATGAGCGCGAACCCAGCGGATCGTGCGGCAGCCGGCCCAGCGGCATACGGCCCAATGTCTGTCGTCGGTGACGAGCGACCCGTCCTCGACGTGCGGGGGCTCTCGGTCAGCATCGGGGGGCACGACCTGCTGCACGACCTGACGTTCTCGATCCGCCGCGGCGAGCGCGTCGGCCTCATCGGCGAGTCCGGTTCGGGCAAGTCCCTCACGAGCCTGGCGCTCCTCGGCCTGCTGCCCGAGGGGGCACGCGTGACGGGCTCGGCGCGCCTCGCCGGCGTCGAGCACGATGTCGTCGGCGCGCGTGACCGCGACCTGGCGCAGGTGCGGGGCAACGACGTGTCGATGGTCTTCCAGGAGCCGATGACCGCTCTCAACCCGACGATGCGAGTGGGCGCCCAGGTCGCCGAGGCGATCCTCATGCACGCCGGCCGCGGCGATCGGCCCGAGGCACGGCGCGGTGCGGTCCGCGAGCGGGTCGCCACGCTGCTCGACCAGGTGGGGTTGCCCAGCCCGGCCGAGATCGCCCGGGCCTACCCGCACCAGCTCTCGGGCGGACAGCGGCAACGCGTGGTCCTCGCGATCGCCCTCGCGAACGACCCTGGGCTGCTCGTGTGCGACGAGCCGACGACAGCGCTCGACGTGACGGTCCAGGCGCGCGTCCTCGACCTCATCGTCCGGGGCGTCGAGGCCCGCAACTCGGCGCTGCTCTTCATCACCCATGACCTGTCCGTCGTCGCCACGGTCTGCGAGCGGGTGCTCGTCATGTACGGCGGGCGCATCGTCGAGGCCGGGCCCGTGTCGGAGGTCTTCACGCGGCCGCGGCACCGCTACACCGAGGGGCTGCTCGCGGCGTCCGACCTCGAGGGCGCCGACCCGCTCGAACCGCTCGAGACGATTCCCGGCTCCGTGCCTCCGGCGGGGATGTTCCCCGAGGGGTGCGTCTTCCGCACCCGCTGCGCGCACGCCACCTCCGAGTGTGAGGTGCTCCCACCATGGAGCGGTGCACGTCCCGAGCACGGGTACGCCTGCGTCCACCCCGCCGGAGTGGACCGATGAGCGCGGCGATCGTGGTGCGTGACGTCACGCGGCACTACCGGAGGCCGCGGACGTCCCTGCGGCACAAGGGAACCGCGGTCGAGGCAGTCAGGGGGGTCAGCTTCGAGGTAGGGGGAGGAGAGCGTTTCGGCCTCGTCGGTGAGTCCGGATGCGGCAAGTCCACCCTGATGCGGCTCATCGCAGCGCTCGACCGGCCGACGAGCGGCGAGATCCTCATCGAAGGCATGGAGATCACCGGCCGACGCGAGCGCGACCTCGGCTTCGTGCGGTCGCAGCTGCAGGTCGTCTTCCAGGACCCGATGGGCTCGCTCGACCCCCGGATGCGCGTGCGTGACATCATCGCGGAGCCGCTTGTCGCCCAAGGGAACCACGACCGAGCCGCCCGGGAGGCACGGGTCCACGAGCTCCTCGAGTCGGTCGGCCTCTCGCGGCAGGCGGCGGGCCGCTTCCCGCATCAGTTCTCCGGCGGCCAGCGCCAGCGGATCTCGATCGCCCGGGCCCTGGCGCCGCGGCCCTCGATCCTGATCGCCGATGAGCCCGTGAGCGCGCTCGACGTGTCGGTGCGTGCCCAGGTGCTCAACCTCATCACCGACCTGGTCAAGGACCTCGGTCTGACGCTCGTCTTCGTCTCGCACGACCTGTCCGTCGTCCGCCACATCTGCGACCGGGTGGCGGTCATGTGTGCCGGCGAGATCGTCGAGCTGGGCCCGACGGAGCAGGTCTACGAGTCGCCGCAGGACCCTTACACGCAGCAGCTGCTGCGGGCCGCGCCGAGCATGCGCCGGGCCCTGCGCGGCGGCGGCACGGCCGAGCTCGTCGGAGGTGGCTCATGACCGGTCTGCATCGCATCGCCCACCCCGCTGGCCTGCCGATCGGCGAGGAGTGGGTGCCCGCGCCCTCGACGACGGAGATCCGTTTCCCGTTCAGCGGGGAACTCGTTGCCGAGGCACCCGTCGGTTCGAGTGAGCTTGCCACACAGGCCGTCTCGTATGCCGCTGGGCTGCGTGAGCTGGCGGCTGCCCTCCCGTCACACGTCCGTCGTGCTGCGCTGACGGAGACGCATCGGGAAGTTGCCGAGCGGCGAGGTGAGTTCGAGCAGCTCCTCGTCCTCGAGACGGGCAAGCCGCTCGTCGACTGCCGCGTCGAGGTCGACCGGACCCTGTTGACCCTGACGACCGCCGCCGAGGAGGTCGCGCGCCTCCACGGTGAGACGGTGCCCCTCGACCTGCTGCCCAGTGGAGAGGGCCTGCTCGGGTTCTGGGTCCGCCGGCCCATCGGCGTCGTCGTCGGGATCGCCGGCTACAACTACCCGCTGCTGCTGGCCTCCCACAAGCTGGCCCCCGCCCTCGCGGCTGGGTGTCCCGTAGTGGTCAAGCCCGCTCCGCAGACGCCCCTTGCCACGCTGTGGCTCGTCCATCTCGTCCGGGAGGCTCTCGCGGCGGCCGGTGCACCGCGGGGGCTGGTCCAGCTGCTCACCGGTGGGGTCGACGTCGGCGCGGCGCTGACGACGGACCGACGCGTCGGCGCGGTGTCGTTCACCGGATCCGCCGCGGTCGGGCACCAGATCGCGAGGGACGCTGCGCCGACGAAGGTGCTGCTCGAGCTCGGCTCGAACTCGGCGCTCGTCGTTGCCGAGGACGCAGACGTCGCGGCAGCCGCGGACGCGGTGGTTCGTGGCGGGTACTACGCGTCGGGCCAGGCCTGCATCTCTGTCCAGCGCGTCATCGTCGTCGAGGCGGTGCGCGACGCATTCCTCGACGCGCTGTCCGCGCGCCTGGGCGACGTGGTCGTGGGCGACCCGCGCTCGCCGGAGACGAGGGTCTCCGCCCTCATCGACGAGCGTTCCACCGAGCGCGTCCGCACGTGGGTTGAGGCTGCCGTCGGGGCGGGGGCGACGCTGGTGCGCGGTGGCGCGGTTCGCGAGGGCGTCATGCAGCCGACGGTGCTCCTCGACGTCCCCGACGGGCAGCTCGCGTGGGACGAGGAGGTCTTCGGGCCGGTGGTGGCGGTGCGGTCGGTCGGGTCGGTGGACGAGGCCTTCGACGTCGTCAACCGCTCGCGCTACGGCCTGCACGCGAGCGTCTTCACCGCCTCGCTGGACACGGCGTTCCGCGCGATCGACCGCATCGAGACGGGCGGCGTCGTCGTCAACGAGGTGCCCGGGTTCCGCTCGGACGTCATGCCGTACGGGGGGGTGAAGGACTCCGGCGTCGGACGCGAAGGGCCTCGCTTCGCCATCGAGGAGCTGACCGTGACGCGGATGGCCATCATCCGTCCGTCGACCGGTGCGAGGAGTCGGCCGTGACCGACCGACCCGACTATGCCCGGCTGTTCCGGCTCGATGGTCGCCGCGCCGTCGTGGTCGGTGCAGGCAGCGGCATCGGCCGGGAGAGTGCGCTCGCGCTCGCGGCCCACGGCGCGCAGGTGGTGTGCGCCGACCGCGACCTGGCCGCTGCCGAGGAGACGGCCGCCCTCGGGGAAGGCGTGACTGCCTACCGCCTCGACGTCCTCGACGGGGACGCAGTCCGTCATGCCGCGGACGAGCTCGGGGTGGTCGACGTGCTCGTCTACACGGCGGCAACGAACGTGCGCAAGCGGGTCCTCGACTACGCCGACGACGAGTTCGACCGGGTCGTCGATCTCAACCTGCGCGCCGCCTTTGAGCTCGTCCGGGCCTTTGGTCCCGGCATGGCCGATCGCGGCCGGGGCAGCATCATCGCGTTCAGCTCGATCCGGTCGCTGACCGTGGAGCCGGGGCAGGGCGTCTACGCTGCGACGAAGGCCGGGCTGGTCCAGCTCCTCCGTGCTGCCGCTGCCGAGCTGGGGCCCCAGGGTGTGCGTCTCAACGCGATCGCACCGGGGGTGGTCGAGACGCCGCTGACCGCACAGATCCGGGCCGTCCCCGAGTGGGCGGACGCCTATGCGACGAAGAGTGCGCTCGGGCGCTGGTCCAGGCCGGACGAGCTCGCCGGGGCGGTCGTCTACCTCGCGTCCGACGCCTCGTCCTTCGTCACGGGGACCCAGCTCGTCGTCGACGGAGGTTGGACCGCCATCGACGGCAGGTACACGCCCCCGATGTGAGCGCCGATGCAGCGGCGCCCTCGCCGCGATCGTCGTGGCAGCACGTCAGTCAGGTCTGCGCCGGAACGAACGTCTGGATGGCCTCACAGACCTCCTTGTCGTGGGCATGGGCCCCCTTCAGGGTGGACGGCACCGCTGCTCCATCATGGCCCGCTCCGTCATGTGGCCCGTGCTGTGCCATCGCATGCTCCGTCATCGCGCTTCGACACGCGCGTGTCACCAAGTCGGCGCCGATCATGGGCGCCGGTCATGGGCGCCGGTCATGGGCAGCGATCAGCCGGTCCGCTCGAGCGGCGGGCCACCGGGTGGCTCGCCCGGTGGGTCGCCCGGTGGGTCGCCGAGAGGCTGCGCCGGCCGGTCGGGCACCCGCAGCCAGCGCACCCCGGTGGCGGTGATCGAGGGGAAGAGGCCGAGCTGGTGCGCCAGGGTGTGGTGTCGGCCGCAGACCAGCGTCCCGTTGGACAGGTCGGTCAGGCCGCCACTGACCCAGTGCTCGGCATGGTGCGCCTCACACCATTGATACGGAATCGAGCATCCCGGCCAGGTGCAACCCTTGTCCCGCAGCGCCAGCGCGCGCCGCTGGCCCCGGGTGAAGTACCGCTCCCAGTGCCCCAGGTCCAGCGGCTCGGACGGAGCCCCGAGCACGGCCGGGGTGATCCCGGCCTCACAGGCGAGCCGGCGCACCGTCGCCGCGGACAGCACCTCCCCGTTGTCGGCCACTGCCGTGCCGCGGACCTGCTCGAGCAACGCCTCGAGCGTCATCGTCACCACGAGCTGGGTGCGCGGCGTGCGGGTGACCCCCTCGGGCGCGGCCACCGCTCTTGCGATCAGCTCGAGCAGGGCATCCGCGCGGCGTGTCGCCGCGGTCCGCGGGTCCCGCCCCTGGAGCGAGTCGGTGACCTCGCGGCCGCCGCAGTCCCGGCTCGGGTCCGCCTCGTCCCCGGCCGACCCGTCCCGGGTCGGCTCGTCGGCGCCGTCCCGGCCGCGCGACCCGACCGGGCCCGCACCCGCCGGGTCAGCCGCCACGTCCCGGAACGCGTCCCAGTCCAGGTCCGGCCGGGGCCGGGCCAGGGGATCGATGGCCGCGTCGAGAATCGCGGCGCCCTCGGGATCCAGCCGCAGCCGGTACTCCACCAGCCCGGCCACGCGCCCGATCTTGGTCAGCACCCGCCCGGCCCGCAGCCGGACCTCCTCGGCCTGCAGGTCCTTCGGCGGCTTGAGCGCCACCCGCGCCTGCGCGACCAGCGTGCGCAGCTCCTTGACCCCGAGGACCTGGCTGTGCTCGACCAGCGAGTCGACGATCGGGTCGAGCTGCTCACGATCGGCCACCCGCACCACCTCGTTGTGGAACCGCACGATGATGGCCGCCTTGTCCACCGTCGTCTCACCATGGCGGACCATCCGCCCGAGCGGCCTCCACCGCTGCCTCTCACCCCCGGCGAGCGCCGCCCCCACCGCCGTCACCGCCGCGCCGGGCCCACCGGCCAGGGTCGGCGCATGGGCGGTGACCCAGTCGTTGCGGCAGAGCCCGCTCTGCGAGGCGATGTCACGCGCCTCCACCTGCGCGGCCAGCAACGCGGTGAGCGAGTGCGCCATCTCCCGGATGGCCTGCGCCTGCTCGATCGCGTCCCCGACCCCGGCCCGCGCCAAGGTGTGCAGCGGATAGTTGCGCGCGATCAGCCGCAGCTCGGCAGCCATCGACGCGAGCCGCGCCGGCAGCCCCGGCAGGTCCACGAGAGCCTCGTCCGACACCACGGCAAGCGGCGGCACCCCGGGTGAAACCCCGCCGCTCGCTGCCCGTCCGGTGCTCATACCAAGAACCCTAGAGGCGACCACCGACAGCACCCCTCTCACATCCCGAGGCGATCGCCTCGGCTCCCCAACCTTGCTGCCTACCAATGCAGTTCATCACCCAGCCACGCCCCCACCGGCGCGCGCGCACGCGAGCGCACCCAGCGGCATACGGCCAACGAACGGTCAAGCCCGCGCGGACGTGCGCCGCGGCGGGGCTTGAAGGGGAAGAGCAGCTTCCGGACGGAGCAGGCGCGGCGCATGTCTTCGCGATACGTGAACATGGTCCTCAATCGATCAGCCACTGCTCCAGCGATCGGTGCTTCAGGAGATGCTCCTGGACGAACGAGTCACGGGTCACGAGTCGCTCGGCTTCGGCGACCGAAGCGACCTCGAAGGTGATGAGCCCTCCGGATCTGTCCGCAAACGGTCCTCCGAGTTAGTCGCCCAGTCCCATTCCGTTCCGGTACTCGGCTTGAGCGGGCGCGACCGCCAGAACGAGATCGAGCGCCGCCTTCCTGAGATAGGAGTAGAGCACGCGCATCCATTCCTCCTCGTCGAGTATTGGCAGACCCGCTCAGGAGTAGCGGACGCTCTGGCCACCGACCCAGACGCCGGCGATGTCGGCCGCGGATGCAAGGGCGAGCGTCTTGGCGAGGGCATCCTCCGGCGTCGCTGCATGGCGGAGCCCGACATCGAGCGGGTCGGACCGGACCGGCCGGATCCAGAGCGCGTCGAACTGCTTGCCGACGCTGAGGTCACCGACTTCGTCGCCCAGACCGAGGGCCAGCGCGCCGGACCGGGTGGCGAGGTGCAACAGGTCAGGGGCGGTGAGCGCCAGACCCTCGGCGCCGAGGAGCTGCTGCATGAGATAGGCCTGCAGCGCCTCCTTGAAGATCGAGAACCCGGTGCCGGCGCCGACGTCCGAGCCGAGGGCGACGCGCACGCCGTGCTCGACGTGGCGTCGCATCGGGAACCTGCCGCTGCCGAGGGATGAGTTGCTCGTCGGGCAGTGCGCCACCGCAGCGCCGCGTGCCGCGAGGAGGGCGACCTCTGGGTCGCTGGCGTGGACGTTGTGGGCCAGGACGGCCCTCGGGCCGACGAGCCCGTGCCGGTCGTACGTGTCGACGTAGTGTTCGGCCGCGGCGAAGAGCTCGGCGACCGCAGCGACCTCGGCCACGTTCTCGTTGACGTGCGATGTGAACCAGGCGCCCTCGACGTCCTTGAGCACCGACCCACAGGCGTCGAGCATGTCCTCGCTCGCGGAGTAGGAGAACCGAGGCGTGACCGCGTAGCGAGTGCGGTCCACGCCGTGCCACCGCGCGGCGAGGGCCATCGACTCGGCATAGAAGCGGTCCGGGGTGCTGAGCAGCGGCTCCGGCAGGGAGCGGTCGCTCGCGACCAGCCCGGCCGTGACGCGCAGCCCCGCGCGGGCCACTCGCTCGAAGAGGGCGTCGACCGCACTCGCGAAGTGGGAACCGAAGACGAGCGCCGTCGTCGTGCCCGCAGAGACCAGGCCCTGGACGAACTCGTCGGCGACCTCGTGTGCGTAGTCGATCGACTCGAGGCGAGTCTCCTCGGGCAGGGCGCACTCGTCGAGCCATTGGAGCAGCGGCATGCCCAGGGCCCCGATGACCCGGACCTGGGGGTAGTGGACGTGCGTGTCGACCATGCCGGGCAGGATCAGTCCCTCGCGGAGGTCGACCACCTCGTGTCCTGGATGGTCGCGCACCGTCTCGGCGAAGGGACCGCGCGCGGAGATGCGGCCGTCGTCGACGACGAGCGCGGCGTCGGCCTCGGCGCGGAGCCTGATGGTCCCCAGAGGGGTGTCGCCCGGCGTGTCGAGGACCGTCCCGCGGAAGACGGTCACCTGGCGCGCTCCTGGTCAGCGCCTCGCCGGGAGGCGGCCTCGCTCTCGAGCGACTTGAGCAGCGCGGCGGCCGCGCCGATCGCGACCGTCGACGGGTCCTTGCCGCCGAGGCCCGGCAGGCCGATCGGCGAGGTGATCCGGGCGATCGTCTCGGGGGCGTGACCCTCGCGGGCAAGGATGGTCTGGAAGCGTCGCCACTTCGAGGCCGAGCCGATGAGTCCGATCGACCCGAGATGACCGCAGCGCAGCGCGACGTCGCAGAGGGCGGCGTCCTCGGCATGGTCGTGGGTCATGACGAGCACGTGCGTGCCAGGCGGGACCTCACCGAGAACGAGCTCGGGCACGGGGGCGTGGTGCACGTGGATGCGAGCCAGCGCGTCGTCGAGCGGCCGCAGCCGCACCGGTTCGAGCAGGTCGGCGCGCGAGTCGACCAGATGCAGCTCGAGGTCGCGCCGCGCGAGGATGCGAGCGAGCTCCATGCCGACGTGTCCCAGGCCGAAGATCGCCACCGACGGCACGACGAGCAGCGGCTCGAGCAGGAGGGAGACCTCGCCGCCGCAGCACTGCTGGCCGTGCTCGGACGGTGCCTTGTCGCTCAGCGCCACGGTCAGGGTCTCGGGTGCACGCCGACCGTCGGCGATGAGCTGACGTGCCCGCGCGATGGCGGTGGCCTCGAGGTTCCCGCCGCCGATGGTGTCCCAGGCACCGTCCTCGGCGACGACCATCTTGGCGCCGGCCTCCCGCGGCGCGTGGCCGCGGACGCTGGCGAGGGTGACGAGAACGCCTGCGCGCCGGTCGGTCCGGAGTCGCTCGACTGCCCGGAGCCAGTTCACGACGTCACCTGCGACGTGCGCACGGACCCGTCGCCGGAAAGGGCAGGGGCACCCGGTGAGCCGTTGCCGGGAGCGAGCTCAGCGGCATACGGCATGGTGGTGTTGTCTGGAAGGGCGCTGCGGGCCAGCTCGATCGCCCAGTACACGGCCTCTGGCGTGGCGGGGGAGGCGAGGTCGACGCTCACCCCCGGCGGGCCGAACGCTGCCGCTGCCTGCCGCAGCGCTTCTCGCACGGAGAAGGCGAGCATGAGGGGCGGCTCGCCGACCGCCTTGGAGCCGTACACGGCACCGTCCTCGTGCGCGTGCTCGAGGAGGGTGACGTTGAAGACCTCGGGCATCTCGGAGAAGGAGGGCAGCTTGTACGTGCTCGCGGCCTGGGTGGCGACGCGGCCCCGCGTGGGTCCGTCGCTCTCGTCCCAGCGCAGGTCCTCGAGCGTGAGCCAGCCGGCACCCTGCACGAAGGCGCCCTCGATCTGGCCGATGTCCACGATCGGGCTCAGGCTGTCGCCGACGTCGTGGACGATGTCGACCCGTCTCGTCCGGTAGGCACCGGTGAAGCCGTCGACCTCCACCTCCGCCGCGGCCACGCCGTAAGCGAAGTACTTGAACGGGGAGCCCTGCATCGTGGAGCTGTCCCAGTGCAGTCCCTCGGTCCGGTAGTACCCGGCCGCCCAGAGCTGGACCCGCTCGAGGTAGGCCTTGGCGACGAGGTCCTCCCAAAGCAGGTCCGCGCCGCCGTGGACCTCGTCGAGGCGCGGCCGCGGATCTGCTCGCAGGCGTCCTTGACGGCACCGCCGTTGAGGTCAGCGCCCGAGCTCGCTGCCGTGGCCGACGTGTTGGGCACCTTGTCGGTCCGGGTGGGGGCCAGCCTGATTCGGGACAGCGGCACTCCGAGCGCTGTCGCGGCGACCTGGATCATCTTCGTGTGCAGCCCCTGGCCCATCTCCGTGCCGCCGTGGTTGATGAGCACCGAGCCGTCCTTGTAGACGTGCACCAGCGCACCCGCCTGGTTGAGCGGCGTGAAGTTGAAGGAGATGCCGAACTTGACCGGCGTGACAGCGAGCCCGCGCTTGGTGTGCGTGTGCGCGGCGTTGAAGGCGGCGACCTCCGAGCGGCGCTCGTCGAGCTGGGCACTCGCGGAGAGGGTGTCCCAGGCCCGCACGAGCCGGTCCGCGTGGCGGACCTCCTGGCCGTAGGGGGTGCTCTGGCCGGTGGTGTAGAGGTTGCGCCGGCGCAGCTCGTCGGGCTCGAGGCCGAGCTGGGGTGCGCAGCGTCCGAGGATGTCCTCGATGACGAGCATGCCCTGCGGGCCGCCGAAGCCACGGAACGCCGTCTGCGACGTCTTGTGGGTCATGGCGACCCGTCCCCGGACGCTGACGTGGGGGATGTGGTACGCGTTGTCGACGTGGCAGAGGGCCCGGGCCAGGACCGCTTCGGAGAGGTCGAGGCTCCAGCCGCCGTCGGAGGTCAGGGTGGCGCCGAGCGCGTTCAGGTGGCCGTCCGCGTCGAAGCCGACCCGCCACCTGGCGTGGAAGCCGTGGCGCTTGCCGGTCATCGACATGTCCTGGGGCCGGGTCAGCCGCACGCGGACCGGGCGGCCCGTGAGCGTTGCGCCCAGCGCCGCGACGGCTGCGAAGCCGTGCGGCTGCATCTCCTTGCCCCCGAAGCCGCCGCCCATGCGCAGGGACTGGACGGTCACCGCGTGGTCGGGCACGCCGAGGACATGGGCGACGATGCCCTGGGTCTCGCTCGGGTGCTGGGTGCTGCTGTGGACGAGCACCTGGCCGGCCTCGTCGACGAGGGCGATCGAGGCCTGGGTCTCGAGGTAGAAGTGCTCCTGCCCGGCGAACTCGATCTCGCCGGTGAAGACGTGGGCCGACGACGCGAGGGCGGTGTCCACGTCGCCGCGACGGACGTGCCTGGGCGCGCCCTGGAAGCTTTCTGCGGCGATCGCTTCTCCGAGGGTGATGATCGCCGGCAGCGGCTCGTAGTCGACCCCGTCCTCAGCGATCGCAGCGGCCCCGATGCGGGCGGCCTCGAGCGTCTCGCCGAGGACCCAGCAGACGGCCTGGCCGTAGTACCTGACCTCGGCCGGGAAGAGCGGCTCGTCACCCTTGACTCCGGAGTCGTTGAGCCCCGGCACGTCGTCCGCGGTGAGCACCCGGACGACGCCGGGAACGGTCAGGGCGGCCGATGCGTCGAGCCGTCTCACGCGGGCGTGGGCGTGCGGGGCCTGCACGGGGTGGGCGTGCAGGATCCCCGGAGTCCGCGCCAGCAGGTCGTCGGAGTAGAGCGCGGCGCCGGTCACGTGCAGGGCGGCCGACTCGTGGGGGATGGGCAGGCCGGTGGAGGCGTTGCTCGGGCGATCGGACAGGCGGCTCACTGGTGCACCTCCTGCGAGCCCGACTCCTCGGCGTGTGGATGGGCGTCGTGGAGCCTGAGCAGCGCCGTGCCGAGCATTGCCGTCCGGTAGGCCGCGCTGGCGCGGTGGTCGTCCAGGGGAGTCCCCTCGCCGCGCATGACGTCGGCCGCTGTCCGGACGGTATCGGCGGTCCAGGGCCGCCCCTCCAGGGCGGCCTCCGTCGCCAGGGCCCGGATCGGGGTGGCGGCGACCCCTCCGACCCCGATTCGCGCCCGCGTCACGATGCCCTCATCGACGGTGAGCGCGAACGCCGCGGCGACGCTCGAGATGTCGTCGAAACGCCGCTTCGCGATCTTGTGGAAGGCGGCGATCGGGCTCAGGGGGAGTGGGATCCGCACCGCGCGGATCAGCTCGTCAGGTCGCCGGACCGTCTCGCGATAGCCGGTGAAGTAGTCGGCGAGCGGGACCTCTCGCTCTCCTCGCTCGGAGGCGAGGACCACGGTGGCTTCCAGGGCGAAGAGCGCTGGTGCCGCATCGCCGATGGGGGAGGCCGTGGCGAGGTTGCCCCCGACCGTGGCCGTGTTGCGGATCAGCCGGGACGCGAACTGGGGGATGAGGTCGGCGATCAGGGGGACACGGCCGTCGAGGGCCGTCTCGATCTCGGAGAGGGTGAGCGCTGCGCCGATCTCGACGCTGTCGGGGCCCACGTCGAGCGTCCGCAGCTCGGGCACGCGGTCGATGCCGATGACGAAGGGCGCGCGGACTCCTCGGAGGTTGACCTCGACGCCCCAATCGGTCGATCCGGCAACGAGCACGGCGTCGGCGTTCTCGCCCAACAGCGCCAGGGCGTCGGCGAGGTCGGTGGCTCGGGCATAGGTTCCAGTGGAAGCGGTGATCCGCGTGTGCGGCGTCGTGGGCGCCGCTCGGCCGCGACGGGCGGCAAGCGAGTCCCCCGGCTGCGGCGCACCGACCGCGAAGGCGGCGTCACGGATCGGCCGGTAGCCGGTGCAGCGGCACAGGTTGCCGGACAGGGCCTGGAGGTCGAAGCCGTTGGGGCCGACCTCGTGGCCATCGGTGGGTTGGCCGCCGCTGGGTTGGCCGTCGGCGGGTTGGCTGCCGTCGGGGTGCTCGGTTGCGGAGCGTCGTCCTGCCTCATGCCCCGGAGTGCGGCCGCTGCGGTAGTACTCCGCCGCCATGCTGCACACGAAGCCGGGTGTGCAGTAACCGCACTGCGACCCGCCGCGAACCGCCAGCTCGTGCTGGACCGGATGGAGGGAGTCGGGCGAACCGAGCCCCTCACTCGTGACGATCTCCTGGCCGTCGAGCGAGGCGGCCGGGACGAGGCAGGCGTTGACCGCAGTCCACTGCGTCCGCCCGGGGCCGTCCGGTCGGGCCACGAGGACGGCGCAGGCTCCGCACTCGCCCTCGGCACACCCCTCCTTGGCCCCGGTCAACCCCTGATCGCGCAGCCAGTCGAGGGCCGACGTGTGCGGTGGAATCCCGTCGAGGAGCATGGGCCGGCCATTGACCGACGCCGTGGGCACCACGCCGCCCTGCTCGCCACCGGCGAGGTCCGCAACACTGAAGGACGCCATCGTCGCCTCCCTGGGCGCCGCGCGGGCGCCGCACCAAGGGCCAACCGCGCACGGTCGGCCCGCATGCATGGTTGCGGCTGGCTCCGAACCGCTGGTTATCCATGCAGAACAACGGCCGGGTGACTCGATGGTACGTCGAGGCCCCTGCCACCGACAGTCCATAACGGACCCAGGGGGTTGTGGCGCCGTGAGGGGCTGTGGACAACGTCAGCAGCCATCGAGTGGGACTGACCATGCTCGTGCCATGACGACTGGAACCTTCCGCGGGCTCCCCGACGACTGGGCGCGGCGCCCGATGACGGACCCCGACCTCTTCGAAGGCGTGGTCGACCTCGCGGTCTTCGAGGCGTTCCGGGCCATCGGCGGGGTCGCGCTCCTGCTCTGCCATGCCGACGGGCGTCTCGTGCAGCCGGTCACGGTGGAATCCGTCAACGCGGCCACGCCCCCGGGCGAGGCCGAGGTCCGGTTGACCCTGATCCTCGCCGACATCGTGGGGACGGGGGTACCGGCCGTCGTCATGGTCGTCGCCCGCCCCGGCTCCGCGGCCGCGAGCGAGCGGGACCGGGACCTGCGCGACGCGTTCGTGCGGGCGAGCCGGGCGAGTGGGATCACCCTGCTGGGCGCGGCGCTCGCCGTTCCCGGGGCGGTCGTGGACCTGACGCCAGCGGCGACGACAGAGGCGGCCTGAGCTCGCGACACCGGGCGCACCCCACCCCGGCGTGCGCACTGACCGAGCCCAGCGGCATACTCGACGGATTGGCCGGAGGACATTGTGAGCGTGTCCTCCTCCTTCTGGGGGCAAACCGGGATCATTAGCGTTTCGTCCCCGCGGGGCTGACAGGTAACCTAACCCGCGGTCCTGCACCTACCTCCACGTGCAGCAGCAAGAGCGCCCCTGCCCCCGGGGCGTGTGAGGGAGCACCATGACACGTACTGACAGCGTCGACGTCAAGCGTTGGCGCGCGAAGTACGCGCTCATCGAGCGATCGGCCGAGGCGGATCAGGACGCCAAGGCGCTGTTCGCCGAGATGGACGCGGAGCGCACGGCTCGCAACGGCGAGCTGCGAGAGATCCTCGCTGATCTCGTCGCTTCGAAGGACCTCGTGGCGTTCAAGGAATCGCTCGGGCACTGGGCTCGCAAGGACGGGCCCTACGTCGGCTTCGGCCCCGTCGGCGGCCCCTGGGTGGCGGCGCTCGTCCGGCGCGCCGAGGAGGACCACGCAGAGGTTGTCGAGCTGCTCGTGGCCGCGCTCCAGACCCCGGCGACTCCGCAGGCGGCGGCCGACAGCCTCCACTCCGTCGACGCGTTCCTGGCCCGCTCGGGCGGTCGCGGGCAGCGTGGACCGAGCCCGGCCCAGACCGCGTACGTCCTCTCCCTCTTCTGGTCGACCGACGACGGCGGCGAGTGGCCGCTCATGTGGGAGAACGCTCCCCACATGCTCCAGCGGCTCGGCTGGCTCGAGCGCGGCCTTTCCCACGCCGAGCGCTACGTCGCCTTCGCCGCACTGTGCGCGTCCCTGCGTCCCGACGACCCGCGCTACGCCTCCCGCATCCTCTGGTGGTTCAAGGAGACCGAGGCCTTCGTCGGCATCGCTCCCAAGGCAATCGACGTGTGCGTCGAGGCAGCGGAGCTCGCCGCGGAGTTCCGTCCCGCGACCGGGTACGCCAGCGCGAAGCACGAGGACCGTGCCGCGGATCTCGCCCGCCAGCTCCGAGGTGAGGCCGACCACATCTCCGACAGTCTCATCGAGCGTCTCTCGGCCGAGACGGGGCTCTACCTGGAGGCGCCGACGCTCGCTCTCCAGCAGTACGCGGTGGACGACTCCGCCTACCGCTCCGACCTCTACGCCTCGTGGATCCTCGTCGGTGGCGCGGGCGCCCCCGGCTTCCGGCTCTGGGTGACTCCGTCCGGCGTCGCCTTCGGCCTCCACGGCGGCTGGGAGGGCGAGAGCGACGAGCAGCACCGCGAGATCGGTGCCCTGCTCCAGTCGCATCTTCCACGCGGCGTCAGCTTCCTGCGGGTCCACGACGACGTGCGGCCGGCAACCGAGGGCCGGATCGAGCCGGTCGGGCGCGAGTATCCCGGGGGCGAGGCGTTCGTCGGCACGTGGTGGAAGGACTCGAGCGCCCTCGGGCGTGCCGACGTCGCCGACGAGATCGCGACGACCGCGCGGGCGTTGACGCCGCTCCTGCGGTTCTTGGCCTCGAGCCAGCGTGGCGGCACCGAGGACCCGAATCTCGAGCTCAACCCCATGGCCGACCTCGAGTCCGAGGTCGAGGTCTTCAAGGCCGAGCGCCCGTATCCCAACGAGCGGGACGCATGGCACCAGGAACAGCGCCGGGTCTTCGCCGGCGCGCTCTCCCGGGACGGGCTCGAGAACTTCGACCTCCCGACGTTCAAGCGCATCGTGTCGACGCGCGGGTATGGCGACATCGGCGCCCAGTCGGTGCTCATCAGCTCCATCAACGCCCTCGATGCCGCAGGCATCGACGAGCTGCGCCTCATGGTCCGTGAGCTGCTCTGGGGTGAGGGCCGCGACGAGGAGCGGATCAACTCGGTCCTCGCAGCCGACGACCTCCCCGTGCAGGGTTTCAGCGAGAGCGTCGTCATGAAGCTGTTCGCCATCGCCCACCCCGAGCACTGGCTGCCTCTCTTCACCCTCGCGGGGGAGTCGGGCAAGATCGCGATGCTGGCGCGCCTCGGCGGCCCCGCCCGGTGGACCGAGGGCAAGTCGCGCGGCCGCATGCACGTCGAGACCAACGCGCTCCTGCGCCAGGTGCTCGACCCCCTCCTCCCGGACGATCCCTGGGGACAGGCCCAGCTCGCCTACTGGCTCATGCGCCGCTCGGACAAGGCGCTCATGCCGGACCACGACGCCCTCGGCGAGGCGGCCAAGGAGCTGCTCATCGACGAGGCGTTCCTCCGCGAGATCCGCGCGCTGCTCCAGGAGAAGAAGCAGGTCATCTTCTACGGGCCGCCCGGCACCGGCAAGACCTTCCTCGCGCAGCGCCTCGCGCAGGCGCTGCAGCCGGACCCGGCCAAGCGCGACATCGTCCAGTTCCACCCGAGCAGCTCCTACGAGGACTTCTTCGAGGGCTTCCGGCCGCAGATCGACCACCAGGGGCAGATGGTCTACGAGCTGCGCAAGGGTCCGCTGGCGCTGCTCGCGGAGGCCGCGGAGGCGGACCCCCTGACGCCGCACATCATGATCATCGACGAGATCAACCGAGCCAACCTGCCCCGCGTCTTCGGCGAGCTCCTCTTCCTGCTCGAGTACCGGTCGCACTCGGTCAAGACGTCCTACCGGCCGGACGAGGGCTTCGAGCTGCCCCCGAACCTGTACTTCATCGGCACGATGAACACGGCGGACCGCTCCATCGCCCTCGTCGACGCCGCGCTGCGCCGGCGGTTCGACTTCGTGCCCTTCATGCCGCACGACGGCCCGATGGAGGGGCTGCTCCGCCGCTGGCTCGAGGCGAACGACGGCCCGGTCTGGGTCGCCGACCTCGTCGACCGGGTCAACGAGGACCTGCGCCGCGCCCTGCGTGGCCCGCACCTGCAGATCGGACACTCGTACTTCATGCGCCCGGGCCTCGACGGTGACGAGACGACCTTGCGTCGCATCTGGGACTACAACGTGTACCCGTTCATCGAGGACCAGCTCTACGGCCGGGAGCACGAGCTCGCCCAGTTCCGATGGGAGAACGTCCGGGCTCGGTACGGACAGTTCGACCTCGCGATCCCGTCCACTGCGCACCGCCAGTCCGCGACATGACGATCGAGCTCCCGCCGATCCCGGAGCACGGTCGATCGGGCCCGGTCCGGCTCGACCGGGAGACGCGCGGTGCCCTCGTCGCAGCCGCTGGCGAGCGGCTGGTCATCCACGCGACGGCCGACCCTGACGTCGTGACGATCGGGGCGACGAGCTGGGTCGGCGCGCTGGCGGTGCCCGGTCTCGTGGTTCGGGTCATGCCCCGCGTGTCGGTCGCCAACTTCTTCGCGATGCTCAGCGCCGGTGTGTCGGCCGAGCAGTTCGAGCACGAGCAGGTCACGTGGTCCGACACGGACGAGCTCATCGACGGCGTCGCGTACTTCGCGATCCGGCTCATCGACGCAGCGACGATGCGGGGGCTCGTGCACGGCTACGTGGCACGCGAGGAGAAGCTCCGGACCATCCGCGGGCGCCTGCTCGTCGAGGAGTTCGCCCGCCGCCCGTGGACGGCATCGGAGCCGCAGTGTCGGTACGACGACTTCACGTCCGACATCAACGAGAACCAGCTCTTCCGCTGCACGCTGCAGGCGATGCTGGCCTGGCCGCAGCTCGCACCGGACGTGCGTCGCGAGGCGTTGCGGGTCCTGGGGCGCTTTGACGGCGTCTCGGACACACCGGCGACCAAGCACGCCGTCCCCGTGCCCGTCACCCGGCTCAACGAGCACTACGCCGATGCGATGCGCCTGTCGCGACTCGTCCTCCAGGCGATGTCCCTGTCGCACGAGGCGGGGGACCAGCAGGCCAACAGCCTCATGGTGGACATGGACGACCTCTTTCGGCGTTGGATCGTCCAGGAGCTCGACCACCGCCTCGCGCCGGACCTGCGGATCGACGCGGACGAGGACGTCTGGCTCGACGAGGGGCGCGCGGTCACCATGGCGCCGGATCTCATCGTGCGCCGCGGCGCACAGGTCGTGCTCGTCGGTGACGCGTCCTACTCGATGGGGGCGGACGGCTATCTCGCCTCCCGCGACTACCTCAACCTCGTCGCGTACACCTCGGCCATGGGGATCCCGACCGGCCTGCTCGTGCACTGCAACTCGGACCGTGCGCCGGAGAACGAGATCGTCATCCGCAACGCCGGCACGCGCATCCTGTGCCGGCCGATCCGGCTCGACGGGTCCTACACCGGCGTCTCCCGCTCCATCGACGCGCTGGCCGACCTCGTGCGCGAACTGGCCGAGTTCCCGGGGGAGTTCGTCATCCCCCAGATGCTCCGCACCGGCGTGCACTGACCCTTTCCTCAGGCGGCCGCAGGAGCTGCCGTATGCCGCTGGGCTCAGTCGGGCGTGAACGCACAGAACTCGTTGCCCGCGGGATCGGCAAGAACGTCCCACCTCAGGTTGTCCTCGCCCTTCCTGCGCAGGCGTGTCGCCCCGGCCGCCAGAAGGTCACCGACGTCCGCGGTCGTCACATCGATGTGCACCCGGTTCTTCGTCGTCTTGGCCTCCGGCACGGGCCCGAAGTCCATCACCTCGAAGGGGGCGCCGGGCACGTGCTCGAGCCAGCTGGACTCTGAGTCGTGCTCGGCCGTGATGCCGAACGCCCGCGCCCACCAGTCGGCCAGCTGCCGACACTCGTCGAGACCGCCCGTCACGTCCCACACGAGCTCGTAGAACGGTCGCTCGACCGGTTGGTCGCGGACGAAGACGCAGAACAGCTGGCCGTCGGGGTCCCGCATCACGGTCCAGCGCTGGGTGTCGTCGACGACCACCGCGCCACCGGCCAGGGCCGGCTCGAGCGAGGTGGCGTTGAGGTCGAGGTGGAGGCGGTTCTTCACGGTCACCGGCTCGGGCACCCGGTTGACCCACACCATCACCTCGCCGCCACCGCCACCGTCGCCGCGACCGTCGGCTCGGCGCAGGCTCGCGTCGCCGTCGTCGTGGACGTGGGCCTGCCAGCCGAGCAGGGGAGCCCAGAAGCCGGCCAGCGCAGGTGCGTCAGACGCGTCGATGCAGAGGTCCTTGTAGGTCGCGAGAGCCATGCACCCCACCGTAGGCGGCGGGGCGGGGGGAATGACTCGCAGATCACACCCACTCCACTGCAAGAGGTGACTGGTCAACTACTACACTCTGTAGTACCGACAGCAAAGGTCCTGCCGGATCACCTACCAAGCTGGAGATGAGATCCATGGCAACCATCCACCACAGCGACGTCAGTCGCGTTCACGACGTCGACACCAAGCACCCCGCCGACGGCATCGTCACCTTCGAGGAAGAGATCGTCCGCTCGGTTTGGGCACGCCGATCCCTCGCCGTTCTCCGCATCGTCATGGGCTGGACGTTCATGTGGGCGTTCGTCGACAAGCTCTTCGGCCTCGGCTTCGCAACTCCGTCCGAGCGCGCCTGGATCAACGGCGGCACGCCTGCACAGGGCTTCATGAAGGCGGGCGCAGAGAGCGACAACCCGTTCGCCCAGTTCTTCGCGAACATCGCGGGCCCATGGTCCGACTGGCTGTTCATGATCGGCCTGTTCGGCATCGGCATCGCGCTCCTCACGGGCGCGGGCCTCAAGATCGCCGCCTGGACCGGCACGGCGCTGCTGCTCTTCATGTACCTGGCCCAGCTGCCGTGGTACGCCACCGAGGGCGCCACCAACCCGATCACCGACTCCCACTGGATCGAGGCTCTGGCCCTCATCGTCGTCGCCGCCACCTACGCGGGCGACACCTGGGGTCTCGGCAAGTGGTGGGGAAGGCACGTCGGCAACGGCATCCTTCGTTGACCGACTTGGCCCGTGACTGACGGGCCCGCCACAGCGACCGCCCTTATCCCTGGGGGCGGTCGCTGACGTATGCCCGCGCAATGACAGGTGATGACCGGGCTGGCCCAGCTGACCCAGCTGACCGGCGTCAGCCGCTGACGCCGTGGGCGGCCACGTGCCAGAGCCGCCCCTCGCCCCGGATCCCCGGCATGGCGTGCAGGATGGAACGCTCGGCCAGCTCCGGTGCGACCCCGAGGTCGACCGCGTAGCGCAGCGCCACGGCCGGCGTGCGGTGCGTCGCATCGCGGCAGTGGACGAGGACGCGCTTCCCCTCGGCGCGGAACTGGCGCAAGGCGGAGGACACATCGTCGAGGACGAAGTCGAGGTGCGGGTTGGAGTCCTCGGTGTCCTCCTCGTTCATCCAGACCTCGAGGTGGTCCCGATGCGGGATCCCGGCGACGGGGACGTCCTCCAGGCCGAGTGGGGAGAGCGACACGACCGCCTGGACACCGAGCTCCTCCGTGCGGGAAAGGTCGCTCATCGTGCCGAGCACGATGTCCGGGTCGATCGGATGCGGCAGGCCGAGCTGCGGGATCGCCGGATCTGCCATCGTTGCCACCGAGGGCCACGTCCCGGCCGTCCGCCCGCCGGACCACGTGGACACCGCGATCTCGACGAGGTCATGGGCGCGGTAGCCCGGCCAGCCATGGACCACGCGGCGCCACTGGGTGGGGACCGCCGAGGCGCCGTAGCGGGCCCCGAGGAGGGAGCCGGCGATGGCGGCAACCGTGTCGGTGTCATGGCCCGCCCTGACCGCAGCCTGCAGTCCGCGCTGCAGGTGCATGGCTGACGCATCGCCCCGATCGGTCGTCGTGATCGCCGCCCAGGCCGCCTGGAGCGCCGTCACGGTATAGCCGTTGTTGACGAAACGCTTGGGGTCCTCCCCGGTCGCCTCCTCGATCCACTGCGCCCACTTCCCGGCGTGCGCCGGAGTGACCAGGTCCAGCCCGGCCCCCAGGTCGAGTCGCCCCTCGGTCGTTGCCACGCGGATGGCCTCGGACCAGAGGATGGAGGAGTCCGCGGCCAACGGGTCGGCGTGGGTCAGCTCGGCGATGGCGCGTGCGGCCCGCGCGGTTGCTGAGCGGTCACCGATGTTCCAGATACCGACGACCGAAGTGCGCATCAGGGCTCCGTTGCCCGCGGTGAGGCCGGTGCGCTCGTGCAGCGCCCGGCTGGCGGCCGTCAGTCGCTCGTGGGGTCGGCCGTTGAGGCGCTCCGCCTCGGCGAGGACCGTCCTCGTCTGGGCGCCGACGTCGGTCGCCCCACTGACGAGCCAGTCCGAGAACGCGTCCGCGACGGCGTCCAGGGCGGCGGCGCTCGTCAGGTCGACGCCACGCAGCTGCGACGCCCGCGACACAGAGGGTCATCTGCGTGTCGTCGCTCCACTCGCCCGGCTCGTAGGGGCCCAGGCCACCACCCTTCATCACGGCCTCACCAATGGGTGGCGCCGCCATCTCGTAGGGCACTCCCAACGCGTCACCGCAGGCGCCACCGAGGAGCACGCCGGCAGCACGGTCGAGGGTGATCGGACGGTCCGCGACCATGGGCTGGCCTTTCTTCGACGGCACGGTCAGGTGAAATCTACGTCCGATGACCGGTTCGGTGGCCGCAGGCGCCACGCCGTAGGATTCCGGCGTGCTCGCCCCGTTGACCGTGTCGCTCCTCGTCGCCTCCGGAGTGCTCGGCCTCCTCGCCGGGCACCACCTGGTCCGCAGGCGCCGGGTCGACGACCCCCTCGTCCTCGTGGGCGCCGCGATCGAGCTGGGTCTGGTGGTCCAGCTCGTCTACGGCCTGACGCAGGCTGGCGCGATCGGGGACGGCTCCGAGAGGGCGACGTTCATCGCCTACCTGTTCACCGTTCTCGTCATCCTCCCGGTCACGATCTACATCGCGATCAAGGAGAAGACCCAGTGGGCCATGGCCGTCGTGCTCGGCGGAGCTCTTGTCGTCGCCATCCTCATCGCCCGCGTCCAGCAGATCTGGAGCCTCAATGCCTGACCCGAGCCCGGCTTCCCACACCGGCCGGGGACCCGGACGTCTCATCGTCGCGCTCTACGGGCTGCTCGCCCTCGCCGCGACCGGCCGCAGCGTCCTCCAGATCGTCGAGTACTTCGACCGGGCCCCGGTCTCCTACCTCCTCTCGGCCCTGGCCGCCCTGATCTACATCGTGGCCACGATCGGTCTGGCGCGGGGTGACCGGCTGTCGGTCCGCATCGCTTCCGTCGCCATCGTCATCGAGCTCATCGGCGTCCTCGTCGTCGGTGCCATCTCCTACGTTGCCCCGGACGCCTTCCCGGACAAGACGGTGTGGTCCCACTTCGGCCAGGGCTACGGCTACGTCCCTCTGGTCCTGCCCGTCCTCGGCCTGCTGTGGATCCGCCGCAACCGGGCGCCCCGGGGGGCGTCGATAGGGTGACCGCCATGAATGACGCCTCGACTGAGCCGACCCTGCCCAGTGGCCCGCTCACCGTCCGGCCGATCACGGCGGAGGAGGCCCAGGCGACCCTGGTCGAGCTCGGCGGCAGCTTCCTGCAGACGCCCGCGTGGGCCCGAACCAAGCCCGGCTGGACCGCCGTCCACCTCGGCTGGTTCGACGCGACGGGAGCCCGCGTCGGTGCCGGTCTCGTGCTGTCCCGCAACCTGCCTCGCCTGCGGCGCTCCTTCGCCTACCTCCCGGAGGGGCCGGCCCTGCCGTGGGACGCGGTCGCGGCGGATCCGGGCGCGTGGATCGACCCGCTCGTCGCCTGGGCAACGTCGGCGGGAGCGTTCGCCCTGCGGCTCGGCTTCCCCGTCGTGTCCCGTTCGTGGCAGCCCGATGTCGTCAAGAAGCAGATCGGGGAGGGCGGGCTCATGTCGTTCACGGCCCTCCCGCCCACGATCGACAACCCGGTCGCGCGCCGCCTCGAGACGTGGCTCGACCGCCAGCGCTGGCGGCCCATCGGCTGGGGGAGCTCTGCCGCAGTCGGGCAGCCACGCTACCTCTGTGTCATCGACCTCGACGGACGAGGCAGCGAGGCAGTCCTCAAGTCGATGAACCAGCAATGGCGCCGCAACATCAAGAAGGCCGACAAGGCGGGCGTCAAGGTCCGGTCCGTCGGTGTCGACGGAGTCGACACCTTCCACGAGCTCTATGCGGAGACCGCCGAGCGCGACCACTTCGTCCCGCGGGCGAAGTCGTACTTCGAGCAGATGGTCCGGTCCTTCTCGGAGAGCGGCGAGCATGTCACGGGCCGGATCTACGAGGCGCACGTCGACGGGGACATCCTCGCCTCGGCCCTCATGGTCCAGGTGGGCGACCGGTTCTCCTACCTCTACGGCGGGTCGACGAGCCGCAACCGGGACGCCCGGGCCAGCAACGCGCTCCAGTGGCAGGCGATCCAGGACGCGATCGCCGCGGGCTGCACCGCCTACGACCTGCGTGGCTTCAACACGTCACTCGGCGCCACGTCGCCGCTCATCGGCCTGCTCCTGTTCAAGCTCGGCGCCGGCGCCGACGTCGTCGAGCTCGTCGGTGAGCGCGAGCTGGTCCTGAACCGCTTCTGGCACACGGCGTTCGAGAAGGCGATGGCACTGCGGGTCGCGATCAACAACCGCCGGGCCGGTGCCAACGCCACCCCCGACGCCGACGTGTAGTCGGCGGCGGCGTCACGGCTGGGGGAGCACGCACTCGGCCACGCCGTGACCCGTTTGGATTGCGACGAGCTCGTCGGCGGCATAGATCCGGCACTGGATCTGACGGTCCGGGTAGGCGCTGTGCACGACGACCCACGGGAACGCATCGGCGTCGCTCGTGTCGACCTCGACGGCGAAGGGCAGCGAGTGCTCAGTGACGGGGAGCTCGCCGTTCGTGCCGATCACCTGGAGTGAGCCCCGCGGGTCCGCCCCGGCCACTTCCACCCGGAATGTCGTCGTCCCGGCGGGCACGGCATTCGTCGGGGCGAGTGGCTCGACCCCTGCAGGGATTCGACCCTCAAGAAGGCGGACCTCGAGGCCCGTGGCCTGCTGCCAGTGCTCGGGGTGCTGGTGCCACCCGAACCCGTCGCTCGTCATGCCATTGCTGTGCATGGCACTGCCAACGACTGGGAGGGCGAAGAACGCCGCGACCACCCACCATCCCGCGTTGCTGCGACGCGGGCGCGGTCCGCGGATGCGGGTCCGCGGATCGGGGGCCCACGCAGTGGGCGGCAGGCTTCGTGCCGGCGCGTCATCCGGGAAGGCGACGTGGCGGTCCTGCTGCGGGTCGGGAGCCGCCGGCCTCGTGGTCATCCGTGCCCCTCTCAGGTGCTGTGCTTCACCCACTCCGACCCTACGCCGATGCGCTGGGTTCCGTCGGAAACCGGTTCGGACCGCACCCGCTCCGCGCATATCCTGTCGCCCATGCCCGAGGACCGTCCTGCCGCGCCCCCGCGTGGGCAGGTCGGGGGGCAGGTCGATGGGCACCGTCGGGCCGGGGGAGCGCGGCGCCGCTCGCCGAGTGCCGGGCGACCACGAGGCCGTATGCCGCTGAGCCCGGAAGAGCGCGAAGCCCGCCGAGCCGCTCGGGCCGGGTTGGTCCCGCCGATCAACTACCCGGAGCACCTCCCCGTCGTCGACCGGCGGGACGACATCGCCGCAGCGATCCGGGACCACCAGGTCGTCGTCATCGCGGGCGAGACCGGCTCCGGCAAGACCACCCAGCTGCCGAAGATCTGCCTCGAGCTCGGTCGCGGGCTCGACGGGGTCATCGGCCACACCCAGCCGCGCCGGATCGCGGCCAGGGCCGTCGCCGAGCGGCTCTCCGACGAGCTCGCCGTGGAGCTCGGCACGACCGTCGGCTACCAGGTCCGCTTCACCGACCAGTCGAGCCGGGACACGCTCGTCAAGGTCATGACCGACGGCATCCTCCTCGCGGAGCTGCAGCGGGACCGCGAGCTGCGCCGCTACGACACGATCATCCTCGACGAGGCACACGAGCGCAGCCTCAACATCGACTTCATCCTCGGCTACCTCAAGCAGCTGCTGCCACGTCGCCCCGACCTCAAGGTCGTCATCACGTCGGCGACCATCGACCCGGAGAAGTTCGCCCGGCACTTCGCCGACCCGGCGACGGGCGAGCCGGCCCCGATCATCGAGGTGTCCGGCCGCACCTACCCGGTCGAGATCCGCTATCGCCCCCTCGTCGACCCCGATCGGCCGACCGCCAAGGACGGGGACGACGAGAAGGATCTCATCACCGGCATCTGCGAGGCGGTCGAGGAGCTCTGGACCGAGCGCCACTCCGGGCCGAGCAGTGACATTCTCGTCTTCCTGTCCGGTGAGCGAGAGATCCGCGACGCGGCCGACGCGCTGAACGGGATGAAGCTGCCCGTCACGGAGGTCGTGCCGCTCTACGCGCGACTGTCTGCCGCGGAGCAGCACCGGGTCTTCCGGCCGCATACCGGGCGTCGGATCATCCTCGCGACCAACGTCGCCGAGACGTCGCTCACGGTGCCCGGCATCCGCTACGTCATCGACACCGGCACGGCGCGCATCTCCCGCTACAGCCAGCGCACCAAGGTCCAGCGGCTGCCCATCGAGCCGGTCAGCCAAGCGTCCGCCAACCAGCGGTCCGGCCGCTGCGGTCGCGTCTCAGAGGGCATCGCCATCCGCCTCTACTCCGAGGCCGACTACGAGAGCAGGCCCGAGTTCACCGACCCGGAGATCCTGCGGACCAACCTGGCCTCCGTCATCCTCCAGATGACCTCGCTCGGGCTCGGTGACATCGCCCGGTTCCCCTTCCTCGACCCTCCGGACAGCCGACAGGTCACCGACGGCATCCGGCTCCTCGAGGAGCTCCAGGCGTTCGCGCCCGAGGACGACACCGAGCCCGCGGGAAAGGCGCGGCGACGTCCGGGACGCAGGCTCACGGCATACGGCCGGACGATCGCGGCCCTCCCGATCGACCCCCGGCACGCCCGGATGGTCATCGAGGCGGACCGCCGCGGGGTGCTCCGCGAGGTGCTCGTCATCGTGGCCGCCCTCTCGATCCAGGACCCGCGGGAGCGACCGCAGGACAAGCAGGAGCTGGCCAATGCCGCCCACAAGCGGTTCGCCGACGAGACGAGCGACTTCCTGTCCTGGCTGACACTCTGGGCCCACCTCAAGGAGCAGCAGCGAGCCCTCGGCTCGAGCGCCTTCCGGCGGATGTGCAAGGCGGAGTTCCTCCACTACCTGCGGGTGCGCGAGTGGCAGGACCTGCATGCGCAGCTGAAGCAGACAGCCAGGCAGGCCGGCCTCGACGTGTCGCGGGGGAGCGTCCGCACCGGTGGGGAGGTCGACTCCGACGCCATCCATCAGGCCCTCCTCTCCGGCCTCCTCTCGCACGTCGGGGTCCGCGATGAGCAGCGACGCGAGTACCTCGGTGCCCGGGGCGCGCGCTTCGGCATCAGCCCCGGTTCCGCACTCTTCCGCAAGCAGCCGCAGTTCGTCATGGCCGAGGAGCTCGTCGAGACGACGCGGCTGTGGGCCCGGATCACCGCGCGCATCGACCCGGCCTGGGCGGAGGAGCTCGGCGCCCACCTCATCAAGCGGCAGTACTCCGAGCCACGCTGGTCCGGCCGGCGCGGCTCGGCCGTCGCCACCGAGCGGGTGACGCTCTACGGCGTGCCGCTCGTCGTGGGCCGCACCGTGGGTCTCGGGAAGGTCGACCCGGAACTGGCCCGTGACCTGTTCATCCGCCACGCGCTCGTCGAGGGCGACTGGCACACCGAGCACGCCTTCCTCCGCGACAACGCCGCCATCCTCGAGCGCCTCAGCAACCTCGAGGCAAGGACGCGGCGGCGGGACCTCGTGGTCGACGACAGCGTGCTGGTCGCCTTCTACGACAAGCGGATTCCCGCAGACGTGGTGTCTGGCCGGCACTTCGACACGTGGTGGAAGAAGGCTCGACGCCAGACCCCGGACCTGCTCACCTTCACCGAGGACCTCCTGCTCCGGGACAGCGCAGGCGCACTCGGGGTGGAGGACTACCCGACGAGGTGGCGCCAGGGTGACCTCGAGCTCGACGTCACCTACCAGTTCGACCCGGGCTCCGAGTTCGACGGCGCCACCATCCACATCCCCGTCGACCGGCTCAACCAGGTGACCGCGGACGGCTTCGACTGGCAGGTCCCAGGCTTCCGGGAGGAACTCGTCACCGCGCTCATCCGCTCGTTGCCCAAGGCGATCCGCCGCCATCTCGTACCTGCGCCCGACCACGCTCGGGCCGTGCTGCCCGAGCTCGACCCGGCGGACGGGCCCCTCGCCACCGCGCTGGCGACGGCGCTGCGTCGCCGGGCCGGTGTCGCGATCGAGCCCGACGACGTCGACTGGGATCGGGTCCCCAGCCACCTGCGAGTGACGTTCAGCGTCGACTCGCCCACCGGCGAGCCTGTTGCGACGGGCAAGGACCTCGAAGCCGTCCGCGAATCCGCCACCCCCCAGCTGCGCCGGCAGGTCCGGGCAGCGAGCACCGGCCTCGAGCGCACCGGTCTGACGAGCTGGGACGTCGATCGGGTGCCGGAGACCTTCGAGAGCAGCTCCGGCGTCCAGGGCTACCCGGCTCTCGTGGACACGGGTGTCGCGGTCGACCTGCGGGCCCTGCCGACCCGGGCGGAGGCGGAGGCCGAGCACCGGCTCGGCGTCCGGCGACTCCTGCTCCTCGGCATCAACCCGCCGTGGAAGCAGATCCTCGCGCGGCTGACCAATGCGCAGAAGCTCGCCCTGGGCCACAACCCGCACGGGAGTGTCCCTGCCCTGCTCGACGACTGCCTCGCAGCAGCCGTCGACTCGATCGGCGAGGATGTCGTGCACACGCCCGCGGCACGTGGAGGGTCCACGACGGGAGGGGGCGACGCACGCCAGAGCGAGCCCAGCGGCATACGGACTCGTGAGGACTTCGAGTGGGCGCTGTCGGCCGTGCGCACGCACACGACCGCCCGCGTGGTCCAGGTCGTCGGCCTCGTCGAGCCGATCCTCGCTCGCCACCTCACCCTGACGAACCGTCTCGCCGAGCTCGACCGCTCGACGAACCCGGCAATCCGGCCGCTGGTCGCCGACGTCCGGGCCCAGCTGCGCGAGCTCATCCGCCCTGGCTTCGTCGCCGAGGCGGGCATCTCGCGGCTGCCGGACCTCGACCGCTATCTCCGCGCGGCGGCGCAGCGACTCGAGAAGGCCCCGGCCAACCTGGCTCGTGACGCCCAGGCCCTCGACCAGGTCGACCTCGTCGAGGGGCGCTACTCGGACCTGCTGCAGGCCCTGCGCCCGAGCCAGCGCGGCGCGGCGCAGGTCGTGGAGATCGGCTGGATGATCGAGGAGCTGCGGGTGTCCCTGTTCGCCCAGTCCCTCGGCACCGCCTACAGCGTGTCGCCGCAGCGGATCCTCAAGGCCATCGCCCGGCTCGCGCCCTGACGACCACGAACCGCCGCGACGGCCTCGGGCAGCCGCCTCAGGGGCGGCCCGAGATGGGCGCATCGCGATGGGGAATCATGGGGCGACGGGCCGCGTTGGACCCGATGAACTGCCATGACGAAAGGCCATCCCGTGCAAGACCCCACCGAGCTGTTCCAGTTCGAGACCGATACGTCGCTGTCCGCCGAGGACATGCACGCATCGGTGCTCGTGCTTGCACTGGGCGGGTTCGTCGACGCCGGCCACACGCAGCGCCTGCTCACCGAGCACCTCCTGGAGACGCACGAGTCCCGCGTCATCGCCTCGTTCGACGTCGACCAGCTCCTCGACTACCGCGGCCGCCGGCCGCCCATGGTCTTCGACCGTGACCACTGGGAGAGCTACGCGGACCCGAGCCTCCTGCTGTACCGGGTCGTCGACCGCGCGGGAGTGCCCTTCCTGCTCCTCGCGGGACCGGAGCCCGACTACCAGTGGGCCCGGACGGCCGAGGCCGTCATGATCCTGATCCGCGCCCTCGAGGTGGAGCTCACCGTGAGCGTCCACGGCATCCCCATGGCCGTGCCGCACACGCGCCCCCTCGGCTTCACCATGCACGGCACCAACCCGCGGCTGCTGTCGGGCAACGAGACGCCCTTCGGCACCGTGCAGGTCCCGGCCAGCTTCTCCGCCATGCTCGAGCTCCGCCTCGGCGAGGCCGGACGCGACGCAATCGGCTTCGCCGTGCACGTGCCGCACTATCTCGGCCAGAGCGAGTTCGCCGATGCCGGCCTCCTCGGGCTGCAGCGCATCATCGCCGCCACGGGTCTCGACCTGGACACGACGGCACTCGCTGCCGCCGCAGGCCGCGACCGTGCCGAGATCGCCCGCCAGATGGAGCAGTCCGACGAGATCTCCGCGGTCGTGCGAGCGCTCGAGCAGCAGTACGACACGTTCCTCGAGGGCCGGCGTCACCGGAGCCTGCTCGCCACGGACCTGTCCGACCTGCCCACGGCCGATGAGATCGGCGCCGAGTTCGAGGCCTTCCTCAAGGACGTCGCCGACGAGGGCGTCCAGCCGGACGACGCCGACGGGACGGACGGCCAGGACAGCCCCAAGGGCTGAGCCGCCCAAGGCCCAGAGCGCGGGCTCAGGCCCCGCGTCATTTCCCTGCCTCAGCGCGGTCGATCGCGCTGCTCGCTGGCATGGGACCGAGGGCTGCCGCGACCCGCGCAAGGGAAGTCATCCGGGAAGCGGTGACCGAGACCGGGGACCACGTCGAGCGTGAAGCGGCCGGACGGCCCCGAGCCGAGCTCCTCGGCCACGCCCACCGCGTCCTCGGCGAGCTCGTCGTCAGCTCCGACGATGATGGTCGGTCAGGTGGCTTGTCATGGGACAGGTCAGTCCTTGGCCTCGCTCCATCGGCGGATGACGCTCGTGTCTGCAACGAAGCGCACGTGGTCCGTCCCCGCCCACGTCCGTGACGCTCGGGTCAGAGCCTCCGCCACGGTCTTTCGCGCCTCGTCGGCGTGCGCCCGCGGCACATGGACGAGGAGCTCGTCGTGCAGGCAAAGCACGATCTGCCCGCCGAGTGGGCGGATCCCGTGACGCACCGTTGCCGCCCACGCCTTGAAGAGCTCCGCCGCCGACCCCTGGATGATCGCGTTGCGCGCGTAGCGTCCCCGCGCTGCGTCGACAGCACCATCCGACCGTATGCCGCTGGGCTCGTCCCCTGCGGCGTCCTGTCCTTCCGTGGCGGGATCGCCAGCACGAGGAGCCGCTGCGAAGGGAATCAGGCGACCGCCATACGTGCGCAGCGGCCGACGGGCCACGCCGTCGGCATAGGCCCGGTCGAGCAGGCTCATCGCGACCGGGTAGGCGCGCTCGAGATCCTCGAGTGCCTCGCCCGCCGCACCGGACCGCTGGCCGTACATCGCGGCGAGCACGGCCACCTTGGCGACCGGGCGCTCTACTCCCAGCTTGGCGGCGACCGGCGCGTAGAGGTCGTCGCTGCGCGTTGCCTCGGCGAAGGCCCGGTCCCCGCTGACGACCGCGAGGACCCGCGGCTCGACCTGCCCGAGGTCGGCGCGGACGAATGCGTTCCCGGGTCTGGCGCAGATCGCCGGTCGGAGCGGGGCAGGGAGGTTGTGCAGGCCGTTCTGCGCGGTCATCCGTCCAGCAGCCCCGTCGCAGGCGGTCCACGCGCCACGGAGACGGTCGTCCTCGCCCACGTGTTCGTCGAGCCAGCGGTACCCGTACGTCGTCGCGATCCGCTCGTCCTTGCGCCACGTCAGGAGGGCGTCGACGAGCGGGTGGGTGTGCCGATAGGGCTCGAGGAGCCAGGCCCGGGTACTGGGCACGTGGACGCCGATGGACGAGAGCAGGTCGCGGACCTGGGCCGGGTTGCGCAGGTCGGTCCGCTCTCGCCCCGGAGCATGGCTCAGGACCACGCGGTCGCGCAGCGCGCGGATCCGCGCGGCGTCCGCGTCGTCCTGGGGTCGTGGTCCAGCCGCGGCCCCGATGAGGTCCTCGGCCGCGTCACGGTCAACAGGCAGGCCGTCGCGCTCGAGCTCCAGGCAGAGGACCGCGGCAGCGGACTCGGACCACACGGTTCGGATGAGCCGCTCGGCGACCGGCCCGGCGTGTGCGCCGCACGGACTCGTCCTGCTCGCGTTGGCACTCGAGGGCGAGGTGGGCAAGGGCTGCGACTCGGTCCGCGGTCGATGCCCAGCCCTCCAGGGCGTCGGCTCGCAGCTGCCCGGTGGCCGTGAGCAGGTCGTCCGATCCCGACCCGGCCACGTCGAAGAGGTCGGCATCGAAGCCGGCGTGCCGACCGCGCCGGGGGAGCGGGACGTCCTGCGCAGGGAGTCCACGGCAGCCGGCCACGACGTGGCCGGGGGTGGCCCACCAGCCACCATGCAGCAACCGATGGGCCTCGGCGAGGTCCCACGTCCGGGGAACCTCCACGCCTGCGGCGACGACACCGCGAAGCCCGTTGCCGGCCGACCACACGACCCAGCGCGGGTTGACGGACTCGACCAGCCGGGCGACCCGGGACGCCACCTCGGCGAGCGGCCACGGCTCGTCCAGACCGGGCCCAGCGGCATACGCCTCGTTGGTGCCGACGACGAGCGCGACGAGCGCTGGGCTGGATGGCCGCCCAGCCATCCGGTCAGTCAACGGAACCGGCCATCCGACGGACGGCCTCACGCACGATCTCCGGCGACGCGGCGAAGTTGAGCCGGGCGCAGCCGCGCCCGCCCTCGCCGAAGCTCGGACCTTCGGAGAGGGCGACCCGTCCACGCTCCCGGAACCGGGCGGACGGGTCGTCACCGAGGTCGAGCGCCCGGCAGTCGAGCCAGGCCAGGTAGGTCGCCTCCGGCAGCTGCAGGCGCACACCGGGCAGCTGGTCGGCGACGAGCTCGGCGAGCAGGTGGCGGTTCGAGTCGAGCTCCTGGACGAGGAGCTGGACCCAGTCGACGCCTCCGGTCCAGGCCGCCGTGTGCGCGATGACACCGAGGTGGCTCGCGCCGAACGTGACGAATGGGTGGAGGCTGCCAACTGCGGCACGGGCCTCGGGTCCAGGGACGATGAGGCCGGCCTTGAGGCCGGCGAGGTTCCACGCCTTGGAGGCGGACGTCACCGTGATGCCGCGCTCGGCGCCGGGGACGGTGAGGTAGGGCGTGAACGAGCCGGACTCGTAGACCAGAGCGGCATGGATCTCGTCCGAGATGACGGTGACGCCGTGGTCGTCCGCGAGACCGGCCAGCGTCTCCAGCTCCGCGGACGTGTGCACCGTGCCCGTGGGATTGTGCGGGTGGGACAGCAGATAGGCCGCTCGGGCGCCCCCGGTCGTCGCCCGTGCGAAGGCGTCCGCGAGGGCCTCGGGGTCGAGGCGGCCGTCCGGCGTGAGTGGCGCATCGAGGGGCTTGCGCCCGATGGAGTCGATGACGGTGAAGAAGGCGTTGTAGACGGGGGAGCTCACCACGACAGGCGCCGCCTGATCCGTCAGAGCCTCGAGGAGACGGGCGATGCCGCTGAGGACGTCGGCCACGACGACACCCGTCCCCGGGTCGATCTGCCAGTTCCACTGGGTCGCAGCGAAACTGGCGAATGCCTCGGTGTAGTCACGCGTCCAGGGGTAGCCGGTGTCGCCGCGGCGCATCGCGTCTGACACGGCTTCGACCACGGCCGGGCACGGCTCACAGTCCATCTCCGCCACCCAGAGCGGCAGCACGTCGCTCGGGTGGGCGCGCCACTTGAGGCTCGTGCGAGAACGCCTCAGCGCGTCCGCCGGGGCCGTGAGAATGCGATCCGTCATGGTCACGAGCCTAGGAGAGCACACCGACGTCTCGAGGAGCGCAACAGGGGGTAAGGGTACGGAAGGAAGGGTCGCCAATGGCCTCGTGGCGTCGCGGATCGCGTAACGTCAGCCCGGTCCGGACAATCGGGGCTGATGGGCGCCCTTGGTCGACGAGACGAACAGTTCAGGGAGAGGAGCCACGTGGGCATCTTCGGATGGGGCAAGGACGAGACGCGTGCAGCGTCGGATCGCACCGCCGCTCAGGTGCAGGAGGTTGCGAAGCAGGGGGCTGGCGGCAGCGCGCTCGAGCGGGCGAGGGGCACCGACGAAGGTGGCCTGACCGGCGCAGCCACGCGGCTCCTGGAGCGGCTGCTCGACGTGGGCATTGATGGGAAGGGGCCCTTCGACTCCGCCCACACGGTCGCGGACGATGCCTTGAAGGAGGCCGGTGGGGATCCCGACCAGGCCATCGGGATGGTCCACCGCCAGCACCGTCGCCTCGGGATGGTCGGCGGCTTCGCGACTGGGTTCGGCGGCTTCTTCACCATGGCGGTCGCCCTGCCTGCGAACGTCGTGGAGTTCTACCTCCTCGGCACGCGGATGACCGCCGCGACGGCTCGGCTCCGCGGTTACGACATCGACCAACCGGAGATCCGGTCGGCCGTCCTGCTCACCCTCGCTGGCGCCGACAGCGACGACCTGCTGAAGAAGGCAGGCGTCTTCGCGGCGGGCGGCAAGCTGACGGCGGTTGCCCTCGAACGACTCCCGGCGCCGGCGCTCATGGTCCTCAACAAGGCGATCGCCTTCCGTCTGCTCGCACGCCTCGGCTCGGGCATCATCGCGAAGCTGGGTCGCGCGGTGCCGGTCGTCGGCGGGCTCATCGGCGGCGGCGTCGACGCGTACATGCTGACCCGGATCGCCAGTCAGGCTCGCCGGGAGTTCCCCGCGGTGGCGACGTATGGCCGGTAAGCATCTCAAGCTCATCGCCACCGTCGCCTCGGTGGTCCGCGCGTCCACCCGGCCCGGCGCGCCGAGCCTGGCCAGCCGGGTGCAGGCGGTGCCGAGGCTCGTGCGGGCAACCCTCAGTGGCCGCTACGTCGGCACGACGCGGGGTCGCCTCGGGTTGCTCGCCGCCGCGGCGGCCTACATCGTCTCGCCGGTGGACCTGGTGCCCGAGGCAGTTCTCCCCGTGCTGGGCACGGTCGACGACGCGGTCGTCATCTCGTGGGCGATCAAGACGCTGGTGGAGGAGACGGACCGGTTCCTCGCGTGGGAGGCCGGCGAGGGTCTGGGCGGCGCCTCTCGAGCGATTCGAGGAGGTGCCCGTGACAAGGCTGACGGGACTGACGCGACTGGTCAGGGAACCAGCGATGGGAGCCGCAGCGCGAGCTCGAATCACCGCGAGGCCCGCGCGACGGGAGCGGGACCGCGCCGCGGCGTCCAGGCCAGGCAGGCTGCGACGAGCTACGTGCTCGAGACGGTCCGCAAACGACTGGAGCGGTGACGCGCTGCGGGCATGCTTCGCGCGTGCTTCGGGTTGTCCACATCCCCCGGCGCGCGTCGACCGCCGTCCACAGCGCACGGGTGGCCGCTGCCGCGGCGAGCCCTGGATGGCCAGTGTCGGGGCATGCAGAAGATCTCAGTCTCCGGACCGGCCGAGCTGGTCACCATCGTCCCGTTCCACCTCGGGTTTCAACCTGAGCGAAGTGTCGTCGCCATCTGCCTCCGAGACCGGGCCCTCGGTCTGGTGGCGCGGATCGACGTGGTCGGCAGCCCGCACGCGGCGGAGGCCGCCGCGCAGCTGACCGAGACGATCCGGCGGGACGGCCCGAGCGCGGTGGCGCTCGTCTCGTACGAGAGCCGGCCCGGAGAGGCCCGGCCCCTCGCCGCCGCCCTCGGAGCGGCGCTGGGGCTGGCCGGCATCCAGGTCATCGAGGACCTCGTGATCCGCGATGGGCGCTGGTACTGCCTCAAGGTCGACGACTGCCCGGACGAAGGCGAGGACCTGCCAGCGCCCGCCGACGTGCCCGCTGTCGCCGGCTATGTGGCCCTCGGTCGAGCCGTCCTTGCTGACCGCGAGGCGATGGAGTCCCTCGTCCGACCGGCGCCCGAGGCATGCGACTCTGGGTCGGGCGTGGGGGAGGCCATCGCGCGATGGCGACGCAGCTACCACGCGGCACTGCGAACCCGGTCCCTGCGGTGGGTCGAGCGGGACGGGACGACATCGCGTTCCGAGGATGCACAGCCCGACCGTCCGACTCGGTGGGACGTCCTCGCAGATGAATGCTTCGCCGCGTGGGGCCGGCTGCTGGACGGCGGCGAGCCGGCCAACCTTGACCCGCTGCTGCCAGCCCTTGTCGGGCCACTCGACGACAAGGACCTGCGGGACGCCCTCATCGCCTGGTTGTGCCCGGGGTGGCTGCCCCCGCCGCCTTCGATGAACGGCTGCGGCGGCGGCTGGACGCGCTCGGCTCGCCAGCTGGCCAGCCGAGGCAGATGGGCCAGATGGCCAGATGGGCCAGGGTGTGGCGGCTCCGGTCGACGTCGAGTGTCCCCCAGGCGTTGACGACTTCCCGTGCGAGGACCGCCGGGTCGAGCAGGCGCTCCAGACGCTGTGCCGGGCCACGCCGGCCGGTTTCGCCGCGCCGGTGCTGACGATCACGGCATCCCATGCGTGGTGGCGCGGTGACGGCACGAAGGCCGGCATGTGCGTCGACCTGGCTCTCGAGATCGAGCCGGACCACAAGCTGGCCCGGCTGATGCGGCTCAGCCTGGACCACGGTCTGCGGATGCCGGCCGCCTGACTCACGCGGATCGTTCTCTGCCGGTGTTCACACCGTGGACGAGGACAGGGGAGTCGGGCACGGGGTGACGTAGAGTTGGGCCAGGTCATGAGTACCAGCGCCAAGCCCCGGCTCGCTGGTCGGCAACCCTCCGTCGCGGTGGGGTGCCCCGGGTGAGGACCTGGCCGCACCACCAACGGTGCGTGCAAGCGCGAGCACAGGGAGCCGACCTTGACGATGACAGACAGCCATCAGACCTCGACCCGACCGGCGCGCCGATGGCACGTGCGTGTCCGAAACGGCTTCGCCGCGCCCTTGGCGCATCCCCGGGCCGATGGAGCCTGGCGCCATGGGGACCCTGTGGGGTCGCGCACGTTCGCGGAGATCGGCGATGTCGCTCTGGAGCGCGGGGGCACGATCAGCGACGTGACGGTTGCGTATGAGACATGGGGCACCCTCAACACCGCTCGAGACAACGTCGTGCTCATCGAGCACGCCCTGACGGGTGACAGCCACGTCGACGGGGACGCCGGAGAGGGCCACCCCTCGCCGGGCTGGTGGCCGGGACTCATCGGCCCTGGCCGTCCCATCGACACGGACTCGTGGTTCGTCGTCGCCGCCAACGTCCTCGGCGGGTGTCAGGGCACGACAGGTCCGTCGAGCATCGCACCGGATGGGCGGGAATGGGGCAGCCGCTTCCCCTACGTGACGATTCGCGACCAGGTGGACGTCGAGGCCCGCCTGCTCGACCACGTCGGGGTCACGCGTCTGGCGGCCGTGGTCGGCGGGTCGATGGGGGGGATGCGAGCCATCGAGTGGGCGGTCTCACATCCCGACCGTGTCGACCGCAGCATCGTGCTCGCCAGCACGGCCTACGCGACGGCGGACCAGATCGCCTGGTGCCAGCCGCAGCTGCTCGCCATCCGGCAGGACCCGGACTACGCCGGTGGCGACTACTACCGCACCGGCCGATCGCCCGAGGCGGGCCTCGGCCTCGCCCGTCGTATCGCGCACATCACCTATCGCACCGAGTCCGAGCTCGGGGAGCGCTTCGGCCGCGACGCCCAGCTCGGCGAGGACCCGCTGAGATCCGGTGACCGGGGCCGCTACGCGGTCGAGAGCTATCTCGACCACCACGCGGGCAAGCTGGCCCGGAGGTTCGACGCCAACTCCTATCTCGTCCTCACCGAGGCGATGAACTCCCACGATGTCGGCCGGGACCGCGGAGGGGCGGCAGTCGCGCTCTCCCGGGTGAAGGCGGAGTGCACCATCGCCTCGGTCGACACCGATCGGCTCTACCCGCCCCGACTGTCTGACGAGCTGCACGACCTGCTGCCGACGTCGGTGCGAGCACACATCAGCTCGCCATACGGCCATGACGGATTCCTCATCGAGGACGACCAGGTCGGTGGGATCATCCGGACGGCGCTGGCGTCGGACCGCGGCGTGGGCGAAGTCACCACCAACTGACCTCGACGCGTCTTCGGGGAGCCCGCCTGCACCGCCACTTTTCAGGTAGCGTCCGAGCACAGACATTTCCGTCCCAAGGAGGTCCGGGCAAAGTGGCCATTGTCGTTGGATACGTCGCGACCAAGGAAGGTCGCGCCGCACTGAAGCGAGCGGCCGAGGAGTGTGTGCTGCGCGGCACCAAGCTCGTCGTCATCAGTTCGCACCGAGGTGGCAGGGACTTCGATGCCGACGAGGCCGCCCGCTTCGAGAGCGAGCTGGACCGCATCAAGGGTGTCCTGCAGGAAAGGGGTCTCGAGCACGAGGTGCGCCAGCTCGTCCGCGGCAATGACCCCGCCGAGGACCTGATCTCCGTTGCCGAGCAGGAGAAGGCCGACTTCATCGTCATCGGCCTTCGTCGACGCAGCCCGGTTGGCAAGCTCATCCTGGGCTCCAACGCCCAGCGCATCCTGCTCGACGCCAGCTGCCCGGTGCTTGCCGTCAAGGCGGACTGAGCCCCGGGCGACCGGGCACCCGGGGACAGGCCCGGGCTCCGATGACCAGGAGCTCGTCGCTGGTGACAGCGCAGCAGCGCGCCAGACGCACACATCGGCACGCGTTCAGAGGGGTCGGCGGTGAACTCGTTTACCCGCCGGCCCCTCGGCGTTTTATAATGTCCACTGACCCGGATCGCACGAGGCGCACCGAGAGATCGACGGAGGAGTCGACTCCGACAGGCCAAGCACTTCCGGAGCGAATCCCATCCTCGTTCGTTGATGTTGCATGCCCGTGCTCCGGGCAGCAGAACGACGACTTCCCCGTGCGACCGAAAGGTGACGTCCTCAGTGCCCAAGGCAACCCCAGCTGCAAGCCCCACCACGCTTCCGAAAGCATTTCAGAACGACGCGATCATGCAGCTGCTCGTCAAGGGCCGCGCCACGGGAACGGTCACTGGCTCCGAGATCGCCCAGGCGCGGGTAGCAGCCCAGCTCGACCTGAGGCAGATGAAACCGGTCCTGACGACCCTCGAGGCAAACGACGTCGAGATCGTCGTGGACACCGCGGCACTGGGTACCAACACCCGCAGAGGCAGCAAGGGAGGCACTGTGGCAACCGCTCAGAAGACGACCGCCGCGGCCGCGAAGACCGCGACCCGGACCACAACCAGCAGGACGACCAAGACGGCCAAGAAGGGCGAAGCCTCGAAGAGCGCTGCCACGAAGGACGGCAAGGTCGCAAAGTCGACAACGAAGACAGCGACGAAGGCATCGCCCGCGAAGAAGGCGGCGACCAACGCAGGGGTCGCAAAGGCGGCGGCCAGCCCGGCCAAGAAGACGACGGCCAAGAAGGCGACCAAGGCCACTGCCGCCAAGAGGACGGGCGAGGCGGGCCAGGGCGCGGCTGCACAGGCCGACGGGACCGCTGCCGACGTGGAGGAGATCGAGGACGGAGCCGAGCCGGAGGAGGCCGTCGAGAGCGAGCTCGAGGAGGTTGAGCTCACCGACGCGGTCAGCCCGGCCGAAGTCGCCGAGACCGAGGACGAGGACGAGGAGAAGGTCGTCTCCGCAGCCCCAGCCGCGGCCCAGCCCGAGGCCCAGGAGGCCGAGGAAGAGTCCGGCTTCGTCATCCGGGACGACGACGAGGATGACGCCCCCGCTCAGCAGGTGGTGACCGCTGGCGCCACGGCGGACCCGGTCAAGGACTACCTCAAGCAGATCGGCAAGGTCGCCCTGCTCAACGCCGAACAGGAGGTCGAGCTCGCCAAGCGGATCGAGGCCGGCCTGTTCGCCGAGGAGAAGCTGAACTCGGGCGACAAGCTGGACATGAAGGTCAAGCGCGAGCTCTGGTGGATCGCGCAGGACGGGAAGAAGGCGAAGAACCATCTCCTCGAGGCCAACTTGCGCCTCGTCGTGTCGCTCGCCAAGCGGTACACCGGCCGCGGCATGCTCTTCCTCGACCTGATTCAGGAGGGCAACCTCGGGCTCATCCGCGCGGTCGAGAAGTTCGACTACACCAAGGGCTACAAGTTCTCCACGTACGCGACGTGGTGGATCCGGCAGGCGATCACCCGCGCCATGGCCGACCAGGCCAGGACCATTCGCATTCCGGTCCACATGGTCGAGGTCATCAACAAGCTCGCTCGCGTGCAGCGGCAGATGCTTCAGGACCTCGGTCGGGAGCCCACCCCGGAGGAGCTCGCCAAGGAGCTCGACATGACGCCCGAGAAGGTCGTCGAGGTGCAGAAGTACGGCCGTGAGCCCATCTCGCTGCACACGCCTCTCGGCGAGGACGGCGACTCGGAGTTCGGTGACCTGATCGAGGACTCTGAGGCCGTCGTGCCGGCTGACGCGGTCAGCTTCACCTTGCTCCAGGAGCAGCTGCACTCTGTGCTCGACACGCTGTCCGAGCGAGAGGCGGGTGTCGTCTCGATGCGCTTCGGGCTGACCGATGGCCAGCCGAAGACCCTCGACGAGATCGGCAAGGTCTATGGCGTCACGCGTGAGCGGATTCGTCAGATCGAGTCCAAGACGATGAGCAAGCTGCGCCATCCCAGCCGCAGCCAAGTGTTGCGGGACTACCTCGACTGACGCTCTCGAACGCGAGGCTGGTGCGGGTCAGGCGCTCATGGGGCACCTGGTCCGCTCCTGCTCTGCCAGCTGACTAGCCTGCCGTGGTCGTGGAGAGCTGGCTGAGGAAGTCCTCGGCGAAACCCCGGACGGCGTCCCACTCGGTGTACACGTAGTCGCGAGAGGTGTCGGTCCCCAGCTGACCCGGCTTGTCACTGGCGATCCTCTTCATCAGCCGACGCTTGATGAAGCCGTAGTGCGTGTAGAGCAGCGCACCGCCGAAGAGGGCCACCTTGGCCGGACGCCAGCCGGTCTCCTGCTCGAACTGCTCGAGGTAGCCCTCTGCCTCGTCGAGGTCCCCATGCGCAGCAAGGCTGACGGAGAAGAACCCGGAGCGCAGACCCTCGAGCATCTCCCGGTTGCGCTGCACGAACTCCACGACGCGCTTGTCGTGTTTGCCCATGTGGATCGAGGCTCCGACGATCACACCGTCGTACCCTTCGGCGGCCAGACCATCGCGGGCCTGCTTGACGTCGACCGCGGCGACGTCATGACCGTGCGCCCGGATGACCTCGGCCATCACGCCGGCGATCGTGGCCGTCTGTCCCTCCGTGGTGCCATAGACGATGCAGATCTTGCTCACGGCTGCTCCTTCCGTCGCTCCCGGATCGGGATCCCGGGCGGGCCAACCAGCCCCGCCCACGTCCTCCTACCACCGTGGCCTGCCGTCGGGCCCGGCTGTAGAGGCGAAGGTCCCAGAGGTGGGCCAGAACCGTCCGCCCGGCACGCGGCCGCCGCCCTGGGCGCCTTGCGCCCTATCCGCGTCGGCGCAGGAACCGTCCCAGGCGACCTGTCAGCTGACGCCACACGGAGACGCCCTCGGTGGGCCACAGGAAGGACTTGACCCGGGTCGTCCAGGCGCGGGTGCCCGACACCTGTCGTCGGATTGAGCGGATGTCCCGGTGGAGCTCCTCCGTCTGCTCCGGAGTGGTGCGCTCCGGCCGGTCGTAGCGAGCCCGTTCGAGGGTTGCCGTGACCCGACGCATCGCCGATGCGTGCGCGTCGTCGAGGTGCCCCTCGGTGATGTAGCGCTCGCGGGCAGAGCGTAGCGTCGCTCCCGGTGTCGCGGGCAGGCCGAGGTCGTCGAAGTGTGACATCAGGGCGTCCCACTCGATCTCGACGAGGTCCTGGCGGGTGACGGCGCGCCGCCGGCGCAGGCTGCGGGCGACCCAGGCGGTGAGCGGCATGAGGAAGGTGCCCAGCACCACGACGAGAACGGTGATGAGGATGACGAGGTTGGTGCCGGTCAGCCACTGGTCGACCCAGGACGTCGTCGCCGATGAGCCGGCATCCTCGCCCTCCTGGAACTGCCGCTCGCTCCTCGTCTGGGTGGCCGTGCCGGTGGCCGTGCTGGGTGCTGTCGCACCATCTCCCGGCGTGACCTGACCGGGCACTGAGTAGGCCGGCGGCCCTGATCGTGAGGCGGTCGGCTCGAACCGCAACCACCCGGAGCCCTCGAAGTACAGCTCGGGCCAGGCGTGCGCGTCCGAGGCCTTGACGATGTTGGAGCTGCCCTCACGAGTGCCGGGAATGAACCCGATGGCCATCCGCGCCGGGATCCCTTGGGCCCGGGCCAGCATGATCATCGCCGTCGCGAACTGGGTGCAGTAGCCGCGTCGGGTCTCGTAGAACGCCGTGATCGGGTCGAGCTCCTGGCCGTTGTCGTTGGTGGGTGGCTCGCCGAGATCGAGGCTGTAGGTGTACCGGGTCGTGTCGCGCAGATGTCTCTGGATCGCGACGGCCCGGTCGTAGTCGGTGGTGGCGCCAGCAGTGACCTCGTCGGACCACCTGTGCACCAAGCCGGCCGCGACATCCGGGATCGCGAGGTCCTCCGCGAGGATGTCCGGTGACGTGGGCACTCCGGCGGCGCGGAGCTTCGAGACGGGAGGATTCACGTCGGCATAGGTGACCTGGTACGACTCAACCGTCCGGTCCACCCGGATGTCCCGCGTGACGGGGTCGATCCTGAAGGCGGTTCCCTGGATGTCCGGCGTCACCACCGGATACGGCGCCGCGAGCCTTGGCGCCTTCAGGACGTTGTTGCTCACGGTCATGATGTACTCGCGGCGGTCCGACTGCGGGGGGAGTGGCACGGGCCGGTCGGGGCCCTGCCCAGCGCGACCGGCGACTCGCCACTCCCCGCGCGAGTAGTACGAGGTGGCGACCGCGCGGAGCGGAACGTTGGCCGGCCCGGTCGAGGTGTATCGGAGGATCGGGGTCTGGTCGCTGTTCACGAGGCTGTTGCGCAGGTCGATCGTGTCGTTGAAGCCGACTGTTCCCACACCTCCGGATCCCGGTGCGCGACCGAGACCGTCCGTCAGGTAGTGCGGCGGCAAGTGCGGCACCAGCACGGGGATGACCAGGGCCGCGACGACCGCGAGGGCACCGAGCCTGGCCGCGCCTCCCGTGAGCGCGCGCATGGCGGACGCGTTGTCGGAGCTCGACTCGCCTCCCGTGACGTCACTGACACTCGTCGTGCTCCACCGGCCGAAGGTCGCCCGGGCCGTCGTGTGCAGCATGATGAGCCAGATCGCGACTGGCACGACGAAGTAGCGCACCGCGGAGGCGGCGTTGCCGTTGGCGGCGGTGATGAGGTAGGCCGTCAACAAGGGGAGCCCTGCCGCGGCCGGCGCACGCCAGGTTGCCGCCATCGCGTCGACGAGCACGGCGATGAGGGCGACGGCAGCGACGAGATAGAAGGCGACCCCATCGGTGAGGGGCGCGGGCGCGGAGCTGCGCTGGATCGTCTCGATTGCCTCGAGCCCGAGCGAGTTGGCCAGCTCGACGGTCCCCGCCGTGGGGATGCCGTAGCTGAAGGTGTCGCCGGTGAAGCGGAGAAGCACGACGTAAAGGACGAGGACGAGCTGGACCAGCACGATGAGCAGTCGCGACCGCGTCAGTCCTCGGAGCAGGAGTCCGACGGCGGCGGTCAGCCCGATGACGAGCATCGCCTCCGGGAGCCACCTCGCGCTGGTGAACAGGCTGGTGATGGGGTAGACCGCCGCGAACGTGGCGAAGGCCGCCAGGATGGTGATCCGCCAGCGTCGGCGCGTCATTGCACGCCTCCCACGGTTGCGGCGGTGAGCACCGCCCAGGCACGCGGGACGTCCTCGTCGCGCCCGACGGCGATCGCGCGCCAGCCGGCGAGCCGGAGGGCGTCGACATGGGGCTCGACCTCGTCCGGACCGAGGGTGCCGCCGCCATCGGCCGTGACGGGGCTCTGGCCGAACGCACGGGAGTCCAGGACCAGGGCCAGACCGGTCGTGCCGGGCTGGCGCAGGCTGGCGATCCGGCCTGTCACCTCGTGGCCGCGGGGACCGACGATCGCCACGACGAAGCCGCCCGTGGCGGCGAGTCCCTGGGCCGCGCGCAGTAGCAGGTCCTCGGTCGACTTCGGACGGAGCGCTGTGACGGCCAGGACGTCGAGGATCTCGTCGATCTGGAGGGTGTCGGCGACCCGCCCACTGTCGACGGTCTCGGGGCAGACGAGATGAACGGCATAGCCGGACTCGCACAGGTGCGCGGCGATGGACGCGCAGGCGGACACGGCCCACTCGAACGAGCCGGTGGCCCCGCTGCCACCGTGGGCGTCGGGACGGGGGTCGAGCAGGACGACGGCGCGTCGCTGGGCCGGCCGGTCCTCCTGGCGAACCATGAGGTCGCCGGTCCGGGCCGTGGCCGGCCAGTGGATCCGGCGCAGGTCGTCGCCGTCGCGGTACTCGCGGATGGTCACGTCGTCCTCGCCGTGCAGGGCGATGAGGTGTGCCAGTTCGCCTTCGGACCCCACGCCGGAGCTCGGCTGGCGGCTGGCGGACAACGGGTGGACCTGGGGCAGGATGACGAGGTCGGCCGTCCCCTCCAGGACCGCGTTGCGCGTGGCGAGGCCGAACGGGTCCTGGACCTGCACGGCGAGTGGCCCGAGGTGGTGGCGGCCGCGCAGGTGCGACCGGACGGTGTAGTCGATGATCCGGACCCGCGCGGGCGGGATACGACCGACGACGAACCGCGGGCGGTCGCCGAGAACGTAGTCCAGCCGCTCCTCCGCGAGGAACACGGGCGTGGTGGTCGTCGAGACGTTCTCGAAGGCGAGGGCGACGTGCGCTTCCTGGCCGACGGTGATCCGATCCGGTGAGATGTGTCGCTCGATGCGCATGCGCGTCTTGCGCGTGCGCACGAGGAGGGAGCTGATGTAGGGAAGCGCCACGGCCAGCACGCCGAAGCGGGTCAGGTCGCGGAACCCGAAGATGATGCCGGCGAGCGAGAGCGTGAGACCCGCCCCCACGAAGGCGCGTCCTCTCGTCGTGAGCAGTCCCCGAAGCGAACGCATCTCGACCTCACCGGGTGCTGGACGGCACCGGCACCTGCCGCAGCAGGTCGGTGACGACCTCGGCGGTGGTCCGCCGCGCGAGCTGCGTCTCGCTCGACGGCATGAGCCGGTGGGAGAGCACGGCGACGGCCAGCGACTGGACGTCGTCCGGGATGACGTGGTCGCGTCCCTCGAGGGCGGCCTGCGCCCGGGCCGCCCGGAGCAGGTGCAGCCCTGCACGTGGCGAGGCCCCGAGGCGCAGCGACGTCGTCGAGCGCGACCGGGTGACGAGGTCGACGATGTACTGCCGCACGGCCGGGCTGGCGTGCACCTGCGTCACGGCGGCCACGACGCGGTTGATGGTCTCGGCATCGGTGACAGCGCTGAGGTGCTCGAGCGGCGATTGCGCGCTGTGGCTGTCGAGCAGGGTCAGCTCTGCCCGCGGCGACGGGTACCCCATCGAGATTCGCGCCATGAAGCGGTCCCGCTGGGCCTCGGGGAGGGGATAGGTGCCCTCCATCTCGATCGGGTTCTGGGTCGCCATGACGATGAAGGGCGCCTTGAGCGGGTACGTCGTGCCATCCACAGTGACCTGCCGCTCCTCCATCGACTCGAGGAGGGCGGACTGGGTCTTCGGCGAGGCCCGGTTGATCTCGTCGCCGACGACGACGTTGGCGAAGATGGCGCCCGGACGGAACTCGAACCGTCGGGCGTCCTGGTTGAAGATGCTGACGCCGGTCACGTCACTCGGCAGCAGGTCGGGTGTGAACTGGATGCGTCGGACCGATGCGTCGATCGACCTGGCCAAGGTCTTGGCGAGCAACGTCTTGCCCACGCCGGGCACGTCCTCGATGAGCAGGTGTCCACTCGCGAACAGGACACTGATGGTGGTCCGGACGACCTCCGGCTTGCCCTCGATGACGCGCGTCATCGCCCCGAAGAGCCGATCCGCCACGTTTCTGACGAGGTCGAGATCTTCGGTCGTATCCGTTCCGGTGGTGTCCGTCGTCACGCTGTCCTCCGTCTGTCCCTGATGGGAACCGTCCATGGTCCGGTGTGCTCCCGCGTCGTGTCCGCTTCGCCAGGCACCAGAGTCTGCGTGAGGCGACGTGGACGTCACGTGATCTTCTCCCATCAGGCCGCGGCGCCGGAAGTGAGCGGACGGTCGTGACCGGATGGAGACGTTCTCACCCCGCCGGCGTCGAACGGGTGCACCACTTTCCTCCACCAGTGTCCCCCCGAGTCGTTGTGGGCGTCACGCAAATAGCGCCCATGGGCTGCGTCAGCACGAAGGATGCACAAGAAACGACCCTGCCGTATGCCGCTGAGCTCGCCCCGCGCGGAGGGAACCCTGCGTGCGGGGCGAGCTCAGCGGCATCCGGCTCCACTTCGCTCCACCCCCTCTGACGTGCGAAAACGCTGCCAAGAAGTCATTCGTGACAGGGTTTCTTTCGTTGACGGTGGGGGAAAGTGGAGTATGGTGGAGCACCAAGGAAGGCAGTGGGGACGCCGACGGGTCGACGTAGGGGAGGTGGCGGACCTGTGTTTCTCGGGACGCACACGCCTCGGCTCGACGAGAAGGGCCGGCTGTTCCTGCCCGCCAAGTACCGCGAACGCATGGCGGGGGGCCTGGTCGTGACGCGGGGGCAGGAGCGCTGCCTGTTCATCTTTCCGATGGACGAGTTCGTCAAGGTGGCCGAGCAGATGCACCAGGCGCCGACGACGAGCCGGAAGGCGCGGGACTACAGCCGTGTGTTCCTGTCCGGGGCGTCGGACGAGGTCCCGGACAGGCAGGGCCGCTTCACCATCCCGGCCAAGCTGCGCGAGTACGCCGGACTGGACCGCGAGGTCACCGTGATCGGTGCCGGGTCGCGGCTCGAGGTCTGGGACACCGTGGCCTGGAACGCCTACCTCGAGGAGACGGAGCAGAGCTTCGCAGAGACCGAGGAGGAGGTGATCCCCGGACTCTTCTGAGCGCTCTTCCGGGCGCACGACCAACGCCCTGCAGACCTGCGCGCCGGCCTCCAGCCGCTCCGCTCCCGAGACGACTTCCCCCGTCCCGGGCGGGGAAGCGGATGGGGACCAGCCCGCAGGTCACCACCCCCAAGTGCCACCAGGCTCCACCAGACGCTCGGCTCTCCTCCCTCCACTCGCAGAGCGCACCGCCATTGCCGCAGAAGTCACACCAGCACCATCAGAACCATTGGCACCACCGGCCCCCAACGCTCTTCCAGCGCTGGGGGGCGTGCGAGAGAGGGACGAGCATGACCGACCGAGGACAGGCGCACGAACGCCACGACCCGATCATGCGCGACCGCATCCTCGATCTCCTGGCGCCGGCCCTGTCCCGCGAAGACGCCGTCCACGTCGACGCGACGCTCGGCATGGGTGGCCACGCAGAGGGCGTGCTCCAGCGGTTCGCGCAGTGCCGCGTCATCGGGATCGACCGTGACGGCGAGGCGCTCGAGCTCGCGGGGGAGCGCCTCGCCGGGTTCGGGGACCGCTTCACGGCGGTCCACGCGACGAACGACCAGATCGCTCGGGTCGTGCTCGCTGCCGGCCTCCAGCACGTCGACGGCATCGTGTTCGACCTCGGGGTCAGCTCGCTCCAGCTCGACGAGGAGGACCGCGGCTTTGCCTACCGCGTCGACGCACCGCTCGACATGCGGATGGACCAGACGACGGGGGCTGACCGCGGCGAACGTCCTCAACGAATACCCGGTGGAAGAGCTGACCCGCATCCTGCGCGACTACGGGGAGGAGCGGTTCGCCCGCAAGATAGCGGCGGCCATCGTCCGGGCGCGCGCGACGGAGCCGTTCACGACGTCGGCACGCCTCGTCGAGCTGCTCCGCCGAGTCATCCCGGTTGCCTCGCAGCGCCAGAGCGGCCACCCCGCCAAGCGGACGTTCCAGGCCCTGCGGATCGAGGTCAACGACGAGCTCGGCGGCTGGGCGCGCGCGGTCACGGCCGCCATCGACGTCCTCGGGGTTGGTGGTCGCATGGCGGCCCTCTCCTTTCACTCGCTGGAGGACCGCCTGACCAAACGCGCGATCGCGGCAGGGACGACCTCCAGCACACCACCTGGGCTGCCCGTCGAGCTGCCGGAGCACGCCCCCTACCTCCGTGCGCTCACCCGTGGGGCCGAGGAGCCCGACGACGCCGAGGTCCTCGCGAACCCGCGAGCGGCCTCGGCCAAGCTCCGGGCAGTCGAACGAATCCGCGACACCGGGACCACGGCGACCACAGCCGTCCAGCGCCGGGCGACACCGAGCCAGGCACCATCGAGCCGCGCCGCCACGAGCAGGCGTGCACACAGGAAAGGAGCCGTCCGATGAGCCAGGCCACCGCGACCGCCAGGCCGCTCCGGTCCCCGGCGCGTGCCCCGCGGCGCGGTCCGACACCGGCACCGCTGCGAGTCATCCCGGCCCGCATCACGACGACGGGCAGCGGCGCCTTCGCGGCCATCTGCGTCACGCTGCTCGTCACCGGGCTCATCGCCCTGCTCGTGCTCAACACGGCACTGGCCAAGGGCTCGATCGAGCTGGGCGAGCTGCAGCGCGAGTCACTCCTCCTCAGCGAATCCGCCGGCAACCTCCAGGAGGAGATCGACGGTGCCTCCGCGAGCGGCGCACTGGCCCAGAGGGCGAGCCAGCTCGGCCTGGTCCGGTCCAACGAGCGTGCGCACATCGACATCGCGACCGGCAAGATCGCCGGGACCGCCCACCCCGCGAGCCGGTCCCTCGCCTTGGCGGTCGTGACAAGTCCCACTCCGGTCGCCAGGCCCAAGGCGACCAAGCCGAAGGCTGCCACGCCAGCCGCCACTCCAGCTGCCACGCCAGCCGCCACGCCGGCTGCCACGCCGACGAGTCCGGCAGCCACGCCTTCGGCCACCGGCACCGGGACACTGGGGCCGACGAGTCCCACCTCGGCCGGCACGGCCCAGACCCGAGCCACGCCGAGCCAGACCACGCCGACGAGGTGATCCGTGACCACATCTCGAGGACCAGCATCGGGGTCGGCTGGGACGCCTGGTCGCCCGGGTCGTGCCGGCGGCGCGGGTCGTGCCGGCGGCGCGGTCGCGCCGGCCAGGGGCGCGGTGCCGCCACCGCTCGGACATCGGGCCAGGCTCGCACCTCGGCAGCGCGCCAAAAGCAGGGACGCGCTGCCCAGCGTGCCCCAAGCGTGTCGCAGCGCAGCACCGAACAGCGCAACCCTCGCCGGCCCAGCTCCGGACAGCCCAGCCGGGCTCGCAAACAGGACGCGGGTCCCTCGACCCCGAATCCTCGCGGTCGGGGCCCGGCGCCACGGCGTGGGAGCAGGCCTCGTGGACCACGGCGGCAGCGTCGCCTGCGCATCGCCGTGGCCAATCCGCGGGCCCGGGCACGGGCCATGTTCATCGCCGTGCTCTTCCTCTTCAGCGTCTTCGCCGCGCAGCTGCTGCGCATCCAGGCCTTCGACGCCTCGGCCACGCAGGCAGCGGCACTGTCCAAGCGCCTGATCAAGGTGCACACACCCGCGATGCGTGGTCAGATCCTCGACACCAACGGCCAGGTCCTGGCCGACAGCGTCGAGCGGTTCACCATCGCCGCCGACCCCGTGGCGATCCAGTGCTACGTCAAGGTGCAGGGCGAGTGCGGGTGGCAGGGCGTCCACCAAGCGGCGGAAGACCTGGCGCCGAAGCTGGGCCTCGACGTCTCCCGCCTCACCACGCTCTTCACCAAGCCGAACACCCGCTACGTCATCGTCAAGAAGAACGTCACCCCGAGCGACTGGCGGCAGATCCAGGCCCTTGGCGTGCCCGGGATCGCGGCAGAACGCACGGCCGAGCGCCTCTACCCGACCTCGATGGCGCTGGGCCAGCTCGTCGGCTACGTCAACTCCGCGGACCAAACGGCTGGAGGCGGTGTCGAGCTGATGCTCGACGGGACGCTGGCGGGCAGGTCAGGCTCGACGGTCGCAGAGCGGGCCCAGAACGGCGCCGTCATCCCCGGCTCCCAGCGGGTCGACCAACCAGCGGTGGATGGCCGGAACGTCAGACTCACCATCGACTCCGATATCCAGTGGTATGCACAGAACGCGCTCGCCAAGCAGGTGACCGCGGTCAAGGCCGAGACGGGCACGGCGATCGTCCTCGAGCTGGCGACCGGCAAGATCCGCGCGGCCGCCAGCTACCCGACGTTCGACCCCAATGACCTGTCATCGGCCTCCACGGCGGCCCTGCGCAACCACGCGTTCGAGGACGCCTTCGAGCCCGGATCGACCGGGAAGCTCATGACGATGGCTGCGGCCCTGGAGCACGGCGTGGTGACACCCGACACGGGCGTCATCATCCCGAACCGGCTGCCCCGGGCGGGGATGAAGTTCAAGGACCACGAGAACCACGACACCGAGCAGCTGACGGCGACGGGCGTCATCGCGAAGTCGTCGAACCTCGGCACGATCCTCGTCGGAGAGCGAGTCCAGCCGGCCGCGATGGAGCAGATGTACCGGAAGTTCGGCGTCGGCCAGAAGACCGAGGTCGGCTTTGCCGGGGAGTCGAGCGGCCAGCTCGCCAAGGCGAGCGACTGGAACGCACCACAGCGGTACACCGTGCTCTTCGGCCAGGGATACGCCCTCACGGCGGTCCAGGCGGCCAGCGTGTTCGCAACCGTGGCCAACGGCGGCATCCGGATGCCGGTGTCCCTTGTCGAGGGCACGTACAACGACAGCGGCACGTATGTGCCGGCCCCCTCGGGGCAGGGCAAGCGGGTCGTGTCGGAACGGACGGCAACCCAGCTGAGCCGGATGCTCGAGGAGGTGACGGGCGAGAACGGGACCGCGGCCGACGCCCGGATCGCGGGCTACCGCGTGGCCGGGAAGACCGGGACAGCCGATCGCTACGACGACAGGCTGGGCCGCTACAACGGCTTCACCGCGTCGTTCATCGGCTACGCGCCGGCCGAGAAGCCCAAGTATGTCGTCGCGGTGTTCATCCACAAACCGCAGGCGGGGATGTTTGGTGGGGCCCTGGCCGGCCCGGTGTTCAACCAGGTGATGACCTATCTCCTCGAACGGGAGAACACGCCGTGGAGCACGCCCTCGGATCTCCAGTACCACGTGTGGGCGGAGACGCGTCTCTCGCCGGACGACCCCGACGTGCTGAGCGACGCTCGGGCTCGCCGGGATGGCCTGTAAGTTGGGCTGACGTGTCACCTGACCTGATCCGACCCTCGACGTCGGGCGTTTCCCTGCGCGTCCTCGCCGAGCGCAGTGGAGGCCTCCGCGGGGCCACTGACGTCCCTCCGGACCTCTACGTCACGGGCGTCTCGCTGGACAGCAGGGCCGTCCGGCCGGGTGACCTCTATGCCGCCCTTCCGGGGCACCACGTCCATGGAGCCCGGTTCGCGGCTGACGCCGTGCGCCTCGGCGCCGTTGCCGTGATCACCGACGATGCAGGGGCGGCCGCGATCGAGGCGCAGGGGGCGCCCGGCGTCCCGGTCCTCGTCAGCGACATCCCGCGGGCCCGCCTCGGTCGCATCGCCGCGACCGTCTATGGCGACCCGGGCTCGCACCTGACGATGATCGGGATCACCGGCACCAACGGCAAGACGACGACGGCCTACCTGCTCGAGTCGGCCCTTCGGGCGCTCGGCCAGCGGACCGGACTCATCGGCACCGTCGAGACGCGCATCGGTGAAGAGCGCCTGGACTCCGCCTACACCACCCCCGAATCCCCCGATCTCCATGCCTTTCTCGCGGTGATGAGGGAGCGGGGAGCCGACACGTGCGTCATGGAGGTGTCGAGCCATGCGCTGCACCAGCACCGGGTCGACGGCGTCGTCTACGACGTCGCGCTGTTCACCAACCTCTCGCAGGACCACCTCGACTACCACCACTCGATGGAGGACTACTTCGACGCGAAGGCCGGCCTCTTCACGCCTGAGCGCTGCCGGGCAGGAGTTGTGTGCGTCGACGACGATTGGGGGCGCCGCCTGGTCGAGCGAGCCACCGTGCCCGTGACCACGCTGACAACCACCGGCCTTGACAGCCCTGACGGCTCTGACGGCTCTGACGGCCCTGACGGCTCTGACGGCTCTGACGGCACTGACGCAGACTGGGCGGTCGCCGCTGCCCGGCCCGCCGACGCACGACCGGACGCGGCGCAGGGTGGCGGCTTCCTACTGCGCAACCGGACGGGTGACGTGTCCCTCGACCTGGTGTCGCACCTGCCGGGATCCTTCAACATCGCCAACACGGCGATCGCAGCGGTGACCCTGATCCGCCTCGGGTTCGCGCCGCATCGCGTCGAGGCGGCTCTGGCCGTGCCTCCCGTAGTGCCCGGCCGGATGGAGGTCGTGGCGGCCGGCGGTGGAGGCCAGCCCCGGTGCATCGTCGACTTCGCCCACACGCCCGACGCCATCGACGCGGCCCTGGCTGCACTGCGGCCCTCTACCCAGGGTCGGCTCATCGCCGTTCTCGGTGCCGGAGGCGACCGGGACCGCAGCAAGCGAGAGGCCATGGGACTGGCGGCGGGGAGGCGAGCGGACGTCGTCATCGTGACCGACGACAACCCGCGCTCCGAGGATCCGGCGACGATTCGGGAGGCCGTCCTGGCCGGTGCCCGGCGGGCCGTCCGCGAGGGCCGTGCGCGGGCGACCGAGGTGCTCGACGGAGGACGCAGGACCCAGGCCATCAACAAGGCGGTCGCGATGGCCGTGCATGACTCAAGCGACTCAAGCGACTCAAGCGACTCAACCGGCTCCAGCGTCGTGGACACCGTCGTCGTCCTCGGCAAGGGCCATGAGAAGGGACAGGAGATCCACGGGGTGAAGCACCCGTTCGACGACCGGGACGCCGTGCGGTCGGCGCTCACCGCAGCAATGGTGGGAGGAACCCGGTGATCCCCGTGAGCCTGGCGGACCTCGTGGAGGTCACGGGCGGCGAGCTCCACGGCTGCGACGACCCCGCCGCCGTCGTCGTGGAGGGGGTCGTGACCACCGACTCCCGGGAGTGCGGACCGGGCAGCCTCTACGTCGCCCGGGTCGGCGAGTTCGCCGACGGTCACGACTACGCCCCCGCCGCGGTGGCGGCCGGGGCCGTGGCGGTGCTCGGCTCTCGGCCAGTCGCGGGTGTGCCCACCATCGTTGTCGACGACGTCCAGACGGCGTTCGGGCGGCTCGCGAGGGGCGTGCTCGACCGGGCGCCCGGCCTGCCGGTCGTCGGGATCACCGGCTCCTCCGGCAAGACGACGACCAAGGACCTGCTGGCCTCCGTCCTGTCCACGGCGGGGGAGACGGTGGCGCCGATCAACTCGCTCAACGGTGAGATCGGCGTGCCGCTCACCGTGTGCCGCATCACGCCGGCGACGCGCTACCTCGTCGTCGAGATGGGCGCCCGGGGGATCGGCCACGTCGAGTACCTCACCCACATCGCCCCGCCGCAGGTCGCGATCGTCCTCAACGTCGGCACCGCCCACGTGGGGGAGTTCGGCTCCCGCGCCAACATCGCGCTCGCGAAGTCCGAGCTGCCCAAGGCGGTGCCACCGGAGGGCCTCACCATCCTCAACGCCGACGATCCCCTGGTCGCCGCCATGGCCGGGGGCCTGCAGTCGCGCGTCCAGCTCGTCGGCCACTCGCCTGTTGCGGAGGTGCGCGCGGAGGACGTGGCCGTCGACACGTGGGGCAGAGCGGCATACGACCTCATCGCCCCGCAGGGGCGCGCGCGAGTGTCGTTGCAGCTCAGCGGCGCCCACCATGTCGCCAACTCACTCGCAGTCGCGGCAGCAGCGCTGGAGCTCGGCATGCCGCTCGACCGGGTGGCGGCGGCGCTCTCTGCGGCGACGCCGGTGAGCCGCTGGCGGATGGAGATCACCGAACGTCCGGACGGTGTCGTCGTCGTCAACGACGCGTACAACGCCAACCCTGACTCGATGCGCGCCGCGCTCGACGCGCTCGCCGCCATCTCGACGTCGGGAGCGCGCTGGGCCGTCCTCGGCGGGATGCTCGAGCTCGGGCCGGACGGTGACCGTGAGCACGCCGCCATCAGGTCGTATGCCGCCGTCCTGGGTGTCGACCACGTCGTGGCGGTCGGCGACGGGGCGAGGGCCTACGGCGCCGGCGAGTGGCTTCCGAACGTCGACGCGGCGCACGAGTTCCTTGAGACACGACTCCAGCCCGGTGACGTCGTCCTGCTCAAGTCGAGCCGCGACAGCGGGCTACGGTGGCTCGGTGACCGGCTCGCCGGCACCGGCGAATGGGCCGATGGCAACGAGAGGACGGTGGCTCAGTGAAGGGTGTCCTTGCGGCGGCCGCGTTCTCACTGCTCTTCTCCCTCCTGGGCACCCCACTGTTCATCAAGTTCCTCGTCCGACGCGGCTACGGCCAGTTCGTCCGCGACGACGGGCCGACCACGCATCACACCAAGCGGGGCACCCCGACGATGGGAGGGGCGGTCATCCTCGCCGCCACCCTCGGCGCGTACGCAGCGGCCCACCTGGTCACGCTCACGCCGCTCAGCGCGAGCGGCGTGCTCGTCCTCTTCCTCATGACGGGCCTCGGCATCGTCGGCTTCCTCGACGACTTCATCAAGATCTCCAAGCAGCGCAGCCTCGGGCTGCGATCACGCGAGAAGCTCTTCGGCCAGACCCTCGTCGGGGTCATCTTCGCGGTTCTGGCGCTGCAGTTCCCCAACGAGCAGTACCGGACGCCCGCCTCGCCGTTCATCTCCTTCGTGCGCGACACGAACATCAACCTCGCCTTCGCGGGCACGCTGGTCGGGATGATCCTCTTCGTCATCTGGGCCAACCTGATGATCGCCGGCACGTCCAACGGCGTGAACCTCACCGACGGCCTCGACGGCCTCGCCACCGGGGTCTCGACGATGGTGTTCGGTGCCTACGTCCTCATCAGCCTCTGGACCTTCAACCAGAACTGCCAGACCAACCCCGGCATCAAGTGCTACGAGGTGCGTGACTCCCACGACCTCGCGCTCGTGGCCGCCGCGGGCATGGGAGCGTGCTTCGGCTTCCTCTGGTGGAACGCGACACCCGCCAAGATCTTCATGGGCGACACGGGCTCGCTCGCCCTCGGCGGAGCCCTGGCCGGCCTCGCCATCACGACCCGCACCCAGCTGCTCATCATCATCCTCGGCGGCCTCTTCGTCCTCGAGGTGCTGTCGGTGATGGCCCAGGTGATCTCGTTCAAGACGACCGGCAAACGGGTGTTGCGGATGGCGCCACTGCACCATCATTTCGAGATGGTGGGCTGGCACGAGGTCACCGTCGTCGTCCGGTTCTGGATCATCGCGGGCCTGTTCGTGGCCCTCGGGCTCGGCATCTTCTACGCGGAGTGGGTGGTGGGGACGCAATGACCTTCGATCCCGCGTACGAGCCCCGGCCCGGGCTCACGCATCGGGACGCCGACTGGTCCGGCCTGCGCGTCCTCGTCGTCGGTCTCGGCGTGTCCGGGTTCGCGGCCGCCGACGCGCTCGCCGAGCGGGGAGCAGCGGTCACGGCCGTGTCCCGTGACGTCACGGACGTGATCACCGAGCGGGCCGCCATCCTCGACATCCTGGGCGTCGACGTCCGGCTCGGCCAGGAGCACCTGGGCGAGCCTCCCGAGGACACCGAGCTCGTCGTGACCTCTCCCGGCGTGCCGCCGCACGACGCCCTGATGCTCGCCGCGACCACCCGCGGGGTGCCGATCTGGGGCGAGGTCGAGCTGGCCTGGCGGATGCGCTCCCTCGAGGGCGCGGCTCCCTGGCTCACGGTCACCGGCACGAACGGCAAGACGACGACCGTCAACATGCTCGCCTCGATCCTGCGGTCATCCGACCTGCGGGCGACGTCGGCCGGCAACGTCGGCACGCCGATCCTCGAGGCCGTCCTGCACCCAGAGCCCTATGACGTCCTCGCGGTCGAGCTGTCCAGCTTCCAGCTGCACTGGCAGCGATCGGTCTCCGCCGTCGCCTCGGCGGTGCTCAACGTCGCCCCCGACCATCTCGACTGGCACGGCTCCTACGCCGAGTACCTGCGAGCGAAGGGCAAGATCTACGACAACACCCATCTCGCCTGCGTCTACAACGTCGCCGACATCCAGACCGAGCAGCTCGTCATGGAGGCCGAGGTCGTCGAGGGCTGTCGGGCCATCGGCTTCACGACAGGGATCCCGGCTCCGTCCATGATCGGGGTCGTCGACGACGTGCTCGCCGATCGAGCCTTCGTCGAACAGCGACAGCACGCGGCGGCGGAGCTGTGCACCATGGACGACCTCCGCGGCGACGCATCGTCGGTGCCGCCCCACTACCTCGCCAACGCGCTGGCTGCAGCGGCCCTCGCCCGGGCCTACGGCGTGGGACCGATCGCGGTGCGTGACGGGCTGCGCGCCTTCCGGCCCGACCCGCACCGGATCGCAGAGATCGCCACGGTGCGCGGGGTGCGGTGGGTCAACGACTCCAAGGCGACCAACGCGCACGCCGCCGCTGCAGCCCTCACGTCGTTCGACAGCGTCATCTGGATCGCGGGTGGGCTGCTCAAGGGCGCCGACGTCGACAGCCTCGTCGAGGAGGTCGGGTCGCGGCTGCGCGGCGTGGTGCTCATCGGCGCCGACCGGGCCAAGCTCGCCGAGGCACTGGCCCGACACGCACCGGATGTGCCGGTCGTGGACGTCCCCGACACGGACACTGGAGTCATGGATCTCGTCGTCGCCCATGCTGCGCGCCTTGCGCAGCCCGGTGACGTGGTCCTGCTCGCGCCGGCCGCCGCGTCGATGGACATGTTCACCAACTACAGCGCGCGTGGCGACGCCTTCGAGCAGGCCGTCCGGCGGCACGTGGAGGGGCGTGGTGGCGACCTGTGAGCTCGGTGACCACTGGCCGACGAGCGGCGGGCGCCGGTACGAGACCGGCGCACCGACCCAGGAAGACCCCCACGAAGACCCCCACGAGGAAACCTGCCGAGCGAGCCACGGCCCGGAGGAGGGGCGGGGCGGCTGAGGGGGATGGCGGTCCCTCGCTCCTGCACTTCGGCAAGCTCGAGTCGCCGTTGACGACGTATTACCTGTTGCTCGGCGTCACGACGACGCTCGTCGTGTTCGGCCTCATCATGGTGTTCTCCGCGTCGAGCGTCGAGGCGCTCCTCGCGGACAAGGCGTTCTACACCGACTTCGTGAGGCAGCTGCTCTTCGCCGTGGCCGGCGCCGCGGTGGCGGCGTGGGCGGCCCGGTGGCCGGTGCGGTGGTGGCGACGGCTGGCCGGCGTGTCCCTCGTCGGGGCCGTCGCGCTCCAGGCGGCCGTCTTCGTGCCTGGCCTCGGCGTCAAGCACCAGGGCAACCTCAACTGGCTGGACCTCGGGATCATCCAGCTCCAGCCGTCCGAGTTCGCCAAGATCGCCCTCGTCCTCACCGGCGCCGCGATCTTCACCAACAAGGGCAGCCTGGTCGGCAACTGGCTCCACGCCATCCTGCCGTTCGTCCTGCCGATCAGCGCGGTCGTCCTCGCGCTCGTCCTCGGCGGGAACGACCTCGGGACGGGGCTCGTCATGGGGCTCATCGTCGTTGCCGTCCTCTTCGTCGCGGGCGCACCCAAACGGCTCTTCGTGATCGGTGGGGCCGGCCTCGTCGCGGGCATCATCGTCCTCGTCACGTCCAGCACCAACCGGACGGCTCGCATCAGCAACTGGCTGGACCCCACCTGCCAGTCCGACCCGGACGGCTGGTGCGGGCAGTCCGTCCACGGGCTCTATGCCCTCGCCGACGGCGGCTGGTGGGGCGTCGGCCTCGGCGGCTCCAAGGAGAAGTGGAAGTGGCTCGCTGAGGCCCACAACGACTTCATCTTCGCCATCATCGGGGAGGAGCTGGGGCTGCCCGGCACCCTCCTGGTCCTCGTCCTCTTCGGCGTGCTCGCCTGGGCCTGCTACCGGCTGGTCACACGGACCCAGGACCGCTTCATCCGGGTCGCCTCCGCCGGGGTCATGGCCTGGCTCATCGGCCAGGCCACGATCAACATCGGCTCGGTCATCGGGCTGTTCCCCGTCGTCGGTGTCCCACTCCCTCTCGTATCCGCCGGGGGCTCCTCGCTCGTCACCACGCTGCTCGCCCTCGGCATGCTGCTCTCCTTCGCGCGCAGCGAGCCAGGCTGCCGCGCCTTGCTCGCCGCCCGTCCAGGAGTCATCAAGCGGACGCTCAGTGTCCTGCCCTCCCGGCGGCCCGCCCGTTCGACCCGTCGCAGAAAACGGTGATCCCCGTGTCCTCGCCCACCTCCGTCCTGCTCGCCGGGGGAGGCAGCGCCGGCCACGTCTCGCCGCTGCTGGCTCTCGCCGACGCCCTGGTGCGCCGGCACCCGGGCATCACGGTCACCGCGCTGGGCACCGAGGTCGGCCTCGAGGCCCGGCTGGTGCCGGCTCGCGGCTTCGACCTGCGCTACGTGCCAAAGGTCCCGCTGCCTCGTCGGCCGAGTGCCGACCTGTTTCGGCTGCCGGGCCGGCTCAAGGAGGCGGTGGTGGCAGCTGGACGGGCCATCGACGAGACCCGGGCCGAGGTCGTCGTCGGGTTCGGCGGCTACGTGAGCACGCCCGCCTACCTCGCGGCCCGGAGGCGCCGGATCCCGATCGTCATCCACGAGCAGAATGCCCGTCCGGGTCTCGCCAACCGTCTCGGCGCCCGATGGACGCCCTACGTCGCGACGACGTTCTCGCGCACCCGGCTTCCGCGAGCCCGACGGATCGGGATGCCACTGCGCCGTGAGATCACCCAGCTCGACCGCGCCGCGAACCGGCCCGAGGCCCTCGAGCACTTCCGGCTCGAGGCCGACCTCCCCACCGTGCTCGTCACGGGCGGCTCCCTCGGGGCGCAGCGGCTCAACGACGCGTTCGCGGCCTCCGCCGAGCGACTGAGCCGGGGCGGCGTCCAGGTCCTGCACATCACCGGGCTCGGCAAGGACTTCACGCCCGAGGTGCCCGAAGGCGGCGCTCCCTACCGCGTGGTGCCCTACGCGGACCGGATGGAGCTGGCCTACGCCGCTGCCGGTCTCGTCGTGGCCCGGTCAGGTGCCAACACGGTGTGCGAGCTCACCGCCGTCGGCCTGCCCGCCGTCTACGTGCCACTCCCGATCGGCAACGGCGAGCAGCGGCTCAACGCCACCGACGTGGTGGCCGCTGGAGGCGGGATCCTCGTCGAGGACGTGGCAATGACGCCCGAGTGGGTGCAGGCGCACGTGCTCCCGCTCGCCACCGACGACGAGCAGCTGGCTCGCATGACGCAGGCTGCGGCCCGGCTGGGGGAGCGCGCTGCCGACGAGGCCCTCGCCGACCTCGTCGACGAGGCCTGGAGATCGCGTCGATGAGCGGTCAGCCCACTGCTGAGCAGCCTTTTGCGGCAGCGAGGTTCGACTTCGCCGCCCAGGTCCCGAGGGCCGAGGAGCTCGGGCGGGTCCACTTCCTCGCGATTGGTGGCGCCGGCATGTCCGGGGTCGCGCGCATCATGCTCGCTCGTGGGATGGAGGTGTCCGGCAGCGATGCCAAGGACGTCCCGGTGCTCACGTCGCTGGCCAGCGAGGGCGCCACGGTCTGGGTCGGCTTCGACGAGGAGCACCAGGCGGGGGCTCCGACGGTCGTCATGTCCTCGTCGATCCGGGACGACAACATCGAGCTGGTCGCGGCGCGCGCCCGCGGCGCCCGGATCCTGCACCGTGCGCAGGCCTTGGCGAGCTTGATGCACGGGCAACGCCGGCTCGCGGTGGCGGGCGCCAACGGCAAGACGACGACGACGTCGTTGTTGGCGGTCGCCCTCCAGGGGTGCGGCCTCGACCCGTCCTTCGCTGTCGGCGGCGAGCTCGCCCGGCACGGGACCAACGCGCATCAAGGGACGGACGACGTCTTCGTCGTCGAGGCGGACGAGAGTGACGGCTCGTTCCTGGTCTACCGCCCCGACGTCGCCATCGTCACCAACGTCCAGCCCGACCATCTCGACTTCTACGGCAGCTTCACGGTCGTGCGGGCCGCCTACGACGCCTTCGTCCGAACCGTGCGGCCGGGCGGCCTCGTCGTCACCTGCGCGGACGACGCCGGCGCGGCGGCCCTGGCACAGCGCCTCCGTGCCGATGGCCGCCGGGTCATCACCTACGGCTTCGACCCCGGCTCCGATGTGCTCCTGCGCGACTACTCCCAGGACGGCCTGACGTCGGCCGCGACCCTCGTCGACGGAGGCGTCGAGCACCGCCTGCGCCTCGGCATCCCGGGCCGTCACAACGCCCTCGACGCCGTGGCCGCGTATGCCGCCGCTGTCCACGGCCTTGGCCAGGACCCTGCCGGGGTGCTCGCGGGCCTCGCGTCGTTCACGGGCACGCGGCGACGGTTCGAGCCGAAGGGCGAGGCAGGCGGCGTCGTCGTCATCGACGACTACGCCCACAACGCAGGCAAGGTCGCGGCGGTCGTCGAGACGGCGGTCCGCCTCGTCGAGCCGCCCGGGCGGCTCATCGTGGTCTTCCAGCCGCACCTCTACAGCCGGACCCAGGACTTCGCGACCGAGCTGGGGCAGGGTCTGGCACCGGCGGACATCGTCGTCGTCATGGACGTCTACGCCGCGCGGGAGGACCCGGTGCCGGGGGTCTCCGGCCAGCTCGTCGCCGATGCCGTCACAGGCGCCCGGGCCGACGCGGACGTGCACTACGTCCCCTCGTGGTCAGAGGCGCCCGGCGTCGTGGCCGGACTGGTCCGGCCCGGAGACCTCGTCCTGACGGTCGGCGCCGGCGACGTGACGATGATCGGGCCGGAGGTGCTCCGGCTGCTCGGCGGAGGGCCACCATGAAGCAGGTGACCCGGTCGCGTCGCGGTGCCGTGGGCGGCAGCGGGCTCGCCTCTGCCCGAAGGCGGTTCGAACGTCGAGCGGCACGGGCGCGGCGTCGACCGTGGCTCATCGCCCTCGTGGCCACGCTGGTGGTGATGCTCGCGGGAGGGGCCGTGTGGGTCGGGTGGTTCAGCTCGCTCCTCCTGGCGGAGCGGGTCGACGTCAGGGGAGTCGGGTCGTCGGAGGCCGGAGTGGTGCGCGAGGTCGCAGCCGTGCCCCTCGGCGGCCCGTTGATGCGCGTCGACACCGGCGCCGCGACGGACCGGATCGAACGGGACCGCCGCTGGGTGGGTGTCTCGGTCGCCCGGCGGCTTCCGCACAGCGTCGTCATCGAGGTGACTCCGCGGGTCGCCGTCCTGGTGGTCCGCAGCCGGTCCGGTGCGCTCGAGCTCTACGACCACGACGGCGTCGCCTTCCGGACCGTCGACGAGGCGCCCGACGGGCTGCCCCTCGTCTCGTCGACGAGCGGTGCCGCCACCCCTGAGGGGGTCAAGGCCGTCCTCCACGCCCTCGCCGCGCTCGACCGTGGGCTCCGCGAGGCCGTGACGGACGTGGCCCTGGCCCGTGGGGATCGCGTGGAGCTCACCCTGGACACGAAGGCCGGCCGACGGACCGTGCTCTGGGGCGGGCCGGACGACGCGGCTGTCAAGGCGAAGCTCGTGGCTGTCCTCATTGCCGAGCCCGGCCGCACCATCGACGTCACGGTTCCCGAGGCGCCGGTGACCCGTTGACAGCACCCCGGCATGGGCCGGCACCGTCCCGCACCACGGCCCAAGGCATTGTGACAATCGCCCCGCCGACACGCGGCGTGGTGGGTTGAACCGCCTCCACCCGCGGCATACCGTCGGGGCACTGGTTCGTGACCAAACCGTAACCTTTAGGTCAACGTTTAAGGTTTGAGGGCTAGCGGCTTGGCACGGGCGGCATGGTTCACACCAGTTCCACATGAGTTCCACACCAGTTCCGGCGCCGACACGACCGTCGACCCGGCACCCGGGGAACTACCCAGCACGGCAGCACCTTGCACCACCTCCAGGAAGGCCCACTCCCGTGGCAGCAGCACCGCAGAACTACTTGGCCGTCATCAAGGTCGTCGGCATCGGCGGCGGTGGGGTCAATGCCATCAACCGCATGATCGAGGTCGGCCTCAAGGGTGTCGAGTTCATCGCAATCAACACCGACGCGCAGGCACTGCTCATGAGTGACGCCGACGTCAAGCTCGACGTCGGTCGCGAGCTGACCCGTGGCCTTGGCGCCGGGGCCGATCCCGAGGTGGGCAAGAAGGCTGCCGAGGACCATGCGGAGGAGATCGAGGAGGTGCTCAAGGGTGCCGACATGGTCTTCGTGACTGCGGGCGAGGGGGGCGGGACCGGGACGGGCGGCGCCCCGGTCGTGGCGCGGATCGCGCGTGGTATCGGCGCGCTCACGATCGGCGTCGTGACCCGGCCCTTCACGTTCGAGGGACGCCGCCGGGCGAACCAGGCCGAGGCCGGTATCGCGTCGCTGCGCGAGGACGTCGACACCCTGATCGTCATCCCCAACGACCGGCTGCTGTCGATCAGCGACCGCAACGTGTCGATGATGGATGCCTTCCGGTCCGCCGATCAGGTGCTGCTCTCCGGTGTCCAGGGCATCACCGACCTGATCACGACGCCCGGCCTCATCAACCTCGACTTCGCCGACGTCAAGTCGGTCATGCAGGGTGCAGGGTCGGCTCTCATGGGCATCGGGTCCGCCCGCGGCGAGGACCGGGCCGTCCAGGCAGCCGAGCTCGCCATCAGCTCGCCGTTGCTCGAGGCCTCCATCGACGGAGCGCACGGAGTGCTGCTCTCCGTGCAGGGTGGCAGTGACCTCGGCCTCTTCGAGATCAACGAGGCCGCACGCCTGGTCCAGGAGGCCGCGCACCCGGAGGCCAACATCATCTTCGGCGCCGTCATCGACGATGCGCTCGGTGACGAGGTCCGGGTGACCGTCATCGCCGCCGGTTTCGACGGTGGCGGACCCACGAAGCGGCAGGATGACCGAGCCCTGGGGCAGGTGATGGGGCAGGCAACGGGCCAGCGCCCCCAGCCGCCGCAGCCCGCCCAGAACAACAACCACCACGTTGCGTCGACGTCCGTCGCGACCCCACCTGCGCACCAACCGACACCACCCCCGGCCCAGGCTGAGCCGGTTCACATTCCAGTACAACCTCAGCCCCAGACCTACCAACCGGTCAACCACGTCCCGCCGCCGCAGACGGGATCGCCGGTGTCGGGACACGCGCAGCAGCTGCCGACCCAACAGCCGCCCCGTCAGCCCACGTTCGAGGACGGCGACGACCTCGACGTGCCCGACTTCCTCAAGTGACCTCGCGCACCCGTGTGACTCACACCATGGCCGTATGCCGCTGAGTTCCCTTCCAGCGCAAGCGGACCTTGGTCGGCCCTGGCCAGAGTTGGTGACCGGCTCGCAAGGGCTGTGCAGAAGGTAGGTTGGGGCGGTGTTCTTCTGGCGATCGACGATCCCCGGCGTCGACGGGGGCCAAGGCATCGCGGTGGCCTTCAGCGGACGTGCCCCGGGCATCGGCGAGTCGCCCTACTCCGGACTCAACCTCGGCGGCCACGTCGGCGACTCGCCCGATGCCGTCGAGCAGAACCGCGTTGCCCTGGCCGCCTCGCTGGGTGTGACTCGAGATCGGCTGCTGTTCATGAACCAGGTCCACGGGACCGACGTCGTCGAGGTCCATGGACCGTGGGCCGAGGCTGCGCCCCGTGTTGACGGAATCGTCTCTGCCACGCCACGGCTGGCCCTGGCCGTCCTCGTCGCCGACTGCGTCCCGGTGCTGCTGCACGACGTCCACGCGGGCGTCGTCGGCGCCGTCCATGCCGGGCGCCCCGGACTGCTCGGCGGAATCGTGCCGCGCGCCATCAGCGCGATGCACGCCGTTGGTGCCAATCAGGTCTCGGCGATCGTCGGCCCCTCCGTGTGCGGTCGGTGCTACGAGGTGCCCGAGGAGCTGGTGCAGGCGGCAGCTGCCGTCGCCCCCACGTCCGTGACGACGTCGTGGACCGGCACTCCGGCGATCGACGTGGCGGCCGGAGTCATCGAGCAGCTCACCGGGCTCGGGGTGCCCGTCGAGCGGGTCGCCGGGTGCACGCGCGAGGACGAGGAGCTCTACTCGTACCGTCGCAACGGAGTCACCGGCCGCTTCGCTGGTGTGGTCATGCTGCACGGGGAGCGCGGCGCGTGAGCGAGGCGACGGGGCAGCCGGCGGACGGGCGCCGGACCGAGCTGGCGATCGCACTCGCCTCGGTCCGCGATCGGATCAGGACCGCCTGCGCGTCCGTGGGACGGGACCCGGCCGAGATCACCCTCGTGGTGGTCACCAAGTACTTCCCGGCCAGCGACATCCTCCTGCTCCAGGAGCTCGGTGTCCGGGCCATCGGCGAGAACAAGGACCAGGAGGCCGGGCCGAAGATCGCGGCGGTGCGGACGGCGCTGCCCGGGGACACTGAGCTCGAGCTGCACTTCGTCGGGCGCCTGCAGTCCAACAAGGCTCGCCACGTCGCCGCATATGCCGACGTCGTCCACTCCGTCGACCGGATCAAGCTGCTCCGTGGGCTCTCGGCGGGCGCCGTGGAGCGGGGCCGACCGCTGTCGGTGCTCATCCAGGTCAGTCTCGACGGCGACACCAGTCGCGGAGGGACACTTCCAGCGGACGTGCCCGAGCTCGCCGCTGCCGTCGCCGACCGGGCGGGTCTCGTCCTCAAGGGCGTCATGGCGATCGCCCCCGTGGAAGCCGACCCAGACGAGAGCTTCGCCCTCCTTTGGGACGTGGCGAGCGGGATACGGGCCCAGCATCCCGACGCCGACTGGGTGTCGGCCGGCATGAGTGGAGACCTCGAGGCGGCCATCCGGCACGGAGCGACACACCTGCGTGTCGGAACCGCAATCCTCGGCTCACGCCCGTCACTTCTGTAACGTCTTGGGCAACGGTTACCCGAGGCTTGGGAGTGGGCATGGCAGGGGCACTGCGCAAGACGATGGTGTACCTGGGACTCAGCGAAGAGGACCCACGTCACGATCGCTATGACGACTACGACGCCTATGACGACCAGGACCGCTTCGAGGCCGACTCCGATCACACTGCGGCGGTCACTCCGCTGCCGACGAAGCGCGCCGTGGCCGCGGTCGTGAACGATCCCGAGGTGCACCCGCTCAACCGGATCACCACGATCCACCCGCGGACCTACAACGAGGCGAAGAACATCGGCGAGTGGTTCCGGGACCAGGTGCCGGTCATCATGAACCTCAGCGACATGGATGATGCGGACGCCAAGCGACTCGTCGACTTCGCCGCCGGCCTCGTGTTCGGCCTCCACGGCACCATCGAGCGGGTCACCTCGAAGGTGTTCTTGCTCTCACCGTCACACGTCGAGATCGCCGCAGACGAGCCCGAGGTCCCGACCCCCTCCACGCGTGGCTTCTTCAACCAGAGCTGACCCAGCTGGGCCTTGGCATCGGGTCCTGCCGCCGGTCGGCGGAAGGACCCGATTTCTGACGGTGCCACCTCATCAGGGACACTGAGCGCATGGACCTGATCTGGACCATCTACGGCGTGGTGGTCTTCACCTTCTTCATCGCTCTCATCGCCCGTTTCGTGCTCGAGTGGGTGCAGGTTCTCTCGCGATCCTGGCGGCCCAGCGGCCTCGTCCTGGTGCTCGCTGAGGCGGTCTACACCGTCACCGATCCGCCACTCAAGGCGCTGCGCAAGGTGATTCCCTCGCCGACCCTGGGCGGCGTGCGCCTCGACCTCAGCTTCCTCGTGCTCATGCTGCTGACCTCGTTCGCGCTCAACGTCCCCAGCTTTTTCTGAGGATGTCCCGCACCCGGCCGGGCGCAGGATCTGACGGATCTGTGCAACGATGCCCGCGCCACGAAACCAGCGGGGCGCGGCTGCACCGGGTCCTCACCTGTGAGTGGCATCATGTGGCTTTGGGTCGTGACCGGTTCGTTAGATAAGTTGGCCCCTGACCATTACATCTGTATCGAGGTGACACATGGCGCTTACGCCGGAGCAGGTGCTGAACAAGCACTTCCAGACCACGCAGTTCCGACGTGGTTACGAGGAGCGGGACGTCGACGACTTCCTCGATGAGATCGTCGCGGAGATGCGTTCGCTCATCGAGCAGCGTGACGACTACCTGAAACAGCTCAACGACTGCCGCGCGAGCAAGAACCAGCCGGCCGTCCGCAGCGACGGCCCCACACAAGCGATGCCGCCGGTGGGGCGTCCGGGTGACGACGCCAAGCTCGGGGCGCTCACGGCGAAGATCCAGGACGCCGAGCGGGCCTTCAAGGCTGCGTCGGACCGGGCTGCGAAGGCGAAGGCCGAGGCGGATGCCGCCGAGCGTGCGGCGCGCGAGCGCATCGAGCGGGCCAAGGCCGACGCGGAGCGGGCCGAGGCGGCTGCCCGGTCCGCTGTCGACGAGAAGGCGCTCAACGAGGCCCAGGCGAGGCTGAACGCCCTGAACACCCAAGTTGCGGACGCGGAGTCGAAGCTGACCAGGGCCCGCGAGCAGGCGAAGGCTGCCGAGGAGGCCGCCCGGACCGCAGAGCAGCAGGCCACCCGGCTGCGTGCCGAGTCGGAGAGCGCGCCGGCGGCTTCGGCGGCGAGCACCGCGGACGCTGCCGGCGTCATCGCGCTCGCGCAGCGGCTCCACGACGAGCACGTGGCGGCTGGCGAGGCCCGTCGCAACCAGCTGGTCGGCGAGGCGGAGGCGCGCCACCGCGAGCTCATCTCCACCGCTCAGACCCAGCATGACGAGGCGACCCGCAAGGCGGCCGAGATGACGTCCTCGGCGACGGCCCAGCGTGACCAGATGCTCGCTGAGGCGACGAGTCAGCGCGACAAGATCATCGCTGAAGCCACGGCGAAGCGCGACGAGATGCTCACCGAGGCCCGCGAGCGGTCGACCGGAATGGTTGCCGAGGCGCAGCAGAAGAAGGCAGCGCTGATCGAGGACCTCGAACGGCAGAAGACGGCGCTCGATCGCAAGATCGAGGAGCTGCGCGGCTTCGAGCGCAACTACCGCACCAACCTCAAGTCCTACATCGAGGGCCAGCTGCACGACCTGGATGGCAGCGTCCAAGACGCCGCCAAGACAGGCAGCGCCCAGGGCTGAACGAGGCCGTCACCTCAGCAGCGGAACGACCGCCCGGTAAACCCGGGCGGCCGTTCCTCGTCTCAGGATCGAACCCCACCGGCGAGTTGTGCGTTTCACGTTTGTCTGCGGGCTCGTTGACGCCTATTGTCAGCGGCACTTGTCAAGGTGGACGGCCCCAGTGACGGAGGACCACATGGCAGCACCGAGGAAGGCGCCGGCGAGAACGGGCGCCACGACGACTCCTGCGACGAAGGCGGCGCCGGCACGGACGAGCGCCACCGCCAGGGCGGCCGCCAAGAAGGGGACGGCGGCCCCCGGGGCAACCGCCAAACGGACCGCCGCGACGACGTCGGCCAAGCAGCCGGCCGGCACCAAGCGTGCTGCCCCGGCGATGAAGAAGGCAACGGCCACGAAGGCGGCGACGACGAAGAGCGGGACGAAGACCGCTGCAAAGCCGGCCCCGACCAGGAAGTCCGCTGCCACCAAGGCGGCGGCGACCAAGAAGTCTGCTGCCATCAAAGCGGCGGCGACCAAGAAGTCCGCCGGCACGAAGACGGCCCCGGCCAAGAAGGCCACCGCCACGAAGACTGCGGCCAAGAAGACTGCGGCCAAGAAGACTGCGCCAAGAAGGCCCCGACCAACAAGACTGCGGCAGCGGCTGCCCCGTCCAAGCGGTCGGCGGGCACCAGGTCCACATCGATGAAGAGGGCAGCATCAGTGAAGAGCACCAGCGCCAAGTCGACGTCCGGAGCCAGGACCAGCACAGCAAACCGCGCGGGCCAGCTTGCCGAACGCCTCCGGGTCAAGGACGACGAGAGCCCGTGGAGTGCGGCAGAGATCAAGGAGGTTCGCGCCATCCTCCTCGAGGAGATCGAGGTGCACCGGCAGGAACTCGAGCTCGCCGAGCAGGAGCTCGATGACCTGCTTCGCGCGTCGAGCGACGGGGCGGGGGACGACCAGGCGGATGCCGGCGCCAAGACGGCCGAGCGGGTCCATGAGATCGCCCTTGCCGCCAACTCCCGGGCCGGTCTCGCACAGGCCGAGCATGCCCTCGAGCAGCTGGAGGCGGGCACGTACGGCATCTGCGAGAACTGCGGGAACCCGATCGGCAAACTTCGACTCCAGGCCCGTCCTCGTGCGACCCTGTGCATGACATGCCAGGAGAAGCAAGCCCGCCACTGACGCCCACCGAGACACTGTCGACGCCCCAGGTGGGCGTCGATGTCGTGTCCTCCGCCCTCACCGCAGCACCAGGACCCGTGGAGAACGAAGCCCCGCCCGACCACCCGCCCACCGCGCGCCGGAGGCGGCTCTTCGTCCTCCTCGTCGGCGTCGCGGTCCTCGCCTACGCGAGCGACCAGCTCACCAAGCTCATCGCCCTCGACGTCCTCGCGGACGGACAGCCGCGGCCGTTCATCGGGGACGTCATCCAGTTCAAGCTCATCGGCAATCCTGGTGCGGCACTGTCGCTCGGCGCCGGGAACACGTGGGTCATGACGATCATCGCCCTGGCCGTGCTGGTGGCCATCGTGTACGTGTCGAAGGACCTCGGTTCACGGGCGTGGGCCCTGGCCCTGGGCCTGCTCCTCGGCAGTGCCCTGGGCAATCTCACGGACCGCTTCGTCCGCCCGCCCGGTGGCGGCGAGGGTCATGTCGTCGACTTCCTCGACTACAACGGCTGGTTCATCGGCAACGTCGCTGACATCTGGATCGTCGGCGCCGCTGGGCTGATCATCGTGCTCGCCCTGCTCGGCGTGGGCGTCGACGGCCGTCGGGAGAGGAAGGCCGCACCGCTCGCCCAGAACTTCGCCCTGAACCCAGGGGAGCCGGAGAAGCCAGAGGTGAGCGACGAGCCGGGGGAGCGGTCGGATGGCTGACGTGCGGACCGTGCTCGTCCCCGAGGGCCTGGGTGGCGAGCGCGTCGATGCCGGGGTGGCCCGCCTCTTCGGGCTGTCCCGAACCCGCGCCGCCGATCTCGCCGGTGAGGGGCTCGTCGTCGTCGACGGCAAGGTGGCGGGCAAGTCCGACCGGCTCGCGTCCGGGGCGATGCTCGAGGTGTCCCTTCCCGCGCCGGACGAGAGCCCCAGCGTCAAGGTCGTGGCAGAGCCGGTGCCCGGGATGCGGATCGTCCACGATGATGACGATCTCGTCGTCGTCGACAAGCCCGTCGGGGTCGCGGCTCATCCGAGTGTGGGCTGGACCGGGGCGGACGTCGTCGGTGGCCTGGCCGCTGCGGGATACCGGATCTCGACCTCCGGGGCACCCGAGCGACAGGGCATCGTCAGCCGACTCGACGTCGGCACCAGCGGCCTGATGGTCGTGGCCAAGAGCGAGTACGCCTACTCGAGGCTCAAGCAGGCCTTCCGGTCCCGGGCGGTGGACAAGAACTACCACGCCTTGGTCCAGGGGCTCCCGGATCCGCTCGTCGGCACCATCGACGCACCGATCGGGCGGCATCCCGGACACGAGTACAAGTTCGCGGTCATGCGCAGCGGCAAGCCGTCGGTGACGCACTACGAGGTCATCGAGGCCTTCCGCCACGCGAGCCTCGTCGACATCCATCTCGAGACGGGCCGCACGCACCAGATCCGGGTGCACATGGCGGCGATCAAGCACCCCTGCTGCGGCGACCCGCTCTACGGCGCGGATCCGGTACTGGCGAGGAAGCTCGGCCTGGACCGACAGTGGCTGCATGCCGTTGGACTCGGGTTCGAGCACCCCGGCACGGGCGCCTACGTCCACTTCGAGAGCGAGTACCCGGAGGATCTCCAGCGGGCTCTCGACACCGTCGCCACCCTCTGAGGTCCACCCTCTAGCGGAGGGTGAACCCTTTGAGGTGTTCCCTCCCCGTGGCGTATGCCGCTGGGCTCGCTCCCGTGGTCGCCCGCACTTCCGCGGTCGCCCCCACTCCTGCGGGGGAGGCGACCCGGCGACGTAGGCGCCGCGACCGGCCGGCCAGTGCGCCGAGGGAGAGCGAGAGGGCCGCAACGACGGCCAGTGCCGCGGGCGGCACGCCCGTGCTGGACGGCTCCGGCCGCGCCGCCGAACCGGTCACAGGGGCGATCGAACCGGTCGCGGATGGAGGCGACGTGACCGCCTCGCCGCCCAGGACCCCGAGGTCCGTCAAGGCCGTGAGGAGCAGTGCGGTGTTCGCCGGTCGATGCCAGACAGCCTCGGCCCGGGACTCGGAGCCTGAGAACAGGCTCTCCCCGCCCTGCATCAGCAGCGTGCTCACCCAGACGTCCGAGCCCTCGATCGTCAGGGCGTCCACCCGCCAGGGCTGTACATCATGGATCATCCAGGTGAGGCGGATCGAGCCCGCCATGAGGCTGTCCTGCGACCTGGGCTCCCCGTTCGGCGGCGTCTCGATGTCCAACGCTCTGGCCAGCGAGTCGTAGGCAGAGCTGCCCGTCAGTGCGCCTGCAGCATGCCTGCCGTCGCGGTCCACCACGAGAACGGAAGTCGGTCCACCCGCGTGGGCCGGGGTCGCCGGAAGCAGCACGAGGCCGACGAGTGCGGTGATGACGAGGACGATGAACCTGCGCATGGGGTGCTCCTCCTGTGTCGTGAGCGGTGACGTCGTTACACCGCCCGACCCTGAGTGGTTCCCTCGGTGCCGGCGCTCAGGGGACCGTCGTGGCGATGTCCAACGCCGCGGCCATCGTCGACGGGCCCTCGAGGCGGTAGGTCAGCTCACGTCCGTCGGGGGTGGGCGCGACCCAGATGAGGGTCGGACCGGCCAGCCTGGGTGGGGCCGTCTGGGTGACGCCCCGCCGATCGACCCACTCGACCTCGTGGGTGGCCTCGAGCCAGACGGCCTCGCGACCCTTGACCCCGGTGGGTGTGACCGCGGTCCAGACCCGCTTGAGGTAGCCCCAGTCGGGAGACCCGGCGAAGACGTCGAGCCGGGTCATCGCCGTGCCCTCGCCCCAGCTGAGCTCGGCCACCCGTCCCTCGTGCGACACCGTCACGGTCTCCGGTGGCCCGAGCACCGTCGGCACACCGAAGTCGAACCCCAGCACCCGCCTGGCCTCGTCGAGGGTGACCGAGGTCGCTCCCTGGCCAAGGGTCGGGGACGCCCCGGAACCGGGCATCGATCCCGGCGTGGAGGGCAGCGGATGTGGCCCGGGCTCCTCGCGGACGACGACCCCTCCGATGTGGAGCAGCTCCATGACGGCCGCCCGGACCGGGGGTACGAGGGCGACAACGGCGACGACCATGGCCGCGATCGCCCAGGCCAGGCGGCGGGTCGGCCGGCCGTGCTCGGACCGTCGGCGCTCTGGCCGGCGCCGCTCGGCCACGGCGACGACGGGAACGTCGTCGGCGATCCGGTCGAGAACGGCCGCCGCCAGGCCGGCCGGCGGGGGGTCCGGCACGAGATCGTGGCCGAGGCCGATGAGCTCGCGCTCGAGGGCATCGAGCTGGTCAGACATCGGCCATCACCTCCCTCAACGCGCTCAGTGCGCGATGCAGCCGGGACTTGACCGTTCCTGTGGGGAGGTCGAGGACCTGCACGGTCTCCGCCTCCGTCAGCTCGAGCAGGTACCGGCAGGCGACGACGTCCCTCTGGTCGGCAGGGAGCCCGGACACGGCGTCCAGGAGCGCACGCCGACGCGCGGCCGAGAGGGCCTCCTCGGCGGGGTCCGGCACGGTGAGGGACTGGGCGTCGAGCCACCCGGCTCGTCGCTCGCGCTCGGCCCGCCGACCGGAGCCGCGTCGGTGGTTGTGCGTCTCGTTGACGACGATCCGCAGCAGCCACGGCCGGAAGTCGGAGCCGTCGCGGAACGTGGCGAGGGACCGGTATGCCTTCACGAATGCCTCCTGCACGACGTCGTCAGCATCACCGCCGGCCCCGGCGAGGACGGCGACGCGCTTGGCGAGCGGGGCGTGCGCCACCACCAGCTCGGCGTACGCAGCCCGTTCTCCGGCGCGCACCCGGGCCAGGATCTCGGTCTCCCGGTCCTTCTCGATGGCTCCTCCCGCTTCGGCAGTGGTCCCGCAACCACTTGTACACCGTCGGCTCGGGGTAGGTTCCACGCTCGCCGAAGTCGACGATTCGGCGGCCCCGGGCGGCCCACGGGCACGGGTCGCGACACCCGCTGCGACACGCCCGGGGAGTGTCCCTGGCGAGGCTTAGACTCAACCCCGATGTCGACCCACTCCGCTCCGAGACCAGACCAGAACTTCGTGCACCTGCACGTGCACACGGAGTACTCGATGCTCGACGGTGCGGCCCGGATCGGTGACCTGTTCACCGAGGCGGCACGGATGGGGATGCCGGCACTCGCCACGACCGACCACGGCTACGTCTTCGGCGCCTACGAGTTCTGGAAGAAGGCGAAGGGGACGGGCGTCAAGCCGATCATCGGCGTCGAGGCCTACATCACCCCGGGCACGCACCGCGCCGACCGCACCAAGGTCAGCTGGGGAGACGGGGGGCGCGACGACATCTCGGGTGGCGGCGCGTACACCCACATGACGATGCTCGCCGAGAACAACGAGGGCATGCACAACCTGTTCCGGATGACCTCGATCGCATCGCTCGACCAGGTGTACACGAAGTGGCCCCGCATCGACCGCGAGCTGCTGTCCACCTACGGCAAGGGCCTCATCGTCACGACCGGGTGCCCGTCGAGCGAGATCCAGACCAAGCTCCGCTTCGGGATGTACGACCAGGCCCGCGAGGTCGCGGGGGAGCTGCGCGACATCTTCGGCGCCGAGAACGTCTACGTCGAGCTGATGGACCACGGTCTCGAGATCGAGCGGCGGGTGCAGAAGGACCTCATCCGCCTTGCTCGTGACCTTCGCCTTCCCCTCGTCGCGACCAACGACCTGCACTACACGCGGGCCGAGGACGCCAAGTCCCACGCCGCCCTGCTGTGCGTCCAGTCCGGCTCCACGCTGATGGACCCCAACCGCTTCAAGTTCGACGCCGATGACTTCTACCTCAAGTCGGCCCAGGAGATGCGCCACCTCTGGCGTGAGCTGCCCGAGGCGTGCGACAACACCCTGCTCATCGCGGAGCGGTGCGAGGTCTCGTTCGAGGAGGGCGAGGGGCGTTACATGCCGCGATTCCCGTGCCCCGAGGGCGAGGACGAGACATCGTGGTTCATCAAGGAGGTCGAGTCCGGTCTCCTGGGGCGCTTCCCCGACGGCGTGCCGGACTACGCGCGCAAGCAGGCGGCCTTCGAGGAGGACGTGATCGTCTCGAAGGGCTATGCCAGCTACTTCCTCGTGGTCGCCGACTTCATCAACTGGGCCAAGCGCAACGGGATCCGCGTGGGCCCGGGCCGGGGCTCGGGTGCGGGCTCCATGTGTGCCTACGCGATGGGGATCACCGACCTCGACCCGATCCCGCACGGCCTGATCTTCGAGCGGTTCCTCAACCCCGAGCGCATGTCGATGCCCGACTTCGACGTCGACTTCGACGAGCGCCGACGCGGCGAGGTCATCAAGTACGTCACGGAGAAGTACGGCGAGGAGCGCGTCGCGCAGATCGTCACCTACGGCACCATCAAGGCCAAGCAGGCCGTCAAGGACGCGGCACGCGTCATGGGCCACCCCTTCAGCGTCGGGGAGCAGCTGACCAAGGCGATGCCGCCGGACGTCATGGGCAAGGGTGTGCCGCTGGCCGAGGTCTACAACCCCGACCACAAGCGGTACCACGAGGGCCAGGAGTTTCGCGCGCTCGTGCAGACGGAGCGCCACTTCGAGGAGGTCGTCGACACGGCCAAGGGCCTCGAGGGCCTCAAGCGCCAGTGGGGCGTGCACGCGGCCGGGGTCATCATGAGCAGCGAGCCGCTCATCGACGTCATCCCTGTCATGAAGCGGCTGCAGGACGGCCAGGTCATCACGCAGTTCGACTACCCGAGCTGCGAGTCGCTCGGCCTGGTCAAGATGGACTTCCTCGGCCTGCGCAACCTGACGATCCTCGACGACGCCCTCGCCAACATCAAGGCCAACCGCGACGAGGACATCGACCTCGACGCCCTGTCCAAGGACATGACCGACAAGGCGACCTACGACCTGCTCGGCCGCGGCGACACCCTTGGCGTGTTCCAGCTCGACGGGGGTGGCATGCGCGCCCTGCTGCGACTCATGCAGCCCGACAACTTCGAGGACATCTCGGCCGCCCTCGCGCTCTACCGGCCGGGGCCGATGGGCGTCAACGCGCACACGAACTTCGCCCTGCGCAAGAACGGCAAGCAGGAGGTCATCCCGCTTGATCCGCAGTTGAAGGGCAAGCTCCAGCCCGAGATGGTCGCCGCCCTTGATCCGATCCTCGGCACGACACACGGGTTGGTGATCTACCAGGAGCAAGTCATGGAGATCGCCCAGAAGCTGGCGGGCTACACGCTCGGCAACGCCGACCTGCTTCGCCGGGCAATGGGCAAGAAGAAGAAGGAGGTCCTCGACGCCGAGTACGTCCCCTTCTCCGAGGGCATGAAGGCCAACGGGTTCAACGAGGCGTCCATCGCCGCCCTGTGGGGCGTGCTGGTCCCGTTCTCGGACTACGCGTTCAACAAGGCGCACACCGCTGCCTACGGCCTCGTCTCCTACTGGACCGGCTACCTCAAGGCGAACTACCCGGCTGAGTACATGGCCGCGCTGCTGACGAGCGTGCGCGACGACAAGGACAAGTCGGCGCTGTACCTCGGCGAGTGCCGACACATGGGCATCAAGGTGCTGCCGCCCGACGTCAACCAGTCGGTCGCGAACTTCGCCGCCGTCGGCACCGACATCCGCTTCGGTCTCGCGGCGATCCGCAACGTCGGCCTGCCGGTCGTCGAGGCCATCATCAAGGCCCGGGAGGAGAAGGGCGACTTCGGGTCCTTCAAGGACTTCCTCTCCAAGGTGCCGGCGGTCGTCTGCAACAAGCGGACCATCGAGTCGCTCATCAAGAGCGGGGCCTTCGACTCGCTCGGCGAGAGCCGGCGCGGCATGGTCGAGGTCCACGAGCGCTACATCGACGCGCTCGTCGAGGTGAAGAAGCAGGAGGCCATCGGCCAGGACAGCCTCTTCGGCGCCTTCGACCTCGGCGACGAGTCAGGCGAGCCCGGGGGAGCGGGCGCCTTCGACGGCCTGCCACCCGTCCCGGTGGGCGAGTGGGACAAGGCCACCCTCCTGTCCTTCGAGAGGGAGATGCTCGGGCTCTACGTCTCCGACCACCCGCTCTTCGGCATCGAGCACATCCTCCAGACACACGCCGACACCTCGATCGCCTCGCTCACGGGCGACGACCCCAAGCCGGATGGCACCCCGGTCACCGTGGCCGGGCTCATCACCGGGCTCCAGCTCAAGCGGACCAGGAAGGGCGACCTGTGGGCCATCGCCACGGTCGAGGACCTCGACGGAGCCATCGAGTGCCTGTTCTTCCCGTCCGCCTACCTGACGTACTCCACGATGCTCGCCCAGGACACCGTCTGCGCGGTCAAGGGCAGGGTGAGCGCGCGCGACGACTCGATCTCGATCTTCGCGCAGGAGCTGATGATCCCGGACATCAAGGAGGGTCCCCGCGGGCCGGTTGTCCTCACGCTCCCGCTGGGGCAGGTGACCGCCGCCCGGGCCGAGCGGCTCAAGGAGATCCTCCGGGAGCACCCCGGCGCGACGGAGGTTCACCTGAAGCTGACCCAGCCCGGCCGGTCCGTGCTGATGACGCTCGACGACGGACTGCGCGTCAACGCGACGTCGGCGCTCTTCGGCGACCTCAAGGCGACCTTCGGCGCCGCCGTGCTCGGATAGGAGGCCGTATGCCGCTGAGCTGGGTCTCGCCGTGAAGGCCGGCGACCGGACGCGCCTGCGTCGCGCCCGCACGGCCGCGCTCGGCCTGATGCCGGCCTTGGGTACCCCGGACGCCCCCGTGACGCCGCTGTCCGTGGCCCGTTGGATGGGCGCCCTCCAGGCACAAGATTATTCGAGTGGCGTGTGGTCGATCGGGGTGCGCTCCGGCCTGACACTCGCCGAGATCGAGCGGGCCGTCGTCGACCGGCAGATCGTCCGGACGTGGCCGATGCGCGGAACGATCCACTGGGTCCCGGCCGAGGACGCCCGGTGGATGTGTGAGCTCCTTGCGCCGCGGGTGATCGCCTCCCTGGGCCCGCGCTACGCCCAGCTCGGCATCACCCAGGACGAGGTCGACAAGGCGGGGGTCCTCTTCGAGGAGCACCTCGGCGAGCCGATGAGCCGACCGGACGTCCTCTCGCTCCTCGCCGACCACGGCATCGATCCCTCCGGGCAGCGGACCTACCATCTCGTCGGCCACCACTGCATGACCGGGCTGCTCTGCCAGGGTCCGCTCGCAGGGAAGCAGCCGACCTTCGTGCTCATCGACCGGTGGGTTCCCCTGAGCCGCAAGCCTTCCAGTGAGGACGCGATGGCCACCATCATCGAGCGCTACGTCCGCAGCCATGGCCCGGTGACCGAGAAGGACATCGCCGGCTGGATCGGGGGAACACTGGGCTTCGTCCGTGCGGCCCTCGAGCTCATCGGCGATCGCATCACTCGGGAGGACGTCGGTGGCCAGACCTGGCTGAGCCACATCGAGGCGCCGGCAGCTGGCCATGGGCCGGGTGGCGTGCACCTGTTGCCGCAGTGGGACGAGTTCCTCCTCGGCTACAAATCGCGGGACGTCACCCTGCCGGACGAGCACGTCGTCAAGGTCGTGCCCGGCCGCAACCTGGTGTTCCAGCCGACGGTCGTCGTCGACGGCGAGGTCGCCGGCGTCTGGAAGCGGCAGGCCACCAAGGGCACCAAGGGCACCAAGGGCACCAAGGGCACCAAGGGCACCAAGGGCACCAAGGGCACTGTTGTCCTCAGGGCGACGCCGTTGACCCGACTGACGGCGAAGGCGCTGCGTGGACTGGAAGCCAGCTCAGCGGCATACGGTCGCTTCCTCGGTCGTGACGTCGAACTGCGCGTCGAGGCGGACTGAGTGGCACGTGGCGGCATTCCTGCGTCGCCGCTCCCGCCGCGGTACGGCGTCGACGCGCAGCGGATCCGGATGCCGCAGGGCGGGCCGTGGGAGACGCTGCGCGACCACCTCGTCGAGCGGCTCCGGGGGCTGGCTCCCGCCGAGGTGGACGCCAAACTAGCGGCGGGGGAGTTCGTCGACGCCGCGGGTCGGCCGGTCCCGGCGGACGCGCGGTTCGTGCCGCGGTCGGTCTGCTGGACCCATCGCGACCTTCCGGACGAGGTCGAGGTGCCCTTCCCGATCGACGTGCTCCACGAGGACGACCGGCTCGTCGTGGTGGACAAGCCGCACTTCATGTCGACGATGCCCCGGGGTCGGCACGTGGTGCAGTCGGCCCTCGCCCGGGCGCGAGTGCTGACCGGTCACGATCGGCTGACCCCGGCGCACCGGCTCGACCGGCCCACTGCGGGGGTGCTCATGTTCACGACGGAGCAGCAGTGGCGAGGTGCCTACCAGCGCATCTTCGCGGAGGGACGGGTGCACAAGGAGTACCTCGCGGTCGCGCCCGTCCGCGACGATCTGGAGCTGCCCGTGGTGAGGCGGAGTCACGTCGTCAAGGAGCACGGCAGGCATCAGGCACGGGAGGTCCCCGGTGCCGAGCCGAACGCCGAGACGATCATCGAGCTGGTCTCCGAGACGGCTGGGCTGGGCCTCTACCGGTTGACGCCGCGGACCGGTCGCACCCACCAGCTGCGCTGTCAGCTCTGGGGCCTGGGCATTCCCATCGTCGGCGACGCTCTGTACCCGGTCGAGCGCGAGGTATCCGACGGCGACTTCTCCGAACCGCTCCAGCTGCTCGCCGCGGTGCTCGAGTTCGACGACCCGATCGACGGGACGCCCCGGCGGTTCGAGACGCGCAGGCGCTTGGTTGCATGGCCGAGCGGAAACGTGAACGACACGCAAAGTTAGTCGGCGTTCGGCCCCCTCGCTCACAGCTCGGCCGCTAGATTCGCGGTGGATCCGGGCAACTCCCTGCCCGTCGAGAGGGGAAGACATGCAGCAGCACCGTCATCTCCGGCGCCGAGTGGCTGCGGTGTGTGCCGTGGGCCTCGGGGTCGGTCTGATCCCATTCGTCGCCGCGCCGACCGCGCAGGCAGCGCCGACCGAGCTGTTCATCAGCGAGTACATCGAGGGGTCGAGCAACAACAAGGCCCTCGAGTTCTACAACGGCACAGGGGCGCCGGTGAATCTGGCAACCGGCGGCTACAACGTCCAGATGTTCTTCAACGGCAACCCGGTTTCCACCCTGACCATCAACCTCGACGGCACTGTCGCCACCGGAGACGTCTACGTCCTGGCCCAGTCCTCGGCCGCGCCGGCGATCCTCGCCGAGGCGGACCAGACCAACGGGTCCGGCTGGTTCAACGGGGACGACGCCGTCGTGCTGCGCAAGGGGACGACCGTCATCGACAGCCTCGGTCAGGTCGGCTTCGATCCGGGCACTGAGTGGGGCACCGGCCTCACCTCGACCGCGGACAACACGCTGCGCCGAAAGGCCGGGATCGAGGCCGGGGACACGAACCCGTCCGACGCCTTCGACCCGTCGGTGACATGGAACGGCTTCGCCACGGACACGTTTGACGGCCTCGGGCGACACAGCCTCGAGGACGCGCCCGCCGTGGCCTCCACCGAGCCCGCAAACGGAGCCTCCGGTGTGGCCCCGGACACGGACGTCACAGTGACGTTCACCGAGCCCGTCGATGTCACCGCGACGGCTTTCGAGCTGCGCTGCTCCCTGAGCGGGCCGAAGTCGGTGACGGTCACCGGCGGACCCACGACCTTCGTCCTCGACCCTGACGCGGAGCTCGTTCCCAACGAGTCCTGCCGCGTGACCATCCGCGGCGACGAGGTGACCGACCAGGACGAGCTGGACCCGCCGGACACGATGACCGCCGATGCCATCGTGTCGTTCGCGTCGTCGCTCAGCACCTCGTGCGACGCCACCTACACCCCCATCGGGGCGATCCAGGGCTCCGGGTCGGCCGCGGACTACACCGGACCAGTGGTGACGGAGGGTGTCGTCGTCGGGGACCATGAGGGCCCGAGCCCGGCGCTGCGCGGCTTCTACCTCCAGGACCCTGTCGGGGACGGTGACCCGGCCACCTCGGACGCCATCTTCGTCTTCAACGGGAACGACGACGATGTGGCGCTCGGCGACCACGTGCGCGTCGTCGGCACCGCTGAGGAGTTCCAGGACCAGACCCAGATCTCGAACACGACGTCGATCTCCCCGTGTGGGACGGGCACGGCCCCGCCGACCGCGATCAGCTTCCCCGTCGAGAGCCCGACCTTCCTCGAGCGGTACGAGGGGATGCTCGTCTCGGTCCCGGAGACCATGACCGTCACGGAGCACTTCCAGCTCGGCCGGTTCGGCCAGGTCGTCGTCTCGTCCGAGGGCCGGCTCCCGCAGCCGACCAACGTCGTCGAGCCCGGCGCCGAGGCGCTGGTGCTCCAGGCGGCGAACAACAACCGCCGGCTCATCATCGACGACTCGTCCCAGGCCCAGAATCCCGACCCGATCGAGTGGGGTCGCAACGGCGAGACGCTCTCGGCGTCGAACACGCTGCGCGGCGGTGACACGGTAACCGGGGCCGTCGGCGTCCTGACCTACACGTGGGCGGGCAACGCTGCCAGCGGCAATGCCTACCGGCTCCGGCCGATCGGCGCCCTCGGCGGCACCGCCCAGTTCGTGGCCGCCAACGAGCGACCATCGGTGGCTCCAGAAGTGGGCGGCACCGTGCAGGTCGCGGCCATGAACCTGCTCAACTTCTTCAACACCTTCGACGGGCTGCCCGACACCGTGAACAACTGCACCAACGGAGTCGGCGGCGCAGCCACGGACTGCCGGGGCGCCGACACCCAGGCGGAGCTGGACCGGCAGTGGCCCAAGACCGTCGCCGCGATCCGCGGTCTGGGCGCCGAGGTCGTCGGCGTCAACGAGATCGAGAACGACGGCTACGGCTCCGACAGCGCCATCGCGTTCCTCGTCGACCGGCTCAACGAGGCCGATGGCGCGGGCACGTGGGCCTACCTCGACGTCGACGCACGTACGGGTCAGACCAACGCCCTCGGCACCGACGCCATCAAGGTCGGCATGGTCTACCAGCCCGCCGCGGTGACGCCCGTCGGCCAGACTGGCGCGCTCAACTCGGTCGAGTTCGTCAACGGAGGCGACTCGGCCCCACGCAGCCGTCCGGCTCTGGCCCAGGCGTTCCGGGACCACGCGACCGGTGGCGTGTTCACGGTGGCCGTCAACCACCTGAAGAGCAAGGGCAGCGCCTGTGACGCGCCAGACGCGGGCGACGGGCAGGGCAACTGCAACATCGTCCGGGACAACGCGGCGCAGGCCCTGGCGACATGGCTGGCGAGTGACCCGACGGGTACCGGGGACGACGACGTGCTCATCATGGGCGACCTCAACTCCTACGCCAAGGAGGACCCGGTCGGGACGCTCGAGGAGGCGGGTTACACCAACCTCATCGCCAAGCTGATCGGTCCGGACGCCTACTCGTACGTCTTCGACGGCCAGTGGGGCTACCTCGACCACGCCCTCGCGTCTCCCTCGGCCGAGGGGCAGGTCACAGGGGTCGGTGAGTGGCACATCAACGCCGATGAGCCGTCGGTGCTGGACTACAACACCGACTTCAAGACGCCGAACCTCCAGTCGACGCTCTACGCGCCCGACCAGTTCCGCGTCTCCGATCACGACCCGGTCATCGTTGGCCTCTCCCTGGACAACGACACCCCCGGGTTCGCGACCGGCGGTGGGTGGTACCGGTCACCGGCAGGAGCACTGGCAGGTGACCCGTCGTACAGCGGCAAGGCGCTGTTCCAGCTCGACGCCAAGTACGAGAGCGGTTCGGTCGCCCCGACCGGTCAGCTCAGCCTCACCCTCGAGGGCACGACCTTCGGCGTGGCGAGCACCTCCGTCGACTGGCTCGTCATCCACGACAACGAGGCTCGCCTCGGTGGCGCCGCGACCGTCAACGGCGTCGCCGGCTACACCTACCAGGTGATCGCCACGGACGGAAGCAAGAACGACACCATCCGGGTCGTCGTCCGCGACTCGTCCATGACGGTCGTCTACGACAGCGGCGAGGCGCGCGTCACGGGGCAGGTGGTCATCCACTGACGACCGCCCTCCCGATCGAGTGGACGAGTTCTGGACCCGGAACTCGTCCACTCGATCGCGTGTGGCGCGTGGTGTCGCGGTGCAGGTGGCTCGTCCTGTCTAGGATGCGCGAATGCAGCAGCCACCGATGGCAGGACGACAGGCAGTCACCCGCGAGCACCACGGCGACCAGTTCGAGGACGCCCACGCGTGGATGGCCGACCGCGACGACCCGGCCCTGCTCGAGTACCTGGCGGCCGAGAACGCCCACGCGGAGAAGGCCACCGCCCAGCTCAAGCCACTCGCGGACACGATCTACGAGGAGTTCCGTTCCCGGATCCACGAGACCGACCTCTCGGTACCGGTCCGCCACGACCGCTGGTGGTACTACTCGCGAACCGTCGAGGGTGAGCAGTATCCGGTCGAAGGACGCGTCACGCTCGCTGAGCACGCTCGACGGCCGACGCTCGTCGGGGACTCCGCACCTGCGGGGGAGGAGCTGCTGCTCGACCAGAACGCAGAGGCGCAGGGTCACGAATTCTTCGCGGTCGCTGGGAGCGAAGTCTCTCCGCACGGCGACCTGCTGGCCTACGCGGCCGACCTCGCCGGCGATGAACGCTACGACGTCCGGGTGCGGCGAGTCGCCACGGGTGAGCTGCTCGACGACGCCGTCCTGCAGACCGGGGGCTCGCTCGCGTGGTCGCTCGACGGCCGACAGCTGTTCTACACGCGGGTGGATGCCGCCTGGCGGCCCCACCAGGTCTGGCGCCACGAGGTGGGCACGCCGGCCGACGCGGACGTCCTCGTCCACGACGAGCCCGACGAGCGCTTCTTCGTCGGGGTGAGCGCCTCTCGCGACGACCGGCTCATCATCATCGGCATCGGCTCGAAGACGACGAACGAGTACCGCGTCCTCGACGCCGCCGACCCGCTGGGAACGCCGCGCATCGTCGCCGAGCGGCGCCACGGCGTCGAGTACGACGTCGAGCCCATCGGTGACCAGCTCCTCATCGTGCACAACGCGCGCCGCACGAACTTCGAGCTCGCGGTGGCCCCGGCCACGGGCACGAGCCACGAGGAATGGGTGCCGCTGGACGTGACCACCGAGGACGAGTACGTCACCGGCGTCGACGGATTCGACGACTTCATCGCCATCTCACTGCGACGCGAAGGGGGAACCGGCGTACGTATCGTCCTGCGTGATCCCTCGAGCTCGACCGGGCTGGGAGCGGCGCACGACGTCGAGGTCGGGGAGCCGCTGCACACGCTTCGGGTCGGTGCGAACCCGGAGACGTCGACCCGGACCATCCAGCTCGTGTGGCAGTCTCTGGTCACGCCGCAGACCGTCATCGACTACGACGTCTTCACCCGGACGTCCACGGTGCTCAAGCAGCAGGAGGTCCGGGGTGGACACGACCCGGCCGACTACGTGCAGCGCCGCGAGTGGGCGACGGCACCTGACGGGACGCAGATCCCGATGTCCCTGGTGCACCACCGCAACACCCCTCTCGACGGCACTGCGCCCGGCCTGCTCCACGGCTACGGGGCCTACGGCATCCCGAGCGACCCGTGGTTCTCCGTGCTGCGCCTGTCCCTGCTCCAGCGTGGCTGGGTCTTCGCCATCGCCCACGTGCGCGGCGGCTCCGAGATGGGCCGGACGTGGTATGACGACGGCAAGCTCGACCACAAGCGCAACACGTTCACCGACTTCGTGGCCTGCGCCGACCACCTGCGAGAGCGACGTATTGTCCACCCGGATCATCTTGCGGCAGAAGGGGGCTCAGCCGGCGGTCTGCTCATGGGTGTGGTCGCCAACGAGGCCCCGGACCGGTTCAGCTTCATTCATGCCTCCGTGCCGTTCGTCGATGCCCTGACGACGATCCTCGACCCCGCCCTGCCGCTCACGGTCATCGAGTGGGAGGAGTGGGGCAACCCGCTCGAGGACCCCGAGGCCTACGCGCGCATGCGGTCCTACGCCCCCTACGAGAACGTCCGCGCACAGCGCTATCCGGCCCTCCTCGTCACGACGTCGCTGAACGACACGCGCGTCTACGTCACGGAGCCGGCCAAGTGGGTCGCGGCCCTGCGTGAAGCGACGCGCCAGATCCCGGACGCCCGGCCCATCATCTTCCGCACCGAGATGGCAGCCGGCCACGGGGGCCAGTCGGGTCGGTACGACACGTGGCACCAGTGGGCGTGGGAGACCGCCGTCCTCATCGGCCTCACCTGAGCGAGCGCACCCTTCCAGTCGAATGTGCAGTTCGTGCCGCTCCGCCCCGGAGTGATGACGGGACCAAACGGGGTCAAGCCCTGCGCGGTCGAGGAGGCCCAGCCCGGCTGGAACTGAGACGCGGCGTCCCGCTCTGTGGACGCCTCCTAGAATTGGGGCCATGATGTCCACCCTCGACCTGCGCGGACGCACGCTCGACGTGCGCTTCCTGCGTGGGGCGCTGCCCCGAGCCGAGTTCGACGTCACGGCCGCCCTCGAACAGGTGCGGCCGATCTGTGCGGACGTGGAGCATCACGGGGCGCAGGCGTTGCGCGACCTCGGTGAGCGGTTCGACGGGGTCCGTCCGACGCACCTGCGCGTGCCGGTCGAGATTCTCCAGGCGGCCCTGGACCAGCTCGCGCCCGACCTCCGCGCCGCGCTCGAGGAGTCGATCCGGCGGGCCCGCATCGTCCACGCGGACCAGCGCCGCACCGACACGACGACCGAGGTCGTGCCTGGAGGCACCGTCACCGAGCGCTGGGTCCCCGTCGACCGGGTCGGGCTCTACGTCCCGGGCGGGCTCGCGGTCTACCCGAGCAGCGTCGTCATGAACGTCGTGCCCGCCCAGCTGGCCGGAGTGGGCTCCCTCGCCGTCACGTCGCCGCCGCAGCGCGAGAACACCGGCGTCTTCACCGGGTACCCGAACCCGACCATCCTGGCCACCTGCGCGCTCCTCGGTGTCGACGAGGTCTACGCGGTCGGTGGAGCACAGGCGGTCGCGATGTTCGCGTACGGCTTCGTCGACGACGAGCACGTCCGCGACGGCGTCCCCGTCACGTGCGAGCCGGTGTCGATGGTCACCGGTCCGGGCAACATCTGGGTCGTCGCAGCCAAGCGGCTGCTCAAGGGGCTCATCGGTATCGATGCCGAGGCGGGGCCGACCGAGATCGCGATCCTCGCCGACTCCAGCGCCGACGCCGAGCACGTGGCGGCCGACCTGGTCAGCCAGGCTGAGCACGACCCCCTCGCCGCGTCGGTCCTCGTGACCAACAGCGAGGAGCTCGCCGAAGCCGTCGCCCAGGCACTGGCTCGCCGGGTCCCCGCGACCAAGCACGCCGAGCGAGTGGCGGCCGCCTTGCGCGGCACGCAGTCCCGTGTCGTGCTCGTCGACGACGTGGATGCCGGTCTGGCCGTCGTCAACGCCTATGCCGCCGAGCACCTCGAGATCCAGACGCGAGACGCCAGCGCCGTGGCCGGGGGAGTCCGCAACGCTGGAGCGGTCTTCGTCGGACCCTATGCGCCGGTGAGCCTCGGTGACTACGCAGCGGGGTCCAACCACGTGCTGCCCACCGCCGGCTGCGCCACTCACTCGAGCGGCCTGTCGGTCCAGTCCTTCCTGCGTGGCATCCACGTCGTCGAGTACGACGAGGCAGCTCTCCGGGCCGTGGCGGGCCATGTCGTGACCCTTGCCCAGGCCGAGGACCTGCCGGCGCACGGCGAGGCTGTGACGGCCCGCTTCGGCGACGAGGTGCCCGGATGAGCGACTCCTCGACGGCGGGCGAGGCACGAATCGAGGCGGAGCACGAGGTCGAGCGGCTGCTGCGGCCCGACCTGCGCGGGCGCACGGCCTACGGTGCCCCCCAGCTGGACGTACCCGTATGCCTCAACACCAACGAGAGCTCCTACCGGGTCCCCGACGTGGTCGTCCGTGCCGCCCTCGAAGCGCTCGAGGACGACCTCGTCGGCCTCAACCGCTATCCCGACCGCGAGTTCACCGACCTGCGCAAGGCGCTGACCGCCTACCTCGAGAGGCAGGCCGGCGTCGTGGTCACCCCCGAGCAGCTCTGGGCGGGCAACGGCTCCAACGAGGTGCTCTCGCACGTCGTGCAGGCGTTCGGTGGGCCGGGGCGCACTGCACTCGGCTTCACGCCCAGCTACTCGATGCACCCGATCATCACCGAGACGCTCGGCACGACGTGGGTCGACGGGCTCCGGGAGGCGGAGACGTTCGAGCTCACGGCCGAGTCCGCGGCGTCACAGGCCCGCCGGCACGACCCGTCGATCGTCTTCCTCTGCTCACCGAACAACCCCACCGGCACCGCGCTGCCGTTCGACGTCATCGGGGCCGTGCTCGACGCGGCTCCCAACGCCGTCGTCGTCGTCGACGAGGCCTACGCGGAGTTCGCCCGCCCGGGGACGCCGAGCGCCCTCGCGCTGCTCGACGGCAATCCCCGGCTGGTCGTGACTCGGACGATGAGCAAGGCGTTCGCCTTCGCGGGCGGCCGCCTCGGCTACCTCGTCGCCTCGTCCGAGCTGGTCGACGCGCTTCGCCTCGTGCGCCTGCCCTACCACCTGTCCACCCCGACCCAGACCATCGCGCGGGTGGCGCTCGAGCACGCCGAGCTCATGCTGTCCACCGTCGATGCGATCAAGGCCCAGCGAGACCGCATCGTCAGCGAGCTGGCCGCCCTGGGGGCAACGCCCGTTGCGAGCGACTCGAACTTCGTCCTCTTCGGCGGGCTGCCCGACGAGAAGGCGACGTGGCAGGCCCTCCTCGACCGCGGCATCCTCGTCCGCGACGTCGGCATCCGTCACCACCTGCGGGTCACGGCCGGCACGCCCGAGGAGACGACGCGGTTCCTCGCCGCGATGGCGGAGCTGGCGCCGACCCAGGTCGGGCCACTCGCCACCCCGAGCACCGTCGACCCCCTACCCTTCGATACCGCCGAGGACGACGCATGACACCAGGCAGCAGGACCGCCACGATCAGCCCGGACGACCAAGGAGTCGTCGATCGAGCTGACTCTCGACCTCGACGGCACGGGGGAGTCCAACGCCTCGACCGGCGTCCCGTTCTACGACCACATGCTGGCCTCCCTGGCCAAGCACTCCCTCATCGACCTCAGCGTCAGGGCGACCGGCGACATCGACGTCGACGTCCACCACACGGTCGAGGACACCGCGATCGTCCTCGGCCAGGCGCTGCGTGAGGCACTGGGTGACAAGACGGGCATCTCCCGCTTCGGCGATGCCACCGTCCCGCTCGACGAGGCCCTGGTGCACGCTGTCGTCGACGTCGCCGGCCGACCCTATGTGGTCCACGAGGGCGAGCCGGAGGGCCAGCAGTATGTCCTGATCGGCGGCCACTTCAGCGGCTCGATGACCCGCCACGTGCTGGAGTCCCTCGCCTACAACGCCGGCCTGTGCCTGCACGTCCGCGTGCTCGCCGGCCGCGACCCCCACCACATCGTCGAGGCCCAGTTCAAGGCGGTCGCCCGCGCCCTGCGTGCCGCCATCGCTCTCGACGAGCGGGTCATCGGCATCCCCAGCGCCAAGGGAGCGCTCTGAGCATGTCGACGCCCACCCCGCGTCGTCGTCCTCGACTACGGCAGCGGCAATGTGCGCTCCGCCGTGCGCGCCCTCGAGCGCGTCGGCGCAGCGGTGGATCTCACGGCCGACCCAGGCGCCGCGCTGGACTGCGATGGGCTCTTCGTTCCGGGCGTCGGCAACTTCCACGCCTGCATGACCGGCCTCCGCGCCGCGCACGGCCCCCGCGTCATCGGCCGACGGCTCAGCGGTGGTCGGCCGGTGCTCGGCGTCTGCGTGGGCATGCAGGTCATGTTCGACGGTTCGGCGGAGCCGTCGGACCGCCCGGAGCCCGGCCTGTCCGAGTGGCCCGGCACCGTCGAGCGGCTTCCCGCTCCAATCGTCCCGCACATGGGCTGGTCGCAGGTCCGGGTCGGCGAGCGGTCCCGGCTGTTCGCCGGCGTCGAGGATGAGCGGTTCTACTTCGTGCACTCCTACGCGGTCCTGGCGTGGGAGCTCGAGGCGACCGGAGCCTTCGCCGCGGTGGCGCCCGTCGTCAGCTGGGCCGAGCACGGAGCCCCGTTCGTCGCAGCCGTCGAGAACGGCCCCCTGAGCGCCACGCAGTTCCACCCCGAGAAGTCGGGGGAGGCCGGCCTGCAGCTGCTCGAGAACTGGGTGCGATCGCTGTGACAGGCACGCGGATGGACCATCGGTTGGCGTTGAACGCAGCGGGCAGGGACCCGGCTCGCCCGTGCAAGCAAGCCCAGCGGCATACGGAATCCACGAATTACTGAGCCACAAGGAGACTCGACGTGACAGAAAGCACCCGACTGGAGCTCCTCCCGGCCGTCGACATCGCCGGCGCGCAGGCCGTGCAGCTCGTCCAGGGAATCGCGGGAAGCGGCGGGCGGTTCGGCGACCCATGGGAGGCGGCCAAGGCGTGGCAGGACCAGGGCGCTGAGTGGATTCATCTCGTGGACCTGGACGCCGCCTTCGGCCGGGGCAGCAACCATGACCTCATCGACACGATCGTCGGACGGCTCGACATCTCGGTGGAGCTCTCCGGGGGCATCCGCGACGCCGAGTCGCTCGACGCGGCACTCTCGACCGGCTGTCGCCGGGTCAACATCGGCACCGCCGCGCTGGAGGACCCTGAATGGACCCGACAGATCATCGGTGAGCACGGCGACCGGGTCGCCATCGGCCTCGACGTGCGGGGCACGATGCTGGCCGCGCGGGGCTGGACCCGTGAGGGCGGCGACCTCTGGGAGACGCTCGAGCGGCTCGACCGGGAAGGCTGTGCGCGTTACGTCGTCACCGACGTGAACAAGGACGGCATGCTCCAGGGCCCGAACGTCGACCTGCTGCGCCGCGTGTGTGAGCGGACTGACCGACCGGTCGTCGCCTCCGGCGGGGTCTCGACGCTCGAGGACATCCGGGTGCTGCGCACCCTCGTCGCCGAGGGTGTCGAGGGTGCCATCATCGGGTCGGCCCTGTACCAGGGGGCCTTCACCCTGCCCGACGCCCTCGACCTGGCCGGGCGGCCCGAGCAGTGACCACCCCGTTCGCGCACGTCGACGACGAGGGGCGGCCCTCCGACTCCGTCGGCCAGGCCTGGACGGGCAAGTCGATCCCGACCCACGGGTTCTCCGACGACCGCGGCGAGGCCGATCCGGGACTCGTCGACGCGCTCCTGGCCTGCGCGACCGAGCCGACGCCGGAGGCGGAGACCGAGCTGATGACCCGCGTCGCGGCCGTCCGCTGGCTGGTGCCCGTGGTGGCCGTGCCGACCGAGGTCGACGAGCACGGCGGGCTCGTCGCCGACACGCGCAGCGACATGGCAGCGGTGACCCTGACCGCGCCCGACGGCCGGCGGGCCCTGCCGATGTTCAGCAGCCTCGAGTCGCTCGCCGCCTGGGACCCCGCCGCCCGCCCCGTTCCGGTGCAGGCGGCCGCCGCTGCCCAAGCCGCCATCTCCGAGTCGTGCGACGTCCTGGTCGTCGACCTCTCGTCGCCGCACGCGGCCGTGCTCCGCTCCAGCATGCTGTGGGCCCTGGCCCAGGAGCAGGCCTGGGTTCCCGCCCATCGCGACGACCACGTGGCACGGGCAGTCCGCGGGGCGGTGGCGGAGGAGCCGCTCGTGAGCGACCATCGCATCGAGGCCGGCCAACCCGCCGGCGCCGGCGTCCTGCGCGTCGTGCTCCTGCTGCCACCGGGTCTCGACCAGGCCGTCGTGAGCGAGGTCGCCACCCGGATCGGTGAGCGGATTGCAACGGACGGCGAGACCCGTGCGAGGATCGATTCACTGACGTTCGCCCTCGAAGCCGCCACCTGATTCGTGGCCCGACCTCGGCAGGAGGCCACCGTGAGCGCGACCACCCTCGGTTTCGTCGCCGACCCGGCCCTCGACGCCCAGCGTCGCCGTGACCTGCGCCGGATGCGGCTCGTCGCGACCGGACTGCTCGTCCTCGCGGCAATCGTCTACGTCATCACCCGCGGCCACGACGAGGGCTGGCTCGGCTACGTCAACGCGGGTGCGGAGGCCTCGATGGTCGGTGCCTGCGCGGACTGGTTCGCCGTCACGGCGCTGTTCCGCCACCCGCTCGGCCTGCCCATCCCGCACACGGCGCTCATCCCACGCAAGAAGGAGATGATCGGCCGCAGCCTCGAGGAGTTCGTTGGCGAGAACTTCCTGCACGAGGAAATCATCCGCGAGCGGGTTCTCGACGCGGAGCCGACCCGGCGCGCCGCGGAGTGGGTCCTGACCGACAACCACGCCAAGCGCCTCGTGGACGAGGTGGCCACCGTCGGCGCCCATGCCCTGCACCGGATCCCCGACAGCGACATCCAGGCCGTCATCGAGCAGGCCGTCCTACCCCGGCTCATCAAGGAGCCGATCAGCTCGCTCGCAGGTGGCCTCCTCGAGCAGGTCGTGCGCGACGGGTCGCATGCGGGCCTCGTCGACCTGACGCTCGACGAGATGGCGGCGTGGCTCGTCGTCAACGAGGACCTCTTCGAGTCCCTCATCGTCCAGCGAGCGCCGGCGTGGGTGCCGGACGCCGTGAACGACCTCGTCGCACGTCGGATCCACACCGAGGCCCTCAAGTGGCTCGCCGACATCCGCCGGGAGCCGAGGCATGATGTCCGGATCGCGCTCGACAAGCTGCTCACCGATCTCGCGGACAACCTGCAGCACGATCCCGTGACCCAGATGCGCGCCGAGCGGCTCAAGGAGCGGGTGCTCTCGCACCCGCAGGTGTCGGTGACCGCCATGTCCCTCTGGCAGTCCTTCCGGGCGGTGGCCATCGCCGCCCTGGAGGATGAGGAGGGTCCCGTTCGGCAGCGCGGCATCGAGGAGGTCACCCTGCTCGGCCAGCGGCTGCTGGGCGATCCAGATCTGCGGGCTCGCATCGACGCGAGGATCTGTGATGCGGTCGTCTACGGCGTGGAACGCTACGGAAGCGAGCTCACACGCGTCATCAGCCACACCGTGGACCGATGGGACGGCCAAGAGACGGCCGAGCGCGTGGAGCTGCACGTCGGGCGGGACCTGCAGTTCATCAGGATCAACGGCACGCTCGTCGGCGGCCTCATCGGGGTGCTGATCCACGCGGTCTCCCTGTTCCTGGGCTGAGTCACTCGAGAGAGCAGTTCGCGACACCCCCGGGTGTCGCGAACTGCTCGCTCGAAGCTCGCTGGCTCCGCTCGCTGTGGCTCAGGCCGAGCGCTGGTAGGCGCGGAAGGCCTGGGTCGCCAGCACGCTCATCACGACGGCGAGTGCCGCCAGGGCGCCGAGGCGCGGCCACACGGCTGCCCAGTCCGTCGAGGCCGACAGGCCCTCACGGCTGACGACGACGGCCCAGTCGAGCGGGTTGTATCGCGCGATGTCCTGCAGCCAGGCGGGTGCCAGGTCGGGGTCCATGATGGCCGAGGAGAGAAACACGAGCGGCAGGGACAGCAGCTGGCTGATACCGATGAGGGCGTTCTGGTCGCGGGACAGGAGGGCGACCGCGTTGGACATCGCGGCGAAGACCACCGTGAGCAGCGCGGCCGACACGAAGGTCAGGCCGGTCCCGACGAGTGGTCGCTCGAACCGTGCCCCGGCGGCACAGGCGATCAGGATGATGACGGCCGTCTGCACGACCGAGACGATGCCCTGGTAGACGACGGTGCCGTTGATCATCGCGCCGCGGCGCACCGGCGAGGCCAGCAACCGGTCCATCACGCCGAGGTTCATGTCCTCGATGTACACCGTGCCCGCCCAAGCGGCAGAGAACAGCGCCGTCATGGCCACGACACCGGGAGTGAGGAACTCGAGGTAGGAGCGACCGCCGCTGCCGAACCCGGGGATCTGGACGACCTTCTCGAACAGGGCACCGAACAGGAGCAGCCAGATCGCGGGCTGGATCAGGGTGATGAGGACGAAGGCCGGCTGGCGGAGGAGCGCCGTGAGCGACCGCTTCGTCAACAGGGTTGAGTGGGTCACCAGGGTCGTCATCGGGCCACCGCCTCGAACGCTCGCCCCGCATGCCGGAGATACACGTCGTCGAGGGACGGACGGGCAACGGTCGCGGACGCGACCACGACTCCGGCCTGTTCCAGCGCCGCGAGGGCCGACGGGACCACCGCAGCACCATGGTCGGTCCGGGCCCGGACGGTCCGGCCCTCACCGGTGACCTCGCGCAGGTCTGGGTGCGTGGCGAGGCGAGCTGCGGCGACGCCGGCCGCCGCGGTGTCCGCCAGCTCGAACACGACGCTGTCACCGCGAAGCTGGCTCTTGAGCAGCTCCGGGGTTCCCTCCGCGACGATCTGGCCGTGATCGACGATGGCGAGCCGGTCGGACAGGTGGTCCGCCTCGTCGAGGTAGTGCGTCGTGAGCAGGACGGTGACTCTGGTGTCGCCGTCCTGCTCGTGACCGGCCGCCATACGAGCGATCTCGGCCCACATCTGGGCTCGCGCCTCAGGGTCGAGCCCGGTCGTCGGCTCGTCCAGGAAGAGCACCGACGGGCGGTTGACGAGTCCGATCGCGACGTCGAGCTTGCGGTTCATGCCGCCGCTGTACGTCTTGGTCAGGCGATCCGCCGCATCCCCGAGGCCGAACCGGTCGAGCAGCTCGTCCGTCCGCCGGCGCGCCTCCCGCCGGTCGAGGCCATGGATCCGGGCGGCCATCTCGAGGCTCTCCCGGCCGGTCATCATCGGGGCGGCCGAGGGCTTCTGGGAGACGAGGCCGATCGAGCGCCGGACCGCGGCCGGGTCGGCGAGCGCGTCGATCCCGGCCACCCGGACCGATCCAGAGTTCGGTTGCGACAGGGTGGCAAGGATCCGCACCGTGGTGGACTTGCCGGCCCCGTTCGGGCCGAGCAGGCCGAAGACCTCTCCCGGCCGGACCCGGAGCGTGAGCCCGCTGAGCGCCCGGACGGGCTCGCGCCGGCGTCCGGAGGGGAACGTCTTGACAAGGTCCTGCGCCTCGATCGCAAAGCCGTCGTCGTCCGGCGCGGTGGTGCGCTCGGCCGCGAACGCTGCGTGCAGCGCAGCTGGGGGGTGGGACATGGTGACTCCTTCATGGACCGTCAGGTCCTGGTTGGGAGTCGACCCCGGCGCTGCCACTAGGCTGCAGGTGGGCCTTGAGCTGCCGTGCCAGCGCGTCTGGGACCGACTCGAGGATCGGCCCCCGGCCAGGCGTTGCCGCGCCCGGCCGGGGGTTCTCTGCCCGCTCCTACCGAGCGGGGTCGTAGGGGCCCTTGTCGGGCTCGAGGATGCGTGCCTCCTCTCCGAGCAGGTCGCCGGCGTTGGAGAGGATCTCCTGCATCGGCATGCCGGACGCGCGCAGCTCGTGGAGGCGTCGCCAGCTGCTCGTGCCGCCCAGGGTCTCGCTGCGGATGTCGGATGCGAGCCGGGCCGCGAAGTCCCGCTCGGCGCGCACCATCGTCCCCCGGTAGATGGCCTCGATGAGGAAGACGTCCGGAAGTCCGTGTTCGCGGGACCAGTCGAGGGACGACTGGATGCGGCGTTGCTCCAGGTCGAGCCGGGCCGTGCGTTCATCGAGCAGGGCTGCCGCCTCGTCCGGCGGCAGCCCGGCCATGAGGGACAGCGCCGACTCGAACGAATCCGGTTCGGACCCGGGACTGCGGAGCAGGTCGGCGAGCCAGTCCTCGAACTCCGCCTCTCCCTCCTGGGTGATCGCGTAGATCGTGCGCTCCGGTCGGTTGCCTTCCCGGATCCGCTCCTGCTCGACGATGAGTCCGTGCTTCTCGAGGGCCGCGACCACGGAGTAGAGGGACCCGAAGTTGAGCTTGATGCTCTCCTCCTTGCCGCGTTGGCGCAGGGTCGAGGAGATCTCGTAGGGGTGCATCGGCCGCTCGCCGAGACAGGCGAGGACGGCGAGCGCCAAGGGGTTGTTGACTCGACGGCGGGTCATCGCTCGACCACTGCGTTCATGACAGGACCTCCAGATCGAATACTCGATTCAGAGTACTCGGTCTGGAGGTGGGTTTGGCAACCCTTTTTCGGTGCTCACCGAGGAGACCCATCGGGGCGTCCTACCAAGTAAGGACCCGGGCTCGTCGGTTGGTACCGCACGAAACGCGGCTTTCCGACGACGCGGGGCACGGGTGCGGGCTCCTAGCGTCGAAGGCGTCCGAAAAGCATCCGAGAAAGCCACCCCTGGAGTCGCCATGATCCCGTCAACCCAACGCACCACCGCGCTCCCAGCGCTCCCAGCGCTCCCAGCGCTCACCGCGCTCCCCGCACCCACAGCGCCAACGGTGCCCACGGTGCCCACGGTGCCCACCGACGGCCGGTCGATCGAGGCCGAGCCGAGTCAGCTACCGCAGTACTCGTTCGCCCGGATCCTCGGGACCTGGGCTGCAGCGGCACTGCCGATGGCGTTCCTCGCCTGGGTCGTCGCTCCACGACTGTGGACGGCCTTCGACGGACCGAGCGCGGGGCCACGGGCCATCATCCTGTGCCTCACGCTCGGGCTCATCTGGCAGTTCCTTCTCGTCGCCGTTCTCGTGCGTCGCGAGCAGGGCACCCTGCGATGGAGCGTCGTCAAGGAGGCGCTCTGGCTGCGCGCGCCGCGCAGCCCTCGCACCGGCCGGCGGGGCGGGTGGCTCTGGCTGCTCATCGTCCCTCTCGTGGTCGGCATCGCTGCCAAGGAGATGCTCGTGAACATCCCGATCCCGGTGCCGGCTGACCGTGACCTCGGGCTGTTGCTCCGCTCCGACGCGGGACAGGACTTCTTCTCGGGCAACTGGACCTGGTTCGCCCTGCTCGTGACGATGTGGGTCTTCAACACCGTCCTCGGGGAGGAGCTGCTCTTCCGCGGGCTGCTGCTGCCCCGGATGCAGCGGGCCTGTGGCCGGTGGGACTGGGTCGTCAACGGCCTGCTCTTCACCGCCTACCACCTGCACGTTCCGTGGGCCATGCCGAAGGTGCTGCTCGACACGCTGATCGTCGTCTATCCCTCGCGGCGTTACCGCAGCGCGGTCCTGGGCATCGCGGCACACAGCGTCCAGTCCGTCGTCTTCGCGATCCTCGTGCTCATCCTCGTCCTCCGGTGAGGGCGCACCGAGTAAGGGGCCGATCGCAGAGCCGGCCCGGAGGCCGCCTCCCAGAAGGGAGTCGGCCGCCCGGCCTCTCACGTGGTGATCAGACCTTGAGCAGGTCTCGTGCCTTGTCGGGCGGGATGAGGTCGTGACGCACGGACTCGCGTACGAACGACCCGGTGCCATGGGACACCGACCTGAGGTCGATGGGGTACCGGGACAGCTCTGCGGCAGGGACCTCGGCGTGGACGACCGTCCAGCCCTGCTCGTCCGCGGGCTCGGTGCCGACCACCTGTCCGCGGCGCCCCCGGAGGTCGGCCATGACGGCTCCGAGGTACTCGTCGGCGATGGTGATGTCGACCTTGTCGATTGGCTCGAGCAGGGCGACCGTCGACTCGTTGGCGGCCTCCTTGAGCGCGAGGGCGGCGGCCGTCTGGAAGGCGACGTCGGAGGAGTCCACCGAGTGGGCCTTCCCGTCGACGAGGATGACCCGCACGTCGACGACCGGGTGGCCGGTGAGCAGACCCTTCTGGAGCTGGGCCCGGGCACCCTTCTCCACGGAGGGGATGAACTGCCTCGGCACGGAGCCCCCGACCACCTTGTCGACGAACTCGAAGCCCGATCCGCGGGGTAGGGGCTCGATCTCGATGGAGCAGACGGCGTACTGGCCGTGGCCGCCGGACTGCTTGACGTGACGCCCTTGGGCGGAGACCTTGCGGATGAACGTCTCGCGGAGCGCCGTCCGGTAGGGCTCGGCATCGACCGTGACGCCGTAGCGATCGGACAGCTGGGCGATCAGGTCGTCGACGTGGGCCTGGCCCATCGTCCAGAGCACGACCTGGTCTGTCTCGCTGGCGTGTTCCATGCGCATCGTCACGTCCTCGGCGACGAGTCGTTGGAGCGCTCCGGCGAGCTTGTCCTCGTCGGACTTGCTCACGGCCCGGATGGCCACGGGAAGCTGCGGCTCGGGGAGCAGCCAGGGTGCGACGACCGCCGGCCGGTCGGCCGACGAGAGCGTGTCCGACGTCTCGGCGCGGGTCAGCTTCGACACGAGCACGATGTCCCCGGCGATCGCGGTCCCGCGAGGGCGGTGGCTGTCGAGGAAGGGGGAAGCCAGCGGCCCGACGCGCTCGTCGTCATCATGGGAGGGATGGCCGGCCACGTCGTGCCCGACGAAGTCGCCGAGGTGCCCGGAGACGTGAACCGTGTCGTCGACGCGCAAGGTGCCCGAGAACACCCGCGTCAGCGACAGGCGCCCGACGTAGGGGTCGGTTGTTGTCCGGACGACCTCCGCCACGAGCGGGGCGGCGGGGTCGCAGGTCACCCCGCTGATCGTGGCCCCTGCAGGCGTCGTGACCGCCGGCAGCGGATGCACCGTCGGGTCGGGGAAAGCCTGCTCGATCAGTGAGAGCAGCTCCTCGACACCAGCCCCCGTTGACGGGGAGACCGGCAGGATCGGGAAGAAGGTCCCTCGGACGATCGCCGTGCGGAGGTCCGTGAGGAGGGCTGAGGTCTCGATCTGCTCACCCTCGAGGTAGCGGTCGAGGAGGGTGACGTCCTCCGACTCCTCGATGACCGACTCGATCAGGGCGTGGCGTGCAACCTGGTGCTCGTCCGTGCCGAGGTCGTCATCGGAGCCGGTGATGAGGCCGACGACGCCGGTCTGCTGTCCGCCGTCCAGCACCGGCCAGTGGGTCGCCTGAGCGTCGCCGAAGGTACGGCGGCAGGTGTCCACCGTGGCGGCAAAGTCCGCACGGGGCTGGTCCAGGTGCGTCACGACGACGGCGCGAGGCATGCCCACCGCGGAGCACTCGCGCCAGAGGAGAGAGACGGGCCGATCGATGTCGTCGGCACCCGAGACGACGAAGATTGCCGCGTCGGCCGCCCGCAGGCCTGCTCGGAGCCCGCCGACGAAGTCGGGGTAGCCGGGCGTGTCGAGGAGGTTGAGCGCGACTCCGTTGGACTCGAACGAGGCGGTGTTGAGGGTCGACGTACGCACGTGCCCTTCGACCGAAGGGCGTTGCCCCGGGACGCGAGCCGCGACGAGAGCCTCGAAGAGTGCCGTCTTGCCAGCCCCGCCGGGTCCGACGAGCACAACGTTGCGGATGTCCTGCGGCGAGGCGGGGTTGGGGGCCGCAGGAAGGTCTGATCTGCCGGTTTGTCTCGCCATGACCCCACCCAACTCCTGTTGCCCCCCGGTCACAAGGCCTGCGCGCAGGATCCGCTGTGATGTGGGAGTCAGGCGACCCCGCGAGTGCTCGGGTGACCAACACTGGCCGTGCGGCCGCCGACATTCGATGTCGAAATTCACATGCGGCTGTGGGCACCGAGTGCTTTTCTGGTCTGGTGAACGTCGGCGCCTATCGGCATGTGCTTGCCATCCGGGACACCCGCCGCATCCTGCTGCTCGGCTTTCTCGTGCGCGTCCCCATGTTTGCCGGCACCGTCATCCTCACCCTGCACGTCGTGTCCTCCCTGGACCGCAGTTATGCCCAAGCGGGCTTCGTCACCGCGGCAGCCACGATTGCCGTAGCGATCTCGGGTCCGTGGCGCGGTCGACTGCTCGACCGGTTCGGCCTGCGGCGCACCGTCGGGCCGTCGATCGTGGTCCAGGTCATCTGCTGGTCCATCGCCCCGTGGGTCGGATACGCACCCCTCATCGGGCTGGCCGCCCTGGCCGGCCTCTTCGTCGTGCCGACCTTCTCGATCCTGCGCCAGGTGATCCTGCGCTCGACCCCACTCGCGCAGCGGCGCACCGCCCTGTCGCTCGACTCGGCGGCGACCGAGCTGTCCTTCATGGCAGGTCCCGCCCTGGGGGTGTGGCTCGCCACCTCCTGGGACACCGCCGGGGCATTGTTCATCTGCGAGATGGCCTCCGCGGCGGCCGGATTCGTGATCTGGCTCGTCAACCCGCCGCTGACCTCGGCCCAGGCCGCACCGTCGTCGGCCGAGGGGGCCGGCGAGCCCGTCCAGGCCGCTGAGGCCGCCGAGACCGCTGAGGCCGTGCAGGAAGACGGTCCTCCACGCCGGGCGATCCGGGGCTTCATCACGATCCCGGTCGCTATGGTCTACGTGGCCGCCGCGGCGTCGACGCTCGTGCTGACCGGCACCGACGTCGGCGTCGTGGCCGCCCTGCGCGAGTTCGAGCGGCCCGAGTCGATCGGCTGGGTCCTGGCGCTGTGGGGTGTCGGCTCCCTCTTCGGCGGGCTCCTGTACGGGGCCTGGCACCGGTCCTTCTCCGTCTACTGGCTCCTCGGTGGCCTGGCCCTGCTCACCGCGCCCGTCGCGCTGGCTGCGGGCGTCCCGAGCTTCGCCGTCCTCATCACCGTCTGCGGTGTGCTGTGCGCACCGACCATCACCGCGACCGTCGAGCAGCTGAGCCGGCTCGTGCCGGAGCGGTTCCGCGGCGAGATGATGGGGTGGCACGGCTCCGCGATGACCACCGGCTCGGCCCTCGGCGCGCCGATCGCCGGTTTCGCCATCGACCACGGGGGCTGGCAGCGAGGCTTCCTCGTCGTGGCCGCGATCGGGCTCGTCGTGGCTGCCACGGGCGCCGTCGTCTCGGCCCAGCGGGGCTCCCGGCCCGTCGTTGAGGGGCCGGGCGGCGCTGGCCGCTCGCCGGCCGAAGCATCGGCCGGTCCATCCCGCGAAGCGTCGGTCGACCCGGGTGTCAATTCGGTCGGGGCGGCTCCGGCTGCTAGTCTTGAGCACTGACCAGTCGTCCTCCCGTGCAAGCGGGCGGGTGACGTGCAAGAGAAGCTCGCTTCCACCCGCGTCGACCAGCAGGTTGCCGGGTTCCAGGTCCGCGCGGGACGCGCCCTCCTCCGGGAGGTGCGGCACCGCGCCGTATGTCGACGAGGCGACTCAGCGGCATACGACATCCTTGGGCTCCTCGTGCACGCGCGAGGGGCCCTTTCCTTTGCGGCAGGTCGGCTCACAACGTCAACCAGTCATCGAACTTAGGAGCACCACATCAGCGAGCCTCGCATCAACGAGCGCATCCGGGTCCCGGAAGTGCGCTTGGTTGGCCCCAATGGTGAGCAGGTCGGCATCGTGCGCGTCGAGGACGCGCTTCGTCTGGCCGAGGAGGCGAACCTCGACCTCGTCGAGGTGGCCCCGATGGCCAAGCCACCGGTCGCCAAGCTCATGGACTTCGGCAAGTTCAAGTACGAAGCCGCCATGAAGGCACGGGAAGCACGCAAGAACCAGGTCAACACGGTCATCAAGGAGATCAAGCTCCGCCCGAAGATCGACCCCCACGACTACGGCACCAAGCGCGGCCACGTCGAGCGGTTCCTCAAGGCCGGTGACAAGGTCAAGGTGACGATCATGTTCCGTGGCCGCGAGCAGTCCAGACCGGAGCTCGGTCGCCGGCTGCTCGAGCGCCTCGCGGAGGACATCGCCGACCTCGGCTACGTCGAGTCCGCGCCGAAGCAGGACGGTCGCAACATGATCATGGTGATCGGCCCGACGAAGAAGAAGGCAGAGGCCAAGGCCGAGCAGCGCCGGGCCCGCGACCGCAGCGCCGCGGAGGCGACGCACGCAGCCAACGGGGCTGAGGCGCCGGTCGGGTCAGAGGACCCGGCAGCCTCCGCCGCTGAGTGACCCGCCCACCACAGACGTTCCACCCCGGTGGCCCGCCCGCGCGGCGCCACTCCGAGAGTCCACGTACGCACCCGTACGTATGGCACGACACGAAGGAGATCGGCGATCATGCCGAAGATGAAGACGCACAGCGGTGCGAAGAAGCGCTTCCGCCTCACCGGCAAGGGCAAGGTCATGCGCGAGCAGGCCGGTGGCCGCCACCTGCTCGAGCGCAAGTCCTCGCGGTACACCCGCCGGATCGCGAACGACGTCGAGGTCGCCCCGGCCGACGCCAAGAAGGTCAAGAAGCTCCTCGGCAAGTGAGCCGGGACGCCACCCCACCAGCATCGAGCTGAGCGGCCGGGGCCTCCCGGTCAGGCCAGCAGCACCGAAGTGTGTTCGAGTAACGAAGGAGTATTCACGTGGCACGCGTGAAGCGGGCGGTCAACGCCCACAAGAAGCGTCGGGTCGTCCTGGAGCGCGCGAGCGGTTACCGCGGCCAGCGGTCGCGTCTCTACCGGAAGGCGAAGGAGCAGGTCACACACTCGCTCGGTTACGCCTACCGTGACCGTCGTGCGAAGAAGGGCGACTTCCGTCGCCTCTGGATCCAGCGGATCAACGCCGCGTCCCGCGCCAACGGCATGACCTACAACCGGTTCATGCAGGGGCTCAAGGCCGCTGGTGTCGAGGTGGACCGCAAGATCCTCGCCGACCTCGCGGTCAACGACGCGCCGGCGTTCGCCGCCCTCGTCGAGGTGTCGCGCGCCAACGTCCCGGTGGTCGAGAAGGTCGCCGAGAAGGCCACCGAGGGCGCAGCCTGACCGCACACCTCTCGAGCGCCGGGACGGCCCCGTGCTGACCAACCCGCGATCTGATCGCGTGAAGTCCGTACGCGCGCTGTCCCGGCGCTCGGTGCGTTCCCGTACGGGCCAGTTCCTCGCCGAGGGCCCGCAGGCGGTGCGTGAAGCGGTGCGCTTCGCGCCCGAACACGTGCGCGACCTCTACGTCACGGCCGACGCGGCCGAACGGCACGCGGACCTCGTCGCGGCCGCCCGCGACGCGAAGCTGTGGGTGCACGAGGTGACACCCGAGGTGCTCGCCGCCATGAGCGATGCAGAGCACCCCCAAGGAATCATGGCCGTATGCCGCTGGGCTCGCCTCTCGCTCGACGACGCGCTGGGTGCCCTACCGCCCGACCCGCTCGTGTGCGTCCTCGCGCACGTCCGTGACCCGGGCAACGCCGGCACGGTGATCCGGGGTGCCGACGCGGCCGGCGCGGACCTCATCGTGGTCAGCGACGCGAGCGTCGACGTGCTCGGCCCGAAGGTGGTCCGCTCGACCGTCGGCTCCCTCTGGCACCTACCGGTCGTGACGGAGGTGCCCATCGAGACGATCCTCGGGGCCCTGCACGCCCAGGGCATCCGCCTGCTCGCCGCCGACGGGTCTGGTCAGACCTTCCTGCCCGACGCCGACCTGGACGGACCGCACGCCTGGGTCATGGGGAACGAGGCGTGGGGCCTCGAGGAGCAGGTGCGTGACGCCTGCGACGACGTGGTCCGCGTACCGATCCACGGGCACGCCGAGTCGCTCAACCTCGCCATGGCGGCGACCCTGTGTCTCTACGCATCCGCGGAGGCGAGGCGCCGGCGGGGCTGAGTGCACTGAACGGCACCTCCCGGTCGAACACTCCCGCGGGCAGCGATGCGTGGCTATCCTTCGCACCATGGGCTCCGGTGGTGACAACGGCCAGCTGCCGGCCCCGCCTGTGTCACCGCCCTCCGCAGAGACCCTCTACGCGCTCGGCGAGCTGCTCCCTGATGGGCTCGTCGTCGTCACCGGGGACGGCATCATCAGTTTCGTCAACCAGGAGGCTTGCCGCATCCTCGAGTGCACCACCGAGGAGCTGATCGGCCGCCCCGCGCGCGAGGTTCTGCCGCTCGCGGACAAGTACGGCCGCGACTGGTGGAAGCGCTCCAACCAGCCGGTCTCTAGGACCACGGGCATCCGCCACCGCGAGCGGCTGCTCGTCGGGCCCCACGGACGGGATGTCCTGGTCACAGCGCGGCACATCATCGCGGCGGGGGGATCGAGCCTCGAGCGGATCCTCGTCGGCCTGCGCGATGCGGAGGCTCGCCTGCGCGCCGAACGCGAGCAGGCGACCGTCCTGTCGACGGTTGCGCATGAGCTGCGTGCGCCCCTCACGTCGGTGACCGGCTTCACGAGCAGCCTCCTCCGGCGCTGGGACCGCTTCACCGATGAGCAGAAGCGACTCATGATCGAGACGATCGAAGCGGACGCCAGTCGGCTGACTCGGCTCATCACGGAGCTGCTCGACATCTCCCGTCTCGACTCCGACAACCTCAGCCTGCGTCTGGCGCCGGTGGACCTGCACGACCTGCTCGCCGCCCACGTCGCGCGGCACGAGATGAGCCGCACGGGAGGGCAGGTGCTGCTGCGGCTCGGGCCTTCGGCGGAAGCGGACGGCGTTCCCGAGCTGTGGGCGGACTCGGACCGGCTCCAGCAGGTGTTCTTCAACCTCATCGAGAACGCCCTGCGGCATGGCGAGGCACCGGTGACGGTCACGCTGGACCGCGATGACGCCGGCGGGGACGTTGTCCTCGTCCTCGTCGACGACCAGGGCTCCGGGATCCCGGAGGACGACCGCGAGAAGGTCTTCGGTCGGTTCTGGCGCGGCTCGGACGGGTCCACCACGGGGCTGGGACTCTACGTCGTGCGCGGCCTCGTCGAGGCCCACGGTGGCACGGTCACGGTCGAGTCCAGTCCCGTCGGTGGTGCGCGGTTTGCCGTCCGGTTGCCCGCGGGGGTACCGGACGCGGTCGCGCTGCCCTGACCTCGTTGCCCTGACCTCGCCACCTGATCTCGCCACCTGAGGCGGCACCGTGCGGCAGGGCCCGGACGCATCGTCAGCGCGCTGCACGGCGCCCCTAGACTGGGGCACGCCGCGTCCGCCCCTGCCCGGGGTGCGACGCGTCGAGCCAGACGTGACCAGAGCAGCCCGAGCGAGAGCAGCGAACGCCGAAGAGATGTCCGGACCCAACACCAACTACGACCCCGTCGAGGTCTCCGCCCTCGACCCGGAGCAGGTCGAGACCGCTGTCGAGGAGGCGCTGGCTGCCATCGCGGCCGCCACCTCGCTCGACGACCTCAAGGCCGCCCGCATCGAGCACCAGGGCGAGAAGAGCGCCCTGGCGCTGGCCAACCGCGAGATCGGGGCCCTTCCGCCCAGCGCCAAGGCCGAGGCCGGCAAGCGTGTCGGCCAGGCGCGGGGGCGGGTCGGCGCGGCGCTCTCCGCGCGCCAGGCCGAGCTCGAGGCCGAGCGCGACGAACGGATCCTCGTCGAGGAGCGGGTCGACGTCACGGTTCCCGTCGTCCGGAGCCCCTTCGGCGCCAGGCACCCCATCGAGCTCGTCTCCCAGCGGCTCGTCGACGCGTTCGTCGGGATGGGATGGGAGGTTGCCGAGGGCCCGGAGCTCGAGGCTGAATGGCTCAACTTCGACGCCCTCAACCTCGGTCCGGACCATCCGGCGCGTCAGATGCAGGACACCTTCTTCCTCGACCCGGTCGACTCCGGGCTCGTCCTGCGCACGCACACGTCCCCCGTCCAGATCCGCACCATGCTGGAGCGGGAGCCGCCGATCTACATCGTGGCGCCCGGGAAGGTGTACCGCACGGACGACCTCGACGCGACGCACACGCCGGTCTTCCACCAGATCGAGTGCCTCGCCGTTGACAAGGGACTGACGATGGCGCACCTCCGCGGCGCGATCGATGCGTTCGTCCAGATCATGTTCGGTGAGGGCACCCAGACCCGGGTGCGCGCGTCGTACTTCCCGTTCACCGAGCCGTCCATGGAGACCGACTTCGTCTGCTTCGCCTGCCACGGAGACCCCGGCCCCGACGGGTGCCGGACGTGCGGCGGGTCCGGCTGGATCGAGCTCGGCGGGTCCGGCATGGTCAACCGGAAGGTGCTACGCGCTTGCGGGATCGATCCGGACGTCTACTCGGGTTTCGCCTTCGGGCTCGGTATCGAAAGGGCACTGATGCTTCGCCACGGGGTCCAGGGCATGCACGACATGGTCGAGGGCGACGTGCGCTTCTCGCGGCAGTTCGGGAGGGAGGTCTGAGATGCGGGCCCCCCTGAGTTGGCTGGCTGAGTACACCGACCTCGCCCCCGGAGCGACCGGCGCCGGTGTCGCTGCCTCGCTCGTCTCGGTCGGGCTGGAGGAGGAGGACCTCCACGGCGGCGACATCACCGGGCCCCTCGTCGTCGGCCGGGTCCTCGACTTCGAGGAGACGATCCAGAAGAACGGCAAGCCGATCCGCTTCTGCGTCGTCGACGTCGGGCAGCACGGCCAGATGGTGAGCGAGGGCAAGCACCAGGAGATCGTCTGCGGGGCGACCAACTTCGAGGTGGGCGACCTCGTCGTCGTCGTCCTGCCCGGCGCGATCCTGCCCGGTGGCTTCCACATCACCGCTCGCAAGACCTACGGCCGCATGTCCAACGGCATGATCTGCGCCGAGGACGAGATCGGGCTCGGGCACGACCACGCGGGCATCATCGTCCTGACCCGCCTCCTCGGCGAGGAGCACGTGGCCGGTGTCCGGCCGGGCGACGATGCCATCGCACTCCTCGGCCTCGGTGAGGAGACCATCGAGGCCAACGTGACGCCCGACCGCGGGTACTGCTTCTCGGTCCGAGGCCTGGCGCGCGAGTACTGGCACAGCCAGGGCAGCCCGGCAGGTGGGTTCCGCGACCCAGCACTCATCGATACGCCCGCACCGAACGACGCCGGGTACCCAGTCGTGCTCAAGGACGAGGCGCCGATCGACGGCCTCGAGGGCTGCGACCGGTTCGTGGCGCGGCTCGTCCGGGGCGTCGACGCCTCGGCGCCGTCACCCACGTGGATGCAGAAGCGGATCGCCCAGATGGGCATGCGGCCGATCTCGCTCGCGGTCGACGTGACGAACTACGTCATGATGGCGCTCGGCCAGCCGCTGCACGCCTACGATCTCGACACGCTGGGTGGACCGATCGTCGTCCGTCGGGCCCGTCCGGGAGAGACGCTGACCACGCTCGACGGCGTCAAGCGCACTCTCGATCCCGAGGACCTGCTCATCACGGACGAGGGCGACGGGAGCGGCGAGGCCATCCTCGGCATGGCCGGAGTCATGGGTGGCGCGTCCTCCGAGGTGAGCGCCACGACGACGAACGTGCTCATCGAGGCCGCCCACTTCGACCCCACCTCCGTGGCGCGCACGTCCCGTCGGCACAAGCTCGTCAGCGAGGCCTCCAAGCGCTTCGAGCGCGGTGTCGACCCCCGGGTCCCCGCTGCCGCTGCAGAGCTGGTGGTCCGCCTGCTCGTCGAGCACGGCGGCGGGCACGTCGACCCCGGGGTGACGGATGTCGACCGCACCGACGAGTCGGGAGGCCCATCGACTCGACGTGACCGCGCCATCGCGGATCATCGGGGTCGACTACCCGCGCGATCGCGTCGTCCGGATCCTGCGTGACCTCGGGGCTGACGTCGCCGAGCTCGAGGACCCCCGCTACGTCGACGTCACTCCACCTTCGTGGCGCCCAGACCTCGTTGATGCACCGGACTACGCGGAGGAAGTCGCCCGGATCGACGGCTACAACAACATCCCCTCGGTCACGCCGACGCCGAGCGAGGGGCGGGGCCTGAGCCACGGGCAGGGCATCCGGCGGGTCGTCGCCGACGCGCTCGCCGGCGCTGGCTACACCGAGGTGCTCAGCTACCCGTTCGTCTCGGAAGAGCTGGCTGACCAGCTGATGCTGCCCGACGAGGACGACCGGCGTCGTGCAGTCCGGCTCGCCAACCCGCTGTCCGAGGAGCGCCCCCTCATGCGGACCGCCGTCCTGGCCAGCCTCGTCGACGTCCTGCGGCGCAACGTCTCGCGCGGGCACAAGGACGTCGCGCTCTTCGAGATGGGCCTCGTCTTCCGTCCCGGCGGCCCGCTCGGCCGCGCCCCCATCCCCGGAGTGTCGGCGCGCCCGTCGGACGACGAGCTCGAGCAGCTGTACGCCGCCGTCCCTCCGCAGCCCCGGCGCGTCGGCATCATGGCAACCGGCCTCATCGAGCACGCCGGCTGGTGGGGCCCGGGTCGATCGGCTGAGTGGAGCGACATGGTCTCAGCCGTCGAGGCGGTCGCCGCTGCCCTCGTCGTCCCCGTCGTCATCTCTGCGGACCCCGACCACGCTCCCTGGCATCCCGGCCGCTGCGCGCGGATCACGCTCACCGACGGCACCCTCGTGGGTCACGCCGGTGAGTTGCACCCGAAGGTCCTCACCGCACTGGACCTGCCGGCGAGAACCGTGGCGGCCGAGATCGATGTCGACGTCCTCACGGCCGCCAGTGATCGCGCAGTCCAGGCGCAGCCGTTCTCCGCATTCCCGCCTGCCATGACCGACATCGCCCTGCTCGTGCGGACCGACGTCGCGGCGGCGGACGTCGAGGCGGCACTACGGTCCGGGGCGGGGGAGGCCCTCGAGTTCGTATCCCTCTTCGATGTCTACGAGGGCGAGCGGATCGAGGATGGGCACAAATCCCTGGCCTATCGGCTGACGTTCCGGGCCGCCGACCGGACCCTGACGACCGACGAGGTCAACGGTTTCCGCGACGCCGCCGTCGCCGCCGCAGCAGACGCGGTGGGCGCGATCCAGCGCTGAGCCGCATCCCGCGCCTCCCGGACGCGCACCCCGCCACCCCACGCGATCCCGCAACACACCCGCTTACCGCGCGCTCGCCCCTGCTGCAACCGTGGTCGGCACTGGATAGGCGGGTGTGTTGCGGGGGTGAGGGGTCGCAGGCTGGCTGCAGTTGTATGCATGAACGTGTATAGTCATGCATTGTGACCAGGGCAGCAGTAGCGGGGGCGAGCGGGTATGCCGGCGGGGAGATCCTCCGGCTGCTGCTCGCCCACCCGCACATCGAGATCGGGGCGGTGACGGCGGGTGGCAGCGCCGGTGAGCTCCTCGGAACGATCCATCCCCAGCTGACGCCACTTGCCGGACGACGCCTCGACGACACCTCGGCCGAGACCCTGTCCGGGCACGACGTGGTCTTCCTCGCCCTGCCCCACGGCCACTCGGCGGCACTCGCAGCGCAGCTACCCGACGACGTCGTGGTCATCGACTGCGGGGCCGACTTCCGGCTCGAGTCCGGCGATGCCTGGACGACGTTCTACGACACGTCCCACGCAGGTTCGTGGCCCTACGGCATGCCGGAACTGCCGGTCGGTCAGCGCCGTCCGGACAACCCGCCGGCCAAGCAGCGCGGCCTGCTCACCGGAGCGCGACGCATCGCCGTCCCCGGGTGCTACCCGACCGCGGTCTCGCTCGCCCTCGCACCCGGTCTGGCCGCCGGTGTGCTCGCCCCCGAGGACATCGTGGTCGTCGCAGCCTCGGGAACCTCGGGCGCAGGGAAGGGCCTCAAACCGCACCTGCTCGGCAGCGAGGTGATGGGCTCGATGTCGCCCTACGGGGTCGGGGGCGTGCATCGCCACACTCCGGAGATCGAGCAGAACCTCAGCCGGGCCGCCGGTGTCCCGGTGACGGTGTCCTTCACCCCGACGCTCGCGCCCATGGCACGCGGGATCCTCGCCACGAGCACGGCCCGGCTGGCACCGGGCACCGAAGCCGGCGCGGTCCGGCCGGCGTGGGAGCAGGCCTATGACGACGAGACGTTCGTCCACCTCCTGCCCGAGGGCCAGTGGCCACGGACGGCAGACGTGCTGGCCAGCAACAACGTCCACGTCCAGGTCGTCGTCGACGAGCGGGCCGGACGCGTGGTCGTCGTGTCCGCTGTCGACAACCTGACCAAGGGGACCGCCGGCGCGGCCGTGCAGTGTGCCAACATCGCACTTGGCCTGGCCGAGGCCACCGGCCTGCCGGTCGCAGGAGTGGCACCGTGACGGGCGAGACGGTCCACCTGCCTCGCGGCTTCCGGGCCGCGGGCGTCACCGCCGGGCTCAAGGCGAGCGGAAGCCCCGACCTGGCCCTCGTCGTCAATGACGGTCCGGACCACGCCGGCGCCGCCGTCTTCACGACGAACCGGGTCGAGGCCGCGCCGGTGACCTGGTCACGGCAGGTCGTCACGGACGGCAGGGTCGACGCCGTCGTCCTCAACTCCGGCGGCGCCAACGCGTGCACCGGCCCCCAGGGGTTTGCCGACACCCACCGCACGGCCGAGCACGTCGCCCAGGTCCTCGCCATCTCTCCGGGGGACGTCGTGGTCTGCTCCACCGGCCTGATCGGCGAGCTCCTGCCGATGGACACGCTGCTGGCCGGCGTGGAGGCGGCGGCCGGCTCGCTGACCCCGGACGGCCTCGCGGACGCAGCGGTCGCCATCAAGACGACGGACACGGTCCACAAGGTCGCCGGGTACTCCGCAGACGGCTGGTCCGTCGCCGGCATGGCCAAGGGCGCCGGGATGCTCGCGCCCGCCCTGGCCACGATGCTCGTCGTCCTCACCACCGACGCGGTGGTCTCGGCACCGGATCTTGACGCCGCGCTCCGCTCGGCCGCCGAGGCCACCTTCGACCGCATCGACTCGGATGGCTGCATGTCGACGAACGACACCGTGGTCGTCCTCGCCTCCGGCGCCTCCGGCATCCCCGTCGACCGCGCCGGGCTGATGAGCGCCCTGACTGCGGTGTGCTCGAGCCTGGCCCGCCAGCTCATCGCCGACGCCGAGGGAGCGGCTCACGACATCGCCATCGAGGTGCGCGGAGCAGCATCGGTCGACGATGCACTCGAGGTCGCCCGCTCCGTTGCCCGCAACAACCTCTTCAAGTGCGCGATCTTCGGCAACGACCCCAACTGGGGCCGGGTGCTCGCCGCGGTCGGCACGACCAGGGCGGCCTTCGACCCGCTTCGGCTCGACGTCCACATGAACGGCATTCAGGTGTGCCGGTCCGGAGGTGTCGGGGAGGATCGGTCACTCGTCGACCTCGGCCAACGCGAGGTCCACGTGCTCGTCGATCTCCACGCCGGGACCGGGAACGCCACCGTGTGGACCAACGACCTGACTCACGACTACGTCCACGAGAACTCGGCGTACAGCACATGACAGCACACCCGCACCGGGCACTCCGGGGACTCATCGACGCGGCCGCCATCCGGGTGGCCGCGGGCAAGGCCGCCACGCTGGTCGAGGCGCTGCCCTGGCTCGAGCGATTCCGGGGCGCCCTCGTCGTCGTCAAGTACGGCGGCAACGCGATGGTCGACGAGCAGCTCAAGAAAGCGTTCGCCCAGGACATCGCGTTCCTCCGCTACGCAGGGCTACGGCCCGTCGTCGTCCACGGCGGCGGCCCCCAGATCAAGGCGATGCTCGCTCGCCTCGGCCTCGAGAGCGAGTTCAAGGGTGGACTGCGCGTCACCACACCGGAGGTCATGGACGTCGTCCGCATGGTCCTGACCGGCCAGGTCGGTCGCGAACTCGTCGGGCTGCTCAACCAGCACGGGCCGATCGCCGTGGGCCTGTCCGGCGAGGACGCCGGCCTCTTCGCCGCCCGCCGCCGCGGGACCGAGATCGACGGCGAGCTGGTGGACATCGGCCTCGTCGGGGACGTCGAGAGCGTCAACCCGTCCGCAGTGCTGGACATCCTGGCCGCCGGCCGGGTCCCCGTGGTCTCCACGGTAGCGCCGGACCTCGACGGAAACGGCCAGGTCCTCAACGTCAACGCTGACACGGCTGCGGCCGCGCTGGCCGTCGCCCTCGACGCCAAGAAGCTCGTCGTCCTGACCGACGTGGAGGGGATCTACGCCGACTGGCCCGACCGTTCGTCCCTCCTGTCGTCCATCGAGGTCTCCGCCGCCAGGGACCTGCTCCGGCGCGTCGACGAGGGGATGGTGCCCAAGCTCGAGGCCTGCATCCGCGCCGTCGAGGGCGGCGTGCCCCAGACCCACGTCGTCGACGGGCGCCAGGCGCACTCGATCCTCCTCGAGATCTTCACCGACGAGGGGATCGGGACCATGGTCCTGCCCGATCCGGATCCGAGCGCCAGCAGCGCCAGCAGCGCAGCAGCCGGGGGCGTGTCATGACCGTGGGCTCCGACCTGCTCCAGCGCTACGCGGGCGCCATGGTCCAGGTCTTCGGGCAGCCGCAGCTCGTCCTGGCATCGGGGCACGGCTGCTGGGTCACCGATGTCGACGGCAAGCGGTACCTCGACCTGCTGTCCGGGATCGCGGTCAACGCACTCGGCCACGGCCATCCCGCGCTGGTGCAGGCGGTCGCGAAGCAGGCCGAGCAGGCCATCCACATCAGCAACTTCTTCACCTCCGAGCCGGCCATCCTGCTCGCGGAGCGGCTCCTCGCCCTCGCCGCCGCCCCCGCTGGCTCGGGCGTGTTCTTCGCCAACTCCGGAACCGAGGCCATCGAGGCCGCCATCAAGCTCTCGCGCCGCACCGGCAGGACGCGCCTCGTCGCACTCGAGGGCTCGTTCCACGGCCGTTCCACCGGGGCGCTCGCCCTGACCCACAAGGCGGCCTACCGGGAGCCGTTCGAACCGCTCATCCCCGACGTGGTCTTCGTCCAGCCGAACGACGAGGCCGCACTGTCTGCCGTCATCGACGACCGGACAGCGGCGTTGTTCATCGAGCCGATCCAGGGCGAGGCCGGGGTCCGTGAGCTCTCGGCCGACTACCTCAGGCTGGCCCGCCAGCTGACGTCCCGCCACGGCGCCCTGCTCGTCCTGGACGAGATCCAGACCGGCATCGGCCGGACCGGCCACTGGTTCGCGCACCAGGTCGCCGACATCGTCCCCGACGCCATGACGATCGCGAAGGGTCTGGCAGGTGGCGTCCCGATCGGTGCCCTCGTCACCTTCGGCGGACACACCACGGGCCTGCTCACAGCGGGCCAGCACGGGACCACCTTCGGAGGCAACCCGCTCGCCTGTGCCGCAGGCCTCGCCGTCCTCGACACCATCGAGCGCGAGGGCCTGCTCGGCAATGCCCTGCGCGTCGGGTCGATGCTCGACGACCTCGACCTCGCCGGCGTCTCAGCCACGCGCGGACGCGGCCTCCTGCGCGCGATCGAGCTCAGCGGCATACCCGCTCCTGCGGCCATGGCCGCCGCAAGGGAAGCGGGCTTCATCCTCAACGCCGTGACAACGACGGCGCTGCGCCTCGCGCCGCCACTGATCATCTCGGAGGGTGAGCTCACGAGCTTCGTCGACGCGCTCCCCGGGATCCTCGAGGCCGCGCGGAGCAGCCCATGAGCCGCACCCAGCGCCAAGCCCGCATCCTCGAGCTGCTCGAGGAACACGAGGTGAGAAGCCAGGGCGAGCTGTCCGACCTCCTGGTCGCCGAGGGGATCGAGGTGACCCAGGCGACCCTGTCGCGCGACCTCGTCGAGGTGGGCGCGGTCAAGGTGCGTCGGGGTGGCGCCCTCGCCTACGCGATCCCGGGAGACGGTGGCGACGTCGCGGCGACCGGCTCGATCGCCGGGAGCACCAGTGCCCGGCTGCGGCGCACCTGCGAGGAGCTGCTCGTGTCCGCGACCCCTGCCCGGAACCTCGTCATCCTGCGCACACCGCCCGGCGCGGCCAACTACCTGGCGTCCGCCATCGACCAGACCCGCGATCCCTCCGTCATCGGCACGCTTGCCGGCGACGACACGATCATGCTCGTCGCCGCGTCCGACTCGGACGCGGCGACGATCGCCACCCGTCTCCAGGGTCTCGTCGGATCCCGTGACTGACCGCCCGCACCACCCCGAGGAGCCTTCCCGATGACCACCGATGCGCCGCAGCCGGCCGACCCGCTCAGCCTGTGGGGTGGCCGGTTCGCCAGCGGCCCCGACCAGGCGCTCGCTGCCCTCTCCAAGAGCACCCACTTCGACTGGCGGCTCGCGCCGCAGGACATCGCCGGCTCACGAGCACACGCAAGAGTGCTGTATGCCGCTGGGCTCCTTTCCGACGAAGAGCTCGCTGGGATGGTGGCCGGGTTGGATCGTCTCGAGGAGGACGTCCGATCCGGCGCCTTCGCCCCTGCCGAGGAGGACGAGGACGTCCACACGGCGCTCGAGCGCGGGCTCATCGACCGGGTCGGGCCGGAGCTGGGTGGGCGGCTGCGGGCCGGCCGGTCACGCAACGACCAGATCGCCACGCTCTTCCGGATGTACCTGCGCGAGCACGCCCGGGTCGTCGGCGGGCTGGTGCTCGATGTCGTCGAGGCCCTCATCGGGCAGGCGGATGCCCATCCGGGGGTCGCCATGCCCGGGCGGACGCACCTGCAACACGCACAGCCCGTGCTGCTCTCCCACCACCTGCTCGCGCATGTCTGGGCCCTGCTCCGCGACGTCGACCGCCTCCGCGACTGGGACGTGCGGACCAACGCGTCGCCCTACGGCTCGGGTGCGCTCGCCGGCTCCTCGCTGGGTCTCGACCCGGAGGTCGTCGCGAGGGACCTCGGCTTCGCCCGCGCCGTCGAGAACTCGATCGACGGGACCGCGTCTCGCGACTTCGCCGCGGAGTTCGCCTTTGTCTGCGCGATGACGGCGGTGGACATCTCGCGAATCGCAGAGGAGGTCGTCCTGTGGGCGACCAGGGAGTTCTCCTTCATCACGCTCGACGACGCCTACTCGACCGGGTCGAGCATCATGCCCCAGAAGAAGAACCCGGACGTCGCGGAGCTCGCCCGTGGGAAGGCCGGCCGGATCGTCGGCGACCTCGCCGGACTGCTGACGACGCTCAAGGCGCTGCCGCTGGCCTACAACCGGGATCTCCAGGAGGACAAGGAGCCGGTCTTCGACGCCGTCGACACGCTCGAGGTGCTGCTGCCGGCGTTCTCCGGGATGGTAGCCACGCTGACCTTCCACACCGAGCGGCTGGCATCGCTGGCGCCACAGGGTTTCGCCCTGGCCACCGACATCGCCGAGTGGCTCGTTCGCCAAGGTGTGCCGTTCCGAGTCGCCCACGAGGTGGCCGGCGCCTGCGTCCGCGAGTGCGAGTCGCGCGGCATCGAGCTGTGGGACCTGACCGACGAGGACTTCGGCCGCATCAGCGAGCACCTGACTCCTGGCGTGCGGTCGGTCCTCTCCGTGGAGGGTTCGCTCGCCTCACGTGACGCGGTCGGGGGCACGGCCCCGGTCCGGGTGGGAGAGCAGCTGGAGTCGGCCAAGGTGGCCACGGCTGCGGCACGGTCCTGGGCGGCGGGTAGCGTCTGACCGCATGACCCCCCGCGACCCCACGGATCCCATGGATCCGGCGGATCCCGTGCACCATCGCCCGGCGGACCGGCTGCCGCGCTCCTTCTTCGCGCGACCGGTCCTCGAGGTCGCGCCAGACCTGCTCGGCTGTCGCGTCACCCACGCCGGTGTCACCGTCCGACTGACCGAGGTCGAGGCGTACGCGGGCCAGATCGACCCCGGTTCGCATGCGTACCGGGGACCGACGCCGCGGACCCGAGTCATGTTCGGACCTGCCGGGTTCCTCTACGTCTATTTCACCTACGGCAACCACTGGTGTGCAAACCTCGTCGTCGGCCACGAGGGCAGCGCCTCCGCCGTGCTGCTCCGGGGCGGGGAGGTCGTCGCCGGGCACGAGCTTGCCCGCGACAGGCGCCCCGGGATTCCGCTGCGCGACTGGGCCAGGGGTCCCGGTCGGATGGGCCAGGTGCTCGCCCTGGGTCGCGACGAGACCGGACGCGACTTCTGCCGCCCACCCATCGGCGAGCCGGTCGACCTGCTCGTCAGCGCCCCGGATGGGGGCGTCGACAGAGGGAGCATCCGGACCGGCCCGCGGGTCGGGGTGAGCGGTCCGGGCGGGGACGCGGGGGTCTTCCCGTGGCGGTACTGGCTCGAGGGCGAGGCAACGGTCTCCGCGTACCGACCCGGGGTCGTCCGCAAGCGGAGTAGCGATCGTCAGGGCCTGAGCAGGTAGAGCCGCAGCGACTCTGTGTCGGGTTCAGCAGGGTCGAGGACAGCTACGCTGCTGAACCCGGCCTCGTCGGCATAGCGGCGCAGCGTCGAGGGCCGCATCACCGCACCCGTCGCTGCCGAGCCCGGCTCGACGAGGCTCATCGGCAAGCAGGCGAGCACGCTCCAGCCGAACTGCCGGGCCTCCATCGCGTCCGGACGACCCAGAAACTCCTCGGCGGTCGGCTCGTCGGCAACGAGGACGACGCCGTGTTCTTTGAGGGTTGCTCGCGCGGCCCGCAGTGCCGCGACCGGTCTCGAGAGATCGTGCAGCATCTCGAACATCGTGACGAGGTCGTAGCCGGCACCGGCCAGCTCGGCAGCATCACGGACCTGGAACGACACGCGGTCAGCCGCCTGGGAGCTGACGCGGTTGACCTCGGCGGCGGCGATGGAGTCGCGGTCGAGGTCGATGCCGTCGACCATGACCGACGGCAGTGCCTCTGCCATGGTGATGGTCGACCACCCGTGGCCGCACCCCACGTCGAGGATGCTCCCTCCGTCCTCGCGGAGCCGGGGTGCCACGGGAAGCGCATCCAACCACTGCGGGACCCGCGCACGGTAGAGGCCGCGTGACGACATCGCCTGCCCCGTCGACTCGTCGGGGCCGTAGTCCTCGTAGGGGATGCCGCGACCAGTGCGGAACGATTCGAGGAGTCTTGGTAGCTGGCGAAGCTCCGCGGCCGTGCTCAGCACCGAACCGGTGACCCGGTCCGGGTCGTCCGGGTCGAGCAGGAGCGCGTGATGCTCGGCGGGCAGGGCGTAGGACCAGCCCTCTGGCTTGCTGGAGGCAATGAGCACACCTGACGCCGCCTGCTGGTGGAGCCACTCGCGTACGAGCCGCTCGTCCAACTCGGTCCGGGCCGCCAGCTGCGCGCTCGTCGCTGGCGCTGACTGCAGCGCTGCATAGAGCCCGAGCTTGGTGCCGAGGTAGACCCCGGCCACGATGAGCGCACCATCGGTCGCCCTGGTCATGAGGTCGAGGAACGTGGTCCTGGCGGTCTCGCTGTCGCTCACGAACCCATTGTTTCCAGGTCCGGGACCCGGCGACTGTGTTTCGGGCACCCGGCGAGCCCAGCGGCATACGGCATGGTGGTCGTGATCTGGGACGGGCCCCTTTCACATTGGCCCGCCGCGCACCCGGTAGGGCAGTCTGTGACGCGGTGGGCACACCTCCCGCCGGTGACAAACGCAACCGAGAGGAACGCATCCCCGTGACGGACATCTTCGACGAGCTGCAGTGGCGCGGCCTGGTGGCACAGACCACTGACGAGGCGGCGCTGCGCGACGCACTCGCGAAGGGACCCGTCACGCTGTATTGCGGCTTCGACCCGAGCGCACCGTCGCTCCACTTCGGCAACTTCGTCCAGGTCTCCGTGCTCCGGCGGATGCAGGCGGCCGGGCACCGGGTCATCTGCCTCGTCGGGGGCTCGACCGGCCTCATCGGTGACCCCGAAGCCGGACTCCGAGCGGGTCCTCCAGGACAAGGAGACCATTGCCGAGTCCGTGGCGCGGATCCAGCGGCTGGTCGGCCCCCTGTTGGACTTCGAGGGGGACAACGCGGCGATCCTCGTCAACAACCTCGACTGGACCGCCCCGCTGAGCGCACTCGACTTCCTCCGCGAGGTCGGCCAGCACTTCCGCGTCAACCAAATGATCCGGAAGGAGGCCATCGCGCGGCGTCTCGAGAGCGAGCAGGGCATCTCGTACACCGAGTTCAGCTACCAGCTGCTCCAGGCGCTGGACTACCTGCACCTCTTCCGCGCGCACGGCTGCACCCTGCAGCTCGGGGGGAGCGACCAGTGGGGCAACATCACGGCAGGCGTCGATCTCGTGCACCGCTCCGAAGGGGCCTCCGTCCACGCTCTCTCCACGCCCTTGCTCGTCGACTCCTCCGGACGCAAGTTCGGCAAGTCGGAGGGCAACGCCGTGTGGCTGTCCGCGGACATGACCAGCCCCTACGCCTTCTACCAGTACTTCCTCAACGTCGAGGACGCGTCGGTCGTGGCGATGCTCAAGGCGCTGACCGATCGAAGCCGCGCGGAGATCGCTGAGCTCGAACGGCAGGTCCTGGAGGAGCCGTTCCGTCGGGTGGCTCAGCGGACCCTGGCCGCTGACGTCACGACCCTCGTGCACGGCGCGCAGGCGACCGAGGCGGTCCAGGCGGCGAGCGAGGCGCTCTTCGGCAAGGGCGAGCTGGACGTGCTCGACGTCGGCACCCTCGTCGACGCGACGGACGAGCTTCCCGGTGCCGACGTCGGAGTGGGGACCTCGTTCATCGACGCCATGGTCGCCGCCGGCCTCGTCGACTCGCGCAAGGCGGCCAGGCGAGCCATCGGCGAGGGCGGAGCATCGCTCAACAACGTCAAGGTGACCGATCCCGAGCTCGTCCTCGGCCAGGACGACTTCCTGCACGGCCGGGTCGCCGTCCTGAAGCGCGGCCGCAAGAGCCTGGCTGCCGCGCGGAGGGCGTGAACAGGCAGGCCCATCGGGTCCGGATCGCCCTGTTTGGGGTGTCCGCTGGGACGATTTGGCATTCGCGACAGCCCCGGGCTAATGTTCTCTTCGTCAGCCCGACAGGGAGGAACGGACGCCACAGCGGCGGCGAGTATCGCCGAGCGAAGTAGGCCGGTCCCGGGGCAGACAACCTTCGAGCAGGCGGCATCAGGATCTGGTGCATGCACTCGCGGGTTCCGCCGACTTCTGGCGGGTTGGCTCGGCCGCCCTCGGGGCGGATCACGAGTTTGACCCCGCCCAGGGCGGCAGGTAAAGTAGAAGGGTTGCCCCGGAGGCTGGTCTTGTTGGCTGGTTGATGGTGTGTGTCCGGTTCTTGAGAACTCAACAGCGTGTCAAAAATCGATGCCAATTTTACCTCGTTGTGGGGGTGTGGCTGGCTGCCTTTGTGGGTGGTTGGTTGTGTCTCTGCGCGATTTTTTTATCCTTTGGTTGATTTGAATTTCTAGCGAATGCTAGTTGTTCTTGCTCAGTCAGTGATTTTGGCCCTT
>CAVWGJ010000016.1:0-72840 GCA_963754395.1 uncultured Actinomycetota bacterium | reverse complement strand
CGGTCGATGAAGCTCTCGCCCGGCTTGGCCGTGATGGCCACCACGATGCGGTCGGAGAGCACCTTGGTGCCCCCGGTGACCCGCCTGCGGTCGCCGCCGGACTCCACGGATGACCGGCGCGGACTCGCCGGTGATCGCGGACTCGTCGACGCTTGCGCCACCCCTTCGACGACGTCGCCGTCACCGGGGATGATGTCCCCGGCCTCGACGACCACCCGGTCACCCACGCGCAGGTCGGTGCCCGGCACGGTCTCCTCGGTGCCATCGCCTCGCAGCCGGCAAGCCATCGTCTCGGTCTTGGCCCGCCGCAGCGTGGCCGCCTGGGCCTTGCCCCGGCCCTCGGCCACGGCCTCGGCGAGGTTGGCGAAGGTGACGGTGAGCCACAGCCACACCACGACCGACCAGGCGAACAGGCTCGGCTCGGTGATGGCCAGGACGGTGGCGAGGACGGCGCCCACCTCGACGACGAACATGACGGGGCTGTGCACCATTTCTCGCGGATCGAGCTTGCGCACGGCTGCGGGAAGCGAGGAGATGATCATCGTCGGGTCGAGCAAGCCCGCCGCGACGCGCTTCAGCAGGTGCGGTTCGGAGGTGGCCACGGGTCGGTGTCCTTCGTCGGGCCCGGTGATGTTCGGGTCGGTGTCGTTTGGGGCGCGCATCACAGGCCCTCCGCCATCGGCCCCAGGGCGAGCACGGGGAAGAAGGTGAGGCCCGCGAGGATGAGGACGACCCCGATGAGCATGCCCACGAAGAGCGAACGGTGCGTTGGCAGGGTGCCCGCCGTGGCCCCCACCGGCTGCTGGCCGGCCAGCGACCCCGCCAGGGCCAGGACCAGGACGATCGGGACGAAGCGACCCGTCCAGCTGGCCAGCCCGATCGCCGTGTTGTAGAAAACCGTTTGGCGCTGAGGCCCGCAAAGGCGGAACCGTTGTTGTCGGCCCCCGACATGAAGGCGTACAGCACCTCGGACAGGCCGTGTGGACCGGCGTTGAGGATCGACTCCCTCGCCTCGGGCAGGGCGATCGCCAAGGCGGTCGCACCGAGCACGATGACGGGCATCGTGAGGATGTACAGGGAGACGAGCTTGACCTCCCGCGACGTGATCTTCTTGCCGAGGTACTCCGGCGTGCGTCCCACCATGAGCCCTGCCACGAACACCGTGACCATGGCCAGGACGAGCATCCCGTAGAGCCCCGACCCGACGCCGCCCGGCGCGACCTCGCCCAGGCCCATGTTGAAGATGGTCAGGCCACCTCCGAGCGCGGTGAACGAGGAGTGGAACGAGTTGACCGCCCCGGTGGAGGTTCCCGTGGTCGAGGCCGCCACAGTGAGGACGCGGCCTCGCCGAAGCGGGTCTCCTTGCCCTCCATCGAGGCGCCGGCCAGCTGTGGAGCGGTGCCGGGGTGCGTTGCCTCGAAAATCCAGATGCTGACGACCATCAGTCCCCAGAGGACTCCCATGGCCGCGAGGATGGCGTACCCCTGTCGCCGGTCGTTGACCATCCGGCCGAACGTGTACGTCAGGGACACGGGGATCAGCAGCAGCAGGAAGTTCTCGAGCAGGTTGGACAGCGCGTTGGGGTTCTCGAACGGGTGGCTCGAGTTCGCGTTGTAGGTGCCCCCCGTTGGTGCCCAGCTCCTTGATCGCCTCCTGCGAGGCGACAGGTCCGCCCGTGATCGTCTGCGACTGCCCGGCCAAGGTGGCGACCTCGGTACCGGCGGAGAGGTTCTGGACCACTCCCAGCGCGATGAGGACCACCGTGCCGATGACGGCGATCGGCAGCAGGATGCGCAGGCTCCCCCTGACGAGGTCCACCCAGAAGTTCCCGAGGCGGTCGGTGCGCGAGCGAACGAACGCCCTGACCAGTGCCACGGCCACAGCCATGCCGACCGCCGCCGAGACGAAGTTCTGCACGGCCAACCCGCTCATCTGGGCCAAGTGCCCCATGGTCGACTCGCCCGAGTAGGACTGCCAGTTGGTGTTGGTCACGAAGGACGCCGCCGTGTTGAACGCCTGGTCCGGGAGGACGCCCGGGAACCCGAGGCTGAGCGGCAGCTGGGGCTGGAGTCGCAGCAACGCGAACAGCACGAGCACGGACACGGCCGAGAAGGCCAGGAGCGCACGGGCATAGGCCGGCCAGCGCTGGTCGGCCGACGGGTCGACACCCATGACCCGGTAGAGGACCCGTTCCACGCGGGTGTGGTGCTCGCTCGTGTAGACGCGGGCCATGTACGCCCCCAGGGGGCGATAGCACGCCGCTACGGCCGCGATGAGCAGCCCGACCTGAAGGAGACCGGCAGCGGTGTCCGACATCTCAGAACCGTTCCGGGAAGAGAAGCGCCGCCACGAGGTACACCACGAGCAGTCCGGATAGGACGAGTCCGGCCACGTTCTCGATGCTCACAGGCGCTCCACCCCCTTCACCAGGAGCGCCGTCACGGCGAAGAAGGCGAGGGTGAGGGCAACGAAGGCCAGGTCGGCCATGAGGACTCCGATCATCCGGTGACCGCTCGGCCACGCATGAGTCCAGTCTCGAGCCGGCCAAGCCCGCGGGGTGGGCTTCTAACACGGCCCTAACGCGCACGCTCGTGATCCTTACGTGGCGCTAACGCAGGGCGGTGTCAGGAACGAATCAACGAGGCGCGGCCGATCGAGGAGGGCTGCGAGAAAGTCATGCGCATCCCTAACACCGGCAGCGGATATGCGGGCGGCGATGCGGTCATACCGTTCTCGCATGGCGTCAACCGAACTCGTCAACGAGGTGCGCTGGCGCTCTCAGTGGCACCGCCGCGGCGCACGCGTGCTCAACGGCCGCGCCGCGGCCCGATGGCATTGGCCCAATCCATGAAGCCCGTCTTGCTTGTTGTCTCTGTGCTTGTCCTCGCCGCTGGCAGCACAGTCATTGCGCTGCGCATCCGACGCGAGGAGGTCCATCACAGCGCCAGTCGCACCTTCGTTGTCGGCCTGACCCTGTTCAACCTCCTGCTGTATGGCTTCCTCGCCGTTCTGGTGTGGCGGTGAAGGCACCCGAGAGCCACGCGCGCGGTTGGGCTTCCCCCCAGAGTGCTGTCAGGAAGGCGATGGCCGGATATTGGCCGGGTACACGCGCCCGATGCCGGCATTCGGGGACTGCTGCGACGCGGGGAGGGCCTGAGGGGCAAGGAAATTCGGCAATCAAGGGGGTCCGGGTCCGCCCTTTTAATCCGCCGGTCGTCGGTTCGAGCCCGACGGGGCCCACCACACGTTTCCGCATCAAAGGCACTTTCCTCGCCCTCGCAAGGCCTTCGAGGATCCGAAATTGACCCGAGACGATGTGCCACAAATGTGCCACGCGGGCCTATCGGAGCAGCGCACGAACGAGCTGGAGTGGGACTGACCAGCGGAAAAGCGCCGACAACCACCGTCCTGCCTACCTCGACCGGCGGAATCGCCTCCCGAAGCAGGCCCGATCCCGTCGACGAGACGTCCCTCTCCGGTTGATCACCCTTGCCAGCCGGTCCCCGTCCTGGCCACTGGCGCAACTCGGCGGCAAGCCTTGCCGATGGAGCCGGCAGTGCTCAGGACGCCTGTCGGCCCGGGACTGCCAGGTCGCGGCCCTTGCCGATGCCCTCGGCGGCACCCCCGCCCGCTGGTTCCGCGACCACGCCTCCGGCGCAGCACCGACCGTCCCGCCCTGGCCTCCCCGCTGGCCACGTCAGGGACGACGACACCGTTGTCGTCGCGTCGATGGACCGTCTGACCGCGGCATGATGGACCTCGACCGCCTCGTGTCGCGTTTGACCGCGCAGGGTTGGGCGAGCGCGCCGCCGTCCCCGCAGCACACCCTGCCGGCGGCGCGGTCAGGCCGACGTGCACAGACCGTGTGTGCCTCTCTCGCAGGAGGCTTCGGCAGCCACCCGTTCGAACACCGCGAGATGGTCGTCGACCATCCGGTCGGAGGTGAACCGGCTCACGGCGTCGGCTCGGCAGGCACTTCGATCTAGGTGCGACAGCCGCGTGACCGCTGAGGCCGCTTGGTCGGCATCCGCCACCAGCCAGCCGGTGACGCCGTCCCGGACGATTTCCGGCATCGACCCGAGGGGTGTGGCGATGACCGGGGTGCCGGCGGCGAGCGCCTCAACGACAGAGAGACCGAAGGGCTCTGCGAAGCTGATGAGGTGGAGCAGCCCCCGTGCCCCACCGAGAAGCGCGTCTCGCTCCTTTGGGCCAACCGGCCCGACGTAAGACACGCTCCGACCGTCGACGTGCGGGGCCACGCTCTCGCGGAAGTACGCCTCGTCCTGGACGATGCCGGCGATGACAAGGGGTACCCCAGAGAGCCGGGCGACGTCGATGGCGAGGTGGGTCCCCTTGTCGGGGTGGATCCGGCCGAGGAAGAGCAGGTAGTCGGCAGGCGCCGGGACGAAGGTGAATCGGCTCAGGTCGATCCCATGGTGGATCGTGGCGGCATAGTGCAGGTCGGGGTGGCGGTTGGCATCACTGATCGCGACGTAGTGAGCGATGTCATCGTATGACCGATAGACCGACACGATCTCGGGTGAGGAGAAGCCGTGGATCGTCGTGACCACGGGCGTGGAGACCAACCGGCTGTAAGTGAGTGGCATGAAGTCGAAATGGTTTGCGATCACGTCGAACTCGCCTGCACGCTCGAAGACGGCGGCGTTGTGCAAACCCTCCCACACCTTCGCGTCGACGTTCGGGTCCTCCTCATAGCCGGTCGGCGCAGTGCCGTGCAGGCGGGCCGACGTCTCCGAGTCGGCGGACGCGAACAGCGTCACTTCGTGGCCGCGCGCGACGAAGCCCTCGGTCAGTGTGGAGGCGATCTGCTCCCACGGCCCGTAGCTCCGCGGTGGGAGCCGGTGGGCGATGGAGGCAATGACACCGATCCTCACGGGTTACCCCCTCTGCGGCGGTTCGACGGCGAAGTACGGTGAACCACGTCGGTACCCGTGACCCTACGCTCTCTGACCAGTCCGCCCGGTTGGCTGCCCCGCCCGGGTCTGCCGGAGTGCGCAGGCGCGACTGTTACGATCGATCATCGGTGTGCCTCGGTTGGACGGGGCCCTGTCACTGACGATGATGTCGTGACCGAACCGCTCCCGTGCACTCACCGGAGGGGTATCCGCGGCGCACATCGCGCGCACTCCCGGCTTCCGAAATGGCCGTCTTCGGCGTCAGTCAGTCGCCGAAGGAGCGGGAAGGCATCCACGTGTCCACGTCGTACGGAGTTCTCAGCACCTATCCCCCGACCCAATGCGGGCTCGCCACGTTCACCTCAGCGCTCGTGCAGAGCCTGCGTTCCCCCACAGACGTAGTCGGGGTCGTGGACATAGTCGACGTCGCCAGCGCCCCGCGGTCACCCGAGGTACGCCACCAGTGGGTCCGTGGGCACCACGACGGCGCCGAGTCCACGGCCGCCCGGCTCAACGGCTTCGATGTCGTCGTCGTGCAACACGAGTACGGCATCTTCGGCGGACCCGACGGGCACGACGTTCTGGACGTCGTCCGGGCCGTGACCCGACCGGTCATCACGGTTCTGCACACGGTCTTGGTGAGGCCGACCCTGCGCCAGAAGGCGATCCTCGACGAGCTCATCCTCTTGTCGGACAGCGTCGTGACGATGACCGTGACGGCAAAGGAGCGGCTGATCCACCGCTATCTCGTGGACGAGGACAAGATCAGGGTCATCCCTCACGGCGCGATCGACCCGAGGGTCGGGGGACAGGCCACTGCCCGGCTGGAGGGCGGTCAGGTCGCCCCACGAGCCGCGAGCAACGGGCCGATCATCCTCACGTGGGGGCTGCTGGGCGAGGGCAAGGGGATCGAGTGGGGCATCTCGGCAATGGCACAGCTGCGGGACATCCATCCGGCCCCGAGGTACCACGTGGTCGGCGAGACCCATCCGAAGGTCGTCGAACGCGACGGGGAGGCCTATCGCCATGGACTCGAGGCCAGGGCCCGTGAACTTAGCGTCGACGACGTGGTCACCTTCGACGCGCGGTACCTCGAGACGCACCAGCTGAGCCGCCTCGTGCGGGAGGCCGAAGTCATCCTGCTGCCCTACGACTCGCGCGAGCAGGTGACGTCGGGCGTCTTGGTGGAGGCTGTGACCGCAGGCAAGCCCGTGGTGGCAACCGCCTTCCCGCACGCCGTCGAGCTGCTCTCGAGCGGGGCGGGGCTCCTGGTCGAGCGGCAGAACCCGGAGGCCATCGCCGCGGCCCTGCGCAGGGTGCTCACCGAGCCCGGGCTGGCCGAAGGCCTGGCCGCCGAGGCCGATCGCCTCAGCCCATCGTTGCTGTGGAGCTCGGTGGCCCAGCAGTATCGCGACCTCGCGTCCTCGGCCCTCGACTCGGAGAGCGTCCGGATGAGCGCATGAGCGGCCGGAGCGGCTCAGGGGTCTCCTTCAGCCACCTCCAGCGACTCAGCGACTCGACGGGCCTCTTCGAGCATGCTTTGCTCACCGAGCGACGACTCGAGCACGGGTACTGCGTGGACGACGTGGCTCGCGGGCTGGTCGTCACCACTCGTGAGCCGGCGCCGGAGCCGGCGACAGCCGCGCTGGCGGCCATCTACCAACGTTTCCTCGCGAGCGCGCGGGACGCCGACGGCGGCTTCCGGAACCGCCTCGGTGCCGACCTGATGTGGGAGGACTCGGCCGACGTGAAGGACTGCTGGGGTCGCGCGTTGTGGGGCCTCGGCACTGCCGCCGCACGGTCATCTTCGTCCCGACTCGCCTCCGAGGCCCTGACGCAGTTCGAGACCAGCGCTGGGAGACGGTCGCGCTGGACACGGGCGATGGCCTTCGCCGCCCTGGGCGCAGCCGAGGTTCTCACGGTGCATCCGGACCATGGAATCGCCCGGGCCCTGCTGGCCGACGCGGCCTCCCTCATCGACCCGTTGGGCGCGGCGCCGACGTGGCCCGCCGCCGACTGGCACTGGCCGGAGGGCCGCCTGCGGTACGCCAACGCGGTCCTTCCCGAGACGTTGCTCGCCGCAGGGCACCTTCTCGAAGAGCCACGCTGGGTCTCACGCGGACTGGACATGCTCGGATGGCTTCTCGATGTCGAGACAGCCGGTCAGCACCTCTCTGTCACGCCCGCAGGCGGATGGTCGCGGGGCGAGCCCCGGCCGGGCTTCGACCAGCAGCCCATCGAGGTCGCAGCCTTGGCGGACGCCTGCGCTCGGGCCCACGACATCACCGGGCACCCCCGGTGGGCCGGCGCAGTGCTTCAGTGCGCCGCGTGGTTCGAGGGAACCAACGACATCGGGATCCCGATGGCCGACGCGGTGAGCGGGGGCGGCTACGACGGCCTCGAAGCCGACGGCCGCAACGAGAACCAAGGTGCCGAGTCCACGCTGGCCATGCTCTCGACACTCCAGCTGGCCGGCCGGCTCCGTGCCGATGACCGCACGGGACGATCTCTCGTCCGCTCGCTGTGAACGGGCACTCAGACCTCGTCCGCCGCAGTCCCATCGTGCTCCGCTCCGACTCACGGCGCGTCATCGCACGCCCCTTCCTCCCCGGTCACGAACTGCCCAGTGAAGGGATCTCTCGCGCAGAAGCGGTTGTCCAGCGGCTAGTTTCCATGCCAGAGGCAGACGTGGAGAAGACGTTGGCCGCCACGCTGTCGGCACACTCCGGAAGGCACGCCGACCTACCTGGCTCCTTCCGAGAGCACTTCCAGCTCGTCGCGCACCGCCTCCCGTCCGGCGTCGGGATCTCCTCAGACCGGGCGGACCTCATCGGTGCCTACCTCACACACGAGTACGCCATCGAGGCGGCGGCACTCTTCAACCCGTCCATCGCCGCCCACCCGGACCAGGACGGCCTCGCGCCCGGCGACCTTCGCTTCGTCATGACGGCACGCGCCGTCGGCGAGGGACACGTCTCAAGCTTGGAGTTCCGAAGCGGGGTCCTTTCAGCAGACGACGTCGTGCAACTCGACGAGGCGGGGACGCGCCTCACGACCGGCCGGATGACCCAGAGCACCACGTCGACCGAATTCCTCCGCGAGGCCCTGGACGAGGACGGGGACGCTGTCACGGCGCAGAGCGTCCTCGGCCGCCTGCCGGAGCATTTCACGCCGCGCGAGCTCGAGGACGTCCTGGCGTCGAGCGAGCTGGACAGCCCCCGGCGACGCGGCCCCGGGGGACTGCTCGAGCGCATCCGCAGCAGGGCCGCCAGCAGCTACGAACTGACCTTCGCGAGCACGAGCGACCTGTCGGAGCGGGTGGTCTTCCCGACCGCTGAGGCAGAGAGCCACGGCATCGAGGACGCTCGCCTGGTGCGATTCGTCGACGAGGATGACAGCGTCCGGTACTACGCCACGTACACGGCGTACGACGGATCCGGCATCGCGCCTCACCTGTTGAGCACCACCGACTTCGAGACCTTCTCGATGCGACCCCAGCTCGGTCCCGCAGCGAAGAACAAGGGCATGGCCCTCTTCCCAAGGCGGATCGCCGGTCGCTTTTGGAGTCTCTCGCGCTGGGACCGGGAGTCAATCAGCGTGACCACCTCGGCCGACGCGCTGCGCTGGGGACAGCCCGTCACCGTGATGCGACCCACGCAGCCTTGGGAGCTCATCCAGCTCGGCCCATGCTCGTCCCCGCTCGAGACTTCCCAGGGATGGGTCGTCATCACCCACGGGGTCGGCCCGATGCGGACGTACAGCCTCGGCGCCGCCCTGCTCGACCTCGAGGACCCCACCATCGTGCTGGGCACGCTGACTGAGCCGCTCATGACCGCCGGGCCCGACGAGCGCGACGGGTATGTCCCCAACGTCCTCTACTCCTGCGGCGGGCTCATCCACGGCGAGGCCATCGTGCTGCCCTACGGCTGCAGCGACTCGTCTATCCGCTTCGCCTTCATCGACCTGGCGGGGCTGCTCGGCCAGCTCAGCGACGCGGGAACCACCGGGCCCATCTCCGAGCCTTGACGATTTGGACGAAGCTCCCCGCCATACCTGCTCGACGCATTGCACTGACCTCCCTGACGACGCAACCTCCCTGAACCTCGGGAGGCTTGTGATGTGCGGAATCGCTGTGCGTGAGTGCCCATCTCCCATGTGCAAAATAGGTATTGACAATAATTATTGTCAATGGCACGGTGGCGTCATGCAGGACATCGAGGTCATCGAGAGCCCAGAGGCAGCCGCCGTCGCGCTCGATCCGGTCCGGGCCCGGCTGCTCGGCGAATTGGCCGTCCCGGCCTCGGCCGCCGGGCTCGCCGCCCGAGTCGGCATCGCGCGCCAGAAGGTCAACTACCACCTCAAGGCGCTCGAGGCGCACGGCCTGGTGGAGCTGTCCGAGGAGCGCCGGCACGGGGGCATCACCGAGCGGGTGCTGCAGGCGTCGGCGGCGTCCTATGTCGTGTCGCCGGCGGCCGTCACCGAGTCCGCGGCCGACCCGGACGCCAACGCCGACCACCTGTCGGCGGGCTACCTCGTCGCACTGGCCGGCCGGCTGGTGCGCGAGGTCGGCGCCCTGGCGCGCCGGGCCGGCGCGTCCGGCAAGCGCCTGCCGACGCTGACCATCGACACGCAGATCGGCTTCCGGTCGGCCGCCGACCGGGCCGCCTTCGCGGACGACCTGACCGCCGCGGTGCTCGGCCTGGCCGCTCGCTACCACCACGACGACGGGCGCCCGCACCGGCTCCTCGTCGCCGCCCACCCCCTTCCTGAGGAGAGCACATGAGTACGACCCCGAACGTCCCGTACCGCCTGGAGTTCAGCGTCGAGGTTCCCGGCACCCCGGAGCAGGTCTGGCAGGCCATCGCCACCGCCAAGGGCATGAGCGCCTGGTTCGCGCCGACCGAGATGGAGGAGCGCGAAGGCGGCTCCCTGCACTTCACCATGGGCCCTGAGATGGGCTCGGACGGCCAGGTCACCGCGTGGGAGCCGCCGCGCCGCCTCGTCTACGAGGAGGACTGGGCCGCCCTCATGGGCAAGGACCCCGATGCGCTCAGCCCGCTGACCTCGGAGTTCCTCGTCGAGGCACAGTCCGGCGGAACCTGCATCGTGCGCGTCACCAGCAGCGGCTTCGGGACCGGCGCCGCCTGGGAGTCGGAGTTCTGGGACACCATGGCCCCCGGCTGGATGCCGTTCTTCGACAACCTGCGCCTCTACCTGAGCCACTTCCCCGGCCAGGAGGCCACACACCTGGAGGCCACCGCCTCCCACCCCGGCGACGCGGAGGCGCTCTGGTCGACCCTGCACGACGCTCTTGGGCTGGGCGACGAGGGCGCGACGGTCGAGGTGCGCGGCGCCACCGGCACGGTCGAGCGCGTCGGCGAACGACAGACGCTGGTCCGACTCACCGCGCCGGTGCCCGGAATGCTCAGCGTCTACGCGTGGGACGAGGGCGACGGCAAGGCGACGGCGGGCATACGTGCCTACCTGTTCTCCGCCGACGCAGCCGATTACGTGCGGCGCGAGGAGCCGGCCTGGCAGGCTTGGCTGCAGGGGCTCTCCGTCCCGGCCTGATCTTCTGAGCGGACCGCGTCCGCGGCGCTCGTTCGCCCGGCTATCCGAACATCGCGGATCGGCCACCCAACAACGTAGGCAGTTCGGGGCCTGTTACGTAGGTGGCTGGTGTGGCTTCGGCGTGGCGCCGGACATGAGGTGAGTCCTCCGCAGTAGATGCATTGGTGTCTAGTCCGAAGTTACGTCGGCTGAGACGTGCGGAACCCCTGCTGAGCAGGGGTTTCGTCGTTTCCGGTGCGGTCGTTCTGGCTACGTCAGGGTCACGGGGATGCGGGCGCCGAGCAGCTCGAACGCTCGCCGCTGGGTGTCGGTGGCCTCGGTCAGGGTGGCGATGGTGGGCAGCGGCGGGTCGGTGCCGAAGCGGATGTCGTTGCGGGTCAAGGTGGCCAGGTGCGCGAGCAGGCCCTGGACGGAACGCACCTGCTGGCCCTGGTCGTCGAGCCGGCGGGAGGCTTTCGCGTCCGCGGCGGGTGAGCGTTTCGCGGGCGCGACGGGGTCGGGACGGTCGGCCGGGTCGGGGTGGTGTTCGTCGGTGAAGGTCAGCGGCGCCCACGCCTGGCGTAGGTGCCAGGTCAGGTAGGCGGCCAGCATGCACAGGAACACGTGCGCCCGCACCCGGGTGGCGGCCGCGTGCCGGATCGGGCGCAGCTGAAGGTCGATCGCCTTGAGCGAGGGGAAGTCGCGCTCCACGTGCGCCAGCGACTTGTAGGTGGCCACCACGGTCGCCGGATCCATCTGCGCGGCCGGGATGCTGGTGCGCACCACGTAGATCCCGTCCAGCGCGGCCTCGGCCTCGATCGAGGCGGTGTCGCGGGCGTAGCTGAAGACGCCGTCGGCGATCTCGGTGGTGAAGTGCTTGCCCAGCTTGTACCGGCCGATCACCCGCCCGTACCGGGTCCCGATCGCGGCCGCCGTCGTCAGCCGCCCGGCGGCCACTCACGCCGATCACCTGGGATGGGCCGCCGCGACCGACTTGTTCGTCATGCGGCCGACGCGGGAGATGCAGCAGCTCCAGTCGGACGAGTCGTGGCGGTCTTCGTCAGTTCTCTGGCAGCGGTCATCTTCGTTCGGACCGAGCCCTCTGCGGCCGCTGTGGGGGCTGCAGCCGTCGCAGCGCTCGCGGGTGCCGGTGGGGTTCGGAAGAGCCGCTGGTACGGGGCTCCCGCATTCACGACCTGCCTGGTCCTGACGCTGCTGCTGTACCCGGACGCCACGACCGCACAGCAGCAACAGCGGTTCAACGAGCGCGTAGGCGAGACACTCCTCGGCGTCGCCATGGCGTGCATCTTTGGGCTGGCCGTTCCTCATGCGTTGGCGTGGCTGAAGGGACGTCAGACGACGTGCCCGTACCTCCTTGGGCGCCGGGTCAAACGATTGCGTATTGGCGAATCTCGGTTCAGCCTCTGTAGTGAGGGAGCAGCCGGCGATCGGCGCTCCGGACTCGCGGCCCGGGAGGAGGGCCAATGACTGAACCCACTCCGGCTGCGTCAGGTCGGATCTTCGTCAGTTACCGTCGGGAGGAGACGGCATACCCAGCGGGCTGGCTGTATGAGCGGCTGGCCGAACGCTTCGGTGCGGGCCAAGTCTTCAAGGACGTCGACTCGATCCAGCTGGGCGACGACTTCGTCGAGGTGATCACCAGAGCGGTCGGGTCGTGCGACGTCCTGCTCGCGCTGATCGGTGATGAGTGGCTGAACATCAGTGACAGTGATGGCAGGCGGCGCATCGATGACCCGGAGGATTTTGTCAGGCTGGAGATCGAGGCTGCCCTGAGTCGTCAGGTCCGCGTCATCCCGATTCTGGTCGACGGCGCGAGCATGCCGAGCGCCGACGAGCTGCCGGACAGTCTGGCCCCTCTGGTGCGCCGCCAAGCCCTGGAACTCAGCCCTAGCCGTTTCGAGTTCGACACCAACAGGCTGTTCAGGGTGGTGGACTGGACCTTGGCCGACGTTCGCACGGCACAGGATGCGGCTGCCGGGAAGCCCGCGCAGGTCGCGGAGGCACCCAGAACGGCCGCTGTGGAGATCCGGACGTCTCCTGCGCCAGATGGGGCACGACCGGTCGCTGCGTCAAGTTCCGCGTGGGGAGCTGCTGCAAGGCAAGCTGGGGCTGAGCCCGACTCAGACCGCGGCGGAGCGGAAGAGAAGGCAGGGCGCCGCGGGGGACGACCTTGGATTCTGGCCGGGATCGCTGCCGGGATCGTGCTCATCGTCGTGATCGCGGTCATCGTCGCCAACGCGCTGCGGCCGCCGACACCTGATGGGAGCGCGGCCGACGGACAAGCCCCTCCAACCGGCGGCATCGACGTCGACACCAGCACTGCCACCAGCCCCGAGGATCTCCAACTGAGTGGGCTCACGGCGGTGAGCCGACGAGAGCCCGACCCTCCGCAGGTGGGGGACACGGTGACCGTCCGCTATTCATTGACGAATGTGGGCGAGCAGCCCATCCAACTCGCCAACACCTTTGTCGGCGTGCGAGACCCAGCCGACTCCAACCGGGATACGGAGGATGAAAACGAGGGGGCCACGCTCAAACGGGGCGAATCTGTCACCGCGCAAGGTCGAGTTCTGCTGGACGCTGCCGGCAAGTGGGAGCTATGGCCGTGTTATGCACTCAGTGACGGCACCCTGTGTCCCTCCAAATGGCGAGTCTTCTTTGTCTTGACGAGGTAGCCGGTCCGCACGCCGCCTCGTCCGCGACCGCGTCGGCGAGTCCTGTCGCGCAGCCGGCCCGTCCTACAGCGCCCACGCTTCCCACGGAGTCCGGCCCTGAGGACCGGGGTCACCCGGCGCGGGTGACGCAGCCGCGTCACGACCTCGGCGAGGATGGGGCACGTGTCTCGCGCCAGAGTGCGAATCCCGGGCCGCGTTCCCGTGCCGCCGCTCGAGCCGGAATGGCTGATCGTCGATCACCTGCCGCTGTTCCACCGGGTCCACGTCCGAGACGACCACAGCGGCGTCCCGATCGTGCACGTGCATGGCTTCGGGATCTCGGGAACCTACCTCGAGCCGACTGCAGCCGTGCTCGCCGCGGAGCACCCGACCTACGTCCCCGACCTCCCGGGGATGGGTCGCAGCCTGCGCCCGAAGCACGGGCTCGACCTGCCGGGACTCGCCCACGCTCTCGTCGCGTACCTCGACACCGTGGGGGTGGAGAAGCCCGTGCTGGTGGGCAACTCGCTGGGCTGTCCGATCATCATCGAGGTGGCATCGAGCTTCCCGGGACGGATCGCCAGCGCTGTGCTGGTCTCGCCCGCGGGCGGCCCCAACAACCAGCCCATGCCGCACGCCCTGCGGCAGATGGCCCAGGACGGGTTCCGTGAGCCACCGTCGATGCTGCCGATCGCCGTCCGCGACTACCTGCGCTTCGGTGCCTTGCAGAGCCTGTCGCTCTTCAAGGCTATGACGCGCTACCCGACACTCGACAACCTGCACCTGCTGGACGCTCCGACCTTGGTGATCGTCGGTGGGCGCGATCCCCTGGTGAAGATCTCGCGAGCGTTCGTGCTGGCCGCGATGCCGCACGTGACGGCGGTGAAGGTCCCGGGAGCGCACGCGCTCAACTTCAGCGCTCCCGAGTTGATCGCCGAGCTGGTCGAGGCGCATCTGGCCGGCAGCTCCCTGCTGGCCGGCCCTCTGGGGCAGCGCGGCGCGGAGCTGGTCGAGGTCTACGACACTGCCTCGTTGGAGGGTCCGGCCGACGACCTCAGTGCGCGCTGAAGACAGTCCGCATCCCGCCGGTTACATCCGGCATGCGTTCGCAGCTCACTACTTGCCGATCGTGTCGCGGAGCGTGGTCAGGACCTCGGGGGTGACTCCCTCCGGCCGCATGACTGCATACCACGCGTCGACCTGCTCCTCCGTGTACTTGTGGCCGAAGCCGCCCGGGACTCCCGTGGAGAACGGGAGGTCGGCGGTGATCTGCCAGAAGGTCACGAACGGGATCCAGACCATGTCGAGCACGTCCTCGCCGGGCGGCTCGCTGATCCAGTCAGGCTCGCTGAAGATGAGGTTCGGGCTCCACCAGACGATCGGGTCCGACGCGTGCATGAGGTAGAGCACTCGGTTGCCCTCCCATGGCTGGCCACCGGGCGGGATGTCGGCGCTGGCGTCGCTCGCGAAGCGGACCGTCCGGCCCTGCTTGTAGACCGGCTGGATCTCGGGGCTGCCGCTGTCGCGGTGGTCGCTGAACTCGCGGAAGAGGGTGTTGAAGTTCGGGGGCCCGACGAACAAGGTGCCCGCGGTGCGGTTACGCAGGTCGAATTCGCCGCTGAACGCCGTCTCCCCGCCGAAGGAGCCCAGGCTCTCCCCTGCGACGAACAACCTCGGCCGCTGGTCGGCCGCTAGCCCGATCCAGTGCTCGTACACGGCGTCGAACAGCGCCCGGCCCGCCTCGCGCGCCTTGGACTGGTCGACGAGGTACGAGATCCACGAGGGCAGATAGGAGTACTGCATGGCCACGGCGGCCGAGTCGCCGCTGAGGTACTCGAAGCTGTCGATCAGTGCGGGGTCGACCCAGCCGCTGCCGGTCGTTGTGATGACGAGCAGGTCAGCCCGGTCGAAACCGCCGGCCCGGGCGAGGTCGTCGACGGCCAGCCGGGCCTGCGTCTCGGCGTCCTCAGCCGAGTCGAGCCCGGCGTAGGCGCGGATCGGCTCCTGGGCCGCATGGTGCACGACGCGCTCGATGTCGTCGGCCGAGGGGCCCGAAGCGGCGAAGGTGCGCCCCTCGCGACCCAACGTGTCCCACGGCACGATGGAGCCCGGGCCACCGGACCGCAGCCCGGTGGTCGGCTGCATGACGCCTTCCTCGGTGATCGTGTCGCGCACCGAGAACGCCGCGTCGGCGGCGTTCGACAGGCCCTGGAGCAGCACGCCGGTCAGCAGCAGGTAGACCGTCGCGGCAGCCACTGCCCAGCCGACCACTGCCGCGGCCCTCGGCCCAATCCACCGGCGCAGGGCACGAGCGAGCCAGCGGTAGAGCCGGCGGACACCGCGTCCGGCCATGAGGAGCAGGCCGAACAGCAGCACAGCGATGAAGGGCGACGCGACGACGAGAGCGATGTTGTACTCGTCGATCCCCATGAGCCGGCGGATCTCGTACTGCCAGTACTGCCCCAGCCCGAACGAGACCGCGAGCAGCACAGCCGCCGAGATCGCGAAGACCCGCCACGAGCGAGGGCGCGTCGGTCGAACGCCGCGGTCGGCGAAGGCCCGCCAGATCCACGCCGCGAGAACGCCGAGGCCGTAGCCGATCGCCGCGGTGATGCCGCACACGATGCCCTGGAGGAGCCCGCCGCGAGGCAGCAAGGACGGCGTGAAGGACACGGCCGCGAAGATGACGGCACCCCAGCACCCTGGCAGGGTCAGGTCGGCGCGGTTCAGGCCGCGCACCCGCCCGACCGCCGCCTCCTCCGCGCTGACGGCCGGGGCCGAACCCGAAGCGCCTTCCGTGGTCGAGCCAGCCGCCTCACGTACCACTCTGACCTCCCGGACGACGTGGTCCATCGAGGCCTCACACTACGGCCACCAGGCCGTCCCGGACCGGAAATCATGAATGACAGGCCGGGAGGGCTGGGAGGGCACGCGGGTGCGGGTGGAGCTCAGCGGCATACGACCAATGCCGTATGCCGCTGAGCTCGCTTCCCGAGGAGCGTGGCTTTCCGCTCGGGCGGGGTTCAGGTCGTCAGAGAAGTTCGCCTCCCCTCCCCCACGCATCCGTGCGATCCTCAGTCATGGGCACAGCCGTCGAGCCACCGGACGGCACGCCGGCCGGGGCGTCCGGGGGACGCATCGACCAGTTTCGTGCGCGCGCCGAGGCCGCCCGCCGACGTTATGAGGAGCTCGCTCAGCGCCAGCCGCTCTACGGCATTCCGCTGACCTGCCTGGCCACGTACGCCGCCCGGCAGGGGATGCTGCTCGCGAGCGCCATCGCGTTTCGCCTGTTCTTCTGGGTGCTGCCCGTCGCCCTGCTCGGCGTCTCGCTGCTCTCGGGCCTCGGACGAGCCGGCATGGATGCAGCGGTCACCGACGCCACCGGCATCTCCGGCGCGGCCCGGGCCGAGGTGCTGCAGGCGCTGTCGCAGGGCCGTCAGTCGTGGTGGATCCTGGCCGTCGTCAGCCTGTTCGGCGTGCTGTGGACCACGATGCTGCTGCGGCGCGCCCTCGCCCTCGTCAATGCCCACCTGTGGGCGACGACGTTCGTGAAGCCCCACACGAGGCAGCTCATCATCTCTGTCCTCTTCTTCATCGCGCTCGTTGTGCTCCTCGGGTTCAGCTCGCGAGTGGTCGCCCGCCTCGACGGCCTCTTCCCGGGAGGCCTGCTGCTGACAGTGCTCGGGCAGGCCGCTCTTGCCGCCGCCTGCTGGCTGGCAGTCATGTGGCAGCTGCCCGACCGACGGTCCCACTGGACCGACCTCGTTCCCGGCGCGCTGCTCTTCGGGGCCGGCCTCGCGCTCATGCATCTGGTCAGCAGGGTCTACCTGCCGGCACGGTTCGAGCACTCGTCCGCGCTGTACGGCTCACTCGGCATCGCCGCGGTCATGCTCGTCTGGCTGTTGCTGTTCGGGCAGCTCGTCGTATGGAGCGCGGTCATCAATGCGGTGTGGTTTGACTTCCGGACCACTCGGGATGCCGGCGAGATCACGGGCAAGGGCGCTGTGGCAGGCTCGCGGGGAGGCGCGGCCGCGGAAGCCAGGTGGGAACCCTGAGGACAGGGGCTGGCGCGCGAGCTACGAGCAGCCCTGGCCCGAAGTCACGCTGTCGAGAGTGGTCCTCAGCTGGTCCACCGGGGCCTGCATCTTGGTCCGCACTTGGCCGATGTCAGACTTGTCCAAACCTTCGAAGGTGCTCTTGACGTTGCCCCAGGCCGACCGGAGCTCGTCGGCGCCTTCCTGCGCGCCCGATGACATCCCATCGACAAGGTCGTTGACCGCAGTGTCGAGCTCGCTGACATGGCCTCTCACTGCTGCGAGATCCCTGGACTGCAGGTCCGATGCCAGGGTTGAGGCTGAGGTCCTGACGTTGGACAGCGCCGTGCAGACGGTGCCATCGGTGGGTCCTGCGGTGCTGGCGGGAGTCGAGTTGGTCGGGGGCGAGCCGTCACCGGAGTTCGTGCCGTCGTTGGCCGAGCAAGCCACCAGGAGCAATGCCATCAGGGCAGCCACCAGGAGTCTGGAAAGGGCCCGCGTCACCATCAGTACCTCCGGTCGTCGGCTCCGGTCATCGTGGTCCCTGGTTCCGCTGACCGCATCCTCCCCGGGGGTGATTCCCGCGCACTTGCGACCGCAGCTCGGGTGAACGGTCTGCTCCGCACGCGGAGCAGCATTGACGACCGCGCCGCGCCGAGCCATGGTGACGCTCGTGGGCATCATCGAGTTCGAGGTGGTACGCAGTATCGGTGCGCCGATCGAGCAGGTCTTCGCTCGTCTGGCCGACATCGAGGGACACAACGACTGGATGCCCGCGAAGGGCAGCATCCTGCGGCGGACGCAACAGACTTCGCCCGGCGAGTGCACCCTCGGAACGACCTACCTCGACGAGACGTCGCTCGGCCCAACACCCGGCGAAGTCGTCGAGTTCGATCCGCCTCACCGGCTGGTGTTTCACTGGTGGGACAGCTCCAAGGCGGGCAAGGTCAGGCTCGAGGGTTGGCCCGGCTACTCGCTGGAAGCCACGGATCCCATGACAACCCTCGTGCGGCACCAGGCGATCATGCACACCCATGGCCTCTACCGGTTCGCGACGCTGCTACTGCGCAGAATCGTCGTGAAGGAACGCACGGCCACCGTGGACGCACTCGAGCTGTCCTTCGAATCGCGCGCCTGATCGCGAGCAGCCGCCGCCGGACTGGGGTGGCGAGAGTGGGTACCTCGACGCAGACATGCTGGCCCGCCATCTGCCGTGCGCCACGTCTATCTGACCCGGATCGCGCTGGCTACGAGCGTGCTGCTGCTCCTCGCCTGCCTCGCGTTTGCCGCCATCCAGAACTGAACGCTGCCGGGAAGACCCGCCACGTTGGGAGGGAACGTCTCCCTGGGAGCCGGCTCAGCGGCATACGGCATCCGTATGCCGCTGGGCTCGCGCCCACGGGCTGGCTCCCTACGTGGGTGGTGGGCCGTCAATGAGAGGATCGGGGCGCGGACATCTTGTGAACGCCTGAGGGGAGTACTGCCGTGACCGCCGTGCTCTCGGTCCTGGTGGGCCTCGTGGTGGTCGTCGCGATCACGGCCGTGACGGGGTACTTCGTCGCGCAGGAGTTCGCCTACATGGCCGTGGACCGGTCCCGGCTCGCGGCCCTGTCCGCCTCGGGTGACGCCGCTGCCGGGCGGGCCCTGAGGGTCACGAAGCGCACGTCGTTCATGCTGTCCGGCGCGCAGCTGGGCATCACTGTGACCGGGCGCTCGGCGCCATCACCAAGCCTGCGGTGCACCACTGGCTCACCCCGCTGTTCCTGTCCTGGGGGTGGCCACAGTGGTCCGCTGACATCGCCGGATTCGTGCTCGCCCTGGTGATCGTCACCTTCCTCCATCTCGTCGTCGGAGAGATGGCGCCCAAGTCATGGGCGATCGCCCACCCGGAACGCTCCGCCACCCTGCTCGCCCTGCCGATGCGCGGATTCATGTGGCTGACCCGTCCCGTGCTTCGGTCCCTCAACTCGATGGCGAACGGTGTGCTCCGCCGCCTCGGCATCGAGCCCGCGGACCAGGTCGCCACCGGCCAGAGCGCCGCGGCGCTGCTGCACCTCGTGGAACACTCCGCCAACGTGGGCGCGCTCGAGGCGCGCTACTCCACCCAGCTGACGAGCGCACTCGAGCTCGAGACCCTGACGGTCGGTGAACTGCTCGGGCCGGACTCCCGGCCGACCGCAGTCGTGGGCTCATCCACGGCCCGTGACGTCCAGCAGGTCTCGCTCGACTCGGGCCACCTGCGGATCCTCGTCGGAGATGGCGGCATCGCTGAGGGAGTCGTGCACGTGCGAGACACGCTGGCGGTGGGGCCGGACACGCCGACGCGTTCGCTCATGCGCCCCGTCCTGCACCTCGATTCCGACACGCGGGTCTACACCGCGCTCAAGGACATGAGACAGACCCGGAACCACCTCGCCGTCGTCGTCGAGAGCGGGCGTGTCTCGGGCGTCGTGACCCTCGCTGACCTGCTGCGACGGCTTTTTCCTGAGGCGGATGTCGTGGCGACTGCGTAGTCTGGCCCCAACCATCGACAGGGGAGACGCCGATGTCCACTCGCAGTCGCATCGCCAGCATCACGTCAATCGTCGCCGCGCTCGTGCTGTTGGGCGGCACCGCAACCGCGGCCGCGCCGCAGCTCGCGGCCGCATCGAGCGCCGGCCCGCAAAAGGAGATCGACGCCTATCTGGATGCGCACCCCGGTGGCGCCCAGGTGAGTGACAACGCCGTCGCGTACCGGGACGGCGAGGTCGTCGTCGTCTTCCCCGACCGGGGCGAGCGACGCGCACCCGAGGGGCTCGGGGCCAACGTCCGGAGCACCGACTTGGCCGCGAGGGTCGCCGAGGACGTGGGGCTGGCCGCGGCGTCCTTCGCCGGGTGCCCGTCGGGCACCTTCGACCGTTGGTACTGCTTCTACACCGACTCCAACTACGGCGGCCGGCGCCTCCAGTTCCTCAACACGTGCGCGGACTACGCGGCGGACTGGGGCTTCAACAACTCGACGTCGTCATGGGTCAACACCAACCCCAACAGCCGCATCGTCGCGTGGGACTACCGGGGCGGTGAGGCCCTCTGGGTCGAGGGCTACGGCTTGTCCTATGACAACTGGGTCGGCTCGGCGGACAACGACCGCATGTCGTACTGGACGCGGACCAACTGTTGAAGCCGCCCGGCTCAGCGGAAGACGACGTAGGAGATCACCGCCGGCACGTCGACCGCCAAGCGACCGGCGCGTGAGGTGAGGACCTGCTCGGAGGCGAGCAACCGGCCGCTCCCCGGGTCGACGATGAGGACGTACCGGGTCGGCAGGCCGCTCAGGTCCGAGTCGACGGCGAAGGCCTGCCCCACTCGGCCGTCGCGATCCGTCATGGCACCGAGCCCACGCACGTCCGGCGGCTCGGCCAGCAGGCCGAGCAGCGCGGCCCGGGTCTGTGGGACCGGGGTCTGTTCCCTGGCCAGGTCGGTCAACGCGACGAAGAGCTCCGCGGTGCCGAGGGTGTCGATGGGGTGAGCTGCCTCGAGCTGCTCGCGCAGTCCGGCCGCGTCCGTCGCGAGCTGCTCGGGGAACAGGCGTGGCACCTGGTCTGCCGGGAAGACCTCGTCCGACTCCGCCTCACCGGCGGCGGGCAGGTCGGCGGCGGTGAGATCTCCGGCCACCGGTTGTCCATAGGTCGCCCGCCGGTGCCAGGACCCGTCGGCCTGCACCTCCAGGCTCACGTCGAGCGGCACGACGGCGGACCGCACCGGCTCGACTCCATGGACCCGCGTCGTCAGGTCCCACGTGGCATAGCGGCTGCCGGGGCGGCCCGGCACGCCAGACCCGGCTGCGATGGTGGCCAGCCGGTCGAGTTCGTTCGCGACGGCCGCACCGGTCGTCCCGGGGGCCAGCTGTCCGGCCAGCAGGGGCGGAGTGGCGGCCAGGGCTGGCGGCGCGGAGCGCCAGGGCAGGAAGGGCAGTCCAAGGACGAGGGCGAGCGCGATGCAGCTCGCGACTCCGATCACCGCGAGACGCCGACCGTGGGCGTGCCGCGGCTGCGCGCGCGCCTGCCCCTGCTTTCTGGGCAGCGCGATGATCCGCTCGAGGTCGGCGGCGGCCCGCCTGGCGTCGTGAGCTGCCCGCGGATCCGGGACCGGGTTGAGATCCCGCAGTGCCTGCTCGATCATGGCCGTCCTCCCCCTTCTCGACGGGCCCCGAGTGACGTGCCCAGACGCTGTGTCGACCCCTGCCGCGAGGAGTTCCCCGAGCGGTCCACAGCCCGCCGAAGCCGCTGCCTCGCGCGATGGAGCCGAACCCCTGCGGCGGCCACACTGCACTCGAGCGCTTCGGCGAGCTGCGCGAGGGGCAATGCCTCCCACGCCATGAGGAGAAGGATCTCCCGGTCGGAGTCGCTGAGCGTTCCCAGCGCCGACGACACCCGCTCCAGCTCGGCCCGGTCGACGGCCCGCGCGGAAGGATCTGCCTCCCGAGCGGCCACGGCCTCGTCGACGAGCTCGAGCGGGTCCGGGACGGTGGCCCGGTTCGTCGCCATGACGACGTGCCGGGCCACCCCGAAGAGCCATCCCCCGATGGGGCTCGGTATGTCATCGAGGCGCCGCCAGGCAACCGTGAAGACGTCCGCCGTCACGTCGTCTGCCAGACCTCGATTCCATAGGCGACGCGCCACGTACGCATGGATCAGGGCGTAGTGCCGCTGGTAGATCAGCGCGAACCGTTGCTGGTCCGACGCGTCACCACCGGTCGCCATGCCCATAGATGTCCGTTCGCCCGGATTCTTTACACCCCGGACACATCATTCCGTATGCCGCTGGGCTGGCTCCCACGATCGCGCGCGCTCTGCCCCCTCCCGCCCTCCCCGACCCGCAACGGTGGTGGCGGTGGTGGGGGCGGCTCATCCGGGGCCGCCGGCCGGACATGGTGGTGGGCCAGACCCCCTCCACGAAGCCTGGCCCACCAGTCCTTGGGGTTCAGCCGCGGAAGGCGTCCTTGACGTCCTCGCCCGCATCCTTCAACTGCTCGCCGCGCTGCTTGAGGTCAGCCTTGGCCTGGTCCGTCTGGCCCTCGGCCTCGAGACGCTCGTTGTCCGTCACCTTGCCGGCGGCTTCCTTGGCCTTGCCACCGAGGTCCTCGGTGATGTTCTTGGCCTTGTCCGTTGCACCCACGTCCGCTCCTTCCGTTGCACCAGGTTGGTCACCGAGTCCATACCCACTCCCGGCAGCCGAAACACGTGTCCGGTCCTGTCTGAGATGTTTGGCAAACTGGACGGGTGCCCCAAGAGACCCGTGACCTGAGCCGCTTCGCCTGGCTGTCCATCGCAGCCGCGCTGGTGACGATCACGCTCAAGACCATTGCCTGGCAGCTCACCGGATCGGTCGGGCTGCTCTCCGACGCGGCCGAGTCTGTCGTCAACCTCGTGGCCGCCGTGGCGGTCCTCATCGCCCTCCGCGTCGCGGCAATGCCGGCCGACAAGAACCACCATTTCGGGCATGCCAAGGCCGAGTACTTCTCGGCTGCACTCGAGGGGATGATGATCTTCGTCGCGGCCCTCGTCATCCTCTACACGTCGGTCGACCGGTTCCTCAACCCGCGGCCCATCGAGAACGTCGGCATCGGCCTGGCCATCTCGGTGCTGGCCTCGATCGTCAACGGCGTCGTCGCCTTCATCCTGCTCCGTGCCGGGCGGCAATATCGGTCGCTGACCCTGACGGCGGACGGCAAGCATCTCCTCACCGACGTCTGGACCTCCGCCGGCGTGATCGTCGGCGTCCTCGTGGTTGCCCTCACCGGGCATCGAGCGTCTCGACCCGGTCATCGCCTTCCTCGTCGGGCTCAACATCATCTGGACCGGGTGGAAACTGATCCGCGAGTCCACCGAGGGCCTCATGGACGTCGCGCTGAGCAAGGAGGAGAACCGGGGCATCGCCGAGATCCTGGCCCGGTTCGTCAGCAAGGACGTCCACTTCCACGCGCTGCGGACGCGCGTCTCGGGACACCACCGGTTCGCCGAGGTCCATGTGCTCGTGCCCGGCCGGTGGTCGGTGCAGCGCGGCCACGACCTGGTCGAGGAGGTCGAGGCTGCGATCCACGCGGAGTTCGCCGACCTCTCGATCACCTGTCACCTCGAGCCGGCCGAGGACCCGCGGGCCTATGGCGACTACACGGCCGAGTTCCCGGTGCCGACGCACGATGACCTACGCCGTACCCAGCCCCCGGCGCGACCAGCACCATGAGCCCGTCATGAGCCCGTCATGAGCCCCGAGCCCCCGACACGTCGTGCTTCCGTCCCCCATCGGGGAGCTCACGGTCGTTGCGGAGAACGGCGAGGTGACCCACCTGCTCATGGACGCGGCGAAGTACCGACCGGCTGACCCGGACGCCTTCGGCGACGAGGCCTCGCCGGACGAGGAGCCGTTCGCCGCGGCGGCGGTGCAGCTGCGCGCGTACTTCGCCGGTGAACTGCGCGACTTCGACCTGCCACTGGCCCCGCGCGGCGACGACTTCCACCAGCGGGTCTGGGCCTTGCTCCGCACCATCCCGTATGGCGAGACCCGCAGCTACGGGGATCTCGCCCGGGTCCTCGGCGACCGCAACCTGGCCCAAGCCGTCGGCACCGCCAACGGCCGCAACCCCATCGCCGTCGTCATCCCGTGCCATCGCGTCATCGGCGCGGACGGGTCGCTCGTCGGCTATGCAGGGGGGCTGGACCGCAAGCGGTTCCTCCTCACCCTGGAGGAGCCCTCCGCCGATCACGCAGGCCGCCTCTTCTGACCGATCGAGTGAACAAGAATCGGGCACAAGAGCTGTTCACTCGATTGGGTTTGGAGGGGATTGGGGTGAGGGCTCACAGACCTGGCCCGAGGAGCGTTGTCCTGACATGAAGCAACCGTTCGAGCGGGCCGTCACCGAGCACGGGCCTGTCGTGCTCCGGGTATGCCGCGCGACCCTCGGGCCCGCGGACGCCGACGACGCGTGGTCGGAGACCTTCCTCGCCGCCCTGCGCGCCTGGCCCGCCCTGCCGGAGGACGCGAACGTCAGGGGGTGGCTCATCACCATCGCGCACCGCAAGGCGATCGACGTGCACCGGGCCACCGCCCGGCGTCCCATCCCCGTCGACGAGATCCCCGAGCCGCGCCGCGCGGCGACCGACTCCCCCGAGGAGTCGCTTCCGGACGACGCGCTCTGGCAGTCGTTGGCCGCCCTCCCACCGAAACAACGCCAGTGCGTCGCCTACCACCACGTGGCCGGCCTGCCGCATGCCGAGGTCGCCGCCATCATCGGCGGCACCGAGGCTGCAGCACGCCGTGCCGCAGCCGATGGCATCGCAGCACTACGCCGTACCTACCTCGCCAATGAGGATGTGATCTCCCATGTCTGAGTCCCTGCATGACAGCCTTTTCCAGGCCCTGGCCACAGAGCCACTCCGGCCCAGCGACCGCCCCGACGAGCTGCCCAGTGGGCTGCGCGACCGCCTGGTTGCGCAGGCCTCGGCGGAGCGCCTGCTCGACGTCACGTACCGAGTCGTCGACTCGCCACTCGGCCGGCTGCTCCTCGCTGCCACCCCCGCCGGCCTCGTCCGCGTCGCCTACGCCGCGCAGGACCACGACGCCGTCCTCCAGGAGCTGTCCGACCGCATCGGCTCCCGGGTCCTGCTCAGCCCGTCCGGGCTGGATGACGTCGCTCGCCAGCTCGAGGCGTACTTCGACGGCAGGGTAGCGCTGATCGACGTGCCGCTCGACCTGCGCCTGGCCCACGGATTCCGGCGCGACGTGCTCGGCCACCTCCGGCAGATCCCGTTCGGCGAGACCGAGAGCTACAAGGAGGTCGCCACCGCCTCGGGGAGCCCCCGTGCCGTGCGGGCGGTCGGCTCGGCCTGCGCCACCAACCCGATGCCCATCGTCATCCCCTGCCACCGTGTCGTTCGGACCGGCGGCGGCCTCGGCGGCTACGTCGGGGGGCTCGACGCCAAGCGTTTCCTGCTCGACCTCGAGCAGGCCGCCTGACCGGTTCGACCGGGGATGCAACGGTTGGCGCGGTCCGCGTGTCCTATCTGGTGTACGACACTGGGCCCATTCCTACGACCGGACCGGGGAGCTGATGCGACGCACGGACGAGGAGGCGTTCCGCGCGTTCGTCACCGAGCGGCAGACCGTGCTGCGACGACGCGCGTTCCTGCTCTGCGGCAACTGGGCCGACGGCGACGAGCTCGTCCAGGAGGCCCTCGCCCGCGTCTACGTCGCCTGGCATCGAATCACGCCGGGCGCCGAGGCGGCCTACACCCGACGCACCATGATGAACGTCTACCTCAACGACCAGCGCAAACGCCGCCGAGAGGTGCTCACCGACCAGACGCCCGAGCCCGCCGTCACCGATCACGACCGTGAGCTCGCCCTGACCCTCACCGAGCTGCTCAAGGACCTGCCGGACAAGCAGCGCGCCGTCATCGTGCTCCGCTTCTGGGAGGACCTCACCGTGCCCCAGATCGCCGAGTGCACCGGCGTCGCCGAGGGCACCATCAAGAGCCAGATCTCCCGGGCGCTCGCCGCCCTGCGCGACCGGCTCGCCGAACCACCCCTGACCGGAGCAGGAGCAGTGCCATGACGCATCCGGACCAGAGTGAGCAGCAGCTGAGAAGGGCTCTCCGCACCATGAACGACCTCGAGCCACCCACGGACGAGCTCTTCGTCCAGCGTGCCGTCATCCGGGGCCGGGCCCGCACACACCGACGCCGCAACACCCTCATCGCAGCCGCCGCGGCCCTCGTCGTCGTCGCCGGTGGAGGCGGTGCGTGGCTGCTCCAGGGTGGTCTGCCCGGCGCCACAACCGCCTCCCCGGCATCCGCGCCGGAAGTGATGAGCGACCAAGGCTCCAAGAGCGGCGCTGACAGCGACGCGGGGGGAAGCGCCGGGGGCCGCGAGCAGCCCACGCTCTCGGCCGGCCCCGACAACGTACCGGTCCGGCCGCCGGGGGTCGCGAGCGACTGGTTCGTCGGGCCCCTGACGCCCCAGCGCGCCGCCATCGAGGGGCTCGCCCCGGAGCTGACGACGAGCTGGAGCGCGGTCTTCTCGGGTGCGTGGGCCAAGGACGACACCAACGAGCACATCGTCGTGGCCCTGACGCATCCTGATCTCGCGCTAGAACGGTGGATCTCGGCCAACGTGCGCGACGCCGCCGCCGTCGAGTTCGTCACCGCGACCCACAGCTATGCGGACAAGGCCGCGCTCGCCGAGCGAATCCGCGCGGACTCGCCGGCACTCGCGACGGAGGGCATCGTCATCTCGACCGTCACTCAGGACTATCGGGCGGATCGCGTCGCGGTGGCCGCCTCGGGCACCGATGCCATAGCCCGACTCCAGCAGCGGTACGGCGCCGACTGGGTCACGGTCACGCCCCTGCCGCAGGGAGCGGGCGGGACGTTCGCGACGCCGCCCCCGCGCTGACCCGGCCACGCGCGGGGCGAGCAGGCGAGCGCGACCGGGCTCAGCGGCATACGGCAGCTCCACCTACGATCACCGCATGGAGGCACCACGCCCGCCCAAGGCGCCCATGAGCCCACAGGACGCCCTGCGCCGCATCGGCTTCCTGCTCGAGCGGGCGCGGGAGAGCCCGTACCGGGTGGCGGCGTTCCGGCGGGCGGCCGAGGCGATCCGACTCATCCCCGAGGAGGAGCTGGACGAGCGCGTCCGGGCCGGCACCCTCAAGCAGATCAAGGGCATCGGGGACTCGACGGCGGCCATCATCGTGCAGGCGGTGCGCGGGGTCATGCCCGCCTACCTCGCGACCCTCGAGGAGCAGCACGGCGCGCCGCTCAGCTGGGACGGCGCCGAACTGTATGCCGCCCTGAGCGGAGACCTCCACGTCCACTCCGACTGGAGCGACGGCGGCAGCCCGATCGAGGAGATGGTCCTCACCGCGGTCGAGCTCGGGCAGGACTGGATGGCCCTCACCGACCACTCCCCCCGCCTGACGATCGCCAACGGCCTGTCCCGCGAGCGCCTCGCCCGAGCAGCTCGCAGCGGGTCGACGCCATCAACGCGTCGCTCGGTGGCTCGTTCCGGCTGCTCAAGGGGATCGAGGTCGACATCAACCTCGACGGGACGCTCGACCAGGACCCCGACATGCTCGAGCAGCTCGACGTCGTCACGGCGTCGGTGCACTCCAAGCTGCGGCAGCCCGCGTTCGAGATGACGCCGAGGATGCTGGCCGCCGTGCGTAACCCGCGCACCAACGTGCTCGGCCACTGCACGGGGCGGCTCGTCCACGGGCGGTCGCGGGAAGCGGCCGGAGTCGCAGTTCGACGCGGAGAAGGTCTTCCGCGCCTGTCTCGAGAACGACGTCGCCGTCGAGATCAACTCGCGGCCCGAGCGGCAGGACCCGCCCGACGAGCTCATCGAGCTGGCCCGCGACCTCGGCTGCCTCTTCGCGATCGACTCGGACGCGCACGCGCCCGGCCAGCTCGACATGAAGCTGCTCGGCTGCGAGCGCGCCGAACGGCTCCGGCATCCCGGCCGAGCGGATCGTCACGACATGGCCGGTCGAGGACCTGCTGTCCTGGGCGAGGGTCGATCTCGGCCGGGTCGAAGACGGGCCGAGCCGATTTGGTGGCGCGCGGAAACTCCCCTATAGTTTCGACGTCCCAAACGGAACAGGTCGGGATACGTCCCCATCGTCTAGCGGCCTAGGACTCCGCCCTTTCACGGCGGCAGCACGGGTTCGAATCCCGTTGGGGATACGCACGACAAGCTCACTCATAGCAAGGCCCCGTAGCGCAGTTGGTTAGCGCGCCGCCCTGTCACGGCGGAGGTCGCCGGTTCGAGCCCGGTCGGGGTCGCTTCATGTGAGGCGCCGTTCCAGATGGAGCGGCGCCTCTCGCTGTGCCTGGGTCGCGTCACGCCTTTGCCGTATGCCGCTGAGCTCGCTCCCGCTCTCCGGCGCACTCCCAGCCCTCCCGCCCGCGCGCCAACCGAGTGCGCCCCGGTCCCCATCTGGCGGCCCCGCCGACCCACAGCCCCGCCGACCGGGCGCCCCGGTCCCCATCTGGCGGCCCTGGAGAGGTCAGCGGTGCCCGGCGCGGAGGACGAGCTCGAGCTCGAACCGGGCCTCCGGGTCGTCCAGAGCGCCCCCGAAGAGCTCCTTGAGCTGCCCGACCCGATAGCCAACGGTCTGCTGGTGGACGAACAGCTCGGCCGCGATCGGAGCTCGCTGCCCCTGATGCCGCAACCAGGACAGGAGCGTCTCGGCGAGCCGTGCCCTGACCGCCGGCCGGAGCGCGTCGAGCGGGGCGAGCCGGCGCCGGGCGAGGTCCGCCGTGGCCAGGGGCTCGGCGTGGACGACGAGCTCGGCGAGGTGCTCCTCCACCCAGACCGGCGGGTCGTCCTCGCCAACCGGGTCGCCCAGGCCGTGCGCCCCTGCCGAGACGGCCAGGTGGAGCGACTCGGCAGCCTGCTGCCACGGGCGGGCCGGCCCGATGACGGCGTGTCGTCCGCGGAGCGCCCGGTTGAGCTCCCGGGTTCTGGACACGCGGCTGCCGAACGGCACGACGACAGCCACTTCGGTCCCCCGCTCGGCCACCAGGGCATCGGGCCCCAGAGCCGCGCGGACGCCCTCCAGCCGGCTCGACGGCAGCATCGCCACGACCACGACGTCCGGAAGCTGCCAGCCGAGGGCGGTGGCGGCGCGCTGCACGCCCGTCTCCGGCTCGCCGCGCAGGATCATCTCGAGCACCTCGCCGCGCCGCCGTTGGTGCTCACCAGCCCGCTCCGACTGCTCGAGCGCATAACCCTGGGCGCTGGCCGCCGACAGCTCGTCGATGTAGGCGAAGAGTGACTCACCGAGCGCGAGAATGACGTCCGGGCGCGAGCCGCGACACGTCGACGGTGCGGGAGATCGCCCGCAGCGTCACGCGAGCGCCGTAGCGGTAGGCCGACAGGAGCGACTCGAGGCTGCGACCGGAGCGGACCTCGCCGCGGCCGAGATTCTCGTAGACCCACTTGCCGTCCTCGGACAGCGCAGGCAGCCGCGTCCCCGGCAGGTCGAGGAACCGGTGCAGCGCCACGGTGACCCCCTGCCGGACGCCCTGGCCGAAGCGCCCCTCCATCGGCATCGCATAGACCGGGACGTCGCGCGGAATCCCCTCGATGATCGCCTCGACGATCTCGCCCACGACCGGCCGCAGGACCTCGCTGATTTCGGTGGGTAGAGACAACCACGGCGGGTCAGAAGTGGCTTGGGGCACGCTGGACTCCCACAATCTATCCCGAGAAGATAGTTTCCTGTGGCAAAGAGTACCCCTCACCCCAAGACGCGTGACCCCTCTGAGGAGGATATTCGAGGTATGGCCCAGTTCCGAGCTCTTCGCCGCGTCGCGTCCGTCTTGACGACGCCGCTCGCGCCCGAGGACTTCATCAGCTTGGTCAACCCGCTGGCGTCAACGCGCCAGCTCCGCGGCATCGTGACCAAGGTCGTCCCCGAGACGACCGACTCTGCGACGATCCACTTCCGCCCGGGCAAGGGCTGGAACGCCCACGAGGCCGGCCAGTGGGCCCGCATCGGGGTCGAGATCGACGGCGTGCGCCAGTGGCGCAGCTATTCCCTGTCGGCCCCGGCGGGTGCGGACCCGGCCATCACCGTGACCGCCATCGGCTTCGTCTCCATCGCCCTGGTGCGCGACACCAAGCCCGGCGACGTCCTCTTCCTCGACGTCCCCCAAGGCGACTTCGTCCTGCCCAGGCACCCCCGCCCGCTCCTCATGCTGACCGCCGGCAGCGGCCTCACCCCCGTGATGTCGATGATCCGCACCCTGGTCCCGCGCCGGCCGGACGCCGATGTCGTGCTCATCCACTCCTCCCGTACGCGGGCCGAGGCTCTCTTCCACGACGAGCTGCTCGAGCTCGCCGACCAGTTCCCGGGCCTGACGGTCAAGAACTGGTTCACCAGGGAGGAGCAGGGTCGCCGACTCGACCTCACGGACTTCGCCGACCTCGAGGACCTGTGTCCCGACTGGCGCGCCCGCGCCGCGTACGCCTGCGGCCCGGCCGACTTCCTCGACGCGGCCACGGCTCTCTGGGAGGGCACCGGCAGGGACACCGAGTCCAGCCTGACCATCGAGCGGTTCGCCCCGGCTCTCCTCCCGGGCACCGGCGGTGCGGGCGGTCTCGTCACGTTCGAGAAGTCTGACAAGGAGACCGAGGTGGACGGCGACACGCCGCTCCTCGAAGCCGGCGAGCAGTGCGGCGTCGTCATGCCGAGCGGCTGCCGCATGGGCATCTGCCGAAGCTGCCTGACGCCCCTCGTCGCCGGGCGGGTAAGGGACCTGCGCACCGGCGAGGTGCACGGCGACGAAGGCGAGCTCATCCAGACGTGCATCAACGCTGCTGCCGGACCCGTCCACCTGGACATCTGAGAAGGGAAACATCCCACATGACCACCACGGTGAACACCCGTACCGACACCAGGCCAGACCCCACGACCGAGACCCGCGAAACCGTCAACCCGGACACTGCCACCGTCAGCCCGGGCCCCGCCCCCAGGCCCCGGACGCGGATGCCGATCGTCGGATCCCGGGGCGGGCCAAGTGTCCGCCCAGCGGCCGCCGCCCACCTCAGTGACGCCGATGTCGAGCGCCTCGGCCAGGAGCTCGACGCGCTCCGTGACCGCATCATCGCCTCGCGAGGGGCCAAGGACGCCGCGTACATCCGCCGCGTCATCAAGGTCCAGCGCACGCTCGAGCTCGCGGGGCGCGCCACGCTGCTGTTCTCCAGGAAGCGCAGCGCTTTCATCGCCGGCACGGCCATGCTCTCGGTCGCCAAGATCCTCGAGAACATGGAGATCGGCCACAACGTGCTGCACGGCCAGTGGGACTGGATGCGCGACCCGGACATCCACTCCACGACGTGGGAGTGGGACTTCGTCACCCCGGCTGCGGCGTGGAAGCACACGCACAACGACCTGCACCACACGTGGACCAACGTCATCGGCAAGGACAAGGACGTGGGCTACTCCACGCTGCGCATGTCCGAGAACCAGCCGTGGCAGCCGCACAACATCCTCAACCCCGTCATCAACCTCGTCCTCGCACCCTTCTTCGAGTGGGGCATCGCGATCTACGACCTCGAGCTCGAGGCGTGGCAGGAGGGCGAGAAGTCGACCGAGGCGGTCAAGGGTGACCTCAAGTCGCTCGGACGCAAGATCCTGCGCCAGGCCACCAAGGACTACGTCGCGACGCCCGGTGCGGCCGCGCTGTTCGGCTCTGGCAAGGAGGCGCTCATCGGCACTTTCGTGGCCAACGCGATCCGCAACGTGTGGGCCCACTCGGTCATCTTCTGCGGGCACTTCCCGGACGGGGTCGACGTCTTCACCGAGGAGATGATCGAGGGCGAGACCCGCGGCGACTGGTACATCCGGCAGATGCTCGGCTCGGGCAACATCTCCGGGAGCAAGCTCATGCACCTCATGACCGGCAACCTCAGCCACCAGATCGAGCACCACTGCTTCCCGGACCTCCCGAGCAACCGCTACGGCGAGGTCGCCATCGAGGTGCGCGAGATCTGCCGCCGCTACGGCCTGCCCTACACGACGGGTCCGCTGCCGCGCCAGGTCTACCAGGCCTGGGCCAAGGTCTTCCGCCTCGCCCTGCCCCCGAAGGCCAAGCGACTGCCCAAGCCGGCGCTCAACCAGACCCCTCCGTCGGTCCGCCGGTCGTCTCCCCTCCCCATGGTGGCGCATGGGCTCTGACGGCGCGGCGATCCGGCCCGGCCTGCGAGCCGCCGCCTTCTTCGACCTCGACCGGACGCTGATCCGCGGCTCGGCCAACTACCCCCTTGCCATCGCGGCCTTCCGCAGCGGTCACGTGCCGTGGCGCGATCTCGTCAGGGACACGATCAACGCTGTCTCCTTCCACCGCAAGGGCTCTACAGATGCCGGCTCCGCGGCCCTGCGCGAGCGCATCCTCGGTGCGGTCGCGGGCACGCGGCAGTCCGACATCATCCATCTCGCCGATGAGATCGTCCCGGGCGTCGTCCGCCGTCTGATCCCACAGTCCGCCGCGCTGCTCGCGGAGGCACGAGCGGCTGCGATGGACCGGATCGTCGTCTCGGCATCGCCGATCGAGCTCGTCGGGCGCATCGCGGCCGCACTCGGACTCGAGGGTGCCGTCGCCACGCAGAGCGAGCTCGACGATTACGGCCGCTACACCGGGCGGCTCATGGGCGAGTTCTGCTACCACCACGGCAAGGTCATCGAGATCGAGAAGCTCGCCGCCGAGCGGGGCTACGACCTCGCCGCCAGCGCGGCCTACAGCGACTCCATCAGCGACCTGCCCATGCTCGAGCGCGTCGGCACGGGCGTCGCCGTCAACCCCGACCACGAGCTGCGCGAGCTCGCGCGTGAACGGGGTTGGCGGGTCGTGGAGGTCGGGAGGAAGCGCCGCTGAGCGCCGCACGTGAGCGAGCCCAGCGGCATACGGAATATGCCGTATGCCGCTGGGCTGGGTCAGTCGGTCAGCTCACCTCTCAGAGGTGGCCGCCGAACTCGCCGTAGATCCAGTCGAGCACGTAGTCGCGGTCGACGCGCATGACGCCGCCCGTGCCCGCGCACGTCGAGTTCAGCCCGAAGGAGGTGACCCCGGCGACGACGTTGCTGTCACCGAGGAAGTTCGGGCCTCCGGAGTCGCCGAAGCACGTGCCGCCGGTGTTGGCGTTGTTGGACAGCAGTAGCGACTGGTCACCCGTGAAACCGGTGTTGATCTGGAGCAGGTGCGGGTGCGCGACCATGCGGATGCGGTCGGCCTGCTCCTTCCAGGCCGCCGCGTCAGGGAAGGACTTCTGCAGGCCGTAGCCGACGGACGTGAACGTCGTGCTGCGCCGCGGCCGGAGGCTGTCGAGCTGGTTCTCGCTGGGCAGCTGGCCGTACTCGTCCATCACCATGGGCTCGTCGAGGACGACGACGCCGACGTCACGGACGTAGAAGAGGTCCGGGTCGTAGTCCGGGTGGGTGTAGGGCGTGCCGCCCACGTCACCATCGTTGGGGTAGCCGTTGCCGGGCCGACCGGACTCGACATCGGCGTCGAACCAGATCTCGACGTGCTCAGCGGGGCTCTCAGTGCAATGGCCGGCGGTAAGGAAGAGGGTCTCGGAGACGAGGGTGCCGCTGCACCGCCAGAGAGCGTCGCCGTCCGCCGTCTGGGCGACCATGAGGCCGACGTAGGGGTGCCCCTCGCCATCGAGGGTTCCGTCCGTGACCGCAGCCGCGGGTAGAGCTCCAGCCACGAGCGCGATGCTCGCGACGAGCGCGGTGATGAGTCTGCGCATGCCATGCCCTTCACTACAGGGGCCGGCACGACGCCAGCCCCGATATTGGGCCACCGTAGCGCTGACGGTGTTGCAGTGTGAGGGTTACGAAGACTGACTGCCGGTCGTACCGGGTATGGCCCGAATACGAGGCGCCGGGCCCGTCAGCGAATCCCTAGGGACGAGTAGGTCTCTCGTCCGCGTTCGAGCGCGGCGACGTAGCCGGCACGCTCGTAGGCGGTGGCGTCGGTGCCCCCTGGCACGGCGAGTCGGCCGCGCACCTCGTCGACCGCGGTGAATCCCTTGCGTGACATCCACGCCTCGAGGCCGCTGAGGATCCGGCCGGCATGCTCGACGCCGTGGCGCAGCAGGGCCGAGGCCGTCATGACGACATCGGCGCCGGCGAGCAGGTAGGCAGCGACGTCCTCGCCCCGCTCGACGCCGGTCGTGGCGGCGAGCGAACCCGTCACGTGGCCGTACAGGATGGCGATCCACGACCTCGGGAGACGAGCATCCTCGGGACGGGACAGGACGACGCCCGGCTCGACCGACAGCCGCTCGGGGTCCACGTCGGGGTGGAGGAAGCGGTTGAACAGCACGAGGCCGTCGGCACCTGCCTGGTCGAGGCGGAGCGCCATCTCGCCGGGTGAGCTGAAGTGCGGGCTCAGCTTGACCGCGACCGGGATGGTGACGTGCTCCTTGACCTCCCGGAGGATCTCGACGTGCCGGTCCTCGACGACCCGACCCGGCGTGTGCGGGTCACCGGGGACGAAGTAGATGTTGAGCTCGATCGCGGCGGCTCCGGCGTCCTGCATGGAGCGCGCGAGCCTCGTCCACCCGCCCTCGGTGCTGCCGTTGAGGCTGCCGATGACCGGGACGCTGACGGTGGCCGAGGCGCGCTCGATGAGCTTGAGGTAGCGCGAGACGGCGCTGGCCTCAGGGCCGCCGGGTCGGGCGGTCGTCGGGAAGTAGGTCATCGCCTCGCCGAAGGCGTTCTCGTGCGTCTCGACGATCGCCGCGTCCCGCAGCTCCTCGCGGTGGACCTCCTCCTCGAAGAGGGAGTAGAGGACGATCGCGCCCACGCCCGAGTTGGCGAGCGCCACGATCCGGTCGAGCGACACGGACAACGGCGAGGCGGAGGCGACGAGAGGGTTCCGCAGCGAGAGGCCCAGGTAGTGGGTGGTGAGGTCCATCAGTTCCTCCTCGGATCTGTCGCGAAGCGCGCCGGCCCGCGCGTCGCCATCTCCTCGTAGGTCGCCCACCGCTGGTCGACGGCCTCCTGGGCCAGGTGGAGCAGCCGGTCGGCCTCCTCCGGGTCCGAGGTGCGCAGCATCCGGTAGCGCAGCTCCTTGTAGATGTAGTCCTCCAGCGGGATCCGCGGCCGGGGCGAGTCGAGCTGGAACGGGTTGCCGCCCTTGGCCCGCACCGTCGGGTCGTAGCGCAGCAGCGGCCAGTGCCCGCTCGCGACGGCCCGGTACTGCTGGTCGAGCCCGTCCCTCATCTCGATGCCATGGGCGATGCAGTGGCTGTAGGCGATGATGAGCGACGGCCCGTCGTAGGCCTCCGCCTCACGGAAGGCCGTGAGCGTCTGCTGCGGGTCCGCGCCCATCGCAACTCTTGCGACGTAGACGTTGCCGTAGGAGATCGCTTGCAGGGCAAGGTCCTTCTTGCCGACCGCCTTGCCGCCTGCGGCGAACTTGGCCACCGCCGCCAGCGGGGTCGCCTTGGACGACTGGCCGCCGGTGTTGGAGTACACCTCGGTGTCGAGGACGAGGACGTTCACGTCACGACCGGTGGCGAGGACGTGGTCGAGGCCGCCCGATCCGATGTCGTAGGCCCAGCCGTCACCGCCGACGATCCACAGGCTCCGGCGCAGGAGGTGGTCGACGACGCTGCGCAGGTCCTCCACCGCAGGTCCCTCGAGGTCGGCGAGGCGCCGGCTGAGCTCGGCGACCCTCTCGCGCTGGGCAGTCAGCTGCGACTCCCTTGTCTGGGGGGCCTGGAGGATCGCGTCGGCGAGGTCTTCACCGACCTGGTCGCGGAGCTCGGCGAGGCGCTCGCGCGCCAGCTTGGTGTGCAGGTCCGCGGCAAGGCGCAGGCCGAGCCCGAACTCGGCGTTGTCCTCGAAGAGGGAGTTGGACCAGGCCGGGCCTCGGCCGGCGGCGTTCTTGGTCCACGGGGTCGTCGGGAGGTTGCCGCCGTAGATCGAGGAGCAACCGGTCGCGTTGGCGATCGTGGCCCGCTCGCCGAAGAGCTGGGAGAGCAGCTTGAGGTAGGGCGTCTCCCCACAGCCGGCGCAGGCGCCGGAGAACTCGAAGAGCGGCTCGAGGAACTGCGTGCCGCGCACCGTCCCGAAGTCCACGCGCGCCCGGTCGTTCTGGGACAGCGTCTCGAAGAAGCCGATGTTGTCTCGCTCCTGCTCGAGGACCGGCTCGAGGTCGCCGAGGTTGATCGCCTTGCGAGCGTTGTCGAGTGGGTTCGTGACCGGGCACGCCTCGACGCAGAGGGCGCAGCCGGTGCAGTCCTCGACGTAGACCTGCAGGGTGTAGCGCGAGCCCGGCAGGCCGACCGCGTTGAGCGGGGCCGAGGGGAAGCCCTCGGGTGCTCCTGTGGCTTCATCGGGGTCGTAGTACTTCGACCGGATGACGCTGTGCGGGCAGACGAACGCGCAGTTGCCGCACTGGATGCAGCTCTCCGGGTCCCATTGCGCGACGAGGTCTGAGATCTGGCGCTTCTCGTAGGCGGTCGTGCCGCTGGGGTAGGTGCCATCGAGGGGCAGCGCACTGACGGGCAGGTCGTCGCCACGGCCTGACATCATCGCCGCGGTGACCGTCCGGACGAACTCCGGCGCGTCCTCGGGGACCACCGGCGGCATGGCGCGGCCGGCGGCGTCCGGCGACTCGGGGACCGGCACCTCGTGCAGGGCCGCCACGGCGCTGTCGACGGCGGCCTCGTTGCGGCGCACCACCTCGCTGCCGCGCCTCCCGTAGGTCTTGCGGATCGCGGACTTGACCGCCGCGATCGCCTCGTCGCGAGGCATGACTCCCGAGATGGCGAAGAAGCACGTCTGCAGGACGGTGTTGGTCCGGCCCCTCAGGCCGGCGGCCTCGGCGACGGCGTCGGCGTCGATCGCCCACAGCTTGAGGTCCTTCCTGATGACCTCCTCCTGCACGGGACGGGAGAGGCCGGCCCACACCTCGGCCGGGGAGCCCGCCGCGTTGAGCAGCACCCGGGCTCCCGGGCGGGCGACGCCGAGGACGTCGACCTTGTCGAGCAGGCCGAGCTGGTGCACCCCGACGAAGCCGGCCTGGCGGATGAGGTAGGGGGCTCTGATCGGGTGCGGTCCGAACCGCAGGTGCGAGACCGTCTGGCCGCCCGACTTCTTGGAGTCGTAGACGAAGTAGGCCTGCGCATGCAGGTCCGGGTCGGCGCCGAGGATCTTGATGGTGTTCTTGTTCGCCCCGACGGTGCCGTCCGAGCCGATGCCGAAGAAGACGGCGCGCAGGGTCTCGTCGTCCTCGATGTCGAGGTCCTGGTCGTAGGGCAGGCTCGTCCCGGTCACGTCGTCGTTGATGCCGATCGTGAACCGGGGGCGCGGCATGGCGGACGCGAGCTCGCTGAAGATGCCCGCGACCATGCCGGGGGTGAACTCCTTCGAGGACAGGCCGTACCGCCCGCCGATGACCTGCGGGAGGACCGGGACCCGGCCGTCCTGGTGGGCCTCGGTCAGCGCGGTCACGACGTCGAGGAAGAGCGGCTCGCCGGACGAGCCGGGCTCCTTGGTCCGGTCGAGCACGGCGACGCGGCGGACGGTCGACGGGAGTGCGGCGACGAGCTCGGCCGCCGGGAACGGACGGTAGAGCCGCAGCCGCAGGACGCCGACCCGCTCGCCACGCTCGTTGAGGTGGCGGACCGTCTCGGCGACGGTCTGGCCGCCGGAGCCCATGACGACGATGACCCGCTCGGCGGTCGGGTCGCCGTCGTACTCGACGATGGAGTACTGCCGACCGGTGTGCCCGGCCAACCGGTCCATCGCGCCTTGGACGATCCCCGGGACGCGCACGTAGAAGGGGTTGACCGTCTCGCGCGCCTGGAAGTAGACGTCCGGGTTCTGGGCCGTGCCGCGCACAAAGGGCCGCTCGGGGCTGAGGGCCCGGGAGCGGTGGGCGCGGACCAGCTCCTCCGGGACGAGGTCGCGCAGGACGTCGTCCGGGAGCCGCTCGATCGTGTTGAGCTCGTGCGACGTGCGGAAGCCATCGAAGAAGTGCACGAAGGGCACTCGGCTCTCCAGCGTCGCTGCCTGGGCGATGACGGCGAAGTCGTGGGCCTCCTGGACCGACCCCGACGACAGGAGCGCGAAGCCAGTCTGCCGCACCGCCATGACGTCGGAGTGGTCGCCGAAGATCGAGAGCGCTTGGGCTGCAATGGATCTCGCCGCCACCTGGAAGACCGTCGAGGTCAGCTCACCGGCGATCTTGTACATGTTGGGGATCATGAGGAGCAGGCCCTGCGATGCGGTGAACGTCGTCCCCAGGGCACCGCCCTGGAGGGCGCCGTGCATCGCGCCGGCCGCGCCACCCTCGCTCTGCATCTCGACGACCGTGGGCACCGTCCCCCAGATGTTCGTCCGGCCGTGGGTGGCCCACTCGTCGGCCAGCTCCGCCATCGTCGACGACGGCGTGATCGGGTAGATGGCGCAGAGCTCGTTGAGCCGGAAGGCGACGTCGGCCGCGGCCTCGTTCCCGTCGATGGTGACCTGTTCCATGGCGACCTGTTCCATGGCGACCTGTTCCCTGATGGCCTGCTCCTTGGTGACCACGTCCGTGGTTGTCACGTCAGCCCCTCTCCACCGCGTCGGTGACCTGCACCGGCGCGGACTCAGACTCGAACTCCGACTCGGCAACCATCTCGATGGCGTGGACCGGGCACTGGCGGTAGCACGTGCCGCACCCGGTGCACTTGGCGTAGTTGAACTCGTAGCGAAGTCCCTTGCCCAGCTTGATGACCGCGTCCTCCGGGCACGACCCGAAGCAGCCGTCGCACTCGAAGCAGTTGCCGCAGGACAGGCACCGGCCGGCCTCGAACCGCGCCTCCTGCTCGGACAGCCCGGCGACGACCTCCTCGAAGGCCTTGATGCGTTCGGTGGGGTCCAGCTCCGGCTGCTGGCGCTGGTCGTGGTCGCCGAAGTACCAGAGGTTGAGGCGGTCGGAGTGGATGATGTCGTGCCTGGGCGCCTTGACGAACTCCTCCGAGCGGAGCCACGCATCGATGCTCCGAGCGGCGCGCTTGCCGTGCCCGACGCCGATCGTCACGGTGCGCTGGCTCGGGACCGCGTCACCGCCGGCGAAGATCCCCGGCGCGCCGGTCATCAGCGTCGAGGGATGGACCTGCACGACGTCGTCGTCGAACTCGACGCCCGCCACTCCACGCAGGAAGCCGGTGTCGCTCTCCTGCCCCAGCGCGAGGATGACCGTGTCGGCGGCGAGCGTCTCGTAGACGCCGGTCCCGTGCGGGCGGCCGCGTTCGTCCAGCTCCTGTACCTCGACCGTGAGGTCGCCCTCGCCCATGTCCTTGATGGTGCGCAGCCAGTTGATCCGGATGCCCTCGGCCTCGGCGTCGTCCGCCTCTTCCTCGTGCGCGGGCATCTGCTCCCGGGTCCGGCGGTAGACGATGACGGACTCGTCGGCGCCGACGCGCCGGGCCACGCGGGCGGCGTCCATCGCGGTGTTGCCGCCGCCGTAGACCGCAACTGTCCCGCTCAGCGCCTCCTGCTCGCCCGTCTCGACGCCGCGCAGGAAGGTGACGGCGTCGAGGACGCGCTTGGCGTCCATGTTCGGGATGTCGACCCGCTTCGACAGGTGCGCCCCGACCGCGACGAAGACGGCGTCGAAGTCGCCCTCGACGCGCTCGGCCTCGAGGTCGGTGACCCGGTGGTTCTGCTCGAAGCGCACGCCGAGGCGGACGAGCCGCGCGATCTCGGCGTCGAGGACGTTCCGCGGCAGCCGGTAGGCCGGGATGCCGTAGCGCATCATGCCGCCCGGCTCGGGCCCGTTGTCGCGCACGACGACCTCGTGCCCGAGGCGGGCGAGGTGGTACGCGGCGGACAGCCCGCTCGGCCCGGAGCCGATGACGAGCACCCTGCGGCCGGTCCGGGTGACCGGCGGCTCGAACTGCCAGCCCTGCTCGATGGCGAGGTCCCCGAGGAACCGCTCGACCGCATGGATCGACACGGCACCGTCGAGGTCGACCCGGTTGCAGGCGGTCTCGCACGGGTGGTAGCAGACCCGCCCGTGGATCGCCGGGAACGGGTTGTCCGCCGTCAGCTGCCGCCACGCCGCCTCGTGGTCGCCGTCCTTCTCGTGGGCCAGCCAGGCCTGGATGTTCTCCCCCGCGGGGCACCCTGCGTTGCACGGCGGGAGCAGGTCGACGTAGATCGGGCGCTGGGAGCGCACCGGCCCGGAACGGAGGCGTCCCAGGCCAAGTGGCGCCAGCGGGGTGAGGTCTCGTTGCTGTTCGGACACGCGCATCTCCAAGGTCCGCGCCCGGACGCAGCCACGCCCGGGACACCGGGTACTACTTGCTGTAGTACTACAGTACCTGCCAGATCACGTGCCGTTGTTGTCCCCTTGGTCACGTCGAGTACAAGGTCACCTTCGAGCGGGAGCGCGCTCAGCGGCATACGACCTGTTCCGTATGCCGCTGAGCCCGCCCCCGAGGACCAACGCAGTCCCAGCCCTCCCGAGCTACGTCGAGTGTGCAGTACGCGCCGTCCGCGAGAGGGCTTGTGTCGCAGCGTTGACGGTCGTAACGGACGAATGGCAAGGTCTGTGACGTGACCGACACCGCCGTGCCGCCCGTCGCGCTCGTCTCCGGCGCTGGGCGGGGCATCGGGCGAGCCGTTGCGGTAGCGCTCAGCGAGGCCGGTCACGCGGTCGCCCTCACATCCCGCAACGCGACCGAGCTCGAGGAGACGGCGGCCGCGTGTCCCGGACCGACCCTCGTCGTGCCGGGTGACATCACCGGTCGAGCCTTCGTCGACGAGCTCTTCGAGCGGGTTGAGGCCGAGCTCGGGACCGTCAGTGTCCTCGTCGCGAACGCCGGGGCCGGGACGTCCGCCCGCCTGGCGAAGACGACCGACGAGCAGTGGCAGCGGATGCTCGACCTCAACCTCACGGCTCCGTTCCGCTGCCTGCGGCGAGCGCTGCCCGGCATGACGGGGCGCGGGCACGGGCGGGTCGTCGTCATCGCCTCGGTCGCAGCGAAGGTGGGCGAGCCCTACATCGCCGCCTACACCGCGAGCAAGCACGGCGTGCTCGGGCTCGTGCGGTCTGCCGCAGCCGAGGTGGCTGGCACAGGGGTGACCGTCAACGCCGTGTGCCCGGGCTACGTGGACACGCCGATGACCGACGAGACCGTGGCCGGCATCGTCGCCAGCACGGGGCGCACCGAGGCCGAGGCCCGAGCCGCCCTTGAGGCCAAGCAGCCGATCGGCCGGCTCATCCGGCCCGAGGAGGTGGCGGCCGCGGTGCTGCTCTGCGTGACGACTCCCGCGATCACCGGCCAGGCCATCAACGTCGACGGAGGTGCGGTCCAGTCGTGAGCGCCCTTGAGCACGTGAACCCTCCGGAGCTCGGTCGGCCGAGTGGGTTCAGCCACGCCGTCGTGGGCCGGGGCAGGACGGTGTTCCTCGCCGGGCAGACCGCGCTCGACAAGGAGGGCCGCATCGTCGGCGACACCGTCGTCGAGCAGTTCGAGCGGGCGCTCACGTCGATGCTGACCTCCCTGCGAGCAGCCGGTGGCGAGCCCGAGCACCTGGCGAGCGTGACGATCTACATCGTCGACATGGACGACTACCGGGCGCACTCCCGGGAGATCGGAGCAGTCTGGAAGCGACTCGTCGGGGCCGCCTACCCGGCCATGGCCGGTATCGGGGTGGCCCGGCTGTGGGACGAGGACGCCCTCGTCGAGGTCCAAGGCTTCGCCGTCCTCCCGGACTGAGGTAGGCGTCCCGACACTCCCCTCACCCTTGCGTCGAGTGTGCAGTACGCGCCGCAGGGTCTTGGTCGAGTGTGCAGTCCGCGCCGCAGGGTCTTGGTCGAGTGTGCAGTACGCGCCGCAGGGTCTTGGTCGAGTGTGCAGTCCGCGCTGGCGTCTATTGCACACTCGACGAGGGCCCAGACGCGGAGCTGCGTGATGGGTCAAACGGCTCGCGACCGGGTGGCGGCCGCCAGGCCAAGCGCGGCCACGAGAGCTGCGGCCGCCGCAGGCGCGGGCAGCGCCGACGGGCCGGCTTGACCGACGAGCAGGCTCGCCGCGGCCGCCCCGACAGCGATGCCGCCGTTGAACACGACCGGGATGAGGGCCGACGCCAGGTCGCGGTGTGCGGTGCCGGCACGCCGGAGGATCTCGGTCTGCGCGAGCGGCGGCAAGGCCCCACTCGCAACTCCCAGACCGAGGATCGCCACCAGGCCGAGAGCCGCCTCGGACGCGCCGAGCAGCCCGATCAACCCGAGCGCGGTCGCTGCCGAGGCGACAACGAGACCACCAGCCGGCCGCCTCACGCGACCAGCCACCGCGACGCCCACCGCCGAAGCCAGTCCGAAGCCGAGGAGCAGGCTGCCCATGCCACCGGGCAACAGCCCGGCTGCGGGCTCGCCGAGCCGGGTGATGAACGTGTATGTCCCGTAGAACCCGACGAGCAGCAGGCCGACCAGCACGGTCACGGTGAGCGTCGGAGCCAGCGACGCACGCTCTGCTGTGTCATCGCGGGCACCCCGGACCGAGCGCGGACGGCTCGGCACGACGGCCCGCACGACCACGGCGACGGCGACGGCGGAACCGGCGAGCACCCCGAAAGCCACTCGCCAGCTCGTCACGTCGGCGACCACCCGAGCCAGCGGCGTGCCGATCACCATGCCGAGGGTGGCTCCCATCAGCACCATCGCGACGGCCCTACCAAGGAGTGCCTCGGGGACGAGGTCGGCGACGTGCGCGTTTGCCGTCGCCCACAGCAGACCGACCGCAGCGGCCCCGATCAGCCGTGCCCCGAGTGCGACACCGAACGATGGCGCGAGAGCCGTCGCCAGCGACGACGCGGCGAGCCCGACAAGCCCCGCGACGATGAGGGTCCGGCGGTCGACGCGTCTCGTCAGGCGCGTCAGCGGCAGGCTCGCGACGACGACGGTGAGGGCCCAGGTGGCGACGAGCTGCCCGGTGAGCGACTCGCTGACCCCGAGGCCGACGCTCATCGGCACGAGGACCGCCGTGGGGAGCATCTCTGCGGTGACCATGACGAGAGTCGCCGCGCCGAGGGCGAGGAGGGCCGGCATCGGGAGCCTGGTCGCGGCGTCGGAGGTGGCGCGGGTCGTGGTGAGTGACATGCCTCGACGGTAAAGTCTTACACTGATGTCAATGTCAAGCCTGAAGGGAGCCCGCCGTGAAGATCGGGGAAGTGGCCGAGCACACGCAGGTCGCGCCGCGGCTGATCCGTTACTACGAGCAGCAGGGACTGCTCACCCCGGACCGGGCCGACAACGGCTACCGCACCTACACGGACGAGCACGTCGAGCGGGTCGGCCGCATCGCCGGGCTCGTCCAGGCCGGCATCCCGACCCGGCTGGTCAAGGTGCTGCTCGACGCCGAGGACGCTGCTGCGCGGGACGAGCCGACGTGCCCGGCACAGGTCGCCGAGCAGCTCGCCGCAGAGCTCGGCCCACTCGAGGCCCGGATCGCCTGCCTGACCCGCAGCCGTGACACCATCCGCACCTACCTCGAGCGCACCCGGCACGAGGCGCTCCTCAGCGCCCACCCAAGCGCGCAGGCGTGACAGACCGCAGTCAGCGGCATACGTCGTATGCCGCTGAGCTCGCTTGCGTGCCCACCTCACCCAGGTGCGCCCTCCCCCCTCGTCGAGTGTGCAGTTCGTGCCCACCTGCCCGGGTGCGCCTTCCCTCCCTCGTCGAGTGTGCAGTTCGTGCCCACCTGACCCGGTGCGCCCTCCCCCTCGTCGAGTGTGCAGTTCGTCGCAGGCATGCCCGACGCATCTACCGCACACTCGACGAAAGGGAACCGGCGCGAACTGCACACTCGACGAGGCAGGGCGGCGTCTACTGCACAGTCGACGGGAACCTTGCCCCGCGGACGTGCTCGACGAAGCGGTGGGCGGGAGCCTCGAGTCGACGGCGCATCGCGAAGAACGTGTCCGCCGCCCGCACACCCATCCAGTCGCGGGGCAGCAGCTCCGGCGCCAGCCCGGGTCCAGGTAGGGCAGGCGGCGCCAGGCCGTGAGAGCCCGCACATAGTCGGCGAACGCCTCCCCCTCGTCGTCCTTGCGCCGACGCTGGCGCCACGACGCGAGGACCGGGCCGTGCGCCTCGTCGAACTGCCGGTAGAGGGCATCGAGGCTGTCGAGGTCCCACCAGGACCGGACCTCGGCGGGCAGGTCGGCGAAGCCCCGGTAGGACGCGTGGAACAGGTCCACATACGACGACAGCCCGTGCCGCTCCAGGGCGAACCGGGTCTCCTCCTCCAGGTGGCCCGGGGCGATCCAGACCCCGTTGCCGACCGTGCCGAAGCCGAGCCACGACAGCCGGGACCGGAGCAGGTGGCGTTGCCGCCGCTCGGACTCCGGGACCGAGAAGACGGCGAGGACCCAGCCTTCGGCCAACGTGGCCCGCCGCCGCTCGAAGATGCGCCGGTCGCCGTCGTCGAGGATCTGTCGCGCCTCTGACGACAGTGCATAACCCGCACTGCCGTCGACCCGCTCGGCCTCGAGGATCCCGCGCCGCTTGAGCCGCGAGATGGACGACCGGACCGCCGCCTCCTCGACCCCGAGGCGGGACATGAGGCGGATGAGCGAGCTGACGCTGATCCAGCCGCCGACCTCCCGCGCGTAGAGCCCGTAGACGCTGACGATGAGGGCGCGCGGGCGCGTGGTGGCCGCGCTGACGTTGACCTCGCCGGCCAGGTCGGTGTCCGTCACGTTCGGAGCCTAGCGCCGGACCGGCGAGCCCGCCCCAGCGCATGACGAACCATTGACGGTCGTGAGAACAACTCCATACGGTGCTGACATGGAGCTCACCCCCTCCGCCCACGTCGACACCTTCTGCCGGGACAACCTCCCACCGCAGGACCAGTGGCCAGAGTTCCTCTTCGAGGTCCCGGAGGTCCACTACCCCGACCGACTCAACTGCGGCGTCGAGCTGCTCGACCGCGTCATCGACGAGCACGGGCCCGACCGCCCGTGTCTCCGCTCACCCGACGGGACCGTCTGGACCTACGGCGACCTGCGCGCCCGCGCCAACCAGATCGCGAACCTCCTCGTCGAGGACCACGGCCTCGTCCCCGGCAACCGGGTGCTGCTCCGCGGCCCGAACAACCTGTGGCTCGTCGCCTGCTGGTTCGCCGTGCTCCGGGCGGGCGCCGTCGTCGTGCCGACGATGCCGCTGCTCCGCCCAAGGAGCTGACCACGATCGGCGAGATCGGCCGCTTCGACCTCGCCATCTGCGATGTCCGCTTCGTCGACGACCTCGCTGCGGCAGAGCTTCCCGGCCTGCGCACCCTCATCTACGGAGGCGACGCGGAGGACGACCTGACCCGCACCGCCTCCGCCAAGTCCGCAGACTTCACCCCCGTCGAGACCGCGGTCGACGACGTCGCAATGCTCGCCTTCACCTCCGGCACGACCGGCAAGCCCAAGGCGACGATGCACTTCCACCGCGACGTGCTCGCCAACGCGGACACGTTCTCGCACTACGTCCTCAAGCCGACGATCGACGATGTCTTCACCGGCACGCCGCCAATCGCCTTCACCTTCGGCCTCGGCGGCCTCGTCGTCTTCCCGCTGAGGGTCGGCGCGAGCACGCTGCTCATCGAGAAGGCCACCCCCGACCAGCTCGCCGACCTCATCGAGGCCCACGGCGTGACGATCTGCTCCACCGCGCCCACTGCCTACCGCGCCATCATCGCCTCCGGCAAGGCGCCACAGATCCACACGCTGCGCCGGGGCGTCTCGGCCGGCGAGCACCTTCCCGTCGCGACGTGGCACGCCTTCAAGGAGGCCACCGGCGTCGAGCTCATCGACGGGATCGGCTCGACGGAGCTGCTCCACATCTTCATCGGCTCGGCGGACGAGGAGATCCGCCCCGGATCGACCGGCAAGCCGGTCCCGGGCTACCGCGCCAAGATCATCGACGAGTTCGGCGACGACGTCCCCGACGGCGAGCCGGGACGTCTGGCGGTCAAGGGACCGACGGGCTGCCGCTATCTCGCCGACGAGCGCCAGAAGGCGTATGTCCACGACGGATGGAACGTCACCGGCGACACCTTTGTCCGCGACGCCGACGGCTACTTCTGGTATCAGGCCCGCAGCGACGACATGATCGTCACCTCGGGCTACAACGTCGGCGGCCCGGAGGTCGAGGAGGCGATCGTCACCGAGCCCGACGTCCTCGAGTGCGCGGTCGTCGCGGCCCCGGACGAGGCCCGCGGCAGCATCATCAAGGCGTTCGTCGTGCTGAGGGACGGCCTCGCCTCCGTCCAGGACGATGCCGCCAAGGAGGCCAAGGCGAAGGAGATCCAGGACCACGTCAAGCAGGTCATCGCCCCGTACAAGTACCCTCGCGCGATCGAGTTCATCGAGGCCCTGCCGCGGACCTCGACGGGCAAGGTGCAGCGCTTCCGGCTCCGCGAACAATGAGCAGGCCAGAGGCGGCCATCACCCGCCGCATCGACTGGATCGACACGGACGCGTCGGGACACTGGCACAACGCGACGATCCTCCGCTTCCTCGAGGCCGCCGAAGACGCTCTCCACGAGAAGCTCGGGATGCCAGAGCTGTTCGGCCACGTCCCCCGCGTCCAGCTGCACATCGACTTCGCCGCCCGCCTCTGGTTCCGGGACGAGCCCACGACGCGCATCTGGGTCGACTCGGTCGGCGCCTCCTCGATGACCTACGGCTTCGAGATCACCCTGGGCGACCGCACCATCGCGAGCGGCACGTGCGTCGTCGTCCAGGCGGACCCCGACGGCGAGGGCTCGAAGCCGTGGACGGCCGAGCAGCGCGCTCGCCTGACAGGGCACCCGCTCAGAGGTGTGCCCGGAAACGGAGGCAAAGCGTGAGGATCGCCGTCATCGGCGGTGGGCCCGGGGGCCTGTACTTCGCGGCGCTCGCCAAGCAGCTCGACCGGACCCACGAGATCACCGTCTGGGAGCGGAACGCCGCCGACGACACGTTCGGCTTCGGGGTCGTCTTCTCGGACGAGACGCTCGGCGGCATCGAGCACGCCGACCGCTCGATCCACGCTGCCATGGAGGCGGAGTTCGCTCGATGGGACGACATCGACGTCCACTTCCGGGGCCGGACGATCACGAGCGGCGGCCATGGGTTCGCGGCCATGTCGCGCAAGCGCCTGCTCGAGCTGCTCCAGGCCCGCGCCACGGAGCTCGGCGTGACCATCCACTTCCGCACCGACGCCCCTGACGTGGACGAGCTCGCCGCGACGCACGACCTCGTCCTCGCGGCGGACGGCCTCAACTCGACGGTCCGCGCCCGTCACGCCGACACCTTCGAGCCCTCGATCGACGAGCGCCACTGCAAGTACATGTGGCTCGCGACCGACCTCGTCTTCGACGCCTTCACCTTCCATGTCCTCGAGACGGAGTGGGGCGTCATGCAGGTCCACGGCTACCCGTTCGACGCCACCGGCAGCACCTTCATCCTCGAGATGCACGAGGACGTCTGGCGCGCAGCTGGATTCGGCGGAGCTCGACGACCGAGTGTGGCGGCCTGGCGAGTCCGACGAGGCGTCAATCGAGCGGGTCCGCGCCATCTGTGCCGACATCCTCGGCGACCACGCGGTCTTCGCCAACAACTCGCGCTGGATCACCTTCCGCACCATCCGCAACGAGCGGTGGCGGGCCGGCGAGCGCGACAACATCGTCATCCTCGGCGACGCGGCGCACACCGCGCACTTCTCCATCGGCTCCGGCACCAAGCTCGCCATGGAGGACGCGCTGGCCCTCGCGGCATGCCTCCACGAACACCCTTCTCTCGATGCAGCGCTCAAGGCCTACGAGGACGAGCGCAAGCCTGTCGTCCTGTCGACCCAGCGCGCGGCGCAGGCCAGCCTCGAGTGGTTCGAGAACCTCGGCCAGTACGTCGGCCAGGCCCCCGAGCAGTTCGCCTTCAACATCATGACCCGCAGCCGGCGCGTCACCCACGACAACCTCAAGGTCCGCGACCCGGAGTTCGTCGCCGCGACGGACGCGTGGTTCGCGCAGTCGGTCCCGGGTGGCCGCACGGACGCCCCGCCGATGTTCCAGCCGTTCCGGCTCGGCACTCTCGACCTCGTCAACCGGGTCGTCGTCTCGCCGATGGACATGTACCGCTCCCCCGGCGACGGCATGCCGACCGAGTTCCACGTTGTCCACCTCGGCGGGAAGGCCCTCGGCGGAGCGGGGCTCGTCATGACGGAGATGGTCTGCGTCTCCCCCGAGGGACGGATCACCCCTGGCTGTACGGGCATCTGGAGCGACGAGCAGGCCGCGGCCTGGCGCCGGATCACCGACTTCGTCCACGACCAGTCACCGGCGAAGATCGGCTGCCAGATCGGGCACTCCGGCCGCAAGGGCTCGACGAAGCTCATGTGGGAGGGCGTCGACGAGCCGCTCGACGAGGGCAACTGGCCGGTCGTCGGTCCCTCGCCGCTGTCCTACCTCGAGGGCCGCAACCAGGTCCCCCGCGAGTGCACGACCGACGACCTCGCCACCATCAAGGAGCAGTTCGTCACCGCCGCGCGCAACGCGGTCGCCGCCGGCTTCGACCTCGTCGAGCTGCACTGCGCCCACGGCTACCTGCTGTCCTCGTTCATCTCGCCGATCACCAACCAGCGCACGGACGACGTACGGCGGGCCCCTCGAGAACCGCCTCCGCTACCCCCTTGAGGTCTTCGCGGCAATGCGAGCGGGGGTGCCCGACCACGTCCCGCTGACGGTCCGCATCTCGGCGACCGACTGGGCGCCGGGCGGCATCACAGGTGAGGATGCGGTTCGAATCGCCCAGGCCTTCAAGGATGCCGGGGCCGCCGCGATCGACGTCTCCTCCGGCCAGGTCACCCCGGACGAGCGGCCCGCCTTCGGCCGCAGCTACCAGACGCCCTTCGCCGACGCGATCCGCAACCGGGTCGACATCCCCACGATCGCCGTCGGCATCATCAGCTCCTGGGACGACGTCAACTCCCTTGTGCTCGCCGGTCGCGCCGACCTCTGCGCCGTGGGTCGCGCCCACCTGTACGACCCGAACTGGACCCTCCACGCCGCCATCGAGCAGGACTACGACGGGCCGGGCGCCGTGTGGCCTGATCCCTGGAAGGCGGGCCGCCGCAAGCCGCAGACCGGCCGTACCGACGGCCCGAAGCCCCGGCTCCAGCTCGTCCGGGAGGGTGTCGCGCGGGACGCGACACCAGAGATGGCGTCCGCATGGGTGACCCACAATCCTGTTCACTCGATCGAGACGGGTGGGGCGTCACCAGGAGCTGTGCAGCGGCCGTCCCTCGGCGTAGCCGGCCGTGCTCTGCAGACCGACCACCGCACGCTCGTGGAACTCCTCGAGCGTCCGCGCCCCCGCATAGGTGCACGACGACCGCAGTCCGGCGATGATCTCGTCCAGGACGTCCTCGACCGACGGACGAGCGGGGTCGATGTACATCCGCGCGTGGCTGATGCCCTCCTCGAAGAGCGCCTTGCGCGCCCGGTCGTAGGCAGAGTCCCCAGCAGTCCGGCTGAGGACTGCCCGCGCCGATGCCATCCCGAACGACTCCTTGTACTGCCTCCCGTCGTTGTCGGTGTATAGGTCGCCCGGGGACTCGAGCGTGCCAGCGAACCACGACCCGATCATGACGTTCGACGCACCGGCCGCGAGCGCCAACGCCACATCGCGTGGATGCCGCACACCGCCATCTGCCCAGACATTCTTGCCGAGCTCCCTTGCAGCGGTCGCACATTCGAGAACCGCAGAGAACTGGGGCCGACCCACGGCCGTCCTCATCCGCGTCGTGCACATCGCGCCGGGACCGACGCCCACCTTGACGATGTCCGCACCGGCCTCGATGAGCTCGCGGGTCCCTGTGGCGGAGACGACGTTGCCGGCGACGACGGGCACCTGCGGGTCGATGGCGCGCACCTTCTGCAGCGCATCGATCATCTTGTCCTGGTGACCGTGTGCCGTGTCGATGACGAGGACGTCGGCCCCGGCGTCGAGGATCCGCGCCGCCTTCGCCGCGACGTCACCGTTGACGCCCACGGCTGCGGCGACTCTGAGCCGGCCTGCTGGATCGACCGCAGGCGTGTACAGCCCCGACCGCACGGCTGCCTCCTTGGTGAGGATGCCGACGAGCGTGCCGTCCGCCGCGACAACGGGCGCGACCCGGCGCCGCTCCGCGCTGAGCCGCTCGAACGCATGCCGCGCGTCGACGTCCTCCGGCAGGACGACCATCTCACGGAACATGACGTCCTCGACCTGCGTGAACCGGTCCACGCCGGTCAGGTCCTTCTCCGTCACGATGCCGACCGGGCGCCTGCCCTCGACGACGATTCCCGCGCCGTGCGCGCGCTTGCCGAGCAGGACGAGCGCCTCGCCGGCCGTCATGTGCGGGTCGAGGGTGATCGCCGTGTCGTGGACGAGGTGACGCTCCTTGACCCAGCCGATGACCTCGCTGACGACATCGACCGGAATGTCCTGCGGGACGACGGTGAGCCCGCCTCGTCGTGCCACCGTCTCGGCCATCCGCCGCCCGGCGATGGCGGTCATGTTGGCGACGACGATCGGGATGGTCGTGCCGGTGCCGTCGACCGTCGCGAGGTCGACGTCGAGGCGGCTCGTCACCGACGAGCGGCTCGGCACCATGAACACGTCGTCGTAGGTCAGGTCGTACTGCGGCTGGAGCCCGTTGAGGAAGTGCACTCCACGACCTTATGCCGTATGCCGCTGAGCTCGCTCCTCGTCGACTGTGCAGTAAGTGCCAGCCCCCGAGGAGCGCGCTGTTCCGGTCGGGCTGGCTCCCCGTTGAGCGCGCAGTTCCGCTCGGGGTGGCCCCCGTCGAGTGTGCAGTTCCGCTCCGGGTGGCCCCCGTCGAGTGTGCAGAAAGTGCCGGTCCCGAGGAGCGTGCAGTCCACGCGAACGGGCACTTTCTGCACACTCGACGAGAGGGGATCCTCAGACGTCCACGACCTCGCGCTCGCGGGGGAGCCAGACCCGGCCGCTCGGCGCGCGGAAGACGATCGGCAGCCCCCTGGTCGTGGCCCAGTCGGTCGAGTCGGTCACCTGGACATGGACGTGCGGCTCGGTGCTGTTGCCGGAGTTGCCGCAGGTGCCAACAGCGTCTCCCGCCCTGATCGAGTCGCCGGGCCGCACGGAGACGCTGCCGCGCCGCAGGTGCGCGAGCAGGACGAACGGGCCTCCGGGGGCGACCGCGATGACGACGTGGTTACCGGCGATGGCGTTCGGACCGCCGCGCACGCGCCCAGCCTGGGTCAGCGCATAGGCCAGGAGCGCCGGCTGCGAGCGCCGTGCCTCGTGGTCCGGCTCTGCGTCGTGGACCGCGACGACGGTGCCCGCGACCGGCGCGAGGACAGGCCGCCCGAAGCCGACGAAGATCTCCGGTGACTCGACCGACACCAGCGAACGCCAGGTGCGAGGTGCGGATCGGCCGCGATCGTCGACCGGCACGAAGTCGATGGCGTAGGTCGTCCCGAAGAGGTGGGTGCCGTGGCTCGGGACGCGGCGGTCCGGGCTGTTCTGCACGATCCAGCGGCCGCGGAAGGGGAAGTCGAGCTCGACGGGGACCATCGTGCCGGTTCGGTTCGGAGCGCCCTGATCGTCCATGTCGACGACGGTAGGCAGCCGCCGCGGCACGCGCGACTCGGGGACAGCCCTGATCCGCCCCTGAGGCCATCCCCCAATCCCCCGTAATTGCGGTGACGGACCCCGGCGCAGTCCCTACCGTCGAATGGAGGTTGCCGCACGAGGCGGCTCCTGAATCAGGGGGGAAAGGCACTCACCATGACAGAAACACGCATTAGGGACGTCGGGCGGCTCGCTTGGCTGCCGTCGTCGCGCGTGACGAAATGGCTCGTCCTCGGCTTCTGGCTCGTCATCCTCGCGGTGTCGTTCGGCCCGGCGGGCAAGCTCCAGGGGGCACTGAACAACGACGCCACCTCCTGGCTTCCGGAGAACGCCCAGTCGACGCAGGTCGCCAAGGAGCTCGAGGCGTTCCAGAGCAGGAACGAGGCACCAGCCGTCCTCGTCTACGAGCGTCCTGACGGTGTCACGGCGGCCGACCTCCACGCGGTCGCAGGACACATCACCGCTTTCAACGCCATGGAGCCGGTCAAGAAGGACTCCGTCGGCCCGATCCCGTCCGAGGACGGCAAGGCCATCCAGGTCATCGTCCCGATGGACATCGGTGAGGACGGCTGGGAGAACCTGCCGGAGATCACCGACCAGCTGCGCTCGATCGCGGCCGACCGTCCTGACGGCCTGACGATGCACGTCACCGGCCCGATCGGTTTCGGCGCCGACTCGTCGGAGGCCTTCGCGGGGATTGACGGCAAGCTGCTGTACGCCGCGATGGCCGTCGTCATCCTCATCCTGCTCATCACCTACCGCAGCCCGATTCTCTGGCTCATCCCGCTCATCTCCGCGGGCACCGCGCTGTTCATCTCGCAAGCGGTGATCTACTACCTCGCGGACAGTGACAGCCTGACCGTCAACGCGCAGAGCTCGGCCATCCTGACCGTCATCGTCTTCGGCGCGGGAACCGACTACGCGCTCTTGCTCGTCGCCAGATACCGCGAAGAGCTCCGACGCCACCAGGACCGTCACGAGGCGATGGCCTTCGCCCTGCACCGTGCCGGCCCTGCCATCTTCGCATCCGGCTCGACCGTCATCGCGGGCATGCTCTGCCTCCTCGTCGCGACGATGAGCTCGACCAGCGGCCTCGGCCCGGTCGCCGCGATCGGCATCGGCGTCGCCCTGCTCGTCATGCTGACCCTGCTGCCAGCCCTGCTGGTCGTCTTCGGCCGCTGGATCTTCTGGCCGGTTCGGCCGACCTACGGGTCCGCGGACCACACCCGCGACGGCTTCTGGGCTCGCACGGGCAACCGCATCTCTCGCGCCCCGCGCCGCACGTGGGTCGTCACCTCGGTTGTTCTCGCCATCGCCACCCTGGGTGTGCTCCAGCTCAACGCGACGGGCTTGGCGAACAAGGACGCCTTCTACACGACGCCTGAGTCCGTCGTTGGGGAGGAAGTGCTGGCCAAGCACTTCCCGGCCGGGTCCGGGTCACCCGTCCTCGTCCTGGCCAACACGGAACAGGCGGCGACCGTGCAGGCCAAGCTCGAGACCGTCCAAGGCGTCAGCTCAGTGGCGGACCCGATCGCCCGCAACGGGCGGTCGCTCATCGAGACGACGCTGAGCGACGCTCCGGACTCCGACGCGGCCACGAAGTCGGTCGACCGGATCCGGGATGCGATCGCAGAGGTCCCGGGTGCAAACGCGATCGCCGGCGGTGACACCGCTGCACGCGCTGACACGCTGCGTGCCTCGGACGAGGACAACAAGCGGACAATCCCGCTCATCCTCGGCGTCGTCCTGCTCATCCTCGTGCTGCTGCTGCGCGCGGTCACGGCGCCGCTGCTGCTCATCGGGACGGTCGTGCTCTCGTTCGGCGCGGCGATGGGCTTGAGCGCGCTCGTCTTCCGGCACGTGTTCGGTTTCGCCGGCGCGGACCCGTCGCTACCGCTGTTCGTCTTCGTGTTCCTCGTGGCACTCGGGATCGACTACAACATCTTCCTGATGACTCGGGTCCACGAGGAGTCGAAGGAGGTCGGCACCTGGCGCGGCGCCCTCACCGGGCTCGCCGCAACCGGTGGTGTCATCACCTCGGCCGGGCTCGTCCTCGCAGGCACGTTCGCGGTCCTCGCGACGATGCCGGTGGTCGCCTTCGCAGAGGTCGGCTTCGCCGTCGCGCTGGGCGTCCTCCTCGACACCCTCATCGTCCGGTCGGTGCTCGTGACGGCACTGAACCTCGACCTCAAGGGACGCATGTGGTGGCCGAGCCGCCTCGCCCGCAAGGACGCCGAGTTGGCGGCCGCTGCGGACGCGGCTGAGCGGGAGAAGGAGGAGCCGGCCCCCGAGCTCGTGCCGGCCCGCTGACACCCAGCCGACCACGACGGACGCGTATGCCGCTGAGCCAGCTCAGCGGCATACGCCTCGTTTGTGGGTGGCTGAGTCGCTTGCCGTGCGGCGGGACGCCGTCCCTCAGTGCCAGGACTTCAGAGTCTCGGCGATCTCGTCGATCTCCGGTTCGCTGCGGGCGACAGCCATGACGAGCTCATAGGCGGCGTCGTCAGGGGCGTCGATAGTGACGTCGTTGATCCCGTAGAACACGACGGTGGCGAGCCAGCCGAGGCGCTTGTTGCCGTCGACCAGGGCGTGGTTGCGCACGACCGAGTCGAGCAGTGCGGCCGTCTTGGTGTCCAGGTCGGGGTAAGCCTGCTGCCCGTACAGAACGGACTGGGCTCGATGGGCTGCGGCGTCGAGGAGTCCCAGATCACGGACTGGTCCGACTCCGAGGTCGCTTGCGAGGGTGAGCAGGTCCTCGAGGGAGAGGTAGGTCGTCACCGGCCGAGGCGCCCGAGGACGTCGGCATACCGGACGCGTGCCTGGGCGGAGAGGTCGCGCACCCGGTCCTGGTGGAGGCGGCGTGCGGCGGCCTCGCGGATCGCGCGGACGGTGGCTTCCTGCTTGCTGATGCCCTGTACTTCAGCGAGCAGGGCCAAGGCCTGCTCGTCGTCGTCCGACAGTCGCAAGGTCATCGCCATGCCCAGCATGGTACCAAACTGGTATCACCACCTTTTGTCGTGGGCGGCAGGCAGATCGCCGCTCCCGCCGGTGTCCGTCGCGTTCATCGGTCACAGCCCCACGGCATGACCTCACTGTTTCTTGGCCAACAGGTCAACGAGGGGGGCGAGGGACCTGATGAACCGGTCGCACGAGGGTCCCGTCTGGGGATCGGGCCTTGCAAGAAGTGAGTCGTAGGGCCACCGAGCATTTTTCGGGGCACCGTGGATAGGGATGACCAGCTGGCACAGCTCGGGGCGTATCTCCGCGGTGACGCTACCGATCCGGACCGTCTCACCTGGAAGTCCTTCCGGGTATCCGCGCTGACCATGGAAGCCGACCCAGAACTGCTTGGGCAGCACGCACAGGCGCCCATCGACGCTGGACTCGATGTCTCCCTGAAGGCCCAGCGAGGCCAAGAGATCAGTCTTGTGGACCGCTTCGCACAGGTCGCGGCCGCTCACTTCGGTCTCCTGGAGAGCCAAGGTCGGCGGTGGCTCCGTGAGCCGTTGACGCACTTGCTTTGCCAGTGCCAATGCCAGGCGCTGGGCATCGGTTGAGTCACCCGGACCGGTGACGCGGAGCAGGTATCCGGAGGTACTCAGCACGTGAAGGGACGTCATCGCAGGGTCGTACACAATGACGCCCGAAGAGTCAGAGTCCACCTTGTTGACTCCGACATCCGTGGTGCGAACGTCTGAGGGCAACTGTTCCCGAGGCGAATCGAGCTGAAGGCCAGCCCATGCCCCGCTGTCGCTCAGTGAATAGTCGCACGACGCAGGCCCGCTGACCTTGCTGCTGACCGATCCGGACCCGCCGTCGGCTGCATACGCCGCCTGGAGCGTGGCGACCGAAACCAAGGCGCACACATCCAACGACCGGTAGGCGATCGACCCTGGGTCCGGGCCGAGCTCACGCTCGGTCGCCGTCGCTGCCGAGGTCGTCATCGCATCCGCGGTCGCCCCAGAAGGGGCGGCATCGGGACCGGAACCGCACGCCGACAGCACCAGGATCAATCCGGTCACGCAGGCGACGACAGAGCGCATGACCGCATGATGCCATGCGCAAGCGTTGCACGAGTTCCGACTTGGGCCACCGCCGAGTACCTCCCGGTCGGCCGCCTGGATGCTGGCGACAGGACGGCAAGGCGGCTGTCGCGTGACCTCGAACGGTGTCCACCTCGGTCCGTAGCAGATGGATGAGCCGGTCGCGTTCGGCGCGCTGCCTGGCGGCGACCTGGTCGGCCTGGACTGCCTTGTCAAGGAGCTCGTGGCGCGTGCCGCCTGATGAACGGAGGATCCGCGGGATGGGTGCGCTGGCTCGGATCGCAAGCGGCTCAACGTGCTGGCGCGAGCCCAGACCGCCCTCCGCATCCTGACCGCCCGATCGTGCGCGCCGCATGCACACTCTGAGTACTCATCGCGTGCTTGAGCGATCGTTGGGATTCCACGGCTGTCGGCGGGGAATCCAAGCCGGCACGGACCGACGGTAGGCCTCGTAGTCGGCACCGAACCGGCGCACCAACGCGGGTTCCTCGAACCAGTGCACGAACGCGGCGACCGCCGCCCAGGCACCGGCGGCGTACACCAGCAGGCGAGCCTGCCCGAGCAGCAGCGCCTCACCGATGAAGATGGTCACCACGCCGAGGTAGATCGGGTTGCGCACGTACCGGTTCAAACCCGTCACCACCAGCCGCTTGGTCATCGCGCCCGGCATCGGGGTCCCGCCGGCCCGGACGAACTCCCCGAACACGAGCACGGGCGGGACCAGCCCGACCACGATCAGGATCACCCCGAGGACCCGGACGAAGCCCCAGTAGGGGTACGGCTGCCGCACCTGCCAGCCCGTCAACCACCACGGGACGAGAACGGCGCCCACTCCACCGGCGAGCACGAACCAGAACAGGCTCATCACCAGGGCATTGCCCCTACGCACGTCCTCCAGTGTCTCTCGCAGTCAGGGTGTTTCTTGACCACCCACACAAGGAGCCGTATGCCGCTGGGCCAGCTCAGCGGCATACACCCTGCTTGGGTGGGTGGCTAGGTTGGTGACCCACGATTTGTTGGAGGACCATGCAGGAGCTCGAGGCGATCTGGCGCCGCGAGGCGCGGCTCGTGCTGGCGGCGGTGGCGCGGCGGTGGGAAGACTTTGCTGCTGCGGAGGACGCGGTGCAGGAGGCGTTGGCGGCGGCGACGATGCAGTGGCCCCGCGACGGCGTGCCCGACGACCCGAGGGCGTGGCTCGTGCGGGTCGCCTCGCGGCGGATGGTCGACCAGGTGCGGAGCGAGGTCGCGCGCAGGGCGCGGGAGGAGCGGGAGGCGATCGCGAGCGCCGACTCCCCCGAGGTCGCTGACCGGGACGACTCGCTCACCCTCCTGCTGCTGTGCTGCCACCCGGCGCTCACCGTGCCGTCGCAGGTGGCGCTCACCCTCCGAGCCGTCGCGGGCCTGACCACCGCGCAGGTCGCGCGCGCGTTCCTCGTCCCGGAATCGACCATGGGCCAGCGGATCAGCCGGGCCAAGAGGGTCATTCGCGAGGCAGGCGCGACGTTCGAGCTTCCGGGGCCCGACGAGCTGGACGACCGGGTCAGAGCGGTGATGCACGTGCTCTACCTCGTCTTCACCGAGGGCCACACGAGCACGGAGGGCCACGGGTTGACGAACGAGGAGCTGGCCGCCGAGGCGATCCGGCTCGCTCGTCAGCTCCATGCGGCGCGTCCGGACGACCCGGAGGTCGCTGGCCTGCTCGCGCTCATGCTGCTGACCGAGGCCCGGCGCCCGGCGCGAACCGGGGTGGACGGGAGGCTCGTGACGCTCGACGAGCAGGACCGCACCCTGTGGCGCCGAGACCTCATCGAGGAGGGCATCCGGCTCGTCACCGATGCGCTGGCTTCCGGTCGCGAGGTCGGGCCGTATCAGGTGCAGGCCGCGATCGCGGCGGTGCACGACGAGGCGGCCACGGCTGAGGACACCGACTGGCCCCAGGTCGTGCGGCTCTACGAGATCTTGGCCCGGATCCAGCCGGGGCCGATGGTCGAGCTGAACCGGGCCGTCGCCGTGGCCATGGTCGAGGGGCCCGAAGCTGGTGTTGCGGTGCTGGACGGGGTGCGGTCGGAGCTCGCCGGTCACCACCGCTGGCATGCGGTCCGCGGCCAGCTGCTCACGCGGGCTGGCTCGCGCTACGAGGCCGCGGCTGAGCTGCGCACCGCCGCGGGGCTGACGCCCAGCGAGGTCGAACGCGCTCACCTCACCGCCCTGGCCGACGATGTCGAAGCCGGAGGATCGGCTCCGACGTCCCCGTGAACCAACCGAAACCGTCCGAGGAGGACACCGTGAAGTACGTCGTGCTGATCCACTCCAACCCCCAGCCCTGGGGCCACCCGACGAGCGAGTTCCTCGCCGCTCACCAGCAGCTGCCCGCGGAGGAGCGCGAGCGTCTCAACGCCGAGTTCGAGTCCGTCATGACCGAGATGTCGGCGGCAGGTGAGCTCGTCGGTGGCTCGGCCCTCGGCGATCCCGCGGAGGCGCGGCTCTTCCGCTGGGAGCAGGGGAAGACCCTGACCACCGACGGTCCGTACGCCGAGGCCAAGGAGCACCTCGCCGGGTTCTTCCTGCTCGACGTCGCCAGCCGTGAGCGCGCCGAGGCGCTCGCCGCCCGGTTCGCCGGGCCCGGAGAGACGGTGGAGCTCCGGGCGGTCGTGGGCTGACTCACATCAGTCGAGTGTGCAGTGCGCGTCCAGCATCCGGCGCGAACTGCACACTCGACGAGGAGCCGGCCCGGCGCGAACTGCACACTCGACGAGGAGCAGGCCCGGCGCGGACTGCACACTCGACGGGGAGCGAGCTCAGCGGCATACGTCCGCGTTTTGCGTGTGGCGGCGAAGGAAAGCGCGCACCATGAAGGGAGGCGGGAGCGACGGGCGCTCCCGGCACTCGAGGGGGAGCTCATGACTGAGAAGGTCTGCTTCGACAAGATCCTGCCCAAGGACCTCATGCGCCCGCACCGGCGCACCCGGGGGCTCGACGGCAACGACCGCGCCATCTCGCCGATCGGCAAGTCGTGGATGAACGGCACGACGCTGCGCGTGCGCTTCCTCAGCGGCACGCCGGCGCAGCAGGCCACCGCGCGCGAGCAGGCCGGCTGGTGGGCGGACGTGTGCAACATCGCCTTCGACTTCGGCAACCACCCGGTGTCCGACGCGGACATCCGGATCTCGTTCGACCCGAACGACGGCGCCTGGTCCTACGTCGGCACCGACAACAAGGGGATCCCGACGAACCAGGCCACGATGAACCTCGGCTTCCTCGACGGCGGGACGGCGGGGCACGAGTTCGGGCACGCCATCGGGCTGGCGCACGAGCACTCCAACCCCGCGGGCGGGATCCAGTGGAACGAGCCGGTCGTCATCGCCGCGCTCGCCGGCCCGCCGAACTTCTGGGACGAGGCGACGGTGCGGCACAACGTGTTCCGCAAGTACGCGCTCGACCAGATCAAGGGGACGGAGTTCGACGCGGACTCGATCATGCTCTACGCGTTCCCGGCGTCGTGGACGACCAACGGGGTGGCGACGCACGAGAACGAGGTGCTGTCGGCGCTCGACGAGGAGTTCGTCGCGGGGGCCGCCATGTATCCCAAGGCTGCTCCCGTTTCCGACGGGGTAGCGTTGCCGCTCGACGGCACGAAGGTCAACGCGGACATCGGCAAGGGCGGCGAGGAGGACGTGTTCACCTTTGCGGTCGAGTCCGACGGCGTCTACGAGGTGCGGACGAACGGGTCGACGGACGTGTACCTCAAGCTGTTCGGGCCGGACAGCAAGACCGCGCTCGTCGCCGAGGACGACGACAGCGGCTACGGCGTCAACGCCCGGATCCGGCGCAGCCTCGTGCCCGGCAAGTACTGGGCGCAGGTGCGCCACTGGAACGTGGAGACCGGCACGGGGAAGTACTCCATCAGCGCGCGGTCGCGCTGACTTGGGCGGCGGTTTGCGCCGTGCCGCGCTTGAGTCACGTGATCCTCTACGTCTCCGATCTCGACGCGTCTGTGGCGTTCTACCGTGACGTTGTTGGGCTGGAGTATCGGTTCACGGACGCCGGGTATGCGGAGTTCGCACACGGGACCAACCCGGTTCGCGCTGTACGAGCGGCGCCGGGCCGAGTGGCTGACGGAGGGTCCTGTGCTCCCAGGCCCCGCCGGAGAGGTGGTGCTGGTGGTCGAGGATGTCGACGCGGTGGCCTCCGGACTGAAGGCTCGCGGCGTCCCCCTGCTCGCGGAGCCGGCCGACCGTCCCTGGGGCCACCGGACGATCCACGTCGCCGACCCGGACGGTTTCGTGGTCGAGTTCGCGCAGGAGATCCCGCGGGCCCGCTCGCGAGGTCACTGACTGCCCGGTGCTGGTGGGCGATTGACGGTGCCGACGCACACGTCGCACGCTGAACGCGTGGACGTGGCCCCGGCCGAGGCACTGCGGCGCTCGAGCACCGCGCTGCTCACGACCTACCGGCGCGACGGCCGCCCGGTCGCGACACCGGTGAGCGTCGCGATCCAGGGCGTCCGGGTCTACTTCGTCACCGCCGCCGACAGCGGGAAGGCCAGGCGGCTGGCGCGTCGCGCCGAGGTGACGCTGGCGCCGTGCACGCTACGGGGCGAACCGCTCGGACCGGCGCTGAACGGCACCGCCAAACCGATCCCGGGCGGTGCGACATGGAGATCGCCGCACCTCCGGCCGATGGGCGGGCTGTTCGGGAGCTGGCTGATGTACCGCCTGCGCGGGCATCGGATGGTGCTCTTCGAGGTCGACCTCGTGTGCGACTGAGCTGCTGAGCGGGAGCCGGCTCAGCGGCATACGGGCGCTTCGCTTGTGGCGTAGGTGGTTGACGCGCGCGTGTTAGCGAGTAATCCTGATTACATGATTACTGAGCAAGCAAGTGAGCGGGTGCGCGGCTGGTTCACCGGCCGGCTGCCCGACGAGTGGAAGGTGGCGGCGCCGGAGGTCACGGTCGACCGCGAGGAGATCACCGTCGTGCTGACGATCAACGACGTCGACCTGCCCGACGGGTCGAGCGACGCCGAGCGGGCGGAGGCACGGGCCGGGCGGGCGAAGGCGTTCCGCGAGGACACGCGGGGTCGCCGCATCGAGATTGCGCGTGAGGCGGAGCACCGCTTCGACCGGAAGGTGTCGTGGGCGGTCAGCGTGGGCGACCGGACCGAGCTGTTCACGCACGTGGCGGCCCCGGCGATGACGCGGCTGCGTCAGCGTGAGCGGATGGTGCTCGACACGCTCGTCGACGCCGGGGTGGCGCGGTCGCGAGCGGACGCGCTGGCGTGGTGCGTGCGGCTCGTCGGGCAGCACGAGGAGGACTGGCTCAGCGAGCTGAGGGAGGCCATGTCGCACGTCGAGGACGTGCGGAAGAAGGGCCCAGCGGCCTGAGGCCACGTGACGTGGATCAGGACCCGGCAGGGTGCGGCCGGAGCTCTGACGGGGCGTTCGTGAATCCCGCCACGGAGCCACCTTCGTAGAGGTTGCCCAGGTCGAGCGCCGTGGCACCTTCAGCGAGGTGGAGCGCCGCGGACGTGCAATTGAGGTAGCCCTCCTCGAGGATCGAGAAGATGTTGCCTCCGACGGCCACCTGACCCGAGCTCGTGTGGACGCTGATGTGACCCGAGCCTCCATCGGCGTCGGTGCTGTTCGAGGTGAACGCGTTGTTGGTGATGGAGACCCCCGCTGACCCGGACGTCGGCGTCCCGTCGAGGAGTACGCCGCTCTGTCGGTTGCGGTCAATTCCGTTGGCCGTGATGACGATTCGCTTTGGCGAGGCAGCCCCAGTGTCGGTGACGTGGATGCCGTTGGTGTTGTTGTAGATCGCGGAGTTCGTGATGGTTGTGGCCCACGCGCCGATGACGATCCCGTGGGCTCCATTGCCGCCGACGATGCAGCCGTCGACGAGCGCGTCGGCGCCGTTGATCTCGATGCCGTGGTGGTGGGCGTAGTTGCTCGTGGTGTGGAGCACGCGGCAGGCCATCCGGCCTGCGCCGATGTAGAGGTTCGATCCGCCCCTCCCCCAGTCGGGGGCGTGTGGATCACTCCTGCCGTGGAGGTAGCAGCGGGAGATGACCCACTGCGTGTCCTCCGCCGTGGGCGAGTCGGTGAGGCTCACGACGTGCGGCTGGCCCGCGGTCTGCAACAGGTTCCTCCCGTCGATCTCGAGGTCCTCGAGGATGACCCGTGTCGCGCCCAGGGGACCGAGGATCAGGGGGGCGTTGGTGCCGGGCCGTCGGATGATCCGGCTCACCGTCCCCGTCGGGTAGGCGTCCACGTAGGCACCGTCCAAGTAGCGGTAGGTACCCGAGTTCGATCCCGACAGGCGGGACGCGGCGCGCATCGTCAGCGTGCGGCAGGAGTAGTCGCCCGGCGGGAAGAAGGTGATGCCGCCGCGGTCGATGGCGGCCTGCACCGCGTCCGTGTCGTCCGCGGACCCGTCGCCGATCGCGCCGAGATCCCGCACGCTCACCCCCATCGCAGCACCCCATGGCTGCGCCAGGGCCCGCTGGTCCACGTGAACACCAGCCCTCCAGCCATCGCCGGTCGTGTCGACTTGTTTCCCTCGCACGGTCGTGCTCCCTTGGCTCACCGGTGGTAGTCGTCCTCGAGTCGCTCGATGTCGTCCTCGTCGAACGTCCCGAACGCAACTTCGAGCACCCGCCCCGCGGTCTCCCCGCAGTTCCCCAGGCGGTGGACCATCCCTTGACGAATCCACACGGTTTCGCCGGGCGTCGCGAGCCGCTCGAAGGTGCCGATCGTGACGTCGATCGGGACGTCGAGGATGTGCCACAGCTCGCCCCGGAGTTCGTGTCGTTGCAGCGACAGGCGCTGGCCGGGCTCGACCGTGATGATCTTGACGGTGACGGGGGTGTTGCAGGCGAACCGGGTGAACTGCCCCCAGGGCCGGTCGGAGACGAGGATGTCTGCGATCGGGTCGGTCACAGTCCCGGTGAGGGGGCCCGAGCCCGCGTGCCTCCGGTGACGCACTGCCACTCGGCCATCGGTCGTCAGGTGGTCCAGCCGGCCGCTGCGGTTGCGCATCATCGCTCCTCCGTGTCGGCGTCGTTGCTGGTGCTGTCGTTGGCGTGGCTGCAGAGCCCCATGGCGCAGGGAGCTGGGACGGCCACGGCGGGAATGCTCACGACGAAGCCCATGAGGTCGACCGTGGCGGGCCCAATGGTGGCCCGCGGTTCGTGGGAGGGTGCGGGGCGTTTCGGACTTTCGGTGCGAACCGGACCGTCGAGGTGCACTGATGCGGACTGGCGCCGGCTGCCGACGCCGATGTGCGCACCGTCCCCGTCGACGAGCTCACCCGCGAACACGCCCTCGACCACCGGGCCCTCTGGGCCTACACGGAAGTGCTCGAGCCTGAGAATGCCGTGCATCGTTCCGGTCAGCCCACGCGGCGACCGGAAGGTGCCCCGAATCGCGGTGGATCGGCAGTGGTCGGCGGGGCCAGCCGCTCGATGGCACTCGTGGGATTGCCGAATCGGAATGACAGTCATTCGGGCTCCTGCGGTCATGGACTTCGGTGTCAGCGGTACCGAACTGGTCGGTGGGCTCGCTGGTGCTCTCACCCGAGATGACGCCTTGGGCCCGCGGGCATGACGCGGCGGCGTAGTCTGCGCACGTGAGCACCGCCGAGCGCAACGAGCGGAGCCACGAGTCGCAGTACGGCGACGTGGCCGCTCTGCTGCCCATGGTCCGACGCATCGTGCGGGCCCGCGTGGGTGGGCATCCGGCCGCCGAAGACCTCATCCAGGAGACGTTGACCAGGGTGCTTGCAGCGTCGCCGACGATCGAGGACGGCATGCTCGAGCCGTACGCGATCGTCACGGCTCGCAACGTCATCGCGTCGATGTGGCGCGACGTCGACCGACACAAGCGCAACGAACATCGCGTCGTCGACCTCCGGCAGCCAGACGCACCGGATGAGCAGATGGTGCTCGACGAGGAGCAGTCCGCCGTGGTTGCGGCCCTCGCCCGGCTGTCCGACCGCGAGCGCGAGGCGCTCGTCGCCCATGAGGTGTCCGGCAAGGACACCCACAGTCTGGCGGCCGAGTCGCAGAGCACCGCCGGGGCGATCGCCGCGCAGCTCAATCGCACGCGCGCCCGCATGCGGGTCGAGTACCTCTTGGCACTGGAGAAGACCGAGCCGCCCACTGAACAGTGCCGACCGGTGCTCCTCGCCATCTCCGGCGGCGACCGCCGGCGCCAACGCGAGGTGGACGCCGCTCGTCACGTCCTCGGCTGCGAGCTGTGTGCCCGACTCAGTGAGCCCCTCATGAGGCGAGGTCAGACCCGTGAGGACGAGGTCCGGGTCCCGGTCCACAGCGACGCGGACATCGTCGCGGCTCGGCGGGCGGCCCGCGAGATGGCGTCGCGGACCGGCTTCACCGGCACCGACCTGACGATCATCGCGACAGCGGTCTCGGAGGTCGCCCGCAACATCGTGCGTTTCGCCGGCACCGGTGAGGTCGTCGTCTCGGCGGTCGACGACCCCCGGCCTGGTCTGCTCGTGGTGGCGCGCGACAGCGGGCCCGGCATTGCCGATGTCGACCAGGCGCTCGAGGACGGCTACAGCACGTACCACGGTCTGGGACTGGGGCTCCCGGGGGCCAGGCGCCTGATGGACGAGTTCAGCATCGCGTCCGAGCCCGGACATGGCACGACGGTGACGATGACGAAGTGGCGGAAGGAGTGACGGCTATGGACCACAACCGGCCTGATGTGATGGAGGGACGGGAGACCCCCGATGGGGAGACGACTGAGGACGACCAGCTGCTGCCTCAGCTCGTGGCGCACCTGCGCGAGCAGAGCTCTCGCTTGCGCACGGACTGGGCAGATCGGATCCATCAAGCGCACCTGCTCGAGGCGATGACGGCACAGGAGATGGCCGCCGAGACCACATCGGTCTACGACAACTACGTCGAGGTGCTGGAGACCGGCAGCGTCGAGGCGCTGCAGCACTACGCCCGGAACCTGTCCGAGCGGATCATCCCGCGCGGTGTCGAGACGCATGAGGTCGTCGGCATCGTCCTGCTCCTCCGGGATGTCCTCGCGCGCTCCCTCTTCGAGAAGTACCAAGAGGACGTCGCCCTGCTCAACCGAGTGCTGGATGCGTACGAGCCAGCGGCGAACCGCATCGCGAACACCGTTGCCGTCAGCTTCGTCGAGGAGCGAGAGCGCGTCATCAGGCAGCAGCAGGAGGCCATCCGTGAGCTGTCGACTCCAGTCCTGCCCGTCCGCGAGCGCTTGCTGATCCTGCCCATCATCGGCGTGCTCGACAGCGAGCGTGCTCGGCAGCTGACTGAGCAGCTGCTCGCAGGCGTGCGCAAGCACCGCGCCCGGGTCGTGGTCATCGACATCACGGGCGCACCAGACGTGGACGAGACGGTCGCCAACCACCTCGTCCAGACCGTTGACGCGTCACGTCTCATGGGTGCGAGCGTCATCATCACTGGGTTGTCCCCAAAGATCGCCCAGACGCTCGTCACCATCGGCGTCGACCTGAGCAAGATGGACACCATGGGCGACCTCCAAGGAGGGCTCGAGAAGGCGGAGCGAATGCTGGGCTACACCGTAGAACGGAACTCGGAGGGCTGATCTGTTGTGAACACCGGGCCGGCGCTCGTCTCGATCCTGCGGCAAGGACCGTACTTGATCGCGTCCATCCACACCGCCCTGGACGACTCCGAGATGACCCGGTTCCGCGACGACCTCATCGAGCAGATCGGGACGCATCGCTCGCACGGGGTCATCATCGATGTGGCAGCCCTGGACGTGCTCGACTCCTTCGGCTCCAACACGCTGCGGGCGATCGCCGAGATGTCACGGTTGCGAGGCGCCGAGACCGTCATCGTCGGCATCCAGCCTGACGTCGCGATCGCCATGGTCCTGCTCGGCATGGGCATGTCCGGCATCCCCACCGCCCTCGACCTCGAGGAGGGACTCGCGATGCTTGACCAGCGAGGGCACGAACGCCGCCCCTCATGAGTGACCATCCGATCAATGACCTGGATGCCCTGACGGCCGACTACCGAGTCGCCTTCCTGCGCTTCCTCCCGCGCCAGCAGGAGGTGGCCCTGACCACTGGATACGAGCTGGGACGTCGTGCGTTCAGGGGCAGGGTGAGCGTCCTCGAGCTGGCCCGCATCCACCATGAAGTGCTGCTCGAGGTGCTGGAGGAGACCGCTCCCGAGGAGGTCGCCGGTGTGGCCGCCTCGGCGTCCACCTTCTTCCTCGAGGTCCTCGCGACCTACGACATGGCCCAGCGCTGACTGGTCGGTGGTCGGCCAGAGGCGTCCGCCGTGAAGGTGCGCCGCAGCGGCAAGGGCTGAGCCCTACCCGAGGTTGATGACGCGCTGGGCGGCCACGCATGACGTGGACGCGCCTGGTCTTCTTCCCCACCTCGAGCGGTAGGGCACGGTTTCCGCGGAGCCGGCTCAGCGGCATACGTCGGCGTTCCCGCGTCATGCGGGCTGGGTGGGGTCGTCGTCTGGCTGGAGTGGCACGAAGCCAAACCGCCTCGGGGGACGAGGAAGGAGACACCAGTGGCACGACGTCGGCTACGCGCGCTGCGTCCCCCGAGACCCGCGATGCTGTGGGTGCTCACCCTGATCGTGCTGGCCGTGAGCGCCAGCCTCTACCCGCGCGCCTGGACCTTGCAGGAGTTCGGCCTGGGCGCCTACCTGAGCGTGGTGTGGACCCTGCCCACCCTCCTGTCCGTCATGGCAGTCATCGGAGCCGTCCAGGCTCGGCGGTCCCTGACCCGGCCGACTGGGCTGCACGTCGACTCCCACTGTGATGAGCTGCTGATCGTCCAGGTTCCGACCATCGGCCGGACCGACGTCATGCCCGCGCTGCGCCGGGTGGTCGAGAGCATGGAAGCGGCGATCCCGGCGAACTTCACCCGATGGAGGGTCGACGTCGTGGCCGAGGAGTCGTCCGAGGCCCGTGACGAGCTCGAGGCGCTGAACTCGGAGCACGTGCGAGTCCTCTACGTGCCGGGCGACTACGCGACGCCCAACGGCACGCAGGCGAAGGCCAGGGCGAACTGCTGGCTGGACGAGCTGCGGCAACGAGAGGGCGAGTCGCGCGAGGACGTGTGGGTGCTGCACATGGACGACGACACCGCGATCGGGCCGGACACCGCCGAGCAGATCGCGCGGTTCATCAACGCGAATCCCGCCGGTCAGCGGCGCAGCAAGCTCTTGGCGCAGGGGGTCCTGACCTACCCGCGCCAGTTCTCCAGCAACGGGGTGGCCTGGCTCGCCGATGCGGTACGTCCGGGCTCCGACCTGTCCGTCTTCCGGCTCTGGACCGGCGGGGGGCGACCGCTGCTGGGGGCCCACGGCGAGCTGCTCCTCGTGCGCGCCGACGTCGAGTCGGGCGTCGGTTGGGACTACGGGCGCTCGCTGTCCATCACGGAGGACGCCAACTTCGCCCTCCTCTTCGCCACCCGGCACCCCGGGCGTTCGGCGTGGCTGGCCGCCCGGTGCTACGGCAGCTCCCCGGAGTCCTTTGCGGATCTGGTCAAGCAGCGGAAACGATGGGCGCGCGGTCTGCTCCACGTGGCGGGCAACCGCGCCGTGCCACTGCGCAACCGCCTCCTGCTGAAGTACGCATTGGCGTCCTGGGTGCTCGGGCCGTTGCAGCACGTGTTCGTCGTCCTGGTGGTGTCTGCCCTGCTCGGCCTGCGCTACACCGCGCCCGTCCAACCATGGATTCTCGGCCCGTGGGCGCTCAACCTCGGCGTCGGTCTCTGGATGTACGTGGAGGGGCTGAGGGCCAATGCGCATGCTTCTGGGGAGCGCCCGCCGCTGCGCTACTGGTTCGGGCTCGTGCTCATCCCCTTCTTCACCCTGGTCGAGGGCTATGCGGGGCTCCGCGGCTTCATCGCCTTCGTCAAGGACCGCCTGGGCTGGGGGAAGTCCGAGCTGTTCGAGGTCATCGCCAAGACGCACGAGGTCCCCGCTGGCCAAGGAGGCGCTCATGCGGCGTAATCCGCTCCGTGGAATCGCTTTCGCGGCCGTTCCGGCCGTCGTGGCGCTCAGTGCCTGTTCACCGTTCGCCTCGCCCGTGATCGAGCCCAGTCCGTCTGAGGTGTCTGAGTCAACCGGATCTGCGGGTGGAGGGCAGCCCGCCGGTGGCGAGGGCACGGTGAGGGAGCCGAGGGTCGTCCCTGCCGCGAAGCGGTGGCAGCCCGGCGACCAGCAGCACGGCCTGCAGGTCTATGCGCACAACGCGAACGGCAAGTCCGCCGATGCCAACATCGAGAGCATCCTCGACTACGTGGTGGATCGGGGCGCCAACAGCGTTGCCTACAGCTTCCCCATCTACACCGACGGTCAGCGGCCCTCGCGGGTCCATGTCGGACGCGAGACGCCTTCGCCCAAGGTGATGGCGCGGCTCGTGAAGGCCGCCACAGACCGAGGCCTTCGAGTCACGGTCCGACCCCTGATCGACGAAGCGAACCTGCGCACGCCCTCCGGAGGATGGCGTGGCACGATCCGCCCGCCGGACCTCAAGGCCTGGTTCAAGGGCTACGAGAAGGTGCTGAGGCCCTATCTGGCTGGCGCGCGTGAGGCGGGGGCAGACGAGTTCGTGCTCGCGACGGAGCTGACCTCGCTCCAGCCGGAGCACGAGCGGTGGGAGGCGCTGGCCCGCTCGGCCGCCAAGGTCTTCCCGGCCACGTTGAGCTACACCTTCAACTGGGACGCGGCAGATGAGGAGATGGTGCCCTCTGGTGGCGCTGCGGGGCTCGACCTGTACTTCGCGGTCGACCTGGGACCGGAGGCGACGGTCGAAGAGCTGACCGCAGCCCTGACCCGTCACATCATGGCGAAGCCCAAGTCGTTGCGCTCTGCCATGGTGGCGCAGGAGGTGGGCATCGCGGCCGAGGACGGTGCCTATCGGCACCCCTGGAACTGGGGCAGCCCGGACGTCAAGAAGCTGAACCACGACATCCAGGTGAACTGGTTCACCGCGGCCTGCGCGGCCGTCCGGCGCGCTGGCCTCGACGGCATCTACTTCTGGATGCTGGACAGCAGCATCGATCCGGCGCAGGTAGACCCGCGGACAGAAGGGTCAGCCGGGTTCATCGGTCGCCCGGGTGAGAAGGCGATCGAACGCTGCTTCGCCGGGAAGTAACCCAGGTCCTCGGGGAGGATGCCATCCACGGAGGTTCGAGGAGTATCCGTGGTGGCCCTAGCCCTCGTGGTGCTCGCCCTCGTGGCCCTCCGCTTGCTCGCCGGAGCCCTCGGCCACCTTCTGGATCGCGGAGATCTCGAACTCGAGCGAGATGCGCTCGGAGACGAGCACGCCGCCCTTGTCGAGCGGCATGTTCCACTCGAGGCCGAAGTCACGTCGGTTGATCCGCCGCGAGCCCTCGAAGCCGGCGCGGAGCGCGCCGAACGCGTCGGTCTGGACGCCCATGAGCTCGAGCGGGATCGTCACCGGCTTGGTGACGTCGCGGATCGTGAGGTGACCAGAGACGACGTAGGCGTTGTCCGAGACCTCCTCGATCTGCGTGCTCTCGAACGTGATGTCGGGCCACTTCTCCACGTCGAAGAAGTCGGCGCTGCGCAGGTGGTTGTCCCTGTCGTTGTTGCGCGTGTCGACGCTGGCGGCCTTGAGGACCACTCGTGCCGACGACTTGGACATGTCGTCGAGATCCGCGTGGAAGTATCCCTGCACGTCGTTGAACGAGCCACGGACCGTCGTGACCATCGCGTGCCGGGCCGAGAAGCCGATGCGTGTGTGGGCTGGATCGAACTCCCAGTCACCGCTCAGCGTGGATCCGGTTTCGGACATGCGCTGTCTCCCTGATGTGTCGTTGAGGTCGTGGCCATCACTTACTACCCAAAGTTGAAGGTTTCATGAGGGCTTCGGTACGTGCAAATTGCGCTGAACGCTCCTGCTCCGTTGAACGGTTCCATTTTGCGGGATCCGAGGCGGGGCGTGGGGTCTAGCGAGTGGCGGAGATCACTCATCCCGCGGGGCCGCGGCGAGGCGTCTCGTGGGCCCAGCACAAGGGTTGCGCGCACGACCGGAGGAGCTCACAGGGCCGCGGCCTCAGGAGCATGGCCAGGCCGTCGAGCGCGCGGAGGGGCGTCGACCGGCGACCTCATCGCCTGAGCCGCCGGCGCGGGGCTGATGGCGACCCCGTTCTCCTCATCGACGGTCCGGCTCGGACCGTGGTCCTGCCCAGCACCACGGGAACGCGGCTTCCTCCCTCGCTCTCGACGCGATCACCTCCTCCAGCGCCACGCTCTCGAGCGGGCGCGACCGCCTCGAGGCGCCGAGCTGCGAGAGGACGCTCACCGCTGACGACTAATTGGGTGACTGCCTGCTGGGTCCGATATAGTTCCGAGCGCAGTCCCGGCCAGGTAGCTCAGTTGGTACGAGCGTCCGACTGAAAATCGGAAGGTCGGCGGTTCGACCCCGCCCCTGGCCACCACCCGAAACCGCAGGTCACACGCCTCTGACCTGCGGTTTTGTACGCTCGTTCGACGTTGTGTTTCTATGTCGAAATGACCGTGGATGACCGCCCGGACCCCCGCATGACCGTATGTCGTTGCACGACTCAGTCACCAACGACGTCGACGTCGAGATAGCCTCGCGCACTGCAGGAGGCGCGACTTCGAGGTCGGCGCTGTCGTGTTCGTTGCCCACCACCGGGCCTGTTTTCAAGGGCCACGGACAGGAACTTCTCCGCCCGAACGCCCGCGAACACGCTCGACCCGCAACGAATGAGACTAACCTCCGGAGACAGTAGGCCGTTGTCAGAATCTGAGTCGCCCCCCCTGATGCCATTGTCAGCGGTGCAGACTGACAGAGCCGCAGCTGGGCGTCACGGGCTCCCGGTGTCCATCGAGGGTTAGGCCCTGATCGGAGGTGTACGACGGTGACCCGTCGAAGATCGTGGTTAGGCGCTGAATGGCAGTTCCAATGGGTGTGCGTGTCCGGGCTCAGTCGCGCTGCCCTCGTCCGGACGTCGTCGTGCCTCAGTTGCAGCAGACCCTCTGCTGCTGCGAACTCGCGGATGCGCAACTGGACCGACCGTCGGCGGATGACATCATCGAAAGTGCTCCCCGCGAGCGTGCCGAAGGGGTTCCGAATCGCCCGCACGAACGGCAGCGCATGCTGCAAGTCGGCGCGGAGATTGCCGACGAGGTAGAGCCAGAAGTGCTCTCGCATTCAGCCGCCTCGCTCTTCCACTCGTTCCAGCCGATTGCCTGGACCTGAGCATCGACACCGGAGACTCGCTGGATCAAGCGATCGACCTTGAAATCAACGATGGTCAGTATGTCAAATCCGGAAACAGTCGGCTGCGTCCACGTTCAACAAGTCTGTGCGGTGGAAAAGCTGGCGGACTGGCTGACTGCGCTTCTGCTGCTGCGATCATGCTTGGGGATTGCACGTCAACGATCAGGCACTCAGGACTGCCCGGCTCGTGCTTGTTCGAAAAGTCTTCGGACTTTTTCGACCTTCGAGCCGATGCCGTTCGAAGGCGAGCGTGATCCGTCACCCCGAGCCGGTCGAGCCCCTTCAGATCCATTCCTGCGGCCGCCCGGGATGTGGGGGCGTGGCCGGGCACGACCCATGCCCCCTCCGGGGCCCAAGTCATCTGCGCCTCCGTCTGGGTTGTCGGTAGTTCCAGTGCCCTCGATATGCACTGCCTCTCCCTCGAACAAGAGGTCCTCGAACCTTCTAAGCGGAACTGGCGCGGGTCGCTAGGAGAGGCCGGAGGGCGACCTGGGGGAGGCGTCACCGGTTGCAGACGGTGGTCCCGGGCACCCCTGCCGTCCGTCGGTGACAGCTGACGAATCCGTCAGCGCCCTCGATGATGCCTTGGGGCCTCTGTGCTCCCTGTCTCATAGGAGCTCACGCTCGACTTCCGTGAGTCGCTCGGAAGCGCCAGCCAGGTCCAGCAACTGTGGCGCACGGATTCGTCGGCATTGATAAAGGACAAGAACGTCTCGACCGTATTGACACCCAACGCGTCGGCCAACGCCATCGCGAGGGATTGCGAGTCCTCAGGCAATGGAGGCCAGGCCTGGTCGCTCCATGTCGATCGAAGCCCTGGAACGCTTTGCTAGCCGTCGAACGGTGCCCAAGAAGTAAGCTCACGTCGCGGGATGGGGCCCAAATCTTGCTCACGGAATCTGCATGTGAGGGCCAATGACTGCACGGGCTCCACTCGCTTCGCGAACTCCAAGAGCGCCTTCCGGTCCGCGATGGAACGTTCGGGTCTTGATCGCAGCCCGAACCGGACCAGAAGGGGAGGCACGAGTTCCCAGAGGCCTTTCCTGAACTGAGCCAGATCATCGCCCTCGAGCGCTGCCTCACCGGGATGTGGTTCCCGGCTCCAAGACCTCTTCAAGCAGCGGCGTTGCGAAGAGCGAGCGGAGGGGGGCCATTGCGCCAGGCTCAGCTTCTAGGACGAAGAGGGGCACCTTGTCCTGAACGCCGCTGCGCTCCGACTCCGAGACCGAGGCATACACGACATCCCTTGCCTTGATGAACCGCAAGCCCTCAGCGGTATGCGCTGCCAGGGGCGCGTCGGCGGGTCTCACCGGAGGGGGCGCTCCGGGCCGTGCCAACCAAGAGTTCGAACAACTTCGCGATAGACGGGCCGAAGGTCGCGGCGAAGCACGTCTTCCGTGAGGCGGCCGCCTTCATAGAGTTGAGCGATTCGATGGCAGAGGTCCCGAGCATCGGCGACGTTGAATGACGCCGGGGTGAGTTCTTGCCCGGACATTGGGCAAGTTCATCCAGGCAAGTCCGCAGCGCGGCGGCAGACGCGTCGACAGGTTGGTCGAGGACGGGCAGGTAGTCGCCGGCGTTTCTGCCGCTGCGGCGACACCGTCTCCGTGAGTTCCTCTGACTTGCGCCAAGTCTGATCAGCACGACGAGGACCCTGACTGGTCAGGCGGGAAAATCGCCCTGCTGGCGCAGCCGGTAGAGCAGAGGTCTGGACCGGCAGCGACTCGTTCCTCCGGAGTGGCTCGCGGCGGCGCGGTACGCGATGAGGGCCACTTCCCTGCGGCCTCAGTGCGAGTTCCGCCTGGGTGTGTCGAGCGTAGTGAGCCCAGTTGCGGACGAGGTGCTCGATGAGCAACGCAGCGACGTCCGTGTCTGCGCGGCCAGCGGTGGCGGAGAAAGCGGCGATCTTGTCCAGATCATGCACTTGGTACAGATAAGTGATCTGTCGGAGCCGAGTAGCGGATGAGTTGCGACCTGAGACCTCAGCTGGGCTTGGTAGCGTTCCCGTCACCCAGATGGGCGAAGCCCCATCCGCTGGGAAGGCCGAGGCCCTTCGTGGTCGTCCAACCAGTGTTCATGTCATCTATGTCGTGAAAGTGGATGAGGCGAAGCCCTTGGTTGACTCCAAGCCGGGCAAAGAAGTTGCGCCAGCGATCGCGTGCGGTGGTCTCCAGAACTT
>CAVWGJ010000015.1:0-16899 GCA_963754395.1 uncultured Actinomycetota bacterium | reverse complement strand
GACGGACTGCTCGTCGCCTACGCACCTCTCGCCGAGAACCTGCACAACGCCCTGGCTGAGTACACCGTCGACGACCAACAGACGAAGCCGGTCGGCAGGGATGTCTCCGCGGCCGTGAACCTCGTCCGCGACCTTGTCGGGCACATCGACGCTCTGGTCGCCGGCTTCGACTGGCGCAAGATGCAGGCCGACCGGGCCTCCCGCGGCGACAAGGCGGCGTGGCGCCACACCGTCGAGAAACTCGTCAACTACCTACGCGACCCCGCAACCCCCGAGGTCGCAGTCCGGGAGGGCATGGACGGCGAGGACACGGAAACGCGCTCAGCGGCATACCGCCGATTGGCCTCCCAGCTGGACCGCGCGTGGGCACTCTGCTCGACCACCGACGAACTCCCCGACCTGCGCGGCGTCGTGCGGTTCTACGCGGAGGTGCGCGTGTGGATGGCGAAGTTCGACGCCGCGGAGCGGCAGGCGAGCGGCCAGCCGATCCCCGCCGACATCGAGCGGCTGCTCGGCGCGCTCATCGCTGACAGCACCGAGACCGGCGACGTGCTCGACATCTACGAGGCGGCCGGCATGCCCAAGCCGAGCCTCATGGACCTCGGGCCCGACTTCGTCGCCCAGGCACAGGCCGCCGAGAACCCGCACCTGGCGATCGAGGCGCTGCGCGACCTTGTCGCCAAGGAGTCGGTCAAGGCGACCGGGACGAACACGATCCGACAGCAGGCGTTCTCGGACCGGATCGCCGAGCTGATGCGCAAGTACACCAACCAGCAGCTCACCTCGGCCGAGGTCATCGCGGAGCTCATCGCCATGGCTCGTGATCTCGTGGAGGAGTCCAATCGGGGGAAGCGGTTCGACCCGCCGCTCGAGATCGACGAGCTGACGTTCTACGACGCGGTGACCCAGAACGAGTCAGCGCTGGCCATGGGTGACGGAGTGCTGGCGCAGATCGCCCGGGACCTGGTCGGGGTGATGCGTCGGGACGTGCGGACCGACTGGACCGTCCGGGAGGACGTGCGGGCCAAGCTGCGCACGACGATCCGATGGCTGCTGATCAAGCACGGCTACCCGCCAGATCAGCAGCCAGCCGCCATCAAGCTCGTGATGGATCAGATGGAAGCCATGGCTCCACGGTATGCCGAGGTGTCCGCCTGATGCAGCCGGTGCCCACGCGCATGTTCCATCTGACCCGCATTGAGCACAGTGCGGGGACCGGGGTGGGGCGCCGGAGGATTTCCCATCTCGTCCAAGATGGACGTACCGCTGATGGGAAGTGGGATGGGGCATGTCGCACGAAATGCTCATTGCGATCGCAGTGGGATTCGCTGCCCCGATGGTCGATGGCGCGCTGGGCATGGCCTACGGCCTTGTCATCAGGGTTCGGGTGGGAAGCCGTACTGGCCGTACAGCCGGACGAACCGGGCCAGGGTGAGAACCCGACGCCGAGCCAGCCCGTCGGCCGTCCTTTCGAACAGAACCACCTGCTCATGCCCGCCCGCCCCGATCGGCTGCACAAGGCGACCGCCCGTCCGGAGTTGCTCCACCAGCGGTGGCGGAACCGAGGGGAACGCTGCTGACACGACCACCGCGTCATACGGGCCGTGCTCCGGTGCCCCCCGGCTGCCGTCCCGGACGAGCACGGTGACATTGGCGATGCCCTGCCGAATGAGGTTCTGCGATGCCTCCTCGGACAGGTCCGACCACCGTTCGATGGTCACCACCTCGGCGGCGAGCCGCGAGAGCAACGCGGTCTGGAAGCCGAGCCCGGTGCCGATCTCGAGTACGCGCTCTGCACCGGTCAGTTCGAGTGACGCAATCATCTGCGCGGACAGTGACGGTTGCGTGGTCACCTGGTCATGGCGGATCGGGATCGGTGCGTCGCGGTAGGCATCGTCGACATGCTCCGCCGGGACGAATGCTGCCCGCGGAACCTCACGGATGGCCGCGAGGACATGAACGTCCCGGACGCCTGCCGCACGGACTCTCCGGGCGAGGTGGTCCGGAGTCAGGGCGCGTCCAGGTCGGCGGGACGGATGGACATCGGAAAGGGTCGCTCCGCCTCGAACAAGTCGTCACCCGACACGTGCGCGACCTCGATGAAGCGGCCGTTCTCCAAGTGCCACGCCGTAAGGGTGGGCGGGTCTGGGTCGATGCACCAGTAGGCCTCACAACCTCCAGCCTCGAGGCGGTCTCTCTTGAGAGTGAGGTCGATTCGGCGAGTGCTGGGCGACAGCATCTCGACCGCGAGCAGCGGAGCCCGGGGCAGTTCACTCAACGTGAGGTCCGCTGTGGCGGCGACGAGCAGGTCCGGCAGCAGTTCGGTGTCCTCGGCGAGGGCGACCGCCAACGGAGCAAAGAGGACGGTGAGGCCGGCTGGGCACTGCTGCCGCGAGAGGTGGTACAGCTCTGCGAGGACGGCTTGGTGCCGGATGCTCGGCGCGGGCGTCACGACGAGGGCGCCGTCGACGAGCTCATAGCGATGCCCGTCATCCGGCATCGACGCGAGGTCGGCTCGAGTCAATGGGCGTGACCGCGGCAGGACCGCCATGGCTCCCATGGTGCCTCCTTGTTCCCATGCCGACCACCCTGCCGAATTGCGAGCCGAGGCCACGATGGCCATCCAGGCCCTTCGTCGAGCGCTCGGGAGCCGCAGGTTACGGCACGTAGTGCACACTCGAATGAGAGTCCGGCGTTTCGGGTGGCGCTGCGCCCACAAACCGATAGTTTGTGAGAGCACCGGCTGCGGGCGGTCGAGCATTGTGCGATGTGGACTTCGGCTGGCGCACTTCCACGGAAATGGTTAGGAATGTCTTGTCCGGCCTGACCGCCAGGCGCGACACGTGCGGGCGGCCGGGGCGACCGGTGCCATCGGGGGTGCCGAAAGGGCGCCGAACTGACACGGAGTAGGGGAGAACTGTCATGACGACAACCATTGGCATGCGCCGGCGGACGGTCGCGCTCATCACGGCCGCAGCGTTTGCCGGATCAGGGGCCCTCGTGCTCGCGACCGGACCGGCGGCCAGCGCGACTCCGGGCGACCCACACAAGGTCTGGGTCTGCAAGTACGTCCAGAAGCCAGGCGTGAACGAGGTCCTCAAGGGAGGCAAGAACCCGATCTTCGTCGACTATGCCTCGCTGACGTCGAAGAAGACCGAGCCGTTCGTTGGCGAGGAGTTCCAGGACGCCCATATCCTGTCCGTCGTTGTCCAGATCGGTGGTTCGAACCCTGGGGTCGAGGCGTGTAAGCCGAAGACACCGCCGACAGAGCCGACAGAGCCGACAGAGCCGAAGCCGACGAACCGACGAAGCCGACTGAACCGACGAAGCCGACTGAACCGACGAAGCCGACAGAACCGACGAAGCCGACGAAGTCAGAGCCGCCCACGACCGAGACCAAGACCCCGGTCTCTCCGGCTCCGACGCAGCCGGGTGGCGGTGGCGGGGTCACGCCCGGCGTCGGCGCCCCCGACACCGGTGGCGAGGGCGAGTCGAGCCCTGCCAACGGCCTCATCGGCTCGGGTCTGCTCCTGGCCGCCGCCGGCGTCCTCGGTGCCGAGGCGCTGCGTCGCCGCCGCGAGTCGACCGAGTCCTGAGAGGGCGCTGCTCTGATCTCAGGCTGAGACAATACGAATCGGCCGCCGGCCCGTGCCGGCGGCCGATTCGTTGCAGCACCCAACCCGGATGGCACCCGTGTCCCCCAAGCGCCGCACCCTCGTCTCCTACGCGCTGGTGGTCGCCCTCATTGCGATCGCCGCGTGGTTCGTCCTGTCCGGGTCGGTATCGACCCAACCGGTCACAGCACCGCCAGCCGCAACGACAGCGACGACATCGACTGCTAGGACTGGCCAGGCCACGGCGGCCCGGACCACCGCCGCGCGAGTCGAGCCCTCACCAGGCGATGGAACCTGCCTCGCAGGCGAGCCAGCCCGTCTCGTCATCCCCTCGCTCGGCGTCGACGCGCCGTTCGAGCGGATCGGCCTGGACCAGGAGGCAGCGCCCGACCACGAGGGGCGCCAGCCGCTCGGCAACCCGAAGGACCGCACCAAGGCGGGGTGGTACGCGGACGGGCCGCGCCCCGGCGAGGGCCGCGGCACGGTGCTGACCGACGGCCACACCTACCGGAACGACTCGGCGATCTTCAAAGAGGACTTCTCGTCCCGGATCGACACGGGGCAGCTGATTCAGGTCGAGCAGGACAACGGCTCGACCTGCTCCTACCGGATCCAGCGCGTCTGGCGCGAGGTCGACGCCGTCGACGACTACCCCCGCATCGTCCAGTCCGAGCACCTCTACGACTTCGACGGCCCGGAGCGGCTCTTCCTTGCGACGTGCGGTGGCAGCTGGAACTCCGCCGCTCAGAGCTACGACCAGGTCAGCATGCTCATCGCCACACCAGTCGGCCGCAAGTGACGGCATAGGCTCGGTCCATGCCGCAGGTCAGCGCCGACACCTATGTGGCTCTGCCACCAGACGTGGCACGCCCACTCGCCGACTCCCTGCCCGTACCGCGACTGCGGGTGCCACCGCATGTCCGGGACCTCCGCTCCTCATGGCGCTTTCGCGCTGAGGGTGACGGCACACGCGCGATCCACATCATCACGTATGCCGCTGGGCTCGGTTTCGTCGCAATGCTCGCCCACGAGCCCACGCAGTGGGTGCTCCGACGCCAGGCGGCCGGGCGCGTAGAACGGCTTGCCGAGGCAGCGCGTTCGCGAAGTAGGGCTGGTTCCGCGTGATGGAGGCGCCACGCTGGATCGACGCAACGGAGGTCCGACAAGCGGTTTCAGCGGACCGGGCGCGGCGACTCATCAGACAGGTGCTCGCCGACGGGTTCGATCCTGCCGACGACCCGTCGCGACTCTCGCCCGTCGTGCCCGGAGGCCAGCTGCTCATCATGCCGTCGTCGACGCCGCGCGCCGTCGGGGTCAAGGTGCTGTCGGTAGCACCGGGCAACCCCGACCGAGGGCTCGAGCGGATCCAGGCGCTGTACGTGCTCTTCGATCCGGACACCCTCGCGCCGTCCATCATCCTGGACGGCACGGCCATCACCGCGCTCCGCACGCCCGCCGTCTCCGCGGTTGCCATCGATGCGCTCGCTCCGGCAGACGTCTCCTCCGTCGTCGTCTTCGGCAGCGGCCCGCAGGCAGTGGGTCATGTCGAGGCGATCCTGGAGATCCGGCAGCCGGACCGGGTCACCATCGTCGGGCGGGGACTGGAACGAGCCCGCGCAGCGGCCCATCAGGTGTCCGCGCTCGGCGTGACGGCGCGCGCCCTCTCGCGCGGATGACTCTCACATTGCTCAGGTGGTCGCCGATTCCGCCGTTGTCGTCACAGCGACCTCATCGGGGACCCCGGTCCTCGACGGTGAGTGGGTTGCCGACGGAGCCTGCGTCGTCGCGATCGGCTCACACGAGCCCGACCGGCGCGAGCTCGACTCACGGCTGGTCGGACGCTCACTCGTCGTCGTCGAGGACGTCGCCACAGCCCTTCGCGAGGCCGGAGACGTCGTCATGGCGATCGGTGAGGGAACCATGACCCCGCAGTCCCTGCATCCGATGACGCAGCTCGTCACGGGTCAGGTGACGCGAGCGACCGATCGGGCGAACGTCTTCAAGAGCGTCGGCATGTCCTGGGAGGACCTGGTCATCGCCGCCGGCGCGGCCCATCCCTGACCGAGGCCCCACGACGGCGCGAACTGCACACTCGACGAGGCGGGGTGCCCCTCTCCCGGTCGAGTGTGCAGTCCGCGCCGTCATTTTCTGCACACTCGACGGGGCGCGGGGTGGGTGGGCTGGGTTGGGTCAGGACCTCCGTCTGCCGATGAGCCAGCCGATGAGGATGCCGACCACGGCGGCGACGGCGTAGCCGGAGTACCGCTGGATCAGGACCGGCAGGACTGCGGAGCCGAGGTCGAGGGCGTCGTGCTCGGCGCCGATCGCAGGCGCCGGGCGCCGCTGGGCGGTCGCTGCCCCTGCAGCCGCCTGCGCCTTGGAGCGCTCGACCCTCTCGGCGAGCGACAGCGGGGTACCCGTCTCGTGGAGCACCTTGGGGACCGCCTCGGTCACGATCTCGGGATGACGAGCTGCTTCGGCAGCATCCTGGACCGTGGCCTCTGGCACCGGGGCAGCGGCCGGCTCGCCCCCGAGGTGCTGCTCGATGCAGGCGATGAACTGCCCGAGCAGCTTGTCGGAGACGTCCTGCATGACACCCCGACCGAACTGCGCCGGTTTGCCGGTCACGGCGAGATCGGTGACGACGTCCGCCCGGGCGCCGCTCCCGTCCGGCGTGAGCTGGATCGTCACCGTCGCGCCGGCGGTGCCGTTGCCCCGCCTGTCCTTGCCCTTCGCCTCGATCACCGCCCGGTGGCCCTGGTCGTCCTTGGCGACGAATGACCCGGACCCGGTGTAGAGCAGGGAGATCGGGCCCACCTTGACCTTGACCGTGCCCGAGAAACCGTCGTCGGTCACCTCGGTCACGGTTGCACCGGGGAAGCAGCCTCCGACGCGCTCGAGGTCCATGAACAGGGCCCAGGCGTCGTCGACCGACGTCGGCACGGTGAACGAGTGCGTCAGCTCCATCCGGTGATCACCCGCCTGCTGCGGCCAGGACGGCGCGTCGGGTCAGGACCGTCGCCAGGTGCTTCCGGTAGTCCGCCGCACCGTTGAGGTCCGAGGGCGGGTTGGTGCCCTCGGTGACGCGCCCAACCGCAGCACGCACCGCCTCGTCCGTGGGCGCCTGACCCACGAGTGCCTCCTCGACCGCCTTGGCGCGCAAGGGAGTCGAGCCCATGTTCGTCAGGCCGACCCGAGCCTCGGCGATGGTGCCACCCTCCACGCGGACGGCTGCGGCGACCGCGACGATCGACCACTGGTGGCTGACCCGCACGAACTTCTCGTAGTGCGAGCCCCATCCGGTGTGCTTCGGGATTCGGATCTGCGTCAGCAGCTCGCCCTCACCGACAGCCGTCGTGAACAGATCCTCGAAGAAGTCGTCGGCCGCCACCGTACGGGTCGCCCCATCCGCACCGGCGATGACGAGGTCCGCACCCAGCGCCAGCACGGGTGCGCCGACGTCACCCGCGGGGTCGGCGTGGACGAGCGCACCACCGACGGTCCCACGGTGCCTGATCTGCGGGTCGGCCACCGTCGCAACTGCCTTTGACAGCAGGCCCGCGTGAGTGGACACGACCTCGGAAGCGAGCACAGCGGCATACGGCGTCATGGCGCCGATGACGATCGTGTCACCCTCCTCGGAGATCCCAGCCAACTCAGGAATTCGGCCGAGGTCGACCACGACGCCCGGCGTGTTGAGCCGCATGCGCAGGATCGGCAACAGCGACTGCCCACCGGCCAGCACCTTGGCGTCGTCGCCGTGCTCGGCGAGTGCCGCGAGCGCGTCGGCGACGGTCCTCGGGGCCAGGTAGTCGAACGATGCGGGAATCACTGCGCACCGCCTTCCTGCTCAGGGGTGTCTTGGTTGGGCGTGCCCGCCTCGAAATGGGGCTGCGCCTCGCCCGCCGAGTCGACCTGCCGCTCCGCGCCTCCGGACTGGATGGCCCGCCAGACGCGCTCCGGCGTGCACGGCATCGGGACGTCGTGGACGCCCATCGGACGGAGGGCATCGACGATCGAGTTGACCACAGCAGGCGTCGAGGCGATCGTGCCCGCCTCGCCGACTCCCTTGGTGCCCAAGGTGTTTGTCGTCGAGGGGGACTGTGCGGTCGGTGATGAAGCTGATCGTGTCGGCGGCGGTCGGCAGGGTGTAGTCGACGAAGGACCCCGTCACGAGGGTGCCGTTCTCGTCGTACTCTGCGCCTTCCCAGAGCGCTTGGGCGATGCCCTGGACGAGGCCGCCGTGGACCTGGCCCTCGGCGATGAGCGGGTTGACGACCACGCCGATGTCGTCGACACAGACGTACTTGCGCATCGTCGTCGCGCCGGTCTCCGTGTCGACCTCCATCGCGCAGAGGTGGGTGCCGTGCGGGAAGGAGAAGTTGACCGGGTCGTACGTCGCCTCGGCGTCGAGACCGGGCTCGACGTCCTCGGGCAGGTTGTGCCCCGTGAAGCACGCCGTCGAGATCTCGGCCAGGGTCATGCCCTTGTCCGTGCCCTTGACCCCGAAGCGCCCGCTCGAGAACTCGAGGTCCTCCTCGCTCGCCTCGAGCAGGTGCGACGCGAAGACCTTCGCCTTCTCGATCACCTTGTCCGCCGCGAGGACGAGCGCCTCACCGCCGACGACGAGGGATCGCGAGCCGTAGGTGTCGAGGCCCTTGTGGCTGATCTGGGTGTCTCCATGGAGGACCTCGATGTCCTCGAACGGCACGCCGAGCCGATCGGCGACGATCTGGCTCCACGCCGTCTCGTGGCCCTGGCCGTGGGGCGAGGTGCCCGTCACGACCTCGACCTTGCCGGTCGGCAGCATGCGGATCGTCGCGTGCTCCCAGCCGCCGGCGCCATAGCTGAGCTGGCCGAGGACCCGGGACGGCGCGAGGCCACACATCTCCGTGAAGGTGGACACCCCGATGCCGAGCTGGACCGGGTCGTTGCTCTCGCGGCGGCGCTGCTGCTCGGCCCGCAGCTCGTCATAGCCGAAGAGCTCCTTGGCCCGGGCCGTCGCGGCCTCGTAGTTGCCGGAGTCGTAGGTCATTCCCGCCACGGTCGTGAACGGGAACTCCTCGTGCTTGATCCAGTTCTTCTCACGCAGCTCGAGCGGGTCCATGCCAACCTCGTTGGCGAGCTCGTCCATCATCCGCTCGACACCGAAGGTCGCCTCGGGTCGGCCGGCACCGCGATAGGCGTCGACCCAGGTCTTGTTCGTCAGGACCGTCTGGACGGTGAACCGGTAGGCGGGGAACTTGTAGATCGAGTTGAACATCCACGCGCCCAGGACCGGGACGCCTCCGCCCACGAGCGCGACGTAGGCGCCGAGGTCGGCGAGCAGCTCGACCTTGAAGCCGGTGACGGTGCCGTCCTTCCTCGCCGACAGCGTCAGCTTCTGCCACTGGTCGCGTCCGTGGTGACCGGAGAGGAGCGACTCGGACCGGGTCTCGGAGTACTTGACCGGCTTGCCGAGCTGCCGAGCCACCGCGAAGGCGACGAACTCCTCAGGCGTGGTCTGGAGCTTACCGCCGAAACCGCCACCCACGTCGGGGGCGATGACGCGGATCTTCGACTCGGCCACGCCCGTGGTGAGCGCGAGCAGGAACCGGAGGATGTGCGGGATCTGCGTCGCCGACCACATCGTGATCTGCTCACCGGTCGGGTCGACGACGACGGACCGGGGCTCCATGAACGCGGGGATGAGCCGCTGCTGGCGGAACTCGCGCTCGATGACGACGCCGTCGGAGCGGGCCGCGTCGATGGCCGCGTCGACGTCGTCGCCGGTGCCGGCCTCCTGCGAGTCGAGCGTCCAGAGCGCGGACCTGTTGGTGCCGAGGTCAGGGTGGACGAGCACCTCGTCCTTCATGGCCTCCTTCATGTCCAGGACTGCGGGGAGCTCCTCGAGGTCCACGTCGACGAGCTCGGCCGCATCGCGCGCCTCGGCCGCCGAACGGGCCACGACGCAGGCCACGATCTCACCGGCGCAGGCAACCCGCTCGACCGCCATCGGCAGGTGCGTCGGGGTCACTTGGTCCGCGGTGATGGGCCACGCGTTGGCGTTGACGCCCTGGACGTCCTTGAGGTCCTCACCGGTGAACACGGCGACGACGTTGCGGGCCGCCTTGGCCTCGTCGGTGTTGATCGAGGCGATCCGCGCGTGGGCGAAGGGGCTGCGCACCATCGCGATGTGGAGCATGCCCGGGAGCGTGATGTTGTCGGTCCAGCGGGTGCGGCCGGTGATGAGGCGCTGGTCCTCCTTGCGGCGTCGCGCCCTGCCGAGCTCGGCGTGGCCGTTCCCGCCGGCGACGGCGGGGGTGTCCTCGGTGATCGTCATGACGTCATTCCCTCACGATCGGCGCCGGCCGGGACCGGCGTGCTGGACATCGCCTCGGCGCCCTGCTTCACGGCCAGGACGATGTTGTGGTAGCCGGTGCATCGACAGAGGTTGCCCTCCAGCCCCTCGCGGATCTCCTCCTCGGTGGGGTTCGGGGTGTCCTTGAGCAGGTCGATGGCCTGCATGATCATCCCGGGCGTGCAGTAGCCGCACTGGAGGGCGTGGCACTCGTGGAACGCCTGCTGCATCGGGTGCAGCTGCCCATCCACCCCTGTCGACGCCAAGCCCTCGATCGTCGTCACCTCGTGCCCGTCCGCCTGGACGGCGAGCACGTTGCAGGACTTCACGCTCCGGCCGTCGAGGTGGACGGTGCAGGCCCCGCAGTTGCTCGTGTCGCAACCGACGACCGTGCCCGTCTTGCCGACGGTCTCTCTCAGGTAATGGACCAGCAAGGTCCGAGGCTCCACCTCGTCGGAGTATTCGACTCCGTCGACGGTCACGGTGATACGGGTCATGTCTTGCCCTCCTGCGGCGCTGCAGATGACGGATCCCTCGAACCGCGGGGATCCACGGGGTGTCACAATGCGGAGTCTTGCCCGCCGTTGCGAAACTGACAACCCTTTGGCCGAATTCATCGCTGGGGGAAGGATGGGCCCATGACTTTCCACGTCGACGACTACCAGGCCGCACGCTCTCGCTACGACTCGATGACCTACCGCCGCTGCGGGGCGAGCGGTCTCGATCTTCCCGCCATCTCACTGGGTCTCTGGCACAACTTCGGCGACGACGTCCCCCTCGACCGGCAGCGGGCCATCCTTCGGCGGGCCTTCGACCTCGGGGTGACCCACTTCGACCTCGCCAACAACTACGGTCCCCCTTACGGCTCCGCCGAACGCAACTTCGGCATGATCTTCGCCCAGGACTTCAAGCGGTACCGCGACGAGCTGATCCTCTCGACGAAGGCCGGCTACGACATGTGGCCGGGCCCGTACGGCCAGGGCGGCGGCTCCCGCAAGTACCTCCTCTCCTCCCTCGACCAGTCGCTCGCGCGCATGGGGGTCGACTACGTCGACATCTTCTACAGCCACCGCTTCGACGAGACGACGCCACTCGAGGAGACGATGGGCGCGCTCGACACCGCCGTCCGGCAGGGCAAGGCGCTCTACGCCGGCATCTCCTCGTACTCAGCCACCCGCACGCGCGAGGCGGTCGAGATCCTCGGCGAAATGGGCACCCCGATGCTCATCCACCAGCCCAGCTACTCGATGCTCAACCGGTGGATCGAGGAAGGCCTGCTCGACGTGCTCGGCGACGAGGGAGTCGGCTGCATCGCCTTCTCGCCCCTGGCCCAGGGAATGCTCACCGACAAGTACCTCGGCGGGATCCCGGAGGACTCCCGGGCCGCTCAGGGCAAGTCCCTCAGCCCCGACCTGCTCACCGAGAAGTCGCTGAAGCACATCCGGGCTCTCAACGACCTGGCCCAGTCGCGCGGGCAGTCGCTGGCACAGCTCGCCCTGGCCTGGGCGCTGCGCGACGAACGCGTCACCTCGGTCCTCATCGGTGCCTCGAGCGTCGAGCAGCTCGAGGACAGCCTCGGCGCCCTCGGCGGGCTCGACTTCTCGACGGACGAGCTGAACCGCATCGACGCGCACGCGGTCGAGGCCGGCATCAACCTCTGGAAACGCTCGAGCTCCTACTGAGCGTCGCGCGCGGTCCCAGCCCGGCGGCATACGAAAAAGCCTTTGGCCGTATGCCGCCGTGCTCGCTTCCACGGCCACGGCGCCTTCCCACGCGGCTGGGCACGAATCGCGGCGGACATGCCGCTGCTTCATTCAGCCGAGATCCATCCCCTCGAGGGGAGCGGAAGGCTTCAGGTCGGGAAGCCGCATCATCCGGAACGAGTTGACGAGTCCGAGCGAGAGCGGCCAGCAGCGGCACGAGGAGGGCGACCTGGAGCGAGCGGTTCCGAGCGTCGTCGTTGATGGCGACGACCTCTGCTTCCACCTCCGGTGGCTGACCGGTGATCCGCTCCTCCAGCGCGCTGTTGCTCATGACCTCGGCATCGTCCTCGAGCGCGACCGCGATCTGCTCCTTCTGGGCCGGTGGGATGACCGCGCTGTTCTCGGTCAGGTGCGTGAAGCTGAACGACAGCGCGGCGAGCATGATCCCGCCGGCCATGCGCGAGCCCGAACGAGAGCCCGAAGGACCCGGCTGCGGAGTTCACCCCGGCCGCCTCGCTGATCCGCTCCTCCTCGACCGGGGCGAGGGTGTAGTTGTTGAGCTGGGACACCAGCAGGCCCAGCCCGGCGCCGGCGATCATGAGCGGAATGACCGTCGCACCAGCCGCTGTCCGCTCGTGGGACGAGCGGGATGATGATCGCCGATCCCTATGCTGGCCAACAGGAAGCCGGTGCGAATGATCGCGGCGGGTCGCCGGTCGCCGGCCTTCTGCCCGGCCACCATTGCCGCTGCGAACATCGTCAGCGAGAGCGGGGCCAACGACAGGCCGGCCTCCATGGCGTTGTACTCCAGGGTCATCTGGAGGAACAGCGGCAGCGCGATCATGGCGCCGCCCAGCGTGATCTGCTGGAGCATCTGACCGGTGACCCCGGCGGTGAAGTTCGGGTGCCGGAACAGGTCCGGCTCGAGCAGGGTCACCTGTTGCGCCCGCTTGCGGTGGATGAGCCACCAGGCCAGGGCCGCCAACGCGACGGCTCCCACCGCCATGAGCAGGCCGACGCACTCGCCGCCCTCCTGCCAGACCAGGATCCCCAGCACCACCCCACCCATGCCGAGCACCGACAGCAGGGCGCCGACCAGGTCGATCTTGCGGGAGCCGGTGTACGGGACGTCGCGGATCAGCCTGATCTGGCTCAGGACGACCGCGATGATGACGACCTCGAGCGCGAAGCCGACTCGCCAGGACAAGTAGGTGGTGACGACGCCACCGAGCAGCGGGCCGACCGCGGCGGCGATGGCCGCCGACGCCCCCGACCATCGCGTACGCCTGCTTCTGCGCTGCTCCCGTGAAGTTGCCGTGGATCAGGGACTGCATGGCCGGCAGCAGCAACGAAGCCCCGAGCCCGCCGATGATCGCCCAGAAGATGATGATGGCGGTCAGGCTCTGGGCCAGGGTCATGGCCAGCGCACCGATGGCGTAGGCCGCGAGTCCGATGACATAGGCCCGCTTGCGCCCGATCAGGTCACCGACCTTGCTGTTGATCAAGATGAAGGCCGCCGAGACCAGTGCCTCGAGCGCGATGGCGGACTGCACACCGCTGGCCGTGGTGTCCAGGTCCCTGATGACCGCCGAGATCGACACGTTCATCAGCGATGTGTCGACCACGAGGACGAACATCGCCATGGCGAGCAGGATCATCAGGCGGCGATCCCTGGAGCTCTCCCGCCGGTCGCCTGCAGTCGCAGGGGGATCATGCATGAGGACAAACCTCCCTTTGACGGAGCGGAGCCGAGACCGTCGTGCTGCGAGCGTAGGGACTCCTCCTTACGGCGCGAATCACCCGTGGAGTGTGATCGAGGCACCCACTGCGCGGAGGTGGGGCAGACGCATCACGGCCGCAGCCAGCAGCCCCGCCGCCTTGCGAAAGGGCGGAGGGGCCGCCGACGCAGAATCGGCAAGCGCGTCGGGAAGCCCACGGCGGAGGCGTTCGACCCGGGCGAGGGACTCCTCTTTGTCCAGTCCGAGGACCCCGCCCACCTCGGCCCAGTCCTGGGCGGTGACATCGCGCACGAGCCAGTGGCGACCGACCTTCATCGAGGAACGCACAGCCTCCCCCTCCCTCAGGTAGGGGGCATACGAGGCGACGTCGTACAACGGGGCGAGGGCGACGCGGGAACCCCGCAGCAGCACGGAGTAGTTCTTGGCGTGGGCATCCGTGCCACCGACGAGCACGTTGAACGCGAACGCCTCGAAGAAAGACGTGCGCACGGAGTCGCGGTCGGGGCGCGCGAGCGTCGAGAAGAGGGCCGCCACGTTCTTCACGCTTGGACCGCCATCGGCCTGGTACTTCTTCTCTGGTCGCACGCCCAAGGCCTGCAGCAGGTCCTCCTGGTGGAGCCGCCGCCACCGGCCGTCCGGGCCCCGCTCCCGGCCACGGTCGTATCGGGTCGACACCAGCGTGTGGGCTCCGCCGTGGTCCTCGAGCTCGACACGGGCCGCGGGCAGGCCCAGCGCGTTGGCCGCCCGAAGGCACACGAACTCGTTGACGTGCAGATCCGAGAGCCGAGTGTCGACCCGGCTCGGTTTGAGGATGTGGGTCGTCGGCGTCGAGTCCAGCGGGACAGCCCACGTGCCGTCATCCAGCCGGTGCAGCGCGACCTTGTTCTGCGCACCAGCAAGGCTCCAACGACCTGAGCCGGCACCGACCTCCCAGCCGTCGTCCCGCACGGTCAGTGCGACGAGCATGGCGCTGACCTCCGCCTCCGCCAACGGCCGGAGCTCCCCCGTGCGACGGGCAGCGTCGGGTGGTTCTACGTCCAACGGCAGGACCTGCACCGCTCCTGCTGCGTCACGGCCGACGTGCCGAAGCAGCGAGAGGGGGTTTCTCGCCGACACCTCGAAGCGCCGGCCCCATTCCTCGCGGACCGCGAGGTTGTCCGGAAGCAGCCCCTCGAGCCACGCCGACACCACTCGGTTCTTGTGGAGGGGCCTGGCGAGCGGCATCGACAGGGACAAGGGCGTGGGGTTGACCGACCGCTCGTAGGCGGCGCCATAACTGAAGGTCACTGCACCGGCCGACGTCTGCGTCAACCGACCGACGTGGACTCCGTCGAGGTACACGTCGAGCTCTTGGCTCACGGTTCGCTCCCGAAGTAGTCAGCGAAGGGATCGTCACCCGTGTTTTCAGCCGACGCCTCTGTCTGGGCCGGAACCAGAACCACTGAGAGGCCCAGCATCGCGAGGACATCGAGCACCTTCTGGGTCTCGGCGCCCGGATGGCGGCCAGCTTCCAGGCGAGACAGCCACGACCGAGCGACACCCGCCCGCTGGCACAACTGCGCTTGGGTCAGGCCCAGTTCGACTCGGCGAGCCTGCAATGCCGCCCCGAGTTCGCGCACTGTGGTGAGGGCGTGCTGCGACGACCGGGCTTCAACCATTTCTCCAATGTATGCGAACGAGGACATTCGGCAATAGTCTACGAACGAGGACATGTTCGACTGTCCTCGAACGAGGACGGTCACTGGTCACGCATCAGGGCATTGAGGTCGCCGACGTCGCCGAGGTGGCGCAGCTTGTCGGGGTTGATCTGGTTGCTCAGGGAGACGACCTGGCCGTCCTCGTCGAACATCATGGAGAGCGCACCGAGGAGCTCGCTGGAGGGGCCGATGGTCAACAGGCCCGGCTCTCCGTTGACGAGGGTCCGCTCGAGGCGGATGCCCAGCGGGGCGCCGCGTCGCACGAGCCCAGCGAGGAAGCGGGCCACGGCCACCGCGCCATGGAGGGGACGCGGCGTGGCCGGCGCCTTGCCGCCTCCGTCCGCCCAGAAGACGACGTCGTCAGCGAGCAGCCGCTCGAGGTCCTCGGCCCGGCCGCCCTGCACGACGGCGAGGAAGGCGGCGGCGAGCTCGTCACGCCGCTCGGCAGAGGCCTGGAACCGCTGATGCCCGGTCTCCAGATGTCGGCGGGCTCGCGAGAAGTGCTGCCGACAGGCCGCTTCCGACTGCTCGACGATCGTGGCTATGTCCGCGTAGTCGTAGCCGAACGCCTCGCGGAGGATGAAGACCGCCCGCTCCTGCGGGGTCAGGGTCTCCATGAGCACGAGCATCGCGGTCGACACCGAGTCGGCCAGCTCGACGCGGTGAGCCGGATCAGCCTCGCGTCCAGCGACGAGCGGTTCGGGCAGCCACGTGCCAACGTACGTCTCGCGACGCGCCCGGGCCGAGCGCAGCGTGTCGATGGCGAGCCGGGTCGTCACGGTCGTCGCCCACGCGTCGAGGTTCCTCGGCTCCTCGCCCTCGGCAGCGGCGCGGGTCATCCGTAGCAGCGCCTCCTGGACGACGTCCTCGGCCTCGGCGACGCTGCCGAGCATCCGGTAGGCGATCGAGAACATCAGCGGCCGGAGCTCGTCGTGGGACTCGGCGATGAGAGTCACAAGCCCAAGGATTCCATGCCTATCCCATGTCAATTCCGTGCCCGCTGTCACAACGGGCCGCCGCACCTCGTCGGAGGGGCATCGACACAGATCCTGACAACGAAGGAGCCATCATGCGAGTCCTGCTCGCCGGCGCCAGCGGCGCTCTCGGCCACACCCTCACGCCAGCCCTCGTCACGGCCGGACACCAGGTCTTCGGCACGACGAGATCGGGGAACACTGCTGCGATCTCCAAGGCCGGCGCGACGCCGATCCGGATGGACGGCCTCGATCGAAGCTCTGTCATGGCCACGGTCGAGGAGGCCAAGCCCGACGTCATCATCCATCAACTGACATCGCTGCGAGCGGGCATGAACCCCAAGCAGTTCGACCGATCGTTCGGCCCGACCAACCTGCTGCGAACCGAGGGGACCGACCACCTGCTCGAGGCGGCACGCACCTTCGGCGTAGGCCGGCTCGTGGCGCAGAGCTTCACCGGCTGGACCAACCCCCGCACCGGGACCGGGCTTGCCGACGAGACCACGGGCCTCGACCCGCACCCGGCGCCGCAGTCGCGCCAGACCCTCGCCGCGATCCGTCACGTGGAGGAAGCGGTGGGCGGGGCGACCGACCTCGAGGGTGTCGTGCTGCGCTACGGCGGCTTCTACGGGCCCGGGACCGGCATCGCGAAGGGTGAGGACGGCGAGATCCTCCAGATGATCCGCCAGCGCAAGATGCCCCTCGTCGGGGATGGTGGCGGCGTCTGGTGCTTCGTCCACGCGGTCGATGCGGCGAGCGCGACGGTCGCCGCCGTCGAGCGAGGCGCACCCGGCCTCTACAACATCGTCGACGACGAGCCCGCCCGCATGTC
>CAVWGJ010000014.1:0-10845 GCA_963754395.1 uncultured Actinomycetota bacterium | reverse complement strand
GCTTAATCAGCCTCTACAGTCGGGCCGTCGAGACGCTCGCCAGCGACCGGGACCTTCGCGTCGCCATCCTCGAGCACCGCACCCGCCACGCCGAGCTGCGGGCGTTCTACGGCATCCGGCTCCAGGCCGCGTGGGACACCGTCTTCGCCGTGATGCGCCGGTCGTCGAAGGACGACGTTGCCGAGGGTGCGCGGCGGTCCGCCGTACAGGCGCTGCGTGACGTCGACGACTGGTATGCCTACGAGGTCGCCCGGATCGTCGAGACGACCGCGACGTCGCAGGTCGTCCAGTCGAGCGAGGCGTTGGCGCGCCAGCGTCGCGAGGTCGCCGAGATCATCTCGGGCGCGGCGGTGGTCGCCGTTGCCGGGGGACATGTCGGCATCCTCATGGAGACCCTTCGGCTGTTCGACGTCGCCATCCCGCTGCAGACGCCGGTCATCGCGTGGTCAGCGGGCGCCATGGCGGTGTGCGACCCGGTCGTGCTCTTCCACGACTTCGCGCCGCAGGGGGTCACGGCGCCGGAGGTCCACGACCGGGGCCTGGGGCGGTTGAGCGGGGTACTTCCGCTACCGCACGCCCGGCGCCGCCTGGCCCTGGCGGATCGGGAGCGAATGGCGCTCTTCGCCGACCGCTTCCCGGCCCAGCGCCTCGTGCCGCTCGACGATGGGACCGTCGTCCGGTTCTCGGTTCAGGACGGCCCGGGCGACGGGCCGACGGTCGTGCCCGAGGGCACCCGCTATATCGACTCCGACGGGGCGGTCGCCACGTGGGGGGCTGCATGAGTGCTCGGCTCGCCATCAACCGGCTGCGCGACCGGGCGCCGCTCGACGGAGCCGCGGTCGACCGCTTCCTGACTCGCCACGGCTCTCCCATCATCGAGGGTGAGCGGGCGACGTTCATCTGGCGGGGCGAGGCCGATGGGGCCCAGGTGCGTCACCGTGTCGTCGGCCTGCCCGACCCGCTGGTGATGAAGCGGCTGCCCGGGACCGATCTCTGGGCGGCGACGACAGTCCTGCCGGAGGGGTCGCGGGTCGAGTACCAGATCGAGGTCCGGCGTGGGGCGCGGCACGAGCAGTTCAACGACCCGCTCAATCCGCGGCTGGCACACAGCCCGCTCGGTTCCTCGTCGGTCTGCGCGAGCCTCGGTTATCAGGTGCCGGACTGGGTGCGGTTCGACCCGGAGGCGAGGCAGGGCACGCTCGTCGAGGAGAGCCTGCGCAGCAAGGCGCTGCGGCGCGAGCAACGCTTCCACGTCTACCGGCCGGCCCGGTTCAACCGGGCGCTGCGCTATCCGCTCCTCGTCGTCCATGACGGCACCGACTACCTCAACTTCGCGGCGATGAAGACGGTGCTCGACAACCTGATCCACCGCCTCGACGTCGACCCGCTCGTGGCGGTCTTCGTCCCGCCGGGGGACCGACTTCGCGAGTATGCAAACCACGCCCCCCATGCGCGGTTCATCGCCCGCGAGCTCGTCCCGCTGCTCCGGGAGCGGCTGCCGCTCGTCGACTCTCCGGAGGCCCGGTGCCTCATGGGGTCGAGCTTCGGAGGGATCGCGTCGCTGTCGACGGCGGTGCGCTACCCCGGGTTCTTCGGCTCGCTGCTGCTCCAGTCCGCGTCGCTCGTCTTCACCGACATCGGCTTCGAGCACGGCGGCGGCCCGGCCTTCGACCCGGTGGTCAAGTTCGTCAACCGCTATCGCGCGCGGCCGACCGCCGTGGTCGACCGGATCTACCAGTCGTGCGGCGTCTACGAGCCGCTCATCACCCCGAACCGGTCGATGGTCCCCGTCTTCCGGCAGACGGGGATGCAGGTCCGTTACGGCGAGGCCCGCGACGGGCACAACTGGGAGAACTGGCGCGACCGGCTCGGGGACGGGCTGTCCTGGCTCTTCCCCGGACCGCAGAAGTTCGTCTACGAGTGACAGGCGCCGTGCGGGAGCCGGCCCGCGCCGGAGTCGCAAGGAACCCTCCGACCGCCGGCATCACATCTTGCTCCGCTTCGCGGAGCAGGATGCGAGCGTGCGGGCCTGGGGTCACTTGACGGGAAATCCGCGGGTCGCCCCCTGACTCGTATTCTGCTCCGGTTTGCGGAGCAGGATGCGATGCCGCTGCGTGTCCTGCCGCTCGTCCGGGCCGTCCCAGGAGACGCGCGAGCGAGGGTCGCCACACCGGATCGCCCCGTCGCGTGGACCGCCGCGGTACTGCGTGGTTGAGTTTGCGCTACCGGGAGAGAGGATGCGCGATGAAGACGAGCGACCGTTGGCACTCCGACCGGCTTCGGGCGGAGATGACCGTGGCTCGCTGGGGCACCTACGGCATGCCGGTCCTGCTCTTCCCGACTGCAGGCGGCGATGCCGAGGAGGTCGAGCGGCACAAGATGGTTGCCCACCTGGCTCCGCTCATGGACGCCGGCCGGGCGAAGGTCTACTCCTGCGACAGCGTCGCCGGCAAGGCCATGGCAGAGCGCGGCGGCACTCCCGACCAGCTGCTGGCCCTGTTCAACCTGTTCCACCAGGCCGTCGCCGAGGAGGTCATCCCGGCGATTCACAGCGACTCCGGTGGGCGGCTGCCGGTCGTCGTGGCCGGGGCATCGATCGGCGCCTTCAACTCGCTCGCGATGATCTGCCGGTACCCCCACCTGGTCAGCTCGGCGGTCTGCATGAGCGGGACCTACTCGATCGAGAAGTTCATCGGCGGCCGCTTCACCGACGACCTCTACTTCAGCTCGCCGCTCCACTTCCTGCCCGGCCTCGAGGGGCCGGCGCTCGACACCCTGCGCCAGCGCATGGTCGTCTTCGCGTCCGGGAGCGGGGCCTGGGAGGACGTGGGCGAGTCCTGGGCGGCCGCCAAGGTGCTGGGCGACAAGGGGATCCCCAACCGAGTGGATGACTGGGGTTCCGGCTACGAGCACGACTGGCCGACCTGGTGGGAGATGCTGCCGCTCTACCTCGACGACCTCCTCCCCTGACCCTCCCCTGACCCCCCAACGTCGAGCGTGCAACTCGTGCCGGCACCCCCGAGGCGCGACGTGGGTAGGGGATGGCCGGGAGCCCTCGCGCCGCCGCGGCTAGGATGGCCACGCCGACAGGGGGCCGAGTGGCTGCCTGCCGTCGTCCCTCGCCCCGCCTCGCCCGGCTGGTGGTGACTCCAACGAAGAGGACCTGTCCATGCGTCGATCCCGCACCCCCCTCGCGGGCGTCGGCGTCCCCATCCTCACGGCACTCCTGCTCGGCGCCTGCACGGCGACGGCCCAACCCACGCCCCCTCCGACGCCGTCGGCGGCGACTGCCACGGCCACCGGCGCAGGCACGCCGACCCCGACGATGACGCCGGTCGAGCGACCCCCGCTCGTCGTCGAGACCCTGTTCGACTTCACGTCACTCGACCCGTCCACCCTCGTTGAGCGCAGCGGTCGTTTTGTGGCCGACGCCGTCTACGAGACGCTGACGACGCTCGACCCCGACGACCCCACGACGGTCCGTCCGGGGCTCGCCGAGTGGACCACGTCCCCCGAGCGCACCTGGCTGACGCTGCGGCTCCGGCCCAACGTGACGTTCTCGGACGGGAGTCACATCACGTCGGACGACGTCATCTACACGCTCTCGCGTGCGCGCGGTCTCGGTGGAGCCGCGGCCCAGCTCCTCGGGCCGATCAGTCTGACGAAGGTCGACAACCGCACCCTGACCGTGACCTCGCCCGACACGAACTTCGCCCTCCCCGCCCTGCTCGCCAACCCGGCCTTCGGCATCCTCAACGCCGACGTCGTCAAGGCCAACGGCGGGTCCATCAAGCCCGGAGACGCAGCGACGACGTGGCTGACGTCCAACTCCGCCGGCTCGGGCCCGTACGTCATCGATGGGGTCGAGCCGGGCCGATCGATCACGCTCAAGCCGAACCCGAACTGGGCTGGCGATCGACCGGAGTTCAGCGACGTCATCATCCGCAACGCCACCCCAGCCCGCCAGGCGCAGGACATCGAGAGCGGCGCGGCCGACATCGTGCTCGACCTGCCCCCCGATCGCGCTGACGCCATGCAGCTGCGGCCGGCGGTGTCGAGCGTCGCCATCACGTCGCAGACCTCGCCCGCCATCGCCTTCCTGCTCCTCAACGACGACCAGACAGTGAACACCTGGACCGGCAACGCGGACTTCATCAGAGCCGTGCGGCTCGGACTCGACGTCCAGGCGATCACCGAGGCGGCCGGGGCCGGGGCCACCCCTGCGCTCGGCCTCGTGCCCCGCGGCCTCCCCGCGGCCTTCGAGCCGCCGGCTCCCCCGCCGACCTCGTCGCCGGCGCCAACCACGACGACCTCGCCGCCGACGCCCGGCGTCACGCGGCCGCCTACGACGCCCGGCACCCCGACGACGACGCCCTCAACCACTCCTGCGCCCATCGGCACAGCGGCACCCATTCCGACTGCGACACCGACCACTCCTCCGGTCCGCGACATCGCCGCCGCGAAAGCAGCGCTGGCCCGCTCTGGCTACCGGGGCGCCCCCATCCGCCTGTCCTACGCGAGCGACCGCCCGGTGCAGGGCATCGACCTCGGCGTCGTCGCCAAGGCGATCCGCACTCAGCTGGCGCAGATCGGTGTGCGCGTCACCCTCGCCCCGGCCTCCATGGCGAAGGCCCTCGCCGACTATGAGAAGGGCACGAACGCCATGGGCCTGTGGAGCTGGACGCCCGAGTACGTCGATGCCGAGGCCGCCCTCGCGTTCGCACCGGGCGGCCTCGTGGCGAATCGGGCCCGCTGGGTGCGCGGCGTGAACTCGGCCATGGACGAGCTCACCGAGGTGACCCGCAGGGCCTTCGGCGAGGACCGTCCGGGCGCGTTCGCGCGGTGGCAGCTCCAGATGAGGGAGTTCGGGCCGTTCGTCCCGTTGTTCCAGCCCGCCGCCCACCACGCCCACGGCGACCGCGTCACCGAGGTGCCGCTCACGCCGCTCGGCATCATCAACCTCGCCCGCATCCGCTGAATGGACGACGTGACTGCCGTATGCCGCTGAGCTCGCTCCCACCCGTCCGTGGCCTCGTGCTCGCGGCTGGGTCCGGCAGCAGGATGGGCCGGCCAAAGGCCCTCATCCGTCCCCGTCCGGACGGCCCGACCCTCGTTGAGCGCGCGGTCGACGTCCTCGTCCATGGCGGTTGCGAAGAGGTGACCGTGGTCGTCGGTGCTGCGTCCGACGAGGTGGTGGCGGTGCTCGATGCGGCTTCGCGGGAGGTCGATGTCGTCCGGTGCGAGAACTGGTCCGAGGGGATGGGGGCGTCGCTGCGAGCCGGCCTTGCCGCAATGGCCGCCCGAACCGAGGTCGAGGCGGTCCTGATCACCCTGGTCGACCTGCCGGACGTGGGCCCCGCCGTGGTGCGCCGCGTCCTGGCGGCAGCCGAAGGGGAGCTGCGCACGCAACTGAGCCGCGCGGCATACGGCGGGGTCCCCGGCCATCCCACGCTCATCGGCCGGGACCACTGGGCGGGCGTCATCGAGGTTGCTCTGGGCGACCGCGGGGCGCGCGACTACTTCCGCGCGCATGAGCACCGACTGGTCGAGTGCGGCGACCTCGCGACCGGGCGTGACGTCGACTCCCCGGCAGATCTCGACAGGTGAGCGGGCGCGGACCTGTCGTGGTGCTGTCCTTCCGCGTTTCGCAATTGTCGGCAATGCTCAGGGCATGGACACCGTTTCCGAGCGCGTCAGCGGGCCCGGCCCGCGGCGGCTGCCTGCAGAGACGTTCGCGAGCCCGAGCGACGTCGCGGCGGCACTCGGCCGGACCGGTTACCTCGCTGACGACGCCCTTGCCACGGTGACCTTCCTCGCGATCCGGATGGGTCGCCCGATCCTGCTCGAGGGTGAGCCCGGCACCGGCAAGACCGCTCTCGCCGAGGCGCTCGCAGAGTCCCTCGACCTCGAGCTGATCCGACTCCAGTGCTATGAGGGCATCGACGCCACCCAGGCGCTCTACGACTGGGACTTCCCGCGCCAGATCCTGCACCTGCGGACCGTGGAGGCGCTGTCGCGCGACGAGCATCGCGACCCGAGGGAGCTCGAGAACGAGCTGTTCGACGAGCGGTTCCTCCTCGCCCGGCCGGTGCTCCGGGCGCTGCGCAGGTCCCCCTGCGTGCTGCTCATCGACGAGATCGACCGGGCGGACGACGAGTTCGAGGCGTTCCTGCTCGAGGTCCTGTCGACGTGGCAGGTCACGGTCCCGGAGGTCGGCACCATCGCGGCGAAGACCCCACCGATCGTCGTCCTCACCTCGAACCGCACCCGCGAGCTGCACGACGCGCTCAAGCGGCGGTGTCTCTACCACTGGATCGACCATCCCGGGCTGGCGCGCGAGCTCGACATCGTCCGCACTCGCCTGCCCGATGTGCCACCGGTCCTCGCCGAGCAGGTCGTCGGCGTCATCCAGCGGCTGCGCAACGAGGCCGGTCTCATCAAGCCCCCCGGAGTGGCCGAGACGCTCGACTGGGCCCGAGCCCTCGTCGCGCTCGGGGCCGCCACCCTCGATCCGGAGGTGGCTGCGGCCTCCCTCGGCTCGGCCGTCAAGTACCGCGAGGATGCGGAGCGGGTGCGGGCCATGCTCGATCGGGTGCTGACGGGATGACGGCCGATCTGCCCCAGGTCCGTTGGGCGGCCGAGGAGTGGCTGCTCGGCTTCGCCCGGGCCCTCCGCGCCGCCGGGCTGCCGGTGACGGCCGATCGTGAGCGGACGTTCCTGCTCGCCGTCACCGAGGTCGGCCTCGCCGAGCGGCGGCAGGTCTACTGGACCGGCCGCGCCACGCTGACCTCGTCCCCGGCGGACGTCGAGCGCTACGACCAGGTCTTCACGTCGTGGTTCAACGCCGAGCAGCCAAAGCAGACGAGGCGGGTCGAGCGGGAGGTTCCGCCCGCGGCTCAGGCGGGGCTCGAGGACGCCGAGAGTGGTTCGGGCGAGGAGCCCAGCGAGGAGGTGGTCCATGCCCGTGCGAGCGGCCAGGAGATCCTGCGGCACCGCGACCTCGCGACCCTGAGCATCGAGGAGCGGCAGGTGCTCGCTCGCCTCTTCGGTCGCCTCCACCCGCTGACCCCCCGCCGCCGCGCCCGCCGCCATGTGCGGTCGCGCCTCGGAGCGGTGGACGGGCCGGCCACGCTGCGGGAGCAGCTGCGCCGCATGGGCGAGCCGGGGCGCATCCATCACCGCGCCCGGGGCACGCGCCCGCGCCGGGTCGTCCTGCTCATCGACGTCTCGGGCTCGATGAGCTCCTACGCCGACAGCCTGCTGCGGCTGGCCCACGCCTTCGTGCAAGCGGCCGGACCGCGGGGCTCGGTCGAGGTGTTCACCATGGGCACGCGGCTCACCCACGTGACCCGCGCGTTGCGCGAACGCGACCCGGACCGGGCGCTCGTGGCGGCCGGGGAGGCCGTGCCGGACTGGTCCGGCGGGACGCGGCTCGGCGAGGCCATCGCCGTCTTCCTCGATCGCTGGGGGCGTCGGGGCATGGCCAGGGGTGCGGTGGTTGTTGTCTTCTCCGACGGTTGGGAGCGCGAGGGCCCGGAGCTGCTCGGCGAGCAGATGCGGCGCCTGGCGGCCCTCGCCCACCGGGTGGTCTGGTCGAACCCGCACCGCGGCAAGATCGGGTACCAGCCGGTGCAGCAGGGCATCGCCGCCGCGCTGCCGCACATTGACGACTTCGTCGCGGGCCATTCGTTCGCGACGTTCGAGGAGCTGATCGAGGTGGTGGCCCGTGCGTGAGGTGCTCAAGGAGCTGTTGGGTTGGTGGGACGCCGGGGAGACCGTCGGCGTCGGCACGGTCGTCGGCACGTGGCGGTCCGCGCCACGCCAGCCCGGGGCGTCGATGCTCGTGGGCCCGGACGGCGAGGCCGTCGGCTCGGTCTCCGGGGGTTGTGTCGAAGGGGCCGTCTACGAGCTCGGCCAGGAGGTCGTCGAGTCGGGCACGCCGGTGCTCCAGCGCTATGGCATCAGCGACGACGACGCCTTCGCAGTCGGACTGACCTGCGGCGGCATCCTCGACGTCTACGTCGAGAAGGTGTCGAAGGAGACGTTTCCGGAGCTCGGTTCCGTGGCCGCCGACATCGAGGCGGGCCACCCTGTCGCGGTGGCCACGGTGATCGAGCACCCCGACCTCGCCTGGCTCGGTCGGCGCCTCGTCGTCCATCCCGAGGAGGACGACGAGCCCACTGGAGTGAGCGCCGACGCGGAAGCCGGCCCAGCGGCATACGGCACCTCGCTCGGTTCACCACGCGCGGACTCAGCCGTCATGGACGATGCCCGCGGGCTGCTCGCGCACGGGACCACGGGTCTGCTCACCTACGGTCCGGACGGGGAGCGGCGCGGCGAGGGGATGCGCGTCTTCGTCCAGAGCTTCGCGCCGAAGCCGCGGATGCTCGTCTTCGGCGCGATCGACTTCGCGGCGGCGATCGCGCGCGTTGGCACCTTCCTCGGCTACCACGTGACGGTGTGCGACGCCCGTCCGATCTTCGCCACGAAGACGCGCTTCCCCGACGCCGACGAGGTCATCGTCCGCTGGCCGCACGACTACCTCCAGGAGGAGGCCGACGCCGGTCGCATCGACCCACGCACCGTCCTCTGCGTGCTCACCCATGACCCGAAGTTCGACGTGCCCGTCCTCGAGATCGCGCTGCGGCTGCCCGAGGTGGCGTACATCGGCGCGATGGGATCGCGGCGGACGCACGAGGACCGGCTCGAGCGACTGCGAGAGGCCGGGCTCACCGAGGACGAGCTCGCGCGGATGAGCTCCCCGATCGGGCTCGACCTCGGCGCCCGGACCCCCGAGGAGACGGCGGTCTCGATCGCGGCGGAGATCATCCTCGACCGTTGGGGTGGCGGCGGCGAACGGCTCACCGATCTCAGTGGCCCGATCCACCACCACGAGCATCACGACGTCCCGACCACCTGACCAGCGGCGACCCTCGGCGGGCTCATCCTCCACCAAGGGGCCGAGTTCCTTGGGCTCATTTGTCGGCGAGGCGAATCCATGTGTCGGTCGCTCCACCGAATCGGCCGCAGCTACCCACAGCGAGCGTGCCCACCAGCGTGCTCGTGCGAGACGTGGTCGACTCGTACACCGTCGTACAGTCGCCCTCGTCGGGGTCGAAGACGATGGTCCAACCGTCCTGCTGCCACCGCACGATGCCGGTTTCCAGCGCCGCAGCGTTGCCGAGGTCGCGCAGGCTGTAGCGTGACGTCCCTTCCCAACCGACTCCGAGATCCGGGTTGGGGGCACGAACGGTGAGTACCCTTCCCGTGCCACTGAGCAGCCAAGTGCCTGCGAGCTTGGTGGGATCGGTGACGACCTCCGGCGCGATCGTCGGCCAGAATGACCTGATCCGCGCTCCGGCGGACGAGGCAGGGGAGAGCCGGGTGAAGTCGGCAACCTTGCCGAACGGATCCGGACAGGTCGGTCCAGCTCGCGTCACGGTGACTCGCATCCGACCCTCTGTCTCGAGGGAGACACTCCAGGTCAGCTGACAGGCCGGCGTGTCGACCTTGGTAAGGGTCAGCCCTCCGGGGCCGGGAACGACCGTCCATTGCGGGCTCCCGGTGAACAGCTCGTCGGCATTGCCGTTGCCCGACGCCGCGCCATCCTCGGTGATGAGCCACAGCGCGCCCTTGGCAACGCCCGAGTCGATCCGCCAGAGCCCGGCGAACACGGACGTGGTCCGCTGGGTCGGAGCGATTTCCGTCGGGCTGATGGGCGACGGCGGCTGCGAGTCGTTGCGAAGGGCCAAGACGCCGAGCACTATGCCCGTCAGCGCGCAGGCGGCCACGGCCGCTTGCCAGATCGCGCCCCGGCGTTCCTTGCGGTCGGCCATGATCCGTTCCGCGAACTGCTGCTCGAGCCGGTCAATGTCCTGTGTCGTCATGACGAGTCCCTCCCCACGGCCCCGAAGTGCGTCCGTGATCCTGCGCTCGAGCGCGTTCATCGTGACCCCTCCAGTCGCGCCTGCAGGGCGGCCAGGCCCCGGTGGGCATGTCGTTTGACCGAGCCAATCGAGATCTCGAGGAGATCGGCGGTCTCGCGCTCGCTGAGCTGGAGGTAGTAGCGACAGGTGATGACCTCCCGATGTCGGCGAGGCAGTTCGCGCACCGACTCCGCGAGCCGGCTCGCCTCGTCGCGCGCGACGACGTCAACCGCGGCGTCCCGGCCGGTCCTCGTCCAGAGGTCGCTGGCCCGCAGCAGCGGCTCCCCACGCCGCGCGCGAATGAGACGCCGTTGTTCCGACCGGCACTGGTTGATGACCCCAGCGCGAAGGTAGGCCAGGGCGGAGGCCTCGTTGCGAAGCGGCCAGTTGTGGAACAGGGAGAGATAGGCCTCCTGAACCGCCTCCTCGGCGCGTTCCCGATTGCTGGTCAGGCAGTAGGCAAGCCGGACGAGCTCGACGCAGTGGGATCGGAAGAGCCCGCTCAGGACCTGCTCTCTTGTGTCCCGTGCTACGACTGAACCGATCCGGAATGCTCCCGTGACCATCGCCACCTCCCACGAGCGAAAGGGTGTCTCGCGGAAAGGTCGCTCGATCTCTTCAAAGGTTGACATGTGGGGGGAAGCGTTTCGGCAGATCGGGGCAATCACGAGCGCTGCGAGCGAGCCAGGGGCGTCCGGCGTTGGGGAGCGTGCTCACAGTCCCTTGGCGAAGCCCACCCGCCAGGTCGGGTAGCGGAGGGTCCAGCCGAGCTCGCGCTTGGCCTTCGCGTTGGACGAGCCACGGATCTTCGTCATGAGGTTGACGCCGAGCTCGCCGATGAGCATCCGCGCCAGCCAGACGGGGACGTGCCTGGGCGGCTTGGCACCGATGGCCGCCGCCAGCGCCGGCAGCCACTCCG
>CAVWGJ010000013.1:0-55109 GCA_963754395.1 uncultured Actinomycetota bacterium | reverse complement strand
AACCCTTGGGTGTTGACGCCCGCTGCGGGTCTGTTGTTGCGCTGTTGGCGATCACGTTCGAGAAGTCGACCGGTCAGACCGGTGACGTCGTGCTGCTCAGCCAGGCCACCGCCTACCGGTACCTGCACGAGGCCCTGGACGTGATCGCGGCCCAGGCGCCCGAGCTGGCCGAGGTCCTCGCCGCCGGCCGGCAGGCCGGGTGGGCGTTCGTCGCCCTCGACGGGACCTTGATCGAAACCAGCCGCTCATCCACGACATCCGCTGCCGGACATGACCTCTGGTACTCCGGCAAGCACCACCACCATGGTGGCAACATCCAGGTCGTGACCGACCCCAGCGGATTCCCGGTGTGGACCTCCCCGGTCGAGCCCGGCTCGGTCCACGACATCACACCTCGGTCAGTGACCCGGCTCGGTCCACGACATCACACCTCGGTCAGTGACCCGGGCCGGTCACCATCCTGCGGCGTTCGGCCGGGTGGGTCCCGCCCTTCTTGGCGAGTGTGGCGCAGGCCTCCTCAATGTCGCGCGCGAGCGTGTCGACGTGCTCCCTGCTCAAGGTCTCCTTGCACAGCGCACGCATGATGGTGACCTCCTGCGCGTTGGGAGGCATTGTGTATGCCGGCAGCATCCAGCCGCGCTCGGCCGCCAGCTGCCACGCTATGTCGAACTCGTCGTAGCCCACGTCGGCGGCCAGCCGGAAGGCGACGAGAGGCAGCTGCTCCGCCTCGGTGCCGATGAGCTCGAACCGGTCCATGGCGCGGAGCTGCCCGCCGAGCTGGATGGCGTTCTGCTGCATGTTCCGCATGATGTACCCGTAGCCCTCGCGGCCGTAGCGCACGAGGTTGTAGTACTGGGCGATGACCATTGCCGAACCGGTCGAGAAGTTCAGCGTGAAGGTCGAATCGGTCTTGCCGAGGTAGTTCTCCTCGAACACGAGGTCGCGTGCGAGGTCTGCCGTCTCCCGGAAGATCAGCCAACCGATTCCCGGATAGACGAGTCCGAACTTGTGCCCGGAGACATTGATCGACCGGACCTGCCCGAGTCGGAAGTCCCACGGCGAGTCGGGGTACAGGAACGGCCAGACGAAGCCGCCGCTCGCCGCGTCGATGTGCAATGGGACATCGACGTCCCGCCGTGACTTGAGGTCGAGCAGTAGGTCGTTGATCCCGACTATGTCGTCCTTGTGCCCCGTGAACGTCGTCCCGAGCACGGCGGCCACACCGATGGTGTTCTCGTCGACGAGCGGAGCGACGTCATCGGGGCCGATCGTGTACTTCCCCGGCTGGAGCGGCACGATCCGCGGCTCGACGTCGAAGTACCGGCAAAACTTCTCCCACACGACGTGCACGTCGCCGCCGAACACGAGGTTGGGACTCACCGTCGGCCCTCCCCCCACTTCACGCCGCTTCCGCCAGTTCCACTTGAGCGAGAGCGCTCCGAGCATGATCGCCTCGGATGAACCCTGCGTACGTGCACCGGTCGTCTCCCCGGGCGCGTGGAACAGATCGGCGAGCATGCGGATGCAGCGCTGCTCGATCTCGGCGGTGCGGGGGTACTCCGCGTGGTCGATGAAGTTGCGGTGCAGGTTCTCCGCGATGAGTCGCTGCGCCTCCGGCTCCATCCACGTGGTGACGAATGTAGCGAGGTTACGGCCCGGATCGCCCTCCAGAGCAAGGTCTTCGGCGACGAGGCGCATGGCGTCGACGGCGGTCATCCCGTTCTCGGGGAACTCGCGGCTGGGCACCTGCTGGGTGATGAACCGGTTCCCGAAGAGGGTGGCCGCGCTCGTTGGGTCGGACGGGATGGACATGGCTTCTCCTTCCGTGCATCCCTTGGAAACGTTCTGGGGGGAAGTCCGCTACGGCCCCCGGCTGGGCACGTGTTGCGCGCCGACGGCTCGCGTCCACGCGGGGACGAGGTATGCCGCCCCGATGAGGAAGCACACGGCGCCGAGCAGGGTGCCAGCGAGCGAAACGCGCTCGTCGACCACCTCGCCGGTGCGCGGCAGGACGTAGCTGGCGAGCGCGGAGGCCATGAAGAAGATCGAGCCGACCAGGTTCAGCCAGGCGATTCGCCACGGCAGCGATCGTGGCCGGAAGGTGAGAAAGCGGCCACTCACGGCGAGGATGGCGAACACGCTGGCGACGAGGAATAGCGTCGATCCGTAGAAGTCCGGTCGCCAGACGCGCCGATCCTGTTGTTGCACAGTCATGTTGTGGGCAAGTGCCGCGAGAGTGCTGACGTTGAAGAAGAGGGTCCCGGCGAACTGCGTCGCCGCCGCTACCCAGTTGCGGTCGCGAGGCTGCCAGGACCAGAGCCGCGCGGGAGCGCGAACATGCTGCTTGACCATGTTGACGCCGGTCATCTCGGGAGTCTGTGCCTGGACGAGCTGACCGAACGCGGCACCGGTGAAGAACAGCGAGCCGACGAAGTACGTGACGGCGTCGGTCGTCTCCCCGACGGCGTCGATGTATGCCGGTACCGACCCGAGGACGAAGCACGCAGAACCGACGATGAACAGCCACGCGATCCATGCGTTGAGATCGACGGGCCTCAGCTTCATGTCACCCCCTCGGCATTCGCGGCGTGCGCGTCGTCCTCTCATGGTGCAGCCGCGTCGTGCTCACAACAAGGGCCGCCCGGCGACCTGGAAGACGTTCTGCGGTTGCTCGGACTGTCGGACTTGCTCCCGGAGTCAGGCGCTGGTAAGGGCTCGCGCCTTCAGCTGCTCGAACTCCGTCTGGGTGATCGCTCCGTCGTCGAGCAGCTTCTTGGCCGACGCGATCTGGTCGATGCTCGCATCGCCACCGCTCGAGCCGGCCACGGAACGCACGTAGTCGGCCTGCTGGTCCATCAGCTGCTGTCGGGCCTCCATCGAACGCTTCGTCATGCCGCCGCCGCGAGCGATCAGGTAGGCGAAGACACCGATGAACGGCAGCACGATGATGAAGATGCACCAGATGGTCTTCGCTGCACCGCCCAGATCGGGGCTGCGGAAGACGTCTGAGAACACATAGAACAAGCACATGATCCACGCGACGAAGATGAAGAACTCGAACATCGCGAGCAGGAACGACCCGTTGTCATCGAACATCTGACTGCCTTCCGGTGGGGAGAGTGCTGACCGCGGTGGCGCACGGATGACCGTGTGCCCTGGTGGGCAGGGCCGAGCACGTCAGCGTGCCTGCTCATTCGAGCGCGTCAGACGCGTGCGCACCTCATCCCAACCGGATGGTTTTTACGCGCCCTGCAGGGCCTACCGTTGAATCGGCGCCGGGTCTGCAGCAGCGGGGCCAGTGCCACTACCAATGCACCGCTTTGGGAGGCTCGGAATGACAACCAGTGTGGAAACAAGAGGCACAACTGAGGGACGCGGACTACGCGGTGTCGCGACCATCGGACTGCTCCTGATCATCTTCGGCGCCATCATGTTCGTAGCCGGGGTGGGCACGTGGGTCGTGGTGGCCAACCAGCTGTCCGCCGAGAAGATCACCGTCTCGGAGGACGCGGACCGCTTCGCAGGCGCAACCGTGGACACGCCGTGGGAAGCCTACGCACAGGCCGATGTGATCAACAAGCACGCCATGGAGGGGTCCGGAGGCAAGACCTACGCCGAGCTCGACCGCGACGACCCTGCGCGCGCGACGGTGATGAACGCGTCGTTCTTGCGGGCATCGCTCTTCACCTCCGTCGTCGCATTCGGCGTGGCGTTCATGGCGGCGGCCCTGGGCGTTGGGTTCATCCTCGCAGGCTGGGCCTTCCGGCGGGTCGCGAGACGCGCCGACGTCGTTTGACCTGAGGGACTCGCTGTCGATGGCCCTTCACGGCTTCGGAGTGCCGGAGGGCCATCGGTGCGCGCTTCGTTCGCCAGAACGACCCGGCGCTGTCGCTCGCACAGCCGATCGGTGTCGTTGCGCTCCTACCATGGTGGTGTGACGAGACGTTCTCGCTTCGTTCTTGCAGCGGGCATCGTCGCGGCCGTGCTCGTGAGCGCATTCCTGATCGTCGGGCCCGTGCTGACTGATGGCCCGGGCGAGCGCGGGCTTGCTTCTCCTGCACCGAGCGTCACGCTTGGGACCCCGTCCCCGAGCGTCACTCCGTCGACCCCTTCGGAAGCCGGCACTCCGGCCATCCTGCAGCTCGCCTTTGCTGGCGACGTTCACTTCGAGGGCGCGTACCGCGACGTGCCGTCGAGCTCCTCCTCCACCCTGGGCCCGATGTCGGACATCCTGCGGGACGCTGACCTTGCCATGGTCAACCTCGAGTCGGCAGTGACGCAGAGGGGTGCCCGGACCGGCAAGGAGATCGAGGAGCCGTCGAACAGGTACTGGTTCAGAACAGGACCGGCGGCTCTCGACGTCCTCGGTCGTTCCGGCGTCGACGTCGTGTCCGTCGCAAACAACCATGGGGCCGACTTCGGGCTGACCGGCGTGCTCGACACGATTTGGGCCGCCGAGAGCAACGGTGTGGCTGTCGTGGGCGTCGGGCGGAATGACCGTGCGGCGTTCGCGCCGCACCGCGTCAGGGTCAAGGGCACGGACATCGCCATCCATGCCGCCGATGCCTCGTTCCGCGAGAGCGCGGATGTCATCTGGGCAGCCGCCCCGGGGTCGGGGCCTGGGATCGCGTCAGCGCGAGGTCCAGGGGTTGCGACGCTCGTCGCTGCCGTTCGCGAGTCAGTGCAAACCGACGATCTCGTGATCGTCTACCTGCATTGGGGTGAGGAGGGCAACGCCTGCTCGACCGCGACCCAACAGAGCTTGGTGAGGAGCCTCAACGCTGCGGGAGCGGACATCGTGGTCGGGTCCCATGCGCACACGCCGCTCGGCGCTGGCCTGCACGGCTCCGCGTACGTCAGCTACGGGCTGGGGAACTTCTACTGGTACCACGGCCGACCGCCGGACACCGGCGTGCTGCGGTTGTCCGTCCGCGGCGGCGAGGTGGTCGCCGATGAGTGGCTCCCGGGCCGGTTCCGACCCGAGGGAGGCGGCCCGACACCTCGTACAGGCGATGCGAGATCTGCCGCGGTCCGCGAATGGCGGGACCTGCGGGGTTGCACCGACCTCGAGCCCGGGCCGGGGCCAGATGCCGCGGCCGCGTCGGAGGCAGACGACGATACGGGCCAAGCGGACTCCAGTGCGGAGGACAAGCTTCCCGACTTCGCGGTCTCCATCAGCCGGATCGGTCCCTCCGTGCGTCTCGGCATGCGGAGCCACAACCCCCAGACCTGTCCGGTTCCTCTCGCGGACCTGCGCCACCTCGTCGTCACCCATGTCGGGTTCGACGGCCGAGCGCGCCGAGGGGAGCTGGTGGTGCATGCTGACGTGGCGGAGGACGTCGCCGGCGTGTTCGCCGCCCTGTACGCCGAACGGTTCCCGATCGAGCGAATGCTGCTCATCGACGAGTACGGCGGCGATGACGACCGGTCCATGGCGGCGAACAACACGTCCGGCCACAACTGTCGCCGCGTGGCGGGCCAGTCGGCCTGGTCGGACCATGCCTACGGTCGAGCCATCGACATCAACCCGGTCCAGAACCCGTACGTCGTCGGCAGTGATGTGAGGCCGCCTGCCGGCCGTCCTTTCCTGGAGGTTGACCGAACCGCGGGCGCACGCTCGCAGCCTGGCGTCATCCGTGACGGTGATGTCGTGCGCCGAGAGTTCGACCGGATCGGCTGGGAATGGGGAGGGCTGTTCTCCGACCCGGACTTCCAGCACTTCAGCGCGCCCGACAATCCCTGAGGCTTGGACTGACGTCCCTTTGGCTCAGGCGAAGATCTGACCGAGCTGATCGAGCCGCTCCGGCACGAGGGTGAACCAGGCCTGCGTGCCGCGTTGCTCCCGGGTGAGCAGCCCAGCCTTGGTGAGGACCTTGAGGTGGTGGGACACGGTCGGCTGGGACAGTCCGACGGCCGGAACCAGGTCGCAGACGCAGGCCGAGCAGTCGCCGGCAGAGCGGATGATGCTCAACAGCTGGAGGCGGGCCGGGTCGGAAACGGCCTTGAGCAACCCCGCGACCTCCTCCGCCTCCGGCCGCGTGAGCGGTGCCCGCGCCGGGGCGCCACAGCACTTGCCAATCGCTCCCTCGAGCAGGGTGCCCTGAAGCACGACCGATTCGACCACCCGCCGTTCACCTCCCGTTGTCCGCCTGCTCACTGCGCCACCCATCGAACACTGTCAATATTGACATATATCAATGGAGATTGGCACGCTCAGCATGACGGTCCACCGCGATGGAAGCGAGAACTCACCCCACCATGAGCCAGCCCACCGACGTGAGCCAGCCCAGCGGCATACGCCCTGATGAGGCCGCAACCGACCACGTTGGCGCGCGCCTGTCGACCCTCGACCGCTTCCTGCCGGTCTGGATCGGCGCCGCCATGGTCGTCGGGCTCCTGCTCGGGCGGGTCGTCCCGCGGCTCGGGGACGCCCTCGGCGCGGTCGAGGTCGACGGCGTCTCGCTTCCCATCGCGCTCGGCCTGCTGGTGATGATGTACCCGGTGCTGGCCAAGGTGCGCTACGACCGGCTCAACACCGTGACCGCCGACAAGCCGATGCTCGTCAGCTCGCTCGCGCTCAACTGGCTCATCGGGCCGGCGCTGATGTTCGCCCTCGCGTGGATCTTCCTGCCCGACCTGCCCGCCTACCGCACCGGCCTGATCATCGTCGGGCTCGCCCGCTGCATCGCCATGGTCATCATCTGGAACGACCTGGCCTGCGGCGACCGGGAGGCCGCCGCAGTCCTCGTCGCGCTGAACTCGATCTTCCAGGTCATGGCCTTCGCCGGGCTCGGCTGGTTCTACCTGTCCGTCCTCCCCGGCTGGCTCGGCCTCGAGCAGGCCACCCTCGACGTGTCCGCCTGGCAGATCGCCAAGTCCGTCCTCATCTTCCTCGGCATCCCTCTCCTCGCGGGCTTCCTCACGCGGACGTACGGTGAGAAGGCCCGCGGGCGCGAGTGGTACGAGCGGTCGTTCCTCCCCAAGATCGGGCCGTGGGCGCTCTACGGGCTGCTCTTCACGATCGTGGTCCTCTTCGCGCTCCAGGGCGAGCAGATCACCAGCCGGCCGCTCGACGTCGTCCGGATCGCCCTTCCGCTGCTCGTCTACTTCGCCCTGATGTGGGGCGGCGGCTACGCCCTCGGCAAGGCCCTCGGGATGACCTACGAGCGCACCACGACCCTCGCCTTCACCGCCGCCGGCAACAACTTCGAGCTGGCCATCGCCGTCGCCATCGCGACGTTCGGCGTCACCTCGGGCCAAGCCCTCGCCGGCGTCGTCGGCCCGCTCATCGAGGTCCCCGTCCTCGTCGGCCTCGTCTACGTCAGCCTGTGGCTCCGCCGCCGCTTCCCCCACGAGAACGTCACCCGCTGATGGCCGCGACACCCGACTGGCAGGGGATCGTCGACGACTTGGCGTACTCCTACGAAGGAGTCTTCCCCGCTGAGGTCGTCGCCCAAGCAGTGGCGGACGCCCGCAGCGGCCCTCGAACGGGTCTCGAGGATCCCGGACTACCTGCCCATCCTCGTCACTCGGCAGGCCAAGGAACAACTGACTGCCGCGGCGCAGGCGCAGGGTCGCATCGCCAAGCGCATCCCTGAGTTGCTGTTCATCTGCGTCCACAACGCTGGCCGGTCGCAGATGGCGGCCGCGCTGGCAGCCCACCTGTCGGCCGGACGAGTCCATGTCCGCTCCGCAGGCTCTGCCCCGACGGGGCAGATCAACCCCGTTGCCATCGAGGTGCTCAAAGAGCGGGGCATCACCCTGAGCGAGGCCTATCCGAAGCCCCTCAGCGACAGCGTCGTTCGCGCAGCCGACGTCATCGTCACGATGGGCTGCGGCGACGCCTGCCCCATCTACCCGGGCAAGCGCTACCTCGACTGGGACGTCCCGGATCCAGCCGGGCAGCCGATCGAGGTGCTCCGCGACATCCGCGACGACATCCAGGGACGCATCACCACGCTGCTGCGCGACCTCGACCTCTGACCCCACTTCCCACGCCAGGAGCCATCATGTCCAACCGACCGTCCGTCCTGTTCGTCTGTGTCCACAACGCTGGCCGGTCACAGATGGCCGCCGCCTACCTCAGCGCCCTCTCCGGAGGACAGGTCGAGGTCCGCTCAGCCGGCTCGGCGCCCGCCGACCAGGTGAACCCCTCCGCTGTCACCGTCATGGCCGAGGAAGGCATCGACCTGTCCGCCGAGACGCCCAAAATCCTGACGACCGAGGCCGTCAAGGAATCCGATGTGGTCATCACCATGGGCTGCGGCGACACCTGCCCGATCTTTCCGGGCAAGCGCTACGAGGACTGGGAGCTGGACGACCCGGCCGGCCAGGGCGTCGAGTCCGTCCGCACGATCCGCGACGAGATCAAGCGCCGCGTCCTCGAGTTGATGGGGTCTCTGGCGGTCGCGCCTGTGCGAACGAGCACGCCGTGACAGGAGCCGAGTTCGCCACTCCTCTCGACAGACCAAGCACTGGAGCAACGTGTGGTTGCGGGGCGCGACCCGCAACCACACGTTCGAAGAGCTGGTCGCCGGCCCTTACTTCAGCTGGAACACGACCCGGTGCACGCTCGGGTCCCCCGTTGCCGTGAACCGCAGCGCCCAAGTGCCCGAGGTCCTGCCCTTGGTGCTCAGGTTGTAGAGGTAGCCGCCGCCCGCACCAAGACCACTGGTGTAGCGGAACCCTGAGTCGGGGTTGGCGTCGCCGGCGTCCTCCACTGGCGCCGTGACCTCGTCAGAGACCCGCACGAGGCCCACCGCGGTTACCGCGATCTCAGGTGCGGACACGTTGCCGCCCTCGGCGTCACACAGCATGAGCTTGAGTGGCACGACGCTGCCGGCAGGCTTGGCCTTGTCGGTTTCGTAGAGCGGGCAGACGCCGTACGAGACCGTGTAGTCCGAAGACGACGTGCTCCGGTTGCCCACCAGGTCGGTGGCTGACACCGTGAACTGGAACGATCCGACCGAGTCGGTGGAGACCACCGCTCCGTCAGGTTGCGAACCGGTGCAACCATCGACGCCCGAGCCGCCGTCCGAGCACGAGTAGGCGGCGGTCAGCGGCTCACCGAGCGTGTAGGTCCTGGTGGCAGGCACCACGAGGCCGATCTGCGGGGCCCGCCGGTCCACCTTGTGGCCGCCGAGGGGGCCGGCCGTGGCGCAGTTGTCACGCGCGTCGCAAACCGTTCTCGAGCCCGTCTGCGCGTCACTGGTCTCCCCGCCGTCGGCAATCGATGTCGACAGGCTGAAGGCGGCGTCAGCAGGACTCGCCAGGCCAGCCCCACCATCGGTCGCCGTGCAGTCGACCGTCACGTTGTCCGCGTGCCAGGCACCGTCCGGCTGCGAACACGCAACCGTGGGCGGCGCCGTGTCCTCGGCGAGCTCCCACATCCGAACGACCTGCTCCGCCGAGCCGAACAACGGTACGAGGTCGGCGTCGGTGAGGCCGATCTTCTTCAGGTCCTCGATGAAGTCGGGGAGCATCCCGTTGTTGGACAGCCCATCCACGTTGTAGTCGAACACGTTGTCCCCGATCCTCTGGCGATCCAAGGTGACTCCCGTCCCGTGGGCGGTGAAGGGGTACGTGACGCCCGGACCGGCAGCGTAGTCGCTCGGCTTGTCGCCCTTGCAGGCCTCGCCGCCGGCACGCGGCGCCGGCATCCCGGCCAGGCCGTTGAAGTCACTTCCGATGGCCACCGCGCGACCCCGCATCTTCTCCACCGCGTACAGGTAGGCCTGCGCCCACGCCTGCGAGGAATCACCGCACGTGAACGGCACCGGGGTCGATCCGTCGGGCCGGACGTAGGTCCGAACGTCGCTACGCCCGCCCTGGTGCAGGATCGTCGCCACCGTGCCACCGAGGGCGCGGAGCCGCTCGAGCTGCTCGTCCGACTTGTTGCCCTCGTGGTTGCCGCCGCCACCGGGCAGGGCCGCGCCGTGGAATCCGGCGTGGCTCATCACCGCGGCCGGGTAGTTGCGTGCCTCGAGAATGTCGAGCGCCCCGTTGAGGGACTTGGTCGACAGGTGATCAAGATCGATGATCATCTTCTTCTCGATCAGCATCTCGATCAGCGACACGCCGAGCGGGGTCAGGCCTCGCGCGTTGCAGCTCGATCCGTCAGGGACCGGTGGGGGGACGTCGCCACCGATCGCGCCGGCGAGGAACTGGAAGTACGGATTGTCTGTCATCTCCACGTGGAAGTCGATCCCCGTGGACGGGTCGCAGTTCTCGATGTCCCACCACTGCCCCGTGATGATCCGGTTGTTCGCCGCGAAGATCTCGTTGTAGAGCGCCGTGCCCGCGAACGCATTGTCGGCGTTGTGCACCGGCAGCACGTGGCGCACGCCGAGGTCGTAGTAGTGGTCCAGCCGCTCACGAACGTGGTCCGCCGTGCAGGCGGTGGTTGGCTTGCAGTCGAAGAGACTGGGCACCTCGATGCCGAGCAGCACGGCCAGCTTGCCCGAGGCGGTGATCTCGCGAGCCTCCGCCGCCGAGTAGGCGATGCGGTACCAGCCGCTGCCGTTGAGCACGTTGTCGTCGCGGAGGTCGACGTAGCGCTCGAGGTTCTTCGCGCCCTGGAGCTGACGGTCGACGGCGCTCATGTCGTCGCAGCCGAACGCGGCGCGTCGGTTGATCACAGCACAGAGCGACTCGTTGTTGACGGCCAACATGCTCATCAGCCGCTGCCCACCACGCCAGGATCGCTCGACCCAGTCGACGTACGCCTGCTGGGCGGTGTACTGGTTCCACCGCGGCCAACCGTCAAACTCTGGGTAGCCGCCCACGAGGTGGCCGAACGACCCACTGAGCACGAACTGCAGGATGTTGTTCATGCCGCCGGCCCCGTGGATTGCGACGCCCTCGCACCACTGGTCGGTGCCCGGGCCGGTGCCGGGCGGACATGTCGCGGGGCAGTGCGAGTAGACGCCCACACCACCGCAGCCGAACCGTTCGACCGGCTGCCCGTCTGGGCCTACGACCTCGCCGGGGGCCGATGGCATGAAGTCGCTCCACGGCAGGGCGTGCGCGATCCCCTTCTCGTGGAACGGCTCTCCCCAGAGGAGCAGCCCGCCGAAGGCCACGTTCGCGAACTGGTGGTTGTGCAGGTCAGCGAAGCCGACGACTGGATTGGGTGACGGAGTCAGGTTGCCAGACGATTCCGCCTGAGCACTCGTGGCTTGGCTCCCCTCGGAACTCGAGTTCAGCGGTTGCGCCGTCGCCGACCCGGCGGCCGGCGCTCCCAGGCCGGCAACTCCGAGAGCCAGCGCGAGCAGGACAGCGACCAAGGGTTTAGGAATCCCTTTCGAACGCAGCATGTTTCCCCCTTCAGTTGTGGATGTCTTGGCACAGACTCGACCCGCGAAACCACAACACCTGCGTGTCAAGCGGACAAGCGTGGTCGAGCTGAATGCCACCGGCCCCGGACTCGTTCGCCATGGCGCCCCCCGACGCGAGGACAGAGCCAGAGCTGCAAGGAACGGCGGCAATGCTCGTGCGTCCACCATCCCGGTGGACGCACGAGCAGGACACTACGTGACGCCGCGACGAGTTTTTGTCGTTTTGTCGGAAAGCCCCTCTGTCCCAGCGGGGTCGATCCGCTTCGGTGTTCGGGTGTGCAGATGGATGGCGTACTTCGGCAATCGTTGCCGCCCTCACCGCTGAGATGCCCGCCCGGCACATTCAAGCCGTATGCCGCTGAGCCAGCTCAGCGGCATACGGCTGAGTGTTGTTGTGGCTGAGTCAAACTCATCGCGCGCGGCGTCGAGACCACACGCGTCCGAACAGTGCGAGCGCGCCCACCAGCCCAAGTAGTCCGGCGACGAGGACAACCGGATCGACGTCGTACTGCGGATCCGTTGAGGGCGCCGACGCGACGGTCGGCTCTGTCGACGGGGCTGCTGGCGCCTCTCTCTCACTTGGCGTCACCGGCGGCATCGTCGACTCCCGCGACGTGCTGGGAGGCGCCGAGGTAGTCGGCGTCGGTGTCGCGATCGGTCTGCCTCTGCTGTCGAGCAGCGTGTGGTTCTTCCACAGGTACTCCCGGATCGTCAGACCCGAGCGGTGCACCTCGGCAGCGACCTCACGGCCGAGGTAGCGGTAGTGCCACGGCTCGTAGCGCAGGCACGTCCGGTCGTTCCAACGCGTGCCGCCCTTGCCGCGTGGATAGCTGTTGACCCAGCCGAACGTCCACGAGTTCTCCCGCATCCAGCGCCCCGCTGCGGTCGTGGCCCAGTCGCCCGGCAGCGGGTTCCCGCCTCCGGCGCTCATGAAGTCGACGCCGAGCCCGAGCTGGTGCTCCGAGTGCCCCGGGCGCTGGGAGTACGTGATCGCACTGTCGTGGCCGTTCTGTCTGGCGTAGCCGGTGAAGATCTGGACCTGCTCCGCGTAGCTGCGGTAGCCGCTCCACACGCCGATCGGCGCACCGGCGGCCCGCGCGGCCCTCGCCATGGCGCGGGTGTCGTCGACCGCCACCGCTCGGATCCGACCGCTCCCGGCGATGCCCGCCTCACGGACGCTGACGAGGTCCGGCGGCACGTAGTCCTTCTCGACCCGAAGGAGCCGGTCGACCAGGGTCACGCTCCAGTCGTCGTAGCCGCGGGGCACCGTGTACACGTCCCCGAGATCGCACGAAGGGAGCCGCCCGACCGCCTGAGCCGATCGCGGCGCTGGGCTCGACACGACGAGGGCGGCGATGACGAGGGCGGGCGCCAAAGCCGACGCCACGTGCCTCCCCCGTCGCCTGCGCGCTGGTCTGACGCCAGGTCGAGTGGGTTCGGCAATGTCCATGGCTCACCTCGGTGCTCACCATAGCCACCGCCGATGGCGGCAGACGTCACGAATGGAGAAGCGCATCATGTCGCCCCGCGGCTAGCGTGAGGGTCATGACGGGCACGGCCACGACAATCGATCCAGAATCGCGGGCGCTGCCGCTCGCTGACAGCCACGACATGATCCGCGTGCATGGAGCGCGAGTCAACAACCTCAAGGACGTCAGCGTCGAGATCCCGAAGCGTCGCCTGACGGTCTTCACGGGCGTCTCGGGCTCCGGCAAGAGCTCGCTCGTGTTCAACACGATCGCGGCGGAGTCACAGCGGCTCATCAACGAGACCTACAGCGCCTTCCTCCAGGGCTTCATGCCGACGCTGGCGCGACCCGAGGTCGACCTCCTCGACGGCCTGACGACGGCGATCATCGTCGACCAGGAGCGGATGGGCGCCAACCCACGCTCCACGGTGGGGACGGCCACCGACGCCAACGCCCTGCTGCGAATCCTGTTCAGCCGTCTCGGCAAGCCGCACATCGGGTCGCCGCAGGCCTTCTCGTTCAACGTCGCATCGATCTCCGGCGCCGGGGCGGTCACGGTCGAGCGCGGCGAGTCGTTCACCAAGGAACGACGCAGCTTCAGCATCACCGGTGGCATGTGCGCCCGCTGCGAGGGCATGGGCTCGGTCACCGACTTCGACCTCACCGCCCTGTACGACGACAGCAAGTCTCTCAACGAGGGTGCGCTCACCATCCCCGGCTACAGCATGGATGGCTGGTACGGCCGGATCTACCGTGGCAGCGGGTTCTTCGACCCCGACAAGCCGATCCGCAAGTACACGAAGAGAGAGCTGCACGACCTGCTCCACAAGGAGCCGACCAAGGTCAAGGTCGAGGGCATCAACCTGACCTACGAAGGGCTGATCCCGAAGATCCAGAAGTCGATGCTCTCCAAGGACGTCGACGCGATGCAGCCGCACATTCGCGCCTTCGTGGAGCGGGCGATCACGTTCACCACCTGCCCGGACTGCGACGGCACCCGCCTGAACGAGGCGGCCCGGTCCTCGAGGATCAGGGGGAAGAACATCGCGGAGATCTGCTCCATGCAGATCAGTGATCTGGCAGGGTGGGTTCGCGACCTCGACGAGCCGTCGGTGCGCCCGCTGCTCACCGGGCTGCAGCACCTGTTCGACTCCTTCGCCGAGATCGGGCTGGGGTACCTCTCGCTCGATCGTCCTGCGGGGACCCTCTCTGGTGGAGAGGCCCAGCGGACCAAGATGATCCGTCACCTCGGGTCCTCCCTCACCGACGTGACCTACGTCTTCGACGAGCCGAGCATCGGCCTGCACCCTCATGACATCGAGCGGATGAACCGGCTGCTGCGGCAGCTGCGCGACAAGGGCAACACCGTGCTCGTCGTGGAGCACAAGCCGGAGATGATCGCGATCGCCGACCACGTCGTCGACCTCGGTCCCGGCGCCGGCACCGCGGGAGGGACGGTCTGCTTCGAGGGCAGCGTCCAGGGACTGCGTAGCAGCGGGACGATCACGGGCCACCACCTGGACGATCGGGCCGCCCTGAAGCCGTCCGTCCGTCCACCCTCGGCGATGCTGGAGGTCCGTGGTGCGAGCACCCACAACCTCCAGGACGTGGACGTCGACATCCCGCTCGGCGTCCTCTGTGTCATCACCGGCGTCGCGGGCTCGGGCAAGAGCTCACTGATCAATGGCTCGGTGTCCGGCCAGGACGGGGTCGTGACGATCGACCAAGGCGCGATCCGAGGATCACGCCGCAGCAACCCAGCAACGTACACCGGGCTGCTCGACCCGATCCGCAAGGCGTTCGCCAAGGCCAATGGCGTCAAGGCCGCCCTGTTCAGCGCCAACTCCGAGGGCGCCTGCCCCGCGTGCAACGGCGCTGGTGTCATCTACACCGACCTTGGCCCGATGGCGAGCGTGGCGTCGCCTTGCGAGGAGTGCGAGGGCAAACGCTTCCAGCCAGCGGTGCTCGAGTACCACCTGGGGGGCCGAGACATCAGCGAGGTCCTTGCCATGCCGGTCGCGGAGGCCGAGCAGTTCTTCGGCGATGGGGCCGCGAAGGTGCCTGCCGCTCACGCCATCCTCAGCCGCCTCGCGGACGTGGGGCTCGGTTATCTCAGCCTCGGCCAGCCGCTCACCACCCTCTCCGGCGGTGAGCGACAGCGCCTGAAGCTGGCCACCCACATGGGCGAGAAGGGTGGCGTCTACGTCCTCGACGAGCCGACGGTGGGACTGCACCTCGCCGACGTCGAGCAACTGCTGGCGCTGCTCGACCGGCTCGTCGACTCCGGCAAGTCGGTGATCGTCATCGAGCACCACCAGGCCGTCATGGCGCATGCCGACTGGATCATCGACCTCGGCCCGGGGGCGGGCCACGACGGTGGCCGGATCATCTTCGAGGGCACGCCTGCCGACCTCATCACGGCACGGAAGACCCTGACCGGCGAGCACCTGGCGGTCTACGTCGATAGCGAGTGAGCCATGCGCCGCGGCCGCTCGTATTCTGCCAAATCACGGGAAACTTGAGCCGGTTCCGCCCCGGGACTCCGATGATCACCCTATGGTGGAAGCACCGGTCGGCACCGCGGCGCGGGGGCGTCCGCGATGGTGGCCGGTCCGAGGTCCAGTCAGGAGGCCTCGGTCCGCAATCGATCTGCCCGATGGGGGTGCCTGCCAGTGCAGGAGCCGATCAGGCCGAAGAGTGGCCCGACCGTGGTGCACATCAGGGTGCGCGGTCGGACCTTGACGTTTGCGGCCGGTGTCACCCTCGTCGCACTGCTGCCCTTCATCGGCGGTAGCGCACCGCAGGTGGCCCGACAGTCGGTCGTCCTGGCAGCTGGGGCCTCAGGCGCAGCTCCGTCCGGCACCCCGGAAGCCTCCGCGCCTGCCTTCCCCCAAGGCGCCTCCGCGGACCTCGCAGGAGCCATGTCCGGCATCTCGTCCGCTATCGGCGGCGGGCTCTTCCAGTTCCCCAGCCTGGCCCTGCCCCCGGGAATGGTGCCACCGCTGGCGTCCCCCCTGCCCGACCAGCAGTCGCAGCTGCGTTTCATCCGCCCCGTGCTCGGCGGGGAGGCGTCCGGCTTCGGTCCGCGAATGCACCCGGTCCTCGGGGTGCCCATGTTCCACACCGGCATCGACCTCGGCGCGTCGTGCGGCACGCCGATCCGGGCCGCGGCCGCAGGCACCGTTGTCTACGCCCAGGTCTCGCCGTCGTGGGGCGCTCGGACGATCATCCAGCACAGCCCCAACCTCAAGACGGCCTACGGCCACCAGTCGAAGTTCCTCGTCAAGGAGGGCGATGTCGTCAAGCAGGGCGACATCATCGGCCTCGTCGGCACGACCGGCTGGTCCACCGGGTGTCACCTGCACTTCGACGTGATCCTCAACGAGCGTTATGTCGACCCGGGCCCTTATCTCGGACTGCCGAGCTCGCATGCTCCCAGCATCCCGTTTGTGCAATCTTCCCCGGTGGTCCGCGACCATCGTGGTGTGCCGGTGCACATCGAAGACGGTGACGTGCCCATCCCGACGCCCACGAGTGGGACCTCGAGCCCGTGGATCAAGCCGCCGACCTCGACAACGACCAAGCCCCCGCTGATCCCGCCTCCGACCACCAGCCCGACAACGCACCCAACGACTGATCCAACGACTGATCCCACGACTGGTCCAACGACCGACCCAACAACGGATCCAACGACCGACCCAACAACGGATCCAACGACCGACCCAACGACGGATCCAACGACGGATCCAACGACCGACCCAACGACGGATCCAACGACTGATCCCACGACGGACCCCACAACCACCGAGCCTCCGCCGACCACGTCCGATCCGGCCCCGACCACGTCCGATCCGGCCCCGACCACGTCCGATCCGGCCCCGACAACGGGTTCCCAGCAGAGCACCTCGGGGACCGACGCTCAGGCGCCGACGTCGGAGCCGAGCGTCACGTCGGAGCCCGCAGCGACCTCCGAGCCGACGCAGGCCGCGACCAGCGAGCCTTCCGCCACGGCAGACTTGACCGAACCGACCGGATCGACCGGATCGACCGACGGCGCGGACAGTTCAGACACGACCTCCTCGAGCACGACAACGGGCACGGGCTGACGCCTGGCTGGCGCACTCCTGAGAGTTGCCAGGGCCGCTTCGCTACGATTCGGCGACTCTCCGGCTGAGCCCTCGCTCACGGTGACGGTCACCCGGTAGGTTTCCCGCATGGACGAAGCCAATGACGTCGATGCGGACTCATCGCGCGACTCGGTGACCGACGATCGGAATCCCATCGTGGTCATGGAGGGAGTCAACAAGCACTTCGGCGATCTGCATGTGCTCAAGGACATCAACCTCACCGTGGGCAAGGGCGATGTCGTCGTCGTGCTCGGACCCTCCGGGTCGGGCAAGTCGACGCTGTGCCGGACCATCAACCGACTGGAAACGTACGAGTCGGGTCGCATCCTGATCGACGGCCAGCCGCTCCCGGAGGAGGGCAAGGACCTCGCCAACCTCCGGGCCGACGTGGGGATGGTCTTCCAGTCCTTCAACCTCTTCGCCCACAAGACGATCCTGCAGAACGTCACGCTGGGCCCGATCAAGGCGCGCGGCGTGGCCAAGGGTGAGGCGGAGAAGCGAGCGATGGAGCTCCTCGAGCGCGTCGGCGTCCAGGCCCAGAGGGACAAGTACCCTGCCCAGCTGTCCGGTGGACAGCAGCAGCGCGTCGCCATCGCGAGGTCCCTCGCCATGAACCCCAAGGTCATGCTCTTCGACGAGCCGACGTCGGCCCTCGACCCGGAGATGATCAACGAGGTCCTCGACGTCATGACGAGCCTCGCCAAGTCGGGCATGACGATGATCGTCGTGACGCACGAGATGGGGTTCGCCCGCCGCGCGGCCGATCGCGTCGTCTTCATGGACGAGGGCGAGATCGTCGAGCAGGACACGCCTGAGGATTTCTTCACCAACGCGAAGTCGGCACGGGCCAAGGACTTCCTCAGCAAGATCCTCACCCACTAGCCAACCATTCCCACACGGCTCCGGTGATCTCCGGAGCCGAACCAACCAGGAGGGACAACTCATGAAGCTCAGGCGCACCAGCGCGGTTGCCATCGCCGCTGTCGCCGCCCTCGGCCTCGCAGCGTGCGGGAGCGACGACGGCGGCAACGGCGGAGCCGGCGCCACCGGCGGCGGCGGCGAGACAGTCAAGGTCGGCATCAAGTTCGACCAGCCCGGGCTCGGCCTCAAGAGCGGCGCCACCTACTCGGGCTTCGACGTCGACCTGGCCAACTTCATCGCCAAGGAGCTGAACCTCACGCCGGAGTTCGTCGAGGCGGTGTCCAAGCAGCGCGAGACCCTGCTCAAGACAGGCCAGGTCAAGTACATCGTCGGGACCTACTCCATCACCGACGCGCGCCTGGCCGACGTGTCCTTCGTCGGTCCGTACTTCATCGCGGGCCAGGACCTGCTCGTCCGCGCCGACGACACGTCGATCACCGGCAAGGACTCCCTCGACGGCAAGAAGCTGTGCTCGGTCACGGGCTCGACGTCGGCGGTCAACCTCCAGAAGGAGGTGCCCGGTGTCAACCTTCAGGAGTACGACACCTACAGCCTGTGCGTCGACGCCCTGAAGTCCGGTGCCATCGACGCCCTGACGACCGACGACACGATCCTCGCGGGCTACGCGGCGCAGGAGGCCAACAAGGGCCAGCTCAAGGTCGTCGGCAACACGTTCTCCACCGAGAACTACGGCGTCGGCATCCAGAAGGGCGACACCGAGTTCTGCAACAAGGTCGTCGACGCGGTGAAGAAGTTCATCGACTCCGGCGAGTGGCAGAAGTCGGTCGACAAGTACCTCGGGCCGGCGAACTACAAGCCGGGTGAGGGCAACCCGCCCACGCCCTCCTGCCAGTCCGCCTGATCATCCAGCCACACGCAGAGGTATGCCGCTGAGCTGAGCGAGCTCAGCGGCATACCTCCCGCCTTGGTCTGGTCCCAGACCACGACCCGATCCACACTCTGGTCGCCCGAGGAGGACTGCACATGGGTGAACTCTTCGCGGAGTACGACATCTTCGCGGCGTTCGGGATGACGATCCTGCTCACCATCACCGCTGCCGTCGGCTCGCTCGTCATCGGCACGATCGTCGCGATCCTGCGGCTGGCGCCCGTGGCCGTGTTCCAGCGCACGGGGTCGTTCTATGTCAACACCGTGCGCAATACCCCCCTGACGCTGATCATCATTGCGGCGAACATCGTCATGGCCGTCAACCTCGGCTTCAACTTCAGCGACGACCTCGCGAGGAACAACATCATCTGGGCCATCATCGCCCTGTCCGTCTATCACGCCGCCTTCGTGTGCGAGGCGATCCGGTCGGGCGTGAACACCGTCCCCGTCGGGCAGGCCGAGGCGGCCCGGTCGATCGGGCTGACCTTCTCGCAGAGCCTGCGGGAAGTCGTCCTGCCGCAAGGCTTCCGCGGTGCCATCACGCCGCTCGGCAACACGCTCATCGCCCTGACGAAGAACACGACCGTCGCGACCGCGATCGGGGTCTCGGAGATCGCCGGCCTGATGAGCGAGATGATCGAGTTCCGGTCCGACCTGCTCCTGCCCATCTTCCTCGTCGTCGCGATCGGTTTCATCATCCTGACGCTCCCCGTCGGGATCCTCACCACCTACCTGTCCAACCGACTGGTGGTGAAGCGATGAGCACCTCGGTCCTCTTCGACGCCCCCGGGCCCAGGGCCCGCGCTCGGCATCGCCTCCTCACCGTCGTAGGCCTCGTGATCATCGCGGCCTTCGTCGCCTTCGCGCTGTGGAAGCTCGGCGAGAACGGCAACCTCGCCCCGGAGAAGTGGACCCCCTTCCTCACCGCCGAGATCTGGGGTGACTACCTCATCCCCGGCCTGATCAACACGCTCAAGGCCGCCGCCATCTCGGTCGTGCTGGCCGCGATCTTCGGCGTCATCTTCGGCATCGGACGGCTGTCGCACAACGGCCCGATCCGATGGGTGAGCTCGGTCGTCGTCGAGTTCTTCCGGTCCGTCCCGGTCCTCGTCATGATGATCGCGGCCTTCTGGTTCTACGCGTTCAACCGAACCTTCGACTTCGACCTCGTCCCACTCGCTGCGGTCGTCACCGGACTGACCCTCTACAACGGGTCGGTCGTCGCCGAGCTCATCCGGTCGGGTGTCGGGAGCCTGCCGAAGGGGCAGTCCGAGGCAGGCCTGTCCATCGGGTTGACGCGGGGCCAGACGCTCCGGATCATCCAGATCCCGCAGGGGATCACGGCGATGCTGCCGGCCCTGGTCAGCCAGCTCGTCGTCGTCATCAAGGACACGGCGCTGGGCTCGATCATCACCTACAACGAGCTGCTCAACCAGTACAAGTCGATCGGCTCGTACAAGGGCAACATCGTGCCGTCGATCATCGTCATCGCGATCATCTTCATCGTCATCAACTACACCCTCACCCGGCTCGCGGCGTACGTCGAGCGACGGCTGCGCGAGCGCGGGCGCGTCACCATCCAGCGTGGTATCGCCGGACCGGGTGCAGTGGGCGAGATCGACACGACGCTCATCGACGAGCAGTTGCACGAGCAGAGAGCGCCGCCCTAGCGCGACCCTGAGCCCCTCCACCGCGTGAGCGAATGTTGCTGCGGGTCCGGGTGGTCATGAGAAAGGGCGGCATCCGCGTGGATGCCGCCCTTCGTCATGCTGGGCTCCCCCGGTTGGACTCGAACCAACAACCTGCCGGTTAACAGCCGGCTGCTCTGCCAGTTGAGCTACAGGGGATTGCTGCCGGGCAACCATAGCAAAGGAGTTCACCGGGGACTAAATCGCCCGCTGAGCACCCCGAGCCGCCTGCCGAGCCGGTCCCCGAGCCGTGTCCGGAGCCGCCTCAACGGCAGCCCGGGATAGCGATTCAGAGGCCGACTTCGGAGCGAAGCCTCGCGAGCCGGCGGGCTGCCTCGGCGGCGACAGCGGGATCGTTCGGGTCCGCCCCCTTGCCCGGGATGACCTGGTCCAGCAGCTCGCCGGTGGCGAAGTCCTGCCGGATCACGACCCGGACCGTTCGCCTGGTCTCGGTCCGGAACTCGTCGCTCAGCACGACGCTGGCCTGGATCCGCTCCCGGAGCGCCTGCTGGAGCATCGAGGGCTCCCGGATCAGCCACTGTGCCGGCCGGCGGTGGTCGACCCAGATGACGGTCAGCAGGCCCGAGTCGCTCTGCCACGTTCCCGACTCGGCCTCGTGCCAGGGCCGCTGCCAGGCGAGTGACGCGTCCGGGCCGACGAAGGCGAGCTGGTGTGTTGACGCGACGACGTGGCCGCCAGACTGCTCGTCCTTCGCCCAGGCGATGAGGCGATCCCCCGATCGCGAGCGGCACCGCCTGCCGGACCTCAGTGGCAGGTCCGCCCTGCGGCGGCGGTCGAACAGACCCATCAGGACATGCCTTCCTTGATCCTGGCCAGCTGCCGCTGCAGCTCCTGCAGCTCCGTGGCCAGCTCGCGCGACCGCTCGGGGTCCGGCTCCTGCGCGTGGTCGAGCCGGCGCATCTCGCTCATGGCGTCAGCCACCCGTCGGGTGAGGGAGATCGTCCGGACGCGGTCGAACAGCTCCTCGACGTAGCGCGAGCTCGGCAGGCCGGTGATCGGGTCCATCCGCGCCGGCAGCGAGGCGACCGCCAGCTCACTGATGAGCCCCGAGACGGCCCCTGGGGCGGCCTCAGTCACCACGGACACCCACGTGCCAGAGAGGCACGGTCACCGGAGCCGCTCGCGATCCTGATCCCGTCGAACACCGCGCGGTGGGCCTCCGCCGAGAAGGCATCGGCGGACAGCACGTCGATCGCGCCCGGGCGGAGCACTGTCGGGAACTGGAGAAGCACCTGGAGCAGCTGGCGCTCAGCCAGCACGACGGGGTCTCGGCGGTCCGGGACCGGCATGTGCTCGCTGCCTCGCCCGGGGTCGGCTCCCCCACCTCGTCCACGACGCCCGTCCCTCCGCGTGCGGAGCGCCCGTCAACGGACTCTGCAAGCCGCCCTGGTCGAGGGTGATGCGTCCGGCCCTGGCCACCTCCGCCGCGACCTGCTCGACCTCGACGCCGAGCATGCCGGCGACCTCGCGGGTGTACTCCGGCCGCAGCGACCGGTCCCGGATCGAGGCGACGATGGGCGCCACCGCCCGGCTCGCCCGGACGCGGCCCTCGGCCGTGGCGAGGTCGAAGCGCTTGATCGTCGTGCGGACGGCGAACTCGAACATCGGCACGGCGTCCTCGATGAGCGCCCGGACCGCCGGGTCTCCGCCCGCCTGGCGCAGCTCACACGGGTCCTTGCCCGACTTCTCCACGGCGACGAACGACTGCGAGGTCCACTTCGCGTCGTCGGCGAAGGCCCGCATCGCCGCCTTCTGCCCGGCCGCGTCACCGTCGAAGGTGAAGATGACCTTGGCCGGGGCGAGGTCGGCCTCGTCGCGCATGATGCGTCGCAGGATCTTGATGTGCTCGGCGCCGAAGGCCGTGCCGCACGTCGCCACGGCCGTCTCGACGCCGGCCAGGTGGCACGCCATGACGTCGGTGTAGCCCTCGACGACCACGGCCTGTCGGTCCTGCGGCGATCGTCTTCTTGGCGAGGTCGAGCCCGTAGAGCACCGTCGACTTCTTGTAGAGCGGCGTCTCCGACGTGTTGAGGTACTTCGCCTCGATCCGGTCGTCGTCGAAGATCCGACGGGCGCCGAAGCCGATCGTGCTGCCGGTGATGTCGCGGATCGGCCAGACGAGGCGGCTGCGGAAGCGGTCGTAGAGGCCGCGCGACCCCCGTCCGGCGAGTCCGCCGATGACGAGCTCCTCGTCGGTGAAGCCCTTGGCGCGCAGGTGCCTGACGAGGTCCTCCCCGCCGCGCGGCGCGAAGCCCGACCCGAAGTGCTTCACGTGGCAGCTGTTGAAGTCGCGGGCCCGGAGGAAGTCACGTGCCTGTCCGGCGTGCGGGTCGGTCGAGCAGCCGCGTCGGTGTAGAACTCCTCGGCGACCCGGTGCGCCTCGAGCAACCGGGATCGGCGGCCGAGTCCCTCGTCGCGGGACCGGGACCCACCGTCCTCGTAGCGCAGCTCCATCCCGAGTCGCTGCGCCAGCCGCTCCACCGCCTCGGCGAAGGTGAGGTGGTCGACCTTCTGGACGAACGAGATGACGTCACCGCCCTCGTCACAGCCGAAGCAGTGCCAGGCCCCAACGCCCGGGCGGATGTTGAACGACGGAGTCTTCTCGTCGTGGAAGGGACACAGCCCCTTGAGGGCTCCGGGGCCGGCAGGGCGGAGCGTGACGTGCTCTCGCACGACGTCCTCGAGGGAGGAGCGCGCCTTGACCGTCGCGATGTCGTCAGTGTTGATCCGACCCGCCATTGCCCTCCTCTCGCTGCGCTGAGTCTAGGTCGTCACGCAGGGGTGGCCGAGGACCCTGCCCACAGCGAGTGCAGGAAGAGGGCACGCACGTCCGTCAGCGACGCGACCTGGTCCACGATGACCCGCAGTCTCACGCCGTCGTCAGTGGCCGCCAGGAAGTCGGCGCGGAAGTCCGCGTCCAGACGGGAGTCGGGCTCAGCCGCATAGCAGCTCCACGAGCTCGGCGAGCACCTCTCGCTGCTGTGCCTTGAGCACCATCTGGCTGTCAGTCGTCACGACGAACTGGTTCGCCACGGCCTTGAGCACGGCGCACTCCGCGCGGGTTTCGTCCGGCACGACGAGATTGGCCTCGTATCTGCAGAGCGGGCCGGGGCCGTACCGCTCCCGCGTCGCGACCTCGACCGCCAGGACGAAGCGACCGATGATCCGGCTCGTCATGTCCTTGAGGGCGGCAAGGGCGTTCCGGGAGCCGTCGAAGCCCGACGGGATGGCCCCGGTGGCGAGGATCCGGTCGAGAGCATGGGCAAGCGCGGCGGGCTCCTGATCGGGCGCGTAGCTCGCCCCGGCGACCTCGAGGACGCCGCGCATCTCGACCCGGGACCGCAGGACGCGAGGGTCCATCCAGTCGGACGCGATGGCGTCCTCGAGGTCGTGGACGGAGTAGGCGACGTCGTCGGACCAATCCATCACCTGCGCCTCGAAGCACCGGGCCGCCGGCTCCGCCCCAGTCCGCATCCACTCAAAGACCGGCAGGTCGTCCTCGTAGACGCCGAACTTGCGCGTCGGAACGGGACCGCCACCGCGCAACCACGGGTACTTCGTCGACGCATCGAGGGACGCGCGGGTCAGGTTCAGGCCTGCAGGGCACCCGTCGGCGTGGCACCGCTTCGGCTCGAGCCGGGTGAGCAGACGCAGGGTCTGCGCGTTGCCTTCGAACCCGCCGATGTCGGCGGAGATCCGGTCGAGCTCCATCTCCCCGTTGTGGCCGAACGGCGGGTGCCCGAGGTCGTGGGCCAGGCAGGCCATGTCGACGAGGTCCGCGTCACACCCGAGAGCGGCCCCGAACTCCCGTCCGATCTGCGCCACCTCGAGCGAGTGGGTGAGCCGGTTGCGCACGAAATCGTCGTGCCCTGCGCCGAGGATCTGGGTCTTCCCGGCAAGGCGCCGCAGCGCGGCCGAGTGCACGAGTCGTGCGCGGTCCCGTGCGAAGTCGTCGCGGTCGGACCGCTTCTGCGCGGGGTCCTCCGCGACCCACCGCTCTCGATCGAAGTCCGAATACGCCACACCCGCACTCTAGGACGGCGGGATCGCGCACGGCTCACGGCCAGACGGCTGGCTCGTCGGGCGTGCCGGGTGTGTGGACCGGGACCGGGCTGTCCGCGGCACGCCATTCCAGGGCCTCGCCCGCCGACGTGGTGAGGTCCCAGCGGAAGAGGGCCTCCGAACGATGCACCGGAGCCACGCGATTCGCCCCACCGATCAGGGCGTGCTCGTTCTCCCAGTAAAGGTGGCCCACACCGACAGCCAGCACCTCCGGAGGCACCCCCGGCAGGTCGGTCAGGGTGCCCAGGTCGATGAGCCGAGTCGGCCGATCCACGTTGAACCGCTCGTAGGACCGGTCGCCGATGACGGCCATCGCCCCGTTCGGGCTCACTGTCGCCACCAGCGACGAGGGGCCGCTCTCGCCACAGACGATCTCCTGCGGGGCGATGTCAGCTCCCTCGATGAGGTGCGCGCACGTGGCCCCGCTGGACCGGGCGACCGCGACGATGGCCCTCGCGGGGTCGCCGCCCCGTGCGCCGGGGAGGGCCAGCACCCGAATGTCCATGACGTCCGCCAGTGAGGGCGCCAACGGAATATCGCTCCAGCGCCCGGTGCGCAGGTCGTAGGAACGGAGCGGTGTCGGGACGCCGCCCTGGGTCGGGAAGGTGACCACGTCACCATCCCACGTGGCGATCAGCGGCTCCTGCCAACCCGGCAGCTCGACGTGCCTCTCCTGGCGGCCGTCCGCCGAGAAGAAGCTCACTGTGCCCCGCGCGATCTCGTCCGGACTCGCGCTGCCAGTAACGACGGCAAAGCCCCGTCCTCCCGGAGCGGCCACGACCTGCCGGATGTCCTCTCCCTCAGCGACGACGCTCGTCTTGAGGTCGGTGCGCACGTGCAGGACGCGCGTGGCCGGCAGTGAGTCGAGATCATGCGCGGCGAAGAGCCAGCCGTCAGCGACCTTGGTCGGGCGGGAGAGCAGCTGCACGTCGTCCGCCAGCGCGACTCGGCGATCGCCGATCTGGAGAACGATGCGCCCGTCCTCTCGCCAGGCGGCGTAGCCAAGGTCGCGCCGGACCGCCGGACCGGGCGGCAAAGCGGTTGCCCAGGCGTGGACCTCGTTGACCCGGGCGACGTCGTCGATGCTGAGCGGCTGCGGTCCGACCGGTGCCTCCGATGCCGAGGTGGTCGGTGCCTGGGACGCGGCCGGCCCGACGGGGCGCTGCGGCGCCGGAGATGGCATCACCAGCACGGCGACGAGCGCGGCAGCGGCCGTCGCCGCGACACCCCCCATGGTGCCGAGCCTCGCGCGTCGACGGCGCTGACGTCCCGCGCGGTCGATCAGCTCGACGCCGGAGGGCACCGGAAGCGGCATGGACCCAGCCCGCTCGTGCAGCGTCTCCTCGAGAATCCGAGTGTTCAGGTCGTTCATCGCGCCTCCTCCGACACGAGCAGGTGGGCGGCCCCCAGGCCGCGGAGGGTGGACAGTGCTCGGGACAGCTGGCTCTTCACGGTGCCGACTGCGCACCCGAGTGCCTCGGCGATGTCCCGCTCGGTCAGGTCCTCGTAGAACCGCAGCACCACCACGGCCCGTTGCCGTGGCGGCAGGTCCCCCAACGCCCGCCACATGGCGTCGCGCTCGGTCGCCTCGGTCTCCCAGGACGCCGCAGCCGAGCTGCGATCGAGGACGACCCGGTCCTCGAGCGCGGTCCGGCGTCGCCACGATCGCCACCGCGAGATGTGGGTGCGAGCCATCGCCGACCGGGTGTACCCGAGCGGCGATCCCTCCTGGCAGATCCGTTCCCAGGCGAGGTACACCTTGACCAGCGTTTCCTGCACCAGCTCCTCGGCCTCCGCGCCGCTGCCCGTCAGGACATAGCCGTAGCGGTGGAGCCGGTCGGAGTGCCCCCTGACGAAGGCCGTGAACTCGGCGTCCCGGCGCCCGTGGTCCCTCGTGCGCATGACTCCCCTGTCGTCCAAGCCCAGTCTGTCATCGCGTGTACGCCACCGAGGGACGAGAAGGTTGCACGAGCGAGCGGAAAGGTGTCCGTGGGAGCCAGCACAGCGGCATACGACATTGGCCGTATGCCGCTCAGCTCAGTTGCGCACGCAACCTGGCCACCCACGCGGGCTCGGTGCCATAGCGCATGGGCTTGACGAGGCGACCGTGCGCGCAGTCGCCGACGAGCTCTGCCATGCGCTTGTCCCGGGTCGCCTGCCGTTTTGCTGTGAGGACCCAGCTCGTCACCGTCTTGCGGTAGGACGCGGTGGCGCCGTCCCAGAAGAGGGACGCCTTCGGGTCGGCCCGCAGCATGGCGTCGTATTCCGCTGGGAGCGTGAGCTGCCCGTTCTCGTAGGAGTAGATCCCCGACCGGTCGTCGCGCCGTCGCTCGAAGGCGGCCAAGCCCGCCGGGTGCATCCGCCCGGCGGCCGTCAGTTCCTCGACCGCCTTGATATTGATGGCGCTCCAGTTGCTCGTCGGCTTGCGCGGAGTCCAGCGCTGGCGCCTGCTGTCCTCGTCGACGCCCTGCGACAGCGAGTCGATCCAGCCGAAGCAGAGCGCCTCCCGGACCGCGGCCTCCCACGTGAGGCCACGCGGCATGACGTGCTTCTTGTTGAGCCCCATCCACAGCTCGGTGGCGGTGTCGTGGTTGGCCTCGAGCCAGACCCGGAAGTCGTCGGCATCGTCGAAGAAGACCGCCGGTCGCTCCTCGGTTCCCCCATGTCGCATGCCGTCGATCCTGCCACCCGGCGCCGACAGCAGCGCCGCCCGCTCTGATCGAGTGAAACGCACGGACCGAGCGGCTGGGAGGATCAGCGCGTGACCGATCGCATCGCTCTCGCCGCCCGCAACAACGCCCTCTGGTGCGATGCGGTGTGCCGCGCGCACGGGCTGATCACCGTGCTCGATGACCTCGCCTGGACGAGCCGGACCAGAACACCGCCGTACTACCCTGACGCGGTCACCCTCTCCCCCGTTACGACCGAGTACGACGTCCTCGCGCGGATCGACCCGGGCGACGGGGCCTCGATCAAGGACAGCTGGTCCCGGTTCGACTTGACGACAGAGGACTTCGCGCGGCTTCTCGTCGGCGAATGGCTCTGGTTCGACACTCCGGACATCGACGCCGACGGACGCGTGTGGCGTCGGATCGACGGGACGGAGTTCACCGCGTGGGCCAGCGCCTGGGCGCGCGATCCCGAGGATGCAGCGATCCTGCGACCCGGTCTGCTCGATGAGCCGGGCGTGCACGTCCTGGCCGCCTCTGACGGCGACGACCCCTTCGCCGCTGGCGCCATCGTCAACGTGACGGCGCCGGTCGCCGGTATCAGCAACACCTTCAGCCGCGACGCTGACGAGGTCCGCGCGTGGCGCGGCGTGACCCGGGCTGCCCACGAGCTCGTCGGCACCATGCCATTCGTCGGCTGGGAGGCCGGCGACGGCGTCCTGGCGGCTGTGGAGGCAGGCGGCGAGCGCCTCGGCCCGCTCACCGTCTGGATCAGCTGAGCCTCAGCCGCCGCTCACGGACAGCTCTGCCTCGGCCACGACGCGGCGGTGGTCGTCGGACAGCTCGCGCGAGTCGAGCCAGCCCTCGGGCAGCACGACGTGGCGGGACGACCCGGCCCGGCCTCGCTGGCCCTCGGCTGGCTCCCCCGGCCAGGGCACGTCCCGGTCGAGCGTTGCCAGGAGCCGGTCGAGTGCATCGATGGAGTCGACGAGGGCGAGGGAGTTGCGGACTGTCGACCCGGCCGGGAACCCCTTGAGGTACCAGGCGATGTGCTTGCGGATGTCGCGACAGGCGCGCTCCTCGTCGCCGTAGAAGTCCGCGAGGTAGAGCGTGTGGGTGCGCAGCGTGCCGGCGACCTCGCCCAGAGTTGGTGTCACGCGGGTCGGCGAGCCGGCGAAAGCCGCAGCCAGGTCGGTGAACAGCCATGGCCGCCCCAGGCAGCCGCGACCGACGACGACCCCGTCGCAGCCGGTCTCCTCGACCATCCGCAGGGCGTCCTCGGCCGACCAGATGTCGCCGTTGCCGAGGACCGGGATGCTCGTCACCGTCTCCTTGAGCAGCTTGATCGCCGACCAGTCCGCCGTGCCGGAGTAGGCCTGCGCGGCCGTCCGCCCGTGGAGGGCGACCGCTGCCACGCCTTCCTGCTCCGCGGCGAGCCCGGCGTCGAGATAGGTGAGGTGGTCGTCGTCGATGCCCTTGCGCATCTTGACGGTGACCGGGACGTCGCGCCTGGCGCCCTCCTCGACGACCGCGCCGACGATGGACCGGAACAGGTCGCGCTTCCACGGCAGGGCGGACCCGCCGCCCTTGCGCGTCACCTTCGGCACCGGGCAGCCGAAGTTCAGGTCGATGTGGTCGGCGCGGTCCTCCTCGACGAGGATGCGGGCCGCCGCCCGGGCCGTGGCCGGGTCCACGCTGTAGAGCTGGATCGACCGGGGATTCTCGTCGGGGTCGTGCTCGATGAGCCGCATCGTCTCGGCGTTGCGCTCGACGAGCGCGCGAGTCGTGATCATCTCGCTGACGTAGAGGCTCGTCGCGCCACTCGCGCCGTCGGGCCCTGGACCGAGCGCGGTGTCGTTGCCGTACTCACGGCACAGCCGCCGGAAGGCGCGGTTGGTGATGCCGGCCATCGGCGCGAGGACGACGGGCGACTCGATGACGTGCCGGCCGATGCGCAGCGGCGGCAGCACGGGGCTGCCCTGCGCGGGAAGGGTCGGCACGTCGGTCACAAGGGCCGATTCTCGCAAATCACGAGCCGTCGGCCGAATCGTCGAGCTCCGCATCCATGGAATCGGCCGAATCCATGGAATCCACCGACCGGGCAAACCGCAGCAGGGCCTCGGCGAACGCCCTCGGCTGGTCGAGGTTCGAGATGTGGCTCGCGCGCGGGATGATCTCGACCCGCGCGCCGGGGCAGGCGTGGAGGAACTCCCTGGTCCCCAGCCGGAACTGGTCGTACTGGCCATTGAGAAGGAGGATCGGGCAGCGGACACCAGCGAGCATGGACGGCCGGCAGTGGGTCATCACCTCCCGCCACGCCGACGTGGTCGGGGCGAAGTAGTACCCGCCCGCGATGACCGGATCGATGAGGTCGGCGGCATAGAACCGCCGGAGGACGCGGTCGTTGACCCGGGCCATCCGCTCCGGCCCCAGCCGGTCGGTCAGTGCCGCGACGGCCCGGTAGACGGCGGCACCCGGCCCCACCGGGGACGCACTGCACCCCGCGAGAACCAGGCCGTCGAGGCGCGAACCAAGCTCAGCGGCATACGACATCGCGGCGAAGCCGCCCAGGGAGTGGCCAACGAGGACGACCGTGGAGCCGTCCGGCGCGTCCCCGACCGCCTCGTCGATGACCTCGACGCAGCGGGCCAGCGTGAACTCCTCCCCCGCCCTCGCGCCGTGCCCCGGCAGGTCCACGAGACCGACGGTGACGTGACCCTCGAGGAGGGCCAGCTGGGGCGCCCACTGAGTGCTCGACAGCCGCGAGCCGTGGACGAGGACGAGATGAGTCGTCACCTCCCGAGGATGCCACGATGGGGCCATGAGCCACCTCATCAGCGCAACGGAGCTCGCCCACGAGATCGAGGACGTCGTCGTCATCGACGTCCGGTGGACGCTGACGACGGCGGGCGCCGACCAACCGGGACCGGCCGAGTACGTGGCGGGCCATGTCCCCGGCGCCTTCTTCGTGGACCTGGACACCGAGCTGGCGGCGCCGCCCGGCGATGGTGGCCGGCACCCGCTGCCCGACCCCGCCGTCGTCGAAGGTGTGCTCGGCCGCTGTGGCGTCAGCGAGGCGATCGCGTGTCGTCGTCTACGACGGCAAGGAGTCGTATGCCGCTGGGCGGGCCTGGTGGGTGTTCCGCTGGGTCGGTCTCCGCGACGTTCGCGTGCTCGACGGCGGGTTCGCCGCGTGGGTGGCCGCAGGTCTGCCCGTGAGTACCGAGGTGCCCGAACCGCACCATGGTGGCTTCGTCGCCCGCCCCGGCTCGATGCCGACGGTCGACGCCGAGGGAGCCGCGGAGCTGGCACGGAAGGGGCTGCTGCTCGACGCGCGCGCGCCCGAGCGCTACGCCGGGGAGCAGGAGCCGATCGATCCCGTCGCGGGACACATCCCGGGCGCCGTGAACAGCCCGACGACGGAGTGGCTGGCCGACGACGGCACCTTCCGTCGAGACCTGTCCGACCACTGGGCCAGCGTGGCCGACCATCCGGACGGCGACGTCGGGGTCTACTGCGGGTCCGGCGTGACGGCGGCACACCACGTGCTCGCGCTCGCCGAGCTCGGGGTCGAAGCGGCGCTCTATCCCGGTTCGTGGAGCGAGTGGATCCGCGACCCGAGCCGCCCGGTGGCCACGGGATCGATCCCGGGCTGACCGCATCAGACGCGACCCGTCCTATTCCAGCCCGGGCTGGGATAGTGCGGGCCGAATCGTGCCTCGGCCGCACTTTTCCCGCCGTGGCTGAAATGGTGCGGTTCCGACCCGGACTGTCCGCTCACAGCGGACGATCGTGGCGTCCTGGGTCCGTGCGGCGACCGTCGGGCCCTCCGACAATCGGACCCCGGCGCCCTTGTCCGCGTCATCCGGGGACCAACCGCACCGACAATCGCGCCCTGGCTGGATTGTCGGTGGCCCACCGCGGCGTCGAGGCCCGCTTGGCCAGGACCCGCAGGTTGTCCGTAGGGTGTGCGTCGTGGCATTGAGTTTCCGGTCCCGCGTCGAGCACGCCTCCGCACCCTGGGTGGAGCGGATGAACGCCGTCCCCCGAGCGGCCGCGCTCGGCGTCCTCGTCCTCGTCCTCGCCGTCGGCATCCTCGCCCCGTCACCGTGGAGCGGAATTGCCTTCCTGCTCGTGACGGCCTTCGTGGGCTGGCTGCTCTTCCTCACGTGGCAACGACTCACGCTGCCGGAGCGGCTCATGCGGGTCGCCGTCCTCGTGCTGGCACTCGCCGTCGCGATCGTCGAGCTCGTCCCTCCCTCCTGAACCGCCTGCCGTCAGCTGAGGTGTCGGAGCTGCGGCCACACCTCTGACCACGACCGAGTCAGGCCGTGGCAGAGGGCAATTGGCTGCCCCTGCTCCTCATTGTCGACGTCGAGGCCGTTGTCCAAGCGGTCTTGGACCTCGCACGACGCGAAGAGGGACCGAACCTGGTTCAGCTGACCCCCGACGATGATGACCTTGCCCCCGTCGCCGGGCGGAGGGCCGAGGTCCCACAGCGCGTTGTGACCGCTGTGCACGGACGTGATGCCATGCGCCGGCCCGAATCGGTCCAGGGCGCCCGCCTCACCGTAGTTCGTCGTGAGAACTGGCACCTCCGCTCCCCCAGCGGCGTGGCGGACGGCCGCGACCTGGGTGACGTAGGCCTCCCAACCGACAGTGTCGCCCACGACGGGGCTCATCGCCGTCACCGGCGTCGCCCCGAGCGACTCGACCGGGATGACGGGGAGCGCGATGACGAGGGACACCATGGCGTTGAGGCCGACACCCGCTGCGACGAGGGCACGCCGGCCCCGCCGGGCACCCACCCAGCCTGCGACGGGAACGCACCCAGCGGCATACAGCACCGGCAGGATGGCCATCAGGTAGTGCACCTGCGCCCCGCCGGCGAAGGTAAAGGCCACGACGACGACGAAGGTCACCGCGATCCAGCGCTGGTCACGCCACTCGTCCCGGCGCACGATGCCCCAGAGACCAGCGATCCAGATCGGCATCAGCGGCGGGCCGAGCAGGAGGGCAAGCATCGGCCACATGAGAACCCGCACCTCGTCCGCATTGCCCGCCGCGAGGGCCTGCCCCATCGACAGCTGCGGCCAGTCGTTTGTCGCCTGGTAGGCGAGGTTGGGGGCGGCGACCACGGCAGCCAGCGCTGCACCGCACCACAGCCAAGTCGAGCGGAGGACGCGACGCGGGCCGGTCAGGAGGATGCCCAGCCCCAGACCGGCGACCAGGACGACGACGACCCAACGGTTCCACGTGGCGGCCCCGACGAGCCCGCCGACCGCGAGCCACCAAAGGGGTGCGCCGATGGCCCGGATCGCGAACCACGCCACCGCGGGCAGCACGAGCAGGTCGATCGTCGAGGTGAGCAGCAGGTGCCCCAGGATGAGGGGCGCCGCGGCGAAGGCGTAGCCCCACGCCGAAAGCGCCTGTGCGCGCCGGTCACCACCGAGATCCCGAGTGATGAGCGCTATGACGATGACCGATACCGCCGCAGCAGCCGTCGCCGGGAGACGCAGGGCCCACGGCTCGTCGACGATGCCGGCCATGGTGCGCGCGAGCCACGGCGCGAGAGCCGGTTGGTCCACGTAGCCCAGGGACGGCGGCAGCATCCGGAAGTAGAGCTCGTCCCGGTGGTAGCCGTAGCCGGCGCTCGCCACTGTCAGCAGTGCAGCCATGGCCGCCGAGGCGCCGAGGATGTGTCGCCATGCGGTCTGCTCGGTCACCCTTGCCCCCTGTACCGTCAGTGGCGTCAACGGCGGCCAGCCTTCCGCAACGACGGCCGCCTGAACAAATCATTTTGACAACCATTCTCAGATCGAGAATGATTCTCATCATGATGCGTCGGCCCGCCACCCTGCTCGCTCCGCTCGCGGCCGTGACAGTCGCGCTCACGACTGCTGGGTGCGGTTCGAGCGCTGGGGGCGGCACGACGGGCGATGGAACTGCTGTCGTGACGAGCTTCTATCCCATCCAGTTCGCGACGGAGCGGATCGCGGGCGGCACTCTCGACGTCAGCGTCCTCACCAAGCCCGGGGCGGAGCCCCACGACCTCGAGATCGCGCCTCAGGACCTGGCCCGGATGACACAAGCGTCGCTCGTCGTCTACTCCAAGGGCTTCCAGCCGGCCGTCGACGAGGCGGTCCAGCAGGTCGAGCCCGACCGCGTCCTGGACGTCTCGGGTGCCGCGAACCTCAACCTGACGTCGACAGCGGACGAGGGCCACGCGGGCGAGAGCCCCGACGAGCACGCGGGGCATGCGCACGAGGGTGCGGACCCGCACTTCTGGCTCGACCCGCAACGCTACGCCTCTGTCGCGGAGGCCATCGGAGCCCGACTCGCCCAGCTCGAGCCCGCAAGCGCCGCGACCCTGAAGGCGAACACGAAGGCCTTCGTGGACGAGCTCACCCGGCTCGACGCGGAGTTCACCACGGGTCTGAAGTCGTGCACCATCAGCCAGCTCGTGACGAGCCACTCCGCCTTCACCTACCTCGCGGAGCGCTACGGCTTCGAGCAGCACGGCATCGCGGGGATCTCCCCCGAGGCCGAGCCGAGCGCGGCGGGACTCGCCGCGATCGCCCAGGTCGTGCGCGACCACGGCGTCACGACGATCTACCAGGAGACGCTCGTCGAGCCGCATTTTGCGGAGACCGTCGCCGCCTCCACGGGGGCGACGGTGGCCACGCTCGACCCCCTCGAGGGGATCACCGACGCGTCGGCGGGGAAGGACTACTTTGAGGTGATGCGGAGCAACCTCGCGACGCTCAAGCAGGGGCAGGACTGTTCGTGACCACCGTCATCGAGCTGAAGGACGCCTCGTTCGGCTACGGCGAGCGCCCGATCGTCACCGGCGCGAGCCTCGCGATCACGCGCGGTGAGGTCGTCGTCGTCCTTGGCGCCAACGCGTCGGGCAAGTCGACCCTGATGAAGGGCATCCTCGGCCTCAACAACCTCCTGTCCGGCACCGTCACGCTGTTCGGGGAGCCCGCGGACGACTTCAGCGACCGGGCGCGGATCGGCTACGTGCCACAGCGCCACACCCTCTCCGCCTCCGTCCGGGCAACGGCCGAGGAGATCGTCGAGTCGGGCCGGCTCCCGCGACTGGGCTGGCTCGGTCGCCTCGGTGCGACCGACCGCCAGATCGTGTGCCGTTCCCTCGACCTCGTCGGGCTGGCGGACCGGTCCGGGACGGAGGTGAGCACCCTCTCGGGAGGACAGCAACGGCGCGTCCTCATCGCCCGTGCCCTCGCGGGCCAGCCGGACGTGCTCATCATGGACGAGCCCACCGCCGGCGTCGACGTCGTCAACCAGCACGTCCTCGCCGATGTCCTCGGCCGCCTCGTCGAGCGTGACGTGACCCTGGTCATCGTCACCCACGAGCTCGGCGCCCTCGAGGGCCTGCCGACCCGGATCATCGTCGTCGACGGTGGCCGCATCGCCTTCGACGGCGACCCGGACCGGTATGCCGCCGCAAGGGACTCGGTGCACCACGACCACGACAGCCACCACCACGACCTCGAGCTGGCGCAACCGCCCGCGATGGCGCACGGTCCCTTCGACCCCCCGGCAGGCACGCCGTGACGGAGATCCTGTCCCTCGACTTCATGCAACGCGCGCTGGTCGCGGCCCTCCTCGTCGGGCTCGTCGCCCCGATGGTCGGCATCTTCGTCGTGCAACGGCGAATGTCGCTCATCGGCGACGGAATGGGCCACGTGGCGCTCGCCGGGGTCGCCATCGGACTGGTCACCGACCAGAGCCCCGTGCTCACGGCGCTCGTGGCCGCCGTCATCGCAGCGGTCGCCATCGAGCTGCTGCGGGCCCGGGGGCGCACGAACGGTGACGTGGCGCTCGCGATCATCTTCTACGGCGGGATCGCGGCCGGCGTCGTCATCATCAGCCAGGCGCCCGACGGCACCCCCGCAAACCTGGTGAAGTACCTCTTCGGCTCGATCCTCACCGTGCGAGAGAGCGACCTGGTCGTCTTCGCCGTCCTCGCCGTCGTCATCGCCGCGACGACGTGGGTGCTGAAGCCGCGGCTCTTCGCGGTCGCCAACGACGAGGAGTATGCCCGCGCCGTCGGCCTGCCGGTGCTCGCGCTCAACATCGTGCTTGCCGTCCTCACCGCGACGACCGTCGTCATCGCGATGCGGATCGTCGGGCTGCTCCTGATCAGCGCGCTCATGATCGTGCCCAATGCCGCCGCGCAGCTCTTCTCCCGCAGCTTCGGCTCGGGGCTGCGCTGGGCCATGGTGCTGGGACTCGTGTCGGCCGTCGGTGGCGTGCTCGCCTCCTACCCGCTCAACACCCCCTCCGGCGGGACCATCGTCCTGGTCGCGGTCGGGCTGTTCGTCGTCATCGCCGTCGCGATGAGCCTCCGTGAGCGGCTCCGCGCCCGCCGGCATGACATGGCCGAGCGACATGACCACGAGCACGGACCAGACTGCGGCCACGAGGGCATCCCGCACGGCGACCACGTCGACTACGTCCATGACGGCCATCTGCATGCCGCCCACCAGAGCCACTACGACGAGCACGGCGAGGTCGCGGCCGCGGCGGCTGCGACGACGAAGCCTGCAGAGGAGGACGCAACCCGATGACGACGACGCCACGCAAGCCCACGCGCCAGCAGGCTGCCGTCGCCGATCTGCTGGACAAGTACGGCGACTTCACCTCGGCCCAGACGGTCCATGCGCGGCTGCGCGAGGCCGGTGAGGGCGTGGGACTGGCGACCGTCTACCGCACGCTCCAGGCCATGGTCGAGGCAGGGACCGTCGACATGCTGCGCACCGACGACGGCGAGGCGGTCTATCGGGCGTGCTCGACCCACCACCACCATCACCTCGTCTGTCGCGACTGCGGCCGGACGGTCGAGGTCGAGGGACCGGCGGTGGAGAGGTGGACCGACCGGGTCGCAGCCGAGCACGGCTTCACCGATGTGACCCACAGCCTGGAGATCTTCGGGACGTGCGCCGAGTGCTCCCGCGCCTGAGTGAGGAGCCAGCCCAGCGGCATACGGCCAATTGTTGATGCCGTATGCCGCTGAGCTGGCCTCGCGCCCAAGGTGACTCGCGCGCGTGGTTGGCTTCTCAGGCGGTGACGTAGGCCGGCTCGGTCGCTGCCCTTCGCTCGCCGATGAGCCCTGCCACCAGACCACCGAAACCGAGGAGCAGGAGCGCGCCTGAGGTCGGGACGGCCCATGAGCCGAAGCTGGTCCCCACGAACTCGACGACCAGCCAGGCCCACAGCACCGGGCCAGCCCAGCGGAAGGGCAGCCTGGAGCGGAAGTGGGCGATCGACAGGAGGAGGACCCCGAGCACCAGCCCGGCGAGGCCGAGCAGGAAGTACGGGACCATGTGGGACGACTGCTCCTGGGCGACGATCAGCTGCCCGTAGGTGTCGTGGTGTGCGGGGTCGCCCGACATGACGAGCTGCGTGATCGCCCAGGCCCCCGGAATGGTGTGCGCGAACGCACTGAGCACAGCCAGCACGGCCCCCGCGACGGCGAGCCGCGGGGCATGCGGCCGCAGCCACAGCGCGAGACCGACCGCGGCGACCGCGAGGGCGAGCTGGGACCAGAGGAAGAGATGCGTGGCGGCTGCCGCCCGCGCGGGTGCGGCAGCGAACGCGACGAGCCAGTCGGCCCGGTCATCGGGAAGGTGGGGCTGGAGGACGACGAAGCCGAACGAGAGCAGCGCGAAGGCCGCGACGGAGGTGGCGGTGACGATGCGGAGTGTTCTTGTCATGCGGCCATGGAAGCCGTCGGCGACGGGGCCAGCATCGGCCCGGGGTGGACACCGATGTCAACTCCAGGATGATCCGCCGATCCGGGCCTGTCTCCTATGGTTGGCGCCTTGACATCCTCCCGGCCCTAAAGGACCGGGATTCCAACTACGCGACCTGGGGAGGCCGCACGTGTTGAGGTTCGCGCTTCACCGACCGGGCTGGACTGCCCCAGTCTCCACGCGCTGTCACGGCATGCCCTGCCGCGATGTTCCTGGCCGCGTTCACATCGGCGTTGCCGGTGTATCCGCAGGACGTGCACGCGAACCGCGCTTGGCTCTGACGCGAGTTCGGGTCCACCATCCCGCACACCGAGCAGCGCTGGCTGGTGTACGCCGCGTTCACCTTCTCGACCCGGCCCGGGGCCTTCTGCTCGAGCCGGGTCACGAGCCGGCCCCAGCCCTGGGCCAGGATGGCCCGGTTCAGGCCGGCCTTCGCCCGCACGTTCCGCCCCGGCGCCTCGCGGGTGCCCTTCGCGGAGCGGGTCATGCCCCTGACGTTCAGGTCCTCGACCCGGATCACCTCGAACCGGGCCGCGAGGTCAGTGCTGGTCTTCTCGACCCAGTCCCTGCGCCGATCAGCCTCGCGCGCCGTGACCCGCGCGATCGCGGCCCTGATCTTGGCGCGCCGGTTCGACCCGAGCCGCGCCCGTGCGAGTTTCCGCTGCAACCGGACCAGCCGTTCGGCCTGCCTCGGCCGCGGCCGGGCCGGGCTGCTGGTCTCGCCGGTGGACAGCGCGACGGCCACGGCTACGCCCCGGTCGAGGCCGACGACCTCGCCGGTGCCGGGCGCGGGCACCGGGTCCGGGATGGCGGCGAACGCGATGTGCCATCGCCCGGCCCGGTCCCGGGTGACCCGGTACGACTTGAACTCCGGGATGGCCCTGGATCGTTTGAACCGGACCCAACCCACCTTCGGCACGAGGACCTCGGACCAGCGTCGGCTGACCTGCCGCACCCGCAGGGCCTGCGGCCCGACGATCCGGAACCCCTCGTGGATCCCGGCCTTGCGCCAGGTGGGCTTGTCGTGGGTGCCGGCGAAGTAGTTGCGCCACGCCTGGTCCAGGTCCCGCAATGCCTGCTGCTGCACGGTCTGCGACCCGGCCGCGAGCCACGGCTCGGCGGCGCGGGCCTCGGTCAGCTGCGCGGCCTGCGCGACGAACCCGGGCGTCGCTCCCTGCCAGCGTCGCCACATCAGCCGCTGCTCCAGGCCCAGGTTCCACACGAACCTCGCGTGCCCGCACTGCTCGAGCAGGAGCACCTCCTGCGCCGCGGTGGGAGACACCCGGTACCTGGACATGTGTTCGAGCATAGCGTCGGCCCATGACACCGCGCCGGAAGCCGGATCCGAACATCCGTCGAGGCCGGTCGGTCGCGTCCCACCTGCACGCCCGTTTGGTGTTCGTCACGAGGTACCAGCGTGGCGTGTCCGACGACGCGATGCTCACCGACGATGCTCACCGACTGCGAACACGCCATGCGGGACGTGGGCACCGACTTCGGCGCCCAGCCTGCGCGAGTTCAACGGCGGACCCGACCACGTGCACCTGCTCGTGCACCACCGCCCGACCGTCACCCCCGACGGTCGCCCGCTCCCGGCTGGTCCACTCCCCCAAAGGGGTCTCCTCGCGCCGGTTTCGCGCCCAACACGCCGGCTGGGTCGACCGGGCCGGCACCCGCGTACGCCTGTGGTCGCCGACATACCTCGCCGCGTCCCGCGGCGAGGCGCCCCTCGAGATCGTCAAGGAGTACATCCGTGGACAGCAACGACCCGGCCGGCAGGGGCTTCCTCCCCGCACCGAAGGACGGGGTTCCCGCCCTGGATCACCGATGACGCTCCCCCGGAGTCGCGTCGTCGACGCACTGTTCGTCCTGGCCGTGCTCGTCACCGGTCTCGGCGAGATCTGGGTTCCCTTCGACTCACGACAGGGCGACGGCAACCTGACCGCAGCCACCCTCGAGGTCGTCGTTGCCGCCTCCGCGCTGTGGTGGCGACGACTCCATCCCGTCCGCACCCTCGCGGTCATCCTCGCGGCGTTGTTCCTCCCCCAGCTGGTCGCGCCGGGTTTCCTGCTGTTCTTCGGCCACTTCGTGCCCATCTGCATCGCCGTCTTCTCGGTCGCCCGGCACGGCACCGGTCGCCAGCGGTGGGTCGGGGTGGGCCTGACGGCCGCCGCCTTCGGCTACGGCAACCTCTACGTTGAGCTCCTCGGAGGCCTGAGCGAGATCCTCTACCACTGGGGCGTCCTCGTCGTCTGCTTCTCCGTCGGCTGGTGGCAGGCTGCGATGGCCCACCGCGCCGAGGAGTCACGGAGGCAGGCGATCCGTGCCGAGGTCGACGCCGCGGAGCAGGCAGCCCGGGCTGTCCTGGAGGAGCGCACCCGGATCGCCCGAGAGCTGCACGACATCGTCGCCCACGCGATGGGCGTCATGGTCGTTCAGGCGGGCGCAGCGGAGCAGGTGATCCACGACGACCCCGAGCGTGTCCGCAAGGCGCTCAATACGATTCGCGAGACAGGGACCGAAGCGCTCGGCGAGATGCGGCGGCTCGTGACCGTGCTGCGTGACGACCGCGAGGTGGGCCTGCTGGCTCCGCAGCCGGGGCTCGACGGGCTCGAGGAGCTCGTCGACGACGCCAAGCTGAGCGGGTTACCGGTTGAGCTGAGAGTCTCGGGCGACCGGCGGGATCTGCCGGCCGGGGTCGACCTCGCGGCCTACCGGATCATCCAGGAGGCCCTGACGAACGCGCTACGGCACGCAGGTGGCTCGGAGCTGGTCGGGGTCGACGTACGATTCGGGACCGACCGGCTCGACGTCGAGATCCGCGACGACGGGGTCGCCACCCCGGACACGGCGGGCTCGGGGCACGGTCTCGTCGGGATGCGGGAGCGGGTGGCTCTCTACGGAGGCTCATTGCACGCGGTACCTCTGCCGGAGCGCGGGTTCGTCGTCAGGGCCATGCTTCCCCTCGAGTCTGCAGTGCCGGAGCCGGCATGACCCGGGTGGTCATCGTCGACGACCAGGCGCTGCTGCGTGAGGGGTTCCGGCTCATCCTCGAGCGCGCCGGGATGCAGGTTGTCGGAGAGGCGGCTGACGGGGTCGAGGCCGTCGAGGTATGTCGCTCAAGCCACCCCGACGTGGTCCTCATGGACATCCGCATGCCGCGTCTCGACGGGATCGAGGCGACCCGCCGGATCGTGGCTCGGCAGCCGGGGGTCCGGATCATGGTGCTGACGACCTTCGACCTGGACGAGTACGTCTATGCAGCCGTGCAGGCCGGCGCCAGCGGGTTCCTGCTCAAGGACGTCTCGCCGCAGGACCTGGTCCACGCCGTGCGGGTCGTCGCACGGGGCGAGGCGATGCTCGCGCCGGGGCCCACCAGGCGCCTTCTCGAACGGTTCGCCACCGCGCCGGCGACGCAGCGGACATCGCTGCCCGACGTGACCGAGCGGGAGTCGACCGTTCTCCGGCTGGTGGCACGAGGCCTGTCCAACACTGAGATTGCGAGTGAGCTGTTCCTGTCCGAGGCGACGGTCAAGACCTATGTTTCGCGGCTGCTCACGAAGCTATGCCTCCGCGACCGGGTGCAGCTGGCCGTTCTCGCCTACGAGTCCGGGCTCGTCCGGGCAGGCGAGCCGGCCTGAGGGCGGGTGTCGCACCAGCTCCGGACGTCACTCAGCTGCCGGCGGGCTTGTCCACTGCGCCGCCATAGCGGCGGTCCCGCGCGACGTACTCCTCGATCGCGGCCCACAGGTCGCGCCGGTCGTAGTCCGGCCACAGCCGGTTCTGGAAGACCATCTCCGCGTAGGCCGACTGCCAGAGCAGGAAGTTGCTGGTCCGCTGTTCGCCGGACGACCGCACGAAGAGGTCGACGTCGGGCATCGCGGGCTCGTCGAGGTAGCGCTTGATGGTCCGCTCGTCGACCGCGCTCGGCCTGAGCCGACCGTCCTTGACGTCAAAGGCGATTCGCTGGACGGCGTCGGCGATCTCGGCTCGGCCGCCATAGTTCACGCAGAAGTAGAGGGTGAGCCCGGTGTTGTGCTTGGTCAGCTCTTGGGCGATCTCCAGCTCCTTGATGACCGACCGCCAGAGCCTCGGCGTCCGACCGACCCAGCGCATCCGCACGCCCCACTCGTGGAGCTGGTCCCGCCGGCGTCGGATGACGTCCCGGTTGAAGCCCATGAGGAAGCGGACCTCGTCCGGAGAGCGGCGCCAGTTCTCCGTCGAGAAGGCATAGGCGGACAGGTGGGTGACGCCGACCTCGATGGCGCCGGCGACCACGTCGAGCAGCGACGCCTCCCCCGCCTCGTGACCCTTGGTGCGCGGCAGCCCTCGCGCGTTGGCCCACCGGCCGTTGCCGTCCATGACGATGGCGATGTGCCGAGGCAGGGCCTCAGCCGGGATGACCGGTGGTCGCGCGCCGGACGGATGCGGGAAGGGCGGCTGGTAGGGCAGCGTCATGGCTCTCCGGTCGATGAACGGGTTCGGTTGTGGCTCAAGCACGCTCGACGAGCCGCAACGATCTCACACCGCGCTCGAGGTGCCACTGGAGGAAGGCGGCGACGAGTCCGCTCCCCTGACGCCGGTGTCGTTCCTCGCTGGTGTCGGCGATCTCCCAGTCACCCGACAGGAGGGCAGCAAGGAGGGCGAACGTCTCGGGAGCGGGCGCGCTCGAGCCAGGTGGGCGGCATACGGAACACACTGCGCCACCGGACTGCACGTTGAACGCGCGGTGGGGGCCCTCGGCGCCGCAGCGCGCACAGTCGTGGAAGCTCGGGGCCCAGCCGGCGACGGCCAGGGAGCGGAGCAGGAAGGCGTCGAGGACGAGCGTCGGCTCGTGCGCCCGCTCGGCGAGGGACCGGAGGGCGCCGGCGAGCAGGAGGTACTGCTGGGTCTGCGGCTCGTGCTCCTCGGTCAGCTGCAGCGTCGTCTCGAGCATCGCGGCGGCCGCCGTCCAGGCGGCGTAGTCCCGCGCGATCGCGTCGCCGTAGGGGGCGAGGGTCTCGGCCTGCGTCACCGTGTCGAGGTTGCGCCCCTCGTAGCACTGGACGTCGACGACCATGCCCGGCTCCAGCCGCGCGCCGAAGCGGGATTTCGTCCGTCGCACGCCCTTGGCGACGGCGCGCACCCGGCCGCGCGTGCGCGTCAGCATCGTGATGATGCGGTCGGCCTCGCCCAGCTTGTGGGTGCGCAGGACGATCGCCTCGTCACGGTAGAGCGGCATGGGGCCATTCTCCCCTGCGCACCCTCTCGGGCCGAATCCCACGCGCCGAGACGACGGGGCGGCTTAACATCGAACACTCGTTCGAGGTTTGGGTTACATTGGGTGGATGGATCTCGCACTCCAGGGCTCCTTGCTCGACCTCGGTGACCCCATGACGCTCGGCGACCTGCCCGGCAGCCTGAGACGGGTGGAGCTCGGCGCCGGAGCCTGGGTCGACGTGCGCCCCGGCTGGCTGGTTGCCGGTGACGAGCTGTTCGCGACGTTGGTCCGGGACGTGCCGTGGCGGGCCGAGCGCCGCAAGATGTACGACAACGTCGTGGACGTGCCGCGGCTGACCAAGTTCTACGACGGGGGTGAGCGCCTGCCCCACCCGATCCTCGACTCGGCTCGCGAGGCGCTCAGCGCCCACTACCGGGAGGAGCTGGGCGAGCCATTCGTCACGGCGGGGATGTGCCTCTACCGCGACGGGCGCGACAGCGTCGCCTGGCACGGCGACCGGATCGGCCGCTCGAAGGATCTCGACACCGTCGTCGCGATCCTGTCCCTCGGGTCGTCGCGGACGCTGGCGCTCCGGCCGCGCGATGGTGGCCCCATTCCCGGGTCCACGCAGAAGTCCTTGCGCTTTCCGCTCGGGCATGGTGACGTCGTCGTGATGGGCGGGTCGTGCCAGCGGACGTGGGACCACGCGATCCCCAAGACGTCCGAGCCGGTCGGGCCGCGCATCTCCGTGCAGTTCCGCGTTGCAGGAGTCCGTTAGGAGATCCCGTATGCCGCTGAGCCGGCCCCCAGCCGCAGGCGCGGCCCCAGCCGTCCCCTACGTCGACCACCTCAGGCAGGAGTCACGGCTCTTCCGGGAGCTGATCGCCGATGCCGCGGGCAGTGAGCGTGTGCCGACGTGCCCGGACTGGGACGCCGACGACCTGCTGTGGCACCTCGGCGAGGTGCAGTGGTTCTGGGGGATGATCGCCGAGCGTGGGCTCACTCACGAGGAGGAGGTCCATGGCCTCGAGTCGGCGCGCGAGGAGCGCCCGGCTGATCGGGCTGGGCTGCTCGCCCACTTCGAGCGGGCGAGCGAGCGATTGCAGCGGATGCTCAGGAGCCTCGACCCGCGGGCCGAGCTGTGGATGTGGCACACCGACCACTCGGCCGGCTACATCAGCCGCCGCCAGGCGCACGAGGCGCTCATCCACCGGATCGACGCCGAGCTGACCGTGGGCGCCGAGCGCTCACCGGTGGACTGCCGCCTCGCCGCGGACGGCGTGGACGAGGCCCTGCGCGTCATGCGCGGCTACCCGCCGGAGTACGGTCTGACGGCGTCACCGCTCGGGCCGAGCGTCACCATCGCCGTGGTCGACGGTTTCCACACGTGGACCGTGACGCCGATGCAGGTCACCGGCGTCGACCCGGACGGCGACACGTGGGACGAGCGACGCTTCGCGGTCACGGATGGGCCGGACGAGGCCTCGGTCGCGGAGGTCGCCGGCACGGCTGGCGACCTCGACTGCTGGCTCTGGAACCGGCCGCCCCATGGCGAGATCTCCCGCACGGGCGACGAGGCGGCGCTGGCCCTGGTCGAGGGGATCGTCCTCGACTCGATCGACTGACGCCGTCGATCCACGGACACGCAGCGGTCCGTGGAGCGAGGGCTTCAGTCTTGCCGCGGGATGTGCCCGCGGACGATGGTCACGCGACGGCGTCGACCGGGGCGAACAGGCCGGAGCGGACGGCCTCCATGGCCTTGGTCCACAGGATGAGCTGGTCGAGCATCGGCTCGACCGCTGCGATGGCGGGCTCCGTCGGAGCGAGGACCGAGAAGTTCTCGAAGTCCGTGAACAGCGAGAGCAGCACGCTGTTGCGCACATGCGCGACCTGCATCTCGGACAGCATGCCGCGGAGGTGCTCCACCGCACGGGCACCGCCAGCGGAGCCGTAGGACACGAAGGCGGCGGCCTTGTTGTTGACCTCAGGTGCGAGGTAGTCGAGCGCGTTCTTGAGCGCGCCGGTGATCGAGTGGTTGTACTCGGAGACGACGAAGACGTATCCGTCGAACTCGTCCATGCGCGCGGACCAGGCCTTGCTGTGCGCCTTGACACCGGGGCCGAAGGCCGGGGGCAGCTGCTCGTCCCAGACGGGCAGCTCGAAGTCGGCGATGTCCACGATCTCGAACTCCGCGTCCGAGCGCTGATCGGCGATGGACTTGACCCACCTCGCGACGTTGAGGCTCTGGCGGCCGGGGCGGACACTTCCGGTGACGATGGCGATCTTGGTCAACGCTCTCTCCTTGGACGATGAGCGGGCGGGATGCCCGCGGATCGTTGGTTGAAACATCAACCTTCTTTCATCCATTCCCGGTCGTCGGGATGTATCTCAGGCCAAGCGCGAGTCTCCTACCCGATCACCATCACGCGCGGCCGGGCACGTCGCGGCGTCAGTACCGGAGTCAGGGGGACTCGCATGGACATCACCAGCTGCCCCGAGTGCGGCTCCGTGGCCGAAGTGCTGTGGCGCACCGAGCTCGAGAGCACGGACGGACTGGTCGAACATGCCAAGGTGCTCTGCCTGAACCGCCACGGCTTCCTTCTGCCGACAGCGGCCCTACCTGCCGCGGCGGAGACGGCGCACGGGCTCGAGGACCGACCCGGCGTGGAGCCGCGTCCGGACCATGGCGGCGAGGCTGACGATCACCGGTACGAACGCGAACAGGTAGCGCGAGCGACCCTGGAAGGCCAACGTGAAAGCCGCGATTCCCAGCACCGTGACGGCCAGGATGAGAGTCTCGCGCCGCACCGGCGCTGTGCGTAGCAGTCCGAGCCCGGCGACGAGCAGGACGGCGAGCCACAGGCCTTGGGTCAGGTTCGCACGCAGTTGGTACCACTGCCCGTGGAACCCGTTCACCGCGTTGACCGCCTCGCTGACCCCGCCGTGCGGCACCACCGCCCCGGGCGATGAGTCCGGCCCCTCGCCCCACGCCCAGAACATCCCGTCGCCCCAGTTCCACGCGGCCTTGTTGGCGTAGAACGCGATCGTCCCGCCCAGGCCCCGCTCCTCCCAGCGGTCGCCGATGTAGGACCGGGCATAGGCCATCATCTGGGCGGGAGGCCGCCCTTCGACAGCCTCGACCATGTCCCTGGTGTAGGTGCCGTACTGCACGCGACCATCGGCAGAGAGCTGCTCGTTCATGCCGTCGGCGAGCCACCAGGTCACGGGAGGTGTGGCAGCCGGGTCGACACGGGCCCGGTCGATGCCGGCCACCGACGCGGCACCCGCCGTCAGCGCGGCGCTCAGGGCGACGAAGAGCAGGGTGGCCCCGACGGCCGACGAGATCACCGCCTTGGCGCGGCCGATCGACCAGCGGTCGGTGAGCCGTACGAGCGCGACGACCACCAGGGCGACCATGATGACCGCCGGGGTCGTCTTGATGACGTAGGCCACCGAGATCGCAGCAACTGCCAGGGAACCCAACAGGATCCGCGCGCCCCAGCCTCGGCGGCGCCAAGCGGCGCACGCGAGGGCGATGCCTCCCACGACGAAGGGCATCGCGTAGTAGTCGGTGTACGGCACGCTCACCCACGGGCTCACGCCGACGAGCGCGAGGACGACGAGCTGCGTGACAAGGGCGGGACCACGGCCGGCCACGGGCACGACAAGGAGGTGAGCGGCATACAGCGTGATGGCGACGCACACCCCCGTGAGGGTGATGAGCACCGCGTCCGGAGACAGCCCGAGCGCGGCACCCACGGAGACGCCGAGACGGTCGATCGACACGAGCGGGATGGTGTTGGGATAGAAGGAGAGGTAGGCGTAGTCGGCGTCACCCAACCCGCGCCCTGCGTGGAGCGCACGGGCCAGGTCCATGACGACGCGAGCGTCCCAGCCGTAGTGGTAGCGGAGCGCGAGGCCGAGCCCCGCCGCCAGACCTCCGCCGAGGACCGCCACGACGACTGGCAGCCACCGGTTCTTGAGGGCGTCAGGTACCCGGCCGAGCAGGCCGACGGCCAGCGCCACGAGCACGACGGGCACCACGACCCACCGGTCGTAGTCGATGAACCCCGGGCGCGGCGCGATCATGGCGACCAGCGCCACGAGGAGAATTGAGATCCCCGTCAGCCTGAGCAGTGCCCTGCCGACCGGGGTCTCCATGACGCGAGAGGCTACCCGACCACGTTCGCGTCTCGTTGCCCACGACGCCGCTGCAGAGCGGTATGGGTGAAACATCAAAGCCTTTGGTGTGCTGTTCACCCGGCTGCGCGCCGCTTCCGGGCTCTCTCGGACGGCGATAGGCTGGCACGCGACGCGACCGGATCGTGCCGTGTTGGTGCACTCATCCAACGGAGGTTGTGCGATGGCAGTGGACACCTTTATCGCGTTCGTCGCGGTGTATGACTCCGTCGCTGACGCCGAGGCTGACTACGAACTGGTCAAGGAACTACACACAGAGGCGAACCTGATCGACGCGTACGACGCCGCCGTGGTCGAGCGGGAGGCGGACGGCAAGGTCAAGATCAGGAAGAAGCATGAGACGCCGACACGCGTGGGCGGCGTTGCCGGTGCGGGCGTGGGCCTGGCAACCGGGCTGGTGGTGGCATTGTTCCCGTTCGCCGCGATCGGCGGAGGTCTGCTGGCCGCCACCACGGGCGGCGGCGCGGTTCTTGGCGCGGTGGCCGGTCACGCGGCTGCGGGCATGAGCCGAAAGGACCTGAAGGACCTCGGCGAGCACCTCGACGCGGGTCAGGCAGGCCTCGTTGTCGTTGGCGTTTCCGACATGAGCGCGAAGATCGAAGAGTCGATGAAGAAGGCACAGAAGGTCGAGACCAAGGAGCTGAAGGCCGACACCGCCAAGATAGAGGCCGACGCCAAGTCCAGCGAGGCATGACAGCCCCGGCGTGACATCTGCCGGCACCGGCCACGCGCAGTTCCGGACACCCCCGGCTCGGGAGCCACCCTCGACACTGGCAGCCGGCGGCCTCGTGCAGGCTGAGGGGAGCCTGTCGAGATGGGACTTTGGCGGATCCATGAAGCGGCACCGCGCCGGCTGAGCGCCGCGAGACTGCCGTCCGAGGCGACGCTCGAGGAGTACATGGAGCGAGGACCTCTCTTGTTGGCGAGAGGCTTCTCGTCATTCGGGCGTCGGGTCCGTACGCCCACGGCAACTGGCATCCGATCGACGCAACCACTCGTGGTATCCAGCCGAAATGCAACGGCGTAGATGAGATGCCGGCCTCGGCCGAGGTCGGAATGAGGCTTGGCCCTACTCGGCGCGGAGACTGGCACCCACCCCGAACTTGTCGACGAGGTCGTTCACCTCGTGACCGGAGTGACCCTTGACCCACTGAAAGACAACGGCGCCGCGCTCCTTGACCGTCATCACTAGCGGCTCCCACAAACGCGGCGCGTGGCCTGCGCTGCCTTTAGTCCCGGGAGGACGAGCTGGGTACTGCAGGCCGCGTGCACCCACGCGGCGGAGGCGCCGCCCGCGCTCACGATCTCGGCCCCTGGGCGAATCGGTGACTGGCACCGCGTACAACGCCCCAGGAACTTGGCCAGCACAGTCTCTCCTCGTGGCCCGGTCAACTCGCAGCGGCGTGGACGGCGTGCACGAGCCGCCACTCGTTTGTTCGAGTGCCGACGGCCCGCGTCAATCGCTCGTCATGATGAACAATGGCGCGCCGTCGAACTCGTAGATCGGGCGGAGGCGGTCCTTGTTGTAGTACTTCTCCACCGCCACCACCTTCTTCTTCGAGGTCACGCTGGCGATGGGCACGCTGTCGTAGGTTCCACGGTGAATGCTCACGAGGCGGCCGAACTGCTTCCTGTGAATGAGGTCGAGCGCGAGATTGCCGAACGCCATTGTCCATGGCCATGGACACATTCCGGGGAGTTCCCCGCCTCCATGACCAGCAAGGCGGGTGCGCGTCGCGTCCGGCCCAGATCCGCCAGGTTCGAGCCGGTGCGTCTTTGAGAGGCGTAAACGTCGGTTTCTCGCGTATACCTTTCCGTCACGCTCGCCACACCCGCGTCGTCTGGCAGTACCGACACGCCATGGCTTTGTCAGGGCTGCTCCCGCCCGCCCCGGCACCTCCCGGGGCAGACTGCCCTCAGCTTCGCAGTCCTGCTGCGACAGAACCACGGTCCAGGTCCCTCGCCTCAACTCGATCAACAAGCGCCTCACGGCGCACCGGCGGTGTGACGCACGTAGCGGATCGCGACCAAAGGCCTCGCTCGCTCCTCGTGCCGAGGTGCGAGGCGGGCTGTAGGTTCCCGAGGGCTTCGCCTAGGTAAGGGGTCCGGATGGCCTGGGATGACTGGGTCGACGCCGCGGCGCTGGTCGAGCATGGGGCACGTCACCGCTGGGACGATGATGCGACGTCGACGCTCGAGGTGGTCGAGGCGAGTTCCACCGTGCTCATCTGGGTGACACGCAGGAGCACGTACAACAAGGAGTACCGCAGTTAGTGACACAGTCGGAGCGGGGTTGAGAGGTGGGTCTTTGGGTGACGTCGTTGGCGGGCTGATCGCGATCGCCGGCGTGCTGCTCATCTGTGCGGTGCCCTTGGTGCTCGCCGTCCTCCCGCGCCCCGTCGAGGAGGTCCTGACGACCGGGTCGGCAGGTGGCAGGCGCGGGCTGGCGATCCATCCGGACCGCGGGCACCGGCTCCTCCTCTTCGTTGGATGGATCCCCATCGGCGGCGTGTTGGCATTGGGGGTCTGGTACCTCGGCTCGTCTCCGTACGCCGCAGTCTTCTTGCTCGTCACGGGTGCGTACATGGCCTACCTCGGCTGGGCTCGTGCGACCGGGCGAGCAGGGGACGGCACCGTGACGCTCACCCCGGCGGGCATCTACCAGTTTTGGGCAGGGTCCGAGATCCTCGTGCCGTGGGACGACGTGCGCGGTCTCGTCACGACGCCGAAGGACCTCATCGTCGAGACGCGCCGTCGCGTGCGACCACGCCGGTCGTTGCCGCTGCTCGGAGGCCGGCGCTCCGTCCAGCGAGACGATGCCGTGTCGCTGCCCTACCGGTTCCTGCCGCCGCTGCCCTACCAAGAGATGATCGAGCTGTACGCAACCAGCCCGGCGTCCAGGGGCGAGCTCAGCACCGACGAGCCGGTGGAACGGGCGCGCCGCCTCCTGAGGGATGCCCGAGGCCTGGATCCCCAAGGCCATAGTGCCCACGAGTGACGCACGGCAAGAGCCGCGGTAGGCCTGTCCCGGCAAGGCCCTTGAGTGCCGACACTTACGTCCTCAACGCGGCGCTGTGACGCAGTTGCGAGACGCACGACTCGGGACATGTGCAGGTTCAGAGCGACCGCCAATCGTGCTCGTCGTCGCGGGACGGCGGCTGCGCCGAGAGGCCATTCTCATCGAGCGCATTGAAGATGTGGACCCCACCGGACCCGGTCCCGATCCACAGTCCGGTCGTGAGCCAAACAGCGCTGACATCATGGTCCACGTTCTGCGTCGTCAAGAGGCAACTCGAGATCGCGAGATCCTGAAAGGTAGCGCCTACGACCGACGCCAGTTCAGGAAGCGCACGAGGGCGCCACTCCAGCGGCCATTCCACCCATGCCTTGGGTGTCACGGTCACGTCGATCGTGTCCCAAGTGATCGACACGTGGTCGAACTTCTCCCAGCACACTTCCAGCTGCGAGCCGCGCTTCATCTGGACTAGGACGGGGAGGTCAGCGAACCAGTCATCATGCTCAAGGTTCCAAACAACTCAAGCGTCAGCGACTTGATCGCCGACAAGCGACCTATGACGGTCAGCCTGGCGTTCGAACTGCGATCCGGCGGGGAGAAAGTTGGGCACCCAGCCTGATACGTGTGGGTCCTTCGGCGTCACAGCGTCGACGGTCCCACACGTCGCGTGAACCAGCGCACTCATTTCGACGCGTCCGTGAAACCGCTGCCGGTCGACATGCGGAATGACTCACCTCGCCGACCCAGCGCGACCCTTCTGGTGCGGTGGCGGGGTGGGCACGGCCTCGAGGTGCCGCCTGTCGCACGCCCGCATCTGCCCGGAAGCTGGTGTACCCCTCGTCCGCGAGCGAGCCGAAGCACGCGATCCGGATCATGACGCCGTGCCGGGTGTTGAAGATGGCCTGCCAGCCGCACTACCGCTGGCTCGCGATCCTGGTCATCGGCGCCGGGCTCACGGCGGCCTACGGGCGGAGGCCTTGTTCGACGCCGCCGCGGCAAACCCGGGGAGTTCGCGTACGGGTCGCGGGTGAGCCGACGTCACTGCGGACCGCCCGTCCGACGCCGCAGACGCCACAATCCGCTAAATACAAAGAATGTTGCGTTAGTGCCGGTGCGGGGTCTACCATCCCTAACGCAATACCGTTTGCGATAGGAGCTCTGGTGTGACGCGATCGATGACGAAGTGGCTCATCGCCGCCGTTCACTGCGCCGATGAAGCAGGTGTACCAAGCACTTGCTATGGCCCAGTCATACCGCCCAGACCACGGGCGGATCCCTATCACAGACAACATCATCGAGCGTCGGGGGACCGTTCAGCCGATGCCTGACGCAGCCCTGGGCGACGACCCCGTCGCCGCCCTGATCGTCCCAATCGGAAATGGAGAGCTCGTATGTCCGAAGCGCTTGCCCGACCGAAATCTGCCGCGCCGACACACATGGACTCGCACAGTCTGCACATCGTGGTCAGCCGGCCTACCGGCAAGTACCGCGACGGGAAGCGCCGGTACCGTCTTTTCGTCGACGGTGACCATGCCGGGGACATCGGCCCAGGTGAGCAGCTGGCATTTCCGGCGAGCGAAGGCCTCCACAGGGTGCAGGCACGCATCGACTGGACCGGAAGCCCGGGCGTTGACGTCGTGGTCGCACCGAATCAGACGCCTCGCCTTGTCGTTCGCCCGGCCGGGAGCGCCGCCATGGGCTTGTTCCAGATCTTCGGACGCACCAGTTACCTGAAGCTTGAGCAGCACTGAGCCAGCGGGCGCGCGTATGACTGGGGGTGGCGACCTCCAACAGACTCCCCTGATGACGGTCCCGCCGGTGGGGGCTTGTCGACCAGCTACTCGGTCACTGCCACGGCAAGTCATGTCGCCAGGCCCTGCAGCATCATGTCGACCACACCGTCCAGGAACTCATCGTCGAGCTCCCCTCCGGTCACCAGGGTGCGCATGTACAGCGGAGCGACGAGATATTCGACGGCGTCGCGGACCTTGACGTCGAGGGGCAGCTCGGCGCGCTCGATGGCTCGGTCGAACATGATGGACGCGTTCTGGACGGCCTTGGTCCAGTAGTCGTCTCGCACCGCACGGAGGCTGGCGGTGTCGCCCATGGTGACGGCCAGGCGTAGCAGGAGCGCCCCTTCGGGATCGCGCATGACCGCGGCGCTGGCCCGAAGGTACGCACGCAGGTCGCCCCGCAGCGTTCCGGTGTCCGGGATCGGTGCCATGCTGCCCACGCCGGACAGCAGCGCATCGACGAGCAGGCCCTCGCGAGTGCCCCAGCGCCTGTAGATCGAGCTGGGGTGTACGCCCGCGCGCTGGGCGACGTCGGTGATGCTGAAGCCCGCGAGCCCGTGCTCTTTGGCCAGCTCGAAGGTGGCCTCCAGTACGGCGCTGCGCACCTTGGCGCTGCGGCCACCCAACCGCCGGCGAGGGACGGCACCGGGCGTCACGGCCGTACCGGAGGAACGGGACAGCTCGTTGCCTGCGGCGATCTCGTTGGCTTGGCCACGCCGGGGGTTCGGTTCATGGGTCCAGTGTGACGCCACAACCCAGTAAACGCAAAGAACGTTGCGTTTAAGTCAGATGTGCGTCTACCATCCGTAACGCAATAGAGTTTGCGATAGGAGTCTGGTGTGAAGCGATCGAAGAGGAAGTGGCTGATCACCGCCGGGGTGGTGACGGGGACGTGCGCGGTTCTGCTCGGGGTGGGCAAGGCGGTGGTGCTGCCGGAGTTCCGGTTCGCGTCCCCGAGCGGGCCGCATGCGATCGGGACGGTGACCCAGCACTGGGTGGACCCCACCCGGTCCGAGATCTTGGGCTCCGCCCCGGGGCAGCAGCACCGTGAGCTGGTGGCTCAGATCTTGTATCCGGCTCGGCCGTCGGCGGCGCAGCCGACGCCGTACCTGACTGAACCGGACGCGGTTGTCCCGGGCCTGGCACGAGTGTTTGGCATGCCTGAGATTGCCTTGCGGCACTTGGCTGGGGTGACGACCAACGCGGTCGCGGGCGCCACGCCTGGCGCCGGGGGACAACTGTTCCCGGTCGTGGTGATGTTGACCGGGCTCGGCGGGTTCCGGCAGGCGACGACCTACTTGGCCGAGGAGCTGGTCTCGCACGGATACGTCGTGGTGGGCATCGACCAGCCGTATACGGCGGCAGCGGTCGCGCTTCCCGGTGGGCGGGTGGCCGGCCTGACCTCGATCGAGCAGGTCCGGCCGCTGGTGCGCCAGAGCTACCTTCCGGCAGCGACCCCGCCCGAGCTGGGCGGCGCCCCGCTGGCGCAGGGAATCGTCCCCTTCCTCGGGGCCGATGTCAGCTTCGTCCTCGACCAGCTCGAACGGCTCAACCGTGAGCCCGGCCCGAGCGACCCGGACCCGCAAAAGCGCCCGGACGCGCTGCCCGTGGCCGGACGGCTGGACCTGGACCGGGTCGGGGTCGCGGGTGTCTCCCTCGGCGGGCTGGTCGCCGGCGAGGCCGTCCGGACGGACCCCCGGATCAAGGCGGCGTTGATGCTCGATGCGCCAGTCCCCTTGCGCACGAGCCGATCCACGCTCGATGTCCCGTGCATGTGGATCACCCGACCACCCGAGACCATGCGGCTCGAACGTGAGCGGGCCGGCGGCTGGGGCGAGGACGAGATCCAGGCGCACCACTCGACGATGCGCGAAACCTTCGACCGCCTTGACGCCGCGGGGTACTTCGTCCAGATCCCACAGATCTCGCATCTCGACTTCACCGACGCGCCGCTGTGGTCACCGGCGCTTGGCTGGCTCGGCGTCACCGGCCCGAAGGACGGCAGCTACGCCCACGCCATCATCAACGACTACGCCGTCAGCTTCTTCGGCCGGCACCTGACCGGCGCGGACGCCCCGCTGCTCGACGGGTCGTCGACGGAGCACCCGGAAGTGACCCTCGAGGTGCACTCCGCCAATGCACGCCAGGAGGTAGCGCCGTGAAGATCCTCGTCCTTGGCGCCAGCGGCATCGCCGGACGCTCGCTAGTGCCGCACCTGCTCGCCGCGGGCCACGACGTCGCAGCCCAAGCCCGCACGATGGCCCGGCTACGACCGCCCGCGGACGCCGGAGCGACCCCCGTCCCGGCCGACCCCACCGACCCCCGGGTCCTGCGGCAGCTGCTGCGCGGACGAGACGCCGTCTACGACCTGCGGGTCGCCATCCCACCGACCACCCGAGCCGCCCTTCCAGGCGCCTGGCGCCAGTACGCGAGGCTGCGCGGCGCCGGCTGCGGTCTCGTGGTCGACGCGGCGCTCGAGGCCGGCATGCCCCGGGTCATCCGGGACACCGTCACCATGGTGTACGCCTCCGGCGGCGACAACTGGCTCGACGAGAACCATCCCGCCCGTGCACACGGCTCCCTGGCCGCGAACCTGGCCGCCGAGCGTCACCTCGCCCGGCTCAGCGCCGCCGGCGGCCACGGCGTCGCGATCCGGTTCGGCGGGTTCTACGGCCCCGGCGACAACTTCAGCCGCGACGTCATCGCGGCCGCCATGAAGGGCCGCGCCCTCTTCACCGGCCCTCCCGACGGATGGACCAGCGCCACCCACACCACCGACGTCGGGACCGCGCTGGCCGCCGCCCTCACCGTCCCGGCCGGCATCTACAACGCCGTCGACGACGAGCCGCTGACCCGACGAGACCTGCTCGACATCCTCGCCCACGCCGCAGGCCGACCCCTGCGCAGCTTCCCCCGGTACAGCGGCTGGCTCGCCAGCTCGCCGGTGCGCTCACTGTCCAGGTCGCACCGCGTCTCCAACGACCGTCTGCGCTCACTCGGATGGCGACCCACCATCCCCAGCCGCCGCCAGGGCTGGCCCGACACATTTGCAGCGACTACGCCAAGCACCGGATCTACCGGACGGGTTGCCCCCACCCTGCCCCAGCAGCCAGGCAGGCCTTCAGATGAATAGCCGGGGAGTATGCGTGCTCGTCGAACGCAGCCGGAAGAAGACAATGCTGTGGATCCTCGTGGGCCTCGCCTTCGGACTTGCCTCCGCGGCCATCGCAGCCCAACGGTCAATCCCGGCCGTCGTTGTGGGCGCAGCGGGCGTCGTGATCTTCATCGGGCTCGGCGCGGCGCCGTTTAGCGCTATACCTCACACGCAGTGGGCCGGGCCTGGTCGTCGACGACGACGGCTTCGACGATCGCTCCACTCCCTGCCTTTCGGCCGGGCGGGTGTGGTGGACCGAGGTGCTAGCGGTATACCCACTACAGCTGAACAGGCAGTGGTTCATCGTCATCCATCTCCGCCATCCGGAGGTTTACCTGGCACGGCAGAACTGGCTGGTCCGCACATCTGCCCGAGCGAATCTCGCCCTTGTCGGCTCACCGATCACCCTCACGGCAAACAACCTCAAGACGGACACGGAAAGCCTGTGCACGCTCCTTCACGAGAGTTTCCAACGGCACCTGCGCCAGGCGTCACACCCGTGAGAGCTACGCCGTTGACTGCAGCGGAACCACCGGCACGTGCAAGCCTGGTCGACAGGCGGCCGAAGTGACGCACCTTGCTGAACGCAACACGACCAAGCCATCGAAGCCGATCCACGAGAAGCTGGTCGCTGATTTCGACTCATGACCTCGCGTCCATGCTCGCGCTATGACGTCGCTTGGGCGCAGGAACGGCCGAAGAACCACTCTTCGGGCTCGCCCAGCTGAACGGACTGAACCACACGAGGGAGTCGGCGAGGGCGGGCCCGCCAGCGCGACTCGAA
>CAVWGJ010000012.1:0-21096 GCA_963754395.1 uncultured Actinomycetota bacterium | reverse complement strand
GGGCGAGGAAAGTGCCTTTGACCTGCGCAAACGTGTGGTGGGCCCCGTCGGGCTCGAACCGACGACCGGCGGATTAAAAGGGCGGACCCGCACCCCCTTCACTTCCGAAACTCCTTGCCCCTCAGGCCCTCCCCGCGTCGCAGCAGTCCCCGAATACCGGCATCGGGCGCGTGTACCCGGCCAATATCCGGCCATCGCCTTCCTCACAGCACTCTGGGGGCGAAGCCCAACCGCGCGCGTGGCTCTCGGGTGCCTTCACCGCCACACCAGAACGGCGAGGAAGCCATACAGCAGGACGTTGAAGAGCGTCAGGCCGACAACGAAGGTGCGACTGGCGCTGTGATGGACCTCCTCGCGTCGGATGCGCAGCGCAATGACTGTGCTGCCAGCGGCGAGGACAAGCACAGAGACAACAAGCAAGACGGGCTTCACGGATTAGGCCAATGCCATCGGGCCGCGGCGCGGCCGTTGAGCACGCGTGCGCCGCGGCGGTGCCACTGAGAGCGCCAGCGCACCTCGTTGACGAGTTCGGTTGAAGCCATGCGAGAACGGTATGACCGCATCGCCGCCCGCATATCCGCTGCCGGTGTTAGGGATGCGCATGACTTTCTCGCAGCCCTCCTCGATCGGCTACGCCTCGTTGATTCGTTCCTGACACCGCCCTGCGTTAGCGCCACGTAAGGATCACGAGCGTGCGCGTTAAGGCCCTGTTAGAAGCCCACCCCCCGGGCTTGGCCGGCTCGAGACTGGACCCATGCGTGGCCGAGCGGTCACCGGATGATCGGAGTCCTCATGGCCGACCTGGCCTTCGTTGCCCTCACCCTCGCCTTCTTCGCCGTGACGGCGCTCCTGGTGAAGGGGGTGGAGCGCCTGTGAGCATCGAGAACGTGGCCGGACTCGTCCTATCCGGACTGCTCGTGGTGTACCTCGTGGCGGCGCTTCTCTTCCCCGAACGGTTCTGAGATGTCGGACACCACTGCCGGTCTCCTTCAGGTCGGGCTGCTCATCGCGGCCCTAGCGGCGTGCTATCGCCCCCTGGGGGCGTACATGGCCCGCGTCTACACGAGCGACCACCACACCCGGGTGGAACGAGTCCTCTACCGGGTCATGGGCGTCGACCCGGCGGCCGACCAGCGCTGGCCGGCCTATGCCCGTGCGCTCCTGGCCTTCTCGGCCGTGTCCGTGCTTGTGCTGTTCGCGCTGCTGCGACTCCAGCCCCAGCTGCCGCTCAGCCTCGGGTTCCCGGGCGTTCCCCCGGACCAGGCGTTCAACACGGCCGCGTCCTTCGTGACCAACACCAACTGGCAGTCCTACTCGGGCGAGTCGACCATGGGGCACCTGGCCCAGATGAGCGGGTTGGCCGTGCAGAACTTCGTCTCGGCTGCGGTCGGAATGGCGGTGGCCGTGGCACTGGTCAGGGCGTTCGTGCGCTCTCGCACGGACCGTCTCGGGAACTTCTGGGTGGACCTCGTCAGGGGAAGCCTACGCATCCTGCTGCCGATCGCCGTCATCGGCACCGTGCTCCTCATCGCCCTGGGAGTGGTCCAGAACCTCTCCTCCGGCGCCGAGGTCGCCACCCTGGCCGGGCAGTCGCAGACGATCACGGGCGGACCTGTCGCCTCGCAGGAGGCCATCAAGGAGCTGGGCACCAACGGGGGCGGCTTCTACAACGCGAACTCGAGCCACCCGTTCGAGAACCCCAACGCGCTGTCCAACCTGCTGGAGAACTTCCTGCTGCTGCTGATCCCCGTGTCCCTGACCTACACGTTCGGCCGGATGGTCAACGACCGGCGACAGGGGTACGCCATCCTCGCGGCCATGGGCGTCCTGTGGGGGCTGATGGTCGCCGGCATCTGGATCCTCGAGGCAACACACCCCGGCACCGCCCCACAGCTGGCCGGCGCCTCGATGGAGGGCAAGGAGACCCGCTTCGGCGAGGCCGCGTCCGCCCTGTTCGCTGCCTCGACCACGGGAACCTCCACCGGGGCGGTCAACTCGTTCCACTCCTCGTTCACCGCGCTCGGAGGTGGCCTGACCATCTTCAACATGGGCCTGGGCGAGGTCGCGCCGGGCGGTGTGGGGTCGGGGCTCTACGGGATGCTCGTCCTAGCCATGGTCACGGTGTTCGTGGCAGGGCTCATGGTGGGACGCACGCCGGAGTACCTCGGCAAGAAGATCACGTCGCGGGAGGTCAAGCTCGTCTCCCTGTACATCCTCACGATGCCCGTCATCGTGCTCGGTGCGACCGCCTTGGCGATCGCCCTGCCCGAGGCGAGGGAGTCGATCCTCAACGCCGGTCCACACGGCCTGTCAGAGGTGCTGTACGCCTTCATGTCGGGAGCCAACAACAACGGTTCCGCCTTTGCGGGCCTCAGCGCCAACACGGTTTTCTACAACACGGCGATCGGGCTGGCCATGCTGGCCGGTCGCTTCGTCCCGATCGTCCTGGCACTTGCCCTGGCGGGGTCGCTGGCCCGCCAGCAGCCGGTACCCGCCACGGCGGGCACGCTGCCAACGCACCGTTCGCTCTTCGTGGGCATGCTCATCGGGGTCGTTCTCATCGTCGCGGGCCTCACCTTCTTCCCCGTGCTCGCACTGGGGCCGATGGCGGAGGGCCTGTGATGCGAGCCCCGAACGACACCCACCCGAACATCACCGGACCCGACGAAGGACACGGACCCGTGGCCACCTCCGAACCCCACCCGCCGAAGCGCGTCGCGGCGGGCCTGCTCGACCCGACGATGATCATCTCCTCCCTTCCCGCAGCCGTGCGCAAGCTCGACCCGCGAGCCATGGTGCACAGCCCCGTCATGTTCGTCGTCGAGGTCGGCGCCGTCCTCGCGACGTTCCTGGCCATCGCCGAGCCGAGCCTGTTCGCCTGGTCGGTCGTGGCGTGGCTGTGGCTCACGGTCATCTTCGCCAACCTCGCCGAGGCCGTGGCCGAGGGCCGGGGCAAGGCGCAGGCGGCCACACTGCGGCGGGCCAAGACCGAGACGATGGCTCGCCGGCTGCGAGGCGATGGCAGCGAAGAGACCGTGCCGGGAACCGACCTGCTCGTGGGTGACCGGGTGGTCGTCGAGGCCGGCGAGATCATCCCCGGTGACGGCGACGTCGTCGAAGGGGTGGCGAGCGTCGACGAGTCCGCGATCACCGGCGAGTCCGCGCCGGTCATCCGGGAGTCCGGTGGCGACCGCAGCTCGGTCACCGGGGGCACCAAGGTCCTCTCCGACCGCATCGTGGTGGCCATCACGGCCAAGCCGGGCGAGAGCTTCATAGACCGGATGATCGCCCTGGTCGAGGGCGCCGCGCGCCAGAAGACGCCCAACGAGATCGCCCTCAACGTCCTGCTGGCCAGCCTGACGATCATCTTCCTCATGGCCACGGTGACGCTGCAGCCGTTCGCGATGTACTCCGGCGCCGAACAGTCCCTCGTCGTGCTCGTGGCCCTCCTGGTCTGCCTCATCCCCACCACCATCGGGGCACTGCTCTCGGCCATCGGCATCGCCGGCATGGACCGGCTCGTGCAGCACAACGTGCTGGCCATGTCAGGACGCGCCGTCGAGGCTGCCGGTGACGTCAACACCCTGCTGCTGGACAAGACGGGCACGATCACCCTGGGAAACCGGCAGGCCACGCAGCTGATCCCGGTCGAAGGCGTCGACGCGCAGGCGCTGGCCAACGCCGCCCAGCTGGCGAGCCTCGCGGACGAGACGCCAGAGGGTCGTTCAATCGTGGTGCTGGCCAAGACGGCATACGGGCTGCGGGAACGCCACACCGGTGAGCTCAGCGGAGCGCACTTCGTGGAGTTCTCAGCGCAGACCCGGATGAGTGGTGTCGACCTCGACGACGGACGCCAGATCCGCAAGGGCGCGGCGTCGGTCGTCATGAAGTGGGTGCGCGATCACGGAGGGCACCCCACCGAGGAGGTCGGAGCGATCGTCGACGGGATCTCCACCGGTGGCGGCACGCCCCTCGTCGTCGCGGAGAAGCTCGACGGCCAGCCGGCTCACGCGCTGGGCGTCGTCCAGCTCAAGGACGTCATCAAGGAGGGGATGGCCGAGCGGTTCGACCAGATGCGCCGGATGGGCATCCGCACAGTGATGATCACCGGTGACAATCCCCTCACGGCCAGGGCCATCGCCGAGGAGGCGGGGGTCGACGACTTCCTCGCCGAGGCCACGCCAGAGGACAAGATGGCCCTGATCAAGGCCGAGCAGGCAGGGGGCCGCCTGGTCGCCATGACCGGCGACGGCACCAACGACGCGCCTGCGCTGGCCCAAGCCGACGTCGGGGTGGCGATGAACACCGGAACGTCCGCCGCGAAGGAGGCCGGCAACATGGTCGACCTTGACTCCAACCCGACCAAGCTCATCGAGATCGTCGAGATCGGCAAGCAGCTGCTGATCACCCGAGGCTCGCTCACCACGTTCTCGATCGCCAACGACGTCGCGAAGTACTTCGCGATCATCCCGGCCATGTTCGCCGGCGTCTTCGCAGGCCTGGACACGCTCAACGTGATGCGTCTGTCCTCACCGGAGTCCGCGATCCTCTCGGCGGTCATCTTCAACGCGCTGATCATCATCGCCCTGGTCCCGCTGGCGCTGCGCGGCGTGAGATACGTGCCCGCCTCCGCCGGAGCGATGCTGCAGCGCAACCTGCTGATCTACGGCGTCGGCGGCATCATCGCCCCGTTCATCGGCATCAAGCTCATCGACCTGCTCGTGTCCCAGATCCCCGGCATCGGCTGAGAGAAGGAATCGGACTCATGCCCACCCTGACCTCCCCCAACCTGCGACTGCTCGCGGCCGCCCTCAGGTCCCTGCTCGTGCTGACCGTCATCCTCGGTCTGGCCTACCCGTTGGCCATGACGGGGCTCGCACAGCTCGCCTTCGGATCCAAAGCCAACGGCTCGCTCGTGTCACGGGACGGCACGGCTGTCGGATCGGCCCTCATCGGGCAGGCGTTCACCCGCCCCGTGCTGGAGAACGGCGTGCCGAAGCAGGACGCCGACGGCAACCCCGTCGTCGAGGCCGACCCCGCCTACTTCCAGAGCCGGCCCTCCGCCGCGGGGGCCGGGTACGACCCGCTGTCCACCTCGGCCTCCAACCTCGGCCCGGAGAACCCCGACCTGGTGGCGGCCATCCAGCAGCGACGCGCCGCCGCGGCGGCGCTCGATGGCGTGGACCCGCAGACCGTGGCGCCCGACGCGCTGCTGGCGAGCGGCTCGGGGCTCGACCCGCACATCAGCCCCGCGTATGCCGCCCAGCAGGTCGCGCGGGTCGCTCAGGATCGCGGGCTGGACCCCGAGGCGGTCAAGCGGCTGGTGAGGGAGCACACCACCGGTCGCCTGCTTGGATTCCTCGGCGAACCTCATATCAACGTCCTCGAGGTCAACATGGCGTTGGATGGGATGAGTCAATGAGCAGGTGCGACATTGGCGAGAGGTGAGGGGAGGCGGGGCGTGAGGCGCGGGACTCTGCGGGTCTACCTCGGGGCTGCGCCCGGGGTGGGGAAGACCTACGCCATGCTCGACGAGGGCCGACGTCGCCTCGAGCGGGGCACCGACGTCGTCGTCGGCTTCGTCGAGACGCACGGTCGGCGGCATACGGCCGATCTGCTCGAGGGGCTCGAGATCGTGTCCCGGAAGGAGGTCTCCTACCGGGGAGGCACGTTCACCGAGATGGACGTCGACGCCGTGCTGGCCCGCCAACCGGACGTCGCGCTCGTCGACGAGCTCGCGCACACCAACGTCCCAGGCTCCGGGAACGAGAAGCGCTGGCAGGACATCGAGCTCCTGCTCGCCGGCGGCATCGACGTCATCTCCACGGTCAACATCCAGCACCTCGAGTCGTTCAACGACGTCGTCGAGAAGATCACCGGCGTGCCGCAGCGCGAACGGGTGCCCGACGCCTTCGTGCGGGCGGCCGACCAGGTCGAGCTCGTCGACATGTCCCCCGAGGCCCTTCGACGCCGGATGGCCCATGGGAACATCTACAGCGCGGAGAAGATCAACGCCGCCCTCAGCAACTACTTCCGCCTCGGCAACCTCACCGCCCTACGTGAACTGGCGCTGCTGTGGACCGCGGACAAGGTCGACGAAGCGCTCCAGCTGTACCGGGAGCAGAACGCGATCGGCGAGACGTGGGAGACCCGTGAACGCGTCGTGGTCGCGCTGACCGGTGGACCCGAGGGCGAGACCCTGATCCGCCGCGCCGCCCGGATCGCTGCCCGCTCGGCCGGCGGTGACCTGCTCGCCGTCCACGTCGCACGCTCCGACGGGTTGACCGGGGCCAACCCAGCAGACTTGGCCAGGCAGCGCCAGCTCGTCGAGACCCTCGGCGGCACCTACCACCAGATCGTCGGAGAGGACGTTCCGGCCGCCCTGCTCGAGTTCGCACGCGCCGAGAACGCGACCCAGCTAGTGCTCGGGGTGACCCGCCGCCCTAGGTGGTCCGCCCGGATTGCCGTGAGCGACATCGGCGCCGAAGTGACCCGAAACTCGGGAGACATCGACGTGCACCTCGTGACACACGCGCACATCGGGCGAGGGCGCAGCCTACCCCGACCCCGCGGGAGCCTCACCCGCAGGCGACGGCTGCAGGGATTCGCGCTGGCACTGGTGCTGCCCCCCTTGCTCACCTTGGCTCTGGTGCCGGCCCGCCCACAGCTGAACCTCGTGAGTACCGTGCTGCTCTTCCTGCTCACCGTCGTGGTCGTCGCTCTCGTCGGAGGCGTGTTCCCGGCAGTGACGGCAGCACTGTGGGGCTCGCTGCTCCTCAACTACTACTTCGTGCAGCCGCTGCACACCTTCACGATTCGCGACCCGAACAACGCCCTCGCCCTCGTGGTCTTCATCGTCGTGGGCGTCCTCGTGAGCTCGGTCGTCGACCTCGCTGCGAGGCGCACTCGTCAGGCGGCGCGTGCGACCGCCGAGGCAGAGACGCTGGGCACCCTGGCTGGCAGCGTGCTGCGCGGCGAGACGGCCCTGCCAGCAATGCTCGAGCGCGTCCGCGAGGCCTTCGGCCTCACGTCGGTCACCCTCCTGGAGAAGGAGGAGGCCACGGACCGGGCCACGAGTGCAGCGACAGGCGGCGCCACCGGTGGGTGGGTCGTGGTTGCATCGGCGGGTGTGCAGCCATGTCAGAGGCCTCAGGACGCCGACACCCAAGTCCCCGCGGGCGAATCGCTCATGCTCGCGATCCGCGGGCGGTCGCTGCACGCCGAGGACCAGCGCGTCGTCGGTGCCTTCGCCGCCCAGGCTGCGGTGATCCTCGAGAGGTCACGTCTGAGCGAGGCGGCGGCGGCAGTCGCCCCGTTGGCGGAGGCCGACAGGATGCGAACCGCGCTGCTCGCGGCCGTCGGGCACGACCTGCGCAGTCCACTTGCGTCCGCGAAGGCTGCTGTCACCAGCCTGCGCAGCGACGAAGTGCCTTGGAGTCCGCGTGACAGGAGCGAGCTGCTCGTGACCGCGGACGAGTCGCTGGACCAGCTGTCACGACTGGTCGACAACCTGCTCGACATGAGTCGGCTCCGGGCTGGCGCCTTGACGATCCTGAGTGTCCCGGTGGCTCTCGACGAAGTGGTGCCGTTGGCCCTCGACGAGCTCGGTCCCGCCGCAGGGCAGGTGGTCGTCGATGTGCCCGACGACCTGCCTCTGGTGCAGGCCGACGCCGGCCTGCTCGAGCGGGTGATCGCCAATCTTGTGGCCAACGCGATCCGGTTCAGTCCCGCGGGTTCGCCCGCGGTGGTGACCGGGAGCAGCCTTGGCCACCGCGTTGAGCTGCGGGTGATCGACCGCGGCCGCGGCATCCCCGCTTCCGACCTAGAACGGGTCTTCACACCGTTCCAGCGACTCGGCGACACCGACAACACCGCCGGCGTCGGCCTTGGGTTGGCGCTGTCGCGCGGTCTCGCCGAGGCCATGGGCGGCACCATTCTTCCGGAAGAGACACCGGGGGGTGGGCTCACGATGGTTGTGTCCCTACCCGCGTCGGCGCCTGAGGATCCTGGCACGCGGCCCACGGCCGAGCCCGGGGAGCGGGAGCGAGTGACCCACGACCTACATCAGGCAAGCGAGGAGGCTGAGCAGTGACTCGCGTCCTGGTCGTCGATGACGAGCCGCAGATTCTCCGCGCGCTGAGCATCAATCTCAGGGCACGCCACTACGAGGTGTTCACCGCCGGCACGGGATCCGAGGCGCTGAGGACTGCAGCAGCCCAGCCGCCGGACCTCGTCATCCTCGACCTCGGGCTGCCGGACCTCGATGGCGTCGATGTTGTGCGCGGGCTGCGGGGCTGGACCACCGCTCCCATCATCATCCTGTCCGGACGCAGCGGCAGCGCCGACAAGGTCGGTGCCCTCGATGCCGGGGCCGACGACTACATCACCAAGCCTTTCGGGGTTGACGAGCTGCTGGCCCGGATGCGGGCGGTCGTGCGACGCGTCAGCTCGGAGGACGCCGAGCCCGTCGTCACCTTCGGTCCCACCATGGTCGATATCCCGGCCCACCGGGTCACGTTCGACGACGGATCCACCACGAGCGAAGTCCGATTGACCCCGACGGAGTGGCATCTGCTCGAGGTCCTACTCCGGCACCCCGGCAAGCTCCTCAGCCAGAAACGACTGCTGGCCGAGGTGTGGGGCCTGGGATACGAGAGCGCGGGTGGCAACCTGCGGGTGTACATGGCGCAGCTGCGACGCAAGCTCGAACGAGACCCGGCGCGACCTCGGCACCTGCTCACGGAGCCCGGGATGGGATACCGTTTCCAGCCCGACCACGGCGGGCAGCTTTGAGGCAGAGGCGACGGCTACGGGTTGAGCTGTCGCCTCTGGTGAGCGCAGCGCCAATGCGGGGTCTCACGGTTTCTGGGTGTGAACGGCCGTCAAGATGCTGTTAGGACCCACGCCGGTTCCGCTTGCCGCGTGCTTGCATAGACATGTGCACCTCGACGATCTGCGCACCCGATATCGCGGGGCCTTCTTGCTCCTCGCCGTGGTCTCGCCGCTCGTGCTCTCGGCCGCACTGGGCGCGTTCCGGGAGAGCATCACCAACGCAACCGCCGTCTTGGTCCTCGTGCTCTTCGTCGTGGCCATGGCGGCCAGCGGGGATCGCCTCGCCGGAGTCCTCGCGGCCCTGTCGAGCGGGGTCTGGTTCGACTTCTTCCTCACGGAGCCGTACCAGCAGTTCGTCATCGACGACCCCAACGACGTCGAAGCCGCCGTGCTGCTGGTCCTGGTCGGAGCGGCGGTCACCGAACTTGCGCTGTGGGGGCGCCGGCAGCAGGACCGCGCCGGTCGGCGTGCCGGCTACCTCGATGGCGTCCTCCAGACGGCGGAGATCGCCGCAGGCCATGAGGTGCCGCAGGATGAATTGATCAGTCGAGTGGGACAACAGATACAAACCGTCCTCGAACTCGATCGATGTCGCTACGTGCCCGATCCCGAGTTCTCCCCAGACGCGCCGCGGATCACTGACGACGGCTCCGTCACGCGGCGCGGCGTTCGCATCGACGTGGAACGCGACGGCCTACCCGTCGACGCGGAGACCTACCTTCCTGTCCGCTCTGGGGGAGTGACGCGTGGTCACTACCGGCTCACGGCCGCCACCCGGGTCCTCCGTCCCTCTTCGGAACAGCGAAGTGTTGCCGTCCTGCTCGCCAACCAACTCGGCAGCATCCTCGCAGCCAACGCACGGTGAGGTGCCATTGGCCCGCAGGGGGCTTGGCACTCCCGGGGAGTCCCGAGGTCCCGTTCTGCCCTCTCTCCCGGGTCGCAGCGAGAGCCTGGGGGTCCGTCAGTCGATGGGAAGCATCGGCTCGTCCTTCGGCCGCGACGGACGTCTGCTGATCTCGCCTCGGCGTTGAACCTGCTGCGGCGACCAGATCGCGGCCACCGACGATGGCCGCGGCATGCAGCGACGCGGTCACCCATGCTCGCGAGCACGTAGTCCGCGCGGCAGTTCTCCGCCGCTGGCGTGCGCGGTGTCGGCCAGGTGTAAGCGGCCGAAGCACCTTAGGAATCCCAGCAGCAGGGCCCCTCTCAGGCGCTGCGAGGCGGTCCGCCAATTTCGGTCGTCGTTGACATCTGCTTCGGCTGCGAGGCTGCTAGATCGCGAAGCTGGCACAGCACCATCCCGAGTCTCTGCACCCGGCGCACCGTCATGGCTCTCTCCTTAGCCGTGTACTTCCCGCTTCCGGAATCGAGCACGGCCTACGCCTGCTCCTCGTGCAGACCCCGGCCGCTCCTCAAACGTGCGACAGCAGACTCGGGGTCCTCCGAGGAATGCAGCAGCTGAAAGAGCTCCGGTGCCCGCTGCGCCGCGAGCGCCAGCGCTTGCTCGAGGTGCAGTTGTTCCTGGAGCTGCTGCAGCTCGTCCTGCATACCGGCCAGCGCAGTGGCTGCCCCACACAAGGGAACGGCAGAAGCGTGCTCATGCGAATGGATGGCGGGGTGTGCCGTTTCGGCGAAACCGCTCGATGAGCCGCGCCCGGCGAATGGATACGCGCGTCCAGACGGCTTGCTGAAGGGCGAGGGTGGCCCAGCCGGCAAGCGCCATTCCGGTGAGGTTCACCAGAAGCTGGAGCGAGCTTCCCCAGATCTCCTGCGGGACCCCGAAAGCGAGGCCGAGGGCGACATTTCCCGCCGCGGGGATGGTGGTCACCGAGATGAAGACTCCCGAGAGGCCGCCGACCCTCGCCGAGGTCAGCGACAGCACCCCGGCGGCCGCGGCAATCACCGCGACGATGAATGACCACTTGTCAGGCGTGTAGATGAACGCGGTCCCGGGCCTGGGGCCGGTCACGTCCTGCAGGCTCACCCAGCCCAGCGCGCGACCGATCAGGGCGGCGACGGTGGTCGCGGCGATCCCGATGGCGAACCCGACGAGAAGGGTGCGGGACGCGAGCGCCAGCAGGGTGAACCGTCGCCTGACCAGGGCGACGCCGAGGGCGGCGACGGCCCCGAACTCCGGGCCGAGCACCATCGCCCCGATCACCAGGATCTGCGAGTCGAGCACGATGGCGATTCCGGCGATCAGGGTGGCAAGGACCATGAAGCTGACGTAGGTCCAGTTGAACTCGGACTCCTCGTAGGAGCGCTGGGCCACCTCCGCCCACACCACGGTGTCCGCGCTGCTTCCCGGAGTTCGCTGCTCGGCGTCGAGGCCCTGCTGGGAGAGCCAGGTGCGCACCGGCTCGATATGGATGCTGCCCTCCCGGTGAAGGCCCAACTGTCGCAGCTGGTCGACGATGTCGTTGGCGGCCTCACGGGCTACGTCGGCGAAGACGATGTCGCCAGCGGGGCGAACCGAGCGCCGCGGAGAACAGCGCGAGGCTGCTCACCGCCGGATCATCGGACAGCACCCGCATCACCTCGGCCGTCAGATCCGACGGTGCCGATATCCGCAGATGCAACATTCGGCCAGTCTGCCGAAGGGAGCCCGCCAGACCAAGCGCTGACGTCAGCCCTCGGCGAGACCGACGGTCTCCCCGCCACCGCTATGACTCCCAGGGATTGTCGACCTCCGTCGCCAGAGGCGAGCCGGGGATCCACACGTGCCCCGAGTTGCACCAGGGACCTCATCCGCCCACCGGGCGCCGGACAGAACACAGATCCCGCGCGCGATGAGCTGACGAATGCCGATAGGAGGGCAATCAGCGGTCGGAGCCGCCCATAGGCGAGTGGGTCGGCGCCCTGCTGTGCGCAACGGCACGCCGCCAACGTCGGAGCAAGCTCGATGTCCGAATTGGCTGCGCCCACGCTCAAGCCGCGCCGCGCACCTAGAATCCCTCGATGTGACTGTCGAGCCCAGGGGGACGCACCCCCTTCAAGCGCTGGTTCCTCGAGACCGAGGAAGTAGACACCGGCGGCTACTACGAGGGTGAACGTGAGGCGGTAGCGCATCGGCACGTGCAGCCATGGTGGCGGGTCATGTGCCTGACCGGCGTCGACTACTTCTCCACCCTCGGGTACCAGCCCGGGATCGCCGCCCTGGCCGCTGGCGCGCTCTCACCCGTAGCGACCCTGGTGCTCGTGCTGATCACCTTGTTCGCCGCACTGCCGATGTACCGCAGGGTCGCCACCGAGAGCCCGCACGGCGACGGAAGCCTGTCAATGCTCGAGCGGCTCCTGTCGTACTGGCCGAGCAAGGTGCTCGTACTGACCCTGATCGGGTTCGTGGCCACCGGATTCATCATCACCATCACCCTGTCTGCTGCTGACGCGACCGCTCACCTGATCGAGAACCCCTTCCTGCACGACGCCCTCCAAGGTCGCCAGGTCCCCGTCACGCTGATGCTCGTGCTAGCGCTGGCGGCCGTGTTCCTCAAGGGATTCAAGGAGGCCATCGGGGTCGCGGTCGTGATGGTGGTCTTGTATCTCGGGTTGAGCCTTGTGGTGATTGCCCGCGCCGCGGCGGAGGTTGCCACCACCCCGGGCGCAGTCGGTGACTGGACGGACGCGATGACCCTCGAGCACTCGGCGCCGTTCGGCATCATCGGAGCAGCACTGCTCGTCTTCCCAGCCCTGGCCTTGGGCCTCTCCGGATTCGAGACGGGAGTCGTCGTGATGCCCCTGGTCAAGGGCGACCACGGTGACAGCGAGGAGGCGCCGGTCGGACGGATCCGTAACGCGAAGAAGCTGCTGACGACGGCGGCGCTGATCATGTCCGTGATGCTGGTCGGCAGCTCGCTCGTGACGACACTGCTGATCCCGCACGAGCAGTTCGAACCCGGTGGCGAAGCGAACGGTCGCGCGCTGGCCTATCTGGCGCACGAGCTCCTCGGCGACGGCTTCGGCACCCTCTACGACGCGTCCACCATCGGCATCCTCTGGTTCGCCGGCGCGTCGGCGATGGCCGGCCTGCTCAACATCGTCCCGCGCTACCTGCCCCGCTACGGGATGGCCCCCGATTGGGCCCGCTCCACCCGCCCGCTGGTGGTGGTGCTCTCCCTGATCGCAGCCATCGTCACTGTCTCCTTCGGCGCGAGTGTCGACAGCCAGGCCGGAGCGTACGCCACCGGCGTCCTCGCGCTGATGACCTCGGCCGCGGTCGCGGTCTTCCTGACCGAGAGGCGCCGCGGCCACCGCCGCGCTGCGCATTCTTCGCCGCCGTCAGCGCGATCTTCGTCTACACCTTCGCGGTCACCATCATCGAACGGCCCGAAGGGCTGGTCATCGCCGGCCTCTTCATCGCGCTGATTGTGGTGATCAGCGTCTGGTCCCGGATCACGCGCTCCACCGAGCTGCGGGTCCAACGCGTCACCTATGACGAAACCGCGCTAGCTGTCCTCGAACAGGCCGCCCGCAGCCTCGAACCGATGCGGATCATCGCCAACAAACGCCAAGCCGGCGACGAGGACGAGTACCGCAACAAACTGAACGACATCCGCACGAGAAACCACATGCGCTTTCCCGCAGCAGTCTTCCTCGAGGTCGACATCAGTGACGCCAGCGACTTCGAGACAGCGGTCACCGTCACCGGCGTCTCGGTGGACGACCACCGCATCCTGCGGGCCACCGGGCCGTCGGTACCGAACGTGCTCGCCGCGATCCTGCTCGACGTGCGCGATCGGATGCCGCACACCCCGCATGCCTACTTCGAGTGGAGCCAGAAGGGGCCGGGGGAGAACGCGCTACGCTTCCTGATCGCCGGCGAGGGCGACATCCCTCCGCTCACCCACGAGATCCTGCGCCTGGCCGAACCGGACGATGACCGTCGCCCCCAGATTCACGTCGGCTAGCCGGTCCGAGCCGCCGGCAGTCCGCGCGCTGGTGTAACGGGCGAGTGCGTTGGGCTTCCGCCCCAGGCGCGGTATCTAGTGGTGCTGTCTCCTTCCCACCATCCCGATTGGCATGGGGTGGCGTTGGCTTCACGCCCACCCTTGCGTGGATGGCGTCGCTAGAGCCAACCGTTGCGCTTGAACAGTCGATGCAGCACGACGCACACCATGCTGATGACCGCCAAGACCGCGAAGTAGCCGTATCTCCAGCGAAGTTCGGGCATGTTGTCGAAGTTCATGCCGTAGATGCCTGCAATGGCGGTAGGCACAAGGGCTATGGCTGCCCAGGCGGAGATCTTGCGCATGTCCTCGTTCTGGCGAACGGCGATCGCGTTCTGGCGCACACCGACGCGGGCGAGGTTCGCCTGCAGAATGTCAGTGAGCAGGCGGTCGATGGCCTCGATGGCGTCTCTGGCCCTGAGGAGGTGGTCGTGCACGTCCCGGAAGTACGGTCTGCTCGAGGAGGGTGCACCGGCGACATTGCCATCAGCAGAGCGCCTTGAGTGGCGCATCGAGCGGCAAGGCCGCGCGCCGGAACTCGGCGACCTCCCGTTTGAGCTTGTAGATCCGCTCGGTGTGGTCCTCATCCGCGCCGCTAAATACTTGTGACTCGATCTCATCCACGTCCTGCGTGATTCCCGCAATCGCCTCCTCATACCCGTCGACCACATGGTCGGCCGTCCGATACAGCACCCCCGCTGATCCCAGATCGGCCAGCTCGCTCCCACCCGCGTCGAGCTCGCACCTCACCTGAGTAAGAACCTCGGACTCGCCGTGCCTTACGGAGACAACGAAACGTGGTCCGACGAAGATCGCAATCTCCGCTACATCCACGACCTCGTCAGAGTCGACGTAGCGCACGGGTTTGAAGACTGCGAACAAGATGTCGTCATACACCTCCAGCTTCGGCCGCTGGTGGGCCTTGACCGCGTCCTCCACCGCCAGCGCCGGCAGGTCGAACTGGCCCGCGATCGCCTCGACCTCCCCGAGGCTGGGATCTTGCAGACCGACCCATACGAAGCCCTCGGTTCCGCGGGCCACCTCGGCCGCCCGCTGAAGCGGAAGCCCACCCGGTTGGCGTCGCCCCCGCTCATAGAGCCCTATGTCACCGACAAGCCCCTCGTCAGTGACCGGCCGTTGCCCCGCTCCTTCAAGCTCACCAACGGCCCTGGATCCGGCGCGGTCTGTGAGCCATTGGATGGCGTCAAGCAGAAGTCGGCGCACCCGCTCCAGCGATGTCTGACCGCGCATGCCGCCTTCATTGACGGCGCCTGCGCGCCGAAGAGGAACCGTTCCTCGCATGGTTGGCAAACGTAGCGCAGTCAGCCCGGGTCGCGTAGATCCAAGTCTCCTCGCTTGATGATGACGTCGATCCCTCCGCCGACGCCGCCACGACGGCCTCGCCGAAGGGCGTGGGTCAGGGGGACCGTGGCGCTGGCTCATCCGGGAAGCGCTGGCGCGGCGCATGATGGGGTATGGACGTGCGGCTGGTGTATTTCGACGGGTGCCCCCACTGGGTTGTTGCTGAGGAGAGACTTCGCTCGGCCTTGGCCAGTATCGGCCGTGATGACGAGACGATTCAGCGCGTCCTGGTGGAGACGCCCGAGGATGCCGAGCGCCTCGGTTTCATCGGCTCGCCCACGATCCTGCTGGACGGACGCGACCCGTTCGCGACGGGCAATGAACAGCCGGCTCTGGCCTGTCGCGTGTTCTCGACCCCTGACCGGCGAGCCGGGTCGCCGACCGTGGCCCAGCTGGTGGAGGCGCTGTTATGAAACGCGTCCTGGGATTCGTCATCGGCCTCTACCTCGTGGCCGCGGCTGTCGGGCTGGTGCGGGAGCGGATGGGACTCGTCTCGTGTGGATGCGCGGACAACTGCTGGTGTCATCGTCCAGGGCTCCGCCTTTTCCGCTGGGTCTTTCCTCGAGGCCACACAAGTTCGTGGACGGGTGCGCAAAGCCGACCATCGCCTCTGGGCTGGTGAGCACACGGAGCCAACGACCCGATAGCGGAGCAGGGGAGTCTGCCGGACGTGCCGGGTCAAGTCGAGGCTAGGACGCGCCCGGCCTACCGGCCATCGCCGCGGCGGGGTCGGAGGCCATCTCCTTAGCATCACTAGGTGACGCGAAGCGGCCGTGATGCGGCACCGAGGCGGGCGGCCCCTGAAGCGCCGGATCAGCGGCGCACGGTCACCGCCGGGATTGCCACGAGGACCACAACTCGTAGGGTTCTCCCTAACCCACGTCCTACACCCCGTTCATGGCTCACCGGCCTCCCACTCTGGTGGGGTGGTGAGCACGACCGCGCCGCCAGCCGGCGGCGGGGAGTGGAGGCAAGCCGGTTCGGCGTCTGAGGGTTCGGGAGGGTTCGGGAGGGTTCGGGGAGGGTTCGGCCACAGTCTAATCGTGGCCCCCATCGCCGTTGCTGCCGAGGATGAAGGCCACCTGGTTCTACCCACCGAGGAGCAAACGATGCACGCAACCCTGCGAAGACTCACCCTGTTCGGCGCGGCGCTGGTCGCCGTCGCCGCACCCGCGCCCGCCGCCGGCGCCGACCCTGGCGGCGACTCGGGATGGGAGCCGAGCTCGACGCCACCGTTCCACCTCACGGCCGGAGAGAGCTGCGCCTTCGAGCTGCAGGCCGACGTGCTCTACAACCATGAGCTGACCCGGATCACGGAGAGCTACCCCGACGGGTCGCCGCGCGTGGTGGACACGCAGGGCTCGCTGGGCTTCCAGTTCACCAATCTCGCCACGGGCGAGTCCGTCCAGCGCGACACCTCCGGCACCCTCCGCGCAACGATCCACGAAGACGGCAGCATCGACTTCGCCTTCGACGGCAACGGGTTGGCGGTGATCCGGTCGACGAACACGATCTACCCGCCAGGTGTCTACGTCCTGTCCGGTGACGTCGACTACGTCCGGCACGCCGACGGACAGCGGGAGTTCACCGAGGTCGCCGGCACGCTTGAAGACGTGTGCCAGACTCTCGGCTGATGATCCAGCTGCGGCTCAGCCCTGCCGTACTCGCGCGGACGCGGTTCGCGTACTCACCGCTGGCCGAGGCCGTGAAGAGCCTCTACCTGGTCCACTCCGGCACGATCCATCCACTCCACCGCGGTTGGTACGACCGGGTGCGCGGCGACCTGCGTCGGGTCGACAGTGACCTGCTTCGGGGTCTCGTCCCGCCTGGCGGTCACATTGCCGAGTTCCTCTTCGTCGGCGCCACCAGCATCGAGACCGCGATCGAGGATCAGCTCGACCTGGTCGCGAAGTGGCCGGCTGAGCACTTCCGGTCCGAACTCGAACGGGCGTGGCACGGGGTCGGCGTGACCCCGGCCGCACGCCGCCTGCTCGAGGATCCGGCCGCACCGCAACGGGCCGCCGTCGAACTCGAGCGCTACTGGGAGCAGGTACTGGCCCCGTACTGGCCCCGGCTGCGCAGCATCCTCGACGCCGACGTCGCCTACCGGCTCGATCGGTTGGCCCGGGGCGGGATCGGCGCGTTGCTGTCGGACCTTCATCCCTCACTCCAGGTCACCGACGACGCCATCAAGGTCACCAGCCTCACCGACGGCGACATCGATGCGGACGGCGGGCTCACGCTGGTGCCCTGCGTGTTCGTCTGGCCGCGACTGTGGGTCGAGCTCGGTCTGCTCGGCCAGCCCAGCCTGACCTACGGCGCGCGCGGTATCGGCACGCTGTGGGAAGGGCGTTCCACCGGGCCCGATCGCGAGGACACGCTCGGGGAACTGCTCGGCCGGAGCCGGGCCGAAATTCTCGTGGGCTTGCGGTTGCCGCGCTCGACCACCGACCTCGCCCAGGAGATCGGGCTCACTCCTGCGACCGTGAGCTCCCACCTGTCGACCTTGCGGCGCAGTGGCTTGGTCACCTGCTGGCGAAGCGGGCGACGGGTGCTCTACCAGCGCACCGCGCTGGCTTCGATGATGATCTCGGCGAGCACGGACGACCTCGCCGAGGCCTCTGGCTGACACGACTGGACCAGACGCTGACAGACCCAAGGCCGTGGTCGTATGCCGCTCAGCTGACTCCCGCTTCCTCCCGCGGTTCCTCGCGTGGTCGGGATGGCGGACTCGCGAGCCAGCCCAGCGGCATACGCCACGTTCTTTGTGCTGACCTTCTGGCGCACGAGGGTCACGAACGCTCGTACCGAGGCAGCGAAATCTCACCGCGAAGACGTTCAAGAGGATCGGGAGGGGCTACAAGAACCACGACAAACTACAGATGCCGCATCATTGGCTACGCGCCCACACCGCTCGAGGCTTGAACACTCAGACCACGCTCAAAGTTCAAGAGTCACATTGACGTGCTGCGCCACCAGGGCGGCGTGCTCGGCCCGGTCGCGTCGGCGCCGACGGTGTGGCGCGCGCTGGCCGAGGTCACCCCAGCCGGGCTGATGAAGATCCAGACCGCCCGGGCCAGGGTGCGCCGGCACGTGTGGGCGCAGATCCCCGCAAGTGCCGCGATCCGCTCGTTCTGGCGAAGGCGCGCAAGGTGCATCATGGCGCCGCCACAGGACGGTCGCTCATCTGCCTTTACCCTGTATGCCGAACGAGTGCCTGCCGGATAGGGCCCCTGGGATGTGCGCAGAGTCCCGGGTATGCGATCTGACGGACGCCGTTGCGGGACTAGGACCACGGGGCATGCGTCGGTTCAGTTGTGGCTCTGCGAGCCATGCCGGTTCTCGGGGGGACGACTGGCATCATCATGCTGGTGGGGACTGTGGTCAGGTGGCTGCGGATCGTGTCGGGCATGTCACTGGCGGTGCTGTTGCTGGCGGCGCTGCCGGCCGTGGCGGCTGGAGATACGAGCGAGCCGACGCTCCGGGTCGTGATGGCCGTTCTGGGCCTCCTCGCTTTCGCCTTGCTCGCCGCAGGCTGGGCACTGGCCGCGCGCTGGCAGAGCGCGGGCATGGTGCTGCGCGGCGGCGGTCTCGTGCTCTTCGGCCTGGCCATGGCGGCATACGTCGTGACCGCCCTAGAGATGCCGGCTTGGCTTGCCTGGGCCCTGTTCGGTCTGTTCAGTGCCGCCGTGTTGGCCTTCCCGGTCTGGTTGGTGATGGGCAGGGGAAGCAGCCGCCTTCCGGTGGAGCCGGACGCGCATGGACGGCTGGAGGTTCCGGTGGCCCGCGTGTCGATGCTGATGCTGGCTGTGCTCGCGGGGGCCATGGCGACCGGGGCAGTGGTTGTGATCCGCGCACCGCTGTTCGGCTGGGTGGTGGGCACGGTGGGCTTGGTGTTCTTCGGCGGCGCCTTCGCCTGGCTAGTACTGCTGGCGGTCCGTCCGGGGCCGGCGATCCGGGCGGACAGCCACGGCCTGGAGGACCGCTCGAGCTTGGTCGTCGGGGGCTGGATCGCGTGGGCCGAGTTGACGCGGATCCGGGCTACGACGACGTTCGGCCAGCCCACGATCGCGCTGACTCCTCACGACTGGTCGGGCGTGGTGGGCCGGCAACCCGCTTGGAAACGAGCACTGCTGGGACTGAGTCGAAGGCTGACCGGGTCCAATGACCTGCTGCTGAGCAGCACCGCTCTGCCGTGCAGGGCACGCGACCTGGCCAAAGCGCTGGAGGCGATGCGCCGCGCCAACACTCGAGCCCGCGGATCGGCATGAGAGACCCTTCCCAGTGCGTCCTTCCGCGGTTCGGCAGGTCCTTGCGCCACCTGCCGCGTTATAGGCGGTGCCCATCGCCTCGCCCGGCTTCCATGGCGGCCAAAGCTCTGTGCCGACTCCTTGCCTGGTGGGTAGGAGAGCCCCAGGAACCCATGTCCACTCAGTCCGCAAGGGAGGTGACGATCTCCATGCACCGCGTGACCATCCTGCATGACGAGCCGGGACTGGTCTTGGCCGAGACCGAGCATGGCATTGTGGCATGCCGCTCCATGGACGAGCTGTCGGCCTGGGGGACAGGCTTTCAGGAGTTCCTGATGACTCCTGAACAGTCCGCCGAGCTGTTGGACCTGATGCGATGCTGTGACGCGGTCAGCCGGGAAGGGGCCTCGTTCCAGGAGCGGGAGGCCTTGGAGGCGCGACGGGCTGCCTTCTACCGGTCCGTGGCAGGGGTGGACAAGCGGTGATCCGTTATCCGGTCACCCCGGAGGCTTTCTGCCGCCGCGGAACGGCAAACGTGGCGGTCGCGCCGGCCACATGCGCGGATCGAGCGGGCCGAGTTGGGCCTTGTGCCCGACGATGCCAGCCAGGTCCGCGACAGTCTGCCCCCCGGCAGGCCGTCCCTCCATCCAGGTCTGCCGACACATGTCCGCGACGGGCTTCTTGGCTTGCGGCGGCCCGACCTGACAGCGGGTCCGAGCGCAACGGATCCCCGGCGCTGAGCCGCGGCCGACTCTCTTTCCACGGCGGCATTGGGAAGAGCGCGAGGTTGGGCAGCAGGTCGGTGAAGACGTCTGCGACGGAACCCGGCAGCCATGAGGACCGGCCTGCGACGCACGCGGCAAGGCCCGCCGTGCCGTTGAGCCCGACCGTTCCGTGCTCGTCGGTCGTGATCGTCGCGAGCGCGATGAACATGAACGCGGCGCTGACCCAGGCGCGCGCGACCAGTGCAATCGACGGTCGCCGCATCAGGCGCCACAGCACGAGGGCGAGAGCCGGGATCACGGCCAGTGCCCAGTCCACTTGGAAGTACAGCCAGCGAACGTAGTTGCTGATCATTCCTTCGCTGACCATCGCCACCCAGCCGACGAGCGCCACGAGGATCAGCAGCAGAGACCGCGGCCAGGAGTCTGGCGCCGTGCGCGCCAGGCGACCAAGGCGGCGCCGATGGCGGCCAGCAGGACCAGGGGCAGCGCGATCAGATCATGAGAGGTCAGCACGCGGGGGCTGCCTGCGCATGCCAGCGAACCACCCGCCGAGGCTATCCCGATCAACGCGCTGAATCGGCGCGCCTCGCCACTGGGAGCAAGGGCGTGAGACTCCACGGCCGCGAAGTCTGCCGGGAACCCGTGTGCCCCCTTGCCGCTGCGAAAGCCTGAAGCGACGGGCGCAAGAGCTGCTGGCGACGTCAGGACATGCCGCACTCAGGAAACGAAGCCCGGATCATCGGAAGGCCGGAGCTTCTCGGCCGAGAACACGACCATGATCTCGTCGCCTGGGATGAAGACGCCTTTCATCCACGGCGACTGCGGCATCGCTGCAGCGAACCACACGTGACCGGCATCGAAGTCGAGCCGGATAGCGGTCGGCACGTCGACGACACGAGCGGGCGCCACCACTTCCCCGCTTTGCAGTCTGGAAGGCCCAATACGAGAATTCTAACCAGTAAATTAGAAGAAGAATATAAC
>CAVWGJ010000011.1:0-97870 GCA_963754395.1 uncultured Actinomycetota bacterium | reverse complement strand
GATCGTCACGCCCGTCGGGGCCCTCATCGACCGAGTCGGACCCCGCCGGGTCTATGCCAGCAGTCTCATCGCACTCGCCGTCGCCGACGTGCTGCTGGCCCGCGCGACGACCGTGGGCCAGGCCGCCCTCGCGCTGACGATCCTCGGCTACGGCTTCGGCGTCGTCTGGCCGGCGTCGAACGCCCTCATCGGCAACCTCATCCCGAGCGGGCTGCGCCAGCGCTACTTCGGCGTGAACTTCACGCTGCTCAACCTCGGCATCGGCATCGGCGGCATCATCGGGGCGCGGTTCGTCGACGTCGACCGTCCCGGCACTTTCGCCGCGCTCTACTTGCTCGACGCGCTCAGCTACCTGCCCGGACTCGTGATCCTCCTCGGCCCGCTGCGTCATGCCCGGGACCGGGTCGAGCGCCCCGCCGAGGCTGCCGCCTCGCGGGTCTCCTATCGTGCGCTCCTCCGAGACCCGGAGCTGCGGGCCCTGCTCGCCCTCGTCGCGGTCGCCGCCCTGGTGAGCTATCCGCAGCTCAACGCCGGCCTCCCGGCCTATGCCCGGGCGGAGGGCGAGATCTCCACCGAGGCGCTCGGTTACGCGTTCGCCGTCAACACCCTCGTCATCGTGGTCCTGCAGCTGCTCGTCCTCCAGCGCATCGAGGGCCGGCGCCGCACGCGAGTCACGGTCGTCATGGCCGGAACGTGGGCCATCGCGTGGGCCCTGCTCGGGGCGACGTCCCTCGTCCCGGGGACCGTCGCCGCGACCGTCCTGCTGGCCGCGTGCGCCGGCATCTTCGGGCTCGGCGAGACGATGCTGCAGCCGACGAGCGCCGCGATGGTCAACGACCTGGCTCCGGACCACCTGCGTGGGCGCTACAACGCCCTCAGCTCACTGATGTTCTCGGTCGCCTTCGTCGTCGGCCCGGTGGTCGCGAGCTTCCTCATCGGCCGCGGGCTGGGGAGCGCCTACATCGCCTTCCTGGTCGGAGGCTGTGCCCTGCTCGCCGTCATCGCGCTCGCCGTGGAGCGCCGGCTTCCGCCGCACGTCAACGGTGTCCGTCCCGTCGACGTCGCGTCAGCTCCTGACGGAGCCCGCATTTCGGGTTGAGCAGCCGGGCGCATACACTGACCGTCGGCACCCCGCGTGGTGGTACCTCCCCGAACTCCCCCAGGGCAGGAATGCAGCAAGGGTAGGAGAGCTCTTCCAGGTACGCGGGGTGTCCTCGTCTTCCTGCAGTGCCAGCCGGGTGCCGACCAACCCCGATGCCGTATGCCGCTCAGCGCGGTGGGGCGGTCGTCGTGCCCTCGCGCAGGTGGACGGGTTGGGTGACGCCTCGCGGGCGCTGGCCCCCGAGGGTGCGGCGCACGAGGGTGCCGAGGATCTGGCCCTTGTCGTGCCCGTGCTGGTCGATCGTCGTCAGCCGGTGCGGCAGCCAGGGCAGGTCGAGACCGTCGAACCCGGTCACCGACAGGTCGTCCGGCACGCGCAGGCCGAGCTCCTCGGCCGCGATGACCACACCCGCGGCGATGACGTCCGACTGGGCGACGACGGCGGTGGGGCGCTCTCCCGCGGGCCGGTCGAGCACGGCGCGACCGGCGACGATGCCACCCTCGACGGAAGAGCCGTCCCCCGTCTGGACCGCCTCGGCGCGTGCCCCGAAGACGTCGCGGAAGCCGTCGAGCCGGCCCCGCGACGACAGGTAGGTGTCACCCCGGAGGTCCTCCGGCGTGACCGGCCCGGCCACCGATGTCGCCGTCAGCGACATCGCGACGTGGGCGACGCGGCGGTGCCCGAGACGCTTGACGTGCCGGGCGATCTCGGCGCCTGCCGCACGCTCGTCGATGCGCACCTGCGTCACGCGCTTGTCGTCCGGGACGCCCGTGCCGAACATCGGGATGCGACGCGCCGAGAGGTGGTCGACGAGAGGCGAGGACTCCGGTCCGCAGAGCGAGAAGACGACGGCATCGAGGGCGAGGCCGGCGATGAGCGGCAGCAGGTTCTCCTCGTCGTCGGTGGGCTGGCCGAGCAGCAGCAGACCTGTCGGGATCGCGTCGAGCTCCTCCGCGAGCCCGTCGAGGACGGAGATGGCGAACGGGTCCCGGAAGGCGACCCGGACCCGACCCTCGACGACGACCCCCACGACGCCGGCGCGGCCCTGCCGCAGCGAGGAGGCGAGCGGGTTCGGGCCGGTGAAGCCGATCTCGGACGCCACGGCGCGCACGCGCTCCGCGGTCGCCGCAGCGACGGGACCCTTGCCGCTGAACACGAGCGAGGCGGTGGAGACGGAGACGCCGGCGCCCGTCGCGACATCGCGCAGCGTGGGCCGCTGCTGGCGGCGTTGCCCACGCGGGGTATCGGCTTGACCTGGACTCGCCATGCGCGGCATCATACTCGAATCGGTTCGATCGAATCGATTCGAGTCTCGCTCTGAGGCCCGCTGGCCCGACCGCCCGAGAGGCTTGCCCGTGTCCGTCATCGCACCGCCGACGCCCGTTGTCCGCACTGCGCGCAACGCCGTCTTCACGGCCTTCGCGGTCAACGGAGCCGCCTTTGCTGCGCTCGCCTCACGGGTGCCGGACATCAAGCACGAACTCGGTTTGACCGCTGGGGAGCTCGGGCTGACGCTCTTCGCCCTCTCGATCGGGGCGGTCGTCGGCCTGCCTCTGTCCGGCTGGTTCGTCCACCGCTTCGGCTCCGCCAGGGCGGCGCTCGGAGCTGCCGCGGTCCAGGTTCTCGGGCTGGTCGTCGTCGGCCTCGCCGTGACGGCGCTGACCAGTCGTGGCGTCGCGATGGCGGGCCTGCTCCTCGTGGGCGTCGGGACCGGGGTCTTCGACGTCGCCATGAACCTCGAGGGCGCCTCGGTCGAGCGCCACCTGGCGCGCTCGATCATGCCGCACTTCCACGCTGCCTTCAGCGGTGGCACCGTGGTCTCCGCGCTGGTGGGTGCAGGACTTTCGTTCCTGCACGTGAGCGTCCTCATGCACTTCGTCGCCACGGCCGTCCTGCTCCTGCTCGTCACGCCGTGGTTCCTGCGAGCGTTCCTCGCACGTGGCGCGGAAGAGGGGGCTGCTGACGACTCCGTTCCGGGCCGCGCCAAGGCCGGCATCGCGTCCGCTTGGCGCGAGCCGCGGACGATCCTCATCGGCGTCGTGGTGTTCGCTGCCGCCTTCACCGAGGGCACCGCCAACGACTGGATCGGGGTCGCGCTCTCCGACGGCTACGACCTGCCGCGCTGGGCCGGAGTGCTCGGCTTCGCCGTCTTCCTCACGGCCATGACCGCCGGCCGAATCCTCGGCACGAGCCTGCTCGATCGGCACGGTCGCCTCCCCGTGCTCCGCGTGCTCTTCGTCGCGGCCGTGGCCGGCAGCATCCTCGTCATCTTCGGTGGCCCCGCGGTCGCCTTCATCGGTGCGGCCATCTGGGGCGTCGGGGCCAGCCTCGGCTTCCCCGTCGGCATGAGCGCTGCCGCAGACGAACCGCGTCGCGCGCCGGCCCGGATGAGCGTCGTGTCGACGATCGGCTACACCGCCTTCATCGCTGGGCCGCCCCTGCTCGGGTTCCTCGGCGACCACGTCGGCATCCTCCGGTCGCTCCTCGTCGTCGGCGGCATGGCGGCGCTGGCCCTCGCGGCCCTGCCGGCCGTCCGCGAGCCCAACCGCCTCTGACCCAACCGCCGCCGCTGACCCAACCGCCCCTGACCCAACCCGCAACACACCCGCCTATCGACTGGTCGCACTACCTGTGGCCGAGGCAGGCAGTCGATAAGCGGGTGTGTTGTCGAGGTGGTGGTGGTCGGGGTCCATCAGAAGTACTCCGTCATGAACGGTGTGCAGGCGAACATCGCATCGAGCGCCCGGTCCGACTCGAGAGCGCCGCCGCTCGCCAGCCCGGCTGCACGGAGCCGCGACATGGTCCAGCCGCACCAGAGGCCCGCCATCCCGCGCGGTCCCAGCCGGGTCGGCCCACCACCCATTCCGTATGCCGCTGGGCTCGCTCCGCCCGAAGCTGCACTCTCGATCGGGGCTGGGTCCGCGTCCCCCTCTGATCGAGTGGACAACGTTCGGGCCCTCCCGGCCCCCGCTGCGACCGAGATCTCCCAGGTCGCGGAGTTCGCGGGAACCTCCGGATCGTCGAGCACGATCTCTGCCGAGGCCGTCACGTGTGGAGAGAAGCCCCGGGCCGCCATCGCGCCGGGCAGGTCCACGACGCGCAGCATCCAGACGTGCTCACGGACGTCGACCTCGGGCATCCCGCCGAAGATGAGCCGCCCGGGGTCTCGCGGGTCGAGGTAGCTGCGCACGGTCGGCGCGGCCGAGGACCCGGATCCGACGACGGCCCACAGGGCGGCGGTCGCCTCGGCGGACTCGCCGACGAGCTCCTCGACGGTGAGCACCTCCTCGGCGAGCGAGTACGAGACGAACCCGCGCCGCCCTTCGCCTTCGTCGAGCACGTAGTTGATCAGTTCCTCGTCCTCGAGGTGCTCGCGCCACGTCTCGACGGTCGGCAGCATCGGGCCGCTCAGCCCGTGGCGCTCCTGGTCCGACCTCATGAGGGAGCGGAAGAGCTCCGCGTCACCCGGCCTCGCGGGTCTGGGACGCAACCCACCACTCCGGGTTCGGGCCGCGCGGACGTCGTGAGCGGCATACGAGTAACGGGGTTGGATGCCACCCACCTCGTAGCCGACGCTGCGGTAGAGCTCCGGCGCGGTCGGGAAGAGACAGGAGATGACGTCGCCCAACTCGACCATGCGGGTGATGAGCCCGCGCATGAGCAGCGTGGCGACCCCGCGCCCCCGGGCGCTCGGCTCGGCGTAGACGCCGGCGATGCCGCCCATGGCCAGGTGGCGACCGCCCCACACCTGCTCGTACGGGCGCGTCCTCCCCGTCGCGAGAAGGGTGTCGTTGCCGTCGACGACGCCGAGCATGCGGCCGGGAATGACCTCCTTGGCAACGCGCTCCCACCACGTCTGCCCCCCGGGTCCGAGGGGACCGAACGAGCGGGATCGGATGGTCAGGGCCGCAGGAAGGTCGGCGTCGGTGACGTCTCGGACGCGCAGGTCGCTCACTCCTCGGACTCTAGGGCCAGCGCCCTCGTGTCAGGTCCGGTGGCGGTAGGTCAGCCGTCGGACCCGAGACACGCCCCACGCAGCGACCGCGGCGACGAGAATGGTGCAGAAGGCCTCGGGGGCCGGGTTCCCGGTGCGGTAGGCCTGGGCCAGGAAGGCGCCGACGAGGACCACGGTGACCGAGGGCATCGCGTACCAGAAGAGCCTGCTCTGCGGCGTGACCATCGTGGCCGGGGGATCCCCGCGAAATGCCGCGAGCAGGTGACCACCCGCGAGCAGGACGAGCACGGGCAGGCCGGCCGCCCAGACCGCCGGGGCGAAACCGCCAGCCAGTCCCAGGACGACCGCGGCGAGCCCCGTCGGGGCGACGAGGTGGGCCGCGGCCTCCGTGAGCGGTCCCGTCCCGATGAGGGCGGGCGTGCCGATGTTGTCGGCCTGGAGCCGCAGGCCCTCCGTCCACGAGCCGAATCCCAGGTAGAGCGGCACCATCGCCAGACCGAGCGCGAAGGAGGGCGCCGCCGGCTGGGCCATTCCCCAGATGAGCACCGCGGCACCCAGGACGGTGAAGCCTGCGCCTGCGACGAGGTCCACCCGTTGGCGTCGCAGCCCGAGGACGTCGCGGCGCACGAGGACTGCGAAGGGCCGACCGGCGCGGAGGCGCACCGCGCGAGCGTGCGTGATCGGCCGGGTCAGGGACAGGCGGGCCGTGCGCAGGTTGCCGGTGATTGCGGATCCCGCGAGGGTCGACGTGTTCGCCGAGTGGGCCCGCAGCGACTCCGCATGGAGGGCCCGGAGCGCGTCGGGGAGCCGCCAGAGCAGGCTCGGTCCCGTCGTGGCATGGTCCGGACCCGGCCACGACCGGACCTGCGCCCACAGCCAGACCCGGGCCCCGACGACGCCGACGACGACCCCCAGAACCGTGGCCACCACCATCGCCACAACCCCGGTGACCTGCGCAAACGCCAAGCCGCTCCCGACCACGAGGCCAACGACCCCACCCACGAAGGCCCCGCCCACCACGGCGTAACGCCACCAGCGGCGCACGGCGCGGGCCCGGTCCACGGGCGTCGACACGACGAGGTCGATCCACGGCAGGGGCGGCACGACGGGTCCGCGGAAGCGCCCGGCCCAGTACGCGGCGCCGAGGACAGCGCCGATCGCCACCACGAGGGCCGCCACCCCGATGGGCGAGTCGAGCTGCTCCCGCAGCCAGCCCCGGTCGTTGGTGCGGAAGATCGCCTGCAGGACGGGGAACCCGTAGATCCCCGAGAAGAGGAGAAGGACGTAACCCGCATAGAGCCCCTGCTTGCGCGCCTGCCTCGCGGCCTCGCCGCCGACGACCCAGTCGGCCTGGCCGAGCCACTCCGCGTCGTCGACCTCAAGCTCTGCCGACGGGTCCTGCGTCATCGCGCCGGGACGACGTCGACGACCCGCGTGGCGAGCGCCTCGATGAGGGCTGGGTCGTGGCAGGCCATGACCACCGTCGCGCCGCCCCCGGTGCGCCCGCGGATCATGCCTGCGACGACCTGCCGCTTCGTCGTGTCGAGACGCTGCTCCGGCTCGTCGAGGAGCAGGACGGAGCAGGGTCGGGACAGGGTGAGCGCCAGTCGGAAGAGCTGTTCCTGACCGGACGACAGCTCGTGTGGGAACCGGTCGTGCAGCTGCGCGATGCCGAGCTCCTCGAGCAGGGCGAGGCCCCGGTCGTCGGAGGTGTTCGGGTCACTTCCCCACGTCGAGTCCACGAGGACGAGGTGGTCGATGAGGGTCAGGTCGCGGTAGGTCGCGGGCACGCCGATGAGCGCGGCGACGGCGGCCCTGATCGCGCGGTCCCGCTCGTCCGCCTGACGACCGCCGATCGTCGCCGAGCCGGTCGTCGGCTCGAGCAGGCCACCGATGATCCGCAACAGGGTCGTCTTGCCCGAGCCGTTCGGTCCGCGGAGCACGACGCACTCGCCGGGGTCGGCGGCGACGTCGGTCGGCAGGAGGAGCGTGGTGGTGTCGATGGACTTGCCGACGCCGGAGGCACGCACCTCGCCGGCGAGGACCGCGACGCGGGCCACGTGGCGCTGCCTCAGCCCTGCTTGCCGACCGGAGGTCCGAGGACCAGGGCCACGCTCGTCAGCGCGGCGACGGCGACGAACCCGACGGCGACGGCGACGACCGGGCGAGCGAGCAGCGCCGCGACGAGACGCTCCGCCGGGTTGGCCGGCGCCTCCCCGTCACGACCGAGGCGCCAGCCCCCGTCGAGGCGGCCGGCCCGATCGAGCCGGCGCTCCCACCACACCGTGAGGAACGGCGGGACGGCGCTTGCGAGGCCGAGCAGGCCCTCGCGGACGGTCCACCGCTGGTTGACCCAGAGCAGGACGGTGATGAGGCAGAACGCGATGAAGACGACGCCGTGCACCATGCCGAAGACGGTGACACCCAGCCCGGTCGTCCTCGTGACGTACTTGAGGAACATCCCGGTGAGCAGGAGCGCCCAGGACACCACCTCGGCGAGGGCGATCCGGCTGTAGAGGGTGCGGGGCGACATGGAACTCCAACGGGGTGTCGTAGCGGGCACGAAGGCCCATCCTTGCAGAGCGCGGCGAGGCGCCGACCGGGCCGACGTCCACAGCGCGGCTCAGCGGCATACGACATCGTCGGTGGCGGCAGTTAGGGTTCGTCCATGGCCACCGCCCTCTACCGTCGCTACCGGCCTGAGCGTTTCACGGACGTCATCGGTCAGGAGCACGTGACGGAGCCGCTCATGCAGGCGCTGCGCACCGGGAGGGTGGGCCACGCGTACCTGTTCAGCGGCCCGCGCGGGTGCGGCAAGACGACGAGCGCCCGGATCCTGGCCCGGTGCCTCAACTGCGAGCAGGGCCCGACCCCGGAGCCGTGCGGTGAGTGCGACTCGTGCGTGGCGCTGGCCCGCGGCGGTCCGGGCAGCGTCGACGTCATCGAGATCGACGCCGCGAGCCACGGCGGCGTCGATGACGCACGTGACCTGCGCGAGCGCGCGTCGTACGGCCCGGCGCAGAGCCGCTACAAGATCTACATCATCGACGAGGCGCACATGGTGACGCCCCAGGGCTTCAACGCCCTGCTCAAGATCGTCGAGGAGCCGCCGGAGCACGTGAAGTTCGTCTTCGCGACGACCGAGCCGGAGAAGGTCATCGGCACGATCCGTTCGCGGACCCACCACTACCCGTTCCGGCTCGTCCCGCCGGCCAAGCTCACGGCGTACATGGAGCGCCTCCTCGAGCAGGAGGGCGTTGCGGTGGCCCCGGGCGTGCTGTCCTTCGTCGTGCGGGCGGGCGGCGGGTCGGTGCGTGACTCGCTGTCCGTTCTCGACCAGCTCATCGCCGGTTCCGGTCCCGAGGGGCTGACGTATGAGAGTGCGGTCTCGCTGCTCGGTTTCACCGACGGCGAGCTGCTCGACGCCACCATCGACGCACTGGCAGCAGCCGATGGCGCCGCGACCTTCCGGCAGGTCGACAAGGTCATCGAGTCGGGCCACGACCCAAGGCGATTCATCGAGGACCTTCTCGAGCGGCTACGCGACCTCATCATCGTCGCGGCGGTGCCCGAGCCGGGCCAGGTGCTGCGCGGGGTGCCGGAGGACCAGCTCGAGCGGATGCGGGTCCAGCAGGCGGCCTTCGGTCCGGGAGCGCTCTCGCGGGCGGCCGACATCGTCAACACGGGGCTCACCGAGATGACGGGCGCCACCGCGCCGCGGATGCAGCTCGAGCTGATCTGCGCCCGCATCCTCCTGCCGGCGGCGTCGGGCGAGCAGGGTTACGCCGCCCGCCTCGACCGGCTGGAGCGCCGACTCGAGGTCGGCGGCGTCCCGAGCGGCGGCGGCGGTTCCGCCGTGCCAGCAGCATCGGGCCGTATGCCGCTGGGCTCGCCCCCGCTCGCGCCCCCCGTCCCAGCCCCGACCGCACCGTCGAGTGTGCAGAACGCGCCGCCACCGGCACCGTCGAGTGTGCAGAACGCGCCGACATCTGCTGCACACTCGACTGAGGGTGAGCCCCCCACGTCGTCGAGTGTGCAGAACGCGCCGTCACCCGGCGGTGGCATGGACACCGACGCCATCCGACGCGCCTGGCCCCAGGTGCTGGGGCGGATCTTCGGGATGCGTCGGGGCACGTGGACCTTCGTCTCGCAGCACGCGAAGGTCATGGCCTACGACGGCAAGACACTGACCTTGGGCATCTCGACCGCTGGCCTGACCAACGCCTTCCGGGCCGGCAACCACGCCGACATCGTCCGGCAGGCACTCATCGACGAGCTCGGCGTCGATGCGGTCATCGACGGGGTCCACCTTGCCGAGGCCGGCGAGCAGGCCGAGGTGGCCCCTCCTGCCGGTGCCGTCCGGCCGACGCCTGAGCCAATGGCCGGCGCCGGGTTGCCGACCGCGAGTGATCGATCACTCGAGGACAACGCGGGATGGGCGAGTGTCACGTCACCGGCTCCCGAGTGGGCGGCGGCACCGGACCCACCGTCCGCGTCGACGGCGACCGCCAGCCCAGGGGCGAATGCGGTGCGCGAGTCGCTCGGTGCTGCCCGGCGCGGGGCGGCCCAGGACGCTCGGAGTGACGCGACACCGGCCCCGTCCACAGACGACTCCGTGGTGAGCCAGGACGACGAGGATGTCGAGCTGTCGGGCGACGTCGGGCGCTCCGTGATCGAGAAGGTCCTGGGGGGACGCGTCATCTCGGAATCGGCGGACTGACGGAGCAATTGCCACGAAATGTCGTACACGAGACCTCGTGGCGGCGTAATCTCTGGTCCGTGTTCGACGTCGCTGCGGACGCATACGCGCAGTTCATGGGCCGCTACTCCGAGCCGCTCGCCGAGCAGTTCGTGGAGTGGGTCGACGTGCGCCCCGGGGACCGCGCGCTCGATGTCGGGAGTGGGCCGGGCGCACTTTCGGTGCGCCTCGTCGAGCGGCTCGGCGTCAGTGCCGTCTCGGCGGTCGACCCGTCCCAGCCCTTCCTCGCGTCGATCCGGGCCCGGCTGCCCGGTGTCGACGTACAGTACGGCTCGGCTGAGCAGCTGCCGTTCCCGGACGACTTCTTCGACCACGCCATGGCCCAGCTCGTCGTCCACTTCATGAAGGATCCCGTGGCCGGGCTGGCCGAGATGGCCCGCGTGACCCGCGCCGGAGGCTGCGTGGCGGCCTGTGTCTGGGACTTCGCGGGTGGCCGGTCGCCACTCGCGACCTTCTGGCGGGCCGCGACGGATCTCAATCCAGAGGCACGCACCGAGGATGACCTCGCCGGCGCCCGGGAGGGCGAGCTGGGCCATCTCCTCGAGGCCGCGGACCTGTCCAACATCCGTTCGGGCGAGCTCCCGATCCGCATTCCGCACCAGAGCTTCGATGAGTGGTGGGAGCCCTACACCTACGGGGTCGGTCCGGCGGGTGAGTACTTCGCGTCGCTGGGCGACGACGCGCGCGACGACCTCCGGGAGCGCTGTCGCGAGCTGCTGCCGCCCGCGCCGTTCGACGTCGAGGCTGTGGCCTGGGTGGCGGTCGGTCTCGTCTGACGTCGTGGCGGGCGCCGACCACGGGTCAGCCCTAGAGTGAGCGCATGTTCTACAGCCTCGGTCATGGGGTGCTCGCGCCGCTGAGTCGCCTGCTGTATCGCCCGACCATCGAAGGCAAGGACAATGTGCCGCTCGACGGCGGAGTCATCCTCGCGAGCAACCACCGCTCCTTCATCGACTCCTTCGCGATCCCGCTCGTGTCGCCGCGCAAGGTCCGATTCCTCGCAAAGGAGGAGTACTGGACCGGTGATGGGGTCAAGGGCCTCCTGCAGAAGGGGTTCTTCACCGCGGTCGGCATGGTCCCCGTGAACCGGCGCTCACCGACGGCTGCACAGGAGAGCCTCGACAAGGGCCTCGAGGTGCTCAAGGCGGGCGACGCCTTCGGCATCTATCCGGAGGGGACACGGTCGCGAGACGGGCGCCTCTACCGCGGTCGCACCGGTGTCGCGTGGCTCGCCCTCAACGCGCAGGTCCCCGTCGTCCCGGTCGGTCTCATCGGTACCCAGGACATCCAGCCGGTCGGGGCCAGCTTCCCGCGACTGGCCAAGGTGACCGTTCGCTTCGGCACGCCGATCGGAGTGGACGCGTACCAGGGACTGCCCGCAGGCCGCGCCCGCCGGCAGCTGACCGACGACGTCATGGAGGCCATCGCGGCGCTCACCGGCCAAGAACGCGTGAACGCCTACAACGACGTGCCGAGCGAAGTCAACGAGGACTGAGCCACACCGCCCTCACGTGGCCGGGGTTGGTCACTGCGGGGCATAGGGTGCAAGGGTGTACGAAGGCGCGGTGCAGGACCTGATCGACGAGCTCGGCCGACTCCCGGGCATCGGTCCCAAGGGCGCGCAGCGCATCGCGTTCCACCTGCTCCAGGCCGACCCCGAGGAGGTCGCCCAACTCGTCACGGCGCTGACCGAGGTGAAGGCCAAGGTGCGATTCTGCGAGCTGTGCGGCAACGTGGCGCAGGCCGAGCGGTGTCGGATCTGCGCCGACCCACGCCGCGACCATGCGTCGATCTGTGTCGTCGAGGAGCCCAAGGACGTCGTCGCGATCGAGCGCACCCGAGAGTTCCGTGGCACCTACCACGTGCTCGGTGGCGCGATCAGCCCGATCGACGGCATCGGTCCCGACGACCTGCGGGTGCGCGAGCTGATGCAGCGCCTCGCATCGAGCACCGTGCAGGAGGTCATCATCGCGACCGACCCCAACCTCGAGGGCGAGGCCACCGCCACGTACCTGTCTCGCCTGCTCCGCGACGTCGGCGTCACCGTCACGCGCCTCGCCTCCGGCCTTCCCGTCGGCGGCGATCTCGAGTACGCCGACGAGGTCACGCTCGGGCGTGCCTTCGAGGGCAGGCGCCGGGTCGACGCCTGACCCGGCCACCCGGCAGACTGGACGCGCGAGCGACACCGAGCTCAGCGGCATACGACACGCCACACCGGCAGGGGGCTGTGATGACCACCGACGACACCACCCGCGACACCACCTCGGGTGGAGAGGTCCCCGCGGGCGACCCCACCGACGAGCTCGGGAGCCTCGCCGACCTGACGGCGCACGAGGCGAGTGCCTTCCTGACCGCGGTCACGGAGGTCGCGTCCGGCAACTCACCTGACACCGCCATCCCGCTGCTCACCCTCGCCCTTTCCCAGGTGCTCGTCGCCGGCTCCAGGCTCGGCGCGATCCAGGACGTCGTCCTCGAGGAGCGCTACGAAGCCGATCCGGGTCCGGATGATGACCCCGACCCGCTCCGCGACGGGCTCGCGAACCTCCTCGCGGGGATCGACGACTACGTCTATGTCATCGATCCGGTGACCTCACCGGAGCGAGCGGACGGCTCGATCACCAACGACCTGGCCGACGTCGCCCTGGCCCTGACGCACGGGCTCAAGCACTACCAGGCCGGCCGGAAGGTCGAGGCGCTGTGGTGGTGGCAGTTCAGCTATCTGTCGTCCTGGGGTGACCGAGCGCTCGCATCGATGCGCGCTCTGCACTCGATCCTGTCCCATCTGCGGCTGGACGCGGACGAGGAGCGGGTCTACGAGGCCGAGTTCGACGCGCTCCATCCTTGATCCGGGCACGCTCTGCTGCGCGATTGGGCGCGAGGACTTCGACGTGCCTCGCTTCGTCATTCGAGCCCGGCGGCGTCGCGACCTCGACATGCCAGGGGTCGAACCCGAGGATCATCCAACCATCGCCGAACTGGAGGCCAGGCGCCGTCGCATCCGCTACGGCCCCTCGCCCGCCGGCACCAGGAGTGGCTCAGCCCGGGCGTCTCACGATGCCGAATGGTCCGGGGACACCTGACGCCCAGTCATAGACTGCGAGTCCCGCCACAGCGTCAACCGGGAGCCTGATGTGAGCATCGTCGTCCAGAAGTACGGGGGATCATCCGTCGCTGACGCCGAGTCGATCAAGCGCGTGGCGCGGCGCATCGTGGAGACCCAGCGCGCCGGCAACGCCGTGTGCGTCGTCGTCTCGGCCATGGGTGACACGACGGACGACCTGCTCGACCTGGCCGAACAGGTCACTCCCGCTCCACCAGCGCGAGAGCTCGACATGCTCCTCACCTCCGGCGAGCGGATCTCGATGGCCCTTCTCGCCATGGCCATCGCCCAGCTCGGGGCAGAGGCTCGGTCCTTCACCGGGAGCCAGGCGGGCGTCATCACCGACGAGGCCCACGGCGCAGCGCGGATCATCGATGTCACCCCGGGTCGCATCAAGAGCGCTCTCGACGCCGGGCACATCGCCATCGTCGCCGGCTTCCAGGGCGTCAGCCAGACCACCAAGGACATCACCACGCTCGGGCGCGGTGGATCCGACACGACCGCCGTCGCCATCGCCGCCGCGCTCGATGCCGACGTGTGCGAGATCTACACCGACGTGGACGGCGTCTTCACCGCTGATCCGCGCGTCCTGCCGAGCGCCCGCAAGATCGATGTCATCTCCATGGAGGAGATGCTCGACCTCGCCGCCAACGGCTCGAAGATCCTGCACCTGCGCTGCGTCGAGTACGCACGGCGCTACGGCATCCCGATCCACGTCCGCTCGTCGTGGTCCCGCAAGCCGGGCACGTGGATCAAGGACAATCCCTACCAAGGAGAAGGCGCTGTGGAAGCACCGATCATCGCCGGCATCGCGCACGACCGCAGCGAGGGGAAGATCACGATCGTCGGCGTGCCCGACCGGGTCGGGATCGCGGCCAAGATCTTCGGTGCCATCGCCGAGGCCGGCATCAACATCGACATGATCGTCCAGAACGTCTCCGCCGCCGAGACCGCCAAGACGGACATCTCCTTCACCCTTCCGGAGGGCGACGGCCCCAAGGCCATCTCCGTCCTGCAGGGGATCAAGCACGACGTCGCCTTCGAGGACCTGCGCTTCGACGACAGCATCGGCAAGATCGCCCTTGTCGGCGCGGGCATGAGGTCCCACCCGGGCGTCTCCGCCAAGTTCTTCAAGGCGCTCGCCGACGCCGGCATCAACATCGAGATGATCTCGACGTCCGAGATCCGGGTGTCGGCGGTGACCCGCGTCGACCAGCTCGAGGAGGCGGTCCGCGCGGTCCACACCGCCTTCGGCCTCGACGCGACCGAGGATGCGATCGTCTACGGCGGCACCGGCCGCTGAGGCGCTAGCTGACGAGGCCGTGCCGGGCGTTCCAGAGGCGCGCCCCCTGATAGGCGTCGACCAGGCCCCACACCCAGAAGCCGACGACGCCGAGGATGCCGACGAGGATGATGACGAGCAGGCAGCTGACGAAGTAGCCGAGCATGATGACGAGCCCCTTGGCGACGTCGCCATTGATGATCGACCCGAGCCCCGGGATGAAGAACGAGGCGAGCAGCGACAGCGCGGGGCTCTTCGGGGTGACGTAGGCAGGGGGCACCGGATGGCTGCTGGTGGCCCAGGAGTGCGGCTGGGGCGCCGGCCACTGCCCCGCCGGATGCGCCTGGTGGCGGAATCCGTGGACGTCCACCGCCGGCGGTTGCCCTGGTGTCTGAGCGGCCGGAGCCCGGACGTGGCCGGTCCACGCCAGACCGTCCCAGTACCGCTCGCTGTCGCCAACCGGGTACCAGCCGGCCGGCGGGTGAGACTGATTCGCCATCGACGGTCCTCCTCGTGCGCCTTGTCATCGAGCCTAAACGTTGGTGACGCGCTCACAAGCGCGGACCAGCAAACAGATGACGAATTGGCTCATCCCGATGGTCCGGTGCGCGCCTAGCGTCGATCCCATGACCCCAGTCACCGACATCGTTCACAGGATCCCCGTCCGCCTTGACGTCGACGCCGCCGTGCCCGCGTTCACCAAGGCGCTGAGCCATCTGGACACCACGACAACCCGTGAGCTGGATCGCGTGGGCTTCCCCACGGCCCTGCGCGAACTGGTCCGACTGCGGGCCTCCCAGCTGAACGGCTGCTCGTACTGCGTCGACTCCCACTCCTCCGACGCCCTGGCGGCGGGAGAGACCATGCAGCGAGTCATGGCTGTCTCGGTCTGGCGGGAGTCGCCGTTCTTCACCGACCGTGAGCGGGCCGCACTGGGGTTCACCGAGTGCGTGACGCTGGCGTCCCAGACGAAGGTGCCCGCAGAGGAGTATGCCGCGGTGGCCGAACACTTCAGCCCGGAGCAGGTGGGGGCGCTGCTGGCCCTCATCGTCACCATCAATGCCTGGAACACGATTGGTGTGACGGCCCGGCCCTGGGAGCCGACGCTTCGCCAGTGACCCGCGCCCGCGGCTGGGTATGTGGCAGGCATGTCTCCCCAAGAACCGCGACTGCTATCAGACGGCGGCGTCTTCCCGCCGGTGACGCCCGACCCGCCGCCGCCACCCGGCCTGGAGGAGATCGTCGTTCCCGACATGGTGATCCGTTCGGAGGACAAACCCGAGCAGGACGTCCCACCGACGCTCGAGGCCGAGGAAGAGCCGCCAGCCGGCGAGCCGTCCGCGTGACGCGCAGTCTCGGTGGCACGTCGGCTTTACGACCGCCGACAAGATTCCGTATGCCGCTGGGCTCGGCAGGTGCGTGGGTGATCTGCCTGCCCCTGGCCTTCGCGCTCGGCGGTTGCGCGTCACCCGAGGCAGCGTCGGCCGGATCGGCTGCCTCGCGGTTCGTCGACCTGGCCTCCGAGGATCCCGGTGCGGCGTGCGGGCTGTTGGCCCCGCGGACGCGCGAGAAGGCCGCGGAGGAGGGCGACGGCGACTGCGCCAAGGGCCTGCGCTCCGCCGAGCTCTCATCCAGCTCGTCCGGCTCCGACGTGCCTCCTGAGGTCGCGGGCCACACGGCGCTCGTGACGACGGGCGGCCAGACGGTGTTCCTGACCCTCTTCGAGGATGGCTGGAAGGTCCTCGCCGCCGGCTGCACTCGAGTCTCGGAGGACGAGGCAGTGCCCTACGACTGCGCTGTCGAGGGGGACTGACGTGCGAGTGATGTTCTGGGTACTGATCGCCGTCATCGCGGCTGGCCTCTGCTTCCAGATCGCGATGGGGCTGTTGCAGCGATGAACGGACAGCGACGGCGAGGCTTCCTCAGGGACAACGCGTTGTCATTGGCCTTCCTGCTGCTGCTCATGGGCAGCCTTGTCGGTCAAGCCATCTCGGGCGTCGCCGGCTACAACGAGGAGGCGCGGACGGCCGGCCTCCAGGAGGTCTCGCTCTGGCGTTATGTCGCCTCCTCCCGGTTCGCCGTCGATACTGCGGAGAACTGGCAGTCTGAGTACCTCCAGTTCACCGTGTTCATCTTCCTCACCATCTGGCTCGTCCAGCGCGGGTCCTCCGAGTCGAAGAAGCCGGGAAGCGAGGGCCGCGAGACGGACAAGAAGCAGCTGGTCGGCCGTTCCGCCCGGGAGGACTCACCGGCCTGGGCGCGTGCCGGCGGCTGGCGGACCGCCGTCTACTCGCACTCGTTGCTCATCACCATGTCGGCGATCTTCCTGCTCGCCTGGACCGCCCAGGCGGTGGCGGGACGGGTGGCCCACAACGAGGAGCGGATGCGGGACCTCCTCGAGCCGCTGACTCTGGGGCAGTACGTTGCGTCCCCGGACTTCTGGGGCCGGACGTTCCAGAACTGGCAGTCGGAGATGCTCGCCATCGCGAGCATGGCGGTGTTCTCCATCTTCCTGCGCGAGCGCGGTTCTCCCGAGTCGAAGCCGGTCGGCCTGCCGCATGACGAGACTGCATCTGACGACTGACCGCAGTCAGTCCGCGTCGTCCGGCTCGGCCCCCGTCTCGATGACCCGTGCCGCGATCTCCCGCAGCTTGATGTTGCGGTCCTGGGACGCCTTCTTCAGCATGGTGAAGGCCTCGGCCGGCGTCACCCGGTGACGCTCGATGAGGATGCCGATCGCCTGGCCGATCAACCGGTGGCTCTCGATGGCACGTGCCATGTGGGTCTCACGGTCGGCAAAGGTGTTGGCCGCCACGACCCGGTCCACCGCGAGGGCGAACGCCTGGCCGAGCAGGTCTCCGACGATCCGCTCGTCCGTGGTGACGACACGGGGGCGGGGGAACTGGATCCAGACGCGGCACTCCGATGACGGGTGGTTCTGCGGGGAGATGAGCAGCCCCGACACCCGCTCGTTCGGTGCGGTGGCCTCCGGCTCGGCCGCGGTGAGGGCGTCCCAGAGGGCGTGGTCCAGGTCGGCCCGGCGCACGGGACCGGCAGCCGTGAAGACATGCTCCTCGGGGCCGGCCAGGGCCCGCACGGTCGAGCCCCCGTCGAACAGCTCGGCGAAGCCGTTGACCGCGGCTTCGAGCACCTGCTCCAGGTCGACGGCGGTGCCGAACTCGGCGCTCAGCTCGGCCGCCGCCTGGCGGCGGGCGCGAGCGGCGTGCTCACGGGTCACGTCCTCGAGGGTCACGACAACGTAGTCAGGCCGGTCACCGATGCCCTCGACCCGTTGCGTGCTGGCCCGCACCCAGACGTCGCGCTGGTCCTTCGTCACGAGGCGGCACTCCTGGCCGCGGACCATCGCTCCGTCCAGAGCATCCACCATGATCTGCTCGACCTGCTCCCGGTCCGTCAGCTCGTCGACGCCCGCATCCTTCGGTTCGCCTGCGGACGGCCACCACGGGTGCGGCATGGGGACCCCACCGTCGAGGTTGGAGTACCCGAGCAGCTGCGTGAACCTCTCGTTGACCTCGATGACCTGGCCAGCGGCGTCGGTTATCAGGAGGGCGTCCTTGAACGACTCCATCACGGCACGCCGCCAGGCGGCGTCGCGCAGGCGCGCTCGGGAGCGCTCGAGATTGCTGGCCAGCCGGGCCTTCAGCTCGGTGAGCGAGAAGGGCTTGGAGACGTAGTCATCAGCACCTGAGGTGAGCCCTTCCTCCGTGTCGGTTTCTCCCGCCCGCGCCGAGAGGATGAGCACGGGGACGTGGCGCAGCGTGTTGTTCCTGCGGATGGCCCGGGTCAGCGCGAAGCCGTCGAGGCCGGGCATCATGGCATCCGCGAGGACGATGTCGGGACTCGTGGACAGACACCGCTCGAGGGCGGCGGTGCCGTCCGGCACGAGCTCGATGTCGTAGTCGGCCGAGAGGGCGCCACGGAGGTACTGGCGCATGTCCGCATTGTCCTCCGCGACGAGCAGCCGCGGCCGTCCGCTCGCGGACGACTGGCCGGGGAACCCGGTCGGGGACTGCGCCACCGGCTGACTCTCGGTGTCTGCGGGAGCCGGCTCAGCGGCATACGGCAGATCCCATCCCTCGGTCTCCGCGAGGAAGGCGTCGATGTTACGAGGAGTGATCGAGCGGCCCTCGGCCGGCTCCGTCGGCGGCTGTCCCCACGGCAGCCGGATCGTGAACGTCGACCCACGGCCCAGGGCGGACTCGACCTCGACGGTGCCGCCCATGAGCTCGGTGAGTTGCTTCACCATGGCGAGGCCGATGCCCGCTCCCTCGTGCGACCGGGCCTTCCCGGGTCGGGGCAGCTGCTCGAAGCGCTCGAAGACACGCTTGAGGTCGCGTCTCCGGATGCCGATCCCCGTGTCGCTCACGGACACGGTGAAACCGTCTGCGTCGCACGCCAGCCGCAAGGTGACGGTGCCCGACGGCGTGTACTTCAGCGCATTGCCGAGCAGGTTGAGCACGATGCGCTCGTACATGTCGCGGTCGAGGTACGCAGGCTGCTGTGCGCTGTCGTACTCCGTGACGAAGTCCAGCCCGGCGCGCCGGAAGGCGCGAGCGAAGGACTCGGCCATGGTGCGCGTCTGGACCGTGACGTCGAGGGGGACGACGTGCGGTTGAACCTTGCTCGCGGCCATCCGCCCGAAGTCGAGCATCGCATCGACCATTCGGGCCAGGCGCACGGTGTTGCGGTCGACCAGCTCGAGCCGCTCCCGTTGGTCGTCGGTCAGGCGGGGGTCGGCCAGCGCGTCAGAGATCGGACCGCTGATCAAGGTGAGCGGCGTGCGCAGCTCGTGACTGAGGTTGGTGAAGAAGGCGCTCTTGGCCGCGTCGAGCGCCTCCGCTGTCTCCGCTCGCTGCCGCTCCGTGTCGAGCGCCCTGATGTCGCTCAGCGCGGTCCCGAGATGGGTGACACAGAGGGCGACGTACGTCGCGAGAGCCGGATCCCATTGCCGGTGCGCCGAGCGCCCGATGATGAGGATCTCGGACATCTCGTCGTCCCCCGGCAACGTGATGGGCAGAGCGTGTAGTCCCGCAATGGCCAGTCCGGCAGGGTCGTTCTCGAGGCGGACGGGTGCGGGCAGGTCGAGGTGCACCTGGCGTCTCGTGGTGATCGCCTGCGTCGCTGCTGCGTGAACGTCGGATCGCAGGGGATCCGGAACCCTGAGGTCCCGTAGGTCTTCGGGCAGGGCGCGGGCGTCCACCATCACGGCCAGTGGGTGGTCCTGCGGGTTGGACGTGAGCACGGAGGTGGCGAGGCGGCGGACGTCGTCCGCATCGGAGGCTTCGCCGAGGCGCCGCGACAGCACGCCGAGGGTCCCGAGGCGGCGCTCGCTGAGGACGTGTTCCGTCGTCTCCACCACGGCCGTGAAGACACCTCCCGCCTCGCCGGAGCTCACGGTGATCGGGCTGTACGAGAAGGTGAAGTAGGTCTCCTCGAGGTAGCCATTGCGCTCCAGCATCAACTTCTGGTCACGCGACCACGTGGCGACCCCGGAGTTCATCACGCTGTCGAGCATCGGGCCAATGCTGTCCCAGATCTCCGGCCAGACGTCCTTGCCCGGTGAGCCCAGGGCTTGGGGATGCTTCGTTCCGAGCATCGGCCGGTAGCCGTCGTTGTAGATCATGACGTACTCGGACCCCCACCAGATGAGCATGGGGAAGCGCGAGGTGAGGCAGATGCTCACCGCCCCTCGGAGTTCCGAGGGCCACGTCGAGATCGGGCCGAGCGGCGTGAGGGACCAGTCGAACGCGGCAAACCGCGCCCCGACTTCGGCGGGGTGCTCAGTGCTGACGTTGTGACCCGGCGCAGAAGGTGGTGCCGTCATTTGTGCTTGCCTTCGGTACTGGCGACCTATCGGCGCGTGTTTCCACCGATCCGCCTCTTGCGAAGACTCGCATGGAGAGTCATCAGAGGCAAGTCGAGCATCTCACCGAATCCTGGACACAGCCGCAAAAGCCTCGAGGCTCTTGCGGGACAGCTCCTCGAAACGCGCGCCGTTGCGCTGACCCGGGGTCCACGGCAACTGGGCGACCGAGCCGCCGATCGAGTGGGTCGCCGGGTCCATCCAGGCGTCGACGAGCTCCAGGTCGCGCGCCATTGACTGCACCTCGGCGTCCGCCACGGCGTTGCCGATGGTGTGCGCCTCCACGTCCTCCTCGGCCCGCGTGTGCCCGTTCAACGCCTCCTCGAGCAGGCCGAAGTAGATCATGAAGTCCATCGAGTCGGTGTCGAGGCCCTCGAGATGGGTGATGACCGCCTCGATCTCGCGCTCCTCGGCGACCCGTCCCTGCACGGCAGCCAGGTCACCGACTGACTTGAGGGCGACGGGATGCATGAACGTCTGCTCCGCGGACTCGTGCAGGGCGACGTAGTGCAGCAGATCGGCCACCGCGCTCTCGCGTTCCTGCCCGGAAGAAACCGTCACGCTGAAGACGAGCGAGGCGATGTACGCATGCTGGCGTCGTAGGACACGCAGCAGGCTCTCCGGCGAAGGCATGATCTCCTCGAGCTCTTGTCGAGTGGGTTGCCATGCAGGTACCCACCCCGTCAGTGGGTAATCCTTCCCTTGCACCGACGAGCGTGGTGGAGGTTGGGGCGATGCGGCTGCGCAGGAGTGATCCGGCAAAACCAGGGCTACGGCGCGTCCGGCGCGGCGAAGGATTCGGCTACGTCGACAGGGACGGCCACTCGGTGGACGCGGCCACCAAGGAGCGGATCCGGTCCCTGGTCATCCCGCCGGCCTGGGAGGACGTCTGGATCTGCCCGTGGCCCAACGGCCACATCCAGGCCGTGGGGACCGACGCCGCGGGGCGCCGACAGTATCTCTACCACCCGGCGTGGCACGAGACCCGCGGCCGGGACAAGCACGAACGCGTGCTGACCCTGGCCCGGCGCCTCCCGGAGGCGCGAGCCGAGATCGGCCGGCGGCTCCGTCGGGACGGGCTGGGTCGCGAGCGGGTCGGCGCGCTGGCCCTGCGGCTGCTCGATGCGGGCCTCTTCCGGACCGGGGGCGAGGAGTACGAGAGCGAGAACGGCAGCTACGGCGTCGCCACCCTTCGCAAGGACCACGTCACGGTCAGCGGCGACGTCGTGTCGTTCTGCTTCCCCGCGAAGTCGGGCGTCGAGCGCGAGGCAGAGGTGCGCGACCCCGCGCTCGCCAAGGCCGTGAGCGCGATCAAGCGCAGCCGCGGACCGAGTGAGCGCCTCCTCCAGTACCGCACCGGTGAGGTGTGGTGCGAGCTCAGCTCGACGGAGATCAACAGGGACTTCAAGGAGCTCGTCGGGGAGGAGTACACGGTCAAGGACCTGCGCACCTGGGCCGCCACGGTGCTCGCTGCGGCGGCGTTCGCCGAACGGGTCGACGACGCGGCACCCACGTCGGAACGCGCGCGCAAGAAGATGGAGCGGGAGGTCATGACGATGGTCTCCGAGCACCTCGGCAACACCCCGGCGGTCGCCAGGGGGTCCTACGTCGACGGTCGCGTGGTCGACGAGTACGCCGCTGGGCGCACGATTGCCAGGGCGCTCAGCCGGGCCTCGGCCGCGGACCGCAGGCGGTTGCACGATGGTGACCTTGCGGAGGTCAATGGCCGCGAAGCGCTCGAGCGAGCGGTCGTCCGTCTCCTCCGGTGAGGCTCGTAGCAGTTAGAGGTGGAACCCTCCGGGTAGTCGCCGCTCATGATGACGCAGACAACACCGCGGTCGGACACGATCCCGGACCCGCCGACCCGGCCCATGCCGTCGCCCGAGCCCGGCCCCACGCCGGACCCGCCCTCGCCAGGGCCACCTCCGCCGGGGCCACCTTCGCCGGGGCCGTTCCCGGGTCCGGACCCCACGCCGGGTCCGGCGCCCTTCCCGGAGCCCTATCCCACTCCGTCCCACCCGGACCCGCCGAATCCGTCGGAGCCCACGCCACCCACGGACCCGAAGGTGATCTCCACCCAGACGCAGAAGCGGGCATCGGAGATCATCGCCGCGTGGCCGGACGAGTCCAAGTAAGCCGCCCAGCTCGTCCTCGACGCCCACGGCGAGCCGCAAGAGCGACGCAGGAACAGCTGGTCTGGCACGCGGTTGGTCCGTGGAAACGGGTCGTGGCGGCCAGGGCCTTCCACCAGCACGACTTCCCCGGCGCCACACATCGACGCGGTGGGCGAGGCAAGCCGACCGTGTCCCCTCCGTCCGCGCGCGGCCGTTGACCGGGCCGGGGAGCCGGGTCCCGATGATCCGGGCGATGGCGTCAACAGCTGGGTGCCCCGAAAGCTGTTCACTCGATTGGAGCGTGGGCGCGTCAGCCACGTCGTCCGCGTGCACCACCTGCAGCTGCGGCGACAAACCTCATGGTCAGGGGGGCTCGGCGGCCGTGGCGGCGTGGGGATGGGTAGGGGAGGGATCGTGGACGGGATGCAGCATGACGCGGTGGTGATCGGCAGCGGGCCGAACGGCCTCGTCGCTGCCAACCTCCTGGCGGACGCGGGGTGGCAGGTCCTCGTCCTCGAGGCGCAGTCGACGGCCGGCGGTGCGGTGCGCAGCGCCGAGGACGTCAGGCCGGGCTGGATCCACGACACGTTCAGCTCCTTCTACCCGCTCGCAGCGGCCTCGCCGACGATCCAGGGCCTCCGCCTCGAGCGTTTCGGCGTCGAGTGGATGCGGGCACCCGCGCCGCTCGGCAACCCGCTCCCAGGGGGCCGATGGGCGCTCGTGCACCCACGGGCGGAGGACACCGCGGCCGCGCTCGATGAGCTGCACCGCGGTGACGGAGAGGCCTGGATGCGTGCCTGCTCGCTCTGGGACCAGGTGGGCGAGGACCTCATCGCCGCACTGCTCACGCCCTTCCCGCCCATCCGGCCCGGATTGCGGCTCGGCCTCAAGGCGCCCCGACTGGGCGGCCTGGCGTTCCTCCGTGAGCTCCTGCTGCCGGCACGGCGACTGGGCGACGAGTGGTTCGGCGGTGAGGCCCCCAAGCTCCTCCTCGCCGGCAATGCCGCTCACGCGGACATCCCGATGGACGCGCCAGGCTCCGGCCTCATGGGCCTGCTGCTCCTCATGCTCGGACAGTCCCATGGCTTCCCCGTGCCGCGTGGCGGTGCCGGACAGCTGACTGAGGCGCTGGTGAACAGGCTCGAGGCCGGGGGTGGTCAGGTGCGGACGGAGGCCCATGTCGGGGAGGTGGTCGTGCGATCCGGCCAGGCGGTCGGCGTCCGGCTCGACTCAGGCGAGGTGATCCAGGCGAGCCGAGCGGTCCTGGCGGACGTCAGCGCGCCGGCTCTCTTCGGCGGCCTCGTGCGCTGGTCCGAGCTGCCGGATCGGCTGCGGCGACGGATGCGTTCCTTCGAGTGGGACGTCGGAACGATCAAGATCGACTGGGCCCTGAACGGGCCTGTCCCGTGGGCCGCGGCACCAGACCTCATGCCCGGGACGGTCCACCTCGCGGACAGCGTTGCGGCGCTCGCCATCGCCGGGGCCGAGCTCGCCGCGGGCCGGGTACCCGAACGCGGGCTCGTCATGCTCGGTCAGATGGCGGCAACCGACCCTACTCGGGCGCCCACAGGGAGCGAGTCGATGTGGGCCTACGTCCATGTGCCGCAACGGGTCTCCCGGGCGGATCGGGCGCCGGCCGAGCCAGTTGACGAGGCGCGGGCGGAGCAGGCCGCGACCGAGGTCGAGTCCCGGATCGCGGAGTTCGCGCCCAACTTCCGGGACACGATCCTCGACCGCAGGGTGCTCGGGCCGGCCGAGCTCGAGCGGCGGAACGAGAACCTCGTCGGCGGAGCGGTCAACGGGGGCACGTCCGCGATGCACCAGCAGCTCTTCTGGCGTCCGGTGCCGGGACTGGGTCGGGCGGAGACCCCGATCCAGGGTCTCTACCTCGCGTCGGCATCGGCACATCCTGGGGGCGGCGTCCACGGTGCCTGTGGGTCGAATGCCGCCCGCGCAGCGCTCCTCCATGACCGGCTGCGGGTCGCCCAACGGCGCCTGATGCCGGTGTCGAACCGCCCGGGTGGGTAAGGAGTCACCATGAGCCGCACCACTCGCTTCATGCGTTGTTCGCCCGACGACGTCTTCGAGGTCCTCGCGGACGGATGGAGTTTCGCCTCATGGGTCGTCGGCGCAGCGCGGATCCGTGAGGTCGACGGCACGTGGCCCGAGGCTGGTAGCCAGATCCATCATTCCGTCGGACTGTGGCCGATGCTCATCGACGACACGACGTCGGTCGTCAGCATCGATCGCCCCCACGCGATCGAGCTCAAGGTCCGCGCCTGGCCGACCGGAGAGGGCCGGGTCCGCCTGGAGTGCACCGCCGAGGAGGGCGGGACGCGTGTCGTGATGACCGAGGACGCCACGGCCGGACCGGCCAAGGTCATCCCCAGTCCGGTGCGTGACCCCATGCTCGACGCTCGCAACACCGAGTCGCTGAGGCGGCTGAGCTATCTCGCCGAGCGCAAGGCCGCGAATTCGACTCAGCGCAAGCGGGTAGAGAGCCCGTAGCAGTACCTGTTCCGACCACCACCCCTGACCGAAGGGAAGGCACGCATGTCCGGTGTCGTCACACTGATAAAGGAAGACCATCAGAAGCTCGAGTCCGTCTTCAAGAAGCTCGAGAAGGCAGAGCCGCCCGAGGTCCCCGACCTGCTCCGTCAGGTGCAGGAGATGCTCGTCCCACACTCGAAGGCCGAGGAGCAGGTGGTCTATCCGGCGATCAAGTCGATGGTTCCCGACGAGTCGTCGGACGTCGACGACGGGCTCGAGGAGCATCACCACGTCGAAGAGACGCTGGATCAGCTGCTGGCGTCTGACCCTGGTGCCCCGGGCGTCGACGGGCTCATCGCCGCGATGATCGGCGAGGTGCGGCATCACATCGAGGAGGAGGAGCAGCAGATCCTTCCGGCCTTCGCCAAGGCCGCCACCAACCAGCAGCTCAGCGACCTCGGCGAGCAGTTCACCGCCGCCAAGGAGCAGGCTCTGCAGTCACTGCAGCAGGCCTGACCAACGGGGATCAGTCACCGGCGGCGGACTCGCCGACCGGGCTCTGCGCGGTCAGGTCGCTTCGGTGTGGTTGGCGCGGGTAGGGGAGAAGTGTCTCCACAGTAGGGAGAAAGGAATCATCATGCCTCGCCGTCGTGACCCCGGTCCGTCCGTCAAGGACAGAAAGATGTACGAGTCGCTGCGTGATGACGGTGCGAGCAAGGAGAAGGCCGCCCGCATCGCGAACGCCGCAGCCAACTCCTCCCGCAGCTCAGTCGGCCGCAAGGGCGGCAAGTCAGGTGACTACGACGACTGGACCAAGGACCGACTGCTCAAGCGCGCCCGTGAGATCGGCATCGAGGGCCGGTCCAGGATGGACAAGGGCGAGCTGATCAAAGCCCTTCGCAACCATTGATCGGTCGCACGCCATGGTCATGACCGAGGGCTTCGCCCTCGCCCTCGGCTGGCTCGTGTTCATCGGGCTGCTCGGCTTCCTCGTGCACACCCTCCTGAGCGGGCGTCGATGAGGCCACCGTGGTGGGCCGTTGCGGCCTGTCTCGCCCTGTCGGGCTGCGTGGCTCCAGCCCTGGATACCGGTGCCTTCGAGCACAACGCGATAGGCGCGCTCGAGTCCGGCGTGTCCACGGCCCGGGTCGCGGCGCTGGCGCTCGATGCCCGCGTCGGGGACCGCATCACGCTGTCCTACGCCGACACGGTCGTCACAGAGGCCGAGGAGGCGATCGGCCCGGTCGAGGCGAGCTTCGGCAGCGTTGATCCTCCCGACCCGACGCTCGATCAGCTCCGAAGTGCGGTGCTCGACCAGCTCGGCGACACGGGCGATCTGCTCGCCGACGCCCGGATAGCTGTTCGGCGAGGCGACTCGGACGCCATGGCGACGCTCGCCGGCGAGCTGCGGCGGACCGCCGACGCGATGGACCAGCACGCCGAGGCACTCCAGTGAAGAAGCTCTTCGCCGTCGCCCTGGGGATCCTCACGGCAATCGGCGGCTTCGTCGACATCGGCGACCTCGTCGCCAACGGCCTCGTCGGCGCGCGCTTCGGCTTCTCCTTGGCCTGGGTCGTCGTCGTGGGCATCGTGGGCATCTGCGTGTTCGCCGAGATGAGCGGTCGGGTCGCGGCGGTGAGCGGACGGGCGACCTTCGACCTCATCCGGGAACGGCTCGGTCCGAGGGTGGGGTTGCTCAGCCTGGTGGCCTCGATGGCCGTCACGCTGCTGACCTTCGCCGCCGAGATCGGCGGCGTGGCGCTCGCCCTCGAGCTCGCGACGAGCGTCAACCCGTACCTGTGGATGCCCGTGGTCGGCGCGGCCGTCTGGCTCGTCCTCTGGAGGGTCCGGTTCTCCGTCCTCGAGAACGTCTTCGGTCTGGCCGGGCTGTCCCTCATCGTCTTTGCCGTCGCCCTGTGGCAGCTCGGTCCGGACTGGTCTGCCCTCTGGGAGTCGGCAAGCCACCCTGCGGTGCCGGAGGGCGAGACGCTTCCCGTGTACTTCTACTACGCGATCGCTCTCTTCGGCGCCGCCATGACGCCCTACGAGGTCTTCTTCTTCTCGAGCGGAGGGGTCGAGGAGGGGTGGACCGTGAAGGACCTCGCGGTCATGCGCGCCAATGTGTTCATCGGCTTCCCCCTCGGCGGGTTCCTCTCGCTCGCCATCGCCGGCGTGGCCGCGGTCGTCTACTTCCCACAGGGCATCGAGGTGGACAGCCTCAGCCAGGTCGGACTCCCCGTTGGGATGGCGCTCGGCAAGCTGGGTCTGGCCTTCGTCCTCCTCGGCTTCTTCGCCGCCACCTTCGGCGCGGCCTGCGAGACGGGCCTCTCGGTCGGGTACAGCATCGCGCAGTATTTCGGCTGGCAGTGGGGCAAGTTCGTCGAGCCGCTTCGGGCCGCGCGGTTCCACACCATCATCCTGCTCAGCACGATCGTTGCGATCGGAGTGCTGCTGACCACGGTCGACCCGATCATGCTCACCGAGTACTCGATCGTCTTCAGCGCGGTGGCGCTGCCCCTGACCTACTTCCCGATCCTGGTCGTGGCCAACGACCGCACGTACATGGGCGAGCATGTCAACGGCCGGCTCGCCAACACCCTGGGGACGGTCTATCTGTTCGTCGTGGGGGTGGCCGCCGCGGCGGCGGTCCCGCTGATGATCGTGACGAGAGCGGGGCAGTGACATGACCGATGACATGGCCAGTGACAGGACCGCGCCAAGGCAGGCGATGAACCGACCCGCGCGCCTCGACGTCGTCCTGCGCGTGCTTGATCATCAGGTTGTCGGCCCGGACAAGGAGCTGGTCGGCAACATCGACGACCTCGAGCTCACGCCGGCCGGTGAGGCGCTGGCGGTCACGGGCTGCGCCGTCGGGATCGGAGCCCTCAGCCAGCGACTGACCGGGCGGCTCGGCACCTGGGTCGGCGCCGTGTGGCGGCGCTTGAGCACCGACTCCGACCCCCGGCCGGTTGTCATCCCGCTCGGCCACATCGCGGCGGTCGGCTCGGCGATCACCGTCGACCGCCCATCGGCCAGGGCGCTCGCCGAGAGCTTTGACCTCGAGCACTGGCTCCGCCGTTTCGTCGTCTCCCGCATCCCTGGCGCCAAGGGCGGGGCGGAGCTCGAGCGGGAGGACGACGACGGCCCGACTCGGCCGGTCAACGTGCTGCAGCCACCTACCCGGCCGCCGCAACCGGGCTGTCGGTGGGTCAGCGACCTGTTGCGCGCCCCTGTCGTCGACGACACCGGCCACCGGCTCGGGAGCGTCATCGAGCTCCGCTGCGACTCGACGTCCGAGCCGTGGCGGGTCACCCACCTCCAGTGCACCCAGTCGGTGCTCGGGACGGAGCTCGGCTACCACGCGGACCCCGACCTCGGCCCCGGTCTGCTCCGGCGGTTCTTCCAGCGAATCCAGAGGCACGACCTGCTCATCCCCGTTGCAGACGTCACCGAGATCCGCCTCGGCCCACCTCGCATCATCGTCGCGACGCGCGATGATCGACGTCACCCGCACCACACCCAGGAGGGATGACCCGGGAAGCCGGCTCAGCGGCATACGGCATCGGGAACACCACGACGAAAGGCAACGTCATGAGCACTCCGGCAAGCAAGCACGGCAGCGTGTGGCTCGACGTCCCCGGCCAGCGCAGGGAGCCGGCTCCCGGGCTGGAAGGTGACGCCGAGGCCGACGTCGTCGTCGTGGGCGCCGGCATCGCGGGGCTGACCACCGCCCTGCTCGCCGCACGGGCGGGCATGCGTGTCATCGTGCTCGAGGCCCGTCGGATCGGTGACGGGACCACCGGCTACACGACGGGCAAGGTGACGGCACAGCACTCGCTGATCTATGCCCACCTCGTCGAGTGGGCCGGCGTCGACCGGGCCCGCCAGTACGCCGACGCGAACCGGGCCGGCGTCGACCTTGTCGCCGACCTCGCCGACGAGCTGGCCATCGACTGCTCGCCAACCCGCGCGGACGCCCTCGTCTACACGACCTCGGACGACGCCAGATCGATCCGTTCCATGGAGGACGAGGCGGTGGCGGCGCAGCGCCTCGGGCTGCCCGCGACGGTCGTCAACGAGTCCGGCCTGCCCTTCCCCATCACCGCCGGTGTGCGCTTCACCGACCAGCTGCACCTGCACCCGCGTCGCTACCTCGAGGGACTCGCGGACGCCCTCGTCGCGGCAGGTGGCACCATCCATGAGCACAGCCGCGTGACCCACGTCGCGGAGGCGCACGGCCGGGTCACGGCCGAGACCGGAGGAGGCGCGGTCGAGGCAACCAGTGCCGTGGTGGCCACGCTCCTGCCCTTCGGCCTGCTCGGCGGCTACTTCGCGCGCACCCGGCCGAGCCTCTCCTACGGCCTCGCCGTGCGCCTGCGCCACGCGGCGCCTGCCGAGATGACGATCTCGGTCGACGAGGCGGTGCGGTCCACGCGCCCCTGGCCGGACGCCGGACCCGAGGGGCTCATCGTCGTGGGCGGCGGCCACGAGGTCGGCGCCGACGTCGACACCGAGGGCCGCTACGCGGATCTCGAGCAGTGGACCCGCGAGACCTTCGACGTGGCCGAGGTGTCGCACCGGTGGAGCGCGCATGACTACGTCACGCCGGACCGCGTCCCGTATGTCGGCCGCAGCCCGCTCCACCAGCACGTCCACGTCGCAACGGGGTTCGGAAAGTGGGGGCTCTCCAACGGCAGCGCGGCCGGACTCATGCTCAGCGACCTTCTGGCCGGCCGCGCCCCCGCCTGGCTGCCCGTCTTCGATTCGCGCCGCACCGATGGCATGCGATCGGTGCCGAAGCTCATCACCGGCAACCTCAAGGTCGCCGCCGAGCTCGTGGCCGGAGAGCTGCGGCGGGAGGCGCCGCGGTGCTCGCACATGGGGTGCCGCCTTCGCTGGAACGTCGCCGAGGAGACGTGGGACTGCCACTGCCACGGCTCACGGTTCGGCTCCGACGGCCAGGTCATCGCCGGGCCGGCGGTCAAACCGATCGACGTGGATGGTGCCGACCAGGCTGGGTAGGAGCGCGTCGAGCTGGATGACGTCCCCAACGAGGAACAGCCACCGGTGGAGGTGTTCTCCGACCACCCGTACGACGGGGAGCTCCAGCCCGTTTGGGCGCTCCCTGGTGGGTTGGCTGATCTATCGGCACAACGGCCCGGGTTCGCCCAAACGGGCTGGCTCTGGTGGGTCAGGCGGAGAACTCGACCTGGAGGTCCCTCCCAGCGTTGGGCAACAGGAACCCGCCATCGGCGGGCGACACGTCCACGCCGCCGTGGCTAACGACGTCGGGCTGCGCTCCGTGGACGACGAGCCGGAAGGCGGTGCGCCGGAACTCGGGATAGCCGTCGCCAGTCGTCTCGCCCGTGAGCGTCACGTCGTCGCCGCTACGGGTCACGGTGAACGTGGTGGACAGGTGGGCTCCGTCGCGGGAGGCGAAGGTGAGGCCGTCATCCTCGACGAGCCGGGACTCGTAGTGGCCCTCGCCCAGCGGCACGAAGAGGTGCAGCTCGACGAGGTCGGGGTGGTAGCCGTCGGTGGAGGGCGGGGCCTCCGGCCACATCGGGATCACGGAGCCGGCGCGGGCGTAGACCGGGATCCGGTCCATCGGGGTCGGCGCGATGACGTAGCTGCGGCCGACGTGGGGTTCGTCAGCCTCGTCACTGAACCAGTCGTACCACCCACCGGCGGGCAGGTAGACCTGGCGTGCCGTCATGCCGGGCTCGTCGACCGGCGCGACGAGCAGGTCGTGGCCGAAGAGGTACTCGTCGTCGATGTCCCCGGTCGCCGACTCGTACTGGAAGTCGAACACCAAGGGGCGCTGCACCGGCTCTCCGGTCTCCGACGCGCGGACGAAGGACGCATAGATGTAGGGCATGAGCCGGTAGCGCAACCGCACCGCCTCACGCACGAGGTCATGGACCACCTCACCGAAGGCCCAGGCGTACTGGTCGATGAAGCCCGTCTCGGAGTGGTTGCGGCAGAACGGGGTCAGCGCGCCGTACTGCATCCAGCGCAGGAACAGCTCGGCGTTGGCGTTGCCCTGGAAACCGCCGATGTCGGCCCCGACGAAGGGCTGCCCCGAGACGCCGAAGCCGCAGCCCATCGCGATGCTGAGCCACAGGTGGTCCCAGCGCGACTGGTTGTCGCCCATCCAGTTGGCCGCGTAACGCTGGATGCCCGCGAAGCCGGCCCGGGACAGGATGAAGGTGCGGCGCTCGGGCATCGCAGCGAGGAGCCCCTCCGTCGTGCCCATCGCCATGAGCAGGGCGTACTGGTTGTGGTAGCGCTCGTGCGGGAACTCCCCGCGGCCGAACCGCATCGTCTTCGAGGAGATCACTCCGGTCGCCGGCTCGTTCATGTCGTTCCAGATGCCGGCGAGCCCGGACTGCACGTGGGCCGCGTTGAGCTCACCCCACCAGGCACGCGCCTCCTCGGTGACGAAGTCGGGGAAGGCGGTGTTGCCGGGCCACACCTGGCCGACGTAGACGTCGCCACCCTCGGTACGGCAGAAGAGGTCGCGCTCGAAACCTTGGTCGAAGACCCAGTAACCGGGCTCGTGCTTCACACCCGGGTCGATGATGGTGATGACGCGGAATCCCTTTTCCCGCAAGCGCTTGACCATGCCTGGGCCGTCCGGGAAGGACTCGATGTCCCACGTGAAGACGCGGTAGCCGTCCATGTAGTCGATGTCGAGCCACAGCGCATCGCACGGGAAGTCGTCGTCGCGATGCCGTTGCCCGAGTGCCTCCACGGCGGCCTGGTCGTACTTGTGCCACCGGCACTGGTGGTACCCGAGCGCCCAGATCGGCGGCAGCTGCATCCTGCCGGTGAGGTCGGTGTAGGACCGGAGAATGGCCGGCATGTGTGGTCCAGCGAAGACGTACTCGGTGTACTGCCCGCCGTCGAAGGTGATGCGGTACTCGTTGGCCGGCGAGAACTCGTAGTGCCCGCGGTAGCCGTTGTCGACGAACGACGCGCTCATCTGCCCGTGCGGGTACAGCTGGTGATGGAAGAAGGGCACGCTCACGTAGTAGGGGTCGAACTCCGTGCTCGTGCGGTCGCCGCGGGGGTCGCCGGGCTCCTTCCCTGAGGTGAACTCCAGCGAACCGACCTCGCTCAGGACGTCGTTGTTCCACAGGGTGAAGTCGCGGCCCTTCCGGTCATGTCGGCCGCTCTTCTCCCCGAGCCCGAAGATTCGATCCGCTCCACCGCACCGGCGGCGGATCGTGAAGGCGTCGTTGAGGGTCGCGTATGCCCAGTAGCGACCCTCCTCATCGGCCGCCGTCTCGACGACGGGGGTGCCATCAGTGCGGTGCACATCGATCCGGAACGGGTCCAGCCACAGCGAGACGACCATGTCGGACGTCGTCAGCCGGACGCACTCGTCGCCCCGCTCGAACTGGAACTGGACGGGCTCCGCGAGGGGATCGACGCACACGGCGTGCGTTGGCTCCTCGTCGAAGACCCCGCCGCGGCTGATCTTGATCCGCACGACGTCATCACGCACGAGGTCGATCCGGAGCTGTTCGGTATGAACGTCGGCGAGCAGGCCCCGCGCTGTCTGCTCCGCTGACGTGATGCGCTCGAAACGGATGAAGTGGTCGGTCGGCAGCATGCTTCTCCTCGTGGCCGGTCGGGCTTGACGTGGTCAGCACGTCCAACCTATGTCGGCCTCGTTGGGGACGAATGACGGGACGGGTCCACGGGCGCGTGCTGGACGAGCGTCAGTCCGGCACGGTGATCCCGTCGCCTCCCCCACCAGGCAGTCCGTGCCCGCAACGGTCCCGGCACCAGGTGCACACTCGACCCACGAGCCAGCCCAGCGGCATACGGTCCCTAAGCCGACTCACGCCTGTGCCCGGAAGGGTCGTTCACCCCATGGAAGCGGGTCCGATAGAGCTCCTTGGCGGTCTCCAACACCTCCGGACCCACCCAGCCGAGTGGTTCCACCGCGCCGATGAGGGGCTCGTGGTCCGGGCCGTAGCCGACGACGACGCCGATGAGCAGCCACGGTCGGCGGTCAGCGCCGTTGCCGTCCTGCTCGAGTGGGTCGAGGTACGTGCACAGCCGTCGGGCGACCCAGTCCTCGTCCGGCCGGGTCCACCAGTTCGCGGGAGTGAGGCTGGCGGCGGGAATGCCGGGCAGCGCCACGTCTGCCTCGACGTCATGACTCGGCGTCTCGGCGTCATGTGCCGGCCCCACCGAGTACCGGACGTACAACGGGGCTCGCCTGCGCGCCAGCTCGACGACCTCGTCGAAATTGGTGATGATCTCCACGCTGGTCCCGTACCCACATCGCACGGGAACTTGGTCGGCTACGTCGGCTACGTCGGTTACTTCGCGGGCCGGTCACCGGGTCGGCGCAGCAGCAGCCAACGGAACCCGTAGCCGTCGACCTTGACCTGCGCCTGGCCGTCCTTCGCGACCGGATGCTTCTCGCGCTCGCCGACGAGGTCGACGAGGATGGAGCCGGGGTCCACCTCGCCGATCGACACGTCCACGAGGCAGCTCTCGGGGGCCAGGTTGTGCAGCGCGAGCATCGTCCAGCCGTCCTCCTCGCGGGCGAGGTGGGCGAGCACGCTCTGCGGCTTGGTCCTCGGCACCTCGACGGTTGCCCAGCCGAGCTCCGGGTGCTGCCGCCGCAGCCGGATGAGGTTGCGGATGAACCACCACAGCGAGTCGTGGTCATGGCGCTGGTCCGCGACGTTGACGCGTTCGGGCGAGTAGAGCCCGTCCGGGAACGGCCGCGTCAGCTTGCGCGAGGCAGCGTCGGTGAAGCCGGCCGTCGCGTCATTGGCCCACTGCATCGGCGTTCGGACCGACAGCCGGCCGGGAATGGCGAGGTTCTCAGCCATCCCGATCTCCTCGCCGTAGAAGAGCACGGGGGTGCCGGGCAGGGAGAACATGAGCGAGTAGACGAGACGCAGCCGGCGGGCGTCGCCGCCCAGCATCGAGGGGAGGCGGCGGCGCAGGCCGCGGCCGTACAGCTGCATGTCCGGCTCGGGCCCGAAGGCGGCAAAGACCTCTTGCCGCTCTTCGTCGCTCAGCTTGTCGAGGGTCAGCTCGTCGTGGTTGCGGACGAAGTTGGCCCACTGGCTGGTGATGTCGAGCGCCGGGCGCTTGCGCAGCGCCGCCTCGAGCGGTCGTGCGTCCTCGCGAGCGAGGGACAGGTACAGGGCCTGCATCCCCGGGAAGTCGAACTGCATGTTCAGCCCGTCGCCGTCGGCACCGCCGAAGTACTTCTTCATCTCCGGATAGGGCAGGTTCACCTCGCCGAGGAGCACCGCGTCGCCGAGGCGTCGGGTGACGTACTTGCGAACGTCCCCGAGGTAGCGCTTCGGGTCGAATGCGACGGGTGGGCCGTCTGAGCCCGCCGATGGCGCGGAGTCCGTCGAGAAGAGGAACGGCACCGCGTCGACCCGGAACCCCGAGACCCCCAGCTCGAGCCAGAAGCCGAGCGTCCGGGCGATCTCCTCCTGAACCGAGCGGTTCTGGACGTTGAGATCCGGCTGGTGCTTGTAGAAGTGGTGCAGGTAGTACTCGCCGGTCCTCGGCTCGAGCTCCCAGAGGCTGTCCTCCTGGTCGGGGAAGACGAGGTCCTTGGGGTTGGTCTTCGGCTTCGTCCTGCTCCACACGAAGTAGTCCCGATAGGGGTCATCGACGCTGCGACGGGCCGACTTGAACCAGGGGTGCTGGTCCGATGTGTGGTTCATGACGAAGTCGAGGATGACCCGGATGCCATGGGCGCGAGCCGTTCGCACCAGCTCGACGAAGTCACCGTGGCTCCCGAACCGGCTGTCGACCCCGTAGAAGTCGGTGATGTCATAGCCGTCGTCCTTCGACGGGCCCGGGTAGAAGGGCATGAGCCACAGGCAGGTGACGCCGAGGTCCGCGAGGTACTCGAGCTGGTCGGTCATTCCGCGCAGGTCGCCGACGCCGTCACTGTCCGAGTCGTAGAACGTCTGGACGTCGGCGCAGTAGAGCACCGCCGTCTTCCACCACAGGTCACCTGTCTGGCTCATCCTCATGTGTGGCGAAGTACCCACGAACGGCCCAGTAACCACCGGACCGCGCCCGCGGCAACGGGGTTTCGCCCAGTCCGGCCGCGGGTAGACGGCTGCTGCGACCACCCGCCTGTGACCCGAAGCCCCTACGGAGGACGAACCGCATGCCCACCATCGGCTTCCACTGCTCCCACGAACAGATCCCGCCGTCCCAGCTGCTCGAGGACGTCAAGCACGCCGAAGCGGCGGGCTTCACTGCCGCCATGTGCTCCGACCACCTCGAGCCGTGGAGCACGGACCAAGGCCAGTCGGGCTATGCGTGGTCCTGGCTCGGTGCTGCACTCAACGCGACCAACCTGCCCTTCGGCGTCGTCACCGCACCGGGCCAGCGGTACCACCCGGCCATCACCGCGCAGGCGATCGGCACGCTCGGCGAGATGTTCCCCGGCCGGTTCTGGGCGGCCCTGGGCTCGGGCGAGGCCATCAACGAGCACGTGACCGGCGACGCGTGGCCCCGGAAGGAGCTGCGCGACCGCAGGCTCATCGAGTGCGCCGACATCATCAGCCGGCTTCTCGACGGCGAGGAGGTCTCGCACGACGGGCTCGTCACCGTGGACCGAGCCAAGGTGTGGTCGCGGCCCAGCCGACGGCCGGATCTCGTCGCCGCAGCGGTGACCACGGAGACGGCGGCACGGGCCGCGAGCTGGGCGGACGGCCTGATCACCGTCAACCAGCAAGGGGGCGGCGACCGTCGCGCCCTCGAGGCCTACCGCCAGCACGGTGGGCAGGGGCAGGCCCGGCTCCAGCTCCACGTGAGCTGGGCCCCCACCGAGGACGAGGCCGTGGAGATCGCCATGAAGCAGTGGCGCAGCAACGTCTTCGGTGCGCCGGTGGCTTGGGACACGAACTCCGTGGCGGCCTTCGACGAGCTCGGCCGACACGTCACCAAGGAGGACGTCAAGCGCGCCGTGCACGTGTCGAGCGACCTCGAGTCGCACGGCGCCCGGATCCGTCAGGCGTTCGACGACGGCTTCGATGCCGTCATGGTGCACTTCGTCGGTACCGACCAGTCACGCTTCATCGACGCCTTCGGCGCCCAGGTGCTCCCGCAGTTCGCCACCGCCGACCTCATCGGAAGGAGCACATCATGAGCAGCAGCATCGGAGAGCGCGCGGCCTCGATGGTCAGGACTGACGACAAGGGCGGCTTCCCACCCCAGCAGCAGGACCCGCCGGGCCTGACGACCGAGATGGAGCCGGTCCCCGACCACGGCGAGGAGACCTACGAGGGCCACGGCCGGCTCGACGGCCGCAAGGCCCTGATCACTGGCGGCGACTCCGGTATCGGCCGGGCCGTCGCCATCGCCTTCGCTCGTGAGGGCGCCGACGTCGCGATCAACTATCTGGACGATGAGCAGTCCGATGCCGAGGACACGGCGTCGTGGGTTCGCAGGGCCGGCCGCAACGCCGTCCTCGTCCCCGGTGACCTCACCGACCGCGAGACCTGCGACCGGGTCGTCGCGGACACGGTCGAGGCGCTCGGTGGCCTCGATGTCCTCGTCAACAACGCGGGCTTCCACTGGGACAAGGGTCCGGGCGAGGGTCTGGAGGGGCTGACTGACGACAACATCGAGAGGGTCATGCGGACCAACCTCCAGGCGGTGCTGTGGCTCTGCCGGGCGGCGCTCCCACACCTCACGTCGGGCTCGTCGATCATCAACACGACGTCGATCCAGGCCTACGACCCGTCGCCGGCACTGCTCGACTATGCGGCGACCAAGGCGGCGCTCAACAACCTCACCGTCAACCTTGCACAGTCGTTGGGCCCCAAGGGAATCCGCGTCAACGCCGTGGCCCCGGGCCCGATCTGGACGCCCCTGCAGCCGGCGACTCGCGAGACCGAGAAGATCGAGACGTTCGGGTCCGACACGCCGTTGGGCCGGGCCGGCCAGCCCGGCGAAGTGGCCCCGGCGTACGTCTTCCTTGCGTCCCCGTCAGACGCCAGCTACGTCTCCGGGACGGTGCTCGGGGTGACGGGGGGCCAGGCGGTCTTCTGACCAGATGATGCCGTATGCCGCTGGGCTCGCTTCCAGCGCAAGGATGCGTTGGCAGGGGGCGTAGTCTCGACTGAGCTCCCTTGGCTGGGAGGTGGAGAGATGGTGAGGACGGTTGGCGTCGAGGAGGAGATGCTCCTCGTCGACGTTCGCAACGGGCGCCCGCGGTCGGTGTCCGGGCAGCTCGTCCTCCGTGCTGCGGTGAACGAGCAGCCGGTCGCCGGTCTCGGCGTCCGCGGGGCCCTCGAGGGCGAGTTCCAGCAGCAGATGATCGAGACGCACACCGCTCCGGTCGAGTCGCTCGACGATCTGGCCGATGAGGTCCGCCACTGGCGCAGCGAGGCGATCTCGGCTGCGCGACAGGCTGATTCGACCGTCGCCGCACTGGGGACGTCCCCGTTCCCCGTGACACCGGTGCCGGTCCAGTCGACCCGCTACGCGTGGATGCACGAGCGCTACCAGATCGTCGCGCGCCAGCACCTCACCTGCGGCCTGCACGTGCACGTCGCCGTCGACTCGGACGAGGAGGGGGTCGGCGTCCTGGACCGCATCCGCGTCTGGCTCCCGGCGCTGCTCGCCCTCAGTGCGAACTCGCCCTTCTGGAACGGCGAGGTCACCGGCTTCGCCAGCTGGCGCTCGCAGTCCTTCGGTCGGTGGCCCTCCAACGGGCCGACCGAGCTCTTCGGCTCGGCGAGGGCCTACCACCAGCTGGTGCGCGACCTGACGATGTCCTCCGTCATCCTCGACGAGGGCATGGTCTACTTTGACGCGCGGCTGTCCCAGCACTACCCGACCGTCGAGATCCGGGTCGCGGACGTCTGCCTGCGGGCCAGTGACACCGTCCTGGTCGCAGCGCTCTGCCGGGGTCTCGTGGAGACGGCAGCGCGCGAGTGGGCGCGGTCGGTCGAGGCGACTGCGGTGCCGACGACGTTGGTGCGCTTCGCGACGTGGCAGGCCGCCCGCGAGGGCGTCTCCGGCCGGCTCCTCGACCCCTTCACCCTCCGCCCGCAGCGAGCCTGGGACGTCATCGACCGGCTCGTCGAGCACATCCGTCCGGCCCTGGGCGAGGCCGACGACGTCCAGCTGGTCAAGGAGGGCCTGGAACGCGTCCGCACCCGCGGCAACGGCGCGCAGCTCCAGGAGCGCACGATGGAGCGCACTGGGCAGCTCATCGACGTGGTCGCCCATGCGGTGCGGGTCACGGCCGGGCACGAGGAAGAGGACTGAACGATGCCTCGCACCGCGGACGAGTACCCGGGCGCCGACTCCTTCGTTCCCGACCGGCCGACCCTGCGCCGGCTGCGCGAGGCGGTCGACGGCTGTCGCGGCTGCGACCTCTACCGTGACGCGACGCAGGGAGTCATGGGCGACGGGCCGGTGCCGGCACGGATCATGCTCGTCGGCGAGCAGCCGGGAGACAAGGAGGACCTCGCCGGCTTGCCCTTCGTCGGGCCGGCGGGACGGCTGCTCGACCGGGCGCTCGGGGAGGCGGGGATCGAGCCGGGCGACGCCTTCCGCACCAACGTCGTCAAGCACTTCCGCCACGTCGACAAGGGCGGCAAGCGGATCCACAAGTCGCCGGTGCGGTGGCAGGTCGCGGCGTGCGAGCCCTGGCTGCTCACCGAGCTCGGGCTCGTCAAGCCGGAGGTCGTCGTCATTCTCGGCAGCACGGCCGGCCAAGCGATCTACGGCCCTCGGTTCCGCGTCGGTGAGGCGCGAGGACGGCCCCTCGAGTGGCCGACGGCCGACGAGCGCGACGAGCCGTCGGGCTTCGCCGCTCTGTCACTCGACCCGCCGCCCGTGGCGGTGGCGACCGCGCATCCGTCGTCGGTCCTGCGCTCGCGGCAGCGTGAGGTGGACCGCGCCGCTCTCATGCGCGACCTTGCCGTGGCCAAGGACCTGCTGCACCGTCACTGAGGGCGGGAGGGCTGGGTCGCCGCGTCGAGAGCCGGCGAGCTCAGCGGCATACCCCTTCATCCGTCGATCACTCGTCACGCTCCCACGGCGCGTCTTCCCCCCACTTGCGCGTAGTACTTGGCCAGGTGGCTGCGAACCCGATCGCGGTCCTTCTGTGGCAGGTCGACCCCTCCGCGCGAGCCCTGCATCACCGCGGCGGCCGCCATGACCCCACGCGGCACCGCCTTCAGCCGGCCGTCGACCACGTCAGCGATGAGCAGCTTGTAGGCGGTGAAGTTGTCCTTGTTGTCGGCGTCGTACCAGACGTGGGCGTCGCGGTACTTCTCGTTCGGGCCGTCCTCGGCGCCCGCCCAGTCCCGCACGCGGCGCTCCGCAGCGTCACCGTCCCACTCTCGGTCGCGGTCGGCCAGGGGCAGGTCCTGAAAGCTCGTCACGCTCATGACGACTCCTTTCGCCCAGCTTGGTGCGTCATGTCCCGAATGGTGCGCCGTTTACCCGGCGGGCGCCGCAGCAAACGGCCTTCGCTTTGAGCAGGTCGACCGGGAGAAGTGTTCGTTTGTGTGGTGGTCGGGCGCTGCGCTTCGCCGGGAAGGTGGAAGGGACTTCACGAGCGGTTCAACCACGAGCTGACCCCGTCACCCGCACACGCAGGAGATGAGTCATGTCACGCATGAAGTCCGTTACCCCCACCACCAACCCCACCCCGATCAGCCGCCGACGTGGCCGATTCGTCGAGAGGGACCGGAAGGCGGAGGAGCTGCTCCTCGAGCTCTCGCGTACAAAGAACTGCGCGGAGCGCGAAAGGCTCACCGACGAGATCGTCCGGCTCCACCTCGACCTCTGTGATGGGGTTGCAGCACGCTACTCCGGGCGCAGCATCCCGACCGAGGACCTCGTCCAGGTCGCGCGGCTCGCGCTCCTCGTCGCCATCCGGCGGTACCAGCCGGGCCCCGGCACGTCGTTCATCGGCTACGCACTCCCGACGATCTCGGGCGAGCTGAAGCGGCACTTCCGGGACCACGGCTGGATGGTGCGCCCGCCTCGCCGGCTCCAGGAGCTCGGTCCCGTGCTTCGTCTCGCACGTGAGCACTGGGAGCAGGAGCACGGCACCACGCCCACCGCCGCGGACCTCGCCGAGGAGGTCGGCGTCGACCCCGACCACGTGGTCGAGTGCCTGTCGGCGGAGCACAGCTACCACCCGCTGTCGCTCGACCTCACCTTCGGCGACGACGAGTCGCGCTCCCTCGCGGAGAGCCTCGCGGAGCCGCAGGAGGAGCTCGAGTCGGCCGCCGACCGCGTCTCGCTCTCCGACGCACTGGGCAGCCTGTCCCAGAAGGACCGTGAGCTGCTCCAGATGCGCTTCGTCGACGCGATGACGCAGAAGGAGATCGGCCTCGCGCTCGGCGTGAGCCAGATGCAGGTGTCCCGCCTCGTGCGCGCGGTGCTGGAGAAGCTCCGCGCACAGATGGGTGTCACGGTGGACGACGTCCGCGAGGTCGTCGCCGCCTGACCGCACCCGCCTTCCCGGATTGGGGTGGACGCGCCGACACACTGTCGGCGCGTCCACCTCGAACCCGGACCAACTCAGACCAAGACAACTCCCCATTCGGCGCGGCGGTGCGCTACTGTCGAACAGTCGGTGCGCCGGAGACGGCCGTTGATGGGTCAAACCATGGGCCCTCGGACACGTCAGCCTCGGAGTTGAACATGTCCCCATCGCTCACCATCATGAGCACCATCCACAAGGTCGCCTTCACGACGACCGACCCGGCAGAGATCGAGCAGATCTGCGCACAGGAACTGAGTGTTCCGCTCCGCCTGATCGGCTCACCGGACGGGTACTACTTCTCCCTGTCGCACACGGACGCCGGCCGGTTCTCCATCGACGTCCTCACCAGTGCCGGGCTATCGGCGGAGCTGCGGGCAGCGGATCGTGCTGCACCTCCCGAGTCCGTCCTCTTCGTCACCGGTGAGCGCGGGCTGCTCACCTACGAGTCCGAAGTGGCCGGGGTCCGGGAGCAGGTCGGTCCCGGTGAGTCCGTCTGCATCGCCTGGGACAACCGGCCCAGTCGAATTGACTGGGCCGGGCACGAGCCGCGGGCGCGTGGCGTCCGCATCGACCTCGCCCTGCTGCGCGACGTCGCGGCCGCGACGACGGGCGTCCGGAACCTGGTGTTCACCGGTACCCGCCCGGTCAGCGACGCGGCCGAGCGCCACTGGCAGGAGACCGTCGACCACGTCGCCAGGACCTTGGCGGGCGGGCCCGGTGCCCCGGTCAGTCCGCTCGTCGTCGGGGAGTCCGCGCGGTTCCTCGCAGCGGTTGCCCTCGCCACGTTCCCCAACACGACGATGGAGGCGGTGCGCAGGGAGGTCGAAGCCCCGCAGGACCCGCCGATCACGGCCGAGACGGTCCGGGACGCGATCTCCTTCATCGAGGAGCACGCTGACCAGGACCTCACCGTCGGTGACATCGCCGCTGCGGCCGGGGTGACGCCACGGGCCATCCAGCTCGCCTTCCGGCGCCACCTCGACACGACGCCGATGGCCTACCTGCGCCGGGTGCGTCTGGCGCGGGTACACGACGAGCTCGAGCTCGCCAGTCCGCACGACGGTCTCACGGTCACCGCGGTGGCCTCGAAGTGGGGCTTCAGCGGGTCGAGCCGCTTCCCGTCGTACTACCGCGAGGCGTACGGCGAGCCCCCGAGCCAGACGCTGGCCAGCTGAGCAGTCGGCTACCGTCACGGAGGTGGAGCTCGAGTTCAGCGGCGAGATCATCTGGTGGCGCGGTCCCTCGCCGTTCCACTTCGTCCCCGTGCCGGACGAGGAGTCGGCCCAGATCGAGGCGGCGAAGGAGCTGGTCACCTACGGCTGGGGTGTCATTCCGGTCACGGCCCAGGTCGGCCGGACCGAGTTCACGACCTCGCTCTTCCCCAAGGACGGTCGGTTCCTCGTGCCACTCAAGGACCGCGTCCGGCGTGCCGAGGCGCTCGAGCTCGGCGACGTCGTCGAGCTCCGCCTCACCATCGATGTCTGACGCAGACATGGCAGCATCCGTCCGCTACACGGGTGCGCCGGCGCCAGCACGACTCAACCTTGCCGAGCTGGCCATCGGCCGGGCTGCTGCGGCGGCACCCGATCGCGCTGCCTTGGTCGTCGTCACCGACCCCGCCGCACCAGCCGCAGCGGTGGAACGCTGGACCTTCGGTGAGCTGGACCAAGCCGTCCGGGCGGTCGCAGCAGGGTTGCTCGAACGAGGGCTGGAGCCGGGTGACCGGCTCGTCATCCGCCTGGGCAACACGAGCGACTATGCGTTGCTGCACTTCGGGGCCATGGCCGCCGGGATCATCTCGCTGCCGACCTCACCCCAGCTGACCGCGGACGAGGTGGGCTTTCTCATCGCGGACTCGGGCGCTCGCGCCGTCGCCATGAGTGACGCCCTCGCCGTGGACCTGCCGGCTGCGGTCTCGCGAGTCTCGCCCACCGACGTCGCCCGCTGGCGCGCGGAAGCCAGCCCAGCGGCATACGGCCTGACTCGTGCCGACGACCCGGCGTTCCTCGTCTACACGTCGGGGACGACGGGCCGTCCCAAGGGCGTCCTGCACGCGCACCGGTCGGCGTGGGGACGGCGACCCATGCACGACGCGTGGCTCGGACTGCGCGAGGGCGACGTACTGCTGCATGCGGGCGCGTTCAACTGGACGTACACGCTGGGAGTGGGGCTGACCGACCCGTGGATCAACCGGGCAACGGCCTTGATCTACAACGGCGCTCGCGATCCCGGCGTGTGGGTGCGGCTCATCGGGGCCCATCGCGCGACGATCTTCGCGGCCGTCCCGGGCGTCTACCGGCAGCTCCTGCGCAGCCCGGACCTGGAGGAGGCGGACCTCTCGTCCCTGCGGCACGGCGTCACTGCGGGCGAGGCGCTCCCTCCAGCGCTCCTTGAGGAGTGGCGCGAGCGCACGGGACTCGAGCTCTACGAGGCGCTCGGGATGAGCGAGATCTCGACGTTCGTCTCGTCGGGCCCCGGCACGCCGGTGCGGCCGGGCAGTCCCGGGCGATCGCAGCCGGGCCGGTGCGTCGCCGTCCTGCCGGTCGACGGCGGTGACGAGCCGCTCGGACCCGGCCAGACCGGGCTGCTCGCCGTCCACCGCACGGATCCCGGGCTGATGCTCGGCTACTGGCGGCGTCCGGAGGAGGAGGCGCAGGTGCTGCGCGGCGACTGGTTCGTCGGAGGTGACCTCGTCGAGATCGGCGCCGATGGCTACCTGGCCTTCCACGGGCGTGCGGATGACGTCATGAACGCCATGGGATACCGGGTGTCACCCCTCGAGGTCGAGGACTGCCTCGCGCGGCATCCCTCCGTCGCCGAGGTCGGGGTGACCGAGGTAGAGGTGCGTCCCGGGGTGCGGATCATCGCGGCGTTCGTGGTGCCACGGGACGCCGACGACCCTGATGACGTGGACCCGGCGATCCTGCTGGCCCATGCGGCCGAGCACCTGGCGGCCTACAAGCGGCCGCGCGAGATCGTCTACGTGGCAGCCCTGCCGCGGACCGGCAACGGCAAGCTGCGGCGCCGCGACCTGGTCAGGCTGGCCCCGGCGCCTCGATGACGGACAGGACGTTGCCGGCCGGATCAGTGAACCAGGCGATGTTGGGACCGCCACCGCGGAAGATGCCCTTCGGATCTGTCTCGAGCGGCGTGCCCTTGTATCGCTCGAAAGTCACGCCGCGCGCCGTCAGCTGATCAACGGCTGCCTCGATGTCGTCGACGGGGAAGTTGAGCACGGTGTACGTCGCCGGTTCGTGGTTGTCCTTCGGGTAGACGAGGACGTTGGTGCCGCCGGCGATGCGCAGTGTCAGCATCCCGTTCTCCTCGGTGGCATCCAGCCCCAAGGTGTCCGCATAGAAGGCTCGAGCCGCGGCCACGTCGTTGACGGAGAACCCGCTGAAGGCCTTGGTGTCACGGAACATGTCGTCACCTTTCGTCGGTCGCTCCAGTACACGCCCTCGCAGGACCGATGTCACCCGTCAGCGGATGTGGAAGATCGCGACGGTGTGAGGGGTGTCGACCAAGGTGTGCGGCGCGAGGGCGTGGTAGGCCCAGACGTGGACCCAGGCGTTACCGGTGCGGACCGTCAGGTAGGTCTTGATCATCCCCGGGCCGAAGTAGGTGAACAGCAGGAAGATGATCGACAGGATCGCGTTCGCCGGTGAGTCGAAGAGCATCCAGGAGTCCCAGATGTGAAGGGCGGCATAGGTGACGCCGCCGAGGACCACCGTGCCGACGGCCGAGCCCGTGAGTCGGAGGTAACGCGGGACGAGGATGGCATAGATGAACACCATCGCGGGCAGGACCGCCCCCGCCAGGTAGAGCACGAACGTCGCCGCTGCCCCGAGCGCCAGCTGCGACACGGTCAGGTCGAAGATGCCCGGCTCCAGCGTGAGCAGCTGGAAGGCGGTTTCGACGACGAGCACCACGAGGACCACCAGCGCGTCGTTGCGCCGGTGGGTCGACCGCAGGTTCAGCGCGAGCGCCGAGTAGCGCCGACGGAAGAACGAGCAGTGGTGCGACGGCGTAGACGGCAAGGTTGTAGACGGCCCAGGTGACCGCCTCGACGGGCCCGACGCTGTCGTGCGTGGCGTGGAGCGTCCCTGCGAGGTGCAGCCCGAAGGACTGCCACCCGAGCAACCGTGCCAGCAGGAACCCGCCCGCGAGCCCGAGGACCCCATAGCCGAGCAGCAGGAGCGTCTCGCGCAGCGCGATGCGCCGTGCTGGAGCGCGGGCGAGCAGGTCGGGGGCCACTCGCTTTCGAGTGGTGAACCGGACCAGGGCCATCAGGGCGAACACCTGGAGCAGTGCGAGGTTGGTGTCGAGCAGCTGCCCGGCGACAGAAGTCGTCGAAGCGTTGGGCCACTCGAACGGCAAAGCGCCATCGGCCGCGACGAGCACCCAGCCGTTCGCAACCAGCCATCCCGCGGCCGCGATGCGCGCCCATCGGTCGCGCAGCATTCGGCGCCACGCATCGGGCTGGCGGATGTCGCGGATCCGGCCGCGACGGCTGGTGGGGCGAGGGACCAAAGCCCGGGTCGGAGACCCGGGGATCGAGGGCAACCACTGTGCTTCCTTCTTCCATCGGTTTGTAGCACGACTGTGCTATAAGGAAAAGTAGCACGCCTGTGTTATAAAGGCGAGATGCCGAAGGTAGTGGATCCGATCGAGCGACGCCGCGAGCTCGCGCAGGCTGTCTGGCGCGTCGTCCTGCGTGACGGGCTCGACCGCGCCTCGGTGCGGGAGGTGGCACGGGAGGCTGGACTGTCCATGGGCTCCCTCCGGCACTATTTCGACAGCCAGTCGGAGCTGCTGCGCTTCGCGATGCGGATGGTCATCGATCGCATCGAGGAACGGGTGGCCGCTCTCCACGTGCCGGACGAGCCAAGGGAGGCGGTTCGGACCGTTCTCGCCGAGCTGCTGCCCCTGGACTCCGGGCGCCGGGTGGAGAACGAGGTGTGGCTCGCCTTCACCGCGCGCGCCCTCGTCGACCCGGAGCTGCGCGTGTTGCGCGACGAGGCCTACGACCGCCTGCGCGGGGCATGCGAGCGGTGGATCAGCCTGCTCCTTGCTCCGGACACTCCCCGCCTGGAGGTCGACCTGGAGGCCGAGCGCCTCTTTGCCCTGCTGGACGGGCTGGCCGTGCACGCCGCGATGCGACCCCAGACGCCAGACCGTCTTCTCGCGGTCCTCGACCACCACCTCGCGCAGGTCGTCGGAGGCACCGGCCGGACGTGAGGAGATGTCCGCAGGTTCCAGGGTCAGAAGGACCCAAGTCCCTGCGGGATGGGCCGCCCGGACTTACCGTCAGAGCATGAGAACCAAGGCATTGCTGACGGTGGCAGCGATGGCCCTCGGCGCCCTTCTCCCGGCGGCGACAGTCACAGCCACGTCGAACGCGGCCGTGCAGCCGGCCCTCTCACCCATGGCGACCGCCCCGGCGGCCGCCACCGCGGTGGCTGCGACCACCACGTCCCGGATGGTCGATGTCCTCGCGAGGAACGAGGCGGGCCAGATGATCCTCTACCGCGGCAACGGCAAGGGCGGCTGGATCACGCCTTACCTCCAGATCGGCAGCGGCTGGGGGGCCTTCCTGAAGATCCTCGGGCCGGGCGACTTCTCCGGCGACGGCAGGGTCGATGTCCTTGCCACGAACGCCGACGGCAAGATGTTCCTCTACCGCGGCAACGGCAAGGGGGGCTGGCTCTCGCCCTATCCCCAGATCGGCAGCGGCTGGGGCAACTTCACCAACATCATCGGACCGGGCGACTTCTCCGGCGACGGCAAGGTTGACGTGCTCGCGACGACCGCCGACGGCAAGCTGCTGCTCTACCGCGGCAACGGCAAGGGCGGCTGGAGCACCCCTTACGTCGATCTCGGCGGCGGCTGGGGCTCGTTCACAGCAGTCCTCGGCCCGGGCGACTTCAATGGTGACGGCAGGGTCGACGTCCTGGCGCGGGACACGGACGGCAGGCTGTGGCTCTACCGCGGCAACGGCAACGGCGGCTTCAGCTGGCCACGCGTCCAGGTCGGCAGCGGCTGGGGCGGGTTCACGGCTCTGGTCACCCCGGGGGACTTCTCGGGCGACGGCAAGGTCGACGTCCTGGCACGGGACGCGGATGGCAAGCTGTGGCTCTACCGCGGCACCGGCACCGGCGGCTGGTCCTCGGGTCGGGTGGACGTCGGCAGCGGCTGGAACGGCTTGGACCCGATCTTCGGACCCGGCGACTTCAACGGTGACGGCGGCATCGCGGCTCCCGTCGACTGCTCGAAGGTGGCCTGTGTAGCGCTCACCTTCGACGACGGCCCCGATGCCCCGACGAACCGCCTGGTCGACACGCTCATCAACACCAGGACGCCGGCCACGTTCTTCGTCATCGGCAACAAGATCTCGGCCAGGGCCTCGGTGACCCTGAAGCAGCACCGCAACGGGTTGCCGGTGGAGAACCACACCTGGTCCCACCCCGACCTGACCACGCTGAGCCTCTCCGGTCAGCGGTCTCAGGTGACCCGGGCTGACGATGCCATCGCGGCGGCCGGGGTGCCCCGCAGCACGCTGCTGCGCCCGCCCTACGGCTCGTGGAACAGCAACACTCGCCAGCTCGGCAAGCCGCTCATTCTGTGGTCGGTCGACCCGAGGGACTGGGATGGTCGCACGGCGAGCCAGATCCGCAGTCACGTCGTGAGCAACGCCCGCGCCGGGTCCATCGTCCTGATGCACGACCGGGTGTCGGCAACGGCGGACGCGGTGCCGGGCATCATCTCCGACCTGCGCGCCAAGGGCTTCACCCTCGTCACGGTGGAGACGCTCGTGCCCGGGATGGGGCCGGGCGACATCGTCTACAGCCGAGGCAACGTGGTGAAGTCGAGCACCGCCGTGAGCGAGCGCAACGGCATGCTCGTCGCGCCCGACGGACGGGTCGTCGGTCCCGCGCTCGTGGACGAGGCGCCCTTCAAGTGACGGGCACACACTGAGCCGTATGCCGCTGAGCCAGCTCAGCGGCATACGGCTGAGTCTTGTTGTGGCGGAGGGGGAGTCGACTATCCGTCGACGAGCAGCCCACGGAGAGGGCCCTGGAGCCGGCCTGTCCGCCGGGACACGTGCTCGAGGAGCCGGAGCCGATGGGTGGGCGGCAGCCCGTCCTCGTGGCGACGGGCCTGCTCCTCCGCGATGGGACGCCACACCTCGTCGATGACGGTGTGCGGGTCGCCGGCGACGGCCTCCTGGGGCTTCTCGGTGTGCTCTGACCACAGACGTAACCGGGTATCTCGGGCCAGGTCCGCATCGCCGGTGAGCACGTTCAGCTCGGTGTCGTTGAAGAGGGAGTGCTCGTTGAGGTTGGCCGAGCCGATGGTGAGCCACCGGTCGTCGATGATGCCGACCTTGGCGTGCACGTAGACCGGCGCCGAGTTGCCCTGGGCGTGGGCGGAGATCGTGGTGGCGAGCAGCCGGCCCGATCCACGCGATCCACCATCGGCCTCGAGCAGCCGGCCGAGCTGCCCACGCGTCGTGTCGGCCCCGGTCGTCGGCCTGGCGGGGAGCAGGAGGAGCACCCGGAAGTCGTCGCTGGGCGGGTGGGCGAGCTTGGCGCAGAGGATGTCGACGACCTCCGGGGACCAGAGGAACTGGTTCTCGAGGTAGATGAATCGCTCGGCGGCGGCCAAGGCGTGCAGATAGGCCCCGAGGATGGTGAACTCGCCGCGCGGCGCGAAGGCGTAGACCTGCTCGGGCACCGTGCGGAGCACCTGGACCTCGACGTCACCGGCGGGTGGCGGCTCCTCAGGCTGCGGGAGATGGTCGGCTCGTGACGTCGTTCCAGCGCTGGACGAAGTGTCTGCCCACGTCCGCGACGGCGGGTCCACGGAGGCGCACGGCCGCGTCGTGCCAGCCCAGTGGATGTCGCGGTGGGTGGCTCTCGTCGTCGAGGCGGTCGGCCTGCAGGGAGGTGAGGTCGATCCCGCCGACGAACGCGACGTCACCGTCGACGATGACGATCTTCTCGTGGTGGCAGTGCAGCGTGCGCTCCCGCTTGTCCAGCACGCACCGCACCTTGCTGTCGCGGACGAACTCGTCGCGAGCGCGCTTGACCATCCGGCGGGTCGGACGGAACGCCGGCACCGGCGGTCCAGCCCACAGGAGCAGGCGAACCGGGACGCGCTGCGCGACCTCGGCGAGCAGGTCACGCAACGGGATGGCGCCGTCGCCACGGCTGAGCTCGAAGTCCGGCTCGGCATGCCAGCCGGCGATGTGGACGTACTGCTGCGCCTGGCGGATGGCCGACTCGATCTGGGGCAAGGCGGCCGCACCGTCGATGAGGACCTCGAGGCTGTGACCCGGCCGCACGGGCGCGCGGGTCGACCACCACCCCGGCTCCGTTGGCACCGTGAGGGCATCGGTCCAGCCGAGCTCGCCGAGACGCCGGAGGTGGTGGCGGCGCTGCCCCGCCTCGAGTCCGTCGCCCAGCCTGGCGTCCAGCCGACCCAGCCGCGATGACAGGTCCATGCCTGCATCGTCGCGCACCTCAGTGAAAAAGGGGGGGCCTTGTGCGGCCTACGCTCATCAGGAGGGCAGGTCCCACCTGGAGACGAGGAGCGCCATGACACGAGTCGACGAGGTGCTGGAGGGGATGGACGCCACGCGCGCCTGGCAGGAGGAGTTCTACCGGCACCTGCACGCCCATCCCGAGCTGAGCTCCCACGAGGTGCGGACCGCGGCCGAGGTCGCCGACCGCCTCGAGGCCTTCGGCTATGAGGTCAAGCACGTCGGCGGTGGCGTCGCTGGGGTCCTCGCGAACGGTCCTGGCCAGACCGTCCTCGCGCGCGCCGACATGGACGCGCTGCCGGTGACCGAGCTGACCAAGCTGCCCTACGCGTCGAAGGTCACCGCCGTGGACGAGTCGGGGGCGACCGTCGGCGTCTCCCACGCCTGCGGGCACGACGTCCACGTCACCTGCCTGCTCGGTGCCGCCGCGTCCCTTGCTGGCGGGCGGGACGCCTGGGAGGGCACCTTCATCGCGCTGTTCCAGCCGGCCGAGGAGACCGGCGCCGGCGCCCGCGGCATGGTCGACAACGGCCTGACCGACCAGGTCCCGCGCCCGGATGTGGCCTTCGCGCAGCACGTCCTCGGCCACGAGGCCGGAGTGCTCGGCACGCAGGCCGGCCCGGCCTTCTCCGCGGGAGACAGCGTCCGGATCACGGTGCACGGCAAGGGTTCCCACGGGGCGATGCCGCACCTGGGTGTCGACCCCGTGGTGCTCGCCGCCTCGATCGTGCTCAGGCTGCAGACGATCGTCGCGCGCGAGACCAAGCCGGGGGAGTTCGCCGTGGTCACCGTCGGCAGCAGCATCGCCGGGACCAAGAGCAACATCATCCCCGACCGCGCGGTGCTGCTGGTCAACATCCGGACGTATGACGAGAAGGTCCGGGAGCGGGTCATTGCCAGCATCGAACGGATCGTCCGGGCGGAGTGCGAGGCCTCCGGCTCGCCCGAACCACCGTCGTTCGAGTACTACGACCAGTTCCCGCTGACCGACAACGACCCGGACGTCACTGCCAAGGTCAGCGCGGCGTTCCGTTCCTACTTCGGCGACGCCCGAGTCATAGAGCTGGGTCGGGTCACGGCCAGCGAGGACTTCAGCCGGCTCCCCGACGCGTTCGGGATCCCCTACACCTACTGGGGCGTGGGCGGCTTCTCACCCGGCCAGCCAACGTACCCCAACCACTCGCCGTACTTCGCGCCCGCCATCCAGCCGACGCTGACAGCCGGCACCGAGGCCCTCGTCGTGGCGATCCTGGCCTACCTCGGCAAGGAGGCCTGACCGCACGTCGTGGACGCGATCGCCGTCACTTCCGTGGGATCCAGCGCTCCGACAGCTCGGCGTCCGTCGGCGGTGGTCCGGGCAGCGGGGCGGGACCGCCCTCTGGGCGCCGGCCGCGCATCGCCTCGAGCTGGAGAGCGAGGTAGCGGCGGCGGAGAACGACAGTGCGCTCGATGTCATCCACCCGGATCGCGGTCGCCTGCTCGAGGATCATCGCGATGTCGTTGAAGACGAGCCCCGGCCGCAGGGCACCGGCCTCCTCGGCGCGCCGGAAGACGTCTGACCCCAAGGCGATTGCGCGCTGGGAGAGCGCACCGAGCTCCGGGGTCGGGGTGAAGGTCCCGGCCAGCCGGACCGTCAGGGCGTGCACGTCCTCGTCGACGATCTCGCTGATGAAGTCGACCAGCCCCTGCCATGGGTCCACGCCGCTCGCCAGGGAGCGCTCGGCAGCCGCGATGTAGCGGTCGAGCCCCTCCGCGCACAGGCTCGCGATCATGGCTTCCTTGTTGGCATAGCGCCGATAGAGGGCACTGATGCCGACCCCTGCCGCGCTGGCCACCGCGGCGATGGGTGCGGACGGGTCGCGGAGGAACACAGTGCGGGCCGCGTCGAGGATCAACGCGTCGTTGCGAGCGGCCTGGGCCTTCCGGCCCGGCAGTGCGGCGGGTGCGGTGGTCATGTCGACATCCTAAGGGTTGTGCGGAACGGATCATTCCGTTATTGTAGAACGGAACGCTCCATTCCGTTCAGATTCCAGGGAGAAGTCATGAGCAGCACCGAAGTCAAACCGCAGATCCAGCCCTTCACGGTCGACGTCCCTCAGGCCGACATCGACGACGTCCTCGACCGGCTGGCCAGGGCCCGCTGGACCGACGAGATCGAGGGGTCGGAGACGTCGTACGGCGTCCCGCTGGCCCGGGTCCGCGAGCTGGCCGACCACTGGCGCACCAGCTTCGACTGGCGCGCCGTGGAGGCCCGGCTCAACGCCTACCCGCAGTTCACCACGACGATCGACGGTCAGAACGTCCACTTCATCCACGCGCGGTCCGGGCGCGAGGGCGGGTTCCCGCTCATCCTCACCCACGGCTGGCCCGGGTCCGTCCTCGAGTACCTCGACGTCATCGAGCCCCTGACCGAGGCCGGCTTCGACCTCGTCATTCCGTCGATCCCGGGCTACGGGTTCTCCGGGCCGACGACCGAGTCCGGCTGGGACAACGTCCGGATCGCCCGGGCCTGGGTCGAGCTGATGAGCCGGCTCGGCTACGAGCGCTACGGGGCGGTGGGCAACGACGCCGGCTCGATGATCTCGCCAGAAGTGGGCCGGCTCGACCCGGAGCACTGCATCGGCGATGCACGTGACGCAGCTGTTCTCCTTCCCCACGGGAGACCCGTCGGAGATGCAGGGCCTCACCGAGGACGAGCGGGCCGCCCTGGACGTCCTCACCTGGTTCTGGGAGAACATCGGTGCCTTCAACGTGCTCCAGTCCCAGGCGCCGCAGACCCTTGCCTTCGGTCTCGCCGACTCGCCGGTTGCCCTGCTGGCGTGGAACTCCCAACTCATGCTCGACCAGGACGACGACTTCCTCGTCGGCAACGTGGCGACCTACTGGTTCACCGACACGGCCGGTTCCTCGATCCGCCTCTACCGGGAGAACCACTTGGCCCAGCATCGGCCGGCCGGCTCCCACCACTGCTCCGACCGCCCTCTCGTCGTGGGGCAACGACTTCCGCTCGATCCGGCGGTTCGCGGAGCGGGACCACTCAGACATCCGGATGTGGCGGCTGCGTGACGGCGGCGGGCACTACGCCGCGCACAACGACACGGACGTCCTCGTCGGTGACGTCGTCGAGTTCTTCACCAGCCTCTGAGACTGAAGACCTGCGGGAGGGCTCCCGAGGTGTCCCGACCTCGGAGCCGGCTCAGCGGCATACGGCATCGGCTTTGGTTTGAAGTGGTCAGGAATCGAGAAGCCTCGGCCCCGGAGCCGCTCCTACGGTTGGCGCATGTGCAACCCACTGTGGCGACGTGCCCTCGAGCAGGCAGGGCTATCCCGCTCGCTCCCGGAGCGGCAGGTACATGACGTGCAGGCCCACCAGCCCGTGCTCGGGGTCGTCGAACGCCTCGGGCACCGTGCCGATGATGCGGAAGCCGAGACGCTGCCAGAGCCGGACGGCGCCCTCGTTGGTCTCCACCACGGCGTTGAACTGGACGGCGTGGTAGCCGGCTTCGCGTGCCCACTCGACGACGTGTCCTCCCAGGGCGAGGCCGATGCCCTCGCCCTGGCGGTCCGGGTCGACCATGAATGACGCCGTGGCGACGTGGGAGCCGCGGCCCGGCCGGTTGGGTCCCATCTTCGCCGAGCCGACGATGACGCCGTCGATGATGGCGACCACCGTGCGGCCCGGTGCCCGTTCGAGCCAGTAGGTCCGCGCCTCGTCGGACGTCTCCTCCGGCGGGAGGGCGTAGGTGCGGCCCTCCTCCGCGATGCGTCTGTAGAAGGGGTGGATGTGCGGCCAGTCGGCCTCGGTCGTCTCACGGATCTCCACGTCAGCCAGCCAGGTGGAAGTCCTGAAGCGTCACGTTCGCGCAGCGCTCGGGGAGAAGGGCCTGCACCTCTGGGAACGAGGTCCATCCGCTCGTCCCACCCATGAGGTCATCCCCGATCCGCACCGATCGACCCCCAGTGTGGATGACGATGTCGGGGCCTTCGCCTTCGACGTCGGTGTCGGATGGCCAGAGCAACATCACCTGGTCGCTGTCGGTGGATCCCGGAGGACCTTGTCGCAGACCGACACACGCCTCATTGATCAGCACCAGAGTGCCATCGATGCCAACGCCGATTACTGAGGGCGTGTCATTGAAGGCATTGAAGGGCTTCACCCAACCATGTCCCCGGATGGCCAGGACCGCGGGGCCGGCCTCGACCACGCGAGGCGCCTGCGGTCTGGCAAGCCAGATACCGATCACCGCACCGACCACGACGATCAGCGCGAGCACGGCGATGGGCTTCTTCATGCCGCCATTCTGCCCGGCGTGGATCAATAGTTATCGGTCCTGTGTTGGTTGGGCGCTAGTAGATTTGAGTTCGGGCCGACCCGGGGTGTTGACCGGCTGGCACGCTCAACGAGAAGGAGCGACTCATGGTGGAGATGACAGCCAGATCCGCCGGGACCATGCCACCAGCGCCCGAGGGCGACTCAGGTGATCTCGCCGACATCGATGCGCAACCGTTGGGGCGCCGGTCCGCCGAAGAACGCGCCGCCCTCGGCAAGGCGGCGCGGGCGAGCGCACCGCTGGAGGCACACGCCGAGTTCCGCCGAGCCGATGACGTCGACCCCGTCGCTCTGCTCCTCGGCCAGGCCGAGACCCGGTTGCCGGAGCTGGTGCCCATCCGGCACGGCCGGATGCTGGTGTCTCCGTTCACCTTCTACCGCGGCGCGGCTCTGATCATGGCGGCCGACCTTGCCGGCGCGCCGGTCTCCCCGCTCGGCACCCAGCTGTGCGGGGACGCCCATCTGTCCAACTTCGGTGGCTACGCATCTCCGGAGCGGCGTCTGGTCTTCGACATCAACGACTTCGACGAGACCTATCCGGGGCCGTTCGAGTGGGATGTCAAGCGGTTGGCAGCCAGCTTCGCGGTGGCCGGACGCGACAACGGGTTCACGACCAAGGAGTGCCGCAAGGCGACCGTGACCGCCGTCGAGAGCTACCGGACCGCGATCCGCACCTTCGCCACGCAGCCCATCCTCACCGTCTGGTACGCCCACCTCGACATCGAGGACACCATCACCCGGTTCGAGGCGACGCTGACCGAGCGGGAACGCAGGGAGCGCAAGACGGTCCTCAAGGGCACCCGCAAGGCGCTCGCCAAGGCGCGCACCCGCGACAGCCTGCAAGCTCTGGACAAGCTGACCACCATCGTCGACGGGCGACGGCGGATCATCAGCGACCCCCCACTGATCACCCGGTTGGACGACATGATCGGCCTGGACACCGACGACGTGCTGCAGAGGCTCACCACCCTGATCGCCGACTATCGCGACACGCTGGCCTCGGACCGGCGCCGCCTGCTCGACCATTACGCGCTCGTCGACATCGCCCACAAGGTGGTCGGAGTCGGCAGCGTCGGTACGCGCGCCTGGGTGCTGCTCCTCCACGGTGGCGCCGAAGGGGAAGTGCTCCTGCTGCAGGCCAAGGAGGCACAACGCTCGGTCCTCGCTGACTACGCTCCGACGATCACCTCCTTGGGCACCGGAGACGGCACGCCCGACCCGACCCGCGACGTGTACGAAGGGGAGCGGGTGGTCACCGGGCAGCGGCTCATGCAGGCCAGCAGCGACATCTTCCTTGGTTGGCTACGGACCACACCGCTCGGTGGCGGCAAGGCGGACTACTACCTGCGGCAGCTGCGGGACTGGAAGGTCTCCGCAGAGATCGACTACCTGACCCCGACCAGCATGGAAACGTACGCTCGCCTGTGCGGGTGGACCCTTGCCCGCGCCCACGCCCGGGCGGGGGACCGGATCGCCATCGGGGCCTACCTCGGCAAGTCGGGCCGGTTCGACCAGGCCGTCGCTGACTTCGCCGAGACCTACGCCGACCAGAACGAGCGCGACCACGCCACTCTGGCCGCGGCCGTCGCCGCGGGGAGAGTCCAAGCGCAGTTCGGTGTGTGAACAGTCGGCGTTCCCCGCCACAGACCAAGATGCCGTATGCCGCTGAGCCGGCTCAGCGGCATACGGCTGAGTTCTCTTGTGGTGTCGTCGGACGCGCTCCCATCGGTCGTCACGATCAGCGTGACATGGCGACGTTCTCGGCCGCAGACCACCGGTACTCGGCTGCAACGGCTGCAGCCGCGTTGCGGTACAGGGTGGCCGCCAGGCTCGAGTGGTCACGCTGGATCTTGTCCAGGGCCCCACCCGTGAGCGCCATGATCGTGGCGGGTATTTGCGCAACGAGCCGCGGAACGCCGGTGGTTGGTTCGATTGCGATGGATGAGACCGCTGTGCCCGCCGCCCGTGACGTGATCTGGTCCTCAACGGCTGCCTCGGCATCAACAGCCGACTGCATGCCGATGATTCCCCGGGTGACGAACAGCAGCGCGAACTCACCGCCGGCACCTCCGGCTGGGACCGGTTCACCCTGGTCAAGGTCGAGAGTCACGCAGAGGGCGTCGAGCTGGTTCAGGTCGTCGGCGGCCATCCCGGCGCAGAGATCGTTCGCCTTGAGGGGAACCGGTTCCTCAGGGTCGGGCAGTCCGGCCTCGGCCCGCAGCGTGTCCTCGCAGGACTCCACGGCGCGGGAGGTGCTGGTGAAGGTGTTGCTCCCGGCCGTCAGGCTGGCGGGCCAGGGCCCGGAGAGCAGCACCGTCACTCCGCGCCCGGCAAGCTGTCCGATGGTCGCGTGCAGCAGGCGTTCCGCCACTGGGTCGACGTGGTCGACCCTGGCGGCGTCGAGGACCAGCCACCGGCTGGTCTCCTCCTCCATGAGCCGGGTCAGCAGCTCTGCTTCCTTGAACGCGATGTGGCCCTGGAGCTCGAGGACGACGATCGCATCCGCCGCAGCCAGGACCGCCCGTTCGGTTGCCGGCCGTCCGCGTCGCGACCGCACCTGGCTGCCGTGCAGGCGACGGTGAAGCGCCGGCGCAGCCGGGCCACGGGGGCGCATGACATGCAGGCCGAACTCGTGGGACAGGGCCTCGCATGCAGCCACCCCACGCACGCTGTTCCCCTGGTGGTCCAGACGCGGGCTGAAGGTGCCGATGCCCAGCTCTCCCGGCAGCACCACGGTGATGCCGCCGCCGACCCCGCTCTTGGCCGGCATCCCGGTGCGGAACATCCACTCCCCGGAGAAGTCGTACAAGCCACACGTCAACATGACGGACAACACGTACATGACGACCTCCGGCTGGACCACCTGTTGCCCGGTGATCGGGTTACGGCCGGCGTTCGCCAGTGTGGCCCCCATGACGGCAAGGTCCCGCGCCGTGACCAGCGTCGCGCACTGTCGGCAGTAGACCTGCAGGGCATCCTCGACGTCGACCTGGAGGGCTCCCATCGAGCGCATCAGGTAGGCGAGGGCGCGGTTGCGGTCCGCGGTCTCCAGCTCCGAGCGAAGCACACTCTCGTCCACGTCCAGCTCCCGCCCGGCGAAGGCCGACAGGCCGGAAACGAGGCGCTCCGATCCTTGTCCTGGGCCCGTGCAGGCCACCAGCGCGGAGGTGACGATGGCACCGGCATTCACCATCGGGTTCAGTGGCCGACCAGTCCCCTCCTCGAGGGTGACCGCGTTGAACGGGTCCCCGGTGGGTTCCACGCCCACCGCGGACAGCAGCGCCTCCAGGCCTCGGTCCTCGATGGCCAGTGCCATCGCGAACGGCTTGGACACCGACTGGATCGTGAAGGGATGATCTGCGTCCCCGGCCGCGTACACGACCCCGTCGAGCGTCGAGATGGCGATACCGAACAGGTTCGGATCGACCCGGGCCAGTTCCGGGATGTACTGGGCCACATCGCCTTCGGTCTGGGTCACGACCTGGCTGTGCAGGCGAGTCAGGACGTCGCTGACCGGGCCACCGGACATCGTGTACCTCCACCACAGCCAAACCAGTCGGGTCAAGCCCGACTGCTCGGTCGAAGGACCGTCTTTCAGGCTAACGGAGATGGCTCCCGCGTTAGTCTCTAACGATGGAAGCGCCCCGGGTCGATGGGCATGACCGCACCGTGCCACGGCACATGGATACGGAGCTGCGCAAGGACGCCCTGAGCATGGCGCTCTATGTCGCCCTGGGTCTGCTCGGCGCGCTCTCGCTGTTCGACCGCAGCCTCAGTGGCACCGATGTCCGGATCGTCGAGACGATCTGGGGCATCACTGTCGGCCTCGTGCTGGCCCACGTCTTTGCCTTTGTCGTGGCCGCGCACGTCGCCGGTCAGGGATCCCTTCGCCGGCACGACGGTGAGGCAGCCGTGGCACACCTCCTGGGTGGCATCGCCGTCGCGGTCGTCGCCACGGTGGCGGCGCTCGTGGTACGGGACGAGACGGCGCTGAGGGCCGTGCGCCTGGTGCTGGCTGCGTTCATCGGGACGGTCGGCTACCTCGTGCGGCGCAGCAACGGTGCCTCGAAGAAGGGTGCCCTGCTCTTCGGCTTTGCGACCGTGGTGGTCGCGCTGATCATCGCCAACATCAAGGTGAACCTGTCCCACTGACCTCGACTGAGCTCGACTGACCTCAGCCGGGCCCGCGACTCCCCGGTTCAGCCGGCCTTCAGCTCGGCGGCGAAGAACTCCAGCGCGGTCTTGGTCTTCGTCTGTTGCTCGCCGGACAGCGAGATTCCCTTGGAGCTGAGGAAGGCGCGAGCTGCCACCGCGGTCTTGATGTCCTCGGCCGGGCTGGTCTTGGTCGAGAGCTCGACCACTCGTGAACCGTCGGGGTAGATCCACAGCTCGACAACGAGGGGGCGACCGAAATCCTGGGGCTTCAGCTTGAGCTTCAGCACGAGGATCGGGCCGAGTATCGATAGTTCGTCGATCGTGAGCCCCTTGGGGGCATGGGCGGTGAAGAACGCCCGCTGCTCCTTTGAGAAGAGCTTGCGCAGTGGCTGATCACCGTTGACCGATCGCAGGACGGCGCTCGGGGCAAGTTGGTTCTTCATCGCCCCGGAGCAGACGTAGCCACCGGGCATCGCGTCGACCTCGATCGTGAAATGCGGCGAGCTTCGGATTGACGGCTCCACGTCCGACGGGACGAGGGGCCGCAGCTTGACCGTCGAGTCACTGTCGCGCCCTTGGATGCGCCTGGCCCGGACGACCACGCCGGCTCCGTTCAGGGACAGGTCCGGTGTGTCCAAGAAGTACACCTGACGAATCTGTGCCTCAAGGGGGTCGATCGCCAAGGCCTTTGCCGCCGATCTGTAGTCGCTTGCCGGAACGGTCAGCTTCAACTCGACGCTGTCGGACTGCTGGGTCAGCTCCAGCATTCGCATCAGCTGGTCGGGCAGGAGCAAGGTCGGGGCCGTGGCCATCGAGAGTCCTTTCACAGGCGACCACTGAAGAGGTGCGATCTTCCATTCTCACGCGTGAGCGCCGGTCGCGGGCCACTTACGACAAGAAAGCCGCGCTCCTGAGGCGCTCGATACGCTGGGGCGGTGACGTGGTATCCGCGCGAGGACGCGGCTGTGCGCGCCGGGGTGGAGCCGCACTATGTCGACCGTCTGGTCGATCTTGGCATCATCGTCCCTGCTGAGCCGGGTCGTTTCTCGCCCGGTGACGTACGCCGAGTGCTGATGGCGAAGTCGCTCGAGGACGCCGCGATCCCCCTCGACCACGTGGCAGCAGCGCTCCGGAGCGGTTCTCTGTCACTCGACTTCCTCGACACACCGGCGTATGAGCGGTTCGCCACGCTTGCCGGTGAGTCGTTCCAGCAGGCCAGTGCCCGCACAGGCATCCCCCTCGAGCTGTTGACGGCCGTCAGGGAGGCGATCGGGTCTCCCCAACCGTCTCCCGACGATCTGCTGCGCGAAGACGAGATGGCATTGGTGCCCTTCCTTGAGCTGCAGGTCTCCGGCGGCTTTCGTCAGAGCTCCATCGAGCACCTGCTCCGCGTCTACGGCGAGAGCACCCGGCGAATCGCCGAGGCCGAGGGTGCGTGGTGGAACTCCCAAGTGGTCGAGCCGGCGCTCATTGCAGGCAAGAGCGCGGAGGAGATGGCCAACGCCGAATTCGCGGCTCTGAGCACACCGCTTGCGGAGCAAGCCGTCCTCGGGCTGTATCACGCGCAGCAGGCGCGGGCCTGGACCGCCAACCTGATCGAGGCCTTCGAGACGTTGATGGCGAACGCGGGAATCCACAGCCGGCTCGAGCGACCACCGGCCATCTGTTTCCTCGACATCACTGGCTACACCCGGCTGACCCAGGAACATGGTGATGAGGCGGCAGCCGACCTCGCTGCGACGATGGCCCGACTGGTGCAGCGCGGGTCTGTGCGCCACGGCGGCAAGCCCATCAAATGGTTGGGCGACGGGGTGATGTTCTACTTCCGGGATCCCGGTCCTGGAGTGCGCGCCGCGCTGGAGATGGTGGGCGATCTGGCGGGTGCCGGGCTGCCACCCGCACACGTGGGGCTGCACTCCGGGCCAGTGCTTTTTCAGCAGGGTGACTACTTCGGCCAGACCGTGAACCTGAGCGCCCGCATTGCAGACTACGCGCGGCCCGGCGAGGTCCTCGTCAGCCAAGCCGTTGCAGACGCGTCGCATGAGGACGGGATCAGCTTCCGGGACATCGGCCCGGTGGAACTCAAGGGGATGTCCGCACTGACCCATCTGCTACGTCCGACCTGGCCTGAAGCGAGACCTGTTCGTCTCGAACTTTCGGCAGGCCTCCTCTCCCGCACGACATTGGCGGGAGCGTATTGAGCGCCCACCCTGCACGCGTCATTGCGCCCACAAGGACGCGGATCACGGGGAGCCTTGCCACAGGGGTAGAAGCGGATGTGATCCCTCGGCGACCTGTTCGCGCGGGAGCGAGGGGATCCGGCAGATCTCGGGGGGCAGTCAGCGGGATCGGGGCGGTGGCTGCGTTCGACGAGCGCTTCGAGCTCCGCTTCCAGGACGGGGAGGGTCCTGATGGGTGCCTGTACGGACGCGAGCTTGTTGTCGACGAGTCCTGCCACGTGAGGGCACGGCGCCGTCCCGTCTTCACGGAGCTCGACGCTGCTGCCGATGTCGGCCAGCGTGAGCTCTGCTGCCTGCGTGCCGCGATGGGTGCAGACGGGTCAGCGTGGACACGTCGCGGTTCCGGTAGCCGTTGGCACGACGCTCGGGAACACGCCGATCCACATGTCTTGACTTTCCGCATGCGAACCCATCGGTTCGTTGTTACGGCTGCACCCAGCGCCTCCCACCCGGCGCTGCTGAACACCGGGCGCGGGCCGAGCACCAGGCGAGGGCCGGGGCTGCGTGCAGGGTCAGAGCTGGGTACCGATCAGCGACCCGACGGTGTAGGTGATCGCCATCGCGAGGGCGCCGCCGGCGACGGTTCGGAGGGCGGCCCGCAACTTCGGAGCGCCGCCCAGTTGGGCCGACGTCACTCCGGTGATCACCAGCGCCAGGATGACGGCCGCCGCGGTGATCGGAATCGCGGCCTCTCGCGGCGACAGGAGAATGGCGGTCAACGGGATGACCGCCCCGACCAGGAAGGCGAGCATGGAGGCCAGGCCCGCATGCCATGGGTTGCTCAGCTCGTCGGGGTCGATGCCCAGCCGGAGGCGGGCGTGCGCACCGACCGCGTCGGCTCGGCTCAGTTGTTGCGAGACCTCGCAGGCGACATCGGGCTCGACGCCCTGTCGGGCTATCAAGCCGGCCAGTTGGTGCAGTCCGCCAGTCGGGTCGGCCTTGAGCTCGGTCCCTTGACGGGCCAGTTCGGCCCGCTGGGAATCACGCTGGCTGGAGACCGAGACGTACTCGCCGACCGCCATCGACAGTGCGCCGGCGGCGACACCGGCGACGCCTGACGCGAGCAGCGCCCCGTCGCTGACCGCCGCCCCGGCCACGCCAACCACGATGCCTGCGGTGGACACGATGCCGTCGTTGGCACCCATGACGCCCGCACGGAGCGCGTTCAACCGCGCGTTGATGTCTCCCCGGGATTCCGGGGTGGGCACCGGTCCGGTGCACACGTGGCCGGAGGCGCCGTGCGGCTCTTCGAGCCGGGCCGGTCCGGAGGTCGTGGTGGGCGCCGGGGCCAGGGCGTCAATCGTGGCTGGAGTGTTGTTGGTCATGTCCGGAGTCAACCAACAGGCCCGGCCGAGGGCCTTGACCTTCGTCAAGGCGCCGGCATCTGCAGCACCTTAAGTTGAACGTTGTCGGCACACCGCCGCAGAACTCGAGAAGGAGTCCCCATGACCATCATCAGCCGCCTCGCGACAACCGCCCGCTCCCTGGCCGCGCTGCTGATCCAGCCGGCCTCGGCCCACTGTGACACCGAGGACGGCCCGGCTGTCCAGGACGGTCGCAGGGCATTGGAGACCGGTAACGCCAACTACGCCCTGAAGTGGGTGCACGCCGAAGGTGAGGACGAAGTGCGCGCCTCGTTCGATGCCGCCCAAGCCGCCCGCGGCGGGGACGGCGCCGCCGCGGCCGCCCGCGCTTTCCTGGAGACGCTGGTTCGCGTCCATCGGGTCGGCGAGGGTGCCGGCTTCGACGGCATCAAGCCGACCGGCACTGAGCTGCCGGCCGAGGTGGTGGCCGCGGACGCCGCCCTGGAGGCCGGGTCGATCGAGCCGCTGCGTGGGCTCATCCCCGACGACCGCTGGGACGAGCTGGAGCAGCGCTTCAACACGGCCCTGTCCAAGAAGGGGTTCGACGTCGACGACTTGGACGCGGCAAGGGACTATGTCTCGTCCTACGTCCACTTCTTCAAGTACGCCGAGGGTGAGGACGAGCACCACCATCACGGTGGGCACGAGCACGGCTCACGCGTCCATGCGGCCCACCAGCACTGATGACCGCCGTCCCGGCATGGTTGACCCGGGTGCAGTCGGAGTCGATGGCACCCGGCCTGCGTGACGGGCAGCTCGTCTTGACGATCCGGCCCCGACGGAAGCACCGATTCCGTCGGGGTGCGATCGTTGCGGTCGACTCCCGAGAGGTCAGGCAGCGAATCGTCAAGCGGATCATCGGACTACCCGGCGATCACCTGCGCCTCGACGGCAATCAGGTGTGGGTCAACGGGCACCTGCTGGACGAGCCGTACGCCTCACCGGCCACCCACCGTGCAATCTTCGTTGTGCCCGCAGGGCACTACGTCCTGCTTGGCGACAATCGCCACGCGTCCAGCGACTCACGAAGCTGGCGCCACCCGTATGTGTCGCGACTGGAGATCGTGGGCGTCCTCGTCCGGTTCCTGCCCTCAGGTCTGCGAGGCTCATCGAGTCTGCAGTGAACCGCTCGTGCATGGGGTCCCGGCGTGATAGTCGTATGCGTGGTCACCTTCTGCACCCGCCGCTTCGATCCGCTCGGCCCGGGGCGACTCACACACGGCAGACCAACTCGGCCTTGCCGATGTCCAAGGCAGCCAACGCTCGATGATCGGTCGGTACCGCGAGGCACCGAGCCGGTTTGGCCGGATGGGACCGTGTCCGGCGAAGACTCCCAGCGGCGGCCACTCCGGATTGGCACGGGGCGGCGGGGACCGCACCGGACCATGCCAAGGTCGCCGCGGTCGAACAGGAGGACGACTTCCAGGTGCGAGAACGCGTCGAGACCTTGGACGGCGCCGGGGTCGAACCGGGACGCGTCCATACAGATGGTCGCCTTGACCGCTTGCCAGTTGTCTTCGACTCACTCATCGCGACCGAGCCGGGAACGCGTGGAAGTGGAGCTGATGTCCGAGAAGTTCATGCTTGACATCAGTGGCGCCATCGACGCCGCTGCGACGCACGAGGGCGGGAGCCACGGCGTCGGGTGACTACGGCGTCGGGTGCCCCGGGACGCGGAGAGCTTCTCTTCCAGGTCGCCGGCAGTGTGGCCTACCTGACGGAGCAGGAGTACCAAGTCGTCGCCGGTATGCCCGCTCGTGAACGGCCGGTGCGTCACAACAGCCGCGACAGGGGCAGTGGCATATCGCAACTACCTATCCCACGTTCCTCGGAGGTCGCCTCCTCCTGAGCCAGCTCGGAGTCCGACTCTTCGACTTCGAGGTGAGGTGCCAGGTCTTGCAGAGTCCGCACCAGTACGACCCCGTCGGCGGCTTTCGACCGTGCGATCCGCAGGCTTCTTGGATGGCATGCAGGGCGCGCTCCGCGGCCCACTGACTTGCATAGGGTTTCTTTGAACGACCGAGCACCGCGACCATTCCTCAAAGGCGCGTGCTCGGCTGGCTCAAATCCAACCCGGCCCGATGGTTCGCGTCTGAAGGCGCTCTGCCTGTCGGAGCGTGTTTGTCTCCGTCTGACGAGAGCAACTTACCGACCACTGTCGTTCGAAGGCCAGCCGGACGGACGGCCGTGCGTCACTCCGCCACATGCCCGCGTCCGGGTCTGCCGAAAGTTGAGACGGCCGGGCGAAACAAGGTCCTGGAGCATCACCTACCGCGCCCAGAGCATCTACTCGGGTCGCGGTAAGCAGCCCGGCAACCTCACGCGGGGGAAGGGCCGGGATGTTCCCGCTCGCTCGGCGGCCCTTACCATGGGTCGGTGGTGGCGCGGACCTACGACGGGGCGAACCCCTCCACCGGGGGATGCGAGCCTTCGCGGCGAGCAGGGCCGGCACAAGGGTCTTCAGGCACACATTGCACCACCTCGACCTGCTGCTCGACCGCACGCCAGGCATCCACCGCACTGCCGCCGAGATCCTCGCTGGTCTGCCCATCGGAATGCTGCCCACGACCGGCGCAAGGTCGGGCCTGCCGCGCACCGTGCCGCTGCTCGCGTTCCCGATGGAGGGGGATGGGGCGTCGTTGCCTGGCGGTGGGGGGAGCCGGAAGCCGCCGGGCTGGTATTTCAACCTTGCCGCCGACGCGCATGCGGAGTTCGACGTCGACGGGATCCACCACGAGGTGGTCGCCCAGCGCCTCGACGGGGAGCAGCGCGCGCAGCTGCGCCGCACGGCGCTGATGTACTACGCCGGCTTCGCCGAGTACGAGAAGCGCGCTGGCGGCCGCGACCTGGGCTTCTTCCTGCTGACGCCAGTGCCGATGTAGCAGCGGGCGACAGAGATATGCTTCAGCGGCCGCCCGGGCCGTGGGGGGATGACAACCCGGCCAGAGTTGGGCTTGGACCCGCGTCCCTGACGCTTCGCCCGGGGTCATCGCCGGCGGCACGGGCCGTTGAAAGAGCAATCCCCCGACCCGCAGGTCGGGGGATTGCCAGGGCCGCGTTACCGGAGGCTGTCTTGGGTCAGATGCCCTTGACCTTCTCCGCCTGAGGGCCCTTCGGGCCCTGCGTGACGTCGAACTCGACCTTCTGGCCTTCCTGCAGCTCGCGGTAACCGCCGCTCTCGATGGCCGAGTAGTGAACGAAGACATCGGCGCCGCCCCCGTCCTGCTCGATAAAGCCGAAGCCCTTTTCGCTGTTGAACCACTTCACGGTGCCTGTTGCCACTGGTGTTGCCTCTTCTTGGTAGCGAGGCCTCCCGTGTGGAGACCTGGGGCTGCCGATCGTCACGACGAGCGCGACCCGCGAACCTTCGCGCGGCGGCTCCGTCGAGCCGAGCCCATAATGCGTGGGCTTGGACGGCAACTGGGATGACGGTAGCAGCCGCCGGCGCCCCTTGCCCCGTTCTCCTTGGTGGCGCCGCTGGGTGCGCTGTACGTCAGCTCCATCGAGGGAGTCCGCGGGCGTCCCCTTCCTGACCCTGGCCTCCGCGTGCGGCGCTCCGCTGAGTGCAGTCGTCGCGGCAATGATTCCCGTGACCCGCCCTGAGGACGGGACGTCCGACCGTGCCGCGATCTGCTCATTCAAGCGATGATCACGAGGCGCGTCTATCCGCCTGTCGGCATGCGGGCGACCGTAACTGCTGTCCGCTGTGGCGGCGGGTTGGACACTTGCTGCATGGTCGAAGTTGATCCCGAGCGATTCGAGGTGATGGTGAGCGAGGCCCTTGACGGTATACCCGGAGAGCTGGGGGAACTCATGAGCAACGTGGCCGTCACGGTGCAACACGACCGTGGGCCCGCAGGCCTCTTGGGGCTCTACCAGGGGGTGCCGTTGACGCGTCGGTCGACGTTCTACGCCGGCGCCCTGCCTGACCGGATCACGATCTACCGGCGTGCCATCTGCGCGGTGTGCGACAGCGATTCCGAGGTCGTCGAGCAGGTTCGGCGGACGGTCATTCACGAGGTGGGCCATCACTTCGGGATCGGCGACGCGCGGCTGCGCGAGCTGGGCTGGTAAGCCAGCAGGCCACATCCGCAGTCAGCGATCAGCTCGCACGGAGATGCGTCTGGTAGCCGCAATAGCCCTTCTCTCCAGCCAAGAGCGTCCATGGGTGGTGGCGCGGACCAGCGCACCTGCGTCAGTTGCCCGGATTAGCGCCAAATCCGTTCGGACGGAGTCCAGCTCAGGCCGGTTGCATCCCCTGCGATCACCGGTTCGGCCAGCGTATAGAAGTCCTCGAGCAGGTCGCCAAAGTCCTCGGGCAGGTGGCTGAGCTTCTGCTTGCGCCGCCACGCTGCCCATCTTGCCTGCGCGATCGCCGGATAGCCCTCGAGGACCTCTCGAAGCGGTGACAACTCGGCCCTGCGATAGCCGGCCACCTCCGCGATCGCAGTCTGCAGTTGATCTCCGTCCACAGGGTGCTCCCCGGCCAGGGTCCACACATCACCGAAGTCGCGCCAACGCGTGTTGACCGTGCCTCGTTGGGCCGCGGTCACGATCTTCTCGGCGTGCACCATGTGCAGTGGATAGCCGACGAGTCCAAGAGGTTCCCCGCCGAGGAGCCGGGGAATCTCTACATGGTTCGGCGCGGGCCAGATCGGGTCCCCGACGTTGACATCCACGTGAAACCGGGTGCGTGCGGTCGCCAGTGCCACGCCCATCGACACCCGTACACCCGAGTACTGGTCGTCGTCGCGGATTACGTCTGCGGTCGCGCCGGATGAGTCGAAGATGAGACCGTCCTCCTTCTCCGGCGTCAGGGCGACGATCTCCCGGACGACACCAAGGACGTGCCCCGCGTCGTTGTACAGGTCGCGGGCGGCGAAGTCGATGTCCCGGGTGGGACGGCGGGTGCCAAACGCGGCCAGCAACACGCCGCCCTTGAGGACAGCTGTTCCGCATGGTCGCTCACGGCCAGGCGTGCCAAGAATCCCTCGAGGACGTAGAGCTGGATCAGCTCGCCGGTCAACCGCGACTCGGCAGTGGCTTTCGCCTTGAGGTCCAGGTAGGCCCGTCCGGCCGCGGTCGCCCGGGAAACGGGTGTCACAGAAGGACCTCCAAGGCGTGACGTAGCGCCGGGACGCCTTTGCGGAACGGGGTGGCCATCCGCATCAGCGTTGACGGTTGCCCGCCCTTGCGCAGCCAGCGGCGCAGTGCCTCGTTGCCCAGCTCCGGGCCCTCGTGCTCGCGGAGCCGGAAGGCGTCGATGATCGATCGTTCGGCGTTGTAGATCCCGATCGTGGTCGCCTCGTCCAGCTCGATGGTGTCCCTGCCGAGGTCGAACGTCTCTGGGTCGAACTGGTGCCATGCGACCGGGACTGTGGTGTCGGCCGGGCGGGTGCCGCGTGGTAAGGCGATGTCGAGCTCCGCGGGGATATCGTCGATCAGGTCGTGCCTGGCCAACGCGGTACGCAGGCAGAGTGTGGCGCGGGGTCGTTGGGCGGCGATCTCGATCAGGTCCTCATCGCCGGCGGCGTCAGCCTTGCGGTACAGCCCCCGGTTCAGTCGGATGATCAGATGTTGCGCGAGCAGGTCGCGGAACCTGCGCTCGTTCATCAGTGCGCGGGCCTCGCTGTAGCGGAAGGTCGAGGGCAGGCGCTGCAGGGCCTGCTCATCAAGCATGTTCGGCATGGCTCCTTCCGCCGGTAGGGAACTGCGATCAGTTACGCCCTAACTGGATGCAACTTCCTACAGTGTGCCACGTGGAGCCGCTGGAGCGCTCTCTATGCGCGAGGCGTCAGTGCGTGAAGGTCGCATCGACGGTTATGCCCTAGCGGGTGACAGAGGTGGACACGAAGTGACCCCAGTTATGCCCAGACTCCGGATGCACCAAGGGCCCTGACCGCGTTTCCGCAGGTCAGAGCCCTATTCCGGTGGGTCGGGGTGACAGGATTTGAACCTGCGACCTCTTCGTCCCGAACGAAGCGCGCTACCAAGCTGCGCCACACCCCGTGATGCACCAACCCCCACTCAGGGGCAGCAAGGAGAGACTTTAGCGCAGCACCCGGCGCATCTCCGAATCGGCCTGGACCCCCATCTCACCACCGGGAGGTCAGGCCACATCGGGGACCACGGGATTGGCGCGGTGTCCTCACCCCAGCCACCGCCAGAGGCCACGAGACGGAGAACTCAGCCCAGCGGCATACGGCCTAGTCTCGTGCCACCAAGGTCAGCAGCACGGCCTCGGGTCGGCACGCCAGCCGCACCGGAGCCGTCGGCGACGTCCCCAGCCCGGCACACACCTCGAGCCAGGCGGCATCGGCGGGAGCCTCCGACGAGGGTCGGTGGCCGGCTCCCGGCCACCAGCGGGACACACCCTTGACCCGGCCCGTGTCCAGGTCGCAGTTCGTCACCAGCGCGCCGTATCCGGGCACACAGACCTGCCCCCCGTGCGTGTGTCCGGCAATGACCAGCCTGGCTCCGTCCTCCACAAAGGTGTCGAGGACCCGCTGGTAGGGCGCATGCGTCACGCCGATCTTCAGCACCGCCGAGGGGTGCTTGGGGCGCCGCACGAGGTCGGGCCGGTCGTAGCCGAGGTGCGGGTCGTCCACCCCGACGACGTCGATCCGGCGCCCCTGGATGACGAGCTTGTCGTGCCGGTTGGTCAGGTCGATCCAGCCGCGTGACGTGAAGCCGTGGATGAGGTCGGCGGTGGGCAGCCGGTCGGTCTCGCCGGCCCCCTTGGCGTGGTGGCGCGTGAGATAGCGCAGCGGGTTCTTCACCTTCGGCGCGAAGTAGTCGTTGGAGCCGAGCGCGAAGACGCCCGGCCGGTCCAGCAGCGCCCCGAAGGCGTTGAGCACGGCGGGCACGGCATCGTGGCTGGCGATGTTGTCGCCGGTGTTGACGATGAAGTCGGGATCGAGCGACTCGAGCCGACGCAGCCACTCCGCCTTGCGGTTCTGCCGCGGCAGCAGGTGGATGTCGGACAGGTGCAGCACCCGCAGCGGCTCCGCCCCCGGCGGCAGCACCGGTACCTCGAAGCGCCTGAGCACGAAGGCGTTGCGCTCGATGAGCGAGGCCCAGCCGAGGACGCCGACGCCGGCGACTCCGAGGCCGACGACGGTCTTGGTGAGGGCGCGCATGTCGCACATCCTCGCACCCAGCCCGGCGCGCAGAGCAATCCGGACACGCGCATCGCCACCTGAGAGACTGAGCCGCATGAGCACCCTCAAGGAGCAGCTGAAGGCCGACCTCACCGCGGCGATGCGTGAGCGGGACCAGGTCCGCGCCGGCACGATCCGGATGGCCCTGACCGCCGTCACGAACGAGGAGGTCGCAGGCAAGGAGCAGCGGGAGCTCACCGACGACGACGTGCTCAAGGTGCTGGCCAAGGAGGCCAAGAAGCGGCGCGAGGCTGCCGAGGCCTACGTGGCCGCAGGACGCGCCGAGCTGGCGGCCAGGTGGAGCACGCCGAGCTCACCGTCCTCGAGACCTACCTGCCGAAGCAGCTCGACGATGCTGAGCTCGAGCGGATCGTCCGCGAGGCCGTCGCCACCTCGGGCGCGACGGGCATGCAGCAGATGGGCGTCGCCATGAAGGCCGCCAACGCCGCCGTCGCCGGACGTGCCGAGGGCGGCCGGGTCGCCGCCGTGGTGCGGCAGGTGCTCGCCGGCTGACCTCTCAAACCTCAACAGGCCGTGTGCCGCTGAGCTCGCTTCCCCTCGCGCGCACCCTGCGTGGGCCTGGTCCCGCGACCAGCTCAGCCGGGCTGGTCGATCAACGGGGTTTCGGCGGCTTGGGGAGCCCGCCGCGGGTCGCCGCCATCAGGCGGGGGCTCGATCGTGAATGTCGGCTTGGCCCCGGCCTGCCGCCGCACCCCGGTCGGACGAGCCCGGCCCGTTCGATGGGTAGATCGTGACGAGGCTGCCCTTGGGGGCCTTGCCGGAGGGCGACGTGCCGGCCACCTGGCCCCTGCGGACGTTCGAGTCCATCGAGTCGCCCACGTCGACGCTGAATCCCGCGCGCTCGAGGATCCTCCTCGCGTCGCCCACCGACCGACCGGTGACGTTGGGGATGGACACCTCGTCGCCCTTGGTGATCTTGTCCGACGGCTCCTTGAACTTCTTGACGGGCAGGCCCTCGTGGGCCCGGTTCATGATGCCCTTCCAGATCGGCGCGGCGATCGACGCCCCGTGCATCACCGGGTAGCGCTTTCCACCGACCCGCACGTTGAACATCTTCCGCTTGTTGCCATCGTCGGGAGTGCCGACCCAGACTGCGGTGACGAGGTTGGGCGTGTAGCCGACGAACCACGACTCGTTGTTCTTGTCGGACGTCCCGGTCTTGCCGGCGGACTGGCGTCCGTCGAGCTGGTTGAGGATGCCCGAACCGTTGCGTCATGTTGTACTCGAGGAACTTGTGCGTCCCCCGGACGTAGTCGGCCTTGGCGATCTGCTCGCACTTCGTCTTCGGCGCCGCCAGCGTCTTCGAGCCCTGGCTCACCTTGGTGACGACGACCATCGAGCACTTCTTGCCGTCGGCCGCGAGGGTTGCGTACGAGTTGGCCACGCCCTGCGGGGAGACCTCGGCGGCACCGAGGATGTAAGCGGGGGCATACTTCGGGATCGGCTGGCCGCTGGCGGTCTTCAGGCCAAGGCGGGCCATCGTGTCCCACACCTTGCAGCCGCCCACCTGCTGGGCGAGGGCGACGAACGCCGTGTTGGTCGACAGGGCCGTCGCCTTCATCAGGTCGATCGAGCCACCTCCGAAGGCGCTGTCGTTGAGGACCCTCCATGGGCCGCCCGGCCCGCAGCCCTTGCCGAACTCGCGAGGCTGGTAGGTGGCCGCACTGGTGCTGCTGGCGGCCTTCGCGTTGACCCGGGCGTGCGTCGTCATCCCGGACTCCATCGCGGTGAGGAGCGAGAACGCCTTGGCCGTCGAGCCGAACTGGAAGCCGCTCGAACCGCCCCACTGCTTGTCGAGCGCCCAGGAGACGCCCGTCTTGCCGCGGCTCTGCTTGCCGACCGTGTACTCGGTGTTCTGCGCGAACCCGAGCACCTTGCCCGTCCCCGGCTCGGTGACGTACGCCGCCGCACCGACGTCCGACTTGTCGCCGATCGGAACCTTCCGCGTCACCTCCTCCTGGACGATCTTCTGGATCTTCGGGTCCAGCGTCGTGTGCACCGTGAGGCCGCCCGTGCGCAGCAGCCGTCGGCGCTGCTCCACCGTCTTGCCGAGCTCGGGCATGGTCTCGACGTAGTTGATGACGAACTCGCACCAGTAGGGGTAGGGCGACGCGAGGCAGGTGCTCTTGGCCTCGGACACCTTGAGGTCCTGTTTGATGGTCCGCTTCTTCGCGGCCTGCCAGTTCACGTCGCTGATGATCTTCAGCTCGTGCATCCGGTCGAGGACCACGTTGCGACGTGCGAGCGCCCGCTCCGGGTAGTTGACCGGGTCGGTGATGCCCGGGTTCTGTGTCAGGCCCGCCAGCAGCGCCGCCTGCGACAGGGTGAGCTTGCTCGCGGGCACGGAGAAGTAGTGCCGAGATGCTGCCTCGACGCCGTAGGCCTGGTCACCGTAGTAGACGAGGTTGAGGTAGCCCGCGAGGATCTCGTCCTTCGTCATCTGCTTCTCGAGGGTGATCGCGTACTTGACCTCCTTGAGCTTGCGGAGGTAGTCCTTGCGGACCGCGGCCGCAGCCGCCTGCTCGTCACCCTGGTTGAGCGCCGTGTACTGCAGCGAGATCTTCACGTACTGCTGCGTCAGCGACGATGCGCCGGAAGTCGTCGCGCCGGTGCGGACGTTCGCGATCGCAGCTCGCACGACGCCCTGCAGGTCGAAGCCCCCGTGATCGTAGAAGCGGTGGTCCTCGATCGCGACCTGCGCCTTGCGCATGATCGGGGCGACCTGGTCCAGCGGGACGATGATGCGGTTCTGCTCGGCAGGAGTGGCGATGACCTTGCCGTCCGCTGCCAGGATCCGCGACTGCTGCTTGAGCGGATCGGTCTTGAACTCACCCGGGAGCTCGTTGAAGATGTCGACGCCATTGCGGGCAAGGGCCCCGGTCGCTCCCACTGCGGGCATGAACAGGCCGGCAGCGAGGAGGCCGAGCACCATCGCGGCAGCGACGAAGGCGCCGAGGAGGCTGATGACACCGCCGATCGACGTGGTCCGGGAAGACGACATGGCCCCAAGGGTAACGGGTGGGACCGACGTATCAGGGGCCGTGATTTGCGCCTCTGTGTGGCGTATGGCCCGATTTCTGCCGATGGAGAGGTGACTAGTCACCTCGACATCGCCAAATGATGCATACGGCCTATGTCCGGTTCGGACCAGTGCTCGTAATGTCACGTTTGGGCCGAAGGGGGCCTGATCCGGACCGGTGGGACGGTCTGGATCCAACTCGGGGTCGTGGGAGGCACCGAGCGGGGAGGGGTAGAACAGAATGAGTGTCGTCACTATTTCGACAAGTTGGGTCGACGAGTGGGCCAGTCAGGCGGCGTGCACCGGGCAGGACCCGGACGCGCTCTTCGTCCGAGGCAAGGCGCAGCACGATGCAAAGGCGGTCTGCAAGACCTGCCCAGTGCTGGCGCAGTGTCTGGCCGAGGCCCTCGACAACCGGACGGAGTTCGGGGTCTGGGGTGGGATGACCGAGCGGGAGCGGCGAGCGCTGCTCCGCAAGCGCCCGGACATCACGTCCTGGAAGACCGCGCTCCGGACCACGATGGCGGCTCAGGCCCAGTCCGCGTAACGGGGACGCTGGCGGGGGATACAGCAGGGCTCTGAACCCTCGGGGGAAGCAGAAACATCGGAACCACTTGCTGGGTCGTGATGACGGGGATCACGGCCCAGCAAGCGCGTGCCCGATCTCACGCAGGTTGTCCAGGTCGTGGACATCGCGGTTCAGGGCAGGGACCTGGACGACCGGCACGTCCGGGTGCGCCCTCGAGAAGCGCTCCGCGAGCTCGCGCTGCCGTTGGGCGATCGTCACGACTGCTGCGTGGAGGCGGAGCAGGCCCGCGGCGTTGGCGGCCGACTTGGGCCCCCCGCTGTCCTCGAGCGCCTCTGCGACGGCCGACGCGCGCGAGGGCGTGAGTGCCCCCGCCGAGACGCGACCCATGCGGTTGACGACGAGCCCGCTCAGCGGCATACCGTCCGCTTGGAGGCGGTCGACGAAGAAGGACGCCTCACGCAGCGCGTCGCGCTCCGGCGCCGCCACGACGAGGAACGACGTGCCCTGGCGCGAGAGCAGCTGGTAGGTCAGGTCGGCGCGTTCGCGGAACCCGCCGAACATCGTGTCGAGCGCCGCGACGAAGGACTGCACGTCGCCGAGGAACTGACCACCGAGGATCTTGGCCATCGTGTTGCTGACGAGCTGGACACCGAGGCCGAAGACCTTCAGGCCCGCGCGGCCGCTCGCCTTGGCCGGGGCGGTGAGCATCCGGATGAAGCGCCCGTCGAGGAAGCTGCCGAGCCGGTTCGGCGCATCGAGGAAGTCGAGCGCCGATCGCGAGGGCGGGGTGTCGACGATGATGAGGTCCCAGCCGTCCGGCATGGAGTCGGCGGTGGCCTTGAGCTGGCCGAGCTTCTCCATCGCCATGTACTCCTGCGTCCCGGCGAAGGAGGAGCTGACCGCCTGGTAGAAGGGGTTCTCGAGGATCTGCTCCGCCTTGCCGGGATCGGCGTGGGCGATGACGACCTCGTCGAAGGTCCGCTTCATGTCGAGCATCATCGCGTCGAGGCTGCCGCCCTGCGATGTGTCGATCCCCTCAACGGGTCGCGGGGTGTTGTCGAGCTCAGTCAGGCCGAGGGCCTGGGCGAGGCGCTTGGCCGGGTCGATCGTCAGCACGACCACCCGCCGGCCGGCCTCGGCCGCACGCAGCCCGAGGGCGGCGGCCGTCGTCGTCTTGCCGACCCCTCCGGAGCCGCAGCACACGACGATCTCGACCCCCTTGTCGGCGATCATGGCGTCGATGTCGAGCCGGGGAGCCGACTGGGCGGCCCGGGCGTGCGCGCTCGTCTGGACGGGCGGCTCGTCGCGAGCGGTCGTTGCCGTCGTGGTCATTCGAGCAGACCTTCCTCCACGAGCCCGTCCCACAGGATGTCGGCCAGCTCGCGGACCGATCCCGAGTCGACCCCCTCGGGCAGCGCTGGGAGCAGCAGGAGCGGCAGGCCAGTCTGCTGCAGGAGGGCCAGCTGCTCGCTCTCGAGGTCGACCCGGTGCGCGTGGTCGTGGGCCTCCTCGAGCAGCCCGTCGACGAGCTCGGGCGTCACCTTGACACCCGCGTCCGTGAGCTGGCTGGCGATCGACGGCTTGTGCAGCCGGCTGGTGCGAGCCTGCTCGAGCGCCACGTCGTCGAGGAGCGGCGGCCGGACCATGTTGACGATGATCGCGCCGACATTGAGGTTCTTGGCGCGCAGCTCGTCGATCGCCTCGAGGGTCTCCTGGACCGGCATCTCCTCGAGCAGCGTGACGATGTGGACGAGCGTCTGGTCGCTCTCGAGCAGCTCTGTGATCGAGCCTGCCTGGCTGTGGATCGGACCGACCCGGGCCAGGTCGGCCACCTCCGAGTTGACGCTGAGGAAGCGCCCGATGCGCCCCGTCGGCGGGGCGTCCATGACGATGGCGTCGTATGCCGCTGGGCTGGGTCCCCGATGCTTGCCGTCCTTGCGTCGTCGGTTGGCTTCGTAGAGCTTGCCGATGACGAGGACGTCGCGGACTCCCGGGGCGATGGTGGTGGCGAAGTCGATGGCCCCGAACTTCTCGAGGAGCTTGCCCGCGCGGCCGAGCTTGTAGAACAGCTGCAGGTACTCGAGGAGGGCGGCCTTGGCGTCGACGGAGATCCCGACGATCTCGCCGCCCGACCTCGTGCGCGCGATCCGGGTCTCCTCGGTGCCCAGCGGGGGGACGTCGAACGTCTGGCTGATGCCCTGGCGGCCCTCGACCTCAGCGAGGAGCACCCTCGTGGCCGGAGTCGTCTGGCGTGAGGCCAGCGCGATGGCGAGCGCCGAGGCGGCCGTCGTCTTCCCCGTCCCGCCCTTGCCGGTGACGACGTGCAGCCGAGCGCGCTCCCAGGTGCGCGCACCGGCCGCCTCGGAGGCGGTCGCACTCGCAGTCGTCACACCGGCACTCTATTGCCCCGCATCGCCGGCCCGGCCCGGCTCCGCTACCCCCGGTAGATGTCACACCGGTGATCCCGGGGTCACCGCTCATGCAGCTACCGCGAGTAGAAGCCACTTCGGTCACCTCGGGGTTCTCGCTGTGCCCTCTACTCCGGGTTGGTGAGGTTCGGCTCCCCCCGCAACAGCAGGGCAGCGCGTACCTGACCCATGAACCGCGCCTCGTGCAGCCGAAGCCCAAGGGTGTCGAGGCGCACAACGTTGTCCCCGGAAACGACGAGGTCGTTCTGCCGCAGGTTGTCATCGGTGACGGCCAAACCCCACCGATGACCAGCACCGTCGATCTCAGCCACGAGGCCACAGGCCCACCGCGCGTCGAGGTAGCTCCGGCCCCGGGCGTCCTGCACGATCTCCTGACGGACCGGTTCGGGCACGCCGTGGCGACGGCAGATTCGCGCGAAGTCGAGCTCGCCCAGCGACTGGGCACCCTCGGCGACATCCTTGACCACGTCTCGGACGAACCTGCGCCGCCGACGGCCCTGCACCTTCCCAGCGGCTTCGAGCAGCTGGTCGGGGCTGCAGAGCCGCTGTTGAACGGTCATCGCGAGGATGAGCGCCGCCTGCCGATCCGATACTGCCCAGTGCGCCGCGCGGACGGCTGCGATGGCCGGTCTGACCCGCGGCACGCCCGCTCCGATCACCTCGCCGGCGGAGCGCCTCGGGATCTTGTGCAGCCGGACACCGGACACCGGCACTGAACGGCGCGTGTGGACAACCGACACATGGACCACCGCCTCGTCGTAGCCCTTCAATCCGGCAGCCAACAGGGCACTCACACCATCGAGTGCGGCGGCCGATGGGCTGGTCTCCCATACGGCCCGCCAATAGAGCTCCGACTGGCTGAGGTCCCGGGTGTGCACCGCCACAGTGCGCCGGCCGTGGAGGACCCAGCGTCCACGTGACACCTGCTTGCGGATGTGGTGACGCTGTACGCCCACGTCGGCCAAGCCGGTCCGGGACGACACGCCACCGAAATCGGCTGCGACTTCTCTGGCCTTCTCGATCAGCACCATCTCGTCCACGCATCAACAGTGGATCGGACGAGTACAACGGAACGCGGCTCAACCAGAGCCGGTGGACAACCAGCGGGTGGCGTGCCGGGATGTGGATGACGAGATGAAGTCATCCCGGAAACCCCACCCCTGGCGCACTGGTATCTACTCGGAGTAGATGCTGGAGCGAGATGCCCGGTGTTACCGGGGTGGAGTCAACCCGGGGTAGCGAATTCGTCGAGGGCAGTAAGGACGCGGGGCCAGGCCGGACTGTCGGGGTCGATGACGGAGAAGTGGCCGGCGTCCGGGACCACCTCGAGCCGGACGTCGCCACCGAGCCGTCGAGCCTCGCGAACATAGGCGTCAGTCACCGAGACGGGGACCTCGCGGTCCAGCTCCCCGTGCACGAGCCGGACCGGAACGTGTGGCGGCAGGTCGCTCATCGGGTCCGCCGCGCGCCAGACGTCGACCTCGAGGACAGGGTCGCCCAGGAAGTCCCGCGCCGCATCCGCCCCGAGGTGCAGACGGTCCGTCGCCTGCAGGTCGACGCAGCCGGCCAGGACGACGACCGCGGCGAGGCGGTCGGCCCAGGGCTGGTTCGCGGCCCAGGCGACGAGGTGCCCGCCGGCCGAGTGGCCCATGAGGACAAGAGGCCCGGGGAGGTCGGGGTCGGCGTCGACCGCTAAGACCAACGCAGCGATGTCGTCGAACGTCCCGGGCCAGCCGCCGCCCGGCATGCCCGTACGGCGGTACTCACCGACTGCGACGTGCCAGCCGGCCTCGGCCAACGCCGCTGCCTGGGCCGCCGCGTGTGACCGGTCATGGGACGCCCGCCAGAACCCGCCGTGCACGACCAGCACCGTGCCCCTGCGAACAACCGGGCCACCCGAGGTGGTGGCAGCTCGGGAGGGCGGGAACCGCACGTCGCAGACCTGGGCGGGCTCAGCGGCATACGACCTCGTGTCGTCGGGCGGGGGAGCCGGCCTCTCCAGGACGTCGTCCGCGTGCGGGTCCATGCCGTCATCGTGCCAGCGGGACGCCGAAGTAGGGTGAGGGCCATGACCACGTGGGAGTACCTCACCGCCCCTCTGCTCATCCACAACACGAAGCAGATCCTGGACAACTTCGGCGCCGATGGCTGGGAGCTCGTCCAGATCGTGCCCGGGCCTGACGGCACGAGCCTCGTTGCGTATTTCAAGCGACCCAAGGGGGCCTGAGCCATGTCGACTGTCGAAGAACGCCTCTCCGAGCTGGGCCTGACCGTCCCTGAGGTCGTCGCACCGGTCGCGGCCTACGTGCCTGCCCTGCGCAACGGCAACCTCGTCTTCACGTCCGGCCAGCTGCCGATGCGCGATGGCAACCTCGAGGCCACCGGCAAGGTCGGCGACGGCCACGGGCTCGTCCCCGCCTCCGATGCCAAGGAGCTCGCTGCGCTCTGCGCCCTCAATGCGATCGCTGCGATCAAGTCCGTCGTCGGCGACCTCGAGAAGGTCACCCAGGTCGTCAAGGTCGTCGGGTTCGTGGCGAGCGACCCGGGCTTCACCGGCCAGCCGGGGGTCATCAACGGCGCGAGCGAGCTGCTCGGCACGGCATTCGGCGACAAGGGGGCGCACGCGCGCAGCGCGGTCGGTGTCGCAGCGCTGCCGCTCGACGCTCCCGTGGAGGTCGAGGTCACCGTCTCAGTCGCAGATTGAGCCGCGTCATGGCGTCTGCCTCCCAGAGCCGCCCGGCGCGGTACTTCCCGATCACCCGGCTGAGCGGCGTCAGCGAGCTCGCGCTCCGCTGGCTCGGTGGCGAGCGGTGGGAGGAGGCCAAGCCGCGGCAGGCGAGCACGGTCATGCTCGTCCGCGACGGCGAGCGCGGGCCTGAGGTGTTCATGCTCAAACGCGTGTCGGGGATGGCGTTCGCGCCCAGCATGCATGTCTTCCCGGGCGGTGGGGTCGACGCGCGCGACGGCGATGCCGGGCTCCCGTGGGCCGGCCCGTCACCGGCGGAGTGGGCGGAGCGGCTGGGGTGCACCCCCTCCGAGGCCCAGATGTACGTCGCTGCCGCGGTTCGCGAGGTCTTCGAGGAGGTCGGCGTGCTGCTGGCCAGCCCGTCCACCACGGGGCCGCTCGTCGACCCGCACGACGAGACATGGGCCGGCGTCCGCGAGCGGCTCGTCACCCGGGAGCTGTCCCTCGCCGAGGTGCTCGTCAAGCGGGGCCTCGTCCTGCGCTCGGATCTCATTGTGGCCAAGGCGCATTGGCTCACTCCGGTGTTCGAGCCGAGGCGGTTCGACACGTGGTTCTTCGCCGCGGTGATGCCCGAGCACCAGGTCGCGGACGGCAACACGAGCGAGGCGGAGATCGCTGAGTGGGTCGTCCCCGAAGACCTTCTCAAGGAGTATGCCGCTGAGCTCGCTTCCCTGCTCCCGCCGACTCTCGTGTGGGTCGAGGAGGTTGGCGCCGCTGCGAGTGCGGCCGAGTTCGTGGCGCACAACGAGGACCTCGCGCTCATCATGCCGGACATCGTGGACACCCCGGAGGGCCCGGCCATGCGGATCGACGCCTGAGAGAGCTGGTGATGGGGTGAAGGGCGCCGAGGCGGACCCGACCTGGGTTGGCGGGTCGATGTCGGAGCGAGCGGTGTGCGTGCTGTGCCCGAACCCGTCGCCGATGACCCTGGATGGCACGAACACCTGGATCGTCACCGAGCCCGGCTCAACAGATGCGGTGGTCATCGACCCGGGACCGCTCGACGAGGCTCATCTGGCGCGGGTCTTGGCGCAGGTCGAGCAGACGGGGCGGCGCGTCGCGCTCACGCTGCTCACGCACGGGCACCTGGACCACGCCGAGTCGGCCGAGCGCTTCCACGAGCTGACGGGGGCGCCGGTGCGGGCCTTCGGGCGCGGGCACGACGACGTCGGGCCGGGAGAGGTGATCCGTGTCGGCGGCCTCGAGCTCGTCGCCGTGGCGACACCCGGGCACACGGCCGACTCCTACTCCTACCTCGTGCCCGCCGACACCATGCTGCTCACGGGCGACACGATCCTGGGACGGGGGACGACCGTGGTCGCCTGGCCGGACGGGCACCTGGAGTCCTACCTCGAGTCGCTCCAGCGGATCGAGGCCCTGACCCGGACCGGGCAGGTGGCCAGCATCCTTCCGGGTCACGGGCCGTTCGTGGAGGATGCGGCCGCGACGGCGACGTTCTACCTCAGTCACCGGGCCGAGCGGCTCGACCAGGTCCGCGCGGCGCTCGCGGCCGGCGACTCGACCGCCCGCGAGGTGGTCGAGCGCGTCTACGCCGACGTGCCCCGCACCGTCTGGGGGGCCGCCGAGATGTCCGTGCAGGCGCAGCTCGAGTACCTGCGCGAGCAATCGAGCATCGACGACTGACCCGGCCGGGGCTTTCTGGGCGGTCGGTCTACTTGGCGCGGTTCTACTTGGCGCGGCGCTTGAGGCGCTCGACGTCCTGGAGGAGCACGGCTCGTGCCTCGAGCCGTATCCAGCCGCGGGACTGGAAGTCTGCCAAGGCCTTGTTGACCGTCTCACGCGAAGCGCCGACGAGCTGGGCGAGCTCCTCCTGGGTCAGGTCGTGGGCGACCATGATGCCGCCATCGACGTGCCGGCCGAATCGCTCGGACAGGTCGATGAGCGCCTTGGCCACGCGACCGGGAACGTCGGTGAAGACGAGGTCGGCGAGGTGTGCGTTGGTGCGACGGAGGCGTTGGGCGAGAGCCGCGAGAAGCGTCTTGGCGACCTCGGGGCGGCCGGCGAGCAGGCCCGTGAGGGAGTCGTTGCCGAGCCCGAGAAGCTGCGTCTCGGCGACTGCCGTGGCGGTCATCGTGCGAGGCCCGGGGTCGAAGAGGCTGAGCTCACCGAACATCTCACCAGGCCCGAGGATGGCCACGAGGTTCTCGCGACCGTCTGCACTGCTCCGCCCGAGCTTGATCTTGCCCTCCGCGATGACGTACAGCGTGTCGCCGCGGTCGCCCTCGTGAAAGAGCACGTCCCCGCGCTCGAGGCGAGACAGACTCATCTGTGCCTGCAGGACCGAGGCAGCCTCGTCGTCGAGTGCCTCGAACAGGGGAGCGCGTCTCACCACATCTGGGTCCACGGGGCCAGTCTGCCAGAACCGTTGTGCGTGTGACCTGCTCCTCGCCGAACCGCCGTGAGCCGCCAACCACGGTCCCCGCCCGCCCGCATCGCATCCTGCTCCGCCAAGCGGAGCAAGATACGAGTGCGCGTGGGGGTGTGCGATTTGCGAAATGCGAGGGGGTCGCGGCGACTCGCATTCTGCTCCGGGAAGCGGAGCAGAATGCGATGCGGATGGATGTCAGTGGTGCCTGTCAGGTTCGAGCCACGAAATCGTCCGGAGAAGGGGGACTCGTGGCCTTCGATGTCGGCGGCTATGTCAGACGAGCCCGACGCCTCGCAGACCTGAGCCAGCGGGACCTGGCTGACGCGCTCGGGTTGTCGCGGGCTGCAGTCGGCAGGCTCGAGACGAGCGCTGTCCGAGTTGAGATTCCGACGATGGAGTCGATCCTCGCGCTGGCCGGCCTGCGTCTGGCGGTCGTCGACCGTGAGGGACGCATGGTCGAGGCGGTCCCGGCCGACACGCTGCGGGACCATCGGGAGCGGCGGTTCCCGGCTCATCTGGACGCGACGCCGCCGGACATCGGCATCCCCAACGAGCGGGGCGTCCAGCCGCGCAAGGGGTTGCCGCCGGCGCGCGGTTGGTATCGGCAGCGCCAGGAGCGCAACCACCTGCGCGAGCGCGGGCGTGCACCGGAGGACCATCCGACGCTCCGATCCGAACGGGAGCGCGCGGCGCGCGAGCGCCAGAGGCGCCGGGACCGGGCCTTGGCCGATCTGCTGGCATCGCCCCCTCAGGAGTGCACCTGCCTCGACGACTGCTTCGAGCTCGCCTGTCTGCCCGCCTGTCCCTGCCAGTGCGAACCCCCTCGCGATGGCGTGCGGACGGCAGCTCCGTGGAGGTGAGCCCTTTGCGTGGGTGCCAGCTCAGCGGCATACAGTGACGTCTGTGTCTGCTCGTGCCGTCGTGACTGCCGACGAGAGTCCCGTCGCGCGGACGCGGCGTGCCCGGAAGATGTACCGGGCACTGCACGACCGCTATCCGTACGCGCACTGCGAGCTCGACTTCACCACTCCCCTCGAGCTGCTCGTCGCGACGATCCTGTCTGCGCAGACCACGGACGTCGGCGTCAACAAGGTGACGCCGATCGTCTTCGCCAAGTACCGCACCGCCGCGGACTATGCCTCCGCCGACCGCACCGAGCTCGAGACGATCATCCAGCCGACCGGCTTCTTCCGGGCGAAGGCCGACAGCCTCATCAAGCTCGGCCAGGCCCTCGTCGAGCGCTTCGACGGCGAGGTGCCCGGGCGGATGAAGGACCTCGTCACGCTGCCCGGGGTGGGCCGCAAGACCGCCAACGTCGTCCTCGGCAACGCCTTCAACGTCCCGGGCATCACCGTCGACACGCACTTCGGGCGGCTCGTCCGGCGCTTCGGGTGGACCGACGAGACGGACCCGGTCAAGGTCGAGCACGCGGTGGGCGCGCTCTTCATGCGACGCGACTGGACGATGCTCAGCCACGTCGTCATCTTCCACGGACGCCGCACGTGCCACGCGAAGAAGCCAGCCTGCGGAGCCTGCCCGGTCGCCCGCTGGTGCCCCAGCTACGGGATCGGCGAGACCGACCCGGACCGTGCCGCCAAGCTCCTGAAGTTCGAGCTGGCCCCGAAATGACGAGCCGCAGGACCTCCTCGCCGATTCCCGAACCGAGGAGTTCCCGGGTCGTCCATTCCGGGACGTCCGGCTCGATCCCGCCCGGGCCCGCCGGGCTCCCGCGCCCGGGGTGGCTCGACCACGCCGCCGCCCTCGTGCCCGTGGTCGACCCGCACTGGTTCTCCCGGTTCCTGCCGCCGGAGGAGGGCGGCCGGGAGTCGGCGGTCCTCATGCTCTTCGGCCCGCCGCCTGCTGGCGAGGAATCCGGGAGCGAGCACGTCATCCTCATCGAGCGCTCGCACACGATGCGCACCCAGCCGGCCCAGATCGCCTTCCCCGGCGGGTCGCGCGACCCCGAGGACGAGGACAGCGTTGCCACCGCGCTCCGCGAGGCCGAGGAGGAGACCGGCGTCGACCCGGACGGTGTCGACGTGGTTGACGTGCTGCCGAGCCTCTACCTGCCGCCGGCCAACTTCGTCGTCGCCCCCGTTCTCGGCTGGTGGTCGCGCCCGAGTCCGTTGACGGTGCGCGACGCCGCCGAGGTGCACGAGGTGCTCTCCGTGCCGATCTCCCACCTCGTCCACCCCGAGACCCGATTCACCGTGACCCACCCGAGCGGCTTCGTCGGGCCGGGTTTCGAGCTCGACCACCTGATGCTCTGGGGCTTCACGGCCGGGCTCCTCAGCCGAGTGCTCGACCTGGCCGGGCTCACGGTCGAGTGGGACGAGTCGCAACGAAGGCCGCTGCCCGAGATCTACCTCAGGGACCGCCGATGACCGGCGGCCTCCTGCTCGACCTCGCCCTCGTGCTCATCCTCGTCGCCTACGGGATCTCCGGGTACCGCCACGGGCTCGTCTCGAGCGTCTTCTCACTGCTCGGCTTCTTCATGGGAGCCCTCGTCGGCATCTGGCTGCTGCCCTCCGTGCTCGCCGACCTGGATGCCGTGACGAACGACCCGCGACTGCGGGTTCTCGTCCTCATCATCGGTGTCGTCCTCATGGGCTGGATCGGCCAGGTGCTCGGCAGCCTCCTCGGCGCCCAGGTCAGGCGCCGGCTGGGCCAGCACACCGTGCGGCGCACCGACTCCGTCCTCGGCGCGATCGTCGTCGTCCTTGCGGCGTCCCTGATGATCTGGTTCCTCGGTGGTTCCCTGCGCACCGCCGGCAACCCCGCGGTGGCGAGGGCGATGGCCGAGTCGAGGGTGCTGCGGGCGGTCGACGCGGTCATGCCGGAAGGGACCGGCCAGGTCTTCGCCGGCTTCCGCGGTTTCCTTTCGAGCCAGGGCTTTCCACAGGTCTTCGGCGACCTGGTCCCGGAGCCGATCGCCCCGGTCGAGGCCCCCGATCCCGCCATCGGCGACGCGGGGGCGATCGCCCGGGCGGCCGCCTCGGTCGTCAAGGTGACGACCGCCTCGGACTCGTGCGCGCGTGCGCAGGAGGGGACCGGGTGGGTCCTCAGCCCCGGGCGCGTGGTCACCAACGCCCATGTGGTGGCCGGCGCCGAACGGGTTCAGATCAGCAGTCAGGACGAGACGGTCACCGGGCGGGTCGTCATCTTCGACCCCGACCGGGACCTGGCCGTCATCAGCGCGGATGGCCTGGACGCGCCGGAACTCGAACTCGGCTCGGACCTGCCGCGCGGCACCGCTGCCGCCGTCCCGGGCTTCCCGCTCGACGGGCCCTACACCGTCGTTCCGGCCAGGGTCCGCCAGGCCCTCGACGCGCGGGGACGGGACATCTACGGCGAGGATCCGGTCGTGCGCGAGATCTACTCGCTCTACACGCGCGTCCAGCCGGGCAACTCCGGTGGACCGCTCCTCGACGCAAGCGGCCGGGTCGCCGGTGTCGTCTTCGCGAAGTCGCTCGAGGACAACAACACCGGCTACGCCCTGACGCTCGACGAGGCGATGCCTGTCCTCGACGCCGCGCGCAGCGCCCACCGCGAGGTCGACACGGGCGCGTGCCTCCCAGGCTGACGCACGGACGGCCTCAGGGCCGCCTCAGGGGCGCCTCAGTGCCGCGACCTGACCGGCGCGGCCGACGTCAACAGCTCGACGAGCTCCCGCGATGGCGAGATGCGCAGCTCGGCGTCGAGGCGCGCGCGGTAGCGCTGGAACGCCTGGACGGCCGCAGACTGGTTGCCGCCGTCGAGGTGCGCCTGGACCTCGAGGGCGACCGAGCTCTCGAGCAGCGGCTCAAGCGCCACGGCCTCCTCGGCGTAGCTGATCGCCATGCTCGTGTCGCCTCGCCGCAAGAGCAGGCTCGCGACCTTGTCCAGGGCTCGAATTCTCCTGTGGTTCAGTCGTTCCCGCTCGTACAGCACCCAGTCGTCGTACCATCCGGGCAACAGGTCCGGACCGGCCAGCGTCGCCAGGGCGGCGTGGAGGTCCAGGCCGTCGAGCGTCTCGAGCAGCTCGACCTGGTCGAGACGGTCGAGCAGGTGCCAGACGTCGACGAGGACCTGCGGTCCGAGCGCCACGCTGGCACGACCGGACTCGACGATCCCGGCGTCCAGGCTGCGGAGGCGAAGGAGGGAGGTGCGCAGGTTCGCGCGCGCCCGGACGTCCGTGCTGTCGGGCCAGAGCGTACCTGCGACGGCGGCTCTCGGCTGGGTGCCCCGCAGCCCGAGGAGGGCCGTCACGCGTTGCTCGCGGTTGCCGACCTGAGCGCGTCGACCCTCGAGGTCGAGACGCCAGTGACCCAACAACCTGATCCGGCAAGCCTGTGTAGACATCGATCCCCCAGTTGATCGACAGCTGTCAAACAGTGGTCCTCACGGCCGCCGTCCCCCTGACGGCGGGCTCGCTCGGCATCATCCGTCCAGTATTCACCCGGATGCGAACAGTTGTCCTGAAAAGAGGCCGGGTCATTTTTGCTGATACATGGCCGTATGCCGCTGGGCGTGTTTCCGTTTCGCGCTGGAACTCCCGCTCAGGCTGGGTCACAGGAAGTCACGGGGCTGCCAGGATGTCGTCCAGCCACTCGTCGAGAGCCTCGTGGATCTGCTCGCGGGAGGACAGCGTCCGGATCCTCGTCTCGTCGCCGATGCTCATCGTGGCCCTGGCCAGCAGATCGCCGGCCACGCCCTCGATCCAGCAGCTGAGCACCATGACCGCGTCGCCCGACCGCGGATCGTTCTCCGGTGCTGCGGGGATTGACATCGAAGTCCTTCCGGTCGGCCCGACGTGGCGTTACTGCTTTCGCGCGGCCCCAGGTGCGAGCGTCCTGATGATTCTGGCTCAACGCACAGGCACACGGAAAGCAAACACCTGAGCGGGTCACGGTCCGGTCACGCTGCGGTCACGGAGTGTGCGCTCCACTGGCGCGCATCAACTCATCTCGGGGAGGAGGTGAATCTCATGGAGAACTTGACTTTTGCTGAGCTCGACACGGAGATGGTGTCCCTGCTCCCGTCCAAGGAGACGCTGTACTGGGGCAACTACAACTGGGCGAACGTCTACGCCAGCAACTCGTCGGTCGCTCTCAACGCCGTGACCGCGTTCTCGCAGGCCAACAGCGCTGCGCTGCAGTCGATCACCGTGTCCCAGGGCTGATCCCATCGTGGCGGGGCTTCCGTGAGCATCACGGGAGCCGCGCCCGGGCCATCGTGAACTCACGAGGACTGAAGGGAGACGGCCCGTATGCACGAGGCAGCATCGATCGACTACGGAGAGCTCGATCGAGAGATCGTTGCTCTCCTGCCGACACGCGACACCTTGGGGTGCCAGTTCGCGTGCATCAACGTCAACACGGTCGTCGGGGTCAACCTGGCCTTCGCCATCAACGCGGCGTCGAGCAACGTCACCGCCAACGCAGTGGCCGGCCAGTACCTGGCGATCTTCGGATAACAGCGAGACGGCGGGCGCGACCACCCCAGAACGCGCCCGCCGTCCGTTCGTCCCCGGCCAGCACGTCCAGGAGAGGGAAGGACGGATCAGTGACGGCAACCGTTCGACCCACCGTGTCGACGTGGCGACTGGCCAAGGGACTGCAGCGTCTCGGGCAGGTGGACGGCTCAGGTCTGAGTGAGGCGACCTACCTCGTCCGCCGCGCCGATGGCCAGATGATCCAGATCTCCGAGCTGCTCCATCTGGTCCTGAGCAACATCGTGGACGGGCGCTCGACCGCAGGCGTCGCTGCCATGGTCAGCCGCTCCTACGGCCGGACGCTCAGCGCAGAGGGCCTCGCGTACCTCATCGACACTCGGCTCAAGCCCCTCGGTCTCGTGGTCGACGGTCCGGATGCCCTTGGCCCGCAAGCGGGTTCCTCGGCCCAACCGCCTCCACAGGGCACCGCGACCACCACGGCGTCGGCTCAGCCAGCGCCGCCCATCAGCGCACCCTCCACACCCCCGAGCTCCGCACCCCCCGCGCGGCCCAGGCACAAGGTCGCCCTGCCGAAGGCCCGCCCGCTCCTGTCGCTGTCGCTCAAGGGCGTGCTCGTCCCCGCCCGGTGGGTGCCGAGGCTCGGCCGGGCGCTGGCGCCGGTGTTCTGGTCACCGGTCGTCGTGGCCGCCCTCATCGCCGTCGTCGTGCTCGACATCCGGCTCCTTACGACCGGCGACCTCGGGGCAGCCGTCGTGGAGGTCCTGACGACACCGGCGCTCATGCTTGCCCTGTACGGCCTGCTCACGCTCGGTGGACTGATTCATGAGAGTGGTCACGCGGCGGCGTGTGCCTACAGCGGCGGACGCCCGGGTGCCATCGGCTTCGGCGTGTACCTGATCTTCCCCGCCTTCTACACCGACGTCACGGACTCGTACCGCCTCAGCCGTGCCGGACGCCTGCGCACGGACCTCGGTGGCCTCTACTTCAACGTGCTGTGCCTCATCGTGCTGGCCAGTCTCCATCTCACGACGGGAAGCGGCGTGTTCCTGCTCGCCGCCTTCATCATGCACGTCGAGATGGTGCAGCAGCTCATCCCGGTCGTCCGGCTCGACGGCTACTACGTGCTGGCCGACCTCGCGGGTGTGCCGGACCTCTTCGGCCGGGTCGGGCCGGTGCTTCGCAGCCTCCGGCCCGGTGCCGAGCGTGACCCGCGGGTTGCCGAGCTGCGTCCCCGCGCCCGGCGCACGGTCATCGCCTGGGTCTGTTTCGTTGTTCCCATCTTGCTCATTGGCACACTCTGGTTACTCTGGAACCTCCCGTTCATCATTGGCACCAACATCGACGCGATCCGCCTGCAGCTCATGCAGTGGACCGCGGCCCGGGATGCCGGCGACATCGCCACGATGGCGCTCGCATCGATCTCGATCCTGCTCCTTGCCGTTCCTCTGCTCGGCATCGCTGTCCTGCTCGACCGCCTCGCTCGCACCCTCTGGCGGTTGGTGAGCTCGCGGGCGAGCCGGACGGAGACGCGGCGTGACCGTTCGTCGAACGAGGAGACCCCGATGACCATCAACCAGCCGCCTCTGAGCCTTCAGCACAACGGAACTCCGCACGGCAGTCGCGCCAATACCCCGCTCGGTGTTGGGGTTCTCACCCGCGACGACCCCGGCAACGGCCACCAGGCACAGGCCGAGCCACGTCCCAACGAGCCATCACCGGGCGACCTGTCGCCAGCCGTGCCAGCTCCAGCCGTGCCAGCCCCTGCCGAGCCGGCCCCGGTCGAGCCGACGCCGGTCGAGCCGGCCCCGGTCGAGCCACCGACCAGCACCGACCTCCCCGACGCAGCCGACGAGGAGGACCTCGACGAGGTCTTCGAGCTCACCGCGGACGCCTTCCGCGACGACCTCATCCTGCCGCCCCAGGCCCCGGTGCCGACGAGGGGCTGGCGAGAGCGCGTCTACCGGTTCTCCGGTGGCTCCGTCAACCCCGGCCCCGGCGCCCAGGAGCGCCGGCGCATGGCGCTCGAGGAGCGACTCCGCACCCCGATCACCGGCTCGCACCGCATCGTCGTCATGAGCCGCAAGGGCGGGGTCGGCAAGACGACGATCAGCTTCGCCCTCGGCAGCACCTTCGCCTCCCTGCGTGGGGACCGGGTCATCGCCGTCGACGCCAACCCCGATGCCGGCAACCTGGCCCACCGGGTCGCGCCGCCGCACGACCGCGCCGTCACCGACGTGCTCGCCAATCTCGACCGGATCACCACGTACTCGCTGCTGCGCGAGTACACCTCCCAGGGCACCGAGTCGCGGCTGGAGGTGCTCGCCTCGGATGACGACCCGCACATCGGGATGGCGCTGGGCCGCGACGACTACCACAAGCTCATCGACCTGCTCGACCGCTTCTACAACCTCATCGTGCTGGACACCGGCACCGGCATCCTCGACAGCGCCAATCAGGGCCTGCTCGAGGAGGCGGACCAGCTCGTCCTCGTCCTTCGGCCAGGCGTGGACGGGGGCCGCGCCGCGGCGCTCACCCTCGACTGGCTGACGAAGCACGACTACCACGAGCTGGTCAGACAGGCCGTGGTCGTCATCAACGGAGTGCGTGAAGGGGTCGGCGCTCCAATCGAACCGATGGTCGAGCACTTCGAGCAGCGGTGTCGCCGCGTGGTCCGCGTCCCCTGGGATCCGGCCCTCGAGCTCGGTGCCCAGACGCGCTTGTCGGCCCTGCGCCACGAGACGCGGGACAGCCTCGTGGAGATGACGGCCGCGGTCGCTGACGGCTTCGTCCTGACGGGAGTCGACCAGTGATCGCCTCGCGTCGCGTCGCCGCCATCCTCTCTGCCGTTGCCGTGTTGGGGGGCACCGGCTGGTCGGCGTGGAGCAGCAGTTCCCACGACTCCAAGAGCGCGGACGTGAACGCTGTGGCCATCGCCTCGCCCGTCGACCCCACGGCGACCGACGAGGCCTTCGCGGTGACCCAGCTCGGCAGCGGTCGCCACGTGTCCGGCGACGCCAGCGCGGGAGCCGACACCAACTGCGACGGCTGCACCTCGACCGCCACGACCGTCAGCGTCATCTACGGCAACCGGACCAAGGACGCGAGGGTCGACAACCTTGCCACGTCCACGACGTCGCAGTGCACCGACTGCGGGTCGGCCGCGGTATCGGTCCAGGTCGTCATCCTGCGCCACTCGCAGACCCTCGTCGCCAACAACCGGTCATTCGCCGCCAACGCCACGTGCGAGGGTTGCACCAGCAACGCAGCGGCCTACCAGATCGTCGTCGTCGCCCCACGCGGTGACCGGCTCGACAAGGGCGAGCTGGCCGAGCTGCGGGAGTGGGCACGGGCCCAGGCGAGTGGCCCGGCGCAGACCATGATGGGACTCCGCTCGACGGGCAAGTCCTCGACGCAGCGCGAGCTGGAGGACCAGCTCCGCGGCGCGCTCGGACCGATCACCACCGTCACGTACGACGCCGACGTCAAGGCCGGCTGACCGCGCGTCCGCGAAGGTGGTATGCCGCTGAGCTCGCTCTCGCACGAAAGCGAGCCCAGCGGCATACGGCCTTGAAGTAGGGGGGTCGCCCTCACCTAGAGTCGAATGATGACTACGAGCGGTGTCACCTTCACTGGAGAGTCCGCCCCCGTCGCGCGCGAGACGGTCACCGTCCTCTCGGGAGCCAGCTTCGTCCTCTCGCGGTCCAACGGCGACATCGACAGCAGATGCGCCGCTGGGCTTCTTCGGGCACGACACGCGCCTGCTCTCGGGCTGGGTGCTCGAGATCGACGGCACCCGGCCCGAGCCGCTGACCCACCACCTGCCCTCACCGTGGTGCTGCCGCTTCATCAGTCGCGTCTTCACCGACACCCACCGGCTGCTCGTGGAACGCGCCCGCTACGTCGACGAGGCGATGCGCGAGGACCTCATCATCCGCAACCTGCACGCGGAGCCGGTCACGCTCTCCGTGCAGATCAGGTTCCAGGCGGACTTCGCCAGCCTGTTCGAGGTCAAGGAGTCGCGGGCACCCACGGAGACGGACACGCGGGTGCAGCTGACGGACACGGGGGTGTGTCTGCTTCGCCGGGTCGGCGACAGCGGCCTCGGGGTGGACGTCCACGCCGCCGGAGCCGAGCTCCGCCCGGACGCGGTCGACTTCGTGGCCGAGATCCCGGGACGGGGGGAGTGGAAGGCGACCGTGCACGTCCAGCCCGTCATCGGCGGCGAGCCGATCCCCGCGCGGTTCCCCGACGGACACCCGCTGGCCGAGACCGCGGCCGCGGTGCGACAACGCCAGTGGGAGCACGGCACGGCGGAGATCCGGTCGAGCAACCCGGACTTCGACGAGGCGCTCCGCCAGGCGCGGCACGACCTGGGCAGCCTGCGCGTCTTCGACGAGGGCTCGGACCTGCCCGTCCTCGCTGCGGGGTCGCCGTGGTTCATGACCCTCTTCGGACGCGACTCGCTGCTGACGTCCTACATGACCCTCGCGCTCGACCCGACGCTGGCCCAGGGTGTCCTCGACGCCCTGGCCCGCCGCCAGGGCGAGCGGGTCGTCGACAGGACGGAGGAGGAGCCCGGCCGGATCCTGCACGAGCTGCGGTTCGACGAGGCCGACGACGCGACTGATGCTGCCCTCCCCTACGGGAGCGGCCCGGGGAACACGGCGGGCCGGATCGGGCGGCACGCCTACTACGGCACCGCGGACGCGACGCCGCTCTTCGTCGCCCTCGTCGGTGAGTACGCCCGCTGGCACGGGCAGTGCAGCACGGTCATGCGCATGCTCCCTGCCGTTGACCGGGCACTCGAGTGGATCGACAGGTATGGCGACCGGGACGGCGACGGCTTTGTCGAGTACGAGCGGGCGACACCGAGCGGTCTGGTCAACCAGGGCTGGAAGGACTCGTGGGACGGGATCAACTTCGCCGACGGGACGATTGCCGAGGCTCCCATCGCGTTGTGCGAGGTGCAGGGCTATGTGTACGCGGCGTTCAGCGCGCGGGCCGCGCTCGCGGAGCTCTGCGCGGAGCCGGAGCTGGCCGCGCACTGGCAGGATCGGGCCCGCCGGCTCAAGGCCGCGTTCAACGAGCGCTTCTGGCTGCCCGACCGCGGCTGGTTCGCCGTCGGCCTCGACAGGGACAAGCGCCCGATCGACGCACTGGCGTCGAACATGGGGCACGCCCTCTGGACCGGGATCGTGGACGACGAGCATGCACCGGCGGTGGCCCGGCACCTGGTCTCTGACGAGCTGTTCTCCGGCTGGGGCGTGCGCACGCTGGCGACGTCGATGGGCGCCTACGACCCGATGAGCTACCACAACGGGTCGGTCTGGCCGCACGACAACGCGCTCATCGCCTATGGGTTGATGCACCGCGGCTTCGTCGACGAGGGCCGCCGGATCGCCGAGGGCATCCTCGACGCGGCAGCTGCATCGGGCGGTCGGCTCCCGGAGCTGTTCGCCGGCCTCGAGCGCGACGCCTATCCGGTGCCGGTCCCGTATCCGACGGCGTGCTCACCGCAGGCCTGGGCCTCGGCGGTGCCGATCCATCTCGCGCGGGCCCTGCTCGGCCTGGAGCCCGAGGTGCACCATGGCCTCCTGCGGGCGCGGCCTCGCGTGCCGGAACGGCTCGGCATCCTCTCCGTGACCGGACTGCCGCTCGCCGGGGGGCGCCTCCAGGTCCGGGCCGAGGGCAACCACATCGACGGCGCGGCCATCCCTGACGGGCTCCAGTGGGTAGTGGAAGGGTTGGTGGGCCAAGACGTGGCCCCATGAACCCCCGAGAGCACCCACATGAACGACCCCCTTCGGATCGCCGTCATCGCCACTCCGTACACCGAGATCCCGCCCGAGGGCTACGGCGGCACTGAGCTCTTCCTCTCGAACCTCGCCGACGGCCTCGTCGACCATGGGCACGACGTCACGGTCTACGGCGTCGGCAGCTCGACGACGAAGGGCCGGTTCGTCCGGTTGCGTGACGAGGCGCAGTACGACCGAATGGGACAGCTGATGCCCGAGATCGTCCACGTCGCGACGCTCGAGCCGGCTCTGGCCCGCGAGACGTTCGACGTCATCCACGACAACACCGTCGCGGGCCTGCTCGTCGCGCGCTCGCGCAAGGCCCCGACGATTGCGACGATGCACGCCCCGATGGATGACGAGATGGGCATCGTCGCCCAGTCGGTGAGCGACGTCGTCGACCTCGTCGCCATCTCAGAGGACCAGCGATCCAACGGCCTGCCGATGCGCTGGGCCGGGACGATCCACCATGCCGTGTGCGTGTCCGAGTTCCCGTTCCACGAGGACAAGGAGGACTGGGCCCTCTTCCTCGGCAGGATGTCCCCCGACAAGGGCGCACCCGAGGCGGTCGAGGCAGCTCGGGCGGCCGGAATGCCGCTGAAGATCGCGGCGAAGTGCGTGGAGCCGGAGGAACAGGCGTACTTCGCGGAGCACGTCGAGCCGCTGCTCGGACCTGATGTGGAGTGGCTCGGCGAGGTGGGCGGCCGGGACAAGCTGGAGCTGCTCGGCCGGGCGCGGTGCCTGCTCTTCCCGATCCAGTCGGGACGAGCCCTTCGGCCTCGTCATGATCGAGTCCCTGGCCTGCGGCACCCCGGTCGTCGCGATCGCGCGGGGCTCGGTGCCAGAGGTGCTCGAGCAGGGCCGCACCGGTCTGTTCGCCGAGGACGAGTCGGAGCTGCCCGGCCTGCTTCGTCAGGTCGGCGACCTCGCCCCAGCCGACTGCCGCGCCGCGGCCGAGGAGCGCTTCGACATCCCGCGCATGGTCGACGAGTACGTCCGCGTCTACCGGCAGGCGATGGAGCGCCGCGCGACCGCAGCCTGAGAGAAACACGTAGGAGAAGGGGTATGCCGCTGAGCTCGCTTGCCGACGAAAGCGAGCTCAGCGGCGTACCCCCTTCTCTTGTGCTGTGGTAGACACGATGGATGGTTGGGATCGAGCGGTTGGGCGAGGACGGCCTGAAGGACCTGGCGCAGCGAACCGACGAGTTGGGGGTGCTGTCGGTCTATGTCAACGCCGACTTCAAGCACGACCCCAACCTGCAGGCCGCGGGAATCGACCTGAAGAACCGGTTCCGCGAGCTGCAGCGGCGGGTGACCGAGGAGGCCGGCGAGCAGAGCCGCCCCGTGGCTGCGGCGCTCGAACGCCTGTGGCCGGAGGTGGAGAGCCTGGCCAGCCCGATGGAATCTGGACGAAGCCGCATCGCCTTCGCCGCCTTGGGAGGCGGCTGGGTAAGCCGCTTCGAGAGTGCGATGCCGGTGAGTCCGAGGGTGGTCCTGGATGACGGCCCGTTCCTCCATCCACTGCTGGAACAGCTGGACCAGGGCCGCACTGCTGGTGTCGTCATCGTCTCCGCCGACACTGCCCAGCTGCTGGAGTGGCGACTCGGCACTCTCGAGCTGGTCCGCGAGCTGGAGCAGGAGTACGTCGAGGCGCCCCACGAGCGGAGCGGGCAGCTCGGCGGTGGCCCGCCTGGGCAGTACCACTCACCGAAGCGTGAGCAGCAGAAGGACCGCGCGCGGGACCGGGCCGACCGCTTCCTCGACGAGGCGGCCACCGTCGCTGCAGGGCTTGCCGACCAGCGAAAGTGGGAACGGATCCTCGTCAGTGGGGGGGATCGGTGGACCAGCCCGATGATCGAGAGGTTCCCGCAACCGCTGCGCGGCAAGGTCTTTGGTGATAGTCGAGTGCTCACTGGACTCGACGACGGCTCGCTCGCGGCGACCGTCACCGAGCTGGTGCACGACTACCACAACGAGCATGAGAGGCAGCTCGTCGAGCGGGTGCGCGAGGTCGGCGGCTCGGGTGCGGCAGTCCTTGGCTTGTCGGAGGTGGCGCAGGCCTTGAACGCCGGCCGGGTCGATCATCTGGTGTACGACCCGGAGGTCCGGTACGTGGGTTCGGTGGCTGCGGACGGGGAGCTCTACGGCGGTGACGAGGTCGCGCCGGGCGGGCAGGAGCGGAAGCCTGAGCCGAGGTTGACCGAACGGCTGGTCGAGCGGGCGCTGGCCACTGGAGCGCGAGTCAGCCCGATCGAAGGCGCGGCCGACGGGGCGCTGCAGGATTCGGGTGGGATCGCCGCGCTGCTCCGGTGGTGAGGTCTGCTGGTCCTGCCGTTTGTCGGATGCGCCGGCCTCTTGGTCGAGTGTGCAGAAAACGCCCCCCGCCGCGCTCGCGTGTGACCGTGTGGTGGGAGCCCACTCACGCCGTCGGGGTCAGGCGCGCGACCGCGATCCTGCGACCCGACTTCGCCTCGTAGGGGGCGAAGGAGGGGTAGGTCGCGACGATGACGTCCCTCCACGCCGCGTCGGAGTCGGCTCCGCGCAGCACCTCGACCGACACCGTCCTCCTCTCGCGGCCGATCTCGATGGTGGCAGTCGAGGCAGCGCGTAGGTTGCGGACCCACTGCGGCTCCTTCGGCTGGCCGCCGGCGGTCGCCGCGAGGTAGTAGGCGCCGTCGCGCTCGACGTACGCCACCGGCACCGTGTGCGGTGTCCCGGACCTGCGTCCGGCCACGGTGAGCAGCAGCACTGGGCTGCCGCCCCTCGCCTTACCGCCGACCTTGCCGCCGGTGCGCCGGTACATCCATGCGGACGCCGCGTTGCCGGCTTTCCAGAGTCGCTGTGCCATCGAGGCCATGTCATCCTCGCTCGTTCGTGCTGGAGGTGCTCGACGACGAGTCAACCACGGCGCGGGCTGGTCCGAGGTGTGCTCGGCCCCTGGCGTTGTGGGAACGGCTGGGTCCCTCGGTCGAGTGTGCAGAAAACGCCGCCTGCCACGCTCCCGTGTGACCGTGTGGTGGGAGGCACTCACATCCTGCTCCGCCGCGCGGAGCAGGATGTGAGTCCCATCAAAGGCTGTGGCCGTCAGTGCGCCTTCACCGCGAGGACCGGACACGGTGCGTCGAGCAGCAGGCGCTGGGCCGTGGAGCCGAGGAGCAGCTTGCCGACGGGGGTGCGGTGACGCAGGCCGATGACGAGCATCCGGGCGTCGACCTCCCGGATGAGTCCCAGGATCTCCTCGGCGGGGTCCGTCCCGTGGTCGATCCGGCGCACCTCGTGGTGGACGCCGGACTCGGACAGCTCGAGATCGACCCGGTTGAGCTGGCTCGACTCGGCACGGTGCGCGTCGACGAGCTTGTCGTCGCGGGACATGTTGACGACGAGGAGCGAGTCGTCGTGCGCCTTCGCCTGGGCGATGGCTGCGGTGACGGCGGCCTCACCCTGAGGGGTGGGGATGTAGCCGACGACGATGGTCATGCGGAGACCTCCGTGGGCGTGCGGTCGCGGTCCGAACCGCGCTTGCTGGGAAGCAGCTTGGCGATGAGCGGCCAGAGGATGACCACAGCGATGATCGCGTAGCAGACCCACGCGACCGGTCCACCGATCAAGCCGCTGATGTCACCGCCGGACAGCTGGAGCGCGCGGCGGCCATGCTTCTCGGCCAGCGGTCCGAGGATGACGCCGATGATGAGCGGCAGGATCGGCAGACCGAAGCGACGCATGGCGAAGCCGAGCAGTCCGAGCGCGAGCAGCAGGAACAGGTCGAACGGCTGGGCGTTGACCGCGTAGGCCCCCATGGTGGCGAAGAAGAGGATCCCGGCGTAGAGGTAGGGGCGGGGGATCTGGAGCAGCTTCGCCCAAGCCGGAGCGAGCGGCAGGTTGAGCACGAGCAGCATCGTGTTGCCGACGAACAGGCTCGCGACGAGCGTCCAGACGAGGAGCGGCTGCTTCTCGATGAGGAACGGTCCCGGCTCGAAGCCCCAGCCCATCAGCGCCGAGAGCATGATCGCCGCGGTGGCGTTCGTCGGGATGCCGATGGCGAGCAGCGGCACGAGGGTGCCCGCGGCCGACGCGTTGTTCGCGGCCTCCGGTCCGGCGACGCCCTCGATGGCGCCCTTGCCGAACTCGTCGCCGTGCTTCGAGAGCCGGCGCTCGGTGAGGTAGGACAGGAAGGTGGGGACCTCGGCGCCCCCGGCCGGGATGGCACCGAAGGGGAAGCCGAAGGCGGTGCCGCGCAGCCACGGCTTCCAGGAGCGGCGCCAGTCGTCGCGTCCCATCCAGGGCCGGCCGACGGGGATGACGGTCGCGGCCTTGCGGCGCAGGTGGGCGGCGACCCAGAGGGCCTCGCCGACGGCGAAGATGCCGACCGCCACGATGATGATGTCGATGCCGTCGGCAAGCTGGGGGATACCGAAGGTCAGGCGCTGCTGGCCCGTGACGAAGTCGATGCCGACGACGCCGATGGTCAGTCCGACGAGGAGGGACGCAAACCCTCGCACCCGGGACGAGCCGAGCACGGCACTCGCGCCGACGAAGGCGACCATCAGGATGGCGAACAGCTCTGGTGAGCCGAGATTGATGGCGAAGGCGACGACCTGCGGCATGAGGAGGACGAGCAGCGCCGTGCCGATCGTGCCGGCGACGAAGGAGCCGATGGCCGCGGTGGCCAGCGCCTGCGCTGCCCGCCCGGACTTGGCCATCTTGTTGCCCTCGAGCGCGGTGACGACGGAGGCGGACTCACCGGGCGTGTTGAGCAGGATCGAGGTCGTCGACCCGCCGTACATGCCGCCGTAGAAGATGCCCGCGAACATGATCAGGGCCTGCGTGGGCTCCAGGCCGTAGGTGATCGGCAGCAGGAGCGCGACGGTCATCGCCGGTCCGATGCCCGGCAGGACGCCGACGGCCGTGCCGACGGTGACGCCGATGAAGGCGAAGAGGAGGTTCATCGGGGTCAGGACGTGCCCGAAGCCCTCGATCAGGTTGTTGAGGTTGTCCATCAGAGGATTCCCTTGAGGATGCCGGCCGGCAGGCTGACGCCGAGAGCGATCGCGAACCCGTAGAAGGTGATCAGGGCCAGCGCGATGCCGATGGCGAGCCCGCGGATGTGGTGCCGGTTGCCGAGCGCGAAGGCGCAGCCCCAGAAGAGCAGGCTGCCGGTGATGACCCAGCCGAGCGGGTTGATGAGCATCGCGCTGGCGCCGAAGACGACGATGAGCAGCAGGACGGTCTTCCAGTCGGCACGACTGCCCGGCTCGACGTCCTCACCGCCTTCGGCCTCCCCGACGCCACCGTGCAAGACGTCGATGGCATAGACCACTGCCGTCACGATGAGCAGGACGCCGAGCACGATCGGCACCGGCCGCGGACCCAGCGGGTCGTTGCTGCTCGTCACGTGTGGAATGCGTGCCGCGTCGACGAGGAGCAGCACCCCGAGCCCCGCGAGGGCCGCGCACACACCGTACTGTGCGCGGTCCCCGCGGGCGGTCTCGCCCGCGCCAGGGGCACCGGTGCGGTCCACCTCGCGGTCGGACATGATCAGTTGACCAGCCCGAGGTTCTTGAGGATCTCGGCGACCGCGGTGTCCTGCTCCTTGAGGAAGGTGCCGAACTCGTCACCGGTGACGAAGGCGTCGGTCCAGCCGCGCTTCTCCATCTCGGCCTTCCAGGCATCCGAGCTGTGCATCTTCGTCAGCGCGTCGACCCAGACCGCCTTGTCGGCGTCGGAGATCTCCGGCGGTGCGACGATGCCGCGCCAGTTGGTGAAGGTGAAGTCGACGCCGGACTCCTTCATGGTGGGCACGTCGGGGAGGGCGTCGATGCGCTCGTCGCTCGTGACGGCGAGGACCTTGACCTCGCCGGCCTTGACCTGGTCGAGGAACTCCCCGAAGCCGCTCGCGCCGAAGGCGATCTTGTTGCCGATGATGGCCGGCAGGAGCTCACCGCCACCGTCGTAGGAGATGAAGGAGACCGAGGTGGGCTCGATGCCGACGGCCTTGGCCAGCTGCATCGGCAGCAGGTGGTCGGGTCCGCCCGGCGACGAGCCGCCGCCGACGTTGACCTTCGACGGGTCCTTCTTCCACGCATCGATGAGCGAGGTGATGTCCTTGTACGGCGAGTCCTTGGAGACGACGATCGCTCCGGCTTCCTCGATGAGCTTGGCGATCGGCGTCGTGTCGTTGAGGGTGGCCTGCGACTTCTGCGTGTAGGCCGCCCCGACGACGCCGAGGCCCATCTGCATGGCGAGCTTGCCGTTGCCCTTCTCGTTCACGATGCGCTGGAGCCCGACCGTGCCGCCGGCGCCGGGAAGGTTGAACACCTGGACGGTGCCGGTGATGTTCTCCGCCTCCGTCACCTGGGCGACGGTGCGAGCCGTCGTGTCGTAGCCGCCGCCTGGTGCGTTGGGCACCATCAGCTGCAGGCCGGTCGCCGGGGCGCCGTTGCCACCACCGGTAGCTCCCGCGCCGGCGTCGCCGCCGTCGTCGGCGGTCGCGCCGCACGCCGTCAGGGCGAGGGCCGCGACGGCGATTCCCGCCGTGAACAGGGCGGTCTTGCGGGGAGAGTTGCGAGTGCTCATCCTTGAGGCCTCTTTCGCGTCATGGGTTCGAAGGGCATGATCGTGTCTCGCGCCACGAGGTCGTGTCGCCCTTGTGTCAGCAATGAAGGTTGAGTTCGTTTTGGTCATGCGGAGACTGCGCCGTTTCACGCTTGCGGGGCAACTGCTCGTCGCCCAGATGGCGATCCTGCTGACCGTCCTCGTCACGGTCGCGCTCGTCTCCCTCGCCCAGTCGGAGGCGACGTTCACCCGGACCGAGGGGCGACGTGTCTTCGCCATCGCCGAGCAGATCGCGAGCACTCCCGTGGTGCGCCAGGAGCTCGCGCCGGAGGCGGTCATCAACGTCATGCCCAGCGTCGTCCAGGGCGCGATCACGCGCTACGGCCTCTCCGTCGTCTCCGTCGCCGACACCGCGGGCGTCGTGAAGAAGTCGTCGGACCCGACGAGCGAAGGTGAGCCGCTTGGCCTGGGCTCGCCCAACGTCGCTCGCGGCGCCAGCTGGACCGGGGCGATGGAGCTCGGCGACCGCCGGATGCTCGTCGCCCAGACGCCGGTGCTCTACTCGCCGGATCCCAACCGCGCGTCCGACGAACCGGAACCAGCGGTCGGCACGCACCTTGGGACGGTCATGGTCGCCGTGGAGATGCCCTCGATCGTCGATCGGCTCAAGGGGGCGTCCTCCTACCTGCTCACCTACCTCGGCATGGCGCTCGCCCTCGGAGGCATCGGCTCCTGGCTCGTGGCCCGCCGGATCAAGCGACAGACCCTCGGCCTGGAGCCGCGCGAGATCGCCGGTCTCGCGGAGAGCCGTGAGGCGATGCTCTACGGCCTTGCCGAGGGCGTCGTCGCCCTCGACACCAGCAACCGGATCACCTTGGTCAACAACGTCGCCCAGCGTCTCCTCGACCTGCCGGAACGCGCTGTCGGGATGGCCATCGCCGACCTGCCCATCG
>CAVWGJ010000010.1:0-35957 GCA_963754395.1 uncultured Actinomycetota bacterium | reverse complement strand
GGCCACTCGACGAGCATACTGAGCCCGCCGATTTCTTCGGGAACTTCCGCTTCCGGGTCCGACGCGCCAAGCCAGGCCAAGGTCGCCCCCCGCAGCTCTGGGTCAACTGGGGGTCGTACCACTCACCCAGTGCAGCCAAGGCTTGGGGTCGCCTGAGGACGGCCGGTGAAGCCGGGGCTCCGGTCAGAGACCCGCGATGGCGTCGGCACCGGTTTGCCCTCCTTCTAGCATCCACACCATTCGAGAGCGCATCCACGCTCTTCGACGCGCGCCGAGTGAAGCAATGTCGCGATGGCGGCGCGTCATAGACCCACCCCGGAGGCGGCCGACAATCATCCGCCGCGGGTGCCCTGGTCGCATCCGGTTGGGCGCGTTGACATGTTTACATCACTCCCCAGCTGTCGCGTGGGACTCAGATCGCGAAGTTCATCGTCGGTCAGAATCTCCACCCCCGATGGCTTGTGAGCGCGGTCAAACCCATCATGAGTGCTCGGCGCCAAAGTCCATGCGCCCCAAGGCGCCGCGGTACGAGACAACGACCTCGGCGGCGAACCGCACGAGGCGGATATTTCGGGCCACTGCGCTTCGCTCGAGCAGCGTACTGAGTCTCCTTCGCCCAGCGGTCGCCGTTTTGACTGCCATCGCCGCCAAGCGAGCTTGAGGTAATTGCGGGGGTCACGTCCGCCTTGGCGTCCATCTACTGGTCCTTGGCAAGTTCTCCCGTCGCCCTCTCGCCGGTCCACCCTATCCGCCGAAGACGTCGGGAAAGGTCATAAGAGAACAACAAAGGACCAGACGCCGTCATGGGCGGCGTCGCTTGCACTGGGGTCGATGACGTCAGTCATGGCTTGCCCAAGCCGCATGGAATGAAGGGCATCGGCCCCGTGTCGAGTCCGGCTCGGAGATCTCCAAGTGCGTCGATTACACCTGTCTCCAACGCTCCCGACGGTCGGCCCGGCACCCCCAGTGGGGTTCGGTGCCGCAGAGTCAAGAGTTTGGACCACCAGTTCGACGGGCGAAGTGCCCGCCAGCAACTCCCTTTCAATGACCGCAAGTCGTGCGAGGGCTGCTCTGCTTATAGGGCCGAGGGATAAGTACTCGTTCATCTATCGCGCCCCCCTGACAAATCCCTGTTTGTGACTGCAGTCGGCAAAGCGCCTCAGCGCGATCTTGCGTGATGTAGCTGATGGCTACTCCGAGAGGGATGTCGAGATAGAGATGGGCCAAGTTATCTCAAGGCCTCCCCCACCGATCCTTCCCTTGAAGTCGGTGGGCACCTCATCCGGCGGGTATTGCCTGTGAACGCCAAGAGGAGTTGTTCAACGACGCTGTGGAATAGCAACCGAATGCACGAGAGAGGGCCGCTGACAGTGCTCGGCACCCTCCCCACGGCTGGTATTCACGAGCACCCTCACCGCCGCGGAGATATGGCTCGTCGAGTGTATTCTCCGGTTCGAAGTTGAGACGCCAAGTGGCCGCCTTTGGAAGGCCAGCCGCCCTCGAAGTCGCAATGCCTCAGTGGGGCAAGGTCGAAACCCTAGCTCTATCAAGAATGGAAACCGGCTGCGTTTTGTTGTGTGGTAGCAGCCTGCTACGTTGAAATGCGATGCCGTCGACCGACTTGCAACTACCCGGTCTGTCCAGAACGACCGAAAGCGTCACGTCGATGGTCTGCGCTACCCCGCGGGGACCGATGCTCAGTTCGAGTTCCGCGTGTGTGCCGTCCCTGCGGAAGAGGCACGCTGACTGTGTGGACGGAGCCCGGTCGAGGCGCAGTCGACCTGTAGGTGAGCAACGACTCCACGGAGCTGTCGAAAACCCTGTCGAATCCAAGAATCCTCCAATGTCCACGACCATCGAGGCGAAGACTCTGGACTCGCTTAGGGTAGTCCCAAGGCAAGACTGGCTCAGGGGGCGCGAAAACACTCCCCCCGACTTCGAGTCGAGGGATCGTGAATGTCACGCATGAAGGTGAGGGAACACCAAAATGCCATCGCGTGCATCAGGCGTCACCTGCACGCAAGGTGTACTGAAATCGCAAGCCCGGCGGAAGCTGACGATGGCGGACGCCTCTTCACCGCTTCGCAGCCTCACCCCATCGCCAACCATGGAGCCCGCCAACCCATCTGTCTACGACCACCTCACCCTCGGACCGCATCTCACTGCTGTCCACCCCCACCGCCAAGCCGTCGAGCCTGGGACGACTGCCGGAGAGGGGCCGCTGATGGCCAAGGTCAATCGCGTTCGCTGCCGACCCAATCTTGTTCGATCTCGCTGATCACGGAGGCAGTGGCGACACCGAGCGAACCTCTACCTTCGTGCGTTTTGTAACTCCGCCTCCCCCTCCGAGCTTGCCGGGCTCTCGCAACGCAGCCGATCCCGGAACACCCCCGGCCCCCCGGCAAGGGACGCGGACAGCGCCCCCGTTGACGCGCCCTTTAGCTCTCCAAGGGGACTTCGGGCCGGTGCCAAGAACGTCTTCACTGCGCCCCTCACCGCCCGTAGCGCTGCCGTTGACGGACGGACTTCGTGCGCCTGTCCAGATCGTCGACGTTGGCCCAAGCTGAGCCTCGTGGGCCGGTGGCTCGGGCCGCCGAGAACGCGCGTTTCCCCCTTCAAGGGCTTGATCTCGTCGCGGATTCGCCAAATTGGGCAATGCATCCGACCTCACCACCAGCTCGGCCCCACTGCGCATGAGAGTCACGGTGTTTGCCACATTCCGCGCAGCAGATCGTTCGCGGCCGCGCCGAACACGCGGGTCAGCGCGACATGACCAGCTCGTGGAATATTACCAAGTTGTCGGAATCAGAGTTACCTGCTTGGCCTCAGCTTCTTCCCACCCGGGCCTCACGTACCGCGCGGGAGACGAGGGACCCGCCAAAGAGGGGAACTCGTCTCATCGGGCAGGGCGAGAGGGACCCCGTCGTGGAAGAGCACCGATGTTCATCCGCCGCTCTGGAGGCTGGGTGTGGTCCAACTCGCCCCCCCAACCACCGCCCGCGTGTTGCTGTGTTGGCTGTCCTCGGGTCCAACTCTGTCAGTGACGTTGTCTTCATCGTCAGGTCGCGAGCTTTCTCAACTGAAGGATCAGCATCGACGTACCAGTCTCGTCGGGTCCGAAATGACGTTTGAAGACCGCTTCACCGAGCCGCCGAGCTTCGGCCCCCTGAACTGGATCGCAGTCGAGGGTTCCGTCGCCCGTAGGCCGGCTTCTCGTCAACCCGCCCCACCACTGGCGCCCCGTGAAACGCTTGCGATTCCGCCTCAAAGGTGCTGCCCATGGCTGAAGCGATGAACCGTTCGACGATCTGCCCTTTGGCGTCGCGAGAACGCGACCACACGACGATCGTGGAGCACCCGCCGAATACGGTACATTCCCCCCCGCGGCCATCATCTGGCGGCGCTCCGACTGTAAGGATGAAGTCTGCGTAATTGTGGGCTTCACCCTGTGTACGCGCTATGTTGTTGCGAGACGGACCACCAAGACCTTTGGTGCCACGATCAACAACCTCAAGCGCGGTCACCGTCAGCGCTTGAAGAGGCCGCATCGAGGCCGAGCTCGGGGGGACGTTCGGTGATCCGTTCCACTCCAAAAACGTCCCCGACGCCGAGGCCCCACGCGGCGGAGGTGGAGTTCGAAGAGTGGCACCACTCCCGACGATCTCGCGTCCCACGAGTTTTGGGCGGTCTCACGGACGAGCAGATTCACAAGATCTACCTTAGGTTCCCAAGACCTTCTTGGCGCGCCGTGCTGTTCTCGTCCCTGGGCCGACGTTCAACAAGCAACGTTCCTCTAGTCCGATCATTGGGACATCATGCGGTCGAGGTGTGCAGCAAGCTCGGCCTCCGCAAGCTGACCGGGCGCCTCAAGGAGGTCCAAGGTGTACTTGATCCGTGTCAGTGCTGCCCGCCGTCGCTCCGGGAGGTCGGTCGACCGCAGCCCAGGGAAGTCCGGCCGAATGGCCCAAGCCAACAAAGCGCCGCTGACAACCAACCGCTCTTCGTCCTTAGTCACGCGCCGGGCAGGAAGCCCACAGAACTGAGCTTCTCCACTAGGGGGGCTCGGTGGCACCCTGCATCAACCAACTCGTCTACCAAGTCACCGATACCCTCCGCCCGGCGATGTCTCGCACCCGCACACCGATGAGACAAAGAGGCAACACGGCCACCTCGTCAAGCTGACTGATGCTCGAGATGTCCACGTCGCGACCTTCGCGCTTGGTCGTCTTCACCTCCAAGTGCAAGTCGCCGTTCGGGCTGACGAAAGTCGTGGACCCCACCATCGGGGCCCACCGAGCAACTTCAAGGCAAACACGGGGTTCCGCTTGATGAGCATCCGAAGGACACAGCAACTCGCCGAGAGGCCCCGCGTCGCTTTCTCGCTCATCGAAACCGCAGCCTTCAGGAGCTCTCCGCTAGTCGGGGACAAGCTATACGGCGGCGTTCCTCTGCTCTCGCCGCTGCTCGACACGCTCCACAATGCTGTCCGCCAAGTGGGGCAAGGATGTCGCCAGACCTTCCACGGAGGATGCAGAGGTCTAGGTAGCGCTGGCGCGTCCCGGAGGGTTGCCTCGCTCCGTCAACATGGACGCACCTCGATGCGGAGTGAACGCATATTCATCAGAAATGGGGGCAACAGAACGTGGTGGCTGGCGAGCGGAGATCAGCCCCTGAGCTGTCATGCGCAACGACACGATGGACCAGAACCGGTTCGTCTTGGCTCTCCCGAAAAGAGGCCGCAGGAGCAACCCGAACTCGATGAGAGCGTCGCTCACAGCGCCTCCTCCACTTCCCCGTTGTCCCCGTCGATCTCGTCCTCATCCCCCTCAACTTCTTCTTCCACGCCTCCCAAGTGGTCTTGACGGAGACGAAGGTTCCCTTTCTCCCCGCCGTCGGCGTCGTTGACCGCGGGAAAGTAGATCGCGGAACCCGATGACGTGTTCGTCCACGGGTATGTCCATACGTTTCTGTCTTGGGCTTGGGCGAGCTGCGGCGGATGCACCGCTAATCGGATAGATGACAATCAGGCCCTGTTGTCCTGCGTAGGCGCGCCTGATTTGCCGGCGCTGCGCATCAGTAGTGTGAGACTTTCCCGCGCACCAACCTTCGGGATCGATGTCCGCGACTTGATCGTCTGGCGAGGTGATCGCCTTGAAGTCGAGTCTGTCGGGCGCGCTCCCAACGGAGCGGAATGCGTTCGAAGAACAGGCGAGTGACTCGCTAGCGATCTGAACGCTTCCCAACGCGTTATGGGCCCCCCCACGGAAAGACAGCTTGCCGGCCAGCACGATATTCCACACCCTCCGGGGGCATTTTTCTCCGGATCCATTCCTGCGTAGCACTGCGGTTGTTCGAGTCCGTAAGCCACTTCTGGTTTGTGCACCGCAAACTTCTAACCCCGACACCAGTACACTCGGTCGCCCGGCACACCCCACAAGTCGGCGGTTCACGCGTCCGAGGTCGAGGTCGAAGGCATGCCCGATATCAAACTCTCCACGGCCAACACGTTTCGGGAAGCGATTCCCGCATCGTCAGCGTCGAGGATAGACGTCTGGTTGGCCGTCCTGCTGAGGCCAAATTGCACGGTTTTGGCGGCCCACATCTTGTTGGCAGCCGTGACCTGCAATCGACCCGGACTCAACGCGCACGCGCACGCCGACCTGCGCGGGTGTGAACTCGCTTCCCCGAATGGATTCGATCTCTGTACGCAAATCCTGCTCGACTCTAGCCAAGAATGCGTAGTCGTCATCCAGCCCCTCTAATCACTCATAACCCATGCCCCCGGTAGCCTGGGCGATAACCAAACCAGCGTCCCATCTGTAGGAGGGTGTCATAGGCCTTGTCGTTTCCTATTTCACTAGGACATCGAGACGCCCTATGACACCCTCCTACAGATGGGACGCTGGTTTGGTTATCGCCCAGGCTACGAGGATCTGCCTGCGATGGGTATGGGTGACCAAGGGGCTGGATGACGACTACGCATTCTTGGCTAGAGTCGAGCAGGATTTGCGTACAGAGATCGAATCCGTTCGGGGAAGCGAGTTCACACCCGCGCAGGTCGGCGTGCGCGTGCGCGTTCACTCCGGGTCGATTGCAGGTCACGGCTGCCAACAAGATGTGGGCCGCCAAAACCGTGCAATTTGGCCTCAGCGAGACGGCCAACCAGACGTCTATCCTCGACGCTGGCGATCCGGGAATCACTTCCCGAAACGTGTTGGCCGTGGAGAGTTTGATATCGGGCATGCCTTCGACCTCAGCCTTCGGGGACGTGTGAACCGCCCACTTGTGCGGGGTGTGCCGGGCGACCGAGCGCACCTGTTCTCGGAAAATTTAGAAGTTTGCGGTGCACAAAGACCAGAAGTGGCTTACGGACTCGAACAACCGCAGTGCTACGCAGGAATGGATCCGGGCAAAAATGCCCCCGGGAGGGTGTGGAATATCGTGCTGGCCGGCAAACTCTGTTTCCGTGGGGCGCAACGATAACGCGTTGGGAAGCGTTCAGATCGCTAGCGAGTCACTCGCCTGTTCTCCGAACGCGTTCCGCTCTGTTGGGAGCACGCCCGACAGACTCGACTTCAAGGCGATCACCTCGCCAGACGATCGAGTCGCGGACATCCATCTGAAGGCTCGACCCGCGGGAAAGTCTCACACTACTCATGCGCAGCGCCGTCAAATCAGGCGCGCCTACGCAGGACAACAGGGCCTGATTGTCATCTATCCGATTAGCGGTGCATCCACCGCGGCTCCGCCCAAGCCGAACCAGGCCCAGAAACGTATGGACATACCCGTGGACGAACACGTCATCGGGTTCCGCGATCTACTTTCCGCGGTCAACGACGCCGACGGGCGGAGTGGAACCTTCGTCTCCGTCAAGACCACTTGGGAGCGTTCCAGAAGAATTCTGAGGGGGATGAGGACGAGATCGACGAGGACAACGGGGAAGTGGAGGAGGCGCTGTGAGCGACGCTCTCATCGAGTTCGGGTTGCTCCTGTGCCTCTGTTCGGGAGAGCCAAGACGAACCGGTTCTGGTCCATCGTGTCGTTGCGCATGACAGCTCAGGGGCTGATCTCCTGTTCGCAGCAGATCTCCGCGGGAAGCGTGATATCTTGCCCCCATTTCTGATGAATATGCGTTCACTCCGCATCGAGGTGCGTCCATCGACCTGACGGAGTGGCGCAACCCTCTGGGACGCGCCAGCGCTACCTAGACCTCTCCGTCCTCCGTGGAAGGTCTGGCGACAGTGTTCTACCACTTGGCGGACAGCATTGTGGAGCGTGTCGAGCAGCGGCGAGAGCAGGGCCACGCCGCCGTCTGGCGCACTTGCCGACTCGCAGAAGCTCCTGAAGGCTGCCGCTTCGATGAGCGAAGAAGCGACGCGCCTCCTCTCGGCGAGTTGTATGTCCTTCGATGCTCGTCGAGCGGAACCCCGTGTTTGCCTTGGACTGCTGGGTGGGCCCCGATGGGGGTGTCCACGACTTCCGTCAGCCCGAACGGCGACTTGTTGGGCGAGGTGAAGACAACCAAGCGCGAAGGTCGCGACGTGGACATCTCGAGCATCAGTCAGCTTGACGAGGTGGCCGGTGTTCCTCTTTGTCTCATCCGTGTGCGGGTCGAGACATCGCCGAGCGGGAAGCTAATCGGTGACTTGGTAGACGAGTTGGTCGATGCAGGGTGCCACCGAGCCCCCCTAGTGGAGGAGCTCAGCTCTGTGGGCTTCCTGCCCGGCGTGACTAAGGACGAAGAGCGGTTCGTTGTCAGCGGCGCTTTGTTGGCTTGGGCCATTGGGCCGGACTTCCCTGGGCTGCGGTCGACCGACCTCCCGGAGCCATGGCGGGCAGCACTGACACGGATCAAGTACACCTTGGACCTCCTTGAGGCGCCCGGTCAGCTTGCGGAGGCCGAGCTTGCTGCACACCTCGACCGCATGATGTCCCAATGATCGGACTCTACGATCTTGCTTGGTTCCCAAAACGATTCGGCCCGGGGGACATGGACGGCACGGGGCGCCAAGAAGTCTTGGGGAGACCTGAGGTAGATCTTGTGAATCTGCTCGTCCGTGAGACCGCCCAAAACTCGTGGGACGCGAGATCGTCGGGAGTGGTGCCACTCTTCGAACTCCGCCTCCGCCCTGGGCCCTCGCGTCAGGGACGTTTTGGAGTGGAACGTCTTCACCGAACGTCCCCCCGAGCTCGGCCTCGACGCGGCTCTTCGAGCGCCGTCGGTGACCGCGCTTGAGGTTGTTGATCGTGGCACCAAAGGTCTTGGTGGTCCGTCTCGCAACAACATCACGCGTACACAGGGTGAAGCCCACGACTACGCAGACTTCATCCTTACAGTCGGAGCGCCGCCAGATGATGGCCGCGGTGGGGAACCTACGGGTTCGGCAAGACTGCCAGTTATTTGGCGAGCGGGTGCTCCACGATCGTCGTGTGGTCGCGTTCTCGCGACGCCAAAGGGCAGATCGTCGAACGGTTCATCGCTTCAGCCATGGGCAGCACCTTTGAGCGAGATGGCCAGCGTTTCACGGGGCGCCAGTGGTGGGGCGCCCGGTTGGATAGCCGGCCTACGGGCGACGGAACCCTCGAGTTCGATCCAGTTCAGGGGGCCGAAGCTCGGCGGCTCGGTGAAGCGGTCTTCGAACGTCATTTCGGACCCGACGAGACTGGTACGTCGATGCTGATCCTTCAGTTCGAGCCGCGACCTGACGATGAAGACAACGTCACTGACGGCGACGGACCCGAGGACGGCCGACACGCGGCGGACTGTCTACGCGGGCGGTGGTTCGGAACCTGTGGCCCAAGTTGGACCACACCCAGCCTCCAGAGCGGCGGATGAACATCGGTGTCTTCCACGACGGGGTCCCTCTCGCCCTGCCCGATGAGACGAGTTCCCCCCTCTTGGCGGGTCTCCGTTCGTCTCTCCGCGCGGTACGTGAGGCCCAGGGTGGGAGAACTGTGAGGCCCGCAGGTGACTCTAATTCCGACAACTGGTACAACTCCACGACTGGTCATGTCGCGCTGACCCGCGTGTTCGGTGCGGCCGCGAACGATCCACTCGCGGATGTGGCAAACACCGTGACTCTCATGCGCAGTGGGGCCGAGCTGGTGGTGAGGTCGATCCATACCAATTTGGCGAATCCGCGACGAGCTGGGTCGGGGTGTTCAAGCCCTTGGAGGAAATGACCCCGCGTTCTCGGCGGCCGAGCCACCGGCCCACGACTCCTGGGCCAACGTCGACGATCTGGACAGGCGCACGAAGTCCGTCTCGACGTCGCGCTACGGGCGGTGAGGGGCGCAGTGAAGACGTTCTTGGCACCGGCCGAAGTCCCCTTGGAGAGCTCGGCGGGCGCGTCAACGGGGGCGCTGTCCGCGTCCCTTGCGGGATTGGCCGGGGGTGTTCCGGGATCGGCTGCGTTGCGAGAGCCCGGCAAGCTCGGAGGGGGAGGCGGAGTTACAAAACGCACGAAGGTAGAGGTTCGCTCGGTGTCGCCACTGCCTCGTGATCAGCGAGATCGACGATTGGGTCGGCAGCGAACGCGATTGACCTTGGCCATCAGCGGCCCCTCTCCGGCAGTCGTCAGGCTCGACGGCTTGGCGGTGGCGGTGGACGGCGGTCAGATGCGGTCCGAGGGTGAGGTGGTCGTAGACGAATGGGTTGGCGGCTCCATGGTTGGCGATGGGGTGAGGCTGCGAAGCGGTGAAGAGGCGTCCGCCATCGTCAGCTTTCCCGCCGGGCTTGCGATTTCGTACACCTTGCGTGCAGGTGACGCCTGATGCGCGCAATGCCGTTTCGTGTTGCCTCACCTTCACGCGTGACATTCACGATCCCTCGACTCGAAGTCGGGGGGGAGTGTTTTCGCGCCCCCTGAGCCAGTCTTGCCTTGGGACTACCTAAGCGAGTCCAGAGTCTTCGCCTCGATGGTCGTGGACACTGGAGGATTCTTGGATTCGACAGGGCTTTCGACACTCCGTGGAGTCGTTGCTCACCTACAGGTCGACTGCGCCTCGACCGGGCTTCGTCGCACAGTCAGCGTGCCTCTTCCGCAGGACGGCACACACGCGGAACTCGAACTGAGCATCGGTCCCCACGAGGTAGCGCAGACCATCGACGTGACGCTTTCGGTCGTTCTGGACAGACCGGATGGGTTGGAGTCGTTCGACGGCATCGCATTTCGACGTGGCAGCAGGCTGCTACCACACAACAAATCGCAACCAGTTCATTCTTGAGGGGGCTCGGGTTCCGACCTTCCCCACTGAGGCGTTCGACTTCGAGGCGGGCGGCCTTCCAAAGGCGGCCGCTTGGCGTCTCAACTTCGAACCGGAGCCTCCGCTCGACGAGCCATATCTCGCGGCGGTGAGGTTGCTCGTGAATACCAGCCATGAGGAGGCTGCCGAGCTGCTGTCTTGCAGGCCCTCTCCCGCGCATTCGGTTGCCATCCCACAGCGTCGTTGAACAACTCCTCTTGGCGTTCGCAGCCAATCCCCACCGGATGAGGTGCCCACCGACTTCAAGGGAAGGATCGGTGGGGGAGGCCTTGGATCACCTGGCCCATCTCTATCTCGACATGCCTCTCGGAGTAGCCATCAGCTACATCACGCAAGATCGCGCTGAGGCGCTTTGCCGACTGCAGTCACGAACGGGATTCCTCAGGGGGCCGCGATAGATGAACCGAGTACTTATCCCTCGGCCGTCCACGGGCAGCCGCCCTCGCACGACTTGCGGTCATTGAAAGGGAAGTCGCTGGCGGGCACTTCGCCCGTCGAACTGGTGGTCCAAACTCTTGACTCTGCGGCACCGAACCCCACTGGGGGTACCGCCCCGACCGTCCAAGAGCTTGGTCGTTGGAGACGGGGTGTAATCGACGCACTTAGCGATCTCCGACCCGGACTCGACACGGGGCAGATGCCCTTCATTCCATGTGGCTTGGGCAAGCCATGACTGACGTCATCGACCCCAGTCCGAGCGACGCCGCCCATGACGGCGTCTGGTCCTATCTTGTCCTCTTATGACCTTTCCCGACGTCTTGGCAGATAGGTGGCCCGGCGAAATGGCGACGGGAGAACTTGCCAAGGACCAGGTGGATCGGACGCCAAGGCGGACGTGACCCCAGCAATTACCTCAAGCTCGCTTGGCGGCGATGGCAGGTCTTGGGGCCTGTCATGCTTCGAACCGGCGACCCGCTGGGCGAAGACATCTTCGGTGCGCTACTCGAGCGAAGCGCGGTGGCCCGAAATATCCGCCTCGTGCGGTTCGCCGCCGAGGTCGTTGTCTCGTACCGCGGCGCCTTGGGGCGCATGGACTTCACGCGGCGCTCACGACGGGTTTGACCGCGCTCACAGGGCCGTTGCAGTTGGAGATTCTGACCGACGATGAACTTCGCGATCTCGTCCACGCGACGGCTGATGGAGTTGATGCTGAACGTCAACGCGCCCAACCGGATGCGACCGGGCACCCGCGGCGAAATGGTGCCTCAGCCACCTCCGGGCTCGGTCTATGACGCGCCGCCATCGCGACATTGCTTCACTCGGCGCGCGTCGAAGAGCGTGGATGCGCTCTCGAATGGTGTGGATGCGCTAGGAGTGCGGGCAAACCGGTCGACGCCATCGCGCCTCTCCTGACCGGAGCCCCGGCTTCACCGGCCGTCCTCAGGCGACCCAAGCCTTGGCTGCACTGGGTGAGTGGTACCAGCCCAGTTGACCCAGACTGCGCGCTCGTCTGGGCGACCTTGGCCTGGCTTGGCGCGTCGAACCCGGAAGCGGAAGTTCCCCGAGACGGGCAAGCGCTCGTATGCTCGTCGAGTGGCCGTGCTGGGGACGAAGATCCGGATCCCCGATGCGGGCCGCGCGTTGGTCCCGCGTCCGCGGCTGACCGAGGCGCTCGGTGATGGCGGCAGGTCTCTGCCGCGGCTCGTGCTCGTCTCGGCGCCGCCCGGGTTCGGCAAGACCACGGTCCTGGGCCAGTGGCTCGGCGGGAGCGGCCCGGCGGCGCCCGCAGCGGCGTGGCTGTCGCTGGACGAGGGCGACAACGACCCGCAGCGATTCCTCTCCCACCTGATCGCCGCGCTCAGGTCCACGGGCGAGGTCGGCACCGAGGCCGCTCAGCTGCTCGAGGCGGCCGCCCAGCCGCCGAGCGAAGCGGTCCTGACCAGCGTCGTCAATGACCTGGACCAGTCCGAGGTACAGCGGGTGCTGGTCCTCGACGACTACCACGTCATCGAGTCCCAAGAAGTGCATCGAGGCCGTAACCTTCCTGCTCGAACACCTGCCGCCTCACGCCGGTCTCGCGATCGCGACCCGAGCCGACCCGCCGCTCCCGCTCTCGAGGCTCCGCGCGAGAGGCGAGCTTGTGGAGCTCCGCGCCGCCGACCTGCGTTTCACGCCGACCGAGACCGGCGAGTTCCTCACCGGCGTCATGGGCGTCGAGCTCACCAACGACCAGGTCGATGCGCTCGCGAACCGCACCGAGGGCTGGGTCGCCGGGCTCCAGCTCGCGGGCCTGTCGCTACGCCAGGTCGAGGACACCGCAGGCTTCGTTGAGGAGTTCACCGGCACCCACCGGTTCGTCCTCGACTACCTCGTTGACGAGGTGCTCCGACGGCAACAGCCTGACATCCGCCGGTTCCTCCTCGACACCGCGATCCTGCGCGAGCTGACCGGTCCGCTCTGCGACGCGGTCACCGGCCGCGACGATGGCCAGGCGACCCTCGAGCGCCTCGACCGGAGCAACCTCTTCGTCGTGTCACTCGACGAGCGGCGCCAGTGGTACCGCTACCACCACCTCTTCGCGGACGCGCTCCGCGCCCGCCTCGCCGCCGAGGACCCCGGGCGGGTTCGCGGGCTGCACCAGGCAGCAAGCGAGTGGTATGCCGCTCACGACCTTCTCGAGGACGCCGTCCGTCATGCGTTGGCTGGGGGACACGTCGAGCGCGCGGCCGATCTCTTCGAGCGTGCCGTTCCCGACCTTCGCCGACGACGCCAGGACCGCCTGATGCGGGAGTGGCTCAAGAACCTTCCGGAGGAGACAGTCCGCCGACGCCCCGTGCTCAGCGTCGTCGCTGCATGGACCCGGCTGAGCGACGGCGACTTTGACGGTGTCGAGGCGATGGCTGGCTGCTGCCGAGCGTGCTCTTCCGCAGGACCTGCCCTCGGATGACGCGCCCGGCATGAGTCCGACGCATGATCGAGGAACTGCGCAGCCTTCCGGCCAGCATTGCCATCTACCGGGCGTCCGTCGCACAGGCGCGAGGTGATGCGGCGGCGACCGTCGATCACGCGCGCCAAGCCTTGTCGCTCGCGGGCCCGGAGGACCACTTCGCGCGCGGCGCCGCACAGGGATTCCTCGGACTCGCGGCCTGGGCGAATGGCGACCTGACGGAGGCCGTCGATACGTTCACCGATGCGGTGCACAGCCTGCACTCAGCCGGCCACCTGACCGACGAGCTCGGCATGGCCGTGGTGCTCGGGAGCATGTGGCTCGCGCGAGGCCAGCCACAGGTCGCGAGACGGCTCTTCGAGCAGGCCCTCGACGCGGCCGGCCGGAACCCCGCCGCGCGACTCACCATCGGCGGCGACCTCCACGTCGGCCTCGCGGAGGTCCTGCTGGAGCAGGGCGAGCTCGAGGCGGCCGAGGAGCACCTGCAGGCGAGCCGCGCTCTCGGCGAAACGGCGTCGTTGCTCGAGAACCGGCACCGATGGTTCGTCGTGATGGCCCGCCTCCGCTGGGCCCAGGGAGATTCTGAGGCGGCAATACGCCTGCTCGACGAGGCGGAGCGGCTCTACCTGCCCGGGTACTTCCCCGAACGTCCGCCCGATCCCGGCCCTCCGGGCGCGCATCCACATCGCCCAGGGTCAGCTCGCGGACGCGTGGGAGTGGGCGCGCCGGAGCAGAGTCCAGGAGACCACGGCCCCCACGTACGTCGATGAGTTCGACCAGCTCACCCTGGTCCGGCTACTCCTCGCCGAGCACACGGCCAACGGCGGCCCAGCCTCGCTCGATGACGCGGACGCCCGGCTCGACCGCATCGAGACGGCCGCCCAGTCCACGGGACGCGACGCCAGCCTGGTCGAGATCCGCCTCCTCCGCGGCCTCGTCGGCCGCGCACGAGGCAGTGCCACGGAAGCCGGCCCCAGCGCGAGGCAGCAGGCGCGCGAACTGAGCTCAGCGGCATACGGCATCGTCGTGAGTCCCACGGACGCGACCGGGCTGAGCGAGCGGGAGGTCGAGGTGCTCCGGCTCCTGGCGACCGACGCTGAGAGGCCCGGAGATCGCGCGAGAGCTCTTCGTGTCGGTCAACACGCTGCGCACCCACACCAAGCACATCTTCACCAAGCTCGACGTGAACACCCGGCAGGAGGCAGTGCGCCGAGCCAGGGAGCTGGGCGTCATCTGAGTCGCACTGCGACGCGAATCACCACGTCGATCACATCGGATGGTGATGTGCGGTCACCACGTCGATTCCTACGTTCGGACCGTTCCAGGCAGCCAGCCCGGACCGGCACCAGCAAAGGAACCGACCATGACCATCACCAGCACCACCCTCGGCCGGGCGGCAGGCCTCGCCGCCGTCGCAGCCGGAGTCCTGTTCATCGCCGTGCAGATCAACCACCCGCCGATGGAGGTCGCCTCCGTCACGTCGACCGAGTGGGTCGTCCGCAACTCGATGAAGGTCGTCATGGCCGTGCTCGCCCTCGCCGGCATCACCGGTATGTACCTGCGTCAGGTGCGGCAGGCCGGCCTGCTGGGCCTCATCGGCTACCTGCTCTTCGCCAGCGGCTACCTCGTCATGATGGCCATCGCCTTCGTCGCCGCCTACATCCTGCCCTCGTTGGCCGAGACCGCCCCCGCCTACGTCGACGACGTCCTCACCTTGGCCGCCGGTGGCAGCGCCACTGGAGACGTGGGGCTCTTCACGACCGCGAACCAGCTCTCGGGTGTCGGCTACCTCGCCGGCGGGCTCGTCTTCGGCATCGCCCTGTTCCGGGCCCGCGTCCTCGCTCGATGGGCGGCAGCCCTCCTCGCCGTCGCGACCCTGTCGACCGTGTTGCTGCAGGTCCTGCCCTACGCGTTCCACCGCTTCTTCGCCGTCCCGACCGGTGTCGCCCTCATCGGCCTCGGCATCTCCCTCTGGCGCGACCAGCGCCACGAGGCGCGCCTGTCCCGCGTGACCGTCGCCGTGTCCACGCCGAGTGGTCAGGCCGTCCGATGAGCTCGACCAGTCCCCGGTTGGGGTTGCGCGTGCCGATCGCGCTCGTCGCGCTCAGCGTCATCCCGGTCTTCGCAGGAACCGCGCGCCTCGTCCAGCTCTCTGGCGGCCCCCAGATCATCCCGGCGGACTCGCGCTTCACCAGCTCACCGATCGCCGTCGTCATGCACGTCGTCTGCTCCATCGCCTACGCGCTCTTCGGTGCGATGCAGTTCGCGCCCGGGTTCCGCCGCCGGCGTCCCGGCTGGCACCGCCGAGCGGGCCGCGTCCTCGTGGTGGCCGGGCTCGGGGTGGCGGTGTCGGCGCTCTGGTTGACCCTGTTCTACCCGCGCAAGGAGAACAGCGGTGACCTGCTCTACTTCCTGCGGCTCGCCTTCGCCTCGGGCATGGTGACCTGCCTCGTGCTCGGCGTCACGGCCATCCGGCGACGCGATGTCACGGCACATCGGGCCTGGATGATCCGGGGCTATGCACTCGGTCTGGGTGCGGGGACGCAGGCCTTCACCGAGGGTTTCGGAGGCGCCCTGCTCGGCACGAGCGCGCTCGCCCTCGACGCGTCGCGAGGAATCGCCTGGATCATCAACCTCGCGATCGCTGAGTGGGCAATCCGACACCCGCGCCGACGCAGCCACCGACCCGCGGCAGCCCGCGTGCTGGTGGGTGGACCGTCATGAGGACCACGTACGAGTTCCGGGTTGGCGGTCACCTGGACGGCCACTGGACCACAGCGCTCGGGGGACTGGACGTGGAGCACAACCCGGACGGGACGTCCACGCTCACGGGTGACGTGGCGGACCAGGCGCAGTTGCACGGCATCCTCGCCAGACTTCGCGACATCGGCATCCCCTTGATCTCGATCCGTGCGCTGCCGTCGTAAGGGTGGCGACGTTCCGTCCCAGCGCGGTCCTCAAGGTGCCGTATGCCGCTGGGCTCGCTCCCAGCCCTAGCCAGCTCGGCGTCGCCCCCGGCGAGTGTGACGTCGGCTGCGCTGCGGCAGGTCGAGGACTCCGCACGACGGAGCGTTGTCGGTGGTCGCGTCTAGGTTTGAGTCATGGCCCCGGACACGGCAACTCTCGAGCAGCTTCGGGCGCGACTCTTGGAGGTGGAGTCGCGGCACGAGGCCGACGCCCGGGGTGCGGCCGAGGCGTTCTGGTCCTCGCTGGGCAACACGCCGGAGAATGCGGGTCCGGGCGGCGTGGCGACCGGCCCGCGCTCGGAGGGCTCCGGGCCCCGGGCCAGTGCTCGCCCGGGCGCTCGCCCCCCGGGCAGGACGCCCGGGCGGTCGAAGGGTCCGCGGCTGCGGGAGGTGGCCGGCGCAGGACCGAGGGGCGGGTTGTGGGGGCACGTGCCGGCGGACGAGCCGGTGCCGTTCCTGCCGCGCGAGGTGGAGTCGGTCGACCTGTCCGAGCTGGACCTGGACGGCGCGGACGCGGACTGGTTCGAGGCGAACTACCCGGGCCCGTCCGAGCCCGAGCCTGGGGAGCCGGGGTTCGGTGAGCCGGTGGCGGTCAAGGTCGACGCGCTGCTCGGGCGGCCGCTGGTGCGGCACGGCTCGGACCTGCTCGCTTACGCGGTGGGGCACCTGGCCGGGTTGCGGGCCCAGCACGAGGTGATGCTGGTCAACGTGCTGGCCGAGCTGCAGGACCGCGGCGAGCAGCCGCCGGGCGGGCTGTCGGTCATGGACTGGCTGCGCTCGCTGGACCCGACGCTGACGGCCGGGCAGGCCAAGGACTACGTCACGGTGGCGCGGGCGGTGACCCGGCCGCGGTGGGCCGAGCTGGCCGCGCGCGTGACGATGGGCCATGTCACGGTGGCCAAGGCGGCCCGGATCATCGAGTTCGAGCAGCGCACCGAGCGGGTCGCCGACCCGGGCGAGGTCGCCACCGCGGTGGCGGATCTGGTCGAGCGGGCGCCGGAGTTGATCCACGAGGACTTCACCGGGCTGGTGCGCCACCACACCGAGCAGGTCCGCCCACCCAAGGACGTCGACGAGGATCGGCTCGACGAGGGCCGCCGCGCCACCCGCGGGCTCTGGTTCGGCCCGCCGTCGCGGACCGGGATGGTTTCGCATGCGCGGCGTGCTGGACCCGGAGGCCGCGGCCGTGATCAAGTCGGCGGTGGACCCGCTGTCGGTGCCCTGTCCCGCCAAGGACCGGCACGGCCACACCATCACAGCCGACCCGCGGACCCCGGCCAAGCGGCGCGCGGACGCGTTGCTCGAGGTGGTCCAGCGCGGCGTCGCGGCCGCGGACCGGCTGCCGGTCACGGACAAGGCGAAGCTGGTCGTCACCGTCGAGCACGACGTGCTGGCCGGGCAGCTGCGCGGCACCGGCCTGGCCATGTCCGGCGACGTGCTCTCGATCGCCACGGTGCGTCGGCTGGCCTGTGACGCCGCGATCATCCCGATGGTCCTCGGCACGGCGGGCGAGCCGCTGGACGTGGGCCGCCGCAGACGTCTGGTGACGGGCGGACTGCGGACGGCCCTCTGGCACCGCGACCAGGGCTGCAGCTTCCCCGGCTGCACCATCCCGCCGCAATGGACCGACGCGCATCACGTGCAGCCGTGGTGGGCCGGCGGCAAGACCAGCCTGCTCAACACGGCGCTGCTGTGCCGACGGCACCACACCCACGTCCACCGGCACGAGCTGACCGCGACGGTCACCGCGACCAGCGTCACCTGGCACGAGTAGCCGGCCCGCCCCTGACCCCGCCCAACCCGGGCGGGGCCAGAGGCATGCCCGCGACCGTGGGCAGTCGGGTCCCGTTTCCCGGCACCTCAAGGATGGGAATCGATCGTGGCCTACGTGAGTGGAGGAACCACCGAACCCAAGCCTCGATCCGTGGACGGGCCGTTATGAGGTCCTCCGGAGTGCGGGCGTGGACACCGATGCTGGATGGGCAGGACTGAGCCGTTGGTCTGCCCATCTTTTCCACGAGGGGTCTCCGGTCGGCCGGTACGGCGGGTGGAAGGGCTTCAGGCGGTGGCCGGTGGGCCGAGTCCGGGGTTGAATACGCGGCGCCAGATGGCGAGCCAGGTCTCGGACCAGGGCCAGTGCTCGGGCAGGTGCAGCACGCGCCGACGTTGCGGCGGGCGATCCGCGCCGGGACGTTGACGATGCGACGGCGCAGGGTCGCGCCGCGCGCTGTCGCCAGCTGTCCATCGCTGAGGGTGGCGACGGCGGCGCGCAGTCAGAGCCGCCCCGCATGCCGCGGGGAGGACGTTCCGTCCGACCATGCCTCTGCCAGGGCGGCTGGTGGTGCCGCACCGGCGGCCTGGATGCCCGTGGGTGAGAGTCTCGTCTCCCCACTCGGTGCACATGGCGAGCGTGCGGATACTTGTCAAATGAGACCTCCTCGGACGATGCTCCTGCTCGCGCTGGCGCTCACCGGCCTTGCCTATTTGCGGTGGGTCCGTCCTTGGCAGCTCACCTGGGGCGCAACGGCCGCGGAAGTGTCACGCCCCCTGCCGAGCGACGACTTCGTTCTGGCCCCGACCTTCAACGCCACCCGAGCGATCACGATCGACGCACCGCCGGAGCAGGTTTGGCCGTGGATCGTACAGATGGGCCAGACCCGTGCTGGCTGGTACAGCTATGACCTCCTCGACAACCTCGGCCGACCTAGCGCGCGGCGCATAATCCCCGAGCTCCAAGACCTCAAACCCGGCGACATCGTGCCGATGAGCCCGGACGGCAAGCAAGGAATGAGAGTTCACGCGGTCGACGCCCCTCATTCGATGGTGTGGGGCGATCCCGGAGGCACCACGTGGGCGTGGCATCTCGACGAGACAAGCGCCGGTTCGACCCGGCTCCTTACCAGGGTGCGCTCGCGCTACCAGTGGTTCTCGCCATCCATCGCCTTCTCGGTCCTCCTCGAGTTCGGCGACATCTGGATGATGCGAAAGATGCTGCTGAACCTGCGTGAACGCGCGGTAACCGCCTCCTGAACAGCCCCGCGATAGGCCCGAGCGCACCACCGTCTCAAGGCCAAGTCTCAGACCGCTCTAGGCGCCACCGACCGTGAACCAGCCGCTCTGCGCTCATGCCGCTTACCGGGTAGGGCGGAAACCCCTCTCCCCAAGGCCAGTGCCGGGTCACGACGTGAAGGTCGGCTCTCGCAGGACCGGGCTGCCATTCTCGGCAAGGAGCGTGCGGCCCCCGAGCGGTTCAGCCAGGTTGATGACAACCTCGACCGTGTACCCGACGCCGATGCGCGGCACGTCTGGATCGGCCGGCTCGACGCTGTCGAGCTCCGCGCGGACTTGCACGACATCGCTCGTTCCCCGCATGACTGTCACGTGAGCAACCTGATCCGGTTCGTCAGCATCCACCCTGACCGTCACTTGGTTCTCACCCGGACCGGCCCGGTAGGTTGTCACGCCAGTCGGATACGTCCCGCCTTCGCAGGCAGCGAGGGCGAGCGACGCGATCACCCCAAGGACCGCGATGCCGATCCTCCTCATGCAAGGCCGTTGCTCGGCTGCGACCAGGCCTCGTGGTTCTCATCCAGTTCGTCTTCCCGTCCATCTCCCATAGCCAGCAGCCTATGGCCACCAACGCGATCGCCCCTTCGTGTTGACGGCGATGACGAACGTCCACTCTTGCCGCTGATGGCGTGCATGGCGTCGTGTGCTGCGGAGCCCTGGTCACAAGTGAGGCAACTCGCTGCCTCCGATCCGTCGAACTCTGTTGTAGCGCTTGCGGAGATCAGCGCGGAGGACGCCCACCGCGCAGCCTTTCGCTACGGCGATCGAAGTGCCGCTCACCGGCCATGGGCCCATATCAAACACAGTTGACAATGATCTTGTCGTATTGACAATATTACTGTCATGATACGCAAGGCCGAGGAGCTCTACGAGGCGATCCGCCTCATCCGTCCGATCCACCAGCTGTCGGCGCATGTCGTCACGGAGCAGCTCGCCGGCCACGCGCTGACGATGCCCATGCGTGCGGTGCTCGAGGTGCTCCACTTCGGCGGCCCGCAGACCGTCCCGCAGCTCGGTCGGGCACTGTGGATCACCCGTCAGGGCATCCAGCGGATCGTCGACGACGCCAAGCAGCTCGGCTACGTCGAGGCGCGAACAAATCCGGGTCACAAGCGATCCCACCTCATCACCCTGACCGAGAAGGGCAGCGCGACCTACCGCGACGTGCACGATGCAGAGCTCGCGCGGATCGATCGCATGGCCGCGCCGCTGAGCGCCGGGGACCTCGAGGCGACCGTGCGCGTCCTGGCCCACGTCGTTCTCGAGCTCCAAGCGATGGCCGGCGGCGACACCAACCAGCCCACCCAGCAGACCTGACGGAAGGACCAACCATGCCCCAGCTCGACGTGCCAGGCGGCCACATCGACTACCTCGACACCGGCGCTGGCGACGCGCTGATCGTCCTGCTCCATGCAGGCTACGTCGACCGCCGGATGTGGGACGGCCAGATCGACCACCTCGCATCACGCGCTCGCGTCATCGCCCCCGACGCCAGGGCGCACGGTCAGTCCTCGACACCGTTCGAGCCGTTCCGCCAGTGCGACGACGTCGCGGCCCTGATCACGCACCTCCACTCCGGCCCCGCCGTCCTGATTGGCACGAGCATGGGTGCCGGCACCGCCGTGGACACGGCGCTCGAGTACCCCGACCTCGTCAGGGCCCTCGTCATCAGCGGCGCGGGGACGAACGAGCCGGTCTTCGATGACCCGTGGTCCTTGTCGCAGCTGGCCCGCCTCCAGCGCGCGATGGACGCGATGGACGCGGCCGCATGGATTGCTGCGGAGCTCGACTACGCCGCCGGACCGGCTCGCACCCTCGACGACCTCGACCCTGCGGTCGTCGAGCGGCTGCGCACGATGCACGAGCACTTCGTCGCCACCCACGTGCGACCCGGCATCGTGCCGCCGAACCACGTCATCGGCTCGTGGGAGCGGCTGCCCGAGATCAGCGTCCCCGTTCTCGGCATCGTCGGCGACATGGACGGGATCGACCACCACCACATGTGTGAGCGGGCCGTCGCGAGCGTCCGGGACGGCCGCGGCGTCGCGCGCATCAAGGACGCCGGCCACTATCCCAACCTCGAGCGGCCGGCCGAGTGGGATGCCATCGTCGACGAGTTCCTGGCTGACCTCGACGTCATCGCCACGTCCCAGCGCGTGTCATGAGATGCCGTATGCCGCTGAGCTCGCTGCCAGCCCAACGCTGAGTGAGCGCAGAGCTGGAGGGAACTCAGCGGCATACGACCTCTTGCAGTCTTGCCGCGAGCTGGAGACGGAAGTGAGAACGATGCAGCTGAGCGAATTGCTCGACCTGGCACCGAGGCGCAGGAGGTCGGCGAGACCATCCCGTGCCGGGACTACGACACCGAGCCTAGGGAAAGCCTAGGGAACGGGACGAGTCAGGCGGCCCAACCTCGCTCAGGGCACGGGCGGCTGAGGCTGGGTGGCGGCGCGGCCGTTCCCGCGGAGGTCGTGGTGGGTGTCGTAGGCGCCGGGCCCGCTGGGGAGGAACTGAGCGTCGTCCTGGGCGGATGCGAAGGCTGGGTGACGGCTTGCCACTTCCCGCACCGTGACGAGGTGGCCGCCAAGGTAGGCGGCTGCGACCGTGATGCCGGAGCCGGCCAGGGAGAGTGCCGCTCCGAGCCCATGGTGTGAGCGGCGGCGGGCCATCCACGAGCCGGCATACAGGCCGAGCGAGGCGACGTTGAGGGCCGCATGGGCGATCCCGACGCGCTGGGCCCGGTGGTCCGCGCGACTCCACTCGGCCCAGCCTGTCAGCGCTGTGGGCACGGCACTGAGGAGGCCTATGCCAACGAGCTTCTGAGCGGCTGGATGCGAGGCCTCGCCACCGAGGAGGTCGAGCGCTGCCGTGGCGGTGAACAGGCCGATGGGCAGATCGGTGAGGGCAGGGTGGAGTGCGTGGCCCATCCACTCGCCACGAAGCGCCGAGCCGGCGGCCGAGTCACGCAGTGAGTGGGTCAGCTGTGCGACCTTGGCCACGGCGGGGTCGAGTCGTTCGTCGTTCTCCAGTCCGACGGCTGCCCTGGCGGCTGGGGGCAGGTTCATGGGTGACAGCGGCTGGTCTGCGGACATGGCGCACCCGTACCCGCGTGGAGCTCCGTCAGTCCCGGCTGGACATCAGGTTCCGGCCCCGGATGAGCATTGCCGATCAGATGGCCTGCAGCTTCTGGAGCCGGTTGAGGGAGTACCAGCCGAAGGGGATCGGCAGCCAGTACGTCGCCAGTCGGTACAGGAGGACCGAGGACACGGCCGTTCCCCCGTCGACCCCGATGGCGATCAGGCCCGCGGACATCGCCGCCTCGATCCCGCCGAGGCCACCGGGGGTTGGCACGGCAGAGCCGATGATCGCGCCGGCGAAGTAGACGACGGCGATGGCCGCTACCGGCTGTGTGGCCCCGAAGGCTCGTGTCGCGCAGACGAGGGCGGCCACGAAGGACACGTCGAGCAGGAGCGCCCCGACGAGCAGTTGCGCCAGCTTGCGCGGGTGCTGGAGTACCGAGAGGACCTGTGGGACGACGGTCTTGATCCGGGGCAATATGCGGTCGGTGATGAGCCGGCGCGCCCGCGGGACAGCGAGCAGGGCGAGGAACAGGAGGACGACGATGGGCAGGGCGGCGACCAAGGCCACCGGCGGCGTGAAGGAGGCCCGCGGGCCGGTGCCGGCCAGGACGCCGGAGACGATGAGCAGGACGAAGTACGAGGAGAACTGGGCCAGCTGGGCGACCCCGACACTGGCTCCCGCCACCGCCGGCTCAGCCCCGGCCCTTTGGAGGTAGCGGGTGTTGAGGGCGATGTTGCCGATCGCGGCCGGCGCCACCAGCCCGCTGAAGGCCACGGCGAGCTGGGTCATGTAGGTCCGGACGAACCGCAACTTCAGGTTGATGGACCCGCTGAGCGCCAGCGAGGCGCCGGCGAAGGTCAGGGCGGCGAAGACGACGGCCGCCAGGGCCCAGCCCTGACTCGCGCTCGCGATGACTTTGGGCAGGTCGACCTGGGCGAGCTGGGTGAGGATCAGGTAGGCCGCGACGCCACCGCCGACGACGGTGACGAGACCGCGCAGCGTCACGCGCCGAAGCTCGATGGGTTCGACGGGCTCCTCGACGGGTCGGTGGCGTTGGATCTCGTCCCGCAGCGCGCCGAGCAGGGTCTTGTCCTCCTTGAGCGCCGCGCGCGTCGTCGGCGTCATGGCGATCGGCTGCAGGAGCGGCAGCGCGCGGGCGACCGCATCCTCTCCGAGCTCGGCGGTGGCAGTCCGGACGGCCCGCTCGACGCCGACGGCGAGGCCAACCGTTGTCAGCAGCTGTGCCGTGTCGATGCGCAGGCTGAGCTCGTCGGCCGCGATGTCGCCGCCGATTCGCAGGACACCGGCACGGCCGTCGTCGGTGAGCATCACGATGTCTGGACCGAGCCCCCGGTGGGCCACGCAGAGTCGCAGCAAGGTGGCGTGCATGCGCCAGATCTGGGCGAGCTGGGCATCGTCGAGGTCAGCCCCGAGTTCGGATACGGGCGTCCCGGCCTGGCTGAGGAACGCGACGACGGCCGAGAACGGGCCGACCTCGCGGGCGGCCACCGGACGCGGCGCGGGGATCCTCGCCTGAGCCAGCGTCAGACCCATGAGGGTCCGGTGCTCCACCTCGGCGCGCAGCGTCAGCACAGGGCGGGTCGAGCCCTGTCGCAGGCGCAGCAGGCGAAGCAGCCGTCGGCCGGAGGCGAGCCCGAAGGTATCGCGGTCCATGACCTGGACGTCCACCGTCGAGGAGCTCGTCGTGCCGCGGTAGCGACGGTCCCCGGCGTCGTCCGTGTCCACCGCCTCGAGCCGCACCAGTGGCACGCCGGCTGCGATGAGCGCATCGGCGATCACCAGGCCCGGAGGCCGGGTCGAGGTGGCGCCGAATCCGAACCGGAAGGCGAGGCCGACGGCCCAGCCGAGGAGCAAGGAGCTGAACACGGCCAGGGCTGTGCTGGCGCCCGAGAGGAACGCCGTCACAGCGGTGGACCCGATCACCACGAACGCAAGCGGGGCGATCCATTTGCGCCCGGTGATGTCGGCAACCGTGAGCAGCGCCACCATCGCGACGATGACCGCGTCCAGCGGGTCGGTGCGGCCCTCGGCGAGCGGACGGGTCAGGGCAAAGACCACGGCGCCCAGACGACCCTCGAGGATGAGCGAGCTCAGCCCGAGCACGACGAGGGCCGCCACGCCGGCTGCTGCGAGCGCATGGACGAGCTGCATCGGCCGGCCGCGGACCAAGAGATCGGCTCCGACGGCCAGCGGCAGGACGACGACGCCGATGCCGGAGAGCCAGCTGATGAGTTGGAGGAGGATGCGGGCAGGCCGCTCGTCGCGAGGGCGAGGTCCTCCTCCAGCGCCCCCGTCGTGCCCACCGCCACGTCGGCGAGGACGAGCGAGGCAGCGAGGACGAGGAGGACGACACCCAGCTTCAGCGCGTCGGCGGGTCGACGCACGCGATCCGGGATCGGCGGTTCGAGCACCTCGAGTGGTCTCTGCGCGCTGGACATCAGCACCATCCTGCCCCAGTCGCCGCTCCCGGCCCTGCCGTTTACCCGCGTGTCGTATGCCGCTGGGCTTGCTCCCCGCCGACACGATGGCGAGCGTTGGGCCGGGAGCCGACTCAGCGGCATACGCCTACTGCTTGGCGGTTACCCCGTGCTCATGGAACGGTGCGGCTGCGGGGTGTCACGAGACCGGACTCGTAGGCAAGGACCACGAGCTGCGCGCGGTCCCGGGCGTGGACCTTCATCATGGCGCGGTTGACGTGGGTCTTGGCCGTCGTCGGGCTGATCACCATGCGCTCGGCGATCTCGTCGTTGGACAGGCCGTGCGCTGCGAGGGCGACGGCCTCGCGCTCGCGGTTGGTCAGCTCCTCCAACCCGGCGGGAGTGCCTCTGTCGAGCGGCTGGGCGACGTACCGGCTGATCAGCTTGCGGGTGATCGATGGGGCGAGCAGGGCGTCACCCCGCGCGGCGACGCGCACGGCATGGAGGAAGTCCTCCGGCAGGATGTCCTTGACGAGGAACCCGGCGGCGCCGGCGCGCAGCGCGTTGAAGACGTACTCGTCGAGGCCGTAGTTGGTGAGGATCACGACGTGGACCCGGTCCAGGTCCGGATCCGCTGCGATGCGCCGGGTCGCCTCGATGCCGTCGACGCCCGGCATCTGGATGTCGATGAGCACGAGGTCGGGTAGGTGCGCCTTGGTCAGGGCCAGGCCCTCGTTGCCGTCGGCTGCCTCGGCCACGACCTCGATGTCGTCCTCGAGGTCGAGGAGGGCCCGGAACCCGCTGCGGATCAGCGGCTGGTCGTCGACCAGCAGGACGCGGATCATGAGGTCTGCTCCACTGGCAACTCGGCCTCGACAGTGAAGCCGCCTTCGCTGCGCGGGGCCGCCCGCAGGTGGCCGCCGAGTGCGGTGACGCGTTCGAGCATCCCGAGCAGGCCCACCCCCGGGACCGAGGTGATGCTCGGGGTGGCGGGGCCGTCGTCGTCGATGCGGACTGCGAGGGCGTCCGGTCGCCAGTCGATCCGGACTGACGCGGTGGCCGAGGCCGCGTGTTTGGCGACGTTGGTGAGTGACTCCTGCACGATCCGGTAGACGGTCCGGCCGACCGCCGCGGGCACGTCCTGTCGTTTGCCCTCCATCGTGAGCGTTGCGTCGAGGCCGCTGGCGCGGGCGCGATCGACGAGCTCAGGAAGGTGGTCGATCCCGCGCGGTGGGTTGCTGTCGCCGTCGCGCAGGGCCGCGAGGGTCGCGCGCAGCTCCCGGCTCGCTTCACGTCCCGCCTCCTGGATCGCCAGCAGCGCCTCCGGTACCTCTTCGCCGCGTCGCCTGGCCACGTGGACTGCGACCTCGGACTGCAGCTTGATGACCGAGATCTGGTGGGTGAGCGAGTCGTGCAGCTCGCGGGCGATGTGCAGCCGCTCCTCGTCGGCTCGCCGCTGCGCCGTCTCCTCGCGGGTGCGATCGGCCACCTCGGCGCGCAGCTCGGCCTGGCGGAGCGCCTCACCCGCGGCCGCGGCGGCGATGAGCCAGGCCACCTCGAGCGCGTCCCGACCCTGGGCGAGGGCCGCCCCGAGGTCGTGCCCGTTGGCGAGTGCGGCGAGGGGGAGGGCAGCCAGCATGGCCACGCTTGCCGCCACCGTTGCGAGTCGGTGCCCTGCGCGCATGGCGGCATAGACGGCGAACAGGAACGCGACAGCAGGCACGTCGAAGCCAATCGCCTGGTAGCCCAGCGCGCATGCCCCGGTCACGGCGAGGACGACGAGCGGGACCCGTCGGCGGGCCGCCAGCGCGAGTCCGCCTGCTGCGAGCAGTGCGTAGCCAAGCGGCTCGAGGGTGCCGGTGGCGGGCTGCGCGGACACACCTGAGGCCAGTAGTGCCGCGGCCAGACCGACGGCGATGACCCAGTCGCCGACGCCGGCCGGGACCCGCAACCGTCCGCGCTCCATGCGCCGACCCTAGCCGGACGTGGCCCTTGGGGAATCAGGCCTGAAGAGGAGGTATTTGCTGCTGCAGGCGCAGTAGGCCACTGGCTCCTACAGCAGGTGCGGCAGTCGGGTGCGCCATCCGCGGCACTGCGAAGTGTCCGCAGGTGTGGGACGCGCGAAGGCGCCTCCGACGGCAGGCTCGATGGACAGCCAAACGACTCCAAGGAGATCTCATGTCAGTCGGATTCACACTCGCCGCAACGCTGGTCGAGGTGGCCTCACATGCACCCGCGTTGCCCTCTGCGAGCTCCTACGAGCTGAGCTCGGGGAGGTTGCTGGCCACGGTGGCGGGAGTGGTTGGGCTCGCCGGCGCGGTCGTCGGCGGGCTGGCGCTGGCCCGCGCGACTGGTCGGATCGGCTCCGGTCCGGGACGACGCGGGGCAGTCGCTTCCCTCGTGTCCGGGCTGGTGGCCGTGGTGGTCGGTGCGCTGGTCGCGGCGACGGCAGACGGTGGTCTCGGCACCGGCAACGGGCTCGGCGGAGCTGTCGTCGCGATGGTCGTGGGGCTGGTCGCCACCGCGTTGGGCGGGGTGGGTCTGGCTCACTTCCACCGAGCGGGCTCTCCCGCTGACCGCCGCGAGCGCGACGGTGTGCTCCGATGAGCCCCGACCGCACGGAGAGCACCCTGGCGCGGCTGGCCCGCTTCTGCTTCAAGCGGCGCCGCTTGGTGCTCCTCACGTGGGTCTTCGGCGTGATCGCGGTGGCGGTCCTCGGCTTCGGCTACGGCGCCCCATCCGACAATGACTACTCGGGTGGAGACTCGGGGTCGGCCAAAGCCCAGGCCCTGATCGAGAAGCACTTCCCCGAGCAGCAGGGCGACACCCTGACCCTCGCGATCAAGGCGGAGAACGGGATCGACGACCCGGGCGTACGGCAACGGATCGAGAAGGTCGTCGCTGATCTGGACGCCTCAGCCGTGACCGGGCCGATGACCTCGCCCTACCACGACCCAGCGCTGGTCACCGAGGATCGGCGGATCGCCCGGATGACCGTGCCGCTGACCGACAGGGAGGTGGACAAGAGCGCGGTGATGCCCTTGGTGGACATCGTCCGGAACGCGTCCGGCGACGGCGTGACGCTGGGCCTGGGCGGCGACAAGGCCGAGAAGGCGGAGACCCCACCGCAGGGGTCGACCGAGGGGGTGGGCCTCCTCGCGGCCGCGGTGATCCTGTTCCTCGCGTTCGGGTCGCTCGTCGCCATGGGCCTGCCCATCGTCACGGGACTGTCGGCAGTCGTCGGTGGCATCGCGCTCATGAAGCTCGTGGGCTACATCGTCCCTTCACCGGACTTCACCGCACTCGTCGCGGCGTTGATCGGACTGGGTGTAGGCATCGACTACGCCCTGTTCATCCTGACCCGCTACCGCGACGGCCTCCGGGCCGGAGAGGACCCGGAGAGTGCCACGGTCACGGCCATGACGACGGCAGGTCATGCCGTGCTGTTCGCCGGCACGACCGTGGTCATCGCTCTCCTTGGTCTGATCGCCATGGGACAGCAGATGATGACCGGCGTGGCGATCGGGGCGTCAGTCACCGTGTTGGTCGCGATGGCGGCCGCGGTGACCCTGCTGCCGGCGTTCCTGGGCTTCACCGGAAACCGGATCAACTCCTTGCGCCTACCTCGTCGCACGTCTCGCGGCACGCCTCGTGGGAAGGGGACCGAAGGTGTCCCACCCATTGAGCGACGCACTCCTGCCGAGCGGTGGGCCGCGGTCGTGCAGCGCCGGCCGTTGGTCGCGGCCGTCCTGGCCGGTGCGAGCCTGTTGGCTCTGGCTGCGCCCGCGTTGTCGATGCGACTCAGCCTCCCTGACGCAAGTGTCCAGCCGCGCGATCGGAGCAGCTACACCTCCTACGAGATCCTCTCCGAGGGCTTTGGACCCGGTTATGGCGCGCCACTGGTCTTCGCGACACCGGTCGGGTACCCGGACGCGGATCTGAGGCCTCTGGTCGAAGCGGTGCGGCGCACGGAGGGCATCGCCTACGCCACGCCGCCCCGGCTCAGCGCGGATGGGCAGGCGGCCATCTTCATGGCCTTTCCCGAGACGGGATACCAGGACGAGGCCACCACCGATCTCGTACACGTGCTGCGCGACGACGTGCTGCCCGCGACGCCTGGCGGCGAAGCGGTCCACGTCGGCGGTCCCAACGCTGGTGCGATCGACCTCGCCGAGGACACCAGCTCTCGCCTGCCGCTGATGATCGCGGTCGTCATCGCCCTGTCGCTCGTGTTGCTGGTCGCCCTCGTCCGGTCGGTCACCATCGCCCTGCAGGCAGCGGTGATGAACCTCCTGTCGATCGGTGCGGCCTACGGCGTGCTCGTGGCGGTGGTGCAGTGGGGCTGGCTGGGCTCGGCCCTGGGCTTCCCCACCGAGATGCCGATCGCCACATGGGTGCCGATGATGATGTTCCCGCTGCTGTTCGGCCTGTCGATGGACTACGAGGTGTTCCTCATCTCACGGGTGCGTGAAGAATATGAACGTAGCGGCGACACCCGAGTGTCCGTCACGCGGGGGTTGGCTGGGACCGCCAAGGTCATCACGGCCGCGGCCGCGATCATGATCGCCATCTTCACCACGGCCCTGCTCGGTCCCGACGTATCGGTCAAGCAGATCGGTCTGGGGATGGCCGTCGCCGTCCTGGTCGACGCAACGATCATCCGAATGGTGCTCGTGCCGGCTGTCATGGAGCTCTTCGGCGAGGCCAACTGGTGGATGCCTGGGCGCCGCCGCAGGGCGAAGGTGACCTCGGCTGGGGTACGACAGGTCGAGGAAGAAGCACCAGACACCGTCGTGAGCGCTCCCGTCTAGGCGCGACAGATCGAACCGGACACGGCGACGCTCGACGCAAGGTCCCCCGGCGCACGTTTCTCCCGTCGCGCCGGGGGGCGAGGGATGCCTGCCCAGCGTTCGGGTAGGGGGCCTCGTGTCACAGCCTGGCCACGAGGAGGACTTCCATGCCCGCGCAGGACAAGATGCCGTCGACGCTCGAGCGGTCGCCCCAGGAGGCACAGGACCTGTGGGCGACGGTTCACGACAACGCCGTCGAGCAGTACGGCGAGGGCGAGCGCGCCCACCGGACGGCCTTCGCCGCGCTCAAGCACAGCTTCGAGAAGGTCGGCGACCACTGGGAGCCGAAGAATGCGAAGGGTCCCTCCGACGCCCAGGCGGCCCGCGAGGGGGCCCGGGCCCGTCGAGGCGGCGAGACCGCCGGAGGTGTTGATGCCAACGCCTCCAAGGCTCACCTCTACGACGTGGCGAAGCGGCTCGAGATCAAGGACCGGTCACGGATGACCAAGGAGGAGCTCGTCGAGGCCATCGGTCGCGCCAACGACCGGGAGTCGAGAAAGGCGCGGGAACGGGAGGCCGACTGAGCCCGCAGTCGAGTACCTTCGACCATGGACGTCATCGAGTACACGCCCGTCCGTGACGAGTACGCCTACACGTTCGGCGGCGCTGCCCCGGCGATGCGCATCAAGCCAGGGACCGCCCTTCGGCTCTGGTCCGACGACGCCTTCGGTGGAGCCCTGCGCAGCGTCGACGACCTCTCGAGCGCCAAGGTCGACCTTCGCTTCGTCAACCCACAGACAGGGCCGTTCTTCGTCGAGGGCGCCGAGCCCGGCGACACCCTGGTCCTGCACCTCGTCGCGCTCGAGCCAGCGCGCGACTGGGGCGCGTCGGCAGCGATCCCCTTCTTCGGTGGCATGACGAGCACAGACCGCGTCGTCACCCTGCAGGAGGCGCTGCCCGATACGACGTGGATCTACGAACTGGACCGCGCGCGGGGGACCGTCGGCTTCGTCGCGCGGCACAGTGACCACCGCGTCGAGCTGCCGCTCGAGCCGATGCTCGGCACGGTGGGCGTCGCGCCGGCCGGGGGAGAGGCCCGCTCCTCCCTGGTTCCCGAACGCTTCGGCGGCAACATGGATACTCCGCAGATGCGGGCCGGCTCCACTGTCTACCTCGGCGTCAACGTCGCGGGCGCGCTCTTCTCGATCGGGGACGGGCACTACCGCCAGGGCGAGGGTGAGGCCTGCGGCACCGCGGTCGAGGGCGCGATGACGAGCACGCTCATCGTCGACCTCGTCAAGGGGCACGCGCCCGGGTGGCCGCGGATCGAGGACGACACCCACATCATGACCGTCGGCTCCAGCCGGCCGATGGAGGACTCGTGGCGCATTGCCAACGCCGAGCTCGTCCGCTGGGTGAGCGTCCTCCACGGGATGCACGTCATGGATGCCTACCAGCTGTGCTCGCAGATCACGCAGGTGCCCGTCGCCAATGTCGTCGACGCCAACTACAGCGTGGTCGTCAAGGCAGCCAAGGCTTTGCTGCCCGCAGCGGACGTCCTCGGGGGCATCCACGCCGACCTGCGCGAGCGAGCCCGCACGCTCGGCACCGTGTGAGCCCGACCGAGGCCCACTGCGTTCGCGTCCTCCGGATCTGACAGCCGTCCTCCACCAACGAAAGGCCACGACATGGATCTCCAACTCGCCGGCAAGCGCATCCTCGTCACCGGCGGCAGCCGCGGCATCGGCCGCGCCATCGTCGAAGGATTCCTCGACGAAGGTGCATTGGTGGGCTTCTGCGCCCGCGACGCGCAGGCAGTCGAAACCACTGGCGACGAGTTGGCCGGCCGAGGTCAGGTCACGGGCAGCGTTGTGGACGTGGGCGACGCTGCGGCACTTGCGGCTTGGGTGCAGACCTCGGCCGAGGCGATGGGCGGCATCGACGTGGTCGTTGCCAACGTCAGCGCGCTGGCGATCCCTGACACCGAGGAGAACTGGGAGCTCAGCCTCAACGTCGACGTCATGCACACGGTTCGCCTCGTGCGGGCGGCGATGCCCTTCCTCGAGCGCAGCGACGCCGCGTCGGTCATCGCCATATCGAGCGTGTCGGGGCGGGAGTCGGACTTCGCGTCGGGACCGTACGGCACCGCGAAGACTGCGATCGTCGGCTACATCCACGGCCTCGCGCTGCAGTTGGCCGACAAGGGAATTCGAGCCAACACTGTTTCCCCGGGCAACACCTACTTCGAGGGCGGCGTGTGGGAGAGCATTGAAACGAGCAATCCGGAGCTGTTCGAGATGGCGGTCGGCCTGAACCCCACCGGCCACATGGGCACTCCCGCTGACGTGGCTGGCCCGGTCGTCTTCCTGGCCAGTCCCGTGGCGAGCCGGGTCAGCGGCACCAACCTTGTCGTCGACGGGGCACTGACCCGCGGCATCCAGCTGTGAGACCGACTCGCCCACGACGCGGCACGTCCTGTCTGTCGGCCTGAATTGAGACTCGACCTGTGCTTGCTCGACGTGGGGCTGGGAGCAAGCCCAGCGGCATACGGCCATGTCGTCGGAGCCGGCGCTCACGAGCTGTCGCGTCCCCGTCCTCGATCAGTTGCAGCGCACGTCCGGGTTCCAGTCGTTGAACGTGCCGTTGCGGTTGGCCTTCTCGTGCCAGACGTGCAACTCGTAGAAGTCGGGAAGGCCGTAGCGGTCCCCCACCCGGCGAAACCTGCCATAGAGGCTCGGCGGGCGGGCATGCGCCGAGTCCCATGCCTCGGCGAAGACGAGGTACCCGACTGCAACCAGGCCGAGTGACCCGTCGGGACCAGGTTCGTAGATGAGCGCCTCCGGGGCGAGGCGGTCAACTTGGCCGTCTGTGAGGTTTCCGAGGTCGACGAAGTGGATCCCCATGCCGCCCCGGCCCTGCGGGTCATCGATGCAGCTGATCCCTGCGAGGTCGACGACACGGGTCGTCCAGGGCTCGGCCGGCCCTGACTTGTACGACGCCGTCACCTCGCGCAGTTCGGCGAGCTTGGCCGTGTGCCCGTGCGTTTGCGTGGAGCCGTGGGCCGCGGCGATCGACGGGACAGCAACCAAGGACAGGGCGGCCAGACCGCTGGCGAGGACGGCCCGCATGTCAGGTGCCCTCCTGAACCGCGTAGACGCGGTCTGCGACCAGCCCGTGTGCCTCCCGGTGGACGCTGTTGGCGGCCTCGGCGCTCGGGGCCTCGACGAGGCAGAAGATCTGGCCCTCCTCCTCGTCGACCCAGTAGCGCAGGTAGTTGACCCCGTGTGCGCCCTGGGTGGCCAGGTCTGCCGCGTGGGCCTTGGCGACATCGTCCATCGTGACGCCGTCACCGAGCGAGTGAACATCCATGAAGAGTGGCATCGCGCCTTCCCTTTCCGTGTTGGTGGTTGGTGCCTTCAGGGTCACGGAGCGGGAGGGGTCCGAGCATGGGTGATGGCTACCCATGTTCGGTTCGGTCGAGGCCCTACCTACGACGGCCGGTGAAGGTCGCGTACGGGCCCGACACGCGGCTCACGTCGCCGACGAGTACCACTCGATCACGTCTCTGCGCGAGCCCACACCGGCCTTCGCCAGGATCGATGACACGTGGTGCTCTGCCGTGCGTCGGGAGATGACGAGCTGCGCGGCGATGGCAGAGTCAGACAGGCCCTGGACCAGGAGGTCAGCCACCTCTGACTCCCGCCTCGTGAGCCCGTTCGGATGCTCGCGCGTTGCACGACCGGGCGCACGCGGTGCCGTCCGGCCCAGGGCGCGGAGGTCGACCCTGCACCGGGCGGCGGCGGCATGAGCCTTGATTCCGTCGAAGATCTCTGCCGCTGTCGCCAGCGCGTCTCCGTCGCCGCTGCGCGCCAGGGCGAGGGCATGGTCAAAGGGACAGCCAAGTCCCTCCCACAGGGCGGCAGCCTCCTGCCATTCGCCGGCCAGCTCCGCGGCGAAGGGAGGTGCTACCTCCCGGTGTGCTGGACGCGGACCCTGCCGCAGCCAGCGCAGCACTGCACCGCGATTCCAGGGGCAGTCCGCCCGCTCGACGAGTTCCAGGACCGCGCCGGCAATCTCACCCGCCTCGGCATCGCGCCGCGCGAGCCAGGCGAGCTCGCTGCGCAACGCGGCGACCGGTGCGATCACCTGCACCTCGCCGATACCGTCGGCCAAGGCGGCGGCCCGCGCCAGGAGGGCCTCGTAGCCACGCTCGCCGCGCCGGCCGCGCACGTGGGCCAGGCTCACGAGTGGGGTCAGGGCGGCATTGGTTGCCAGAGAAGGGTGGGCGAGGACCGCCTCCGCCCGGCGTTCTGCTGCGGCCAGGTCGCCCCGATTGACCTGGAGCTCTGCATCGCACGCCAGAAGGTAACTCGTCCAGGAGTCGAGGTCGCGCTCGGTGCAGTACTCGATCCCCTCCAGCACGTGACGCCTCGCGTCGTGGTGGCGACGCTGGGCAACCGCGCTCGACGCAAGGTTGACGTAGGCGCGGGCGGCGTGCTCGTGCAGCTCCGCCTGGCGCGACAGCACCAGGCTTTCCTCGAGCATGGCGATGCCAGCGGCCCGGTCTCCGGCGACGACCTCGATGGTGCCCAGGTTGTTGAGGGCGTGCGCCCGCAGCTCAGTCCGCGCGCGGCTCTCCGCCAGGGAGTCGAGCACGCCCAGGGTGCGGGCCCCCCACGTGCGGGTCGCCGCCGCGTCACTCGAGAGCATGTGCAGCTGGGTCATGTTGCTGTAGGCGTAGGCGAGCTCCGGGGTGGGTAGGCCCCTCGAGGATCTCGAGCGCCCGAACCGCCGCAGCCTCGGCATCGGCGTTGCGCCCGTCGAACCACAGCAGGCGAGACAGGCAGCGCCATGCGTCACCGACTCGCGTTGTCGCCCCCTGTTGCTCCCAGATGTCGCGGGCGCTTTCCACAGCCACCGAGGCCTCCTCGATGCGGCCCATGACGTAGAGCTCGTAGCCGAGTGACCAGTACAGCTCTGCGACCTGCTCGTCAGGTGGCCGGCTGCCGGGGAGACGGGCTGCATGAGCCAGGGCCCGCTGGAACTGGCGGGCCGCCTCGCGGTGCGAGCCGAGCTCGGCGGCGCGTCGACCCGCGACCGTGGCGTGCTCGACGGCCGACTGGCTGAGGCCCGCGGCGTCGGCGTGGTGGGCGAGCCGCGCCGGGTCGGTACCCCGAGACTCCAGGGCGGCGAACAGCCGACGGTGCTGGTGGATGCGCCTACCCATGGGAACGCGGTCGGCGACAACGCGGCGGGCCAGCTCATGCCGGAACGTGATGGCTCCGTCGGCCTCGACGAGCAGAGCCCGAGCCAACGCTTCGTCGAGGGTCGGCAGCCCGGCGCTCGAGCAGCTCTTCGAGCAGGTCGACCTCCGCTCGGGCTCCCGCGAGGGCGACGATCTCGAGTGCCTGCTGGGTCGCGTCGGAGAGGGCGGCCACCCGGGCCACGATCGCGTCGCGGCACCGCTCGGGGACCGTGTCGAGGCCGCTCGAGAGGACCTCGGAGACGTAGAAGGCGTTGCCGCGGGTGATCTGGTGCAGCCGTGCCGGGTCGACCGGACTGGCGTCCGGGTGGGCTCGCGCGTGCTGGGCGACAAGCGTCGACACGGCCTCCCGAGACAGGGGCGGCACGTCAAGCCGTCGGATACCGGTGGCGGAGGCGGTGTCACCGAGGAGCTGGCGCAGGCCATCGGTGGCGTCAACGTCCTCGCGTCGGTAGGTGACGACCACGAGGGCACGGCACGTATGGATGCGGCGGGCGAGGTGGAGGAGGAGATCCAGGGTGGCTTGGTCGGCCCAGTGGGCATCCTCGATGACGACGAGGTGCGGCCCGAGGTCGGGCGGCTCGCGCAGCGCGACGAGCAGCGCCGCGAAGATCTCCTGTCGCGTCGCGTCCTTCGGGCCACACGCCGGGTGGCAGCGTCGGCAGGAGCTCCAGCAGCGGCGCGAGGGGCGACGGAGTCGCGGACCCATCGCAGTACGCGACCGACACCACTGCGCGGGTGCGACTTTCCACCTGCGAGGCAAAGGCGCTGACGAGCGAGGACTTGCCCACGCCAGGCTCGCCGGACACGTAGACCAGGCGACCGTTTCCGGCAGCTGCCTCGTCGAGATACGACTCCAGAGTGCGCAGGTAGTGATCCCGCTCCACGAGCGTCACGGCTCGATGGTAGGAGCCGCACGGTGCGATGACAGGCGATTGCCACTCGATGGAAGACGAGGTCCCGTCCAGCCATGGCTGTCAAGCCACAGTCATGAGGGCATTTCCGCGGCGGGAGCAGTCGGCATGAGGATCGTCGTCAGGGCCCGACGGTGCCGCCCCGCCGCCGGCTCGAAGTGAGCGCCGGCTGGTGACGTCGTGGTCCCGCTCTCGGCGATCCGGTCCGTCCAGGTCGTTCCCAACGGCTGTGGCGGCGGCGCGCGGTCTGCGCGCACCGGGCCTCGGCATCCCCGGTTACCGG
>CAVWGJ010000009.1:0-115159 GCA_963754395.1 uncultured Actinomycetota bacterium | reverse complement strand
GGTTCGCATGCGTCCATACTGTCAGGCGTGCGGGAACACCGGATCTGCCCCAGCGGTTGGACGACTCGATGAACAACGCACCTGACGGACCCCTGATCGTCCAGAGCGACAAGACCCTGCTTCTCGAGGTCGACCACCCACGCGCCGAGGAGGCCCGACGGGCGATCGCCCCCTTCGCCGAGCTCGAGCGATCACCGGAGCACGTCCACACCTACCGGATCACCCCGCTCGGCCTGTGGAACGCCCGCGCCGCCGGTCACGACGCGGAGCAGGTCGTCGACGCGCTCATCACCCACTCGCGCTATGCCGTCCCGCACGCCCTCCTCGTCGACGTCGCCGACACGATGGACCGCTACGGACGGCTCACGCTCGAGAAGGAGGGGTTCGCCGACTCCCCAGAGGGAAGCCGACTCGTCCTGCGCAGCACCGACCGCCCGGTCCTCGAGGAGGTCCTGCGGCACAAGAAGATCAAGCCGCTCATCGGCGAGCGCATCGACGACCTCGCCGTCGTCGTCCACCCGAGCGAGCGTGGCACCCTCAAGCAGGAGCTGCTCAAGGTCGGCTGGCCCGCGGAGGATTTGGCCGGCTACGTCGACGGGGAGGCCCACCCCATCGCCCTGGAGGACGACGGTTGGCACCTGCGGCCCTACCAGGAGCAGGCCGTCGACGGCTTCTGGCACGGCGGCTCCGGCGTCGTCGTGCTCCCCTGCGGGGCGGGCAAGACCCTCGTCGGCGCCGGGGCGATGGCCCAGGCGAAGGCGACCACCCTGATCCTCGTCACCAACACCGTCTCCGCCCGGCAGTGGAAGGACGAGCTGGTCCGCCGCACCACGTTGACCGAGGACGAGATCGGTGAGTACTCCGGCGCCCGCAAGGAGATCCGCCCGGTCACCATCGCCACCTACCAGGTCCTGACGACCCGCCGGAAAGGCGCGTACACGCACCTTGACCTGCTCGACGCTCGCGACTGGGGCCTCGTCGTCTACGACGAGGTGCACCTGCTCCCGGCGCCGATCTTCCGGATGACGGCGGACCTCCAGGCCCGTCGCAGGCTCGGTCTCACCGCGACCCTCGTCCGCGAGGACGGCCGCGAGGCGGACGTGTTCAGCCTCATCGGCCCCAAGCGCTTCGACGCGCCGTGGAAGGACATCGAGGCCCAGGGCTACATCGCGCCGGCCGACTGCGTCGAGGTCCGTGTCACCCTCCCCGACTCGCTCCGGCTCGCCTACGCCACCGCGGAGCCGGACGACCGCTACCGGCTGGCGAGCTGTGCCGAGGTGAAGCTCGACGTCGTCGAGAAGCTGGCCCAGCGGCATAAGGCCGAACCCACTCTCATCATCGGCCAGTACCTCGACCAGCTCCACGAGGTGGCCGAGCGCCTCGGCGCAGACCTGATCACCGGAGAGACCCCCGTCAAGGAGCGGCAGCGGCTCTACGACGCGTTCCGCAGGGGCGAGATCACCCAGCTGGTCGTGTCCAAGGTCGCCAACTTCTCGATCGACCTGCCCGAGGCGAGCGTCGCGATCCAGATCAGCGGCACGTTCGGCAGCCGCCAGGAGGAGGCCCAGCGGCTCGGACGCGTGCTGCGGCCCAAGGGGGACGGCCGGACCGCGCACTTCTACACCGTCGTCTCGCGGGACACGGTCGACGCGGACTTCGCGGCGCACCGCCAGCGGTTCCTGGCGGAGCAGGGGTACTCCTACCGCATCATCGACGCCGCCGACCTCGATTGACCCCTGTGGCCGCGCCGAAGATCATGCGCTCGGGCTCGGGTTGGTGACACAGGAAGCTCACAGAGAGGCCACACCCCTCTCCCAACCTCGCGGTGTGTCATCGAGTAAGCAGACCAACCGAGGAGAAAGCCATGACGCTCGCACCGCACGACTCGCAGCAGCCGAACCACACTGAGCAACTGCCTGACACGAGCAGGACGCAGGAGATCCCCGCGGCCAGCGGGCCCACCGCGCCGCCGCCACCACCACCGGCGCCCTCCCACCCGGCAGGTCAGCCGTCTGGCGCCGCGTCGCCGCGCAGGGGCCGCGGCCTGGCCCAGACCGCAGGTGTCGCGCTCCTGGCTGCCGTTCTCGCGAGCGGCGGCACGTACGCCCTGACGCAGGCGAACGAGTCCGACACCAGCACCCCGACTGCGACCACGCAGCAGAACAGCGACAGCGGGACGTCCCCGACGGTCGTCCAGGGCAACGCCGCGGCGCCGGACTGGTCGGCCGTCGCCAAGGCGGTCTCCCCCAGCGTGGTCAGCATCCAGCTGGCGCAGGGCGCCGGCTCGGGGGTCGTCCTCGACAAGTCCGGCCACATCCTGACGAACAACCATGTCGTCGAGGGCGCCCCGGGCAGCGGCGGCATCCAGGTGACGCTCGCTGACGGCCGCACGTACGACGCCTCGATCGTCGGCACCGACCCCTCGACCGACCTCGCGGTCATCAAGCTCTCCGCCGCACCCGACGACCTCACCCCGATCACTCTCGCTGACTCGGACCAGCTCGCCGTCGGCGACCCCGTCATGGCGATCGGCAACCCGCTCGGCCTGTCCGGCACCGTCACCACGGGCATCATCAGCGCCCTCGACCGCCCGGTCTCGACGGGCTCCAGCAATGACTCCCCCCTCGGCCAGGGTTCCGCGGAACCGGTCGTCACCAACGCGATCCAGACGTCGGCCGCGATCAACCCGGGCAACTCGGGCGGTGCCCTCGTCAGCGCGGAGGGCAAGCTCATCGGGATCAACAGCTCCATCGCGCAGCTTGGCGGCGGTGGCACCGGCCAGAGCGGCAACATCGGCATCGGCTTCGCGATCCCCGTCAACGAGGCCAAGTCGATCGCGGACCAGCTCATCGCCGATGGGACGGCCGAGCACGCCTTCCTCGGGGTCAGCGCACGCGACACCGTTGCCCAGGACGGCGCTGCCAAGCGCGCTGGCGCCGAGATCGCCCAGTTGACGGCTGACGCTCCCGCCGAGAAGGCCGGGGTCCAGCAGGGTGACATCGTCGTCGCCATCGACGGTGAGTCGGTCGACTCGTCCACCGCGCTCGTCGCCCAGATCCGCGAGCGCAAGGCCGGCGAGAAGGTGACCCTCACCATCATCCGTGACGGCAAGCGCCAGGACGTCTCCGTGACGCTCGCGGCCAGGCCGAGCACGAACTGACCTCGCGAGGTTCCCTCCGCGCGCAAGCCGGCTCAGCGGCATACGGAACAGTCCGTATGCCGCTGGGCTCGCTCTCGCGGTCAGCGCTCACTCGCCGCTACCGTCGAGACATGATCACCGCGGTTCACACGCTCATCTACTCCGACGACGCACCGGCGACGCGGGCGTTCCTGCGGGACGTGCTCCAGTGGTCGTACGTCAGCGACGAGGTTCCCGAGGGCGAGCCGGAGTGGCTGATCTTCCGCACCGGTGCGAGCGAGCTCGGGGTGCACCCGACGAGCGGCGAGGGGGGCTTCCACGCCCCGCGGCACCACTCGATCTCGCTCATGTGCGATGACCTCGACGTGACCGTGCGCGAACTTGCCGCTCGTGGAGCGCAGTTCACGACCGACCCGGTCGATCGTGGCTTCGGCGTCGTCGTCTTCATGAAGGTGCCGGGCGCCGACGACATCATGCTCTACGAGCCGAGGCACGCCATCGCCTACAGCCTGGAGGCGTGAGCCGCCTTCCCCGCCTCGCCAGCGCGGCCTCCGACAGTGCCGAAAATTAGTATACGGAGCGTTCTCTATTCCCTACGCTGGGATCCATGACACGGCTGTGCATCCCGCTCGAGCGACTCGGTCGCAACGACCTGCCAGTGGCCGGGGGGAAGGGCGCCAACCTCGGCGAGCTGATCCGCGCGGGGTTCGCCGTGCCTCGCGGGTTCGTCGTCACGACCGACGCCTACCGGTCCGCAGTGGCCGGCCTGGCCCATCCGACGAGCGAGGCGATCGCCGCCCTCGCCATGCCCGACGACCTGCGCGCGGCGGTGCAGGCGGCCTACGTGGAGCTCGGGGGCGGGCCCGTCGCCGTGCGGTCGAGCGCGACGGCAGAGGACCTGCCGGGGGCGGCGTTCGCCGGGCAACAGGACACCTTCCTCAACGTGGTCGGCGCCGACGCCGTGGTCGACGCGGTGCGCGACTGCTGGGCCTCCCTCTGGACCGAGCGAGCGGTCGCCTATCGCGCCCGCCTGGCCCTCTCCGAGGAGTCGGTCGCCATGGCGGTGGTCGTCCAGCGGCTCGTGCCAGCCGACTGGGCCGGAGTGATGTTCACGGCGAATCCCGTCACGGGCACGCGCGACCAGGTCGTCATCGAGTCGAGCCCGGGGCTCGGCGAGTCGGTCGTCTCGGGCGCGGTCACCCCCGATCACGCCGTCCTCGTCGCCGGCGGGTCGGTCGTCGAACGGCACGCCGGTCGCCACGAGGTCGTGGTCCGGCCGAGCCCCGGAGGTGGCACCACCACCGGGGCCGGTGACCCGGACACCCCGGCCCTTCCCGAGGGCGTGCTCGCTCAGCTCGCCGAGCAGGGGCGAGCGGTGGCCGCTCACTTCGGCGCACCGCAGGACATCGAGTGGGCCCTCACCGGCGACGAGATCGTGCTCACGCAGTCGCGACCGATGACCGCCCTACCGCCAGCGCCGCTGCGGCTGAACCGGTTCCAGCGGCTCCTCGGTCCTGTCATCTCCGAGATGCTGCCTCGCCGTCCCCTGCCCATGGAGCTCAGCGCATGGTCCAGCGGCGTGATCCTGCGCCACCTCGAACGCATGCTCGGTGGCATCGCCGGCGTGCGCGTCGAGCCGCAACAGACCCTGCCGACAGTGGACGGGATCGTCCAGTCCTTCGTGCCGGCCATGCCCCGACCGACCCTGATGACCCCGATCCGGCTCGCGCGCTCGATCGCACTGGCGTTTCGGCACCGCCCCGGCGCCTGGGCGCAGGATCCATTGGCGTCCGACATCGTCCGGCGCGCCGGCACCCTCGCCGCGCTCGACGTCCGACAGTCGACGTGGGCCGAGCTCATCTCCGTCCGAGCCCGGGCCCGGGCCATCGTCGACGACGTGGCAGCCCTGCGTGTCGAGTACCTGCCCTCGGCGGGGCGCGCCCTGGCCTCGCTCTGGGCAGCGCTGGCGCTCGTCCGCGGCGCGCAGGGCACGGGTGACCTCGTCGTCGGCGGCGACACCCAGACCATGCGGGCCAATGCTGCACTCGAGTCCATGGCCGCGACCGTGCGGGCGGACCCGACACTGCACCAAGCCTTCCGGACCATGGACGGGGACGAGCTCGTCGAGATGGTGATGAGTGAGCCCTCCGCGCCTGCCCTGCGCCGCCAGCTCGCCGACTTCGACGCGCGCTTCGGCCATCGGGAGACGACGAGCGTGATGTTGCTCAAGGACCCCACCTGGGGCGACTCGCCGACGACCGTGCTCGGGCTCGTCCGGGTGATGCTGACGCACGCCGAGCCGGGGGCGACCCACGTTCCTTCGACAGGATCCACTGCTCTGGAGCGGCTGCTGCGAGCACCCCGGGTCCAGCTGTTCCGAGCCCAGTCACCGCTCCGCTCGATCGTCCGGGACGCGAGGGACGGCATCGCCCTGCGCGAGGACACGCACTTCGAGATCACTCGCCCCATGCCTGCCATGCGCCGCGCCGTCACCGAGATCGGCGAGCGGCTGGCCGCCGCCAACCGGATCGACCGTCCGGAAGATGTCTGGTACCTCCTGTGGGACGAGGTGTCCACCCTTGCCGACCCGTCGGGCCTCCGCCACAACGGCCACGACGACCACCACCACGACCAGCTCCGCGACGCCGTCGCCCGGCGCAGGAGAGCCTACGCCGAGCTCGCCTCCTCGCCGCTCATCGCGACGGCGACGCTCTATCCCGACCGGCGGGCGACCGACGCGGCGCTGCTCACCGGACTGGCTGGCGGCGGCGGTCGGGCCACGGGGGCGGTGCGGGTGATCCGTCATCCGGACGAGTTCGGCACGGTCGCCGCCGGCGAGGTTCTCGTCTGCCCTGCGACCAACCCGGCCTGGACGCCGCTCTTCGCCCGCGTCGCCGCCGTCGTCGTCGACCACGGGGGGCCTGCCTCGCATGCAGCGATCGTCGCGCGCGAGTACGGCATCCCGGCAGTCCTCGCTGTGGGCACGGGCACGTCGACGTTGTCCACCGGACAGCGAGTGACGGTCGACGGAGACCACGGGCTCGTGCTGGCGGCCGACGAGGGCGTCGGACGCTGAGCGATGGCCAATGATTTCCGCCGCAGACCGCGCCGGCGCGGCTCAGCGCTCGAGGACGCGATTCTCGACGCCGTTGTCGAGATCCTGGCGGAGTCCGGTTACAGCGAGCTGACCTTCGAGGCGGTCGCCCAGCGGGCGGGGGCCGGCAAGGCGTCCATCTACCGCCGCTGGGGCACCCGGGTCGAGCTCGCCCACGCCGCCGCCCACCGTGTCCTCGGCGCGGAGGCCGGCCCACCGGACACGGGCAGCCTCCGCGCGGACCTCAGGGCGTGGATCCGGCTGACGGCAGACCTGCTCACGGGCCCCGTGGGTCAGGCACTCCGGGGGGCCGCCACCGAGGTCCTGGGCCACCTCTCTTCGGAGAGGGGTCGGCCGACAACCCTCTCCAGGGGTTGGTACGCCTCCCAGATCGACGTGATCCTGGACCGAGCGCGGCAGCGCGGTGAGGACGTCGTCGAGCCGACCGACCTGGTCCGGTCGACCCCCGGGACGTTGCTGCGCTTCCACTTCCTCGCTCATGGCGCCCCCATCAGCGATGCCGTCATCGACGCGATCGTCGATGAGGTGACGATCCCCCTGTTCGTCCGCGGCCCGGCGTGCCGACAAGGCCCCGCCACCCACGTGAGCTGACCGGCGCTGGAAGCCAGCTCAGCGGCACACGAGCCATCCCGTATCCCGCTGAGCTCGCTCGGTCACCGGGGGGACGCAGCGGTGCCGACGCCCATCGCTGCCCCGAAGGTCGCCCGCGACGCCAGCGCCTCGCGGAGCTCGGCATCGGCATCCACGAGCGACCGGCGGACGGCGGGCGTGAGGTCGTCGCGGCGAAGCGCCGCCCTGCTGAGCGCCTCCGTCTCCTCGGTGAAGACCTTGGGGAAAGCTGCCAGCACGACCCGGGAGAGGGCGTCCTCGCCCACCCACGCGGACATCGCCGGGACGTCCGTGAAGTACCGCTCCACGTAGTCCGCGACGAGGGCGTCGTCCGGTGACATCCACAGGCCCCGGGCGAGGTGGACCATCTCGTAGTTCGAGCGGCCGTGCCGGCCCGTCAGCTGCTCCCACGCCCAGGCCTTCGCCTCCAGCACCGGCAGCGCGGCCTGGCACATGAGGGCGTTGAGGGCGCCCTGCAGGGTGTCGTCCCTGGACCGGAAGGAGTCAACTGCCGCACTGTCGATGAGGCCGCGCGAGGCGAGGTTCCGGACCACGATCCAGCGGAAGTCCCCGTCGTCCTCCAAGCCGTGCGGCAGGCCCGAGCCCTCGGCCCAGGCCCGCAGGAGTGTCTCGTCGACGCTCGTGCCGGCGAGGAGGCGGGCGGCGGCGAGCGACCGCGTCGTCCCCTCCTCGGCCCGAGCCAGCAGGTCTCCGGCACTGCGGGCCAGCCGTGCGAGGAACGGCGCCTGCGCCTGCCGCGGCACGAAGTGCGGCACGACCCGGTGCTCCGCGTAGAGGGCCATCCGCGTCAGGATCGACGCGTTGACCTCCAGGATCCACGTCGCCTCGAAGACGTCGAGGAAGGTCACCGGCGAGACCTCTGCCACGTGCACACCGTCGATGAGCGCCGACCAGACCACCGCCCGTGCTTGCGCGTCCGGGACCCGGCTCAGCTGCATCGGCAAGGCGTCGAGCGTCCCGTCGTCCAGCCGCACCCTGGCCCAGGTCAGGTCGCTCGCGTTGGGCACGAGGACCGCAGGGTGCGCGCTGCCCGCCAAGCCGTCGAGCGGGGTTTCGTCCCCCACCGCCATGACGTCGACCCGTGACACCGCGACCCCGTCGGTCCAGCCCGCGACATCGAGTGCGTGGGGCCGGTCGGCGGGATGGGCAGCGGGCACCTCGCGCAGCAGCCGCGCGGAGCGGACGACGCCGTCCTGCTCCTCGAGGTCGACCGAGATCGTGTCCCGGTCGGCGCTCAGCAGCCATCCCGATGACCACGCGCGGAGGTCCGTGCCGCTCGCGCGCTCGATCGCGCCGAGGAAGTCGGCGAGGGTGCCGTTGGAGTAGGACCGGTCGGTGAGATACGCGCGCACCCCGGCGATGAAGGCTTCGTCGCCCACATAGGCGATGAGCTGGCGCAGGACCGCGGCGCCCTTGGCGTAGGCGATCCCGTCGAAGTTCTGCAGCGCACTCTGTGCGTCGAGGGCCTCGACCCCCGCCACGGGATGCGTTGACGGCGACCGCTCGGCACCGTACCCCCACACCTTGCGCACGATCGACGAGTCGACCCACGCGTCGGTGTACTCCGTGGCGTCGACGAGGCACCGGTGTGACATGTACTCGGCGAAGGACTCGTTGAGCCACAGGTCGTCCCACCACTTCATCGTGACGAGGTCGCCGAACCACATGTGCGACATCTCGTGGCTCACGGTGTTCGCCCGGCTCAGCAGCTCGTCGCGGGTCGCCGCCCCTCGGAACAGGTACTGGTCGCGGAAGGTGACGCAGCCGGGGTTCTCCATCGCCCCGGCGTTGAACTCCGGCACGAACACCTGGTGGTACTCGCCGAAGGGGTAGCGGATGCCGAAGAGCCCGTGGAAGTAGTCGAAGCACTGCCGCGTCACCGTGAAGATCTCCGCGGCGTGCCGCTCGAGCGGCTGTCGCAACGAGGCGCGCGCATGGAGACCGAGCGGGATGCCGTCGTGCTCGTCCCGCACGGAGACGTACGGCCCGGCGCACACGGTCACGAAGTAGGTCGCCAGCGGCCGCGTCGTCGCCAGCCGCCACTCGCCCGGCGACGACGGGCCCGACGCGGTCGCGGCGCCGTTGCCCAGCACGACCCAGTCCTGCGGCGCGCGCACCGTGATGTCGTAGGGCGCCTTGAGGTCCGGCTGGTCGAAGCAGGCGTACACGCTCGGCGCAGCATCGAGGAAGAGGTGCCCGTAGACGTAGTCACGCCGGTCGGCCGGGTCCGTCGCCCGGTGCAGGCCCTGGCCGTCGTGGCTGTAGGCCATGGTGGCCCGCACGACGAGGACGTTCTGTGCGGCAAGGCCCCGGAGCGGCATCCGGCCGTCGCGCACCTCGGCGGGATCGAGGACCATCCCGTTGAGCGTGATCGAGTCGATCGATCGCGCCTTGAGGTCGACCCAGCTGTCGGCACCCGGAGAGCCACACGTGAAGGCGATGCTCGAGACCGAGCCGAAGACCTCCGCACCCTGGTCGAGGTCGAGCTCAACGGCATACGACGTCACGGAGATGAGCTCGGCCCGCTCTCGGGCCTCGGCCAGGGTGAGGCTGCGCATGGAAGCGAGCCTGCCAGATCGGCAGGCTCGCCACGCCCCGGACGGGTGATCGTTGTGGATTACCGCTGCGCCATGTTCTCCAGCCGCGCGATCCGCTGCCCCATCGGCGGGTGCGTCGCGAAGAAGCGCGACACGTCCTGGGCCCGGAACGGGTTGGCGATCATCATGTGGCTCGCGTTGACGATCTGCCGCTGGGGGGCGAGTGGCGCCCGGGCCACGCCGGCCTCGAGCTTGCGCAGTGCGGAGGCGAGGGCGATCGGGTCGCCGGTGAGCCTCGCACCGTCCTCGTCGGCGTCGTACTCGCGCGTGCGGCTGATGGCGAGCTGGATCATCATCGCGGCCATCGGGGCGAGGAACGACATCGCGAGGAGCGCGAGCGGGTTGGGCCGGTTCTCGTCCGAGCCTCCGCCAAACATGCTCGTGAACATGAGCATCTGACCGATCGAGGTGATGACACCGGCGATGGCCGCCGCGACGGAGCTCGTCAGGATGTCGCGGTTGTAGACGTGCATCAGCTCGTGCCCGAGCACCCCGCGCAGCTCCCGCTCCGTGAGCAGGCCGAGGATCCCCTCGGTGCAGCAGACCGCGGCGTTCTGGGGGTTGCGGCCGGTGGCGAAGGCGTTGGGGGCCTGCGTCGGCGACACATACAGCCTCGGCATCGGCTTGCCCGCAGCCGTGGACAGCTCGCGCACGATGCGGTACATGGCCGGTGCCTGCGCCTCGGACACCGGGTAGGCCCGCATCGCGCGGATCGCGAGCTTGTCGGAGTTCCAGTAGCCGTAGGCGGTCGTGGCGACACCGATGAGCGCGAACAGCCAGATGTAGCGGCCATTTCCGATGAGGGCACCGAGCCCGAGCAGGAGGGCCCAGATGCCGCCGAACAGGGCAGCCGTCTTGAGCCCGTTGAAGTGCCTGTGCATGCCGGTTGAACGAGTGGTCGGCTTCGCGTGTTCCTGAACGTTCCGCTGAGGAGATCAGGCCGTATGCCGCTGAGCTGGCTCGCGTCCACCGGGCCCAGTCGCGCTCGGCCGCAGTCCGTGAAGTCGCCCGTGGCCTGCCGCCTGCTTCCCACGCATCAGCCGAATCTGCCTGCGCCGGTGTTGGATTGGCGGTTGCCCACTGAGGCTGGCTCGACTCATCGCCGCGTCGCGGCTGGTGCTGTCAGGGCGACACCTGTTGCGATCTGACATGCGACCCTGCCCGCGACCCCAGTGTTGCCAGGGTCACATTCCGCTGATTTCTCAACTACTACGTGTAGTAGTAGTGTTCATCTCGCCAGGGGAAACCAGGGAACAGGGAACCAGGGAAATGGGAGTCCCTCCCACTCAAAGGAGAAGCGCGATGCGCAAGACGCTTGACCAGCTCATCTCATGGACCGGCCTCATCCTCGCCGTCGTCCTCCTCGCCGCAGGCGGCCTGCTGACCTACGCCAGCAACTTCGTCCACCAGAACGTCGAGGACCAGCTCAGCCAGCAGCGGATCACGATGCCGGCCGTCGACCGCCTCGAGACGCAGGCGCAGAAGGACGCCCTGACGCAGTACGCCGGCCAGCAGATGACCACGGGCGACCAGGCCAAGGCCTTCGCCGACCAGTACATCCTCGTCCACATGAACGCGAGCTCGGACGGCCGGACGTACGAGGAGGTCTCGGGCGAGTACATGCAGATGGCCAAGGACCCCAACGCCAACCCCGACGAGGTCAAGGCCCTCGGTGACCTGCGCCAGAGCCTGTTCATGGGCAACGCGCTGCGCGGCATGCTGCTCAACGCCTACGCCTTCGGCACGATGGGCACGATCGCCCTCATTGCCGGGATCGGCGCCTTCATCGCCTCCGGCGTCCTGCTGGTCCTCTCGTTCTTCGGCTTCCGCCACGCGAAGCAGGTGAACGACTTCGTCCCGAAGGACATCACGAACGAGGCCCCGGCGCGGGTCTGACCCACGCAGCCGGTAGGCAACCACCACAGAGCCGCCCCGCTGGTCACCACCAGCGGGGCGGCTCTTGTCATGTGCGCCCGCAGCGTGGCTACTGTGGGCCACATGCTGCCCTGGTCTGCGGAACTGTCCGGTCGCATCGACGAGCACGTCATCGACAGTGCGCTGCTGCGCGGCAACCCGCTCGGCGACCCTCATGAGCGACCGCTCTGGGTCTACGTCCCGCCGGGCTACGACGACGAACCGGACCGCCGCTACGCGACCGTCTACGTCATCCAGGGGTACACCGGTCAGCTGGCCATGTGGCGCAACCGGACCCCGTTCCGCCAACCGTTCCTCGAGACCGCCGACGCGGTCTTCGCCGGCGGCGAGGCACCCCCAACGATCGTCGTCTACGTCGACGCGTGGACGGCCTACGGCGGCAGCCAGTTCGTCGACTCCCCCGGCACCGGCCCCTACCACTCGTACCTCTGCGACGAGATCGTCCCGTTCGTCGACGGCCGCTACCGGACGGTTCCGGACCGTGCGCACCGAGCCATCGCCGGCAAGTCGAGTGGCGGCTTCGGCGCGATGATCACGCCCATGCTCCGTCCGGACCTGTTCGGCGCGCTGGCGACTCACGCGGGCGACTCGCTCTACGAGTACTGCTACATCCCCGACTTCGGGAAGGCCGTCCGCCACCTGCGCGACTACGACGGCGACATCACGACGTGGTGGGATGACTTCCGCGGACGTACGGCCTTCACGAAGGAGGCCGACCAGACGCTGCTCATGCTTCTCGGCGTCGCCGCCTGCTTCTCGGCGGCACCCGACGGCACACCGCTGCTGCCGTTCGACCAGACGAGCGGCCGACTCGTGCCGGACGTGTGGCAGCGCTGGCTGGACTGGGACCCGGTACGCATGGTGGAGCGCCACGCCGAGGCCGTCCAGTCCTGGCGGGCAGTGTGGATCGACGCAGGCACCCGCGACGAGTGGTTCCTCGACCTGGGTGCCCAGGCGTTCCACGCGGAGGTGAGGCGAGCTGGGCTGCAGGACGAGCGGATCCACTTCGAGACCTTCGACGCGGGCCACGGCGCCATCGACTACCGCTATCCCCTCGCTCTGACCTGGCTCGCACAGCGCATCGCGCCCTGAGATGCCTCTGCTGGTCACCCCGTCCGTGGCCGGCGGGACTTGGCGCGATGTCGCTGACCCAGCGCGGTCACGCTGCATGCGCGCGGGATGCATCCCACGCCCCCGCCAGTAACCCACGCGGCATCGGCCCACCCGCGCGCGCGAGCCCAGCTGCATGCGCCCCGTTCCGTATGCCGCTGAGCTGGGACCGCGCATCGCCGCCCCGGGTGCGCGGCTCAGTCTCGTGCCGGGCCGGACCAGCCGGGTGGCCCGCCAGGGCTGAGCGCGGCGCCGCCGACCAAGCGCGGTCACGCTGCCTGCGCGCGGGATGCATCCCACGCCCCCGCCAGTAACCCACGCGGCATCGGCCCACCCGCGCGCGCGAGCCCAGCTGCATGCGCCCCGTTCCGTATGCCGCTGAGCTGGGACCGCGCATCGCCGCCCCGGGTGCGCGGCTCAGTCTCGTGCCGGGCCGGACCAGCCGGGTGGCCCGCCAGGGCTGAGCGCGGCGCCGCCGACCAAGCGCGGTCACGCTGTCTGCGCGCGGGATGCATCCCACGCCCCAGCCAGTAACCCACGCGGCATCGGCCCACCCGCGCGGGGCGCGTCAGCCGAAGAGCCGGAGCAGGACGTCGGGTTGCACGCTGACGACGGCCAGGAGAGCCGAGCTGACGACCAGACCGGCAATGATGACGCGGCGGTTGCCCGGCCCACGGGTGGCGGCCCGCCTGGTCTGGATGGTCTGGGTGGTTCCGGCGGGCTCAGGAGCACCGGTGACCTCGGTCGTCGTCACGACCGGTCGCAACCACCGCAGGTACACGGCGACGCCGAGCACGGCGTTCGCGGCCGCGATGACGGCGAGCCAGATCCACCCCTCGACGACAACGGGGCGAAGGGCGACGATCTTGCCGACGAGTCCGATGATGCCCGGCGGCAGGCCGGCCAAGGACATCAGGGCCAGCCCGAGGGCTCCTGCACGCCACGGGCTGCGGCGCCACAGGCCCTCATACGACTCCAGGGATCGGCCAGACCCCGACCGCTCGCGCACCGTCAACGCAACGACGGCGAAGGCGACGGCGGTCGCGGCGACATAGGTGAGCAGGTAGATCCCGGAGGCGCGGTTCCCGAGGGGGGAGACGCTGACCAGCGGGAGCACGACCCAACCCGCCTGCGCGACAGTCGACCACGCGAGGAGGCGCACCACGTCGTTCTGCCTCAGCGCCATGATGTTGCCGACCGTCATGCTGAGCGCGGCGAGCAACGCGATCGCACCGAGGGCGGAGGCACCGAGCACACTGACCGCTCGCAGCACGACCAGCAGCGCGGCGAGCGCCCCGATCTTCGACACGGTCGCGAGGAAGGTGGCGACAGGGACGGTGGCGCCGGAGTACGCCGTCGGGGTCCACGCGTGGAACGGCACCAGCGACAGCTTGAAGGCGAGCCCCGCAATGATGAGGACGACGGCGAGGCCGAGGATCGCGGTCGAGGTGTCCGGGAAGGCCACGGAGGCGGGTCCGGCGGACTCGACGTGGTAGCCCTGGCCGAGCAGGGCCGCGTTGGCGTCGAGCATCGGGGTGCCTGTTGCGACGAGCCAGAGCGCCGCGCCGAGCACGAGCAGCGCGAAGGACACGAGCGAGGTGACGAGCAGCTGGACCGCACCAGCGACGGCACCCCGGCCGCCCCTGAGGGCGACGAGCCCGATCACGGGCAGCGTGGCGATCTCGAGCGCGATGAGCCAGGTGCCGAGGTCCCGGCTCGCGGCCACGACGACGGTCCCGGCGAAGGAGACGAGGAACAGGATCGCCTCGATCGGTTCCCTGGTGCCGTCCGCGGCGGCCCGGGCTCGCGCACGTGGCCAGGCCAGGAGCACCACGATGAGCGCAGCGACCCCCGCCCCCAGCTGGAGCGAGCTCGTCAGAGAGTCGGCCTGCCAGAAGCAGGTCTGGGGCAACCCCTCGACACCGGTCTGCAGGGTCTGCAGGGTCGTCGACCCGACGGACTCGCCCGTCGGCTCGACGCACAATGTCGCTTGCGCGTCACCCGGGATCTGGGCCAGGCCCGGGATCGTGGCTGCCGCCGCCCCCAGGATGGCGAGCACCGCGATGACGTAGGGCAGCTGCCGCAGACTGGGCCGGACGAGGTCGGCGATGAGGACGAGGACGGCTCCACCGATCGGGATGAGCGCCGGCAGCAGCGTGCCGTAGTCGATGGCGAGGCCGGTCATCGGGCCACTCCCGACAGGAGGGCCGCGGCATCGAGCTCGGAGATGGTGAGCAGCAGGTGCGGCACCACACCCAGGGTGAGCATGACCGCGATGAGGCTGACGACGACGCCCCACCGGATGCCGCGCTCGTCCGCGACGACGTCCCTGGCCACGGTGTCGGTCTCGGGCGCGCCCTCCCCGGCCCAGAGGATCCGGGCGACGCGAAGGGCGTAGGCGGCCGCGAGGGCGATACCGACGGCGCCGACTACCACTGTCGCGCGCAGCACCCCGACGTTGACCCCCTCGGCCGGCGACCACGCGGCGTAGAGGGCGAGGAACTCGCCCCAGAAGCTGACCAGACCGGGCAGGCCCAAGGCGGCCGCAAGACCGAAGACGAAGGCGATGCCGAAGCGGGGCGCGCGGTCGCGCAGCGCCACTCGCGGCACGGTGAGGTCGGCCGAGCCCCACTGCTCCTTGAGGTCCCCGACGAGGAAGAAGAGCAGGGCCGCCACGATCCCGTGCGCGATGTTGCCGAAGAGTGCTGCTTGGAGCCCGGTGTGGCTTCCCGAGGCGATGGCGATGGCGATGAACCCCATGTGGGCCACGGAACTGTAGGCGATGAGCCGCTTGAGGTCCCGCTCGACGAGGCAGGCGAGGCCTCCCCAGATCGTCCCGACTGCGCCGAGGACGGCGAGCACGGGGCTCAGCGCCGCCACCCCGTCCGGGACCGCGGCGACCGCGAGCCGGACGATGCCGTAGGTGCCCATCTTGAGCAGGACCGCGGCGAGCAGCACCGACCCGGCCGTCGGCGCGATGGTGTGCGCCGACGGTAGCCAGGTGTGCAGCGGCCAGAGCGGCACCTTGACGGCGAGCCCGGTGAGCAGGATGGCGGCGATCGCGATCTCGAGACCGCGCGACAGGCCCTTACCGTGCAGCTGTCCGAGGAGCGTCAGGTCGGACGTGCCCTGGTGGGCCACGAGGAAGAGGATGCCGATGAGCATCAGCGTCGACCCGAAGACGGTGAACAGGATGAACCGGCCCGACGCATCGGCGCGTGCCGTGTCGCGGACGTGCTCGTCGCCGAACCGCCGGATGAGCAGCCACATCGGCACGAGGACGACCTCGAAGGCGATGAAGAAGAGCAGGGCGTCACGCGCGAGGAACGTCGCGAGGGCACCGGCCTCGATGAGGAGGATGCAGCCCAGGTAGGTCGAGCGTGACCCGCCCTGCGGGGTTGGCGCCGCGAGGGCATGGAGCACGACCGCCACGACGAGCAGGGCCGTGAACAGGACCAGGGCCGCCGAGATGCCGTCCACGGCGAAGTGCCAACGGATCCCCAGACTGCGGATCCACGGCACGTCGACGCTCTGGCTGCCTGCCACGACGGCCACGGCCAGCCCGGCGGTGACGAGTGCGGCGACGAGCGCGCCGATCGCGACGCCCGGCTCGGTCCTGCTGGCGGTGCCGGTCGGCATCGCCAGCAGGACGGTGGCCGCGAGGAGCGGCACGAGGAGGAGCAGCGTCACAGCCATGCCGCCACCCCCACCGCGACGACCATGCCGACGCCGACGACGAGGCCGACGATGGCCAGGGAAGGGATGGCGCGGTGGCTGCGCTCGCCCAGGCGGCCGAGCCCACGCGTTGCCACGACGGTCGCGCGCGGGTAGGCGTCGACCACGTCACGGTCCAGCACGACGACGAGCCGCGCCAGGGCGGTGACCGCCATCCCGAAACGGGCGTAGGCGGTATCGGCTCCGAAGCCGCGCTCGGCACCCGCCCGCACCCCGGCGGGCACCCGATCGGCGACGTCCTCGTGCCCACCGCGGCTCAGGACCCAGACCTCGAAGGCGGCACCAGTGATGAGCAGGACCGACAGGACTGCCGTGAGCCAGCCGAGGTGGAGCGCGCCCTCGACGGTGGTGAGGAAGAGCGTGCCGACCACCGTCAACACGGCCAGACCCGCGACCGCCAAGGCGGCCGACAAGGTGATCGGCGCGTGACCCTCGGCTCCTGCGTGCGGCTCGGGCACCTCAAGCCCTTCGTCGTCGGAGAGGGCTCGGGCCTCGGCAACGGCCCCGGTCAGGCGGGCCGGAGTCAACGCGGCCGCCTTCCCGGACGGGTCGAACGGCCCGTCGAGGAGCAGCCAGACTCGCGTGCAGTAGGCCGCCGTCAGGAAGACGGTGATCAGCAGCGCGACGAGGACCAGCCAGGCGCCGAGTCCGACGTGCTCCGCGACGCCTTCGAGGGCGGTGTCGATGACGGTCTCCTTGGTGAAGAAGCCGATGAGCGGAGGAACTCCGGCCAGGGCCGCCAGCCCGATGGCCATCGACCAGCGCAGCGCTCCGCGCAGCCGCAGGCGACCGCGCATCCGGGCCAGCGCCGTTCCCCCGACGAGGACGGCGAGCCAGCCGACGCCGAGGAAGAGCAGCGCCTTGAAGAAGGCGTGGCCGATGAGGTGGGAGACCCCCGGCACCGGGCCGACCTCAGCCGGGGCCGCGGCCAGCGCGCCGAGCATGATGGCGACCTGGCTCAACGTGGAGTAGGCCAGCAACCGCTTGACGTCGCTCTGCAGCAGAGCGAGCCCAGCGGCATACACCATCGTGACGGCAGCGAGCACCGCGAGAAGGAGCCGTGCCCCGTCGTCGACGGCGTAGAGGGAGAACAGGCGGGCGATGACGTAGGTGCCGGCGGCGACCATCGTGGCCGCGTGGATGAGGGCCGACGCCGGGGTCGGGCCCTCCATGGCGTCGGGAAGCCAGTCGTGGAAGGGGAACAGGCCCGACTTGCCCGCCACGCCGATGAGCACGCCGACAAGGCCCACGGTGAGCAGTGCGTCCGACCCGGGGACGGTGAGTACGTCGAGCAGGTCGGTGCTGCGGGCTCGCACCGCCAGAGCGATCAGCCCGACGACCATGCCGATGTCCGCCACGCTGGTGACAACGAAGGCCTTGTAGGCCGCTCGGCGTGCGGCGTAGCGCCCGCTGTCGTGCCCGATGAGCAGCCAGGAGCACCAGCCCATGATCTCCCAGCCCACGAGGGTGAGAACGAGGTCGGAGGACTGCACGACGAGGAGCATCCCGGCTGCGAAGAGGGAGATCGTCGCGGCGAACTGGCCAGAGCGCTTGTCGTCGCGCAGGTACCAGACCGTGAAGACCTGGATCGCGAGCACGACGAGGGCGACGACGAAGCTGACGAGTCCGGAGAGACGGTCGGAGAGCAGGTGCAGCGGGACGCTGAGGTCGAGGAGCGGCAGGCCGCCCAGCGAGTCGATGTCGGTGGCGCGAACGGGCGCAATCCACTGGAGCAGACCAAGGAGGGTCACGACGGCGGCCGCCCCGACCGCGATCCCCGAGGCGATGACCCGCTGGCGCCGGGCGAGCAGGCCGAGCAGGCCCGCGAGAGCGGGGACCAGGACGATGAGGCGGACGACCCAGGTCACGAGACTCCCTCCGGCACCTGACGGTCTCGCTCCGACGGCTGGTCGGCAGTGTCCGGCGGCGTCGCGTCGACCACTCCGGCCTCGCTGGTCTCCACCGCCTCGCCTGCGTCATCGCCGTCGGTCGGCTCGGGCTCGTCCGTGAGGTCGGGGGTCGCCGTCAGGTCGATGTGGCCGAACCGGCGGAACATCACCAGGATGATCGCGAGGGCGACGACGACCTCGGCCGCCGCGATCGTGATGACGAAGAGGGTGAGCACGGGGCCGGCCGCGAAGGGCACGCCAGAACGCGAGCCGGCCGTCACGAAAAGCAGGTTCGCGGCGTTGAGGATGAGCTCGACGCCGATGAGGACGAGCACGGCATTGCGCCGGGCAAGCACTCCGTAGACGCCGATCCCCGCGAGCACCGCAGCCAGCGCCGCGGGGTAGACGAGGCTCATCGCGGCTCCCCCTCGCGCTGGAGGACGAGGCGCGACACCGCGAACGCCGTGATGAGGGCGACGAGCAGGAGCACCGACAACAGCTCGAAGGGCCACACCCAGGTGCCGAAGATGGCCTCCCCGATCTGGGCCGTCCCGGGCACGTCGTCGGCCACGTCGGCGGTGGCGAAGAACGGCATCAGCACCGACGCGAGCAGTGCCGCGGTCGCACCTCCCAACGTGCTCGCCAGTGCGCGCTGCCACGGCGCCGTGTCGATCTGCGGGTGCGGTCCGATCGGTGCGCGCGTCAGCATGAGGGCGAAGAGGACGAGCACGACGATCGCCCCGACATAGACGAGCAGCTGGACCAGTCCCACGAGTTCCTGGCCGAGCACGACGTAGGCGCCGGCGAGGGCACCGAGCGAGACGAGCAGCCAGAGCGCGGCGTGGACGACCTGCTTCGTGGTGACGGACAGCAGGGCGGAGAGCGCTGTGATGGCGCCGACGACGACGAAGGCGATCTCGCGGGCCGTCACGCGTCACCGTCCCCCGGGATCGGCGTGGTTCTCAAGCCTTCTGCGTCGCCGCTGGCTCCCCCACCGTTCGCCCCGGGAGTGATGCCCGTACCGGCGCGCCGCACCCGTGTCGCCGCGGGGCCGGCCTCCCCGGGGGCGCCTCGCGCCGGCCGGGGCGGGCGCGACGACGCGACGAGCTCGGCTGGGTCGGCACTGCCGGGGTCGAGCGCGGCGGGAGGGGGGACCGTGGCCATCCAGGCGCCCAGCCGGTCCTTTTCGTGGAGCAGGTCGAGGATGTCGAGCTCGGCGTACTCGAACTCCGGGCTCCAGTGCAGCGCGTCGAACGGGCACACCTCGACGCAGATGCCGCAGTACATGCACAGCGAGAAGTCGATCGCGAAGCGGTCCAGGACGTTGCGCTGGCGGGCCCGCCCGCCCGGTGTGGTCGGTGGGATCTCTTCCTTGTGGGAGTCGATGTAGATGCACCAGTCCGGGCACTCGCGCGCGCAGAGCATGCAGGAGGTGCAGTTCTCCTCGGTGAGCGCGATGACGCCGCGCGACCGCGGTGGCAGCTTGGGTGCCACGTCGGGGTACTCCGCCGTGTGCGTGTGGCGGGTCATCGTGCGCGCCGTCGCAGCGAGGCCCTTGACGAGACCCGGCAGTATGCCGCTGGGCTTGCTCGCGTGCCGCCCGCCGTTGCGGGTGGGTTGGGTCTCCTTCTGTCCACTGTCCGTCGAGTGTGCGGTTGGCGCCGCACCAGCTTCGGTCGGGTGTGCAGAATCTGCCGGTTCCGTCATCGCATCATCACCACCCCCACAGCCGTGATCGCGAGCTGCAGCAGGGCGATCGGGACGAGCCAGACCCAGGCGAGCCGCTGGAGCTGGTCCTCGCGCAGCCGCGGCCACGACACGCGGAGCCAGATGATGACCACGGCGACGACGAAGCCCTTGAGCAGGGTCCACAGCCAGCCGAGCCAGTCCTCCGCCGGCCCCGACCAGCCGCCGAGCCAGGCGACCGCGAAGAGGAGGGAGAAGACGACGATCCCGGCGTACTCGGCGAGCAGGAAGAAGGCGAAGCGCAGGCCGGTGTACTCGGTGAAGACGCCGAAGACGAGCTCGGAGTCGGCGATCGGCATGTCGAAGGGCGGACGCTGCAGCTCCGCGACCGCCGCCACGAAGAAGACGAATGCGCCCGGCGCCTGCCAGAGCAGCCACCACGGTGTCCAGGCCTCGGCGATGCCGATGAGCGACAGCGTCCCGGCCGCCAACGCGACGGATGCCACGGCGAGCACCATGGGCAGCTCGTAGCTGAGCAGCTGGGCGGCCGCGCGCATGGCACCGAGGAGGGAGTACTTGTTCGCCGAGGCCCACCCGCCCATGAGGAGGCCGATGATCCCGACGCCCGTCGCGGCGATGACGAGGAGCGCGCTGCCCGGCACATCGGCACCGACCACGGTGGGCGACAGCGGGATCACCGCCAGGGCGACGAGGTAGGGAATGAGCGCCACGAAGGGAGCGAGCCGAAAGACCCACCGGTCGGCGCGCGCTGGAGTGATGTCCTCCTTCTGGACGAACTTCACGCCGTCGGCGACGAGCTGGGCCCACCCATGGAAGCCGCCGGCGTACATCGGCCCGAGCCGGCCCTGCATGTGCGCCATCACCTTGTGCTCGGTCTGCCCGACGAGCAGGGGCAGCACGAGGAAGGCCGCAAGCACCGCGACGGCGCGCAGCACGACCTCGAGGATGGTCCAGCCCTCGCTCATCGCGGGCCCCAATCCGGCCCGGGCACGCCCGGCGCCTGCACCCGTCGACGTCCGGGTGACCCCTCGCCGTGGCCCTCGCCCGGCTCCTTGGCGCCGGGCCACGGTTTCGAGGCGCGCGCAGCAAGGACGAACGACTTGCGCAGCGGCGTGCCCTCGAACCCGTCCGGCAGGAGCAGGGGCCGCAGCCCGAGCCCGGTCCCGTCGTCGAAGCCGTCGAAGTCGATGCCGAACATCTCGTGGGTCTCGCGCTCGTGCCAGGCCGCCCCGTGGAAGACGCCGGTGATCGACGGCACCGGCAGCCCCTCGGGTGCGCGAGTGCGCAGGAGGACGGACTCGAGGCGGCCGGGCTCACTCACACGGATGAGATGGCAGACGACGTCGAAGCCGGCCACTGCGGCCTCGTCCTCCGCCTGCACGGCGTCCGTCTGGTCGACGGCGCTGAGCCAGTCGAAGTAGGAGTAGCCCTCGTCGCGGAGGGCGAGCACGGTCGACGACCACTCCCCGAAGGGCACGTCGCGGACGTCAGTGACCTTCACGGGTCACCGCCTCCCCATCGTGGCGTATGCCGCTGGGCTTGGTCACGAGCGGACGGCTCACATCGCCTGCGGTGGCCAACCGGGTCCCCGCGTAGCGGCCGCGAAGCTTGGCGCCGGACAGCCGCTCCGTGGCGATCTGCTCCTGGAGCCGGATGATGCCGTGGAGCAGGGCCTCGGGGCGCGGGGGCAGCCGGGCACGTAGACGTCGACGGGGATGACGGTGTCGACGCCCTTGGTGACGGAGTACGAGTCCCAGTAGGGGCCCCCGGAGTTCGAGCAGGCGCCGAAGGAGATGACGTACTTCGGCTCGGGCATCTGGTCGTAGAGACGCCGGATCGCCGGGGCCATCTTGTCCGTCACCGTCCCGGAGACGACCATCAGGTCCGCCTGACGCGGGCCGGGGGCGAACGGGATGACGCCGAGGCGGATGAAGTCGTGCCGACCCATCGAGGTCGCGATGAACTCGATGGCGCAACAGGCGAGCCCGAAGTTGAAGACCCAGAGCGAGTAGCGCCGGCCCCAGTTGAGCACGACCTTGATCGGCTTCGGGGCGTGCTCCGCGAGCACGCCCACCCGACCCTCGACGGGCCGGATCGTCGGCATCGGCAGACCAACCGGATCGCTCATCGCACCCACTCCATCACACCCACCTGAGCAGACCACGGCGGGCCGCGTGCGCCAGTCCGAGGACGATGACACCGATGAAGATGCCCATCTCGACCAGGCTGGCGGTGCCGATGTCGGCCGATCGCAGCACGTGGGCCCAGGGGAAGAGGTAGACCGCGTCGACGGCGAAGACGACATAGAGGAAGGCGTACACGAAGTAGCGGACCTTCGTCTGGGCCCAGCCCTCACCGACCGGGTCGACACCGGACTCGTAGGTGGTCAGCTTGCTCGCATGCGGCGCGTGGGGGGCGAGCAGACGGCGGACGACCATGGCGACCGTCACGAGGAGCAGGCCGGCCACGAAGACGGCTGCGACGGCGACATACCCGGACATGCCGGCCAGCCTAGCGATGCTGGAACCGCCGTGGTGTCGAGTCCCGCCCCGCACCTCGCCAGCTCCCCCCGGGAGCATCGCCCGCGACCTGCGGTTCTTCGCCCCGGCGAAGTTGTGGCGGGCTGGGAGCGAGCCGAGCGGCATACGACATCGTCTCGGGACGCACCACGTGCGCAGGGCGACATGTCCATACAATGACAACCTGCACAAACCTGAATGTCGCGCGAACTAGCATGGGTAATGGCCCCCTCGGGAGAGACCTGGGCCAATGTCTAGGAAACGCATAGGACGTCGCAGAGCATGAGCACCAAACTGGTCCAGAAGCTCGATCGCGTGGTCATTCGTTTCGCCGGGGACTCCGGCGACGGCATGCAGCTGACCGGCGACCGGTTCACCTCGCAGACGGCTTTGTTGGGCAACGACTTGTCCACGCTGCCGAACTTCCCGGCGGAGATCCGTGCTCCGCAGGGGACGTTGCCGGGGGTGTCGAGCTTCCAGCTGCACTTCGCCGATCACGACGTGTTGACGCCGGGGGACCGGCCGGACGTGCTGGTGGCGATGAACCCGGCCGCGTTGAAGGCGAACCTGCGCGACCTGCCGCGTGGGGGCACGATCATCGTGAACACGGACGAGTTCTCCAAGCGGAACCTGGCCAAGGTGGGGTATGCCACGAACCCGCTCGAGGACGGCTCGCTGGAGAGCTACCACGTGCACCCGGTGGGGTTGACGTCGATCACGGTCGAGGCGCTGGCGCCGTTCGCGGGGCTGACCCGCAAGGAGAAGGAGCGGGCGAAGAACATGTTCGCCCTGGGCCTGCTCTCGTGGCTGTACACGCGGCCGATGGAGGGCACCGAGGCGTTCCTGAAGGCCAAGTTCGGCAGCAACCCGGACATCCTCGAGGCGAACCTGGCCGCGCTGCGCGCGGGGTACCACTACGGGGAGACGACCGAGGACTTCGCGGTGTCGTACGAGGTGTCGCCGGCGCCGATGCGTTCGGGGGCGTACCGGAACGTGACGGGCAACGTGGCGCTGTCGCTGGGGCTGGTCGCTGCCGCGCACCGGGCGCGGCTGCCGCTGTTCCTCGGGTCGTACCCGATCACCCCGGCCAGCGACATCCTGCACACGCTGGCGGGGTTGAAGCGGTACGGGGTGGCGACGATGCAGGCCGAGGACGAGATCGCCGGGGTCGGGGCGGCGTTGGGCGCGTCGTTCGGGGGCGCGTTGGGAGTGACCACGACCTCCGGGCCCGGGTTGGCGCTGAAGGCGGAGACGATCGGGCTGGCGGTCTCGCTGGAGCTGCCGCTGGTGGTCTGTGACATCCAGCGGGGCGGCCCGTCGACCGGGTTGCCGACCAAGACGGAGCAGGCGGACCTGCTCCAGGCCCTGTTCGGGCGCAACGGGGAGTCCCCGGTGGCGGTGGTGGCGCCGGCGACCCCGGCGGACTGCTTCGACATCGCGGTGGAGGCGGTGCGGATCGCGACGACGTACCGCACCCCGGTCATCGTCCTGTCCGACGGGTACCTCGCGAACGGGTCCGAGCCGTGGCGGCTGCCCAGGACCGCGGAGCTGCCCGACCTGAGCGTCGAGTTCGCGACCGAGCCGAACGACGTGACGGCCGACGGGGCGCCGGTGTTCCACCCTTACCGGCGGGACCCGGAGACGCTCGCCCGGCCGTGGGCGATCCCGGGCACGCCCGGTCTGGAGCACCGGATCGGCGGGATCGAGAAGGCCGATGTGACCGGCAACATCTCGTACGACCCGGACAACCACGACAAGATGACCCGCCTGCGCCAGGCCAAGATCGACGGCATCGCGGACACGATCGCCCCGCTCGAGGTGGACGACCCGACCGGCGACGCGGAGGTCCTCGTCCTGGGCTGGGGCTCGACCTACGGCCCGGTCGCCGCCGGGGTGCGGCTGGCCCGGGCGACGGGGGCTCGGGTCGCCCAGGCCCACCTGCGCCACCTCAACCCGTTCCCGGCCAACACCGGGCAGGTGCTGCGCCGCTACCATCGGGTCATCGTGCCGGAGATGAACCTGGGGCAGCTGGCGATGCTGCTGCGGGCGCAGTTCCTGGTCGACGTCCAGTCGCACACCGCGGTGCGAGGGCTGCCGTTCCAGGCCGCCGAGATCGCCGAGGTCATCGGCCATGTCATCGGGGACGCCGTGCGGGCCGCGAGCCCCGTTCCAGGGAGCGTGCCGGAGAGTGTGCCCGAGGGCATGCCGGAGAGCGTGAAGGAGATGGCCAAGTGAGCACCACCGACCTTGGCATGCCGGCCCACCCCGTCGGGCCTTCTGGGCGTCGCAGCGGGGTCGCGGACGTGCCCGTCCTCGGCGAGGGTGAGGCCCTGACGAAGCGGGACTTCACCTCGGACCAGGAGGTGCGCTGGTGTCCGGGCTGCGGCGACTACGCGATCCTCGCCGCGGTCCAGGGGTTCCTGCCGGATCTGGGCCTGAAGCGCGAGAACATGGTGTTCGTCTCCGGGATCGGCTGCTCCTCCCGGTTCCCGTACTACCTGGACACCTACGGGATGCACTCGATCCACGGCCGCGCCCCGGCGATCGCGACCGGTCTGGCGGCCACCCGCGAGGACCTGTCGGTCTGGGTCGTGACCGGCGACGGCGACGCGCTGTCGATCGGCGGCAACCACCTGATCCACGCGCTGCGCCGCAACGTCAACCTCAAGATCCTGCTGTTCAACAACGAGATCTACGGCCTGACCAAGGGGCAGTACTCGCCCACCTCGCGGCTGGGGCAGGTGACCAAGTCGACCCCGTTCGGCTCGCTCGACACCCCGTTCAACCCGGTGTCCCTCGCGCTCGGCGCCGAGGCCAGCTTCGTCGCCCGGACCCTGGACTCGGACCGTCAGCACCTGACGTCGGTGCTGCGCCGGGCGGCCGAGCACCGCGGCTCCGCGTTCGTGGAGATCTACCAGAACTGCCCCATCTTCAACGACGGCGTCTTCGACGTCCTCAAGGACCGCACCGAGGCGCAGGCCAGGATCTTCCACCTGACCGACGGGCAGCAGGTCGTCGCCGGTGACGGCGACGAGCAGCAGGTCGTGGTGCGCGACGACCAGGGCGTCATGACCGTCGTCCCACGAGCCGAGGCCGACAGCAACCCAGCTGCGCGGATCGTCGTGCACGACGCGTCCGCGACCAACCCCGCCGCAGCGTTCGCCCTCTCACGGCTCGACTCGCACGAGCTGACCAGCGTGCCGATGGGCGTGTTCCGCGACGTGACCCGGCCCACCTACGACGACCTGCTCCGCCAGCAGATCGACGCCGCCCGGACCGGCGAGATCACCGACGCCGACATCGACGCCCTGCTCGCCGGCAAGGACTCCTGGCAGGTGGCCGAAACGACCGGGGCGTGACGACCGCCCCCTCGAGCAGCCAGCAACTCGCATCGCGATCGGAGCCGCACAGCGAGGTCGGACGCGGCATGCTGTTCGGCTTCGCGGCCTACGGCATCTGGGGCCTCTTCCCGCTCTACTTCGACGCCCTGAAGCCTGCGAGCCCGTTGGAGATCCTCGCGCACCGCATCCTCTGGACCCTGCTGTTCTGCCTGATCCTGCTTGCGGTGCTGCGCGACTTCGCCTGGCTGCGACCGTTGCTGCGACGGCCGCGCCTCATGGCGGGCATCACCGTCGCGGCCGTCGTCATCGCGGTCAACTGGGTTCTCTACGTCACCGCGGTGACGTCCGGGAACACGAGCGAGGCGGCGCTCGGCTACTTCCTCAACCCCCTCGTGACCATCGCCCTCGGCGTCGTCGTCCTCGGTGAGCGGCTGCGTGCGCTCCAGTGGGTCGCGGTGGCGATCGGGCTCGTAGCCGGGATCTACCTGGCCGTCGCGGGCGGTCGCGTGCCCCTCATGGCCCTGGCGCTGGCGTTCTCCTTCGCGATCTACAGCCTGACGAAGAAGAAGGTCGGCGCGTCCCTCCAGGCGGTCCAGGGCCTGACCCTCGAGACCGTGATCCTCGCCCCCGTCGCGGCCGGGATCCTCGTGGTCATCTCGAGCCGGAGCGGCTTGGCCTTCGGAGCCCATGGCGCGGCGCACACCTGGCTGCTCGTCGGGAGCGGCGTCGCGACTGCGGTGCCCCTGCTGCTCTTCGCGGCTGCGGCGCGGCGCATCCCGCTCGTCAGCATCGGGCTCATCCAGTTCATCACCCCCGTCATGCAGCTGCTGGTCGCAGTGGTCCTACTCGACGAGGTGATGTCAGCGGAACGATGGATCGGCTTCGGCATCGTGTGGGTCGCGCTGATCGTCCTCAGCATCGACTCCGTCCTCGCCTTGCTCCGCGGACGCCGACCGGCCGCCGCCATCCCCGCCGACGACTGCCCCCGCTGACCCGGATCGACAGAGCCGTCCCGGTCGCCAACCGCTGTTTCGCTTGGCAGAGTGGACGGATGGCCAGCATCGAGCTCGGGACCCGCCCCGGACGACTCGTCATCACCGCTGCGGTGCTCGGGTCCGGCATGGCCCTGCTCGACGGCACGGTCGTCAACGTCGCGCTCGTCCGGATCGGCGAGGATCTCGACGCGAGCCTGGAAGAGCTCCAGTGGATCACGAACGGCTACCTGCTCGCGCTCGCTTCGCTCATCCTGCTGGGGGGCTCGCTCGGTGACCGGTTCGGCCGACGCCGCGTCTTCGTCATCGGTGTCGTCTGGTTCGCGGTCGCCTCCCTCGCCTGCGGCCTCGTGCAGAGCCCCGGGCAGCTCATCGCGGCACGGATCCTCCAAGGTGTCGGCGGCGCGCTGCTCACCCCGGGCAGCCTGTCGATCATCCAGTCCGTCTTCCGGGAGGGCGACCGCGCCAAGGCCATCGGTGCCTGGTCCGGACTCGGTGGGATTGCGACGGCGATCGGCCCCTTCGTCGGCGGGTGGCTCGTCGAGTACGCCTCGTGGCGCTGGGCCTTCCTGGTCAACCTGCCCTTGGGCGCGGTCACCGTGTGGATGGCCCAGACCTCCGTGCCGGAGACGCTTGACGAGGGAGCGCCACGACAGTTCGACATCCTGGGGGCGACGCTCGCCACCCTGGCCCTGGCGCTGTCGACCTTCGCGCTGATCCAGTACGAGTCGCTCGGGGCCGGGCTCACCGTGACGCTGATCCTCCTCGCCCTGGCGGTCGGCGTCGCCTTCGCGGTCGTCGAGAAACGCAGCTCCCACCCGATGGTCCAGCCATCGCTGTTCCGATCGCGCCAGTTCACCGCGGCCAACCTCATGACGCTGCTCGTCTACGCGGCCCTCGGGGCGGTGTTCTTCTTCCTCACCCTCCAACTGCAGACCGTGCTCGGCTACGGGCCCCTGCTCGCAGGCATCGCCTCCCTACCCGTCACCGGGATGATGCTCTTCCTGGCGGCCAAGGGCGGCGAGATCGGCGCCCGCATCGGACCGCGCCTACCGATGACCATCGGGCCGATCGTCTGTGCCATCGGGACCTGGTTGCTCACCGGAGTAGGAGCCGGTGACTCCTACTGGACCTCGATCTTTCCCGGTGTCACCGTCTTCGGCCTCGGCCTCAGCATCCTCGTCGCGCCGCTCACCTCCACCGTTCTGGCGGCGGCCCCGGACCGATGGGCCGGAATCGCGAGCGGCGTCAACAACGCCGTGGCCCGGGCCGGCAGCCTGCTCGCGGTCGCCGCCCTGCCGGCCGTCGTCGGCCTCAGCGGGGCCGACTACCAGCAGCCGGAGGCGTTCGATGCGGGATACGTGAGCGCCATGTGGATCTGTGCCGTCATGCTCGCGGGCGGCGGGGTCGTGTCCTGGCTGCTCATCCGCAATCCCGAGCCCCCCGAGATCTCCGCGACCCGGCCCCCCACCGAGGTCACGGTCGGTGGGAAGCCGGCCCAGCGGCATACGGCACCGGCGGGGTGGTCCTGCGCGGGCTCCGAGGGGTGCCCCGGCACGGCGATCGGGTACGCCGCACCTGTCACGGACGTCGATGCGCTGCGAGGATCGGAGCACTGACATCGAAGCCTTGAGGAGGCACAGAGATGACCAGTACGACGGCCACCACGGCCCTCGCCGACTACACGGACGACGACCTGGCCCTGGACCTGCGGTGGTGGGACGCGGCGAACTACCTCACGGTCGGGCAGATCTACCTGCTGGACAACGCACTGCTGCGCGAGCCGCTCAGCATCGACCACATCAAGCCGAGACTGCTCGGCCACTGGGGCACCTGCCCGGGGCTCTCGATGCTCTACGCACTGCTCAACCGGCTCATCAAGCGCACCGGGTCCGACTGGCTCTATGTCACCGGACCGGGACACGGTGGACCCGCCCTCGTCGCGGGCGCCTACCTCGAGGGCACCTACTCCGAGATCTACCCGGACGTCAGCACCGACGCCGGGGGCCTGCTCCGGCTCTTCCGCCAGTTCTCCACGCCCGGAGGCGTGCCGAGCCATGTCAGCGTCCAGACACCCGGCAGCATCCACGAGGGCGGCGAGCTCGGCTATTCGCTCGCCCATGCCGCCGGTGCGGCGTTCGACCACCCGGACCTCTTCGTCGCGTGCGTCGTCGGTGACGGAGAGGCCGAGACGGGCCCGCTGGCCGGTTCCTGGCGCCTGCCCCACTTCGCCAACCCCCGGCGCGACGGGGCGGTCCTGCCCATCGTCCACCTCAACGGGTACAAGATCGCCGGCCCGACCGTCTTCGGGCGCAGCAGCGACGAGGACGTCGCCGGCTACCTCGCGAGCCAGGGCTGGGACCCGATCGTGGTCAGCGGTGACGACCCCGAAGCGGTCTTCCGTGACCTGTGGCGCGCGCTCGTCACCTCCTACGGCGCCATCACGCGGCTCCGCGAGACGACGCGAAGGGATGGCCCCAGCGAGCCAGTGACCCACAGGTGGCCGGCGATCATCCTGCGGACTCCCAAGGGATGGACCGGCCCCGCGGTCGTCGACGGGGTGCAGGTCGAGGGCACGAACCGCAGCCACCAAGTCCCGCTCTCGGGACTTCGGGATGACCCGAGCCATCTCACCATGCTCGAGGAGTGGATGCGCAGCTACCACCCGGAGGATCACTTCGATGCGGACGGCCGCCTCGTCGACGAGCTGGTCGCGCTCTCCCCCGAGGGCGACAAGCGGATGGCGGCGACGCCCTACGCCAACGGCGGCCGGCTGCGCGCCGAGCTGCCGCTGCCGGACCTGCGCCGCTTCGCGCTCGACGTGAAGCAGCCGGGCCAGCTGTGGCACGAGAGCACCAAGCCGCTCGGCGAGCTGATGCGCGACGTCTATGCCGCGGACACCCGCCCGGACGGTGGCGGCAGCTTCCGGCTGTTCTGCCCGGACGAGACCGCGAGCAACCGGCTCCAGGCCGTCTTCGAGGCGACGGACCGCTGCCTGCAGGCGCCTTCCTTGGAGACCGACACGGAGATCTCCGCCGATGGCCGGGTCATGGAGGTCCTCTCCGAGCACCTCTGCTCCGGCTGGCTCGAGGGCTATGTGTTGACCGGCCGGCACGGGCTCTTCGCGACCTACGAGGCCTTCGCGATGGTCTCGACCTCGATGACGGTCCAGCACGTCAAGTGGATGCAGCACGCGCAGGAGCTGGCGTGGCGCGCGCCCATCTCCTCGCTCAACCTGCTCCTGACGAGCACCTGCTGGCGCAACGACCACAACGGCTTCTCGCACCAGGGACCGGGGCTCATCGACTCGCTGCTGCCGCTCGCACCGGGCGTGGTGCGTGTCTGGCTGCCACCCGACGCCAACAGCGGTCTGTCGATCATGGACCACTGCCTGCGCAGCACCGACCACGTCAACCTCATCGTCCTCGACAAGCAGCCCCACCTGCAGTACCTCACCCTCGACGAGGCCAACGCACACTGCGCCGCCGGCGCCGGCATCTGGGAGTGGGCCTCCAACATCCCCGCGACGGAGAAGCCCGACATCGTCATGGCCTGTGCCGGTGACGTCGCCACGCAGGAGACGCTCGCTGCGGCCGAGCTGCTGCGTGAGCACACTCCAGACCTCAAGGTCCGGGTCGTCAACGTCGTCGACCTCATGGCGCTGCTGCCCGAGGCCGACCACCCTCACGGCTTCCCCGACTCGGTCTTCGACGGCATGTTCACGAGCGACGTCGACGTCATCTTCGCCTTCCACGGCTACCCTCGGGCGGTCCACCAGCTCATCCACGGCCGGTCCGATCCCGGGCGCTTCCATGTGCGCGGCTTCAGCGAGCAGGGCACGACGACGACACCGTTCGACATGGTGGTGCTCAACCGCACGTCGCGATACCACCTCGCCCAGGAGGCGCTGCGTCGCACGCTGCGTCGCCCGCCGGGGTGGCAGGCGCTGACGGACTTGTGCACCTCGCAGCTGTCGCGACACCACAGCTACATCCGGGAGCACCTGGAGGACATGCCGGAGGTCCGCGACTGGGTCTGGCCCGGCTGATCCGGCACCACCGTCAGCCGGCCGATAGCCTGCCGTCGTGGCAACCAGTGTCTATCTCGCGTCCTCGGAGGGCCTGTCGGGCAAGTCCGCCGTGGCGCTCGGAATCCTCGACCAGCTGAGCCGACGCGTCGAGCGAGTCGGCGTCTTCCGCCCGATCGTGCGCTCCCAGAGCGCCGAGAGCGCGGAGAGCGACCACGTGCTCGACCTGCTGCTCTCGCGGCTCGACACCGGGCTCACGGCGGCGGAGGCGTCCGCCGTCGGCTACGAGGACGTCCACATCGACCCCGAGGGCGCGATGGCGACGATCGTCGACCGCTTCCACGCCGTGGCCGAACGGTACGACGCGATGCTCGTCATCGGCTCGGACTACACGGACGTGACCTCCCCGACCGAGTTCTCCTACAACGCAAAGATCGCCGCCAACCTCGACGCGCCGATGGTCCTCGTCATCTCGAGCAAGGGGCGCACGCCCGAGCAGGTGCGGGTGGCCGCGGAGATCGCCTCGGAGGAGGCGAGGACGCACCACGCACGCGTGCTCGCCGTCGTCTCGAACCGGGCCGTGCCCGAGGCCGTCCCGGCCACGCAGGCGGCGTTGGCGGAGGCGCTCGGGGACACAGCGGCCTACGTCATCCCGAGCGCACCGGTGCTCGAGTCGCCGACGGTGCGCGACCTCCTGACTGCGGTCGACGGCACCCACCTCTACGGCGACGACGACCTGCTCGACCGCGAGGCCCTCGGTCTCGTCGTCGCCGCGATGACCCTGCCCAACGTCCTCGACCGCCTCTTCGAGGGCTGCGTCGTCATCGCCCCGCCTGACCGCGGTGACGTGCTGCTCGGCCTGCTGCTCGCCCACCGGTCCCAGACCCTGCCGACCCCGTCGGGCATCGTCCTCAACGGCGGCTTCGACCTGCCCGCACCGATCGCGACGCTCGTCGAGGGCCTCGAGGTCCACGTGCCGGTGCTCAGCTGCGCCGCGGGGACCATGCAGACCGCGGCGACGCTCTCGGCCGTCGTGCCGCGGCTGACCCGCTCGGCGTCGCGCAAGATCGAGACCGCCCTCAGCCTGTTCGACGAGCACGTCGACGGCGCAGAGCTGCTCGACCGCCTCAAGGTCTCTCCCAGCCATGTCGTCACGCCGCTCATGTTCGAGCACCAGCTGCTCGACCGGGCGCGTGCCGCGAACAAGCACGTCGTGCTGCCGGAGGGCCAGGAGGACCGGATCCTGCGGGCCGCGGACCAGCTCCTGCGCCGACGCGTCGTGCGGCTCACGCTGCTCGGTGACCCCGACGCCATCCGACGGCGAGCCACCCAGCTCGGCCTCGACGTCGAGGCCGCCACCCTGATCGACCCGCGTGACGAACCGCTCCGGACCCGGTTCGCCGAGCAGTACGCAACCATGCGGGCGCACAAGGGGATCACGCTCGAGCAGGCCCGCGACGTCGTCGTCGACCCGAGCTACTTCGGCACGATGATGGTGGTCGATGGACTGGCCGACGGCATGGTCTCCGGCGCCATCCACACGACGGCGCACACGATCCGGCCGGCCCTCGAGGTCGTCAAGACGACACCCGACGTCAACACCGTCTCGTCGGTGTTCCTCATGTCGCTGGCCGACCGCGTCCTCGTCTACGGCGACTGCGCCGTCATCCCCGACCCGACAGCCGAGCAGCTCGCCGACATCGCCATCTCGTCGGCCGCGACCGCGCAGCAGTTCGGGATCGAGCCGCGCGTCGCCATGCTGTCCTACTCCACCGGAGGGTCGGGCACGGGTGCGGACGTCGACAAGGTGCGCACCGCCACCGAGCTCGTGAGGTCGCGAGCGCCGCAGCTGTCGGTTGAGGGGCCGATCCAGTACGACGCGGCCGTCGATGCCGCCGTCGCCGCCGCCAAGCTCAAGGACAGCCCAGTGGCGGGACGAGCAACGGTCTTCATCTTCCCCGACCTCAACACCGGCAACAACACGTACAAGGCCGTGCAACGGACCTCTGGGGCGGTCGCCATCGGGCCCGTGCTCCAGGGGCTGAACAAGCCGGTCAACGACCTCTCCCGAGGAGCACTCGTGCGGGACATCGTCAACACCATCGCCATCACCGCGATCCAGGCGGAGGCAAGCGCGTGAACGGCCTCGTCCTCGTCATCAACGCCGGGTCGTCGTCGCTCAAGTACGACCTCATCGACGTCGGCTCGGCCGAGTCCCTCGCCAGCGGGCTGGTCGAGCGGATCGGCGAGCAGACCTCTCTCGCAAGGCATTCCGTGGGCGGCGAGGATCACCGTCAGGAGGCCAGCCTGGCCGATCATGGCGCCGCCTTCGAGCTCGTGCTCGCAGCGTTCGGCGAGCACGGCCCCGACCTCGCCGAGGTCGAGCTCCTCGCTGTCGGGCACCGGGTCGTCCACGGGGGCGCCGACTTCAGCGAGCCCACCCGCATCGACGACGCGGTGGAGGCGACGATCGAGCGGCTCATCCCCCTGGCTCCGCTGCACAACCCCGCGAACCTCGAGGGCATCAGGGTCGCCCGCGCCCGCTTTCCCGACGTGCCGCAGGTCGCCGTCTTCGACACCGCCTTCCACCAGACCCTGCCGCCCCACGCCTACACGTATGCCGTCAAGCGGGACTGGCGCGAGGGTCACCGGGTTCGCCGCTACGGCTTCCACGGGACGTCGCACTCCTACGTGTCACGGCGCGCCGCGGAGCTGCTGGGTCTGGCCGTCGAGGACGCCAACGTCATCGTCCTGCACCTCGGCAACGGCGCGAGCGCGACCGCCGTCGCGGGAGGGCGCAGCGTCGACACGTCGATGGGCCTCTCCCCGCTCGAGGGCCTCGTCATGGGCACCCGGCCCGGCGACCTCGACCCGTCCCTCCCGGCGCACCTGTCCCGGGCCGGCGTCTCCCTCGAGGAGTACGACCACGCCCTCAACAAGGAGAGCGGCGTCAAGGGCCTGGCCGGGACCAACGACTTCCGTGAGGTCGAGGAGCGCGCCGAAGCCGGGGATCGCGACGCCAGCCTCGCGCTCGACGTGGTGGCCCACCGCTTGCGCAAGTACATCGGGGCGTATGCCGCTGTGCTCGGTCGCGTCGATGCCGTGGCCTTCACCGCGGGGATCGGTGAGCACAGTCCCCCGGTCCGAGCTGCTGCCCTCGAGGGCCTGACGGAGCTGTTCGGCATCGAGCTCGACGAGGCAGCCAACGCGGCGGCGACGTCAGGCGAGCACCGGATCTCGACGGCCTCGAGCCGGGTCGCCGTGCTCGTCGTGCCGACGGAGGAAGAGCTCGAGATCGCGCGCGAGGCCGCAGCGGTCGCCACGAGCTAGGCGGCGGCACCGCAACAGATCAGCCCGGGCTGGATGTCCGGGCCCGCTGGCCGCGGAGCATGATGGGGGTCATGAGCGACCAGCAGACCACGGGGTTCCGGACCGAACACGACTCGATGGGAGAGGTGCAGGTCCCTGCGGACGCCCTCTACGGGGCGCAGACGGCCCGCGCGGTCGAGAACTTCCCGATCAGCGGTCGGCCCGTTCCCCCGGGCGTCGTCCACGCACTCGCCCGGCTCAAGGCCGCGGCGGCCGCCGTCAACGCCGAGCTCGGCGTGCTCGACGGAGAGCGTGCTCGGGCCATCGTGGACGCCGCGCGGGAGGTCGCCGAGGGCCGTCACGACGGTCACTTCCCCATCGACGTCTTCCAGACCGGGTCCGGGACGTCGACGAACATGAACGTCAACGAGGTCGTCGCGCGCCTCGCCAGCACCTCGAGCGGTCTGGACGTCCACCCGAACGACCACGTCAACTACGGCCAGTCGAGCAACGACACGTTCCCGAGCGCCCTGCGCATCGCGGCGACGATCGCCGCCCGGGAGGACCTCGTCCCGGCGCTGCGGCATCTCTCGGCCGCTCTGGGCCGCAAGGAGGCGGAGTTCGTCGAGGTCGTCAAGGCTGGGCGAACCCACCTCATGGACGCGGTGCCGGTGACGCTCGGCCAGGAGTTCGGCGGCTACCGCCGCCAGGTCGAGCTCGGCGCGGACCGGGTCCGGCACGCCGCCGACGCCACCGCCGAGCTTCCGCTCGGTGGAACTGCGGCCGGCACCGGACTCAACGCTGCACCGGGCTTCGCGCAGGCCGTCATCGAGCGGGTCTCGGAGTCCACCGGCCAGCCCTTCCGCGAGGCGGAGAACCATTTCGAGGCGCAGTCCGCGCAGGACGCCGTCGTCGAGCTGTCCGGAGCCCTCAAGGTGGTCGCCGTCAGCCTCACGAAGATCTGCAACGACCTGCGGTGGATGTCCTCCGGACCACGCACCGGTCTCGGCGAGATCCACCTGCCTGACCTGCAGCCCGGCTCGAGCATCATGCCGGGCAAGGTCAACCCGGTCATCCCCGAGGCCACCCTCATGGCGTGCGCCCAGGTCATCGGCAACGACGTGGCGATCACGACGGCTGGCGCTGCCGGGAACTTTGAGCTCAACGTCATGCTGCCCGTCCTGGCCAAGAACGTCCTCGAGTCGATCCAGCTGCTCGCTGCCACGAGCCGACTGCTCGCCGACCGGTGCGTCGACGGCATCACGGCTGATGCAGAGCACGCGCGCACCCTCGCCGAGAGCTCGCCCTCGATCGTCACCCCGCTCAACCGGTACATCGGCTACGAGGCCGCGGCGGCGGTCGTCAAGCGAGCGGTGAAGGAGCGCAAGACGATTCGCGAGGTCGTCATCGAGGACGGCCACATCACGGAAGGTCGCCTCACCGAGGCGCAGCTCGACGAGGCGCTCGACGTCCTCGCGATGACCCGGCCACCCACGGAGTGAGCGTTCGAGCGTGAGCGAGCCCAGCGGCATACGGCACATTCCGTATGCCGCTGGGCTGGGTCCGCGCCCGACGCGGGGCTACGCTCGGCGACGTGAGGCTGGACGAGGTCGATGAGTTCGCGACGTCGCTTCCGGGGGTGCGCCGCAAGGGTCACTCGGGCCGCGTCGCGTGGTACGTCGACGATCGGCGCGTCGTGCGGAGGACCTGCTCGCGCGCCACCCCGAGACCTTCGGCGTGCCCGGCGCGCGTGGTCCATGCAACGCCGCGGCGATCGGCAGGCCGGCGCGTCAGCTGCCGAGGACCCGCTCGAGGTAGGGATTGCCGAAGAGCCGGTCGGGGTCGACGCGGTCGCGGACGGCGCGGAAGTCGTCGAAGCGCGGGTAGACCGAGTGGAGGTAGTCGGCGTCCCGCGAGTGCAGCTTGCCCCAGTGGGGGCGCCCTCCGTGGCTGACCGCAATCTGCTCGACGGCGTCGAAGTAGGCCCCCTCGGCCCGGCGGTGGTAGTGGTGCACCGCGACGTAGGCTGTCTCGCGCTCGTAGGCCGTCGACAGCCACACGTCGTCCGGTGCCGCGACGCGGCACTCGACCGGGTACGAGATCGTCTCGTCGTGGCCGTCGACCCACGCCTTGACCGCGAGGAGCACGTCCTTGAGGGCCGCGCGCGGGACGGCCCACTCCGACTCGCGGAACCGGACCTCGCGCGGGGTGGCGAAGACCTTGTACGAGGCGTCCGTGTAGGTACGCGCGGTCTGGGCCCGGGCAGCGACGTGCATGAGCGGCTTCGTCGCTCGGGGCACCCGCGTGGCGAACCGGCAGGCCGCTTCCCAGACGCGGTTGGTCAGGACCTCATCGTCGAGGGACTGCCGCCACCGGGGCAGCGGGTCCGCCTCGGTGCCCGGCCCGACACGCTTGTTGCGCTTGACCTGGGTCCGCTCGGTGTGGGGGTACCAGTAGAACTCGAAGTGGTCGTGTGACTCGATCTCGTCATCGAGCGAGTCGAGGACGGCGGCGAGCGGCTCGGGGCGCTCGTCCGCGTGCAGCAGGAAGGCGGGCACGACCTCCACCGTCACCTCGGTGATGACGCCGAGGGCGCCGAGGCCGAGCCGTGCGGCCTGGAAGAGGTCAGGTGCCCGGGTCGGCGAGCAGTCCACGACCGATCCGTCGGCGAGGACGATCCGCAGCGAGCGGACGCCGCCGGCGAGGCCGGTGAATCGCAGCCCCGTGCCGTGGGTGCCGGTGGCGATCGCGCCGGCGAGGCTCTGCTTGTCGATGTCGCCGAGGTTGGGCAGCGCGAGGCCGAGCTGGGCGAGCTCCTCGTTGAGGACGTGGAGGGGCGTCCCAGCGCGGACCGTCGCCTCGCCACGAGTCGCATCGATCGTCGTGACACCGGTGAGGCCGCCGAGTCTCAGCTGCAGGCCATCGGTGACCGCCACTCCCGTGAAGGAGTGCCCGGCGCCGATCGCCTTGACGCGCAGGCCGCGACGCCTGGCCTTGCGGATCTCCTCGATGAGCTCTTCCTCAGAGCGTGGGGTCGCGACTCGCGCGAGCGTCGTCGACTCGGTGCCCGCCCAGTTCGACCACTCGATGCTCCGGACGACCTTGCGCTGGGTATCAGCCAAAGCACTGCCCTTCCCCGCGATACGTCGGCGCCTTTCCGACGACCTCGATGCCCTCGACGAGCGCCAGCTCGGTGAAACGCTCGGCCAGCTCGCCCGCTTTCGCGTGCCGGAACCATATCCGATCGCCGAGGCTGACGTTGGCGGCTGCCGCACCCGTGAGTGGGGTCTGCACCTCGCCGGCCCCCTCCGTGCGCACGAGGCGGAGCCCCTGCTCCTCGAGCGGCTGCGGGACGCGAGACCAACCCGGCGGCCCGGACGCGATGTAGCCACCCGAGTACACCGTCACGAACTCGTCTGAGGGACGGCGCGCCACCGGGCACCCGAAGAAGGCCGCAGGCTCGAGCGCCAGCCCGTCGTAGCCGTCGAACAGCGTGGGGGCGTAGAGCCCGGATCCTGCGGCGAGCTCGGTGAGGGACGGATCGAGCCCGGTGACGTGGAGGCTGCCGGTCCCGCCCCCGTTGACGAGCTCGAGATCGGTCAGGCTCCGGATGGCGGCGACCACCTCGGCGCGGCGGGTGTGGAGCTGGGCGTCGGAGCGGGCCTTCACCGCTCGGACGGCCGGCGACGTGTCGGGCAGGCCGGCGATCTGGGCGTCGTAGAACATCAGCCCCACCACCTCGAGGCCGTGCTCGAGCGCCCGTCGCACGACGGCTTCGACATCCTCCGGCTGGCGCAGGGGTGAGCGCCGGACGCCCAGGTGGGCGGGCCCGAGCCGGAGGGAGGCGTCCACGTCCACGGCGACCCGCAGGTCTCGGTGGCCGGGGACGTCACGGGCGACGAGATCGACGAGCTCGACGCTGTCGACCATGACGCACACCGCGGCGCGGAGAGCCGGGTCGGTGGCGAGCTCGATGAGCGCGGGGACGTCGACGCTCGGATAGGCGACGAGGAGGTTGGTGCGGCCGGCGCGGGCCCACCAGAGGGCTTCACGCAGGGAGTAGCACATCAGGCCGTCGAAGCCATCCCGGGCTAGCGCGCGCTCGATGAGGCTTCGGCAGCGGAGCGACTTGGTGGCGATGCGGATCGGCTTGCCGTGGGCGCGCTCGACGAGGGCGTTGGCATTGCGGTCGAACGCCGTGAGGTCGACGACGGCGAGCGGGGCGGGCAGGTGGGCCGTCGCGCGGGAGAGCCGGTCCGCGACCGGGCTCGGCTGCGCGCGTCGGCTCATGGTCCGGCCGCGGTCAGCCGACGCGCTCGACGACGGAGCGGGCGAGCGTCTGGAGCGCGATCTTTGCCGGGGTGTCCGGCAGCGGCTCGAGCAAGGCCTGGGCTTCCCGGGCAACGGCGAAGGTCTCGGCCCGGGCCGACTCGAGGGCCGGGTGCTGCCGGAGCAGCGTCAGCGCCTCGGCGACGCCGTCGTCGTCATCGGCGAGGTCGGAGCCGAGCAGTTCGAGCAACCGTGCATCCGCAGGGTCGGTGGAGGCCTTGGCACGCAGCACCGCCAACGTGTCGACCCCTTCACGGAGGTCGGTCCCGGGGGTCTTGCCACTCGCATCCGAGTCCGACGCGATGTCGATGAGGTCGTCCGCCAGCTGGAAGGCCACGCCCACCTTCTCGCCATAGGCCCGCAACGTCTCGACGACCTCTGGCCGGTTCCCGCTGAACATCGCTCCGTAGCGGCACGCGGTCGCGGTGAGGGCGCCGGTCTTGTCGGCGAGCACGCCGAGGTAGTGGTCAACGGGGTCGACGCCCGGGGGGCACGGCCGGTCGTCCCGGATCTGCCCCGAGCACAGCCGCACGAAGGTCTGCGCCTGGATGAGCACGGCCTCGGCGCCGAGGGCGGCGATGAGCTCCGAGGCCTTGCCGAAGAGCAGGTCTCCGACGAGGATCGCCGTCGAGTTGTCGTAGGCCGCATTGGCGGACGGAACGCCGCGGCGCACCTCCGCCTCGTCCATGACGTCGTCGTGGTACAGCGACGCGAGGTGGGTCAGCTCGACGCCCGCCGCGGCCCGGACCACGGCCTCGTTGATGCCGTCACCGACCTCCGCGGCCAGGAAGGTCAGCAGCGGTCGGAAACGCTTGCCACCTGCCTGTGCGAGGTGCGCGGAGGCCGCCGCGATGAACGGGTCCTCGTGGTCGACGACCTCGCGCAGGAGGGCATCGACGCGGGCGAGCCCATCCTGCAGGTGTGCCGCCAGCTCCGGCGTGGCACCGGGGATCGTGAGGAGCGGCGGGGTGGCGTGCGTCGTCATGGACTTCCTGTTGCTTGGGCCGCTGACCTGGGTCGGGTCAGCGGACGAACTGCGAGGCTCGGTCGGTCAGGTCGAGCAACGCCGACGGGAGGACCCCGAGCGCGAGCGTGATCATCGTCCCGACCGCGATGGAGAACGTCGTCCCGATCGAGGGGGTGACGACCACGACGGAGTCGCTCGGCGGCTCACTGAAGAACATCAGCACGATGACCCTGGCGTAGACGAAGACCGTGATGGCGGAGCAGATGACTCCGACGATCGCGAGGACGGTGCCCGTGGCCCCTCCGGTCCCGATGGCCGCGGAGAACACGGCGAACTTGGAGACGAAGCCTGAGGTGAGCGGGATCCCGGCGAACGCGAGCATGAGGAAGGCGAACGCTCCGGCGACGACCGGGAAGCGCTTGCCCAGACCCGCCCACTGCGACAGGTGCGACGCCTCCGAGCCGTCCTGGCGCACCAAGTTCACGATGGCGAACGCCGCGATCGTGGAGAACCCGTAGGCGAAGATGTAGAAGAGCACGGAGCTGACGCCCTTGCGGTCGAAGGCGAGGACGCCGACGAGGATGAAGCCGGCGTGCGCGATCGAGGAGTACGCCAGCAGTCGTTTCATGTCCGTCTGCGTCACGGAGAGCACGGACCCGACGACCATGGTGAGCAGGGCGACGACGACAAGGGCGTTGGTCCACTCCCACCGGGCCGTGTCGAGACCGACGTAGGCGAGCCGCAGGATGGCGCCGAAGGCGGCAGCCTTGGTGGCCGCAGCCATGAAGCCGGTCACGGGCGTCGGGGCGCCCTGGTAGACGTCGGGTGTCCATGCATGGAACGGCACCGCGCCGACCTTGAACAGCAGGCCGACGAAGACGAGGAAGGCGCCCGGGACGAGCAGGCCGTTCATCGCCAGGGGACCGGCCGCGATCGCGGCGCTGAGGTCGGCGAAGTACACCGAGCCCGCGTAGCCGTAGAGCAGGGCCGTGCCGAAGAGGAAGAACGCCGAGCTGAACGATCCGAGCAGGAAGTACTTCAGCGACGCCTCCTGTGACAGCAGGCGGCGGCGGCGCGCGAGACCGGTGAGGACGTAGAGGGGCAGGGAGAGCACCTCGAGGGCCACGAACATGCCGATGAGGTCGTTCGTCGTCGGGAAGAGCATCATGCCCGCGATCGCGAACATCGCGAGCGGGAAGACCTCCGAGGTGAGGGCACCCGCGCGGGTCGCAGCCGCCTCGACCGCCGACCCGGGGGTCGAGGCGCCACTCGGCGTGAACGCGTCCGGCCCGACCCCACCGAGCCGTTCGGCCATGGTGAGGATGCCGAGCACTCCCATCAGGACGATGGTGCCCTGCATGAAGAGGGCGGGCCCGTCGATGGTCAGGGCGAACAGCTTTCGGCCGGTCGCCTCGTCGGTGATCCCCATCGTGTAGCCCTGGTGGTTCACGGCCACGATGACCGCGACGAAGGCGCCGAGCAGGGCCAGCACCGCCAGGGTGGTCTGGGTGAGGTAGCGGCGCTCACGGGGAGCGAACGTCTCGATGACGACCCCGATCACCGCCGCGCCCAGAACGATGAGGAACGGCAGGATGGCGACGTAGTCGATCTGCGCCTGCTGGAAGGCGGTCGGCACCGCGAGCGGAGCGGCGGCGGTCACTTCGAGCTCCCTTCAGCCGCGGCGTCCGCCGCGGGTGGTGACGTGTCAGCGGTCGAGACATGCGACAGGGACGTGTCGACGGCCGGGTTGATGACGTCCAGGGCCAGGTTCGGATAGAACCCGAGCACGAGGAACGCGGCGATCAGCGGTGCGGCCACCAGCTTCTCCCGTAGCGACAGGTCCGCGATCACCGTGCCGCCGGAGGACTTGCGCCAGCGCTCGTCGACCAGGCCAGGGTCGAGCGCCAGCGACTCCGGCTTCGGGCCGGTCATGATGCGCTTGTACATGAGGAGCATGTAGAGGGCGGCCAGGATGATGCCCGTCGTGGCGAGAACTGCTGCCACGGGTTGCGTGCGGTAGGTCCCGACGTAGACGAGGAACTCCGACACGAAGGTCGCCAGCCCTGGGAGCGCCAGGCCCGACATGCTGGCGACGAGGAAGATGCCGGCCAGACCGGGGGTGACCCGCTGCCATCCGCCGTAGTCCGAGATCCGCTTGCTCCCACGGCGGTGGACGAGCATGGCGGCGAAGAGGAACAAGGCCGCCGTCGAGAACCCGTGGTTGAGCATGTACAGGGACGACCCGGCACCGCCGACGTTGGTGAACGCGAAGATGCCCAGCACGATGAAGCCGAAGTGACTCACGGAGGTATAGGCGATCAGGCGCATCATGTCGGTCTGGCCGATCGCGAGCAGGGCGCCGTAGAGCACGGAGATGACCGCGAGCGCGATGACGAACGGCGTGGCCCACTCGCTCGCGCCCGGGAAGAGCTGGAGGCAGAAGCGGATCATGCCGAAGGTGCCGACCTTGTCGAGCACACCGACGAGGAGCGTTGCCGTCGCAGGCGTCGACTCGGTGGCGGCGTCCGGCAGCCACGTGTGCACCGGAACCATCGGGGCCTTGACCGCGAAGGCGAGGAAGAAGCCAGCGAAGAGCAGGCGCTCCGTCGTGGGGTCGAGGTCGAGGCCGGTCAGCCTGGAGACGAGGAAGCCGTCCGCACCACCCGGTCCCTGCAGGTAGACCGCGATCACGGCCACGAGCATGATGAGCCCGCCCGCGAGCGAGAAGAGCAGGAACTTCATCGCGGCGTACTGGCGTCGGGGTCCGCCGAAGCGACCGATGAGGAAGTACACCGGGATGAGCATCGCCTCGAAGAAGACGTAGAAGAGGAACACGTCGGTCGCGGCGAACACGCCGACCATGAACGTCTCGAGCGCGAGCAGCAGGGCGAAGTAGGCCTTGGCGCGCCGGGCACTGACGGCGTCCCCGTCGTCGGGAACGTCGTGCCACGCGGCGAGCAGGCAGATGGGCGTGAGGACGAGCGCCATGAGGATGAGCACGAGTGCGATCCCGTCGACACCCATGGAGTAGCTGACGCCGAACTGCGGGATCCACGAGACGTACTCACCGAGCTGGAACTGCGCCGATGACCCGGTGTCGTACTGCAGCGCCGCGACGATGCCGACAGCGAGGGTGACGATCGAGGTGCCGAGCGCGATGCGCTTGGCGTTCTCGACGGTTCCCGGCGCGAACGCCACGACGAGCGACCCGAGCAGCGGCAGCGCGGCCAGGATCGTGAGCCACGGGATCGTGGACATCGCGGTGGTCGATTCGTTCATCAGGAGATCACCCACAGTGCACCGAGGATGGCGACGACACCGGCGAGCATCGTCAGGGCATAGGAGCGCGCGAAGCCGTTCTGGATCCTGCGCAGTCGGGACGAGGTCCCGCCGACCAGCGCCGCGAGGCCGCCGGCGCCACCGTCGACACCCTTGCCGTCGAAGAAGACGAGGGAGCGGGTCAGGTGGATGCCGGGACGCATGAGGAGGGCCTCGTTGACCTGGTCCTGGTAGAGGTCGTTGCGGGCGGCCTGCGTCAGCAGCGACCCGGCGGGAGCCATCACCGGCACGTCGTCGCGCCAGTAGCGCATCCAGGCGTAGGCGACGCCGCCGGCCACGAGGACCAGTGTCAGGGCAATGATGACCGGCACCCCGAGGACCGGGTGCTCCTCTGGAGGGGCGCCGGTCACCGGCTCGAGCCAGGAGGTGAACAGGCCCGTCGGGCCGATGATGAGGCCAAGCAGGGCCGAGCCGACGGCGAGCACGATCATCGGCACCGTCATGAGGCTGCCCGACTCGTGCGGATGGACGTCATCGGTCCAGCGCTTCTTGCCGTGGAAGGTCATGAAGAACAGGCGCGACATGTAGAAGGCCGTGATCCCCGCACCGATGAGGGCGGCTCCGCCGAAGACCCACGGGCGCCAGCCCTCGCCGATGAAGGCGGCCTCGATGATCTTGTCCTTCGACCAGAAGCCGGAGAACGGTGGGACACCGATGATGGCGAGCCAGCCGAAGGCAAAGCTGGCCCAGGTGATCTTCATGATCCCGGACAGACCGCCGAACCGGCGCATGTCGACCTGGTCGTTCATGGCATGCATGACCGACCCCGCTCCGAGGAACATCCCGGCCTTGAAGAAGCCGTGGGTGAGCAGGTGGAAGATCGCGAAGGCGTACCCCACCGGGCCGAGCCCGGCAGCGAGCATCATGTAGCCGATCTGCGACATCGTCGAGGCGGCGAGGGCCTTCTTGATGTCGTCCTTCGCGCACCCGACGATCGCACCGAACAGGAGGGTGATCGCGCCGACGATGACGACGGCGAGCTGCGCGTTGGGCGAGGCCTCGAAGATCGGACCGGAGCGCACGACGAGGTACACGCCCGCGGTGACCATCGTCGCCGCGTGGATCAGCGCGGACACCGGTGTCGGACCCGCCATGGCGTCACCGAGCCAGCTCTGCAGCGGGAACTGGGCCGACTTGCCGCACGCTCCGAGCAGCAGCATCAGGCCGATGGCCGTCATGAAGCCCTGGTTCGCCTCGTTCCCGGCCGCTCCGAGGACCGTCTCGAAGTCCAGCGCTCCGAAGTGGAAGAACATCAGGATGATGGCGACCGAGAGGCCGAAGTCCCCGACCCGGTTGGCGACGAAGGCCTTGTTCGCCGCGGTGGCGTAGGCCGGGTTCCAGTTCCAGAAGCCGATGAGCAGGTACGACGCCAGGCCCACGCCCTCCCAGCCGACGTAGAGGAGCAGGTAGTTGTCGGCGAGCACGAGCAGCAACATGGCTGCGACGAAGAGGTTGAGGTAGCCGAAGAAGCGCCGCTTGTCGGGGTCACCCTCCATGTACCCGATGGAGTACACGTGGATGAGCGACCCGACGAAGGTGATGAGCAGCGCGAAGGCGATCGACAGCTGGTCCACGAGCAGCGACGCATCGGCGGAGAACGACCCGGCCGTGACGAAGTTGAAAAGGTGCACCGTCGACGAGCGGTCCTCGGGGTCATGGCCGAGCATCTGGATGAAGATCAGTGCGCCGACGACGAACGAGCCCCAGGACAGCACAGTGGCGAGCACCGGGCCGACGCCGTCCGTGCGACGCCCGCCGAAGAGGAGCAGCGCGGCGCCGAGCATGGGCAGCGCGATGAGCAGCCACGCGAACGACGTGACCCCGCTGGCAGCGTGCACTTCGCCGGCGTGCGTGGCCAGCCCAGCGGCATACGTGCTGGACGTCTCGAAGAGGTTTCCCATGCCGGTTGACATCGAGTGAGGGCTCCCTTACAGCTTGAGCAGGTTGGCGTCGTCGACCGAGGCCGACCGTCGAGCACGGAAGATGGCCATGATGATGGCCAGGCCGACGACGACCTCGGCGGCGGCGACGACCATGACGAAGAGCGCCATGATCTGGCCGTCAAGTGCGCCGTGGATCCTCGAGAACGTCACGAGCGAGAGGTTCGTGGCGTTGAGCATCAGCTCGACGCCCATGAACACGATGATCGCGTTGCGTCGCAGCAGCACCGTCGCGGTCCCGATGGAGAACAGCACGATCGACAGGTAGATGTAGTGAACCGGGCTCACTGGTCTGCACCCTCCTCCGGGCCAACCGAGCGACGGGCCCGAGTGCCGCCCCGGGCCGCGTCACGGTCTGCCTGCGCGGCCTCGATGATGTGGCGCTCGACATCGAGGAACTCGTCCGGCCGGGCGACCTGCTCGCGGGCGATCAGGACCCGTGAGACGGAGTCCTTGCTGGGCGTGCCGTCCGGCAGCAGGGCCGGCGTGTCGACCGCGTTGTGGCGGGCGTAGACGCCGGGCGCCGGCAGGCCGGCGACGAACTTGTTGTCCCGGATCCGCTTCGCCGCCCACTGGGCCTGGGTCAGCTTGGGAGACAGGCGCTCACGGTGTGCGAGGACCATCGCGGCGACGGCCGCGGTGATGAGCACGGCCGAGAGGACCTCGAAGATCCAGACGTACTGTCCGAAGATGAGATTCGCCATGCCGGTGATGTTGCCGGTCGTGGCGTTGCTCGACTCGAGGCGATCCATCCCTGCCTGCACGGTGGCCTCGTCGAAGGTGGCCGAGCCGATCGTCGAGACGAGCAGCCCGATGAGGCCGATCGCCGCGAGCATCGAGATCCAACGTTGCCCCTTGATCGTCTCGACGAGCGAGTCGGAGGAGTCCACGCCGACGAGCATGATGACGAAGAGGAAGAGCATCATGACGGCACCGGTGTAGACGAACACCTGGATGACGCCGAGGAAGTCGGCCTTCTGCGCGAGGTAGAAGACGCCGAGGCACGTCATGGTGATGGCCATCCCGATCGCGGCGTGGACCGCCTTGCGGGCGAAGACGAGCCCGAGCGCGGCAAGGACCGAGATGGGTCCGAGCACCCAGAACAACGCGGCTTCAGCGGAGGAGGTCACGGTTTCGCCCCTTCCCGGGTCTGCGCGGCCGTGGGCGCAGTCGTGTGGACGACGTCGTGCTCGCCGGGCTCGCTCGCTGCGACGTTGCCCGGCGCGTCGAAGGCCCCGGGGCTCTCGTCCACGACCACTCGGGACTCCCGCGCGTCGACGTAGTCGCGCTGGGGGGCGGTCGGTCCGGTGACCTTGCCCTGGTAGTAGTCGCGCTCCTCCATGCCGTCGGCCATCGGGAACGGCGGCTCGAGCATGCCCTCCTGGAGCGGCGCGAGCAGTTGGTCCTTGGTGAAGATCAGGTCGCCGCGGTTGTTGTCGGCCAGCTCGTAGAAGTTGGTCATGGTCAGGGCGCGCGTCGGGCAGGCCTCGATGCACAGGCCGCAGAAGATGCAGCGCAGGTAGTTGATCTGGTAGACGCGGCCGTAGCGCTCACCGGGGCTGAACCGGCCCTTGCCGCCCTGCTCGAGCGGCGTGTCGTCGTTGTCCGCTCCCTCGACGAAGATCGCGTCGGCCGGGCAGGCCCAGGCGCACAGCTCGCAGCCGATGCACTTCTCGAGACCGTCCGGGTGACGGTTGAGCTGGTGGCGGCCGTGGAACCGGGGCTGGGTCGGGCGCGGCTTCTCGGGGTACTCCTCGGTCGCGACCTTGCGGAACATCGTCGAGAAGGACACGCCGAAGCCGGCGACGGGGGCGAAGAAGTCCGCGAAGGCTCCCTTGCCCTTCCTCTCGTTGTCCTTGCTGACGTTCTCGTCAGCCATGGGTCTCCTCCTTGCCGGGGGTGCCGTCGGGGGGGCCGTCGGGGGTGTCGTCCGGATCCGTCGTGCTGGCGGTGGTCGACGAGGTGGTCGACGAGGTGGTTGACGCGGTGCCGCGCACGGTCGCGCCTCGCCCGCCGGCCGGGCCCGCGAGCACGCGGTCCGCCGGAGCGGGCTCGCGCAGCCGCTGCCCCGGCAGTGGCGGGACGGGGTAGCCCTCCGCGAACGGGTCGATCTCGTCCGGTGGTGCCGTGTCAACGGCTGCCCGCCGTGCATCGACCCGATCGCCCCAGACCCACGTGATGACGAGGGCGAGGACCGCGACGACACTGATGAGGATGAGCGTCGCCCGGTTGAAGGAGAGACCGACGATGGTCACGGTGTCGTCACCGAGGAAGCCGAGCTGCGCGCCGCGGATGAAGGCGACCGCGACGATCCAGGCGAGCGTGACGGGGATGAGGAACTTCCAGCCGAATCGCATGAACTGGTCGTACCGCGTGCGGGGCAGCGTTCCGCGCAGCCACACGAAGAACCACATGAACAGCCACATCTTGAGGGTGAACCACAGCAGGCCCCACCAGCCGCCCGCGAACGTGCCGTCGCCGATGGCGGAGATGAGCGGCGGGGCCGCGGGACCGCCGAGGAACATCGTCGTGGCCAGCGCCGACACGGTGAACATGTTGACGTACTCGCCGAGGTAGAACATCGCGAACGTCATGCCGGAGTACTCGGTGTGGAAGCCACCGACGATCTCGCCCTCGCCCTCGGCGAGGTCGACAGGCAGTCGGTTGGTCTCTCCGACCATGGTGATGACGTAGACGACGAAGCTGAAGAACGCCGGCAGGATGTACCAGAGCGAGCTCTGCGCATCGACGATCTGCGACGTCGACATCGACCCGCTGTAGAGGAAGACCGCGACGAGCGCGAGACCCATGGCGATCTCGTAGGAGATGACCTGGGCCGTCGAGCGCAGCCCGCCGAGGAGCGGATAGGTCGAGCCGGAGCTCCAGCCGGCGAGGACGATGCCATAGACGCCGACCGACGCGACGGCGAGCACGAGGAGCACCGCAACCGGCACGTCGGTCAGCTGCAGCGGCGTCTCGTGGCCGAAGAGCGACACGGTGCCGCCGAGCGGGATGATCGCGAACGCGACGAACGCCATCGTCGCGGTGATGAGGGCCGCGGCCCGATAGATCTTGTGGTCGGCATTCGCCGGCGCGATGTCCTCCTTGAGCATCGACTTCATGCCGTCGGCGAGCGTCTGGAGCAGACCGAACGGGCCGTTGCGGTTCGGGCCGGGGCGCTGCTGCATCCGCCCGATGACGCGGCGCTCGAACCAGATGACGATCAGGGTCGAGACCAGCAGGTAGACGAAGATCAGGACGGCCTTGACGAACGAGAGCCAGAGCGGCGTGTCGCTGAAGTCCGCGGAGGGGTTCTCCGTCGCCGGCAGCGCAGTGACGAGGCCGTATGCCGCTGAGCTGAGTGTCATCCGACACCACCCTTCGTGTGGTCGGCTGGGTTGGTCACCGGGGTGATGGCGACCCGGTGCCCGGCCTGCGAGCCCAGCCCGGACCGCACCGAGACGCCGTCGGAGTTCGTCGGGAGCCACACGACGCCGTCGACCATACCGTCGACCACGGTGACGGGAACCGTGACGCTCCCGCGCGGACCGGTCACCGTCACGGCGCTGCCGTCGCTCACGCCGAGCCGCTCGGCGGATCCCGGCGAGAGATGCGCCGTCGCCCTCCGGGCGGTGCCGGCGAGGAACGGCTCGCCGTCCTGCATCCGGCCACGGTCGAGCAGCGTGGGCCACGTCACGAGGACGTGGTCGCCGAGGCCATCCCCGACGACCGGAGCCGCCGTCGCCTGGGCCGAGGCGCCGGCAGCACCGAACCCCCTCGCGCCCGACCATGGCCCGAGCGCCTCGAACTGGTCGTGGATCTGGCGCTTGGTGCCGGTCTCCAGGAAGTGGCCGAGCTCACCGGCGAGCATGTCCAGCGCGCGGTGGTCGCTGACCTGGTTCGTCGTCAGGGCGAGCTCGAAGGGACGGATCCGCCCCTCCCAGTTGACGTAGGAGCCTTCCTTCTCGGCCTGCGCCGCCACGGGGAGCACCACGTCCGCGAACGGCGTCACGGCGGACTCGCGCAGCTCGAGGGAGACGACGAAGGTCCGCTCGAGGGCGTTCCTCGTGTCGCTGAGGCCGAGGTCTGCCGGGTCCACTCCACCGACGACGAGCGCGTCCAGCTCGCCGGATGCGGCCGCCGCGATGATGCTGGAGGTGTCGCGGGCCGGGGTGTCGGGCAGTGTGTCGACCTCCCACACCGCTGCGACCTCGCCCCGGGCCACCGCGTCGGTCGTCGGGCGGCCTCCGGGAAGGAGCGCGCCGAGCGCGCCAGCCTCGAGAGCGCCGCGCTCGCCCGCTCGACGGGGCACCCACGCCAGCCGGGCGCCGGTCTCGGCGGCCAGCTGAGCGGCGGCGGAGAGCGCACCGGGCGACGTGGCCGCCCGTTCACCGACGAGAATGATGCCGGCCTCCGCCAGACCGTCACGGGCGGCGGTGCCGACCTCGCTCGAGCGGAGGTCACGCAGCACGGCAGCCTCCCTGCCGGGCGCGGTCGGGATGAGCGTGCCACCCATCTTGGCGAGCCCTCGCGTGGGAACCGGCCCAGCGGCATACACCTTGGTCTTGTTGTGGCGGAACGCCTTCCGCAGGCGCAGGAAGACGATCGGGCTCTCGTCCTCGGGCTCAAAGCTGACGAGGAGCACCGTCCCTGCCCGCTCGAGGTCGGCGTAGGTCACCGATCCGCCGTCGGGGCCCGTGGCCGCGACGTGCTGCGCGAGGAAGGCGACCTCCTCCGCGGAGTGCGGCCGGGACCGGAAGTCGACGTCGTTCGTGCCGAGCACCACGCGAGCGAACTTGCCATAGGCGTAGGCGTCCTCGGTGGAGACGCGCCCGCCGACGAGGACGCCCGCGGCCCGCGACCTCGACAGGCCCGCCGCCGCAGCAGCGAGGGCCTCGGGCCAACCGACGACCTTGAGCTCGCCGTCCGCCTGACGGACCATCGGGAACTGGAGGCGGTCAGGCTGCGTGGCGTAGGTGAACGCCCAGCGGCCCTTGTCGCAGTTCCACTCCTCGTTGACCTCCGGGTCAGGTAGGGCCATCCGGCGCAGGACGACCCCGCGGCGGTGGTCGGTGCGGAGGGCGCAGCCGCTCGCACAGTGCTCGCAGGCCGACGGCGTCGAGACGAGGTCGAAGGGGCGGCTGCGGAAGCGGTACGCCGCACCGGTGAGCGCGCCCACCGGGCAGATCTGGACCGTGTTGCCGGAGAAGTAGCTCTCGAACGGCTTCTCCTCGTAGATGCCCACCTGCTGCAGGGCGCCCCGCTCGACCAGGGCGATGAACGGGTCACCGGCGATCTGGTCGGAGAACCGGGTGCAGCGTGCGCACAGGATGCACCGCTCCCGGTCGAGCAGGACCTGCGAGCTGATGTTGATCGGCTTGGGGTAGGTGCGCTTGACGTCCTCGAAGCGCGACACGGCCCGGCCGTTGCTCATGGCCTGGTTCTGCAGCGGGCACTCGCCGCCCTTGTCACAGACCGGGCAGTCGAGCGGGTGGTTGATGAGGAGGAACTCCATCTGGCCCTGCTGCGCCTTGTCGGCCACGGCAGAGGTGTGCTGCGTGTTGACGACCATGCCCGGCGACACCGTGATGGTGCACGACGCCTGGGGCTTCGGCATCGGGCGCGCGACGCCCTCCTTGTCGGGGAGGGCGATGTCGACGAGGCACTGACGGCACGCACCGACCGGCTCGAGGAGCGGGTGGTCGCAGAACCGCGGGATCTCGATGCCGACCGTCTCGGCGGCACGGATGACGAGCGTGCCCTTGGGCACGCTGACGTCGATGCCGTCGATCGTCAGGCCGACGAGGTCCGGTTTCGCCGGGGCGCCCGTCCCCGCGGCAGCATTGGTCGAGGTGGCAGTCATGCGGTCACCATCCCGCTGGGCTCCTTGGTCTTGACGTCTGTCGGAATGGGGAAGAGCACCGACTTCTCCGGCGGGAAGAGGACGTGCGCCGGAGTGTGCATGCCGGCCTCGAACTCCTCACGGAAGTACTTGATGGCCGAGGTGATCGGGCTCGTGGCCGCGTCACCGAGGGCGCAGAAGCTGCGCCCGAGGATGTTGTCGCAGATGTCGACGAGCTTGTCGATGTCGTCCTGCGTGCCCTGGCCGTTCTCGATACGCGTCATGATCTGGCGCAGCCACCACGTGCCCTCGCGGCACGGGGTGCACTTGCCGCACGACTCGTGCGCGTAGAAGTCCGTCCAGCGCGAGACGGCGCGGACGACCGAGACCGTCTCGTCGAAGACCTGGAGCGCGCGGGTGCCGAGCATCGAGCCGGCGGCCGCGACAGAGTCGAAGTCGAGCGGCACGTCGAGATGCTCGTCCGTGAAGATCGGGGTCGACGAGCCTCCGGGAGTCCAGAACTTGAGCTGGTGGCCCTGGCGCATCCCGCCCGCGAGGTCGATGAGCTCGCGCATCGTGATGCCGAGCGGGGCCTCGAACTGCCCCTGGTTCGCGACGTGGCCGGAGAGGCTGAAGATGCCGAAGCCGGTGGACTTCTCCGTGCCCATTCCCTTGAACCAGTCGGAGCCCTCGAGGATGATCCCGGGCACCGAGGCGATCGACTCGACGTTGTTGACCGAGGTCGGCCGGGCATAGAGGCCCGCCGCACCGGGGAACGGCGGCTTGAGGCGCGGCTGGCCGCGGCGGCCCTCGAGCGAGTCGAGCAGCGCGGTCTCCTCACCACAGATGTAGGCGCCGGCGCCCGCGTGGACGGTGATGTTGACCTTGACGCCCTTGCCGCCGACGTCGTCGCCGAGGTAGCCGGCCGCTCGGGCCTCCTCCACGGCACGCAGGAGGCGGCGGTAGACGTGGACGACCTCACCGCGCAGGTAGATGAAGGCGTGCTCGCAGTCGATCGCGTAGGAGCTGATGATGACGCCCTCGATGAGCGCATGGGGGTTGGCCATCATGAGCGGGATGTCCTTGCACGTCCCGGGCTCAGACTCGTCGGCGTTGACGACGAGGTAGCGCGGACCACCGTCGGGCGGACTCATGAACGACCACTTGAGGCCCGTCGGGAAGCCGGCACCACCACGGCCGCGGATGCTCGAGTCCTTGACCGCGTCGAGGACCTCCGCGGGCTTCATGCCGAGCGCCTTGCGCAGCCCCTTGTAGCCGTCGTGCCGCTCGTAGGTCGCGAGGGTCCAGGACTGGGGCTCGTCCCAGAGCTTGGTGAGGATCGGGGTCAGTGTGTCGGTCACTTCGGGCCGTCCTTCCCGTCCGTTGCGGCTGCGGAGGAGTTCGGGCCGTCCTCGCCATGCGGGGCCTCCCAGCCGTGCTCCCTGGCGATGCGAAGGCCGAGGAGCGAGGCCGGACCCGCGCCCGGCCCCTGGTCGGCGAGGCCGTCCGGGAAGCCGGCGAGGACCCGGGAGACCTGCTTGAAGGTGCAGACCCGGTCGGGACCGCGGGTCGGCTTGACGTCCTTGCCTGCACGGAGGTCGTCGACGAGCCGCACGGTGCTCTCGGGCGTCTGGTTGTCGAAGAACTCCCAGTTCGTCATGACGACCGGGGCGTAGTCACACGCCGCGTTGCACTCGACGCGCTCGAGGGTGACCTTGCCGTCCTCGGTCGTCTCGTCGTGCCCGATACCGAGGTGCTGGGAGACGGTGTCGAAGATGTGGTCGCCGCCCATGATCGCGCAGAGCGTGTTGGTGCAGACGCCGACGGTGTACTCGCCGTTCGGGTGGCGCTTGAACTGCGTGTAGAAGGTCGCGACGCCGCTGACCTCGGCCTCCGTGAGGTCGAGCAGCTCCGCACAGAGCGACACTCCCCTGCCGGTGACGTAGCCGTCGATCGACTGGACCAGGTGGAGCAGCGGGATCAGGGCCGAACGCTGCTGCGGATAGCGCGCGATGACCTCGGCGGCGTCGGCCAGGAGTCCCTCGAGGACCTCCGGCGCGTAGGGCTCCTTGGACTCCGGGCTGACGTGCAGGAACCCGGAGACGTGGGACGTGTCGTTGGCGGACATCAGCGGTCCACTCCTCCCATCACGGGGTCGATCGAGGCGACGGCGACGATGACATCGGCCATCTGGCCGCCCTCACACATTGCGGCGACGGCCTGGAGGTTGTTGAAGCTCGGGTCGCGGAAGTGCGCGCGGTAAGGACGCGTGCCACCGTCCGAGACGATGTGGCAGCCCAGCTCGCCCTTGGCCGACTCGATGGCCACGTAGGCCTGGCCGGGTGGGACCCGGAAGCCCTCGGTGACCAGCTTGAAGTGGTGGATGAGCGACTCCATCGAGGAGCCCATGATCTCGCGGATGTGGTCGAGGCTGTTGCCGAGCCCGTCGCCGCCCAGGGCCAGCTGGGCCGGCCAGGCGATCTTCTTGTCCGCGACCATGACGGAGCCCTGGCTGCCCTCGGACGCCTGCAGCCGGTCGGCGCACTGCTCGACGATCTTGAGCGACTCGTACATCTCGTCGATGCGGACCCTGAGGCGACCGTAGGAGTCCGAGCTGGTGCGGGTGATGACGTCGAAGTCGTAGGTCTCGTAGCCGCAGTACGGGTCGCTCTTGCGCAGGTCGTGCGGCAGCCCGGTCGACCGGAGCACCGGACCGGTGATGCCCAGGGCCATGCAGCCGGTGAGGCTGAGGATGCCGACATCGACCATGCGGCCCTTGACGATCGGGTTCTCGTTGAGCAGCGCCTCGAGCTCTCCGATTCCCTTGCGCACCTTGGGGACCATCTCGCGCAGGGCGTCGATGGCTCCGGGCGGCAGATCCTGGGAGACGCCGCCCGGGCGGATGTAGGCGTTGTTCATCCGCAGGCCGGTGACCATCTCGAAGATGCTGAGAATGCGCTCCCGCTCGCGGAACCCGACGGTCATGACCGTCGTCGCGCCCATCTCCATGCCGCCGGTCCCGATGGCCACGAGGTGCGAGCTGACCCGCGTGAGCTCCATCATGAGGACCCGGAGCACGCTCGCGCGCTCGGGGATGTCGTCGGTGATCCCGAGCAGCTTCTCGATCGCGAGGCAGTACGCGGTCTCCTGGAACATCGGCGTCAGGTAGTCCATCCGGGTGCAGAACGTGACGCCCTGCACCCAGGTGCGGAACTCCATGTTCTTCTCGATCCCGGTGTGGAGGTAGCCGATGCCCGCACGGGCCTCGGTGACCGTCTCGCCGTCGAGCTCGAGAATGAGCCGCAGGACGCCGTGCGTCGACGGGTGCTGCGGACCCATGTTGACGACGATCCGCTCCTCGTGCAGGGCGGTGGCCTCGTCGACCACGCTGTACCAGTCGCCGCCGGACACGGTGAAGACCGGCGCGTCTCCCGCGGCGGCCTCGTCGGCAGCCGTCGTCGCGTAGGGGTCGCTCTGGTGGGTGCTCTCGGTGGTGGTGCTGTCGGTGTTGGTGCTCATCAGGTGTACGACCTCCGCTGGTCCGGCGGCGGGATGGTCGCGCCCTTGTACTCGACCGGGATGCCGCCGAGGGGGTAGTCCTTGCGCTGGGGGTGGCCCGGCCAGTCGTCGGGCATGAGGATCCGGGTCAGTGCCGGGTGGCCGTCGAAGACGATCCCGAACATGTCCCACGTCTCGCGCTCGTGCCAGTCATTGGCCGGGTAGATCTCGACGATGGAGGGGATGTGCGGGTCGTCGTCCGGGCACGACACCTCGACGCGAACCCGCCTGCTGCCGTTGGTGATCGACAGGAAGTGGTAGAGCGCGTGCAGCTCCTCGCCCGCGCGGTCGGGATAGTGCACCCCGGACACGCCGGTGCAGATCTCGAAGCGCAGGGCCGGGTCGTCGCGCAGGACGCGAGCGACAGCGGGCAGGTGCTCGCGGTTGACGTTGAGCGTCATCTCGCCGCGGTCGATGACGACTGCCGCGACCGCCTCGCCGAAGGACGCAGGCCCTCCGACGAGTCCCCTCTCGAGGGAGTCGGCGATCTCGTCGAAGTAGCCGCCGTAGGGACGGGCCGTCTCGCCGGCGACGAGGATCGGTCGACGGAGCAGGCCGTAGCCGGAGGTGTCGCCGCCCTGCGTCGGCCCGAACATGCCCTGGCGGTAGCCGACCACCTTCGGCGTGGTCTCACCGGGCTCCACACCGGCGGAGTCGACCTGCGAGAGCTCGAGCTCGCCGGGCGTCAGGCCGCTCTCCTGCGTCTTCTCCGGGTTGTCGACGACCTCGCCCTTGGTCGTGTCGTCATTCGTCATGCCAACAGCCCCTTCATCTGGTGCGTCGGCGTCGCCTGCAGCGCCGCCTCCTCGGCAGCCCGGGCAGCCTTCTCCCGGTTGACTCCGAGGGGCATGCTCTCGACCTGCTTGTGCAGCTCGATGATCGCGTTGAGGAGCATCTGCGGCCGGGGCGGACAGCCGGGTAGGTAGATGTCGACCGGGATGATGTGGTCGACGCCCTGGACGATGGCGTAGTTGTTGAACATGCCGCCGGAGCTCGCGCACACGCCCATGGAGATGACCCACTTCGGGTTGGCCATCTGGTCGTAGATCTGGCGGACGACCGGGGCCATCTTCTGGCTCACCCGGCCGGCGACGAACATGAGGTCAGCCTGCCGCGGCGTCGCCGAGAACCGCTCCATGCCGAAGCGGGCGATGTCGTAGTCCGGCGTGCCGACGGCCATCATCTCGATCGCGCAGCACGCGAGTCCGAACGTCACCGGCCACATCGACGCCTTGCGCATGTAGCCGGCGAGCCCTTCGAGGGTCGAGAGCGCGAATCCGGCCGGGAGCTTCTCTTCGATGCCCAATGGTTTCTCCTAGCGATCCTTGGTTCCCGTGTGCTCTCAGTCCCATTCCAGGCCGCCGCGCCGCCACACATAGGCGTAGGCGACGAACACGGCGAGGATGAACAGGACCATCTCGACGAGCGCGAAGAGGCCGAGCTGGTTGAAGGCGACGGCGAACGGATAGAGGAACACCGCCTCGATGTCGAAGATGATGAAGAGCATTGCCGTCAGGTAGTACTTGATCGGCACGCGGCCGCCACCGGCCGGGTGCGGCGACGGCTGGATGCCGCACTCGTAGGCCTCGAGCTTGGCGCGGTTGTACCGCTTCGGCCCGACGACGAGCGAGGTGCCGACGGACAACCCTGCGAAGGCGAAGCCGAGCCCCAGCATGAACAGGATCGGGACGTACGGGTTCATCCTCGGTCACTTGCCTTTCGGTCGTGCCAACAACACGCAACGGTGGCTGACGGTGCACGGCGCACCCATCCTATGGGGGTCGACGACGATCGTGCTCGGGGTCACAAGGCCCACCTCCCACGAGACGTCACGGGCTCACGGAAACCGAGCCCAGCGGCATACGGCACAGTGGTGTTCATGCGTGTGGAGTGATCTTGGACAGGGCGTTGATGAGGCGGTCGCTCGCACCCTTGCCGCCGGGCTCAGCCAGGTTGGCCATGGTCTTGAGCATGAACTTCATCAGCGTCGTGCGCGGCAACCCGTACTTCGTGATGACCCGCATGACGTCCGGCTGGCCGATGATCGTCGCGAAGTGCCGGCCCAGCGTGTAGTAGCCGCCGAGGTCCTGCTTCATCCGCGTGTTGTACGACCGGAGGACGCGCTCCCGGCCCGCGGCGTCGGCCCGCGCGAACGCGTGCGCGATGACCTCGGCCGCCGTCCGGCCCGACTCCATCGCATAGGCGATGCCCTCGCCGTTGAACGGGTTGACCATGCCGCCGGAGTCACCGACGAGCAGCAGCCCGTCGGCGTAGTGCGGCTGCCGGTTGAAGCCCATCGGCAGCGCGGCCCCGCGGATCGGCTGCGTCATCGTCTCGTCGTTGTAGGTCCACTCCTCGGGCATCGTCGCGACCCAGCGACGCATGACGTCCTTGTAGTCGACGTTGCCGAACGCCTTGGAGGTGTTGAGGATGCCCAGGCCCACGTTGCTCGTGCCGTCGCCGACGCCGAAGATCCAGCCGTAGCCGGGCAGGAGGACGTCCTTGCCGGACGGGTCCTTGGCCCACAGCTCGAGCCAGGACTCGAGGTAGTCGTCGTCGGTGCGCGGGCTCGCGTAGTAGGTGCGGACCGCGACGCCCATGGGGCGGTCGTCACGCTTCTCGCGACCCATGGCCAGTGAGAGCCTGGAGGAGTTGCCGTCAGCCGCCACGACCAGGGGCGCGCGGTACTCGTGGGTCTCGCCCGTCGCGCGGCCGTTCTCGTCGACGGCCTTCGCGGTGACGCCGACGATGGCCCCGAGCGCGTCGGTGATCGGCCCGGTGACGTTGGCGCCCTGGACGAGGCGGGCGCCGTTCTTGACCGCGTGCTGCGCGAGGATGTCGTCGAAGTCCATCCGCGTGCGCACCAGTCCGTATGGCGGGAAGGCGGAGTTCTCCGGCCAGTCGAGCTGGAGCCGCATGCCCGCACCGATGATGCGCAGGCCCTTGTTGCGGATCCAGCCGTCCTCCTCTGGTGTCGGGATGCCGAGGTTGACCAGCTCGCGGACCGCGCGCGGCGTCAGGCCGTCGCCGCAGACCTTCTCCCGGGGGAAGTGCGTCTTCTCGAGGAGGAGCACGTCGAGGCCGGCCATCGCCAGGTAGGCCGCGGTCGCGGACCCACCCGGACCGGCTCCGACGACGATGACGTCTGCGGTGTCGACCCGGCTGTCGACATTCGTAGTGCTCATGGCTCCCTGCAGGTTCCGAATGCTTGCGCGTGCTGCTTGTGAATCAGTTCACGAACTCCAGAGCACCCTACTCCCGACCGCGCCGGGTTGTCAGTCGGGGCTCGCTTCACCCAGCCCCCCGGTTCGGCCGGCTCATCTCTTCACCGCCGTGTGGAGGGCGACGACCCCGCCCGTGAGGTTCTTCCAGCCGACGCTCGACCAGCCGGCCTGCTCGATCCGGCGCGCCAGCTCGCCCTGCGGCGGCCAGTCCTGGATCGACTCGGCGAGGTAGACGTAGGACTCCGGGTTGCTCGCCGTGCGGCGGGCGATGCTCGGCAGCACGCGGAGGACGACGTTGCCGTAGACCGTTCGCACGACGCGGTTGACGGGCTGGCTGAACTCGCAGACGACGAGCCGGCCGCCGGGCTTGGTGACGCGGAGGAACTCGCGCAGGGCCGCCTCCGTGTCGGCCACGTTGCGCAGGCCGTAGCTGATCGTCACGACATCGAAGCTCTCGTCGGCGAAGGGCAGGCGCATGGCGTCGGCCGCGGTGAAGGCCATGTCGGGGCGCCGCCGCCGACCCACTCGCAGCATCCCCAGGCTGAAGTCCGCCGGCACGACCTCGATCTCACGATCGGCCCACGGCTCGCTCGAGGTGCCGGTCCCCGCGGCGATGTCGAGGATGCGCTCACCGCGCTTGGCGTCGACGGCCTTGACGACGGCGCGCCGCCAGAGCCGGTCGATCCCGGCCGTCATGACGTCGTTGGTGACGTCGTACTTGTCGGCGACGGTGTCGAACATCGACGCGACGTCGACCGGCTGCTTGTCGAGCTGGGCACGAGTCATGCGCCCATCCTTCCACCCAGCGTGGCTTTCTCAGCCTCGACTTTCCCGTATGCCGCTGAGCTCGTCGCCGGCGCCCGTGACCTCCCAGCCCTCCCGCCCCTCCCCGGCAACGATCGCAGCGGGGGTCGGTGGTGGCGCCGGACCCGTGCCTGCGGTCGTAGAGTTACCGGCGATGTCTTCGCTTCCTGCCCCCGAGAGCCTCGGGGACTCCCCCCGTCGTCGGCCGCGCCGGCGCTCATCGTGCGCACCACGCCCCTCGACTCCGGGGAGCCGCTGCTGGCCTACCTGCCCACCGAGGCCGCGCCGGACGACGTCGTCTCGTGGGTCCGCCGCGGCGAGGGACTCGTCGGCTGGGGCCACGCCCTGCACTTCTCCGCGACCGGAGCCAGCCGCTTCCACGACGCGGAGGCCTGGTGGGGTTCGGTGACGGCCCGCGCCGTGGTGCGCGACGAGGTCGGTGTCCCCGGGACGGGGCTCGTCTGCTTCGGGTCCTTCCCCTTCGCCGACGACTCCGAGGAGGCCGCCCGGCTCGTCGTGCCGTCGACCATCGTCGGTCGCCGGGATGGCAGGACCTGGCTGACGTCGGTGTCGCTCGAGCCCCAGCTGGCCCGGCTCGGGGTTCCTCCCATCGCCGAGGAACCGGCGCCCCCATCGGGCGTGACGTTCGCCGACGGCGCGGTCTCGCCGAGCGCCTACGCGCACGCGGTCGCCGAGGCTGTCGATCGGATCAGCTCCGGCGCGCTCGACAAGGTGGTCCTGGCGCGGGACCTCATCGCCACGGCAAGGGAGCCGATCGACCCTCGGTGGGTGCTGCGACGGCTCGCGGAGCGCTACGAGAACACGTGGGTCTTCGCCGTCTCCGGGCTGCTCGGCGCGACCCCGGAACTGCTCGTCCGCCGCGACCAGGGCCTCATCACCTCGCGGGTCCTGGCGGGCACGATCCGTCGAACCGGCGACGACGAGGCCGACCTCGCACTCGCCGCGTCGCTGGCCCGCTCGTCGAAGGACCTCGAGGAGCACGAGTACGCGGTCCGCTCCGTCGCCGAGGCCCTCGCTCCGCACTGTTCATCGATGAACGTGCCGGAGTCGCCCTTCGTCCTCCACCTGCCCAATGTCATGCACCTCGCGACCGACGTGGCCGCCGTCAGCGCCGATGACGCGTCCTCCCTCACCCTGGCCGCATCGCTCCACCCGTCCGCTGCGGTCGGTGGGACGCCCACCACCAAGGCTGTCGCGCTCATCGCAGAGCTCGAGCAGATGGACCGGGGCCGCTATGCCGGGCCGGTCGGGTGGATGGACACCAAGGGTGACGGCGCGTGGGGCATCGCCCTGCGCAGCGGCGCGATCCTCCGGGACGACCCGACGACGATCCGGCTCTACGCCGGGTGCGGCATCGTGGCCGGCTCCGACCCGGAGTCGGAGGTCGCGGAGTCGAACGCCAAGCTCGTCCCCATGCGTGACGCCCTCGCGAGCGACTGAGTGGCCGTATGCCGCTGAGCTCGCTCCCAGCCAACGGTGCCTTCGCGGTGTCGCTGGCTCTCGTGCAGGCTCTGTGGGCCCGGGGGGTCCGCGACGTCGTCCTCGCACCCGGATCGCGCTCCGCTCCCCTTGCCCTGGTGCTGTACCAGGCGGACGCCGTCGGGGACCTGCGCCTGCACGTGCGGGTCGACGAGCGGTCGGCCGGCTTCCTCGCGCTGGGGCTGGCGGCCGGGTCGCGCCGCCCGGTTGCCGTCGTGACGACCTCCGGAACGGCCGTCGGCAACCTGCTGCCCGCCGTCATGGAGGCGCACCACACCGGACGTCAGGTCGTCGTCGTCTCCGCCGACCGCCCGGAGCGGCTCCGCGGCACGGGTGCGAACCAGACCACCTTCCAGACGGGCATCTTCGGCCGGTTCGCGCCGGTCGCGGACCTGGCGCCGGATGCGCCGCTCGAGTCGGTCGCGGCGGCCGCGGACGAGGCCTGCCGTCGGGTGGGTCCGAGCCAGCTCAACGTCCAGCTCGACGCCGACCTCATGCCCCCGGACCCCGATCTCGCCACCTGGTGGACCCGCACCACCATCGCCCCGGCGAAGTTGTTGCGGCCCGAACCCGCCAGCTCCCGCACCACCATCGCCCCGGCGAAGTTGTTGCGGCTTGATCCCGGGCCGCGCACCGTCGTCGTCGCCGGAGACGACGCGGGACCGGCCGCGCGAATCCTGGCCGAGGCCGCGAACTGGCCCCTCCTCGCCGAGCCCACGTCCGGAGCCCGCATCGGCAGACAGGCCATTCGCACCTACCGCCTGCTGCTCGGCACGGGCCTGCGCGACGAGATCGAGCGCGTCATCGTCATCGGCCACCCCACACTCTCGCGTCCGGTCATGGGCCTCATCACCGACCCCGCCCTGGACATCATCTCGGTGCGCGACCGTGCTGGCACGGCGACCGATCCCGGCCGCATCGCGACGGTCGTCGACGAGGTGCCAACCGTCGACACGCCGGCCCCCACCACCCAGTCGAATGTGCAGCAAACGCCGGGCTGGCTCGACCGCTGGCGTGCGGCCGACGACGCCCTCTCGGGGCAGATCGACGAGTACCTCGCCCGCCGACCCGATTCCCCGTTGACCATCGCCTCGGTGGTTGCGGAGGCAGTCACCGCGCACACGACCCTCGTCGTCGGCTCGTCCAACGTCGTCCGGGACCTCGACGTCATGGCGACTCCATGGCCACCGCACGAGCACCGGTTCGTCGTCGGCAACCGTGGTCTCGCCGGCATCGACGGCACCGTCTCGACCGCGATCGGCATCGCTCTCGGCCGAGACGGCGCGTCACGCACCATCGCCTACCTCGGGGATCTCACCCTGCTCCACGACACCAACGGCCTGCTCATCGGGCCGGACGAGCCCCGCCCCGACGTGACCTTCGTCGTGCTCAACGACGACGGGGGTGCGATCTTCGCCGGACTCGAGCAGGGCGCCCCTGCCTATGCGCCGGCCTTCGAGCGCGTCTTCGGCACGCCCCACCACACCGACCTCGCTGCGCTCTGTCTGGCCCATGGCGTCGCCCACGAGCGCATCACCCAGCCGGAGCGGCTGGCGGCGGCCCTCGAGACCCAGCCCAGCGGCATACGGCTGATCGAGGTTCCCGTGTCGCGAGCCGAGCGGCGGGCGGAAGCCGACCACCTGCGATACCTCGCCCAATCCCTCTGACTCAGAGGGGGTCCGGGACCGGCCACTGCGTCGGAGCACCGCCCCCGGTCTTGAGCGCTTCCGCGACTTGCTCGGCGTTGTCGCGGGCCTCCCGCCCGGTCGGCAGGACCAGCGTGTCCTCGAGGCCGATCCGCACGTCGTAGCCTGAGCGCTGCGCCCACCGCAGCACCGGCCACGCCCATGCCTGCTCGCCGTGGACGAGGACCGGCGCCGGCGACATCCCCAACGCGGCGAGGATGCGCTCCGCCGCCCACGCGCCGTCGCTGCCGCGGGTGTGCCCGGGGATGACCTCGACGAGGACGCGTTCGATCTGCCAGGGCCAGTTCGTCGAGACGAAGGCAGTCGCGGAGTGCGGTGTCCAGATCCCGGCTTCGACGCCAATTCCCCTGGCCCGCAAGATCCCCGCCAACCGGACAGCGCCGGGCTCGTGCCAGTTGACATTTGCGCAGTCCGGACCGCCCTGCTCGGGACCGGGCCAGGCCGACACCTGGGAGAGCTTCGCCCGCTCGTCCGTCGCAATGCCGTCCCGGGTCGAGACGCTGATCCCCACATCGGGGACGAGGGAGCGGATCGCCTGCACGGTGCCGACCACGTGCTCGACGGCGAGCGACTCGAGCCCGTGCTCGTCACGCGGATGGACGTGCACCATGAACGCGCCGGCCTCGACGACGTCCCGGGTCGCCTGCGCCACGGCATCGGGAGAAACCGGCAAGCGTGGATGGGCACGCGGACGGCGGTCGCCGTTGAGGCAGGCCTGGATCATCGCGGCACTCCAGCGCGATCGAGCAGCGCGTGGCAGCGGGCCATCCGCTCCAGCCACCATTGCCGGCGCTCGGGCGGTGCGGTGAGGGCGGTGAGCGCCTCGGGATCGGCCGTGACCCGCCTCGGTCGGAGCACGCCGGCCGCGGGACGCATCGGCTCGGCGGCGACGTCGCGCACGAACAGTCCCACGGTGCCCAGACCACAGGCGTGCTCGAGCGCCGGCAGGGCAGCCGCGAGCGCGACGCCGGCGGAGATCCCGATGCTCGTGTCGAGCGCCGAGGAGACGACCGCGGGCAGCCCGCACGCATCCACGATCTCCAACGCACGGACGATGCCGCCGAGCGGCGCCACCTTGACGACGACGAGGTCGGCGGCGCCCCTGCGGGCGACGAGGAGCGGGTCCTCAGCCTTGCGGATCGACTCGTCCGCTGCAATGGGAACGTCGATCGCGTTGCGGGCCAAGGCGGCTCGCAGCTCGGCAAGCTCATCGACAGTGGCGCAGGGTTGCTCAGCGTATTCGATGCCGTATGCCGCTGACCTCCTCAGTGCCTCCGTGGCCGTCTCGACGTCCCAGGCTCCGTTGGCATCGATGCGGATCCGGGCGTGCGGACCCATCGCGTCGCGCACCGCGGCCAGGCGGTTCAGGTCATCGCGAAGCGTCTGCCCCCGCTCGGCCACCTTGACCTTGGCCGTCGTGCAGCCCTGGAAGCGGGAGAGCACCTCGGGCACCCGCTCCGGCGGCACGGCCGGGACCGTGGCGTTGACCGGCACCGCGTCGCGGACGGGAGTCGGCCGAGCGGCATACGCCTCCTCGATCCCCGCGGCCAGCCAGCGGGCGGACTCCAGGTCGCCGTACTCGGGGAAGGGAGCGAACTCGCCCCAGCCGGCGGGCCCCTCGAAGACCACCGCCTCACGGACGTCGACCCCGCGAAAGCGCACTCGCATGGGGATCGCGACGACATGGGCCCGCTCGAGCAGGACGGCGAGGGGCGGCAGGTCGGTCACGGCAACATCATGACCGAGGCGTGGTTCTGCTGAGGCGCAGAGTCATTGACGGACGAGATCGGCGAGGAGGGCCATCTCCCGGAGGAGTAGGGCAGCCGAGCGCACGAGCGGTACGGCCGCCATGGCACCGGACCCCTCCCCGAGCCGCATTCCGAGGTCGAGCAGGGGCTCCAGGCCGAGCGCGTCCAGCGCGTGCGACTGGGCCGGCTCGGTGGAGCGGTGTCCGGCGAGGAACCAGGCCTGCGCGCCCGGGGCGAGCTCACCGGCGACCAGGGCCTCGGCGCAGGCGATGACGCCGTCGAGGAGCACGGGCACGCCGCGTCGGGCCGCTTGGGCGAGGAACCCCGCCCCGACGGCAAGGTCCGCGGAGCCGAGGGCGGCCAGGCGCTGCACGGGGTCCTCGATGCGGCCGTGTTCGTCGCAGGCGCGGGCAAGGGCGCGGGTCAGCACGTCGAGCTTCCGGGCGTGGGTCGGATCGTCGATGCCAGTGCCCCTGCCGATGACTGCGTCGGCGCCCAGGCCCAGCGTTGCGGCGATGACGGCGGACGACGGCGTCGTGTTGCCGATGCCCATGTCCCCGATGACCAGCAGCTGCGCCCCGGCGTCAACCTCGGCGTCGGCGATCTCGGCGCCGACGGCGATGGCCCGCTCCGCCAGGTCGCGGCTGATCGCGTCTGCGACATCGATCGGCTGCGACGAGCGGGTCAGCTTGTGCGCGGTGACGTCGGCCGGTGCGCTGCTGAGGTCGGCGTCGACCGCGATGTCGAGGACCCGCACGGTCGCGCCCTGTTGGCGAGCGAGGACGCTCACGCCGGCCACTCCCGCGACGAACGCGTGCACCATCGCGGCGGTGACGTCGCTCGGGTAGGCGGAGACACCGGAGGCGGTGACCCCGTGGTCGCCTGCGAGCACCACAGCGCGGACGCGTTCGATCGGCTCCGGAGGGCACACGCCCTGGCAGGCCGCCAGCCAGGCGCCGACCTCCTCCAGCCGGCCGAGCGCCCCGAGCGGTTTGGCGAGGCCGTCGAGTCGCTGGAGGGCGGCGGCGTGGACGTCCGCATCAGGCGGAGTGATGGTGGACGTCTGGGTGGTCATCGGGCCTCCGGGCTCAGGGTCGGTGCGTCGCTCCTCATCTTCGCTCACGAATGCGATCGCTCGAGAACGGGTCGTCCACATCCCCCCGATGGCGGGCCCGCCATCCACAGCCTTGCCGCAGCCGGTGGCACTGCTGTGTGCGCAAGCGGAGAGTCGTGGCACTGACAGGTGAGAGGACGGGAGGCAGCGCGATGGGCAGCTCGAGCTGGGCGGAGGATCCGTGGGTGGGCGAGCGGTACGAGGATTACGCGGTCGAACCAGATCCTTGGTCCACCACCGGCTATCGGCCACCTCGTGAGCGCACCGTCTCCTATGTCGTCCTCGTCGACGGCCGGGTCGTCGACACGTGGTACGAGCCGCTGCTGGAGTCACCGTGGCTGGGCGACCCGAGAGTCGAGAAGGTGGAACGGTTGTGGCGTCGTGAGCCTCCGCCCAAGAGGGAGGTCCCACCATGGCGGGCCACGGTGGACTGGCTCGAGCATCTGGTGGGCGGCTCGCAGCCGCTCGACCAGTTGACGTCCGACCCGCTGCCCGAGGAGGAGCTCTCACTGCCGGCGGAGGCGGTCGGGGACGGGGATGTGGTTGCCCGGTTCCGGCGCGCGGGTGAGGTGCTCGACGGATTGGCGGGCATCTACTTCGATGGCGAGCTCCGGACCGCGTTCCGGCGCGCGCTGGCGGCGGTAGGCATGGAGTTGCTCGGCGGCCGGGTGCCGGAGGATCCCGTCCAGGTCGCCGCCGGGGTGTGCTGGGCGGTGGGCCGGGCCAACGGGGCACTTGCTCCGGCGGGACGGGTGACGCAGAAGGCGCTGTGCGCACAGCTGGGGCTCGCGTCGTTCCCGGCCGCCAGGGGGCGGAATGTCGCGAGGCTCCTCGGCACGCCGCAGCCGCCGTGGGTGTCGCGGCCACGAACGCTTCCGGATCTCGAGCCACTCTCACGCGCCGACCTGCTCACGTCGCGGACCCGCCGGGAGATCATCGCGCTCCGTGACGCAACCGTCGCGGCCGAGGCACGAGCTGCCGCTCGCGACCAGGCGCGGATGCCTGAGCGGCTGATCGACGAGGCCGACGTGTTGTGACCGCGTCAGAGCCCGAGGCGCACGTCGCGTGGGTTCTCCACGGCGCACGCGATCCGGTCGAGGACGTGCTCGCGCATCGGCGGCAGATCGTCGAGGCGGAACCACGCCGCTGCGGTCGCCTCGTCGTCCCCGGGGCTCGGGTCGCCCGAGACCCAGCGGCAGCGGAAGGTGTGGTTGAGGTACTGGGCCAGGTCACCGTTGGCATGTGTGATCGGAGGCTCCGCCGACACCCAGACGAGGCGGTCGACCGCGATGACGACGGACGCCTCCTCGAGTGCCTCCCGCGCGGCCGTGACGTGTGGGTCCTCCCCGGGGTCGATGATCCCCGTGATCGGCGTCCACTCATCGTTGTCGGTTCGTCGGATGAGCAGCACCTCCTCGCCCGAGCCATCGGGAGCCGGTCGCAGGACGACCGCGGTGACCCCCGGCATCCACAGCAGCTCCCGTCCCACCATGGTGCGAAGGTGCGCGACGTAGGGCGGGATCGGCATGGGGTGACCTTAGACCGGCCGCTAGGGTCGGGTCCCGTGGGCACTGAGAGCACTGAGAGCACTGAGACGACCGACGGCACGGCGGACGAGGGAGCGGGCGAGGCAGGCCGGGTCGCCGCCCAGGTATCAGAGATCTTCGACCCGAGTGAGTGGGACGTCGTCCCGGGCTTTGACTTCACCGACATCACCTACCACCGCCGCAAGGCGCAGGAGGGTCGCCCGCACGCCGAGTCCGGGGTGGTCCGCGTGGCGTTCAACCGACCCGAGGTGCTCAACGCTTTCCGACCGCACACGGTGGACGAGCTCTACCGGGCCCTCGACCACGCGCGGATGACGCCCGATGTCGGCGTCGTCCTCATCACCGGCAACGGCCCGTCCCCCAAGGACGGCAAATGGGCGTTCTGCTCCGGTGGTGACCAGCGGATTCGTGGCCGCTCCGGTTACCAGTACGCCGCCGGCGAGACGGCCGACACGGTCGACGAGGCTCGGGCAAAGGCCCACGGCGGACGCCTCCACATCCTGGAGGTCCAGCGCCTGATTCGCACCATGCCCAAGATCGTCATCGCGGTCGTCAACGGCTGGGCAGCGGGCGGCGGCCACTCGCTCCACGTCGTCTGCGACCTGACGATCGCCTCCCGCGAGCATGCTCGCTTCAAGCAGACCGACGCCGACGTCGGGTCCTTCGACGGCGGCTACGGCTCCGCCTACCTCGCCAAGTCGGTCGGTCAGAAGTTCGCTCGCGAGATCTTCCACCTCGGCCGCACCTACACCGCCGAGGACATGCACCGGATGGGCGCGGTGAACATCGTTGCGGACCACGCCGACCTCGAGCGCGAGGCCCTGCAGGCGGCGACCGAGATCATGGGCAAGTCACCGCAGGCCCAGCGGATGCTGAAGTTCGCCTTCAACCTCACCGACGACGGCCTGATGGGCCAGCAGGTGTTCGCCGGCGAGGCGACACGCCTGGCCTACATGACCGATGAAGCCATCGAGGGGCGTGACCAGTTCCTCGAGAAGCGCGATCCCGACTGGTCACCTTTCCCCTGGTACTTCTAGACCAGGACAATCCGGAGCCACGGTTTACGGCTGCGAAGTCTGCAAGGAGTCAGCAGGAATCCTCAGTGCCGATCGCATGGGGGCGGCCGCCACATTGCGCGTCTGGTCCTCGGCAGTCGGCCACAGGTGCGCGTAAGTGCCGAGCGTCGTCGTGGCAGTCGAGTGACCGAGCGCCCGCTGGACTGTCACGACGCTGCACCCGTCCGCGATCAGCCCGGTGGCGTAGAAGTGCCTCAAGTCGTGAAGCCGAGCCGATGAGAGACCGGCCGACTTCCGAGCTCCACGAGCGTGGCGAACTGGACCGTCCCACTGTGCAGCGCCCTCTCGATGAGCAGGCTCGAGCTCACGACCGAGTCGCGAACAGCCCTGCAAAGACGTGCCTCTCGATCGGAACGCTAGATTCCGCGATGCTGACACCGATGCTCATGGCGTAGGGCCCCTGACGTGAATCCCTGGACCAGAGCAGTGTGCCCCAACCAGGCGTCAGCCGCCCGAAACTGCCCGATCGACCAAAGGATCAGCCCTCGGCCACGAATTCGACGCTGAAACCACGTACGGCGTCGAAGCGGTACCAGAGCTCGACCACGTGGAGGGATCCGTCGAAGGGTGGATCGTGCGTCGTCAGGTCGACCCAACTGCCCCAGCGCAGCCCCGGTGTGGCTGAAATGCACTTCGCTCTAGAGCCACGGCGGTTGCGACGCACAGTGCCTGACTCGATCTCGACGCCGAAGCGCAACGGGACAGCCGGTCCCGGTCGCCCATGTGGGGCGTGGCCCACCGCGAGGAGGACGGTCGATGGTCGCGCCCCGGGTGGCATCCTGGCCTCCATAGCGGTCAGGCGTCCGGCGAAACACTCCTCGTCGGGCGTCAGCATCAGCGCCAGCGTGGTTGCAGGGGCATCCACGCGAAGGGAGTCGGCATCCGGCAGTGGGCCCGCGATCTGCACTTTCGCCCTTGCCCGTCCCCGGGTCACGTGCACGGCCACTGACGACACGTTCCGGCTGATCTCCTCGGCCTCGGACCCCTCGATGAAGAGAAGGGGCAGCCGTGCACCAGCGATCGGCGGCATTCCAAGACTGTAGGACCACGGCACGGAGTCTGTCCTCCAGACAGACGAGCCGGCCGGCTCAGGCGGTGGGGAAGGCCGAGGCGAGCCGCCGGTGGGTCAGCGCGATGTCGCTCTCGCTCAGGGGTCCGGGCTCGGCCAGCAGCGAGACGAGTTTCGGCGGCCACAGCACGTGAAGAGCTGCCCGTCGAGCTCGGGCCGGTCCGTGACGACGACGATCGTCGGGTTGAGCAGCTTCGGGTGGCGCTGGACGTCATGGGTGTAGAGCTCCATCTCCATCGACATGCCGGAGCCCTGCGTGTGCCACACCACCCCGGTCTTGCCGTCCGACTCCACCGCCTGGACCGTCCGCCAGAGAGCCTTGTTCACGGCGAAGTACTGGTGCGGCTTGGCGATCCGCATCGCCAGCCCGTCGGCGCCCTGGGCGAACGCGGTGACGTTGCGCATCAGCTGAAGGAACCGGTCCTGGTTGAACACCCCATCGATCAGCTGGTCCAGCCCCGTGCCGAGGTGATCCAGGTCCTCAGTGGCCCTGAACCCGAGTGGTTCGCCGTCGTCGTCGACGTTCCACGGCGAGAGATGGTTCAACGGCGTGAACGGCGTGCCGTGCTTCGCGGTGATCCCGTCCGTCGCGACAGTCAGGACCGCGAACCGGAAGCACATCGGCAGCTCCCGAAGGTACGTCTGCAGCTGCGCGTGCGCGGCGGCCACGTCGGCGGTCTGCGTGCCGGCCTTCTTCAGCTCGATGAACGGAGGACGGGCGCGTAGGTCTTGGCGAAGAGCTCGGTGAACCGCTGCTCTCCGCCCGGCGGTCCGGTGTCGTGGTTGCTCATGCCCCCTCATGTCGGTTTGGACCCTGGGTGTTTCATCCTCCTTTTGCGCGCCCAGTGACGTCCCGTCACCGCCTCGGGGGAAGATGGCGGAGTGAGCACGAGCGACGAGGTGGAGCGGGACCACGAGGTCCGTGATGCCACCGAGGTCAGCGACGTGCCTGAGGGTGGCCACGCGGCTGACTACCGGACGCCAGGACGCGCCCAAGCACTCAACGCCACCAAGGCCGTCGGTCGGGGCATCGGCAAGGCGACCGTCGCGGGTGCCAAGGCGACGGCCGCGACGTCACGGTTCGCCGCCGCCAAGTTCCACGCCTTCACGCACTCCGGCGGCGCGGGCGAGACCGGCCTCGCGCGGATGACCGAGCTGCATGCCAGCCACACCGCCGGCGACGCCGCAATGATGCTCGCGCTCGCCGGCATCTTCTTCTTCAACCCCCAGACCGCCGACGCCCGCAGCCAGGTGGCGGGCTTCCTTCTCCTGACGATGATCCCGTTCACGCTCATCGCGCCGTTCGTCGGGCCGCTGCTCGACCGGTTCAGCCATGGGCGGCGCTGGGCGATCGGGACGACGTTGGCGACCCGGGCGTTCCTCTGCTGGGTCCTCGCCGAGGCGATCTACAACAAGAGCGACTGGCTCTTCCCCGCCGCGCTCGGGGTGCTCATCGCCTCCAAGGCGTACAACATCGCCCGCGCTGCGGCCGTCCCGCGACTGCTCCCTGCAGGCACGAGTCTGGTCAGGGCCAACTCGAGGGTCTCGATCGCCGGCGTCATCGGCGCCGTCATCGGCGGGGGGCTCGCTGCGGCGGCCCTGAAGGTCGGCGCGCCGTGGGCGCTGCGCGTCGCCTTCGTACTCTTCGTCATCGGCACGGTCCAGGCGATCCGGCTCCCGCCTGACGTCGACAGCAACGCCGGCGAGATCTCACTGAGCGACACGCGGCCGGTGCGGCAGCCCGCGTCGGAGCGGGACCGAGCCCAGCGGCATACGGCAGCCACTGCAGCGCAGGAAGGGGCAGCGCTCGAGGTCGACTCAGCCGGCATCTTCGGGCGCTACCTGCGAAGCCTGCACGCCATCCCGTGGCCGGTCCGACACGCCATGTGGTCGACCGGCGGCACCCGACTGCTCACCGGGTTCCTCATCCTGTACCTGGCGTTCCTCGCCAAGGAGCACCCGATCAGCGGGATGCGCGGTGAGCTCGTGCTCGCGATCGCGGCGGCCGCGATCGGTCTGGGCAATGCGCTCGGCAGCCTGCTGGGCAACAACCTGCGCGATCAACACCCGGAGCGCGTCGCCATGCTCTCCGTGCTGCTCGCGACTGTCGCGTGCATCGCGACGGCACTCTGGTACGGCATCTGGACCCTCGCGCTGCTCGGGCTGGTGCAGGGCCTGACCGCTCAGCTGTCCAAGCTGTGCTTCGACGCGCTCGTGCAGCGGGAGGTGCCGGAGAACGTGCGGGCGTCGGTCTTCGGCTGGTCCGAGACCATGCTGCAGATGCTCTGGGTGCTAGGTGGTGTGCTTGGCATCATCCTGCCGCTCAACCCTCAGATCGGCTTCTCCGTGTGCGCCGTGATGCTCCTCTGGACGGTGGTCATGGCGGCCCGCCAGCGCAGGATCGGCGCGGGGGCGGCCGGCCGAATGGGCCCGGCCCGCGGGCGGGCCGTGCGTCGTGGCTGACGTCGAGGTACTCGGGCCGACCTCGTGGAACACCCTCATCCGCCTCGACGCGCTCCCCGAGCCGAGGCCGCAGACGCTGTTCGCGCAATCGGCGACGGAGACGGTCGGTGGGACCTCTGCCGGCAAGACACTCCACCTCCACGACCGTGGGCGCTCGGTACGGCTCACGACAGTTGTCGGTGACGACGACCCCGGACGTCGCTCGGTCGGCGCGCTCCGTGCTGTGGGCATCGACGTGGAAGCGGCGGTCGTGCCGGGACCGGGCGAGCGTCATTGCAACCTCATGACCGGTCGGGGCGAGCGCGTCTCGATCTACCTGTCAACGCCGGATGCTCGGATGGGAGACCTGCCGGACCTCCACGACCGGATGTCGTGCCGAGCGCTCGTCGTCGACCTGGCCGCGTGGACTCGCGAGCTCGTGGAGGTGGGTCACACCCAGCGTGACCTCGTGTGGACGGACATCCACGACTACGACGGTGTGACCGACTTCCACCGGCCCTTCATCGCGGCGGCTTCTCACGTCTTCCTCAACGCCGACGGCCTTGCCTCGCCCGGCGACTTCATGCACAGCCTCGTGGACCAGGGGGTCACGGTCGTCGTGTGCACCCTCGGCGGGAACGGCGCGTGGGCGGTCGACTCCGAGCATCGGGAGTGGCGGGTCGTGGCCCTGCCGGTTGACCGGATCGTCGACACGAACGGCGCTGGCGACGGCTTCTTCGCAGGCTTTCTTGACGCAACGCTGGACGGCGCCGACGTGGCTGGTGCACTCAAGGCAGCCGCTGAGCAGGCCGCGCGGGCCCTGGTGAGCAACCATCTGAGTCCGCTGCTGGACGCAGTCGTCGACTGAAACATCTTGGGGCTGTGGATAACTCCGCGGCCCCGATGCGGGAGTTGTCTAGGTTCGGGCGTCGTGAGCTATGCGATCGACACGGACGGTACCCAGGCGCTCGGGTCCACCCTGCGAACCAGCGGCAGCGAGTTGCGCGACTGCGCAACATCCTTCGCGTATGCCGCTGGGCTTGCTCGTCGGGGCATCGTCACGGACCGCGTCGGGCTGGCCCAGTCGCTGCACGAGTTCGCGACAACGCACCTGGCCGTCCTCGAGGCATTCGCCGCGGCGTCCGCCGCGCTCGCTCGTGACCTGACCTGGGCAGCCCGGTCTGCGCACGACGTGGAGGTCGCGGTCGCCGCGGAGCTTGGCGCTGTTGGGGCGCAGCCGCCCCGGGACTCGGGCGGGGTGCCGATCTGATGGCGTGGGAGGCGGGGCGCGGCGGCTCACGAGGGGAGCTAGCCGTGCCGGAGGGCGATCCGGCCGCGCTGCGCGGGGCGGCGGCTCGCTTTCGCCGGGTCGCGAACCGTGCCCTCGCCAGTGCGAGCGTCTCCGGCACAGCCGCGCCCGAGCTGTCGCTCCACTGGCAGGGATCCGCCGCCGCGACGGCCGTGATGGAGCTCAGCCAGCTGTCTGCTCGGGCGCAACGGCTGCTGCCGGGGCTCGATGGGGCCGGTTTGGCACTGACGGCCTATGCCGACGCCCTTGAGCACACTCAGGTCCGGGTCCGGGCGCTGCGAGCCAAGGCGGATGCGGCACGCGATGAACATGCCCGGTCGACCGCAGCCGCACAGGGCGCCGGGATCGAGCCCCTGCCCGCCGCCCAGCTCCTCGAGCGGGCCGACCGGGAGCTCGATCAGACGATGGGCGCGATTTACCGTTCCTACGGGGGCTCCATGGACGACTTCATGGTCGCCAGCACCCGCTGTGCGCGAGCCCTCGCGCGGATCAGCGCCGCAGCAGGAGCGGGTCGCGGCATTGCGGCCGTGCGCGTGGACCTGCTCGCGGGGCTCCACTTGGCGCAGGACCAGATCCGTGCAGCCTCGACCCCACCGGTCGACCAGGTCGCGCGAAGGCCGAGCCAGGCACGTGGTGGGAGGGCGCGCTCGAGACGGCCGGGGACGCTGCCGCGTGGACCTACAACCACACCGCGGTGCCCCTCGTGAACGGTGCGGCCAACGTGCTCGAAGCCGCCGCTGAGCATCCCGAGGACGTCATCGAGATGGCCCTCGGCGCCGGAATGGTCGTCGTCGGCGCCGGAGGCGAGATCGCCGGAGTCGCGCTGGACGCCACGGGTGTCGGTGCCGTGGCCGGTGTCCCCATCAACATCGCCGCAGCCGGCCTGGTTGCCGCAGGTGCTGGGGCAGTCACTCATGGCGGTAGCCGCCTCGCCGACCACGCCGCGCTGAACCAGAACCGACTCTTGAACGAGGTCGACGGACCGTCAGTGGGAGGCCATCGCGGCAACGCTGGCGACCCACTGCCAGACTCGATGCGTCCAGACACTGCCGGAGCGAACTGGAAGGGCCGCGTCGCGAACAACGACAAGGGTGATGTCTGGCAGGAACCCGACAAGTCAACCCTCCGAACGGCAGCCACTCGTGACGCCAACTCGGTCCGCATCATGGACCCGACAAGTCGGCTATCCCAAGGGCTACGTGCGCTATTACAACGAGTGGGGGCAAGCGCTTGACGCTCAATGGAAAGCCTGGGTCTCATGCCACAGCACCCACTCCCCCATCAAGGAGGATGGAACATACGAGCGCCCGAAGGGATGGAAGCCGTGATTCCTGATTTGCCCATGACCAATTGCGAAAGTTGAAGTGGAGCACATGCTCGCTTCTGGACCGGACAGCGGCTGGCAACTCGACCTCGCAGGGTGATGTGACCCTGCGTTCAGGCGACCGCACTGTCAGGAGGTCGGCGACGAATCTACGTCACGCTGTCAGAGCCTTTCCGACGAGCTGGTGCGCCCTCTTTAGGAGCAACGATCGATGCGGTCAGTGTCTCCGATGCTCGGTGATTTGACGATCCGCTCTGCGGTCGCTCAGATCGACGTCTCCGCCGATGATGGCTCCGAGGCATGGCAGATCTACGGACCGAGTGGCGAGATCATCGTGTGCATGCCAGGAGGGGAACTGGCCATCTGGGGCCCCCGCGCCACCTGACCTCGCGCCGACTTGGAGCGTCTCCGATCTGGCCGGCGGACCAGTGCGGGCGTGCCAAGCCCGCACCAAACCCGATCGCGTGAACGCGTCTTGTGCCCCGATGTTGTTCACTCGATTGAAGAGACGTGGCGACCCGGTCCTAGTCGCAACCGGCCGAACCGGCACAATGTCGGCATGCCAGTGCCGCGTCCGTTGCCCGTCCCAGCAGGGCCGGAGGCGCTCACGATCCTGGCCGACCTCGAGGCGGCGCTCACTGGGCGCTCCCCCGTCATGCCGTATGCCGCTGAGCAGGCTCACCCGGTCGTCGCACCACACGACCCTGCCGACCTCCCCGAGGGTTTCGCGCTCGCCGTTGGCACCTCCGGCTCCACCGGCAGGCCGAAACGCACCATGCTCACCGCTGCGGCACTCACCGCCTCTGCCACTGCGACCCACGAGGTCCTCGGGGGCACCGGCACCTGGCTGCTCGCCCTGCCGGCACACCACATCGCCGGCCTCCAGGTCCTGATCCGGTCCCTCGTCGGCGGGACACAGCCGAGCCTGCTGGACCTGCGCGACGGGTTCACGGCCGCGACCTTCGCCCGTGCGGCCGCCGCAGTCAGCACGAACCCGAGCGCGCCCCGTCGCTACACCTCCCTCGTCCCGACCCAGCTCGGCCGGCTGCTCGACGACCGAGCCGGACTGGAAGCCCTCCGGTCCTTCGACGGCGTGCTCGTCGGCGGCGCGGCCACGCCACAGGCCATGGTCCAGCGGGCCCGTGACTCCGGTGTCGCACTCACCCTCACCTATGGGATGAGCGAGAGCGCCGGGGGCTGCGTCTATGACGGCCTCCCGCTGCCGGTCACGCGCATGCACATCGACAACGACCGGCACGTCGTCCTCGGGGGTGACACCATCGCGCACGGCTACCTGGGCGAGCCCCAACTGTCGGCCGACGCGTTCGCGACCGATGCGGACGGCACCCGCTGGTTCCGGACGGACGATCTCGGCCACATCGACGAGGACGGCCTGCTCGTCGTCGACGGACGGGCCGACGACGTGATCAACACGGGCGGTATCAAGGTCACCCCGGGTGTCGTGGAGGACGCGATCGCCCGTCACGTCCATGACGTCGCGGACGTCGTCGTCGTCGGTGTCCCCGACCGCGAGTGGGGAGAGGTCGTCTGCGCGGCAGTGACGCTGCTCGACCCGACCACCCACATGACGGTGGCTGACCTGCGCAGCCAGCTCAGCGGCATACTGCCTGACGCTGCCGTGCCCAAGCGGGTGGTCGTCGTCCCTGCGATCCCGCTGCGCGGGCCCGGAAAGCCGGACCGTGCGGCGATTCGTCTGGCCGCGGGTCGGCAGGCATGATCGTTTCGTGACCCTCGGGTGGCAAGATGGTTGAGTTACTTCCCGAAGGAGTCCTCAGTGCCCCGCGTGATTCTCGTTGCCCTCGTGGTCTTCGCGACGATCTACGCCCTCGTCGACTGCCTCCAGACCGACGGAAGGCGGATACGCATCATGCCGAAGCCCGTGTGGCTCCTGGTCTGCCTGGTCCCGGTGCTCGGCCCGATCATGTGGCTGGTCGCCGGCAAGTCCGACGCACCGGGCTCCCGGGGTCTGGGCCAGGGTCCGGCTCCGCGCGGCAACACTCCGCGGCGCACGATGCCACCGCCGGGCCCTCGTGGGCCGGATGACGACCCCGACTTCCTGCGCAAGCTGCGCAAACCGAAGCCGGACGCCTGACCCTCCAGACCAGCAAGGACCCATGGCCACGCTCGCCCAGTGGATCGAAGGTGCTCGCCCCCGCACCCTGCCCGCCGCCATCTCCCCGATCCTCATCGGCTCCGGCGCCGCCTATCAGACGGGTCACATCGTCTGGGGCTACGTCGTCCTCGCGGCCCTCGTCGCTCTCGCCCTCCAGGTGGGGGTGAACTACGCCAACGACTACAGCGACGGCGTCCGCGGCACGGATGAGGTCCGGGTGGGGCCGATTCGGCTCGTCGGGCAGCGGCTCGCCGCACCGACGTCTGTCAAGACCGCTGCGTTCACGGCGTTTGCCGTCGCGGGGGTTCTCGGGCTCACGCTGATCTCGCTGTCCGGGCTGTGGGTCATGCTTCCCATCGGTGGACTCGCGATCCTGGCCGCCTGGTACTACACCGGCGGCAGGCGACCGTACGGCTATCTCGGCCTGGGCGAGGTCTTCGTCTTCGTGTTCTTCGGCCTCGTCGCGACTCTCGGCACGATGGCCACGATGACGACCCTCACCGCGGCCGGCTGGTGGGGCGCGATCGGGGTCGGCTCGGTCACCTCCGCCATCCTCGTGGCCAACAACCTGCGCGACATCCCCACCGACGGCGTCACCGGCAAGCGAACCCTGGCCGTGCGCCTCGGTGACAAGCGAACTCGGGCCTTCTACATTGCCCTCATCGCAGTGGCGTTCGTCATGACGGCACTCGCCGCGCTGACGTCGGCCTACGCGCTCCTCGCTCTGCTTGCGGCGCCTCTCATCGCGCGACCGATCCGGGACGTGGCCAGCGGCGCGACCGGTCGCGACCTGATCCCCACCCTGGCTGGAACGGGTGTTTTCGAGCTGGTCTGGGCGGCTCTCCTCGCGATCGGGTTGGGGCTCGGCTACCACTTCTGACGAGGGTCCCCGGACCGCGTTTTGCTGCGCGCTGCCAGTACGGGGTGGGACGGTGGCGTGTCGGGCCCGTTCCGGCGAGGAGGGGAAGTGTCATGGAGTCGATCGAGGTCGCCGTCGTCGGCGCCGGACAGGCGGGGACCGCGGCCAGTCGCGAGCTGAGCGAGCGCGGCGTCGAGCATGTGGTCCTCGAGGCCGAGCGTCCCGGCTTCTCCTGGTCACGGCGTTGGGACAGCTTCACCCTCGTCACGCCGAACCATTCCATCCGGCTGCCCGGCGATAGTTACGTGGGCGACGACCCACACGGCTACCTTCCGCGTGCCGGGATCGAGCAACACATCAATACGTATGCCGCTGGGCTTGCTGCCGAGGTCCGCTCCGGTACGCGCGTGGACCGGCTCCGGCCCGCCGAAGCGGGTGGCTTCGTCCTCGACACGGCCGACGGTGCCATCGCGGCTCGGTCGGTGGTCGTGGCGACGGGCGCTCACGGCCGAGCGGATCTCCGCTGCGCTCCGCGCACCGGCAGCGTGAGCCAGGGCGCGGCAGCCCGGCTCTCGTCGAGTGTGCAGTCCGCGCCGGGCGTCAGCTGCACACTCGACGCAGAGCCAGCCCCCGACGGCACACCGCACGGGACGAATGACGGGACCAGAGCCCTCCGCCCGGACCGGTGCCCGCATGCGACGGGAAACCCGTCCCGTCACTCGTCCCACCTCTCAGCCGAGTGTGCAGCAAATGCCCCGCGGTCACGGCCGAGCGGATCTCCGCTGCGCTCCGCGCACCGGCAGCGTGAGCCAGGGCGCGGCAGCCCGGCTCTCGTCGAGTGTGCAGTCCGCGCTGGGCGTCAGCTGCACACTCGACGCAGAGCCAGCCCCGACGGCACACCGCACGGGACGAATGACGGGACCAGAGCCCTCCGCCCGGACCGGTGCCCGCATGCGACGGGAAACCCGTCCCGTCACTCGTCCCACCTCTCAAGCATGAGCCGAGACCCAGCGCTGCATGCGTGTGCGAGAGGGGTCAGCGCACCGTGTCGGTGCCGTTGGACCGCTCGGCCTCCGCATCCTCGGCGAGCTCGTCCTCGGAGGGCGCCTGCCGACCTTGCTTCGCCTGCAGCTTGGCCTCGTGGCGCTCCACCAGCTTCGCGGTCATCTCGTCACGCATGCCGCGAAGCAGCGCATAGGACACGACGGCCGAGATGATCGCCGAGAGCGCGAGGAGCAGGACCGGGTTGTTGCGGATGCCCACGAGCCACAGGGCGAGGAGCACCCCGAAGAAGATGAGCAGCCGGAGAATGCTGTAACGGACCACGGTCACATCCCCGAGTAGTTGTGCATGCCGACGAACGTCGAGACGAGATTGACGAGAGTGAAGTTGATGATGACGCAGACGAAGCCGGCGAGGGCGATGTACATCGACTTGCGCAGGTCGATGCCAGCGGTCGCCCGACTGTGCATGTAGGCCGCGTAGACGGTCCAGATGACGAAGGTCCAGACCTCCTTCGGGTCCCACTGCCAGTAGGCGCCCCAAGCCTGCTTCGCCCAGATGGCCCCCGCGATGAGGGTGAAGGTCCACAGGATGAAGGCCACCATGTTGAGGCCGTACGCCGTCCGCTCGAGTGCGGCGGACGATGGCAGCGACTCGATGAAGCTGCGCCTGGCCGGTGGCTTCTCCTCGCGGCGCCGCCGGACGAGGTAGAGCACCCCGATGATGGCCGCGATGGTGAAGAACGCGACGGCGAGGAAGGCCACGCCCACGTGGATGCCGAGCCAGTAGGACTTGAGCGCCGGCATCAGCTCGCCGGCCTCGGTGTAGAGCACGGCGAGCGACAGGCCGAGCACCAGGAGAATCGGCGTGACGACGAAGACGCCGAGCCACTGCCAGTTGTTCCGCTTGGCGAGCACCGAGTAGGTCAGGCCAACGGCGGCAGCGGAGGCCGTTGCGAACTCGAACATGTTGCCCCACGGGGGCCGGGCCACGGCGACGCCCCGCATCACCACGGAGGCGACGAGCAGCGCCGTCGCCAGGTAGGTGAACATGAGCGCGATGTTCCCTCGCTGCCGCGAGGCCGCACTCACCTCAGGGCTGGGTCCGGCCGCACCCCCGCTGGGGACGGACTGACCCGAAGTCGTCGAACCGCCCGCCGCGACGAGCACCTCCTCGCGTTCGGGGACTCTCGTGCCGGCCAGCTGTGTCGACCGGGACGCGAGGTGCCAGGCGAACATCAGCATGGCGAGGGTGTAGACGATCATCGACGCGTAGAGCGCCATGTTCGCGTTGCCGGCGAGCGCGGGACTCACCGTGGCGAGTGTGGGTGTCACGAGCGGTCTGTCCGTTCTGCATGGGGATCGTGCACGGCTGCGCCGACCGAGTCGACGATGGCGGCCAGCCCGGGGTCGGAGTCCTTCGAGAGGCCACCGATGGTGACCACGGTAGCGCCTGGCTCGGCGTCGCCATCCCCGGCCGGGCGGACCCGCACGAAGACGCGCCGCCGCTTGATGGTCAGACCGAGAATGAGACCGAGCGTCGCCAGGAGCGCGCTGACCAGGCTGATCGGTGCCCCGGGGTCGGTGCGGATCGACAGCCCGGCGAAGCGCTTGACCTCGTCGAAGGTGATCGAGCCCCGCCCGCCCGGCAGCTCATGGGTCTGGCCCGGCTTCAGCCGAACCAACGCCGGCTTGCCGTCATCGCCCGGCACCTGGGTCATCTCCTCGGTGTTGAGGGTGTAGACCGACTGCGGCGCGCCGCCCGGGAAGAGTGTCCCCTCCCAGATGGACAGGGCGAGCTCGGGGTTCTGGGCGTCCGGGAAGACCGAGACCGGGCCGTTGGCGAAGGTCGGCTCGGCGGTCGGCAGGAAGAAGCCGGTGAAGCCGAGCTGCTTGGGGCTCGCCGACGGCACCTTGACGACGCCCACCGAGCGGTAGTTCCCGTCCTGGGCGAGGAACGGCGTGGCCTCGCGATACAGCACCTGCCCCGAGGCGTCGCGCACGGTGATGACCGGCGTGTAGCCGTTGCCGAGGAGGAAGACGTCTGCGCCGCCGACGACGAGCGGGTGGTTGACGGCAATGTCCGCCTTGCGCGGCTCGGCGCCCAGCTCGTCCGCCACCCTGACGTGGGCGGTGAACTCCCGCGGCGTGCCGAAGGAGCGACCTGGCGTCTCGTTGAACTGCACATCGAGGTCGTCGAGCGTCAGGACGAAGCCGGGCACGGCGTTCTCACCGACGAGCGGTCCGGGTGAGAACGTGTTGTACGTCGTCGCACTCGAGGCGAACTCGTCGCCCTCGGGGAGGATGAGGTCGCCGCGCCAACCGAACAGGTGACCCACGGCCATGCCGACGATGATGCCCGTCAGGGCGAGATGGAAGAGCAGGTTGCCCGTCTCCCTGAGATATCCTGACTCGGCGCTGACGCTCGTCGTGTCGTGGCTGTGGACGCGGAACCGCTTGCCCCGCAGGGCGGCTCGTGCGGCTTCGAGCGCGTCGTCCGGGGCGAGGGTGGTCGTCAGCTCGACGTGCTGGTCGAGGCGGGCCAGCCGGGCCGGTGCGCGGGGAGGCGTGGCGCGCAGCGCGCGCAGGTGGACCCGCGTCCGCGGCACGATGCAGCCGATGAGCGAGACGAACAGCAGCAGGTAGATCGCCGAGAACCACGGTGACGCGTAGACGTCGAAGAAGCCGAGCCGGTCGAGCCACGGCCCGGTGTCCGGGTTCTGGGCCAGGTAGTCGGCGACCCGTCCCGAGTCGATGTTCCGTTGCGGGAAGACCGACCCGGGCACCGCAGCGACGGCGAGGAGCAGGAGCAGGAACAGGGCCGTCCGCATGCTCGTCAGCTGTCGCCACGCCCACCGCGCCATCCCGAGTGCCCCGAGCTGGGGCAGCTGCGGCTCCCGCGGGGCGGAGGACAACGACGATTCGGCCGTATGCCGCTGAGCCGGCTCCTGCTCGGACGTGACCGTCGTCTTCGGCTCGGTCATCAGAGGACCACCTGGAACGTTGCGATGAGGTTGATCTGAAGCCACGTGATGACGTTCTCCCAGAGTCCGGTCACCATGAGTAGGCCGACCACGATGAGCATCAGCCCGCCGAAGGCCTGGATCGGCCGCCGGTGCCGGCGCAGCCAGGCGCTGGCTCGACCGGCCCGCTCCCACAGGGCTGCCATGAGGATGAACGGCAGGCCGAGCCCGATCGAGTAGACCGCACCCAGGATCAGACCCCTCCCGATGGACCCCGCCTCGGCGGAGATGGGGGCGGCCATGGCCTGGATCGCCCCGAGGGTCGGCCCCCAGCACGGCGACCATCCGACCGCGAAGGCGGCTCCGAGCAACGGTGCCCCGAGCAGGCCCGCACGTGGACGCCAACCGAGCTGGGCGGCATACGACTTGCCGACGCCGAGGAAGAGCAGGCCCATCACGATGACGACCGCGCCGCCGATGCGAAGCAGCGCACTCTGGTGCTCCCGAAAGGCCACCCCGATCGCGGACAGGGCTGCGGCGGCGATGAGGAAGACGACGGTGAAGCCGGCGACGAAGAGCAGCGCCCCGACGACCAGCCGGCCGCGCGACCGACGCTCGAGCGACTCGTCCGAGAGGCCGGTGACGTAGCCGAGGAACCCCGGCACGAGCGGCAGGACGCACGGGGACGCGAAGGACACGAGTCCGGCCGCGAGTGCGACGGCGGCGGCAAGAAGGAAGGAACCGGTCGCGAGGTCAGCGTTCACGGGCGGCCGGCTCTCGTCAGGCCTCGGCGAGCACGTCGTCGACGAGCGCGGTGAGCGTGCTCGTCGTGACCGGTCCGGAGACGCGAGCCGCGATGCGGCCCTGCTGGTCGAGCACGAGCGTCGACGGGGTGGCCGTTGCCTTGCCCTGGAGGGCGAGGATCGGGACGCCGCCGTCGTATGCGAGGGAGGGGTAGGTCACCTTGTTGGCCTTCTGGAAGGCGAGACCGGTCTCGGGACTCTCCATCTTGTCGAGCCCGATGAACTCGACGGCCAGGTCCTTGCCCTGGACCTGCTCCCAGGCCTTCTGCAGGGCGGGCGTCTCCTCGATGCAGGGCGGGCACCACGAGCCCCAGACGTTGACGACGAAGACCGTGCCCTCCTTGCCCGCCATCGACCACGGCTGGCCCTCGAGCGTGGTCCCCGACAGGGACACCGGTGCGCCGCGGCTCTCCGGCGCGAGGCGCTCGATGGTGCCGTCGCCGGAGACGTAGTTCTTCCGGTCGCCGGCCTTGGCCTGCGCTGCGACGGAGTTGGGGTCCTCCGAGCAGGCAGCCAGCGTGGTGACGAGCCCGCCGGCCAGCACCATGGCCCCCCACCGCAGTGCGGCGCGTCGGTCGAGCTCCCGCATCAGGCGCCCACGCTCCTGCTGGCGCGTTCGAGCAGCGCAGCGGCCGGCTCGGAGTAGGCGATCGACTCGAGGTCGTCGCCGTCGTAGGCGAGCGAGGTCAGCGACGCGAGGGTGCACTCACGTCTGCGAGGGTCGTGCCAGAGGCGTCGGCCCTCGAGCTGGTTGCGGACCGTCCAGATCGGCAGCTGGTGCGAGACGATGACCGCCTCGTGGCCAGCCGCCGCGTGACGCGCGTCGTCGATGGCCGCGAGCATCCGGGCCGCGATGTCCTTGTAGGGCTCTCCCCATGAGGGCTTCATCGGGTTGCGCAGCTTGTGCCAGTGGCTCGGGTGCAGCAGGTCCTTCGTCGTGACCTGTCGCCCCTCGAAGTAGTTCTCCGACTCCACGACGCGCGGATCGGTCTGGACCGTGAGACCGTGCGAGGCCGCGATCGGAGCGGCAGTCTGCTGCGCCCGATCGAGCGGGGACGCGACGACGAGGACGATGTCGTTGGTCTCGAAGTGCCGAGTCACGAGCTCGGCCATCTCGCGCCCGAGGTCGCTCAGGTGGTAACCGTCGAGCCGGCCGTAGAGCACGCCCGTCGGGTTGTGGACCTCGCCATGCCGCATCAGGTGCACGACAGTGCGCGTCGGCACAGGTGGCGTCGGCGTGGCGGTCATGGCGCCCAGTCTCTCAAACGCCGCCCCAAGGTCCGAATCGAGTCCACCCGCGTCCAGACTGGCTCATCGGGCAAGGGTCGCAGCGGCACGGGCGGCCGCCGGGAGGGCCGCCAGGACGTGCGAGACCGCGTCGTCATCGTGGGCCGCGGAGACGAACCACGCCTCGAACGAGCTGGGCGGCAGGTGGACGCCCCGCTCGAGCATCGCGTGGAAGAACCGGCGGAAGGCGTCGACGTCCTGCGTCTTGGCGTCGTCGTAGTCCCGCACCGGGCCCTCGCGGAAGAAGATCGAGAACATCGAGCCGGCCCACTGCACGGCGTGCGGGACAGAGGCGGCGGTCAGCGCCTCCGAGGCCGCATCGGCGATGGCGTGCGCGGCAGTATCGAGCCGGGCGTAGACCTCGTCGGTGCATCCGCGCAGGGTCGCGAGGCCCGCGGCCGAGGCGACCGGGTTTCCCGAGAGCGTGCCGGCCTGGTACACCGGCCCGGCAGGCGCAAGCAGGGCCATGACCTCGCCGCTGCCGCCGAAGGCGGCCGTCGGGAAACCCCCGCCCATGACCTTCCCGAAGGTGAACAGGTCGGCCGGCCCAGCGGCATACGGCCCTTCGAGCCCGTAGAACCCCGAGCGGGAGCAGCGGAACCCGGTCATCACCTCGTCGCTGATGAGCAGTGCGCCGTGATCACGGGTCACGCGACGCAGCCCCTCGGTGAACCCGGGGACCGGCGGAACGACACCCATGTTGCCCGGTGCGGCCTCGGTGATGACGGCGGCGATCTGCTGACCGCGCTCGGCGAAGACCGCCTCGACGGCCGCGAGGTCGTTGTAGGGCAGCACGATCGTCTCGCCCGCGCTCGACCGCGGCACCCCGGCCGAGTCGGGCAGCGCGAACGTCGCCACGCCGGACCCGGCCGACGCCAGCAGCGCATCGACGTGGCCGTGGTAGCAGCCCGCAAACTTCACGATGACGTCCCGCTGCGTGTAGCCGCGCGCCAACCGGATCGCCGACATGGTCGCCTCGGTGCCGCTGTTGACGAGCCGGACCTGGTCGACGGGCTCGATGCGGGCGACGATCTCCTCAGCGAGGGCGACCTCGTTCTCTGACGGGGTGCCGAACGAAAAGCCTTGTGCGGCCGCCTCGTTCACGGCCCGCAGCACCTCTGGGTGGGCGTGGCCGAGGATCATCGGGCCCCAGGAGCAGATGAGGTCGACGTATCTGTTCCCGTCGACGTCGGTGAGCCAGGCACCCTTGCCGGAGGCCATGAACCGCGGCGTCCCGCCGACCGCGCGGAAGGCCCGCACCGGCGAGTTGACGCCACCTGGGATCACTGCGCTCGCCCGCGCGAGAAGGGCCTCCGAAGCACCTGAGTTCATGCGGTCATTGTCGCCTACGACACGAGGGGATCAGACGTCGCTCAGGCCGTCCGGGTCGAGGTGGTCCCGGACGATGGCCATCGCGTCGCCGATCGCCTTATATTGCTGCGGCGTCATGATGTCGACGAGGTTGTCACGCACGCTCTGGACATGGACCTTGGCGATCTCGTCGACCGCCTCGAGCCCGACCGGCGTGAGGACGAGCTCGACGCCGCGCCGGTCGCCCAGACACTGCTCGCGCGTGACCCAGCCGCGCGCCTCGAGCCGCTTGGCCGTGTGCGTCAGCCGACTGCGCGACTGCACCACCATCGCGGCGAGCTCGGACATCCGCAGGCGGTGGGACGGGCTCTCCGAGAGCATCGAGATGATCTCGTACTCGCTCAGCTGCAGGCCCGACTCATGGAGGGCGTCGTCGAGCGCCGTCTCGAGCAGACGGGTTCCGCGCAGGATGGCCCGCCAAGAGGCCTGTTCCGAGTCACTGAGCCAGTTGAAGCCATCATTGCTGGACATGGCCCGGTCACTCCCTTCAGGCGGTTGGGCTGCGCTGGATCTGGTGCTCAGATCCTAGTTGGCACACCGCGCTCCCGCGCTCATCCCGAACGGCGTGGCACAGCCGGTCCACTCAGCAGGTCCGGTCAGCCGATCCAGTCGGCGGCCTCGAGCGCGAAGTAGGTCAGGACAACCTGGGCGCCGGCGCGGCGGATCGACAGGAGCGACTCGAGAGCCGCAGCCCTGCGGTCGATCCAGCCGTTCGCGCCGGCGGCCGAGATCATGGCGTACTCGCCGGAGACCTGGTACGCCGCCACCGGCACCGTTGACCGCTCTGCCGCCGCGGCGACGACGTCGAGGTAGGACATGGCCGGCTTGACCATGACGAGGTCGGCTCCCTCGGCGATGTCCAGGTCGATCTCGCGGAGGGACTCGACCACGTTGGCCGGGTCCTGCTGGTACGTGCGCCGGTCACCCTCGAGGCTCGACTGGACGGCGTCGCGAAACGGCCCGTAGAACGCGGAGGCGTATTTGACCGCATAGGCGAGGATCACGGTGTCGGTGAACCCGGCGTCATCGAGGGCGCCGCGGATGGCGGCGACCTGGCCGTCCATCATCCCCGAGGGACCGACGACGTGCGCTCCCGCACGCGCCTGGGCGACCGCCATCCGCCCGTAGATCTCCAACGTCGCGTCGTTGTCGACGCGCCCGCGGTCATCGAGGACGCCGCAGTGCCCGTGGTCGGTGAACTCGTCCAAGCAGGTGTCCGCCATGACGACGAGGTCGTCGCCGACGGCAGCGCGGACGCGTTCAAGAGCGACATTGAGTATGCCGCTGGGCTCGGTTCCGCCCGAGCCGCGGGCATCCTTCGTGGTCGGGACCCCGAAGAGCATGATGCCGCCGATGCCGGCGTCCACGCAGCGGCGCGCCGCGTCGACCAGTGAGTCGAGTGTGTGCTGGACGACCCCGGGCATGCTCGCGATCGGCCGCGGCTCGTCAGCGCCCTCGGCCACGAACGCCGGCAGCACGAGGTCCCGTGGGTGCAGGCGCGTCTCCGCGACGAGGGCGCGCAACGTGGCGTTCTGGCGCAGGCGGCGGGGGCGCACGATCACGGTCGGCTCGGTTGCTCTCAGCGGGCGCGGCGGCGCGAGGCCGGCCGCTTGTCGCTGGGGCGCTGCACCGGCTGTCCAGCCTCGGCGGCCGCGACCGAGAGACCGACGCCGTGGCCGGCCAGGGCATCGACGAGACTGACCGCCGAGGCCTCCGGTGCCAGCACGTCGACACGCAGGCCGTGCTCCTGGGCGGTCTTCGCCGTGGCGGGGCCGATGCACGCGACGACGGTCGCAGCGTGTGGCTTGCCCGCTATCCCGACGAGGTTGCGCACCGTCGAGCTCGACGTGAAGACGACCGCGTCGTACTCGCCACCCTTGATCGCGTCCCGCACGTGCTGCGCGGGAGGCGCTGCACGGACGGTCCGGTAGGCCGTCACGTCGTCGACCTCCCAGCCCATGTCACGCAGGCCGGCCACGAGGGTTTCGGTGGCGATGTCGGCGCGGGGCAGCAGGACGCGGTTGATCGGGTCGAGGACCTCGTCGAACTCCGGCCACACCTCGAGCAGTCCCGCTGCGGACTGCTCCCCGCTCGGGACGAGGTCGGGGTTGATGCCCCAGTCGCGCAACGCATCGGCGGTGACGCCACCGACCGCCGCCACCTTGAGGCCGGCGAAGGCCCGGGCGTCGAGCCCGAGCTCCTCGAAGCGCTCCCGGACCGCGCGAACGGCGTTGGTCGAGGTGAAGCCGATCCACTCGTAGCGACCCGTGACGAGTCCCCGGACGGCCTTCTCCATCTGCTGCGGGGTGCGAGGCGGCTCGACCGAGATGGTCGGCACGACGTCGGCGACGGCGCCGTAGGCCGCGAGCCGCTCGATCATGGGTCCCGCCTGCGCCTGGGTGCGCGGTACGAGGACCTTCCAGCCGAACAGCGGCTTGGTCTCGAACCAGGCGAACTCGTCGCGGAGCGCCACGTTGGGTGACACCACCGCTGCGGACAGCTCGCCCGTGACGCGCGACAAAGCGGTCTCGGCCTCGCCGAGGCTCGTCGTCCACGAGGACTGACGGACGGTGGTGCCCCGTTCGACGAGCACGACCTGAGCCTCGGACGGACGTCCGCACTCGAGCAAGCCGTCCAGCGCCGCACCGATCGACGCGATCGAGCCGAGGATGACGACGGTGTCGTCGTTCGTGCCGTAGCGCGCGAGGTCGAGCCCCGCCTGGTCAGCGTTGAGGACGTGAACTGCCGGTGTGGCCTTCGACGTCAGCGGGACACCGGCGTAGGTGGCAACGGCGCTCGCTGCCGACACCCCGGGGACGACGTCGAAGCTGATGCCGGCCTTGCGGCAGGCACGCACCTCCTCGACGAGACCGTTGAACGTTGCCGGGTCGCCGTCCATGAGGCGCACGACGAGGCCGCCCGTCGGGACGGACTTCGCAGCCCGGACGACGAGCTTGGCGCGCACGGCGTGGGTCAGCTCCTGACCGTTCTCACCATGCGCGGCATCCACGATCTGCACGTCCTCGCCGGCGTAGCGCAGCACCGCCTCCTCACGCATGAGGCGGTCGAGCACGACAACGTCGGCGGCGGCGAGCAGGTCGCGTGCGCGCAGGGTGAGCAGCCCCGGGTCACCGGGGCCGGACCCGACGAAGGCGACACGTGCGGGTGTCGTCGGGACCGTGGGGGTCGGCACCGTCGGCTCTGACGGCTGGCGTGTGCGAGTCACGAAACTGGCTCCGGGGGTCGTTGTGCGGGGGTGGAGGGCTGGCCGAGGTCGGCGGCGCCGTCCTCGAGCAGGATCTGGGCGAGTTGTCGGCCGATCACCTCAGGTTCGTCATACCTACCGGTGAGCGACCGACGCAAGTCGATTCGTCCGTCCTCGCTTCCGGCGAAGGCACGGAGGGACAGCTCCAGCCCGTCGTCGCCTTCGACGACCTCGGCGAGGGCACCGACCGGCGCGGTGCAGCCTGCCTCCAGGGCCGCGAGCAGCGCGCGCTCGGCGGTGACGCAGGTCCTCGTATCGGCATCCTCGAGGATGCTGACCGCCTCCTGCACGTCGGTCCGATCGGCACGGCACTCGACGGCCAGCGCCCCCTGACCGGGCGCTGGCAGGACCTGGATCGGGTCGAGCACCTCGGTGACGACGCCGAGCCGGCCGAGTCGAGCCAGGCCCGCGCGCGCGAGGACGACTGCATCGAGCTCTCCACTGCTGACGAACCGGAGTCGCGTGTCGACGTTCCCGCGGATGGGGCGGATGTCGAGTCCGAGGCCCAGGCTCGCGAGCTGGGCCGTGCGCCTGGGCGAGCCGGTGCCCACGGTCGATCCGGCCGGCAGCTCCCCGAGGGTGAGGCCATCACGAGCCACGAGGACGTCCCGGCTGTCTTCGCGCACCGGCACGGCGGCGACGACGAGTCCCGGCTCGGGAGTCGTCGGGAGGTCCTTGAGCGAGTGGACGGCGAGGTCGACGCGGTCGTCCTTGAGAGCCTTGCGGATGGCCGCGGCGAACACGCCCGTGCCGCCGATGGCCGTCAGCAGCTCGCCGGAGACGTCCCCCTCGGTCGTGATCTCGACGAGCTCGACCTCGTGGCCGGCGGCGCGCAGCCGATCCGCGACCCAGCCCGACTGAGTCGTCGCGAGGGCCGATCGCCGGGTGCCGAGACGCAGGGCGGTCATGGGGCACCCCGCTTCGGCGGGGACGAGACGTTGGCCACGTCCTTCGGCTCGAGGTCGAACAGCTCGCGGAGTGCGGCGGCGTAGTCGGGCCCGGCGCCCTCGACGGCGAACTCCTTGACCCGGGTCGTCGGCGTGTGGAGCAGCTTCTCGACGATGCGGTGCACCGCGCTGTCCGACTTCTGCACGGGTCGCCTCGTCGAGCTCGGGCAGGCGCTGGTGGAGCCGGTCCAGCTCGGTCGAGACGAGAGAGGCCGCCCGGGCACGCAGGGCGGCGACGGTCGGAGCCACGGACTTCTGGAGCCGGCGGGTCAGGTAGTCGGCGACCTCTGCAGTGACGAGGTCGCTGACGCGGTCCACCTGCTGCAGGTCGGCCCGTCCCTCGAGACGCCGGCCGAGCTCCTCGAGGTCGACGAGCGTGACACTGGGCAGCGGCTGGGTCCAGGTCTCCACCGGCGCGACGTCCCGTGGCAGGGCCAGGTCGATGAAGACCTGCGGCACGCCTCCGCGTGCGGCGACGGCCCGGACCAGCCGCTCCTCGGTGATGACCTGGCCCACTGCACCGGTGCAGGTGATGACGAGGTCACTCTCTGCCAGGACCTCAGCGAGGTCGGACCAGGGCCGAGGCGTCCCGTCCACGGATGCGGCCAGGCGCTCGGCCCGCGCCGGCGTCCGGTTGATGACCGTGAGGTCGGTGATGCCGTTGCGTGCGGCGGTGGCCACGGCGAGCCCACTCATGGCCCCCGCGCCCACCACGGCCGCCCGTCGACCGCGCAGGTCGCCCAGGACGCGCGTGGCCTCCTCGAGGCCCATTTGGACGAGCGAGACGCTGTGCCGGTCGATGTCCGTCTCGGAATGGGCCCGCTTGCCCACCCGAAGGGCCTGCTGGAAGAGGGAGTTGAGCGACTCCCCCGCACGACCGGCTCGCTGTGCCACCCCCAGGGCATCGCGCATCTGACCGAGGATCTGCGACTCCCCCACGGCCATCGAGTCCAGGCCGCAGGCCACCGTGAAGGTGTGGGCCACCGCGCCGTCGTCATAGCGGACGTAGAGGTGGTCGGCGATGCCCTCCGCCCGGGTGGCGAGCTCCTCGACGGGGTCGCTCGGAGCCGCAGCGGTCGACGTCGGCAGGCCCGCGCGTCGCGTGCCGGCGGCGATGGCGAGTGCCTCACCGACTGCGGCCACGGCGGGGTGGAAGGCCGGCACCTCGGCGTAGACCTCGAGCCGATTGCACGTAGCGAGGACGACGGCCTCGGATGCGGTCGCGGACGCGAGGACCGCGGTCGCGATCTCAGCGACCCGGTTGGGCGACTCGGAGAGGGACTCCAGCAGGGCGAGCGGCGCCGTGTGGTGGGACAGCCCGATGACGAGAAGGCTCACGTCGCCACCACCGGTCCTGAGCCCGTTGCCCCGGCCAGGCCCTGGGTCCCGAGCGAGCCGAGCGGGTCAAGCTGATCAAGGGCGCCCTGGGCCAGCGCCTTCTGCTGGGCATGGAAGGCAAGGATCTGCAGCTCGGTGGAGAGATCGACGCGGCGGACGTCGACCCCGTCCGGCACGGAGAGCACGGCGGGCGCGAAGTTGAGGATCGACCTGACGCCGACGTCCACGAGCGCATCGCACACGGTCTGCGCGGCCACTGCAGGGGTGGCGATGACGCCGATGGCGATCGGGTCCTCCGCATGGCGTCGCGAGAGGTGGCCGAACGGCTGGATCGCGATGCCCTGGACCACCTCGCCCTGCAGGGCGGGGTCGTCGTCGAAGAGCGCGACGATGCGGAAGCCCTTGGTGACGAAACCCGAGTAGGAGGCCAGCGCGTGGCCGAGGTTACCCATCCCGACGATCGCGACCCGCCAGTCCTCCGTGAGGCCGAGCGCCCGGGAGATCTCGAGGGCCAGCGTCTCGACCTCGTAGCCGACTCCTCGGACGCCGTACGACCCAAGGTGGCTCAGGTCCTTGCGCAGCTGCGCCGAGCGGACGCCCACGGCCGCCGCGAGCTCCTCGGACGACACGGAGAGGACCCCATCCTCGGCGAGGCGCGAGAGGGTGCGAAGGTACTCAGGGAGCCGCGCGACGGTTGCGTCGGGGATCTCGCGACGCAAGGTGGGGTCGGCCGACACGCTGGGTCACCGGCTCCTCTCGTCTGAGGCGAACTGGCCTCCCGGAAACGCCGAGAGACCACGAACGCGGAGCACGTGGGTACCCAGTCAGGCTAGACGTTTGTGAACCCTTGCACAAAGTGAGCGGCGAATGTCACCACCACGTGGACAGTCCTGCGATCGAGGTCTCCGTCCGGTACCCAGCCGTCAGGTCAGGGCCGAACGCAACCGTGCCTCGTCCACCCGCCAGAAGTCGTGGCGCTGGCCGTCGACCAGGGTCACCGGGATCTGCTCGGCGTACTCCGCGCGCAGCTCGGCATCGTCGTCGATGGAGCGCTCCTCCCACGAGACGCCGAGCTCGGCGGTGACCCGGTCGATGACGGCCCGAGCCTCATCACAGAGGTGACATCCGGGGCGACCGATGAGCGTGACGCGAGATTCGGGCTCGGGCATGGACCCAATGCTAGGCCGCGTCGTTCCACCGGAGGATGGCTGCGACACCATCCTTGGCCTCGAAGGGCTCGGCGACGAGCGAGATCTCGGCACCCACCGGAGCCAGCGACCAGAGGAGTGCGTTGGGATCGTGATCCTCGGTGGTCGACTCCGCAGTGGCCGCCGCTGCCGACCCACCGTCCCAAACGTCGGAATGGAGCAGGACGTGGGCGACCTGGGCCTTGGCGACCGCCTCCGTCACGGCGTCCCAGCCCTCCACCGTCGAGCCGGCGCCCTTCGCGTCGCCGAAGCGCTCGAGGAGGCGAGCGTCACGCGCGGCGCGGCGCCGGCCCAGCGCCGCATCGCGGGCGCTTGCCTCAGCCGTCTCCGAGGTGCCGGCTGCCCTGCCACCGGTGTCGAGCCGGACGAGCAGCCCGGCCGTGGGCCCGGAGGCCTGTTCGAGCAGGTAGGACGACATGTGTTCCTCGCCCTCGAGGAAGACCACGCCGAGCCGGAGGTTCCGAACGAGACGGTCGAGCTCGGCGGCGATCTGGTTGGCGTTGTGCTTCCAGGAGTCCTCGGCGCGTGCCTGGAACCGCCGCTGGGAGGCACCCCCGACACCGACCTTGCGCAGCTCGTCGTGCTCACCGGTGACGTCGGTGGCCGTGACGATCGCGCCGCTCGGGTCGATGACCTCGATGTCGGCGCCCTCTCGATCGAGACGCACCACGGCGTGGGTCTCCTTGCCGTCGAGTCCACGCACGACCTCCATCACCCGCGGGACCGGCCCGAAGGACGAGGACTCATGGCGTGGCCGCCCGTCCATGCCGACGTCCAGGACGAGGTGGCCCTGGCTCGCGCAGACGACCCGGGTGCGCTCACCCGCCCCGGTCGGATCCGCCACCGCCTCCTCGAGGACCGCCAGAGTGTCGCCATCGGCGCCGCAGCGCTCCAGCTCCCGTCGAGCCGAGCCCCACGCGGCGAGTCGACGGCTCCGCGTCACGGGATCGAGGTTGCTGGCGTCGAGTGTCGCGCAGGCGAACGGCCCCTCGAGGCCGGTGAGGGGCTTGAGCCAGTCGAGCTGCATCGGTGCCTCCCGGGGAGTCGTCTTCCGAGAAACGCTACCCCCGCGGCACGCTCACAAACAGGGGCCGGGCGACCCCACGGCTGAGCCGCCGGAGCTCAGATGAAGACGGATCGTCGCTGCATGAGCAGGCTGTAGAGGGTCTGCTGGATCGTCTCGCGGACCTGGTCGGTCAGGTCGAAGACGAGCATCGGGTCGTCCGCGGCCTCTCGGCCAAGGGCGGTCGTGTCGATCGGCGCGCCGAACTCGATGAGCCACTTGCTCGGCAGCGGGATGGCCCCGAGCGGTCCGAGCCACGGGAAGGTCGGGGTGATTGGCACGTAGGGCAGGCCGAGGAGCCGGGCGACGGTCGGCAGGTTGCCGATCATCGGGTAGATCTCTTCGGCCCCGACGATGGAGCAGGGCACGATCGGGACGCCGGCGCGAAGGGCCGCGGACACGAAACCCCCTCGCCCGAACCGCTGGAGCTTGTAGCGCTCGCTGAACGGTTTGCCGACGCCCTTGAAGCCCTCGGGCCAGACGCCGACCAGGTGGCCATCCGCGAGCAGCCGCTCGGCGTCGGCGTTGGCGGCGAGCGTCGTCCCGGACCGACGGGCGATCGCGCCGACGAAGGGCAGCTGGAAGATGAGGTCGGCGCCGAGCATGCGCAGGTGGCGGTTGTTCGGGTGCTCGTCATGGACCGCCACTTGGGTCATCAGGGAGTCCATGGCCACGGTGCCGGAGTGGTTGGCCACGACGAGGGCACCGCCCTCGGAGGGGATGTTCTCGATCCCCTTGACCTCGACCCGGAACCATGACTTGTACAGCGGCCGCAGCAGGGGCAGGTGGATGTGGACCGTGTACTCCTCGTCGAAGCCGAACTCATCGACGGTGTAGTCGCCGGTGAGTCGGCGCCGCACGTACGCAAGGGTCTGGGCAACCTGGCGCTCGACATCCTCGGCCGGCACCCCGGCCGCCGTGGCAGCAGCCCGGAGCACGTTGACGGCCAGCTCGACGAGCTCCGCCGGACCAGGTCGCACCTCCGACGAGAACTCCGCTGACTGCAGCACGGCGCCGACGAGCCGCTCTGCCCGGCTCTGCAGGCCGGAGGCGATTCCGGCAGCCCCGCCCGGTCGCTCTGCAGCAGGGTCCGTATGCCGCTGAGCCGGCTCGGTCGCAGGGGCGACCTCCTCGAGCGGCTCGGCCAGGGATGGGACCGGGTGCAGGGCACGCTCCCGTGCGCGCTGCTCCCGCCGCTCGCGGATGGCTTTGCGGGGCGGCCGCTTCCGCCCGGGTGTGTCCGACGCCGTCGTACTCGACGCGTCACCCGTGCCGGCGCCGGTTCTCTCGTCCACGCCGGACTTCGGCTGCTCCGGCATGGCGAGCTTGGCCAGCTGCACCTCGCGGCGGGCAGCACTGAGCTCGACCGGCTCGAGTGCCGACAGCAACGGTGTCCCGGAGCGCCGCCGACGCTCCCCGGAGGCCCTGGCCGCACCGGCCGCGAAGGCGTTGCGTGACGCGGGCACCGGTCGGACCGCGGCCTCATCGCCCTTCGCCGTGCCCGCCGTGCCCTTGCTCGCCGTGCCCTTGCCGGCACTGGCCTTCCGGGTGCCGGCCTTCCCAGTGCTCGAGGTCGTCGTGGCGGCCTTCTTCCGGGGCGTCCTGCTGGCGCTCGTCTTCTTCGGGCCGGCCTCGGTGGGTTCGGGCCGGTCGTTGCGCTCGGTCACTGTTGCAGCCTCTCGAAGACACGGGCTAGCGTCGCGGCTCCTCCACCGGCGGCCCCGCTGACCACCTCGGTGACCTCCCCGACTCCGGGCACGACAGGGCGCAGGTGCTCGGCGAAGTCCTTGAACGCCTCCCGGGTGGTGTACGTCGGCGCGAAGGCGAAGACCTTGCGCATCCGGTTCGTGTCCAGACCACGCCCGAAGGCGAGGAAGGCAACCTGGTCTGGCGAGAAGTCCGCCAGCCCGCTCCGCCTGACGATGTTGCCCACGACTCCGGCGGTCGACATCGGGACCGGGACGATCGGGCGGCGAACGACGGCGAGGCACTGGAGCAGGGTGACGAATCCGTCGCCGGCGACGTTGACGATGCCCACGGAGGGTCCGGTCGTCGCCTGGGCGAGCGCCTCCACGGCGTCGTGCTCGTGGATGAACTGCATGCGAGCGTCGTAGCCCAGGGGGACGGGGACGAGGGGCATGGCGAAGTAGTCGGTGATGGCCGTGCGGATCTGCGGGCCAATGACGTTGGCGAGGCGCAGCATGGTGATCTCGACGTCGGGGCGTCGACGCGAGAAGCCCCGGACGTAGCCCTCGACCTCGATCGAGTCCTTGCCGAAGCCGGTCCGGGGCGTGGACTTGGCGTTCATGTCCTCGGCGAACATCGCCGGATCCCGCGGCGAGGAACCGTAGACGGCGGCTGTGGACTTCACGACGAGTCGTTGGACGCTGTCCGACTTCTGGCACGCGGCCAACAGCTGCATCGTGCCGATGACGTTGATCTCCTTCTGCGTGACCCGGCCGCCCGTGTCCTTCGGCGTGGCAATGACGTTCATGTGCACGACGGTGTCGACCCCGGCCTGCCGGATGATCCGGCCGATCATCGGGTTGCGGATGTCGGCCCGGACGAACTCCGCTCGCCCGATCGAGTGCCGGGGAGGGATGACGTCGACGCCGAGGATGCGCTCGACCTCCGGTTCGGCACTGAGCCGCCGGGCGTAGAGACCTCCGAGGTAGCGGGACACGCCGGTCACGAGCACGACCTTGGCCACGGCTCCTCCTGTCTGGGCGCGTCCCGACTCGGGAAGAGGGCGACCAGCGCCCTCGGTTCACTGCGTGGGCTTCGCCACCACCCTACCGACGGGTTCCTGTTGAGACAGCAGTCGACCCCCGCCCGGGGGGCGAGGGTCGAGACGTGCGGGCCAACGCCCGCGGAACGCGTCAGGTCACTTCTTGTTGCGACGCTGGTGACGCGTCTTGCGCAGCAGCTTGCGGTGCTTCTTCTTCGCCATCCGCTTGCGGCGCTTCTTGATGACAGAGCCCATGGTTGTCCTTGATCCGTTGACGGTGCAGTGTGCCGACTTGCGCCGACCGCCCGCCAATCGGGAGAGTCGACTCCTCGAGCCGAGCCGAGTGCACAGCCTAGCGTGTCCCCGGGCGCGACCTCAAAAGCGCTCAACAGCCAGCTTCAGAGAATCGAGAGCGCAGCTTGCGCGCTCGACCGGGACGGCCTCACGCGCAATCTGCACTCTCGATGTGTCACGCGGTGTCGATGAATGACGTCTGCAGGTACTTGTGCACGGCGTCCTCCGGAACCCGGAAGGAGCGGCCGACCCGGACGGCCGGGAGCTCGCCGCCGTGGACGAGTCGATACACCGTCATCTTCGACACGCGCATGATCGAGGCGACCTCGGCGACGGTCAGGAACCGCACCTCGCTGAGCTGGCGCTCATTCGACATGTGAACCTCGATCTCTCCAGCACCCATATGTCGCCGGCTTCCCCTCCGGCGAAACTTCACACGGGTGCAATAAGCAACCTTAGGTGCTCATGTGACTGGAGGGAAAGGCCACAGAGTCCACGTCTCAACGGCTGCAAGGCGACACGCCGACCAAAACGGACCAAAATCATCGAGCTCAGGGTGCGAGCCGGTTCAGGTCCCGCGGGAAGAGGGTGACCTCGCGGATGTTGTCGGCGCCGGCCAGCCGGCCCACCCAGCGCTCGAGCCCGATCGCGAACCCGCCATGGGGCGGCATCCCGTGCGCGAAGGCGTCGAGGTACCCCCCGAGGAGGGCAGGGTCCGTCTCACTCCTGGCCAGTGCGGCGGCGTAGTCGCTCGGACGATGAAGCCGTTGCCCGCCCGTTGTCAGCTCGAGCCCCCGGAACAGCAGGTCGAAGCTGTTGCTCCACTTCTCGTCACCGGGCTGCGGGTGGGTGTAGAAAGGTCGCTTGGCCATCGGGTAGCCCTCCACCGCAAGGAAGTCCGAGTCGAACTCGGCTCGTGCCCACTCGCTGAGTGCGCGCTCGTGCGCCGGGCTGAGGTCGGGCTCGTCCAGGTCCGCCCCCACGGTCGCCAGCGCGTCACGGAAGTGGATGACGGGGAACTCCTCGGGCACCCGGGGCAGGTCGACGCCGAGGAGCGAAGCGGCCTCAGCGGCATACGTCCTGATCGACTCCACCATCCCGAGAAGGGCGGCCCGCAGGACCGCGAGCACGTCGCGGTGGTCGCGGATGAAGCCCAGCTCGGCGTCGAGCGAGGTGTACTGCGCGAGGTGGCGGACGGTGTCATGCGGCTCTGCGCGGAAGACCGGCCCGACCTCGAAGACCCGCTCGAAAACCCCGACGAGCATCTGCTTGTAGAGCTGGGGAGACTGCGCGAGATAGGCCGGCTGGCCGAAGTAGTCGACCGTGAAGACGTTCGCGCCGGACTCGGTGGCGGTCCCGACCAGCTTGGGCGTCACGATCTCGGTGAACTCGAGCGAGCCCAGGGCCGAACGGAACCCGCGCAGGGAAGCACTCGCGATCTCCCATGCCGCGCGGTGCCTCGGGTGGCGCAGCGTCACCGCGGCATGGTCGAGCTGAGTCGGCAGCCCGGCGCCGAAGGTCGGACGCCAGAGCTCCGCCGGTGGTGGCAGGGCCGGCTCGGTGAGCGGCGTGAAGACCGGGTCGACGAGCTCCGCCCCGCCCGGGGCCGCAGGGTTGTGCACCACGCGACCGGTCACCTCGACGACCGTCTCCTCCGGGAGCTCGCCGAGGGTCGCGATGACGTCGGAGTCCTTGGCGACGACCTGGACGAGACCCGAGCGGTCCCGGATCACGACGAACGTCACGCTGGCGAGCTGGCGCCGTCGATGGACCCAGCCGGCGAGGGTCGCTGGTGCGCCTTCTGGATGGGATGCGAGGTCCTGCGCGAGGACGCGGGGCGCGGTGCCGACGGATGGGTGTCGTGATGAGTGTTGTGTCGTTGACATTCCTTCACCTCCTGGGGTCGTGCCCCGGAGGTGCGGGCGATGGGGAGAGTCGCCGTGCCACCGCACCTTCGCCGCCGCGGATCGCGGTCGGCCTCTTGTCCTGCTCGGCTCAGGATTGTCAGGCCCGTCAACGCCGTCCGGCCATGGTGTCACCCGCTGGCCGGCGAATCAATCGAAATGCACGTCCAGGCCGTGGTGCGGGAACACCGCGCTCCGGGTCGCCATGATGGCCCGGTCGACCTCGCTGCCCGGGTCGTAGCCGAGGTCCCACGAGCGCCACCACAGCGGCCCGTCCTGGGTCGTCAGGTCACCCATGCGCAACGGAGCCGGACGTCCGGTCGCGCGCTCGACGTGCGCTCGCCAGTCCTCGGGGACCTCCGTGGCCGTCGGCAGCGGAACGTGCGCGGCGATGGCCGTCAGGTGCGCCCACGTGCGCGGGACGACGCCCACCACCTCGTATCCGCCGCCACCCAGGGCGACCCACCTGCCATCGCAGACCTCGTGGGCGAGGCGGTGGAGCGAGTCCGCCGCGGACCGCTGGGCGTCGACCGTCATCGCGAAGTGGGCGAGCGGGTCCTCGGCGTGCGTGTCGCAGCCGTGCTGGGTGATGAGGATGTCCGGCTTGAAGGAGCGAACGATCGGCATGGCGGTGGCGTGGATCGCCCGGAGCCAGCCCGCATCCGCCAGCCCTGGTGGCAGGGACACGTTGACAGCACACCCCTCGGCCTCCGGGCCGCCTATGTCGGTCGGCCAGCCGGTCCCCGGGAAGAGGGCGCGGCCCGTCTCGTGCAGGGAGATCGTCAGGACCCTCGGGTCGTCCCAGAAGATCCGCTCGACCCCGTCGCCGTGATGCACATCGACGTCGACGTAGGCGATCCGCTCGGCGCCGTGGTCGAGCAGCCACTGGATGCCGACGGCGATGTCGTTGTAGATGCAGAAGCCGCTCGCCCGGTCGGGCATCGCGTGGTGCAGGCCGCCCGTGAAGTTGACGCCGTGGCTCGTCTCGCCCTCCCAGACGGCGCGCACGACGTCGACGGTCCCGGTGACGATCCGGGCGCTCGACTCGTGCATCCCGACAAACGCGGGGTCGTCCTCCGTCCCGATGCCTCGGTCGGGGTCGGCCCGGGTGGGGTCGGCCGAAGCAGCCTTGACCGCCGCGACGTAGTCGGGGTCGTGGACGGTCTCGAGCAGGTCGTCGCTGGCCGGCTCCGCACCGCGCACCTCGACCCCCGGGGCGTCGAACAGGCCCAGGGCCTCGCAAAGCCGCGCTGTCAGATCCAGTCGAATCGGCGCCATCGGGTGGCTCGGGCCGAAGTTGTACTTGGTGAACGACGGGTCCCAAACGATGCGGGCCTGGCTTGGCATGATTGAGACGCTATCGCGTCACCCTTGGGCGCGGACTGTGGAGAAGGGAATCCCATGGCGCGCAACAAGCTCTTCGAGGACGATGTGCTCGTGATCGGCCTGGGACGCTTCGGGTCGGCCGTCGCCCTGGAGCTGACCAAGCTCGGTCACCGCGTCATCGCCGTCGAGCGGGACAATGCGCTGGCCGAGACGTACGTCAACAAGTTCGCCAAGGTGGTCCACGCCGACATGGCCCAGGCGAGCGCCGTCGACATGATCCGGACGGCAGAGCCGAAGATCGCGATCGTCGGCATCGGCTCATCCATCGAGTCCTCGGTCCTCGCGTCCGCCAACCTCGTCGATGCCGGTGTGCCCTCCATCTGGGCCAAGGCGCTCTCGCCGGAGCACAAGCGGATCCTCGACCGCATCGGCGTGCACCACGTCATCTCGCCGGAGTCGGACGCCGGCCGGCGGGTGGCCCACCTCGTCAACGGTCGGCTGCTCGACTACATCGAGTTCGATGACGGCTTCGCGATCGTCAAGATCAACCCGCCTCAGGAGACGATCGGTTTCACCCTCGAGCAGAGCCAGATCCGACGGAAGTACGGCGTGACCGTCGTGGGGGTGAAGGCACCCGGAGAGGACTTCACCTACGCCGTGCCGGCGACCAAGGTCTCGGCGCACCACGTGCTCATCGTCAGCGGACCGACGGAGCTCATCGAGCGTTTCGCGGCACGACCCTGAGCCGGCTTCAGCGCCCTCCGATCACTCGGCGGTCGTCGCCGAGCGCGAGGACCATGGCGATCTCCAGCTCGCCGTCCTCCTCGGACTTCACTCCCATCGGGCGCCGCTGGTCTGTCGGCCGGAATCCCATGCCACTCGCGAAGGCGACCGCACGGCCGTTCTCCGTCCCGACCCAGTAGTAAAGCAGGCTCTGGCCGCGTTGCCTGGCCAGGGCCGCGCCGTTCTTGACGAGTTTGGTGGCGACACCGGAGCCACGCAGCTCGGGCTTGACCCATAGACCGAAGAGCTCACCCGACCGTCCCTCCTCGTCGGATGGTGCGCTGCCGACGCTCACCACTCCCACGGCAGCACCGTCGCGCTCGGCGACGAGGCGAGCCGATCGCTGCATCCGTGAACGCCAATGGGCCTCGTCGAAGGCCTCCTCCTCGTCCGCGGTGGCGACAAAGGCCTCGGGGGACTCACTCAGAGCCTCGAGCCGAATCGCCCGATAGTCCTTCCACTCATCCTCGCCCAGGAGGCGCACGGTGATCTCGCTCATGGCACCACCTTCGCATGCGGCCCGACCGCCTGCATCCGAGGGTGGGTGAACTCCTGATGACCCAGACGCCCGGGTCGCCGTCGTCAGAGGGGGTGCACCATCTCGAGCTCGTGGACGTCCTCGCGGCGAGGATGCGCGGAGGCCGCACCGGTTCGCACGAAGCCGCAGCGCTCGTAGAGGGCGATCGCGGGACCGTTGTGGCTGCCCACCTCGAGGACGACCTCGGTCTTCCCGAGGTGGCGGGCCTCCTCGAGGACGGCGCGGACCAGTGCTTCACCGACGCCGCGCCCTCGAGCGCGCGGCGCGACGTAGACCCCGAAGAGTGAGGCGGTCCGAGCCCGCCCGGGCTCCCAGTGCGAACCCAGCCCGGCACTGCCCACGACGCCGTCCGCATCCCGGGCCTGGACGAGCCAGGCGCCCTCGATGCGCTCGCGCCAGTCCGCCTCGTCGTAGACGGCCTCGTCGGCGCAGGTGTACCAGAACGAGTCGGGAGCGTCCTGGAGCATCTCCAGCCGGACGTCCCGGTGACTCTCCCAGTCGTCGGGGCGCACGACGTGCAGATGCATGGAGCGAGGATACCGAGGCGATCTGGGTGGCGAAGGTCACACGGCGGCACTAGCAGCGGCAGCGACGGACGGGGCGGAGACGACCTATCTCGTCCTCGCCCCCGGCGCCGCGACGGCCCAGGCCAAGGCGCGCGTCGCCGCCGCAGGTGGCGCGGTCGCGGCGGACTACCAGCAGATCGGCGTCATCGTCGCGCGCTCGACCAACCCGAGCTTCGTCACGGACGTCGCCGGACCGGGTGTGCATCCGCAGCCTGCCACCGCCGGCCTCGGCACTCCCCTCGACGAGGGCGGCACCCTGGAGACCGTCGACTCCGCTAGGTGACGGCGAACGGTGCGACAGGCGAGCCCCTGTACAACCTGCAGTGGGACATGCCCCAGATCAATCTCGCCGAGGCCCATGGCGTGACCACCGGCAGCGGGGTCGTCGTCGGCGTCCTCGACAGCGGCATCTCGAGCAGCCACCCGGACCTCGCCACGCAGATCGCCAAGGACAAGAGTGTCTCGTGCATCGGTGGCGTCCAGGACACGACAGAGGCGGCCTGGAACCCGACGACCTCCGACCACGGCACCCACGTCGCCGGCACCATCGCCGCGGCGGTCAACGGCGTCGGCGTCACGGGGGTCGCGCCCGGCGCGAAGGTGGCGTCGGTCAAGGTCGTCAACGACGACGGCTTCATCTACCCGGAGGCTGCCCTCTGCGGCTTCATGTGGGCTGCCGAGCAGGGCATGGACGTCACCAACAACAGCTACTTCATCGACCCGTGGGAGTTCAACTGCCGCAATGACGAGCGGCAGCGCCCGGTCTGGCAGGCAGTCCAGCGCGCGATCCGCTACTCGAACAGCAAGGGCGTGCTCAACGTCGCCTCCGCCGGCAACTCCAACGTCGACCTGCAGCACAAGTTCATCGACGCCAGCAGCCCGAACGACGGCAGCTACCCCGTCGAGGAGCGCACGATCACCGGCGCCTGCGTGGATCTTCCGGCTGAGGCACCGGGTGTGGTGACTGTCTCGGCCACCGGCCCGACGGAGGAGAAGTCCTACTACTCGTCCTACGGCCTGGGCGTCGTCGACGTCGCCGCCCCGGGCGGCGACAGCCGGTTCCGCACGCAAGGCGCCCTCCCGACCACTGCGGATCAGATCCTGTCGACGACCTTCAACACCGTCACCCGGACCAATGGCTGGGGCTACAAGCAGGGCACCTCGATGGCCAGCCCGCACGCGGCTGGCGTCGCAGCTCTGGCTCTTTCGGCAAACCCGGCGCTAGCCCGGGTGCTCTCGCGTCGCTTCCTCGAGCGGACGGCCGAGCCGCTCGCCTGCCCTGACGGTGTGTACAACCCGGCGCCGAACACCCCAGCGGCGTCGACTACTCCGCGACCTGCGACGGCGGCGAGCGCAACGGCTTCTACGGCGCCGGCGAGGTCGACGCCCTCGCCGCCGTCCAGTAGGCGACACCTCCAAGCAGCTGGCCTCAGACCTGACCAGAGGCCAGCTGCTTGGACCGCGCTGCCGCTGCCTCCATCGCGTTGACGAAGGCCGCCCGGACCTTGTGGTCGTCGAGCTGGCGCAGCGCAGCAACCGTCGTGCCGCCCGGCGAGCTCACCTGCTCGCGCAGCACCGTCGGGTGTTCGTGGGTCTCCTTGAGCATCGTCGCGGCCCCGTAGAGCGTCTGGACGACGAGCTCGGTGGACGTGGCCCGGGGCAGCCCGAGGACGACGCCGGCCTCGATCATCGCCTCGACGACGTAGAAGATGTACGCCGGCCCGCTGCCCGAGATCGCGGTGACCGCGTCCAGGTGCTTCTCCTCGAGGCGGACGACCTTGCCGCACGACGAGAGCAGTGCCTCCGCCTCGAGGAGGTGCTCCTCGGTGCAGTGCCGTCCCGGTGAGATACCCGCCATGCCCTCGTCGACGAGGGCCGGCGTGTTGGGCATGACGCGGACCACCGACGACCCCTCGGGCAGGCGTGCCTCGAGGAACTCGGTGGTGATCCCGGCCGCGAGCGAGACGACCGTGTTGCCCTCGCGGACGTGGTCGCGGATCTCGTCGAGCAGGGCCTCCATGTCCTGGGGCTTGACGACGAGCACGAGCGTGTCCGCCAGCTCGGCAGCCTCGGGGTTCGACAGCGCGCGTACGCCGTACTTCTCGGCGAGCTGCGCTGCACGGTCCGGGTTGCGCTCGGTGATGACGAGGTCGGCCGCGTCACGACCGGAGCGGAGCAGGCCGGACAGCAGGGTCTCGCCCATCACACCGGCGCCGAAGATCGCAGTGGTCGCCATGGCTCAGCCTCTCGTCGCCAGGCCGCGGAGGAAGAACATGACGTTCGCCGGCTTCTCGGCCATCCGCCTCATGAGGTAGCCGTACCACTCCTCGCCATAGGGAATGTAGACGCGCATCTGGTCGCCCCGGTCGGAGATCCGCTTCTGTTCCTCGGGCCGGATGCCGTAGAGCATCTGGTACTCGAACGATGTCGCGGCGCGTCCTGCCTGGGCCGCGAGCGCGCCTGCGATCTCGATGAGGCGCGGGTCGTGGGTGGCGACCATCGGGTAGCCGTCCCCGTGCATGAGGATCTTGAGGCACCGGACGTAGGACCTGTCGACGTCGCTGCCGGACTGGAAGGCCACCGACTCCGGCTCCTTGTAGGCGCCCTTGCAGAGCCGAACCCGGGATCCCGTGCCGGCGAGGTCGCGGCAGTCCGCCTCCGTCCGATGCAGGTACGTCTGCAGAACCGCACCGACGGTCGGGAAGTCGGCCCGCAGCTCGCGCAGGGCCTCCAACGTCAGGTCCGTCGTCGTGTGGTCCTCCATGTCGAGCGTGACGGTCGTCCCGGCGAGGTCCGCCAGGGTGCAGATGTCGTGCGCGTGCTCGAGGGCGATCTTGTTGCCGTCCCCGGGAAGTGCCTGGCCGAGCGCGCTCAGCTTGAGCGAGACCTCCGCGGTGGCGCCCTCGGTGAGGCCGTCGTCGCGCAGTGCGGTGATGAGCTGGAGGTAGGCGTCGCGCGTCTGCTTCGCCTGGGCCAGGTCCGCGGTGTCCTCGCCGAGGTAGTCGATCGTCGACAGCCGCCCGGTCGCCGCGATCTCTCCCGCCGCCGCGACGACGTCTGAGTGCTGCGCCCCCGGGACGAAGCGCTTGACGACCGAACGCGACACAGGCGTCTTCTCGACGAAGTCGCGGATGTTCTCCTGTTTGGACAGCTGAAGGAGCGAGTTGCGCATCAGGTCGCTGGCGTCCACGGGGGCCTCCCGGTCGTTCGTCGTCTGGGGCTGGCTGGTGGGGCCGCCCCGCGAGGGCGCCCCTCGCCAACCTACCGCCGTGCGGCAGACTCACCGCATGGACGCACGCCTCCCCCTCGAAGCCCACCTGGATGCCCTGGGCGATGGTCTCGGTCAGGCCGCGACCGTGCTGCGCGCCAATGCCATGGCGGCGGGTCTCGACTCCGCCGTGCCCACGTGCCCGGGGTGGACCGTGCGTCACCTCGTCGCGCACGTCGGCATGGCGCACCGATGGGCGGCGGGACACGTCAGCGGGTCGCCGATCGACGCGCCGGAGACCTTGGAGGCGGCTGCACTGTCGGAGCCGGACCTCCTGGGCTGGTTCGACGAGGGCGCAACTGCCCTGCTCCAGGCCATCGTCGACGCACCGGACGACCTCGAGGCATTCGTCTTCCTCAAGAACGCTCCTGCCCCCAAGGTGTTCTGGACCCGGCGGCAGTGCCACGAGACGACGATCCACGCGGTCGACGCCGTGGCGGCGCGACTCGGGCGACCGCCCGCTCGCGAGGAGACGTGGATCAGCACTGACCTGGCCGTGGACGGCCTCGACGAGCTGCTTCGCGGGTTCGTCCCGCGCCGCAGCCAGGGCATCCACCCTCCCGACGAGACGGTGGTGCTCGTGCGGCCGGATGACTGCCCCAGCGCCTGGCGCCTCGGTATGGGACCCGACCATCCCGTCGACGTCACCGTGGTCGACGGGGCGAGCTCAGCGGCATACGGCACGATTGACCGCGAACTGGCCGGGCACCCGGTGGACCTCTATCTCCAACTCTGGAACCGCGGCGCCGAGGTCGACCCCTGGTGGCGCGACCTCGTCACCATCACGTGGAAGTGAACCGATGCCTGCGCTCGACCACCTGACCAAGGACGATTTCCCCCGGTCGAACAAGTACGACGCGAAGTGGCTCGTCGACCTCGACATGGGCCCGCACCCGCTGTGGTTGCTCGAGGACCTCGCGAACGACCTGGACCTCCGGCCCGGGATGCGGGTGCTCGACCTCGGGTCCGGTCTGGGCGCGACCTCGGTCTTCCTCGCCAAGGAGTACGGAGTGCAGGTCGTGGCGGTGGATCTCTGGGTCGACCCCACGGAGGCGGGCGAGGTCTTCCGAAGGAGGGCGTCGACGGCCAGGTCCTGCCGATGCGGGTGGATGCCGGGGCGCTGCCGTTCGGGCGGGCGTCCTTCGACGTGATCGTCAGCATCGACGCGTGGGAGTACTTCGGGACGGGCGACCACTACCCGCCCTACCTGGCGACGTTCCTCAAGCCGGGCGGGCAGCTCGGCGTCGCGACGCCCGCCCTGACTACAGAGGTGCGCGAGCTCGGCGCGATCCCCGACCACATCGACAAGGTGGTGGGCGCCGAGACCGCTGCCTGGCACACCGCCGAGTGGCTGCGGAGCCAGTGGGACTTCTCGCGGGCCTTCGCGTCGGTGACGGCACGGGAGCAGGCGGACGGGTGCGCGAACTGGCTGCTGTGGGAGCGAGCCGTCATGGAGCTCAAGGGACAGATGAGCTCGCCCGTGCAACAGATGCTCGAGGCGGACGGCGGAGCGTTCGTGACGTTCGCGATGGTCACCGGGAGGGTGGCATGACACTCAGCCATGTCGATGTCCGGCATCTGCGGCGCGCGGTGGAGCTTGCGCGGCTGGCTCTCGAGCGGGGGGACGAGCCGTTTGGATCGCTGCTCGTGGGGGCTGGTGGCGACGTGCTCTTCGAGGACCACAACCACGTCGTCGCCCTCGAGGAGACGCAGCACCCGGAGTTCGCGATCGCCCGATGGGCCGGGGCGAACCTGTCGCGGGAGGAGCGGGCGGCGGCGACCGTCTACACGTCCGGTGAGCACTGCCCGATGTGCTCCGCCGCCCACGGGTGGGTCGGGCTCGGGCGGATCGTCTACGCGGCGAGCTCGTCGCAGTTGGCACGGTGGCGGGCCGAGTGGGGGATGCCGGAGTCCCCGGTACGGGCGCTGCCGATCCGTGAGGTCGTGCCGGGCGCGGTGGTCGATGGTCCGGCCCCGGAGCTGGAGGACGAGGTTCGCGCGCTCCACGAGTCCTGGGCCCGCCGCGCCTGAGGCGCTTCCAGCCCAGGACCCTGGTCCCCGTCTGGCGGGAGGTGGGCCACATCCGCCGGCAATCCGGGACCCCGGTCCCCAATTGGCGGCCCTGTGGATGAGCACAGCTGGCTTTCTGCCGATTTCGGGACGCTGTCCGGGTGACAACTGGCACATCCGACACAACCCCCGCACCGGACCCAAACGGCAAGGACAGAGCAAGGACTGAGCTGGCGGCGGGTCTGTTCACCCGAGCGGGTGCGCTGTCCGCCGGCTCGACGGCGTGGTCGTTTCGCCGCTCGCACCGGCTGCTCTTCCACGGCGTGCACGTACCCAAGGACGAAGTGGTCGATGAGCGTCGTCTCAACGCGGCTGCACTGTCGATCTGCCCCCGGGGTCCTACCTCTCCCACTTCTCGGCGGCGCGCCTCTTTGGCGGTGTGGTCCCAGATGATCCCGACGTCCACGTCACCTCTCCGAGGAATCGGCCGAAGGCCCGAGGGATCGCCGGGCATCGCGCGAAGCGAAACCAGCGGGTGACAACCTGGCGGGGCTTGCGCACGACAACTCCGATGCAGACCTTCCTCGACATGTCACAGGTGCTGACCCTCGTGGACCTCGTGGTGCTCGGGGACTCCTTGGTGAAGCGAGGCCGATTCACCACACAGCAGCTTGTCGCGTTCGTCGCTGGGTCGACCGGGCCGCATCACCGCTTGGCCAAGCGGGCGGCCGCACTGGTGCGCAAAGGGGTCGACTCGCCCATGGAGTCGCGGCTCAGGCTGCTCATCGTCCTGGCCGGGCTGCCCGAACCTGAGGTCGACCACCGCATCCTCGACGCTGACGGGCAGCTGGTCTACCGGTTTGACCTCAGCTACCCGAAGTACGGCCTCATCATCGAGTACGACGGGCGGCAGCACGCGGACTCGACTGAGCAGTGGCACCACGACCTCGACCGGGACGAGGATCTCGACGACTGGCAGGTCCGGCGCCTCGTCGTGGTGTCGTCCGGCATCCACAACACCCCGGGCAAGACGCTGAGCCGGATCACCAAGGCCATGCGGCAGCGCGGCATGACGGTTCCACCGCTCTCAGATGAGTGGCGCCGGCACTTCCCAGGCCGACCTGGCGATGTCGCATCGCCTCCATAGCGGGACCTCGGTCCCGATATGGCGGGGCTGGGGGCAGATCCCCCGCCGAACCGGCACCCCGGTCCCGATGTGGCGGGGCTGGGGGCAGATCTCCGCCGAACCGGCACCCCGGTCCTCGACTGGCGGCACGAGCGCGGGGCGGCCGGGGCGCAGGGCGGGAGGAGCGGGGCGCAACTGTGGCCCGGGGAGGCGGCTCAGCGGCATACGGCCGGGAGAGGAGGGGGACCGAGCGGAGGTTTCCGCTCAGGGCGAACGGAGGGGGAAACCTGCGGCGGGCAGGCTCAGGATGGGAACACTCACGCACAGGCTCGCGTTGTGCGGGGTGCCTGTTGACAGCGGGCGCGGATAGCATCGAGGCATCTCGATCAGGCAGGAGTAGACATGTTTGAACGGTTCACCGATCGGGCCCGACGGGTGGTGGTCCTGGCGCAGGAGGAAGCACGCCTGCTCAACCACAACTACATCGGCACCGAGCACATCCTCCTGGGTCTGATCCACGAAGGCGAAGGCGTCGCCGCCAAGGCTCTGGAGAGCCTCGACATCTCGCTCGAGGCCGTGCGGGCACAGGTCCAGGAGATCATCGGCCAGGGGCAGCAGGCCCCAACCGGCCACATTCCCTTCACGCCGCGTGCGAAGAAGGTCCTCGAGTACTCGCTCCGCGAGGCGCTGCAGCTCGGCCACAGCTACATCGGCACCGAGCACATCCTCCTCGGCCTCATCCGCGAGGGCGAGGGCGTCGCGGCCCAGGTCCTCGTCAAGCTCGGCGCGGAGCTCAACAAGGTGCGCCAGCAGGTCATCCAGCTGCTCTCCGGCTACCAGGGCCAGGGCGGCCAGGGCGAGAAGACTGGTGCGGGTGTCGGCCAGGCCACCGGCGAGGGCACCCCCGCGGGCAGCCTCGTCCTCGACCAGTTCGGCCGCAACCTGACGCAGGCCGCGCGCGAGGGCAAGCTCGACCCGGTCATCGGGCGCGAGACGGAGATCGAGCGGGTCATGCAGGTGCTGTCCCGCCGCACCAAGAACAACCCTGTCCTCATCGGCGAGCCGGGCGTCGGCAAGACCGCCGTCGTCGAGGGGCTGGCCCAGGACATCGTCAAGGGCGAGGTGCCCGAGACGCTCAAGGACAAGCAGCTCTACACGCTCGACCTCGGCAGCCTCGTCGCAGGAAGCCGCTACCGCGGTGACTTCGAGGAGCGGCTGAAGAAGGTCCTCAAGGAGATCCGCACCCGCGGCGACATCATCATCTTCATCGACGAGATCCACACCCTCGTCGGTGCGGGTGCCGCCGAGGGCGCCATCGACGCGGCGAGCATCCTCAAGCCGATGCTCGCCCGCGGTGAGCTGCAGACGATCGGCGCGACGACGCTCGACGAGTACCGCAAGCACATCGAGAAGGACTCGGCGCTCGAGCGGCGGTTCCAGCCCATCCAGGTGCAGGAGCCGACGCTGCCGCACGCCATCGAGATCCTCAAGGGCCTGCGGGACCGCTACGAGGCGCACCACCGCGTCACCATCACCGATGGTGCACTGGTGGCTGCGGCCAACATGGCCGACCGCTACATCAACGACCGCTTCCTGCCCGACAAGGCGATCGACCTCATCGACGAGGCGGGCGCGCGCCTGCGCATCCGCCGGATGACGGCACCGCCGGACCTGCGCGAGTTCGACGAGACGCATCGCCCACCTCGTGCGCGAGAAGGAGTCCGCGATAGACGGCCAGGACTTCGAGCGCGCCGCCCGGGTCCGCGACGAGGAGAAGAAGCTGCGCGCCGAGAAGGCGGAGCGCGAGGCCCAGTGGAAGTCCGGCGACATGGACGTCGTGGCCGAGGTCGATGAGGAGCTCATCGCCGAGGTCCTCGCGGCCAGCACAGGCATCCCGGTCTTCAAGCTGACCGAGGAGGAGTCGAGCCGACTGCTCAACATGGAGGACGAGCTGCACAAGCGGATCGTCGGCATGGACGACGCCGTCAAGGCCCTGTCCCAGGCCATCCGCCGCACGCGCGCCGGCCTGAAGGACCCGCGCCGGCCCGGAGGGTCGTTCATCTTCGCCGGCCCCACGGGTGTCGGCAAGACCGAGCTGGCCAAGACCCTCGCCGAGTTCCTGTTCGGCAGCGAGGACGCGCTCATCCAGCTCGACATGTCCGAGTACTCCGAGAAGCACACGGTGAGCCGGCTCTTCGGCTCCCCGCCCGGCTACGTCGGCTACGAGGAGGGCGGCCAGCTGACCGAGAAGGTCCGCCGCAAGCCGTTCTCGGTCGTGCTCTTCGACGAGGTGGAGAAGGCCCACCCGGAGATCTTCAACAGCCTGCTGCAGGTTCTCGAGGACGGCCGCCTCACCGACTCCCAGGGCCGGATGGTCGACTTCAAGAACACCGTCATCATCATGACGACGAACCTCGGCACGCGAGACATCTCCAAGGCGAACATGGGATTCTCGGCCGGACCGGACTCACGCTCGGACTACGAGCGGATGAAGTCGAAGGTCATCGACGAGCTCAAGCAGCACTTCCGGCCCGAGTTCCTCAACCGCGTCGACGACACGATCGTCTTCCCGCACCTGACCCGCGAGGAGATCACCCAGATCGTCGACCTCGAGATCGCCAAGCTCGACAAGCGGCTCAAGGACAAGGACATGGGCCTCGAGCTCACCCAGGCCGCGAAGGACCTGCTTGCCAAGAAGGGCTACGACCACGTGCTCGGGGCGCGTCCGCTGCGTCGCACCATCCAGCGCGAGATCGAGGACGCCCTGTCGGAGAAGATCCTCTACGCCGAGTTCACCTCCGGCCAGTACATCAGGGTCGACACCGAGGGCGAGGGCAAGGAGGAGAAGTTCACCTTCAGCAGCATGGCCCACCCGGGTCACCGCCCCGCCGACGACCTGCCCGAGCTGCCGGAGGGTGCGGCGCTCGACGAGGCGCTCGGCGCCGATCTCGTCGGTGTCCCGGACCCGACTCGCGACGTGACCGGCAGCGCCGGGCCGAGCGCGGGGGCCGGCACGGAGACCGCCTGACACGCCACCCCCGAAGGGGCCGAGGACACGTCCTCGGCCCCTTCGTCATACCCAGGTCGTAGGCAGGCCGCCCACCTCCAGACCGACGGTCGACGCGGTGGGCTGCCTGCCCGGGCGAGCCTTGGGGCATGCCAAGGACACCGACAACAACACCAGCAAGCCGTATGCCGCTGGGCGCGCGCTCGCAGGACCGCTCCCTCCCAGCCTCCGACGGTCGCCTCGTCGCGCGAGACCTCGTCATGCGCTATGGCCCGGCACCGGACGGCGGCCCCCCCGCCCTCGGCGGCGTCTCGCTGACGATCGAGCCCGGCGAGAGCGTGGCAGTCATGGGGCCGTCGGGCTCGGGCAAGACGACGCTGCTCCACGTGCTCGCGGGCATCCTCGGCCCGACCTCGGGCCAGGTCCTCTGGACCGGCCGGGACGTGGCCAGGCTCAGCGACACGGATCGGACGCTGCTGCGGCGGCAGGAGTTCGGCTTCGTGTTCCAGCAGGGCATGCTGCTGCCGGAGCTGCCCGCCGTCGAGAACGTCGCGCTGCCCCTCCTGCTCGATGGCCTCCGTCGCCGCGAGGCGACCAACCGGGCACGGGTCCTGTTCGAACCGCTCGGCCTTGCCGGGCTGGAGCGGCGCCGACCCGGTGAGCTCTCCGGAGGGCAGGCGCAGCGGGTGGCCATCGCTCGAGCCCTGGTCGGGCGGCCGGGTGTCGTCTTCGCCGACGAGCCGACCGGCGCCCTGGACCAGACGACGAGCGCCGAGGTGATGCGGCACCTGACCGGCCTCACCTCCCACAGCGGCGCATCGCTCGTCGTGGTGACGCATGACCAGAACGTCGCCGCCTGGTGCTCCCGCATCGTGCGGATGCGTGACGGCCTCATCGACAGCTCGGAGGTCCGGGCATGACCGCGGCGCTGTCGCTCTGGTGGCGGATGCGCACCCTGGACGCCAAGGACGACCGGGTGCCCGGGCTGCTGTCGGTCATCGCCTTCGCCGTCGCGACGGGCGCGCTGCTCGTCAGCCTCGGCGGCCTGCACGCGTTCGAGACCAGGAACGCCGAAGATGTCTCCGGCCCGGATGCCCTGTGGCCCACGATCGGTGAGACCTACGTGACGCTGGCCTGGGTCGCCGTCACCTGTCTGGTCATCCCGATCCTCACCCTCGGCGGAGTCGCGGCGCGACTGGCCATTGCCCGTCGCGACCAACGGCTCGCCGCGTTGCGCCTCAGCGGCGCCACCTCTGCCCAGGTCACGGCCATGACGCTCGCCGAAGCGGCGACCCAGGCGCTCCTCGGCGCCCTCGCTGGCGTGCTCGTCCACGCGGCGGCGCTGCCCCTCGTGGCCCAGCTGACCTTCCAGGGCCGGACCTTCGAGGTGTCAGAGCTCATCCTGCCGGTCGGCCAGGTCGCCCTCGTCGTCGTGGCCGTGGTAGCCGTGGCCCTCATTTCGGGGCTCTCCTCACTGGCCAAGGTCGTCATCGGACCGCTCGGCGTGGCGTCGCGGACGACACCGCGTCGGCTGAGCGCCGTACGTGTCGTCGCGGCCCTGGTCATCGGGGTCCTCTGGTTCGTCGCGATCAACACGATGGACCGGCCGGCCCGGGCCACCGCAGTCGTCGTCCTGTCGGCGATGATCCTCGCGGTCAACGGCCTCGGCCCGTGGGTCGTCATGGTGGCCGGGCGAGTCGCCGCGCGGTTGGCGCCCACGTCGGCCACGCTGCTGGCCGCCCGGCGCATCGTCGACGACCCGCGGAGCACGTGGCGGGCCGTGGGAGCTCTCGGGCTCGGCATCATCGTCACCGGGTTCACGACTCTCGCGACCTCGGAGGCGAGCCAGCAACGGGCCGCCGACGCGGTCATGGCCAAGGACATGTCGACCGGTGCCATGGTGACGCTCGCGATCATCACCATTATCGCGGCGACGTCGACCGGCGTCGTCCAGGCCGCGCGGGTGCTCGACCAGCGTGCCCAGTACCGCGCGCTCAGCCTCGCCGGCACTCCCCTGTCGACCCTGCACCGGGCGCGCTCCCACGAGATCGGGCTCCCCCTGGCCGTGACGGTCCTCGTTTCCGCCGGCTTCGTCCTCGTCCTCATGCTGCCGTTCCTGTCCTACCTGGACGTGACGCTCGTCCTCCGGTTCCTGGTGGCGGCGGCGGTCGCCGCGGCGACGATGATGGTGTCCGTAGCGGCCTCGCGGGGCCTCGTCCGTCGGGCGGCGGGCGTGACGCCCTGATCGGTGTCGCCCGGTGTCGCCTGGGTGTCGCCCGGTGTCGCCCGGTGACACCGTGGTCCGGTCGTCTACGGTTTCCCTGTGATGCTCGGACCTGCACGCCACCGCCCACGCCGCCGGGTGGCCGCCCTCACCGCCTCGGTCGCCACCGTTGCACTGCTGGCCGCCTGCACCGGAGATTCCGAGCCACCAGCAACCGGCAACAGCGTGGGCACGACGACGACCACCGCGGGCCCTCCCCCGGCAACGGCGGGTTCAGCTGTCGAGGGCGCCCCGGCCGACCTGGCGTCGCTCCTCGAGCGTCTCTACGGCGGCGCCGACCTCGGTGACGCCGCCAACGCCGAGACCGCAAAGTCCCTCAACGGACGCACCGCACCGGGCTCGAGCGTCCCGACCGGCGCCAAAGCGGCGGTGGGCTCCTGGTTCGACACGCCCATCGCCGTGGTCACGGCCGGGGACGACGTGACGCTGGCCGTCGGGCCGACGTGGCAGGTCGTCGGGGGCTGGTGGCCCTCGCTGGGCGTCAAGGCCCCCGCACTGGGTGGCGGCCCCCGCTGGGTGCTCGCGCTCGGCTCCGATGCGCGCAAGGGCCAGAACCTGGTCCGCTCACGGGCCGACACGCTCCAGGTCGTCGGCCTCGACGGCAAGGGCGGCGGCGGCGTCATGGGAATGGCCCGGGACCTCTGGGTGCCGCTCAGCACCGGCGGCAAGGGCAAGATCAACTCGGCGATGGCACTCGGCGGTCCGACGGCCCAGCTCGACACCGTGCGCAAGGCGACCGGACTGCCGATCGAGGGCTACGCCGTCATCGGCTTTGACGGCTTCAAGCAGCTCATCGACGACCAGGGCGGCATCCCCATCGTCGTCCCGGAGACGGTCAACGCCTCGCACGCCCGCCTCGTCATCGAGAAGGGGCCACAGGTGCTGAGCGGCAAGGAGGCCCTCGCCTACGCCCGCGAGCGCAAGACGCTGCCCGATGGCGACTTCGGACGCTCCCGTCACCAGAGCCAGCTCCTCGTCGCCGCGGCGATCAAGGCCAAGCTCGCCGGGCCGATCGCGGTGCCCGGCGCCCTCACCAGCTTCAGCACCGTGGGCCGGAGCGACCTCTCCGCCGAGGAGATGCTCACCTTCGCCGCCGGCCTCTACCGGATCAACCCCACCCAGGTCGGACGCGGGGTTGCGGCTGGGCCCTTCGGCTGGGCGGGATCGCAGTCCATCGTCGTGCTCGGCGACCAGGCCAGGCGGCTGTTCGCGTCGTTCGCGGACGGCAACCTCTCATGACCGCGACCCCGTCAGCAAACGACGTGGTCCTCCGCCGTGCGCGAACCTCCGACATCAAGGGCATCCGCTCCCTCGTCGCGCCGTTGGCCGAGCGCCGCGTGCTCGTGAGCAAGGAGGCGGTGACCTACTACGAGAGCCTCCAGGAGTTCGTCGTCGCCGAGCGAGACGGCATCCTTGTCGGCTGCGGGGCCCTGCACGTCATGTGGGAGGACCTCGCGGAGATCCGCACGCTCGCCGTGACCGACGCCCTGCTCGGCACCGGCCTCGGCGGCCGCATCCTCGAGGCCCTCGTCGAGGACGCCCGCGAGCTCGGGGTCCGCCGGCTCTTCTGCCTCACCTTCGAGGTGCCCTTCTTCACCCGTCACGGATTTGCGCCCATCGAGGGCCAGGCAGTCTCGGCCGAGGTCTACGCGGAGCTGCTCCGCTCCTACGACGAGGGCGTCGCGGAGTTCCTCGACCTCGAGCGCGTCAAGCCCAACACGTTGGGCAACACGAGGATGCTCCGCACGCTTGAATAGCCCGTATGCTGCTGAGTTCACTTCCAGCGCAAGCCAGCTCAGCGGCATACCCCATTCTTTGTCCTAGGACTCGCGCGAGGTCGCGTAGATCCGACGGACGACCTCCTCGATGTTGGGCTCCTCGATCGTCAGGTCGCGGACCTCCGCGCGACGGGACACGTCGGCGAGCACCGCTGCTGCCGTCGTCTGGGTCGCGTCGAAGGCGAGCCGCTGGCGCAGGCCGTCGGACTCGAACCCGACGAGCCGCGCCCGCGGAACTCCCTCGAGGGGCGGCGTCGGCTCGGCCAGGTCGATGACGAGCAGCCGCTCGACCCCCACCGTGGCGGCGAGGCCGTGGAGGGTCCCGTCGAAGGCCAGCCTGCCGTGGTCGACGACGAGCACCCGGTCGCAGAGCCGCTCGATGTCGCCCATGTCGTGGGTGGTGAGGAGCAGCGTGGTGCCGCGTTGGCGGCGCTCCTCGACGAGGAACTCGCGAAGCCGCTGCTTGGAGAGCACGTCGAGACCGATCGTGGGCTCGTCGAGGATGAGCAGGCGTGGCGAGTGCAGGAGGGCGGCGGCGATCTCGGCGCGCATGCGCTGGCCGAGCGACAGGGAGCGCACCGGTGTGTCGAGCTGCGGGCCCATCTCGAGCTGGTCGACGAGCCGCGCCGTGCGGGCCCGCGCCTCAGCGGCGTCCAGCCGGTGGATCGCGGCGAGGATGGTGAAGGACTCGTGCAGCGGCAGGTCCCACCACAGCTGGGATCGCTGACCGAACACGACCCCGACCTGACGGGCCACGTCGATCCGTTGCCGCATCGGGTCGAGTCCGCAGGTCCGCGCCCGGCCGGAGGTTGGTCTGAGGATGCCGGTCAGCATCTTGATCGTCGTCGACTTGCCGGCTCCGTTGGCGCCGATGTAGCCGACCGCCTCGCCCGGCTGGATGGCGAAGGTCATGTGGTCGACCGCCCGGATGCGCCGCGCGCCACGCCGGAAGTCGCGGTCCAGGTCCTGTGTCTCGATGATCGGTGCCGACGCGTTGTCGGCGCTGTCGCGGTCATCCACCTGCTCCCTGGTAGCGGCGCGTGCCGGCCCGCCAGCAGATGCCGGCGATGACCCATGCGAAGACTGCCGCAAGTGGCGTGCACCAGGCCAGCCAGGTCGGTGCGAGCACGTTACCCGGCAGGTCGAGGATGGCGACAGCCGGCAGGTAGGCGACGAACGCGGTCGGGACGACGAAGGTCCAGAAGATCCGCAGCGGATCGGGGAAGACGCGCTGCGGCTGCTGGGCGGCGTAGGAACCGCCGTAGGTGAAGGCGTTGGTGAACTCCGCCCCGTCGACGATGAAGAACTGCAGCCCTCCCGCAGCGGTGAAGAGCGCAGAGAAGATGGCGGTCCCACTGACAATGGAGAGGACGAGCAGGACGACCGTGGCAGTGTCCCAAGCGATCTCAGCCCTGGCCAGCGCGACGGCGAGAACGACGACGGCGACGGTGAGCCGCCCGATGCGGCGCAGGGAGATCTCGCTCGACATGAACTGGGCGAGGAGCGGCAGCGGTCGCACGTAGAACGCGTCGATCGTGCCGGCGCGGATGTACGTGGGCAGCTGGTCGAGGTGGCCCACGACCATGTCGGCGAGCGAGAAGCAGATGTTGGACAGGGCGAAGACGAGCAGGGCCGCCGTGAAGTCGAGGCCACCGAGGACGTCGACGTTGTGGAAGATGACCCAGACCTCGGCGAGCTCCGTGAGCCCGACGCCCACCGTGCCGAGGATGTCGGTGACGAACGAGGTGCGGTACTGCAGCTGGGCGCGGATCCGCGAGCGGAGGATGATCCGATAGGGAGTCAGGTCAACCACCCTGCACCTCCAGACGGCGACGGCCATGGTGGAGGACCACCTGCCCGACCGTGATGAGGAACGCCCCCCAGGCCAGCTGGCCCGCAAGCGTCGTCCAGATGGCGCCGCCGTCGACGCGACCGGAGAGGATGTCGAGCGGGTCCTGGAGCATCGCGGGGAACGGCGTCCACTCCGCGAAGGTGCGAAGCCAGTCGGGGAACCACGGGATCGGCAGGTAGAGGCCGCACAGGAAGCCCGACGTGATCATCCAGACCAGCCGGATACCGCGCACCTCGATGACCCAGAAGGCCAGCAGGTTGACGATGAAGCTGGCGGCGAAAGCGACCACGACAGCAATGACGACGGAGACGAGCCCGAGGACCCACGAGTCCAGCCCGGGTGGGGCTGCGAGGTCGTAGAGCAGGGCGCCGATGAGGAGCGCTGGTGCACCACGCACGATGAGGTTGATGCCCGCGCGGCCGAGGTCTCCTGCGAGGTAGGTGAGTTGCGGGTTGAGCGGCCGGAGGAAGTCGATCGCGATGTCGCCCGTGCGTACGCGGTCGCCGACCTCCTGGAAACCCCAGAGGTTCACCGCGCCGAGCAACGCCTGGCCCCACCACACGAAGGCGAGGA
>CAVWGJ010000008.1:0-4961 GCA_963754395.1 uncultured Actinomycetota bacterium | reverse complement strand
GCCGCCGAGGACGCCGGCGGCGGGGGGAGCGCCGAGACGGCCAGCGCGACAGCAAGCGCTACGCGGCTCGCGACACCGAAAAGGACAGTGGGACGGGAGGGTCGGGGCATGGCCCGATCCTTCCGAGCCGATGCCTGCCGGAGCCATGGCCTAACGTGACGAGAACCAGACATGTCCAGAACTCGCCAGGAGGGGTCGGTGCTCGAGCTTGTCGGCATCAGCAGGAGAGACGAGGAACTCTACCGATTCCTCCTGCGCGAACCGGAGTTCCCGTTGCCCGCGATCGCGGCTCGGCTGTCGCGGGACCCCGACGTCGTGGTGGCCTCGCTGCATCGCCTTGAGGACGCCGGCCTAGTGACCAGGACCTCAGCGGAGACCACCGGCTGGCGACCGGTCCGGCCCGACGTGGCGGTGGACCTCCTCGTGGCGCGTCGGCAGGCCGAGCTCAACCGGCTCAGCTCGACGGCCAGGGAGTGGGTGGCGGAGATGGCGGTGCCGGAGCAGTACCGTCCGGAGCAACTGATCGAGGTGGTTGTCGGCCAACCGGCGATCGCCGCGCGGTTCACCCAGCTCGTGCAGGCGACCGAGGCAGAGCTGCTCGGTGCTCGACCGGCCGCCCTACGCAAGCAACGCGGAGGAGTCCGACCGTTCGGTTCGCGGCCTTCTCGGTTCCGGCGTCCGAGTGCTCGGCATCTACGCCTCCGAGTCGCTGCAGCAGCCAGACGCGGTCGAGAAGGCCTACTCGGCAGTCGACGCGGGCGAGGAGGCGCGCACCCACCCGATCGTCCCGCTGAAGTTGGCGGTATCCGACCGTCGAGAGGCGCTGCTGCCACTGGCCGTCAACCAGCTGATCGGCAGCGCTCTGATCGTGCACAGCAGCGCACTGCTCGACGCACTTGTGCAGATGTTCGAGCTGCTGTGGGAGCAGGCGCTGCCGGTGGCGGCCACGTCCGCAGACGGGCAGCTCGACACCCGGCTTCTCACAAGGCTCACCGCGGGGTTCAAGGACGAGGCAATCGCGCGCCAACTCGGCGTGAGTACCCGCACGGTCACCCGCCGGGTCGCGGACCTTATGGGCACGCTCGGCGCGCGCACCCGGTTCCAAGCAGGCGTACATGCCGAGCGTCGGCGTCTCTTCGACGACACCGACTGACCGGGCCGCGCGGATGGCCGTGCTGGTGGTGTCGGTGCCGGTGAGTGTTGACATGATCCCCCGATCCGCGACCGGCTACTGCGTCAGCACCTGGGCGCCTTGGCGGGTGGGTTCCCGCAGTCCGGGCTCGGCTGCCGCCCAAAGGAGTCCGCCTACGGGGTGCCTCAACCCGAGTCGCGTGATACAGGGAGGCTTGTCTCTCTGCAAGGCCGATCGGGACAGCCGAGGCCTGTACGCCTTCGCGAATCTTCTCGCCGATCGGCATTGATCCGATGACTGTGAACCGGGAGCCTGCGGTGCCGACTTCCGGTCTCCGCTCTTCCACAACAAAAGTCCGTGGCGCGGCCCGGTAGGGACTGGCAGGCTGAGCCGGTGACCGTCTCTGCCCTCCACGCCCAGTCCATCGAGGTCCCCACGCTCGCCGATGGCGTTGTGACCCTGCGATCCCACCGCCTCGATGACGTCGACGCGATCGTCGAGCAGAGCAGCGACGCGGAGAGTCAGCGCTGGACGACGTTGCCGCGTGAGTACGCTCGCACCGACGCGGTGGCCTTCGTCGAGCGGAACCTCAAGGCCTGGCGGTCAGCGGATGGCAAGCGATCGTGGGCGGTCGAGTGGGTCGACGACGGCGGCACTCCCCGCTTCGGGGGCACGATCGACCTGAGTCCCATGGGTGTCCCGACCGGCGGCGAGCTCGGCTTCGGGCTGCACCCGGAAGCCCGAGGGCGTGGAGTGATGGCGCGCGCGATCCGGGTCGTGGCGGCATACGCCTTCGAAACGGGTGGCTGGGGCCGCCCGCTGCACCGGGTGCACTGGCGCGCGATCGTCGGCAACTGGGCGTCGCGTCGTGCAGCGTGGGCGGCGGGGTTCACGTTCCACGGGACGATCCCGGAGAGCCACCCCGACCCCGGCGACCCATCACGTGCCCTCGACACGTGGACGGGCAGTATCGGCGCGGGCGACCCGATGGTGCCCCAGGCTCCCTGGTTCACACCCACGCCCATGGACTCGGACGGCATACGGCTGCGCGCCTGGCGGCCCGACGACATCGACGCGATCGAACGGCGCGACGACGACCCCGCGCACTGGATGCCGTCCCGTTCAGTGCTGAGTCGCGACACCTTCGAGCGGTGGCGGCACGACCGGGACGAGCGCATGGCGGCCGGCACCGCGATCGACTGGTGCGTCGCCGACGCCGTGACGGACCGGGCGCTCGGGGGCGTGACACTCTTCAGCCGCAGCGGCCCGATCACGGGCGACACGGCCGAGCTCGGCTACCAGCTCTTCCCGAGCGCCCGGGGTCGTGGTGTGGCCAAGGCAGCGGCTCGGCTCACGATCGCGCACGCGTTCCGGTCGCGCGACGACGGCGGGCTCGGTCTGCGCCGGCTCATCGCCGAGACCGCAGCCGACAACGAGGCGAGCAACCGCGTTCTCGGCTCCAACGGCTTCGTCGCGTTCGGCCGCGAGCACGCTGTCGACCCGATGCCCGACGGCAGCTACGGTGACGGCTTCCATTGGGAGCTCATCGGCAGCTGACCGGCCGCGACACCTCATCTCCCCAGCCCGGGGTCAGCGACGAACGTGCCCCTCCGTCCCAGTGCCTGATGCCGAGCAGCTTGCGGTGCGTCATCACCGCGCTCGCGAACGCAAGTGGTTCGACGACGACCGCCGACCACGGCTGTGTGTGGTCCCAGCGCTCGCGGATGATGAGGCGAGTCGCGAGGTGGGGTGCTTGCGGAAAAATGCCCACGAGAAGCCGTAGGGCGGGTCCGGCTGCCCATCCGCCAGACGGCCCTCGACGAGGAGGAAACGCTCGGGGTCGACCTTGGTGACGCGCAGCGCCACCTGCGGATGCAGCCGCAGATTGTCCCCGGGCGCGAGGGGTTGCCACGTGGGCATGGACAAGCACCGCGAGATCATCTGGAGGCTCTCCAGCGACGACGCGGGCGCACGGTGGGCCCCCCGACCGTCGACCCGCCATCGGTTACGGTCACCCTCTACCGATGCCGAGGCGGCATCCCCCTCGGGGCTGCCCTCGCCTAACTGCCCTCACGGGGGACCCTCGGCACGGGCTCGTCGAGTCCCGGGTGCGATGCGAGCCGAACGCCCGGTTCGGGAGGCGGCCCAGAAAAGGGGACAAGCCGCAACGCTCTCACCGCGCCCCAGGCCGGATCTCACCACCCAGCGAGCTCCCAACGGGGAAGAGGTGGCGCCAAGCCTTGCCCGCCCTGCTCATAGCCGCCTGACCATAGCCTGGCGCGACCAGGCATCGAGTCCGATCTCCCGCTCGCGTTCCCTGACCTGGACCAGTTCCGGTCCCCACTCGACCTCCGGCAGGACATCCCAACCAAGCCGCGAGTAGTACGGCCCGTTCCACGGCACCTCGGTGAACGTGGTCAACGTCATCCGGCCGTACCCGAGCCCTTGAGCCCACGCGCCAGCGTGGTTCAGGAGCGCTGCGCGCAGCCCGGCGCCCCTGGAGTCGCGCCCAACGCTGAGCTGCTCGATGTGCGGGGTGTCGTCGACCATGACAACCCTGACGAATCCGATCGGCCGGTCGCCACCGTCCACCCCAACGAAGAGTCTGCCGGATCGGTGCGACTCGGCGAAGACGCTCTCGGGCGGCGCTGGCATGTCAGCGATCTCGTCCATCCCGGCTTCCCGGAACAGTTGGTCTGCCGAGCTCTCGATCCCGCGTAAGAGTGGGACGTCAGCGGCGCGGCTCTTCCGGAGCGTGTGTCGGGCCGGGACAGGCGTCGTCTTCTCTGCCGCGACCACTAGGAGTGCCCGCACGGGCTGGTCATCTGGCACCTCTGAATCCTCGCCGCGCTCGGTCCGCGTCCGCGGCGACGCCGGCACAGCAGATCCGAGGAACGATGCGCGGCGGGCGTTCTCCTTGATTCGAGCGAGGTCGTCGGCACTGACGAGGGTCTCGGCGAGCCGATGTTCTTGCCTCAGCGTGGTCGCGCTGGTCGTTGGGTTGTCAGTGCAGACCGCGACGGCTACGCCCGCGGCCAGCAGCGAGGGGAGCGGGTGAGCCGCGATCGACGGGACGGCCCTGGTCTGCAGATTGCTCGTGGGTGCGACTTCCAGGGTGATCGAACGCGCGGCGAGCTGCTCCACGAGACGCGGGTCCTCGATGCTGCGGACGCCGTGGCCGATTCGTTGGGGGCCGAGGTGATTGATCGCGTTCCACACGCTCTCAGGTCCTGCCGCCTCGCCCGCGTGAACGGTGATGGCAAGCCCGGCGGCCTCGGCCGTTCGAAAGGCCGGGGCAAAGTCGCGAGCCGGAAAGCCCGCCTCGTCACCGGCAAGATCGACGCCGACAAGCGCTGACGACCTACGGGTAAGAGACCCATGTGGCGCGTCGCGGCCTCGGGGCCCGCGTCGCGCACCACGATCCCGATTAGACCGACGTCAATCGGCAGACAGTGGGTGGTCGCGGCATCGCTGACGACCTCGAGAACGCCGCCCGCCGGAAGACCGGTCATCGCGGCGATGAACCCGGGTGAGAAGCGGAACTCTACGCCGTGGAGGCCGTCGTCGTAGGCGTCGGTGATGGCCTCCCGAGTGACGCGCCACCAGCCTTCGAAGGTGGTGATGCGGCGGGTCAGCGTCTCGATGCGCGCCAAGTACGGCAGCAGGCCACCATCAGCTGCGCCGGCTGCAATACGTTCACGCCAGTCTCGATCGTCGGCGGCCTTCGGAAATCCGAGTTCGAGTGCGGTGCTCGGACGAATCGAGCCTTCGAGGTGGCGATGCAGGTCGATGAGGTAATCGGTGGTGCCTGGCACGGAGCGATGCGTTG
>CAVWGJ010000007.1:0-4025 GCA_963754395.1 uncultured Actinomycetota bacterium | reverse complement strand
CTACGTGCTTCGACGACGTATTGCTCACGGACCGTGGACGATCGACAGATGCCACTCGATGCGCGGCATAGAAGGGCGGGCGATCGTGGTCGAAGAGCGCGATCGAGGCGATCACGAGGCCTAGGACGTGACTCCTAAACGCGGCCTAACCGTCATCGCGCGAACGGCGGCGCCGATAGTCGGCTCGTCGCCGTCCTACCCTTGAGTCAGGGACATCAGAGATCCAGCCCGAATCGAGGCGATTCACACATGTCTGCGATCTCAGGCATCCACGGCGACGAAGACCCCGTCCACGACGACCGCGTCCACAGCGAAGCACCCGCCGAGGGCGATCCCGAGTTCGACGAAACCGAGATCCGGGCACATTCCATGGATCCAGCAGAAGGTGCCGACGAAGACTGAGCCACTCAGCGACGAGGGACGGCGCCACCGTCGCCCGCAGGCGCAGCGCCTGAATCGTAGACGTCATACCAGCCATCTCCAGAGCACGCGCATCGCGGCAGATCCGGACGTTCAGCCGAAGAGTTCATGAGCCCTCCGGCCGCGCCTGACAGATGTGCACCCGCTGCCACGTTCACCTCTGCCTACACCTGCCAGTCCATGGAGTCGATGAGCGCAACATCTAGGCGACCATGGCCGTCGCGCCGGTCAATGAATTCTCGCGCACGCGTGTCAGGTATTGGTGTACGGATCGGATGCTGACGCCACCGTCGCCAACCGCGGAGGCTATCCGTTTGACTGAGCCGTGCCGGACGTCGCCGGCCGCAAACACGCCGGGCATGGTGGTCTCCAGCGGGAGAGGCTGTCGCGGTTCTCGCCGCCCGCAGCGGCGGTGCTGGGCGGAACCACGTCGGTACCGGTGAGGACGAAGCCGTGTTGGTCGCGTTGGATGGTTTGGGGCAGCCATAGGGTATGTGGCTGGGCACCGATGAGGACGAACAGGGCGGCCGCCGGTACGGTTCGGGTTTCTCCGGAATTGCTGTCGCGGACAACGAGTTCCTCCAGTCGCCCGGCCCCGTGACCGTCGATGACAGTGCTGCGCAGCCGCACATCGATGTTTTCGGTGGCGTCGATCATCTTCACCAGATAGTCCGACATGCTCGCGCCAAGCGCGTCGCCACGGACAATCATCGTCACGCGTTCTGCATATTTCGCCAGGTGGATGGCGGCTTGGCCGGCTGAGTTGCCCGCCCCGACCACGTAGACCTGCTGTCCCTCCATCGCCTGGGCCTCGGCAACCCCGCCGCCGTAGTAGACACCGGACCCGACGAACGACTCGAGGTTGGGGATGCCAAGGCGCTGGTAGCTCGCCCCCATGGCCAGGACTACGGCATGGGTCGCGATTTCCGTACCGTCCGCGAGAACCACGATTCGGGCGCTGCCGTCTGCGCGCAGATCGGAGGCCCCGCGCAGCACGGAGGTTTCCGCCCCGAACGACCAGGCCTGGTCGAGGGCCCGGCTGCACAGCTCGGCTCCGCCGATACCGAGCGGAAACCCCAGATAGTTGCGGATGAGTGAACTCGTGCCGGCCTGGCCACCGAACGTGTCCCGGTCGACGACGATCGTGCGCAGTCCTTCCGAAGCGCCGTAGACAGCGGCGGACAACCCAGCCGGCCCGGCACCCACCACGACCACGTCGAAGACGCCCTCCTCGAAGCTGTGCCGAACGCCGAGGGCGGCCGCCGCCTCCTCGTTCGTGGGATTGGCCAGCACCTGACCGTCGAAGCGGACCAGGACCGGGAACGGACCGGCGGGGCGCTGGACCTGGTGCAGTAGTGCGCGGCCTTCGTCCGAGTCCGTGGCATGGAAGGCGAAGGCGAGACCGCTGCGCTGCAGGAGGTCACGCAGCTCGTGCGCCCGCGGGTCCCAGTGCTCGCCCACCACGGTCACCACCGTGGGTCGCTCGTGCTGTTGCTGCTGCCAGTCGCGGAGCAGTTCTGTGACGACGTGATGGAAGTTCTCGTCGGGGGACCGGCTGGGCATGGTCGCGAAGCGATCGATCTTGCCCAGAGAGACGGCTCTCAGGATCGGCTTGGATGCCGACCGGTTACCCCAGGGGATCAGCAGGACCCGCTGCGCACGCGGATGCAGTTCATGGGCCCACCGCAGGTACTCGATGCCCGTCATCGACGTCATCTCAGCGGCTGCGAACAGGACAAGAACCTGAGCGCCCGCCGCCTTTAGCACCTCCAGCCGCGCGAGGGCGGACTCCGCCGACTGTTCACAGACGATCTCGTAGTCCGCGTCATATCGGCTGACAAGTTCCCGTTGAATCAGCTCCAGTTCACGGGATTGCTCGTTGACCGCAAACAGAACCGGCATCACCTGCGACCTTTCTGCTCGGCTCCGGATCACCTGACCAGGCTCTCTCCGCTCCGGACCGATGAAACGACGTCGAGGATCGCTTGAGTGGTGGCGGCGGCATCTTGCTCATCCAGGATCAGCGATTCGTGGCGTGGCGCCGTGCGACCACGCGGTGCACGCTGTTGGTCGACAAGGCGGCGGCCAAGTCGTCGTGGGCAGCAATCTTGTCGGCATCACTTCCGCTGCCCGCTGTCAGGACGACCAGGGGCTTGTCGCCGAAGTCTTCGAGAGCCGCCGCTTGCCCCGTCGAGGTGTTCGCCTGGAGGTACTCGTCGATCGTGCTCCGCACATTGCTGGCGGTCGAGCCGGTGGCCTCTGCCTCGTCGGTGGACTGCGGCGGCAGACTGTCGTACGAGCCCTGGCTGAGCAAACGCCCGACGCCCAACTCGGCCGTGGACGAGAGCAGTGCGGAGACACGGCCCATGATGTCGTAGGAGTTACCGTCGTCGGGCGATGTTGCCGGCGTCGCTCCCGACTTCCGTCCGGTGGAGTCCACCAGCACCAGTCCGGCGACGTCGTCGGGGTACTGGGCGGCGAAGTTCTGCACGTAGAGGCCGCCGAAGGAGTGGCCGGCCAGCACGTACGGCCCAGGAACGTTCCCGCGCTCGCAGCAAGGTGTGGAGGTCGGTCGCTATCTGCGCGCCGTCCTGGGGGCTGTCAGCGGGCTCGCTCCAGCCGTGACCTGCGCGGTCGTAGACGCAGACGCGGGTCTCTCGGGCGACGGCCGGCGCGATCCACCCGAGAACCGATGACATCAAGCCCGCACCGGGTTCGAGGACCACGGTCGGGCTGCCTGAGCCGCTGCATCTCAGGTGCAGGCTGTGTCCGCCCACGTCGATCAACTGACCCGGCATTGGGTGGTCTTCATCCAGCGCTTCACTCACAGTCTCGTAGCCGCCGCCTATCGCGGCCAGAGCCATGAGCGCGAACACCGGGTACAGCAGCCATCGCCTGCTTCGACTATGAAGCTGGCGACGCGTTCGGACGATCATCCAGACCACCAACGCCAACAAGGCCGGGGGCCACACCCATCCGAGGACCCCGTGAACCTCCGAGCCGAACACCACCAAGAGCAGACCGCCCAGCCCCATGAACAGCGCAGGAGCCGCAGCCCACCGCTGAGGCTGATCGGTGAACCGCACCGAGAGCACGGCCAACATCGCCCAACCCAGCGCGAATCCGCACAGGACCGCGCCGGTGACGTCGCTCTCCTCCGCCGGGATGAACGGGGCGGCAACGAGGAGCAGAGCCGCGACGAGTCCGGTGGCCAACGAGCCGGCCACGATCCAACCAATGTGTCCCCTCGGCCCAGCATCAGGGCGAGCCGTGCGGTCCTGGCCCATGCCCTTGGGGGCTGGGCGTCGGGATGGGTTCGGTAGTCAAAATGGACCCCCTTCCATGCACACCCGGCGTCGCACGAGGACAGCTACCTGCACATGTGGCACATGCCGTCATCTCGACACTAGACGATCACCGATCTGGGTCACCCGGGAAGGGACAGGGTCCCGCGAACCCTGAAACGTGGCTAACTAAGAGTCCGTCATTGCAAGCGGTCAGGGTTAGATCGAGCGGAGCGAGACGCTTGTGGGAAGCAGGCCGCATGCCAACATCGCGCTCCTCGCGGCCGCGTTCCCGACACCGTCCTTATCAACACGCGCACA
>CAVWGJ010000006.1:0-11202 GCA_963754395.1 uncultured Actinomycetota bacterium | reverse complement strand
GGGGGCTCTTCGAAGTTAGCCGGGCAGGGTCCGGGTCCGCGTCGTTGACGTGAGGGGCCCGTGACCTCGGTGATCATGGCTGTTGTCTACGCAGTCGTGTCACGAAGTGAGGTCACGGGCTTGAGCCAGCCTACGCAATGTCAGCATGTCCACGACCCGGTTGAGCACGCCTCCCGGCTGCTCGGCCTGGAGGGGGTCGCGGTCGCCCGGGTCGAGCTCGACCCGTTCGGGGGTCGGGTGGTGCACGTGGTCACGGCGGACGAGGCCGCGGCGGCGTGCCCGTCGTGCGGGGTGTTCTCCACCTCGGTCAAGGAGCGGGTCCGCACCCGTCCGCGGGACGTGCCACACGGTCGCGTGCCGTTGCGGCTGGTGTGGCACAAGACAAGGTGGCGGTGTCGCGAACCGCTCTGTGACAGAGTCGCGTTCACCGAGTCTTTGCCGCAGGTCCCGGCCCGCGCACGGTTGACCACGCGGCTGCGGCAGCTGGTCGGGTCCGGTGTCGCCGAGGGGTTCTCGTGCGTGCTGGCCGCGGCCCGGGCGCACGGGGTGTCCTGGCCGGTCGCGCACGCCGCGTTCGTCGAGCACGTCACCCCGATCCTCGAGCAGGAGCTGCCGGCGGTGGCGGTGCTCGGGATCGACGAGACCCGTCGCGGCAGGCCGGTCTGGGCCCGCGACCCCGCCACGGGCCGGTGGCGGGTGCTGCACGACCGGTGGCACACCGCGATCGTGGACGCCGCCGGGTCCGCCGGGCTGCTCGCCCACATCGACGGCCGGACCGCCTCGTCGGTGACCGGGTGGCTTGCCGCGCAGCCGGATTCGTGGAAGAAGCAGGTGACGCACGTGGCGATCGACCTGTCCGCCTCGTACGCCAAGGCGGTGCGCGACGCGCTCCCGGATGCGGTCCTGGTCGCGGACAAGTTTCACCTCGTCGCGCTCGGCAACCAGATGCTCACCGAGGTGCGCCAGCACGCCACCCGGCAGGCCCGCGGCCGCCGGGGCCGGAAGAAGGACCCCGAGTGGGCCGCCCGCCGGCGGCTGCTGCTGGCTCACGAGCGCCTCACCGGCGACGCGTTCGCCAGGCTCTGGAACGCGCTGGTCGACGCCGGTGAGCCGGGCGCCGAGGTGCTGCACGCGTACGCCGTCAAGGAGCGACTGCGCGCCCTGCTCGCGTTGGGCCCGAACGCGGACCGTGAGGCCATCTCACACCGGCTGTACCGGTTCTACGCCCAGGCCGCCGCCAGCGACCTGCCCGAGGCCCACCGCCTCGCCGAGACCATCGAGACCTGGTGGCCAGCGATCGTAGCCGCGATCACCACCGGCTACACCAACGCCCGCTCCGAGGGCTACAACCGCCTCGCCAAGCACGTCGGACGGGACGCCTTCGGCTTCCGCAACCCGGTCAACCAGAGACGCCGGATACGGTGGGCCTGCACCCGCCAACACCGGCGGGCGTCAGCCACGACTCACCACACACTGCCCGGCTAAGTTCGATGAGCCCGCAACACCGGCTGGTCGCTGCCACTGCGCCCAGGCTCACTCCGAGTCGAAAGCGCCCTGGCGATATCGCTATCTGGCGACCGGACGTGTGCTGACGTCAAGGAGCTCTGCCGCGGCAAGCAGCCCAGCCATGACGATCAGCGTCTCGGGGATCGTCTCGAAGATCGTGCCTTGGATCTCGAGGGTTCTGCAGTCGGATTCACCGCACACCGAGCAACAGCGGCTGCTTCCTACGTTTCCTCGCAGCCAGTCCTCCATGGGCCTGCCAGCGATCCAGATGCGGTTGGACTCAAGTGGGTTGGCGGCGAAGGTGCCTTCTTCGATATCAGCGAACTCAAGCTGCGGATCGATCCCCAGGGGCCCCAGTACCTCTTGAAGAGTTTCGGTGGCCCCACGGACCTCGACTTCGGTGGTCCCACATCGGGTGCACGTTCGACCGTCTTTGACCAGTCGTTGCCAACGAATGGGTAGCGAAGCATCTGGGACCCTCCTTCTCTCTCCACAGCCACTGTCTACGTGGTTCTGCCGTCGGAGATAGGGCCGAGAGTCACGGTGCTGGACCGTGATGGAGACTGCTGACACCTACCGCTATCAGTGCTCCTCGACTGCCGTCGATGGTCGTGGCTCCGTTCCAGGCGGCTCGAGCCAGATCGTTCAGCGGGGCACCTCATGGGCGCCACGGAGCAGGGCGAGGGCCGCCACGCCGCAGAGCGCCCCGACGACGAGGAGGACGGCCATACGTCCCGATCCTTGTGCGGGCCACTCCGGCAGTGACAGGACCGAGCGTTGTGGCCAGGGTGATGACCGGGGCCAGGAGGCCGCTTACGGTCGCGTATCTGACGACGCCGAACGTGTGCGCCAGCAGGGCGGGTCGCACGTCGTGCCCGTACTCGAGCAGGAGGGGCACGAGATGGACCGCCATGATGACCACCGCGGTGGACTGGCAGGCGAAGGCGACGGCATACCAGCGGAATGACTCCTGCTTCGCCGCCCACGAGGCGGTGGCCCGGAGACGAGGGCGCGCGTCCTGCGCGAGGCCGGCGTCGCCGTGATGAGGCGGAGGCGGGCCCGCGGCGCCATCGGGGTGCAGGCCCAGGTCGGCGGGGTCTCGGCGCAGGACGAGCCAGCGGGGCAGGACCGTCAGGACGGCCAGTGCCGCGGCGAGGACCAGCAGCGCGTCCCGCCACCCGAGCGACTCGGTGAGCGCGTTCGCGGTGGATAGCGCCACCGTGGAGGCGAACCCGGCGACGAGGGTCACGGCGAGGAGCGCGTTGGAGCGCTGGTGGTGAAACCATCGGACGATCACGGCGAAGGCCGGTTCGTAGAGGACGGTCGCGCGGACCAGGCCGATGGCGGCAAGGACGACGTAGAGCTGCCAGACCGTCTGTACCTGCGACCACGCGGCCACGCCGGTCATGAGCACGGCGAGGGAGAACGCCCCTGTCAGCTGGGCCGAGGTCGGCCGAGCTCGGCGCCCATGGGGACCTGGAAGACCGCGAAGGCGTAGCAGAGCACCCCCCAGCTGACCGTCTCGGCACTGGCGAGGACCCCGACATTCCGCCACCCATGGAACCGCCGCTGCCCGGACCTGGTGGATCCGGGCAGCACGCGAACAGACTGCCGGAGCGCGTTCACCCGCAGCAGGAGCTCGCGCGCTGCTCGCGGATCTCGACGAGGGGCAGCCCTGCGGTCTCGAGGTCTCCGGTCCGGCCGTTTGGGACGCCGGTGGCGAAGCCCAGCCGGAGGGTCGTCAGCTGGAGCGGCGCCTCCTCGGGGGTGCCGCAGCATGCGGCGTCCGGGGAGTCACCGTTGGCGAGCTGCTCATCGCTCAGGGCGTTGCTCGAGGAGCAGACGCCAGTCTCGGGCAGGACGAGCTGGACCTCGTCGGCGGCCGCGTCGTCGCTGGCGATGTGGGCGACGATGGAACGGACCTGTTCGTTGCCGGTGGTGATGAGGAAGGTCGGGGCGCGGCCATAGGACTTCATCCCGACGACGAAGAAGCCGGGCTCGGCCTGGTGGGCGAGCTCGCGCCAGCCGTGTGGGCGGACCGTGCCGCACGAGTGGGACTCCGGGTCGATGAGCGGGCCGAGCACGCGCGGGCTCTGCAGGCCGGGGTCGAGGTCCAGGCGCAGCTCGGACAGCATCGCCACGTCGGGCCGGAAGCCGGTCGCGGCCGCGACGTTGTGCACGCCGGCAATCTCCCGTATGCCGTCGGGGGTGTCGCCGACGACGGTGACGGTTCGGCCGTCCCGGGCGATCCGCAGCTCACGGGTGGAGAAGCCGGTGACGTGCTCGAGGGCTCCGGTCGTGACGAGGTCGCGCGAGGTCGGAGCCGAGCCGGCCGCGGTCGGGCAGCTGGTCGGCCGTGCCGCCGCCGAAGACGCGGCGCGCGCTCTGCCCGCGGATGGCCCAGACGATGCGGGTGCCGGGCACCTCTCGGGCGAGCTGGGCCAGGGCGACGAGGGTGTTCGCGGCGGAGTGGCCCATGCCGACGACGAGGGTGGCGCGCCCGGCGAAGCGACCGCGGTCGGCGCCGAGCACGTCCGGCAGAGGGCCGACGAGCAAGCCCTGCTCTGCGGCCTCACGCTCGCCGAGCGCGGGCAGGCCCGAGGATCCGAGCGGGTTCGAGTGCCCCCACGTGCCCGACGCGTCGATGACGGCCCGCGCGCGCAGGTCCCCCACCGTCCCGTCCTCGCGCTGGACGCGCACCACGAAGGTGCGCTCGGCGCGACCGCGCGTCCGGGAGCGGTCGAGGCCCTCCCGGGACACGGCAAGCACCCGGGACCGGGTCTGCACCGTGTCGGTCAGGACCGCGGCGAGCGGCTGGAGGTACTGCGCGACGATCTCGCCGCCCGTGGGGGACTGGCGCTGAGCCGGCCGGGTCCAGCCCGTCGGCGCGAGGAGGCGCTCGGCGGCGGCGTCGACGATGTACTGCCACGGGGTGAAGGTGCGGATGTGGGCCCAGTCCGCGATCGCGGAGCCGGCGTGGTTCCCGGCCTCGAGGACGATGCAGGGCATGCCCCGCTCGGCGAGGTGGGCGGCGGCGGCGAGGCCGACGGGGCCGGCGCCGATGACAACGACCGGCAGCAGGGATGGGTCGAGCTGGGGAGAGCTGGTGGCGGGGGTGGTCTGGCTCATGGGTTCTCCTTCGAATGCCGGCCATGTGAGGTGGCGGGAAGACGTCTCGATAATTCGACGTTCATCAAAGCAGAACTTCGATGCCTGTGGAAGTATTTCTTCGAACTTCTTCGAAATTGGCCCCGTTCGGAAGGTAGGCTGCCGTCATGGCGACGAGCACCGCACCCGGCACGACCAAACCTTTGACGGTGCTGTCGGCGTGCTGCGCTCCCAGTGCTGCCGTCCCGGACGAGTCCGCGCGCGAGCTGGCCGCCATGTTCAAGGCCCTGGCGGACCCGGCACGGGTCAAGATCATGTCGATGCTGCTCAACGCCGACGAGGTCTGCGCCTGCGACTTCTCCACCGGGATTGGCAAGAGCGCCGCAACCACCAGCCACCACCTCAAGTTGCTGCGGGAGGCCGGGCTCGTCACGAGCGACAGGCGTGGCACGTGGGTCTACTGCCGCGCCGTACCCGAACGCCTGAGCTCCGTCCGGGACGCTCTCGCCCTGGGCCACTGAGCGCAGCGGGTGAGCCCAACCCGCCACGTCCGGCGCGACAATCGGCAGCCAGCCCAGCGGCATACACGCGCTCCGACCGGCCCGCCGAGAGCGTCAGTGGCCGTCCGCCCTCGACAGGTAGGCCCCCGGCATCGGGGCGGCCTTCCTCTTCGTGCCGCTCACTTCACGCCAACTGGCCCAGACCACGCCGACCGCCCTTGCGATGTTGTCGGGTCCATCGGCCGTGTGAGGAATCGCACCGAGTCCGGCGTGGACGAGCGCCTTCCGGCGGGATAATTCAATTGTGATTGCATCAATGGCTCTTGAGGCGTTGGAGGATCGCGCCGCCCTGCTGGCAGTGGTCGCAGACCCGGTGCGGCTCCGGTTGCTAGAGCAGCTTGCACAGACCGGGACGCGGTGCGTCTGCAATCTGCAGACCGACCCTCCCATCGCGAGCAATCTGCTCAGCTACCACCTCAAGGTGCTCCGCGAGGCCGGGTTGGTGACGGCCCAGAAGCGCGGCCGCTGGGTCGACTACACCCTCGCCGAGGACGCCCTCGACCGTCTCGCCCTGGCCCTCCCGCGCCCTGAGTCGGCGTCCCTGCCCCCGGCAGCGTGCCGAAGGGACGAAGCGCCGTGAGCGTCGTCAGCCGGCCGCGGACCGACCCCGGCCCGTTGGCCAAGCTCGCCCTCGCTGCGGCAGTGTGGGGCGCCCTCTATGGGGCGAACGAGCCGCTGTGGTCCTGGCTCGTCGGCGACGTCGCAGGCCTGGACCTCGGGGGCGGCTCGGCGCCGGGATCCACTTCTTCTTCTACGACAGCGTCAAGATCTTCATCTCCGGACCTGGACGCGCCCCTTGTCAGTGGCCCCCGAACCTCTGTTGTGCCGCTTGCCGCGTGATGTCCAGCGCGGCCCCGATGACGGTCCACGAGTCCCCCGCTTCACGGGCCGCGCGAACTGCTTCCCGCAGCTCGCGCTCGGCGGCCGCGAGACCGCGTCGAGCCGCGAGGATGCGGCGGAAGGACGCGGCGTCCCGCGCCGGGTGGGTGGATGGGTCGAGGTGGTCCAAGCCGGTGCGGTCGTGGTTGGTCTTCAGGGTTGCCATGTCGTTCACCTCATCTCAGGTAGTCGAAGAACTTGGGTCGGAGTCTGTCGGCGTGGATGATGCGCGTCGGCTGGGCGGCGGGAACCGCGACGAGTTCCAGCATTCGGCCGTGCTGGTCAGGGCCGATCACCAGGAGGCGGTCCTCTCCGTCGTACTCGTACTCCACGAGCCGGATGGCGTTCGTCCATGCGTGCTCGATGTCAGCGGCGTCGATCCCGTGTTTCAGGGCCGATCGCACAACCTGCACGACGTCAACCATACGTTGACGCCACATACGCTGTCAACCACTGATTGACGCTCTCGGGGCGCGTGACGCCGGGCTTGGAGGACGCTCGGCGCTCCTTGGCGACTGGTGCTGCTACCCGCAATAGATCCGGTGGTCACGGGAATGGGGACGAGGAACTGGTCGACGTTTGTCCTGGTCAGCCTCGCACCAGCCGACTGGTGCGCTGCTCCGGCAGGTCGTGTGGCACATTTTGTGGCACATCATCTCGGGTCAACATCGGACCCCTCGAAGGCCCTGCTAGGGCGAGGAAAGTGCCTTTGACCTGCGCAAACGTGTGGTGGGCCCCGTCGGGCTCGAACCGACGACCGGCGGATTAAAAGGGCGGACCCGCACCCCCTTCACTTCCGAAACTCCTTGCCCCTCAGGCCCTCCCCGCGTCGCAGCAGTCCCCGAATACCGGCATCGGGCGCGTGTACCCGGCCAATATCCGGCCATCGCCTTCCTCACAGCACTCTGGGGGCGAAGCCCAACCGCGCGCGTGGCTCTCGGGTGCCTTCACCGCCACACCAGAACGGCGAGGAAGCCATACAGCAGGACGTTGAAGAGCGTCAGGCCGACAACGAAGGTGCGACTGGCGCTGTGATGGACCTCCTCGCGTCGGATGCGCAGCGCAATGACTGTGCTGCCAGCGGCGAGGACAAGCACAGAGACAACAAGCAAGACGGGCTTCACGGATTAGGCCAATGCCATCGGGCCGCGGCGCGGCCGTTGAGCACGCGTGCGCCGCGGCGGTGCCACTGAGAGCGCCAGCGCACCTCGTTGACGAGTTCGGTTGACGCCATGCGAGAACGGTATGACCGCATCGCCGCCCGCATATCCGCTGCCGGTGTTAGGGATGCGCATGACTTTCTCGCAGCCCTCCTCGATCGGCTACGCCTCGTTGATTCGTTCCTGACACCGCCCTGCGTTAGCGCCACGTAAGGATCACGAGCGTGCGCGTTAAGGCCCTGTTAGAAGCCCACCCCCCGGGCTTGGCCGGCTCGAGACTGGACCCATGCGTGGCCGAGCGGTCACCGGATGATCGGAGTCCTCATGGCCGACCTGGCCTTCGTTGCCCTCACCCTCGCCTTCTTCGCCGTGACGGCGCTCCTGGTGAAGGGGGTGGAGCGCCTGTGAGCATCGAGAACGTGGCCGGACTCGTCCTATCCGGACTGCTCGTGGTGTACCTCGTGGCGGCGCTTCTCTTCCCGGAACGGTTCTGAGATGTCGGACACCACTGCCGGTCTCCTTCAGGTCGGGCTGCTCATCGCGGCCCTAGCGGCGTGCTATCGCCCCCTGGGGGCGTACATGGCCCGCGTCTACACGAGCGACCACCACACCCGGGTGGAACGAGTCCTCTACCGGGTCATGGGCGTCGACCCGGCGGCCGACCAGCGCTGGCCGGCCTATGCCCGTGCGCTCCTGGCCTTCTCGGCCGTGTCCGTGCTTGTGCTGTTCGCGCTGCTGCGACTCCAGCCCCAGCTGCCGCTCAGCCTCGGGTTCCCGGGCGTCCTCCCGGACCAGGCGTTCAACACGGCGGCGTCCTTCGTGACCAACACCAACTGGCAGTCCTACTCGGGCGAGTCGACCATGGGGCACTTGGCCCAGATGAGCGGGTTGGCCGTGCAGAACTTCGTCTCGGCGGCGGTCGGCATGGCTGTGGCCGTGGCACTGGTCAGGGCGTTCGTTCGCTCGCGCACCGACCGCCTCGGGAACTTCTGGGTGGACCTCGTCAGGGGGAGCCTGCGCATCCTGCTGCCGATCGCCGTCATCGGCACGGTGGTCCTCATCGCGCTGGGAGTGGTCCAGAACCTCTCCGCCGGTACCGAGGTCGCCACCTTGGCCGGGCAGTCGCAGACGATCACGGGCGGACCTGTCGCCTCGCAGGAGGCCATCAAGGAGCTGGGCACCAACGGCGGCGGCTTCTACAACGCGAACTCGAGCCACCCGTTCGAGAACCCCAACGCGCTGTCCAACCTGCTGGAGAACTTCCTGCTGCTGCTGATCCCCGTGTCCCTGACGTACACGTTCGGCCGGATGGTCAACGACCGGCGACAGGGGTACGCCATCCTCGCGGCCATGGGCGTCCTCTGGGGGCTGATGGTCGTCGGCATCTGGATTTTCGAGGCAACGCACCCCGGCACCGCCCCACAGCTGGCCGGCGCCTCGATGGAGGGCAAGGAGACCCGCTTCGGCGAGGCCGCGTCCTCACTGTGGGCGGCCTCGACCACGGGAACCTCCACCGGGGCGGTCAACTCGTTCCACTCCTCGTTCACCGCGCTCGGAGGTGGCCTGACCATCTTCAACATGGGCCTGGGCGAGGTCGCGCCGGGCGGCGTCGGGTCGGGGCTCTACGGGATGCTCGTCCTGGCCATGGTCACGGTGTTCGTGGCCGGGCTCATGGTGGGACGCACGCCGGAGTACCTCGGCAAGAAGGTCACGTCGCGGGAGGTCAAGCTCGTCTCCCTCTACATCCTCACCATGCCCGTCATCGTGCTCGGTGCGACCGCCTTGGCGATCGCCCTGCCCGAGGCGAGGGAGTCGATCCTCAACGCCGGCCCGCACGGCCTGTCGGAGGTGCTGTACGCCTTCATGTCGGGGGCCAACAACAACGGTTCCGCCTTTGCGGGCCTCAGCGCCAATACGGTTTTCTACAACACGGCGATCGGGCTGGCCATGCTGGCCGGGCGCTTCGTCCCGATCGTCCTGGCCCTGGCCCTGGCGGGGTCGCTGGCCCGCCAGCAGCCGGTGCCCGCCACGGCGGGCACCCTGCCAACGCACCGTTCGCTCTTCGTGGGCATGCTCATCGGGGTCGTCCTCATCGTCGCGGGCCTCACCTTCTTCCCCGTGCTCGCCCTGGGGCCGATGGCGGAGGGCCTGTGATGCGCGCCCCGAACGACACCGACCCGAACATCACCGGGCCCGACGAAGGACACCGGACCCGTGGCCACCTCCGAACCCCACCCGCCGAAGCGCGTCGCGGCGGGCCTGCTCGACCCGACGATGATCATCTCCTCGCTTCCCGCAGCCGTGCGCAAGCTCGACCCGCGAGAAATGGTGCACAGCCCCGTCATGTTCGTCGTCGAGGTCGGCGCCGTCCTCGCCACCGTCCTGGCCATCGCCGAGCCGAGCCTGTTCGCCTGGTCGGTCGTGGTGTGGCTGTGGCTCACCGTCATCTTCGCCAACCTCGCCGAGGCCGTGGCCGAGGGCCGGGGCAAGGCCCAGGCGGCCACGCTGCGGCGGGCCAAGACCGAGACGATGGCTCGCCGGCTGCGAGGCGATGGCACCGAGGAGACCGTGCCGGGCACCGACCTGCGCGTGGGTGACCGGGTGGTCGTCGAGGCCGGGGAGATCATCCCCGGTGACGGCGACGTCGTCGAAGGGGTGGCGAGCGTCGACGAGTCCGCGATCACCGGCGAGTCCGCGCCGGTCATCCGGGAGTCCGGCGGCGACCGCAGCTCGGTCACCGGGGGCACCAAGGTGCTCTCCGACCGCATCGTGGTGGCCATCACGGCCAAGCCGGGCGAGAGCTTCATCGACCGGATGATCGCCCTGGTCGAGGGCGCCGCGCGGCAGAAGACGCCCAACGAGATCGCCCTCAACGTCCTGCTGGCCAGCCTGACGATCATCTTCCTCATGGCCACGGTGACGCTGCAGCCGTTCGCGATGTACTCCGGCGCCGAGCAGTCCCTCGTCGTGCTCGTGGCCCTCCTGGTCTGCCTCATCCCCACCACCATCGGGGCACTGCTCTCGGCCATCGGCATCGCCGGCATGGACCGGCTCGTGCAGCACAACGTGCTGGCCATGTCCGGACGCGCCGTCGAGGCTGCCGGTGACGTCAACACCCTGCTGCTGGACAAGACGGGCACGATCACCCTGGGAAACCGGCAGGCCACGCAGCTGATCCCGGTCGAGGGCGTCGACGCGCAGGCGCTGGCCGACGCCGCCCAGCTGGCGAGCCTCGCGGACGAGACCCCTGAGGGTCGTTCCATCGTGGTGCTGGCCAAGACGGCATACGGGCTGCGGGAACGCCACACCGGTGAGCTCAGCGGAGCGCACTTCGTGGAGTTCTCAGCGCAGACCCGGATGAGTGGCGTCGACCTCGACGACGGACGCCAGATCCGCAAGGGCGCGGCGTCGGTCGTCATGAAGTGGGTGCGCGACCACGGAGGGCACCCCACCGAGGAGGTCGGAGCGATCGTCGACGGGATCTCCACCGGTGGGGGCACGCCCCTCGTCGTCGCGGAGAAGCTCGACGGCCAGCCGGCTCACGCGCTGGGCGTCGTCCAGCTCAAGGACGTCATCAAGGAGGGGATGGCCGAGCGGTTCGACCAGATGCGCCGGATGGGCATCCGCACAGTGATGATCACCGGCGACAATCCCCTCACGGCCAGGGCCATCGCCGAGGAGGCGGGGGTCGACGACTTCCTCGCCGAGGCCACGCCAGAGGACAAGATGGCCCTGATCAAGGCCGAGCAGGCAGGGGGCCGCCTGGTCGCCATGACCGGCGACGGCACCAACGACGCGCCTGCGCTGGCCCAAGCCGACGTCGGGGTGGCGATGAACACCGGAACGTCCGCCGCGAAGGAGGCCGGCAACATGGTCGACCTTGACTCCAACCCGACCAAGCTCATCGAGATCGTCGAGATCGGCAAGCAGCTGCTGATCACCCGAGGCTCGCTCACCACGTTCTCGATCGCCAACGACGTCGCGAAGTA
>CAVWGJ010000005.1:0-7646 GCA_963754395.1 uncultured Actinomycetota bacterium | reverse complement strand
TCTGGGAGGAGATCTCCCTCAACTTCTCGATCACGGACAACTACCTTGCGCGCAACAACCTCATCGACGGACCGGACAACCCGGAGTTCCCCATGCCTGCCATCTAGTCTCGGATCGGGGAGTGACAGCAGGAACGGTGGCGTCCCCGCGTGCTCGATGCCGTCGTGCATCGCCTCCGGCATGCCCAGCTACCCCAAGGGGTCCGTCATCGAGGGCAACACCCTGGTTGACAACGGCGGGGGAATCTTCCTGTGGCAGAACTCCGACCGCTACTGCAACGACGGGTTCGACGGCGTCTGCACCTTGACGCGAGGTGGCGCAAAGGGGCCGTTCAGCTGGAGGGCTGCGCGGCGAACCTCCCCGATGCCACTCTCGACCGCAGCACGTACTGTCGGTGAGGTCACGGGATCCCCGCCACAGAACTACTGGGACGGACTGCATGTGGGCGACGCAGAACGTGACCGTCTCCGGTAACAGGATCGACTTCAACCCCGCGAACATCGTCGGGTGCACCGAGAAGGCGTGGCCGGTGGCGCCAACGGGATCTTCAGCCAGTACGGCGGGCCCAACGAAAACGCCAAAGGGGCAGACGTGCCCACTCAGATCACGTTCTTCCAGAACAACCGGTGGACAGGAAACGTGTACAACGGACCATCGACGTTCTAGCGTGGAACCAGGGCAACCCGGAGAACCCGGTCAGCTGGGCGCAGTGGACAGCCCCCCTGACCGACCACATCCCGTGCACCTCGGGGGCGCAACGCAGGTCCGGGAGTTGCGTCGGACCGTTGGCCAGGATGCAGGCAGCATCTTCCGCCCCGACGCGCCTCGGTCGCCGTATCCCACTCAGTGACGGATGCCGCAGCTCACCGCGCTCTGATCGACCCCGCGTCCTCCATGCCTGGGACCGGGCCGTTTCCTTCGGCTCCGTGCATCGCACGGCGGAACTGAGTCCACCAGAAGATCCCCGAGACGACGGCTGCGCCGAGACTGGCCCAGGTGGCACCGAGCGCTCCCCCGAGCGTGGCCCCGATGACGGTGGCGAGGACGAAGAGGGTGCTCTCGACGACCTGCGACCGAAGACTGCGGCGCGCAGTCCCCAAGGCCCGCAGACCGGTCGTCGCGCCCGTGCAGAAGGTGCTGACAATGACACTGAGGCAGAGCGGGAGGATGAGGACTGACGAAGGCTCCCAGACCTGTCCGAGGACGACTTCCCCAACACCCCGTGGAAGAAGGACCCACAGGGCCAGAGCCCACAGCAGGGCCGCAACTGCTTCCACCGATCCGAGAGCGAGGCAGAAGCGGAAGAGGTGCCCCCGTGAGCGGCGCAACCACCGCACCGCCTCCGGGACAGCGACCGTGCCAATGCCCATGAGCACGGTGAGTAGCGGCCCGAGGAGAAGCTGCGCACCACGCAGGGCAGCCACCTCGGCAAGACCGGCGATGACGCCGAGGGCGTACATGCGCAGCTGCGTGCCCCCGCTCTTGTGACGTTCTCGACCATGTAGCGCGACTCCCAGGTCCCGCTGCTCTCGGAACCACATCCGTGCGCCCCTGAGGGACGGCACGACCCGGGCCTGCCGGAACCCGAAGAGCGCCGCCACACCGCCAGCCACACCCCAGGCGACCACGACGCCGAAGAGGCTTTCGCGTTGCACCGCCACGGCCATCGTCGGCACGAGCGCGAGACCCCAGACGAGGTCGTTCACGCACGCCTTGTGGCCCTGTCCAGCGGCGAAGAAGGCGAACCGCCAGCTGTCCTGCAGGACGAGCAGGGGCAGCACGAGGCCGAGTGCGGCCAGCGCGTCCCCGACCGGGCCGGGCACGACGATCCCGAGGAGCAGGCAGGCCAGCCCCATCACGAGCCCGACCAGGATGGCAGTGCCAGAGGTGCGGGAGACCGCGGTGCGCCAATCCGCCACCGGGACACCGCTGAACCGGACGACCAAGGGATCTGTCGCCAGCCCGCGGGAGACGTTGAGGACTAGGCCGTACGTGAACCAAGCCAGGGTGAACGCGCCAAACTCCTCGAGCCCGACGCTGTGCGCGACCACAATGCCGACGGCGAAGTTGCTGAGGCTGGAGAGTGCCTGGTCGATCAGACCCCAACTCATCCGACCACCGACGGCCCGGGCGGAGTGAAACAGCCCGCTCACTGACGAGAGCAAGCGGTCGCCAGTAGTCACAGCACCTCCACACGCGCCCCTCGCCGGGGGTGGCCCGGCCCCTCCTGCCTTGCCAGCATAAGGAGGGATCGAGGACCAGGCAGCGTTTTGACCCACCTCGCTGTGGGTGGGTGGAACACGGTCGCGGGAACACGCCAAAGCCGGCCGGGTGCGACTCTCCAACTTTCTGGAAAACGCCACGCGCCTGGGAATCCTCGATGCACCATGAGTGTGCGCATGAGCTTGAGGAGGAAAGAGATGCGAGTACTCGTAACCGGCGATCGCGGCTACATCGGCCAGGTCCTCGTTCCGGTGTTCCGGACTGCCGGCCATGAGGTCGTCGGACTCGACGCCAACTGGTACGCCGGGTGCGACTTCGGCCCGCAGGCTTCCGGTTATGAGCAGCGCGTCGGCGACGTCCGGGACGTGGATCCTGCATCGCTGGAGGGCTTCGATGCGATCGTGCATCTGGCCGCGATCTCGAACGACCCTGTGGGCCATCTGAACCCCGACGCGACCTACTCGGTCAACGCTCACGGCGCCGAGGTCATGGCCCGCGCCGCCAAGCTCGCCGGGGTGCCCCGGTTCCTGTTCTCTTCCTCGTGCTCGCTCTACGGTGCCGCCGGTGACGCCCCGGTCGAAGAGAGCTCGCCGTTCAACCCGGTGACTCCCTACGGGGAGAGCAAGGTCCGGGCGGAGAACGCACTTTCGGCGCTGGCCGGCGACTCCTTCAGCCCGACCTACCTGCGCAATGCGACGGCGTACGGCTCGTCGCCGCGCCTACGCGCCGACATCGTCGTCAACAACCTCACGGGCACCGCATTCACCCGCGGAGAGGTGAGGCTGCAGTCGGACGGCACTCCTTGGCGCCCGCTCGTGCACGCCGCCGACATCGCCGGGGCCTTCCTCGCCGCCCTGCAGGCTCCCCGTGAGGTCGTTCACGACCAAGCCTTCAACGTGGGGCGGGACGAGGACGTGGTGCAGATCCGGGATATCGCCATGCAGGTCGCCGAGCACATGCACGCTCCGGTGACGTTCGAAGCGGAGCGGGACCGGACACCCGTGACTACCGCGTCAGCTTCGCCAAGATCACCGAACTCCTCCCGGAGTTCCAGCCTCGATGGACCGTGGCCAAGGGCATCGAGGAACTGGCGTCTGACATGCGGCGTTACGGCCGAGCTCAGAGGACTTCGAGGGCCCGCGCTTTGTCCGGCTGGCACGTGTCCGCGAGCTCGTCGCAGCGGGTGCGCTCGACGACAGCCTGCGCCTGCGGACAAGTGAGGCGGTGCGATGAGAAAACCACGGTGCCGGCTCTGCGGCGCGCAGCTCACCCGCACCTTCGTCGACCTCGGCATGTCCCCCCCGTGCGAGAGCTACCTTGAGCGCTTACCAGCTCGACTCGAGGGAGACGTTCTACCCGCTCCACGTGCGCATCTGCTCCGCCGTGCCTGCTGGTCCAGCTGCCCGGCGTACCTGTCCGGAAGAGGAGATCTTCAGCCACTACGCCTACTTCTCCTCGTACTCCGACTCATGGGTGGCGCACGCGAGCTGTTCGTCGACGCAGGCGGTGGTCCGGCTCGGCCTGGGCCCGAGCTCGTTCGTCGTCGAGGTCGCCAGCAACGACGGCTACCTGCTCCAGCACGTCGTCGACCTCGGCATCCGCTGCCTCGGCATCGAGCCGGCCGAGCAACATCGCCGAGGTGGCCGGGACAAGGGCATCCCGACCGAGGTCGTCTTCCTCGGGCGAGAGCGGGCTCGCGGATCGCCGCCGACCACGGCCCGGCCGACCTCGTCGTCGCCAACAACGTCTTCGCACACGTGCCGGACATCGTCGACTTCACCCTGGCCGCGCGCGCTGCTTCCGACGACGGCGCCCGTGACGCATCGAGATCCCGCACCTGCTGCGGCTCATCGAGGTCACGAGTACGACACGATCTACCACGAGCACTACTCCTACCCTCCCTCCTGACGACGCAGCGGGTCGCTCGCCGCTGCGGGCCTCACCGTGGTCGACGTCGAGGAACTGCGACCCACGGCGGCTCGCTGCGCACCTGGTCCACGCCCGCCGAGCGCGCTCCGCAGCCCGCGCGGTCGCGCGCGTGCTTGCGGACGAGGCTGCTGCCGGACTGGACACCGTCGACGGCCACGCGGGATTCGCCGCGCAGGTCGCCGACGGTGCGCAACGACCTTGTCGAGTTCCTCATCGGATGCGCTCGACGTGGCAAGACGGTCGTGGCCTACGGCGCGCCGGGCAAGGGCAACACGCTGCTCAACCACTGCGGCATCCGTGCGGACCTGCTCCGCTTCGCGGTCGACCGGAACCCGTTCAAGCATGGGATGTTCCTGCCCGGCACGCACATCCCCATCCACCCGGTCGAGGAGCTCGAGGCGGCCCGCCCGACTACGTGCTCATCATGCCCTGGAACCTCCGCGAGGAGATCTCGGCCCAGCTGGCCAGGATTCGGGACTGGGGGGGACGCCTCGTGGTCGCGCTGCCGCGGCTCGAGGTTTTCTAAGGAGGACCCAGCACAAGGGGACTGAAGATGAAAGTTGTGTTGTTCTGCGGGGGGCTCGGGATGCGGATGCGGTCCGGCTCCGAATCGCTGCCGAAGCCGATGATGCCCATCGGCAGCCGCCCCGTCCTCTGGCACGTGATGCGGTACTACGCCCACTTCGGGCACACCGAGTTCATCCTCTGCCTGGGTTTCGGCGCGCACTCGGTGAAGGACTACTTCCTCAACTACGACGAGACGGCCTCGAACGACTTCGTGCTCACCAAGGGCGGCGAGCACGTGGAGCTGCTCGGCAGCGACATCAGCGACTGGACGATCACCTTCATCGACACCGGCATCGACACGCCGATCGGCGAGCGGCTGCGCCGGGTGCGACCCTATCTCGATGACGACGAGGTCTTCCTCGCGAACTACGGCGACGTCCTCACCGACGCGCCCCATGAACGACATCATCGTCCGACTTCCTCGAGACGGACGCGGTCGGGACGCTCCTGGCGGTCAAACCGCAGAACTCCTTCCATGTCCTCGAGATGGACGGGGACGACGGAGATCCGCGGTTTCCGGCCCGCCGCCGAGATGGCCTTCCGCATCAATGGGGGCTACTTCGTCCTGCGCCAGGGAATCTTCGACTACCTGGAGCCGAACGAGGACCTCGTGATGGATGCCTGCGTCGGCGCGGCGGCGGCTGGCAAGATGCGGGCCGTCCCGTACGACGGCTTCTGGGCGCCCATGGACACGCTGAAAGAGCGCACGGTTTTGGAGGACATGTACCGTCATGGCGACAGCCCGTGGGCGTTGTGGCGCGCCGACCGACCCATTTCGCACAACGTCATGCAGCCCATCGACGCCGTCTTCCCCGCCTGACGGCCGGAGGGGTTCACACATGCAACGGCACTGCCGCTTTGGGGGCAGGTGATTGTGTCGGGGGCGATGGCTGATGCCACGACTGTTGTCGCTCGTGCGGCGTGCCGTCACCTCCGCTCGTCCTCGACCTCGGACAGGTCCCGGCGTCAGACCAGTTTCCACCCGTGGACGCGCCCGGCCCGGATCCCCGTGGCCGCGACGCTCCATGCGTGCGAGGAGTGCGGCCTGGTGCAGCTCGGCCCGGGCGTGGTGCCCACCCGGAGCCCCAGGCGGCCGTCGACTCCGCCACCGCCCTCGGGCACGCCGCCGCCTCGGTCGCAGCGGTCGTCCGGGATGAACGCCTCGTCCCTGGTCAGACGGTCATCGAGCTGGACAGCGCGCACGGAGCGTCGTGGCTGCCGCGGTTCGTCGAGGCCGGACTCGTCGAGGTCTCCCGGGACGGGCACGCCGATCTCGTCGTCGACGTCCATCACCTCATGCACGAGGAGGACATCGACGCCGTCATCGCGGGGCACGCCGCTCGGCTCGCTGACGGGGGGCGCCTCGTCTGCGAGTTCTTCCACCTGCTGCCGCTCGTCAGGGACACGCTTGTCGACACGATCCGGCACGGACACTTCGTCTACCTCTCGCTCTTGGCAGCAGGGCCGCTCTTCGAGCGCAACGGCTTAACCATCACGCGAGCCGCCATGGTCGACGTCTACGGCGGCAGCCTCCGCGTGACCGCGGCGCGGACGACGGAGGGGCCCGGGTCGACGACGGTCGACGACATCCGTTCCCAGGAGGCGGCGGCGGGTCTGGACCGTTTGGACAGCCTCGTGGCGCTCCGGGCCCGTGGGTCACAGGTCGCCGAGGACTTCCGCATGCATCTTGGAGCACCTTGCCCAGGGAGGGGCGGCGCGTTGCGGGATACGGTGCACCGTCCAAGGCCGCGGTCCTGCTCGCCCTCTCGCGGGTCGACCGGACGCTGCTTCCCTACACGGTCGACTTGTCGCCGCAAAGGACGGGTGCCGTGTGCCGGGAGCCGGCGTGCCGATCCACTCCGTGGAGCACCTCCTCGCGGACCTCCCAGACGACGTCGTCATCCTCACCTGGGACATCGCCGACGAGGTCGTGGCCCAACTGCAGCGGATGAGAGGGCGACATCGTGGGCCCCACGGCTCCACGTGCCTCTCCCGGTGGCCCGCGAACTCTCCCTCGCGGACTGAGCGGGCCACACCTCGGCGGACAAGGAGATCAACCGCAGCCATGACGACGGGTAGAGCGGCGGCGGGGCTGCCGTGGTTGGCGTCGGTGCTCGCGACTAGCGCTGAACATCGGCGAGCCGACGCAACCCAAGTCTGCTGAAGACCATCACGAGGGCGATAGCCAGCAGACCGCCGCCCACGACGTCCGTCGGCCAGTGGGCGGCCGCCACCAGCAATGCCGAGGCCATCAGGGCGATGCCGATCGCAACAGCTGTCCACAGCCACCACGGCACCCACAGCCAAGCAGAAGGAGACAACCCGCAAGGCCCACCACCACGGCGACCATGTGCCCCGAGGGGTAGCTGCCCCCGGAGGGTGCAACACCAACCGTGGGGGTCCGGAAGGTGAAGCGCGAACTTGACGAGCAGAGTGAGCACCACCGAGCTACCGGCGAGGGCCAACCCAAAGACCACCGGCCACCAGGAATGCCGCCAGCGACGCCGTGGCCGGGGAGAGTCGACCCCGAGCAGGCACGTACATGCGTTGTGGCGCAAGCCGGCCCATCCACGGGCTGTAGAGGACCTGCGCCTCACCCCAGTCGTCGCCCGGCCGGAGTCGCTGAATCGCCGCGGAGTTGAGCGACGCCAGAACGTCCGTCATCACCAGAACCGTCAGAGCGGCAAAGAGAAGAGCAATAGCTATCGCGAGCCGCACAGCCCCAGACCTCACCGGTCATCGTCGACACGCGTCCGGGCCGAGAGCCTCCGGTGACGACGTCGGTCGTGGCGCTAGTGCGCCCGGGTGCAAGCCTCACAGGCCCATGCTTCTACAGCCGTCCGAGCGACGTGGCGCTTTGGCCAAACGACCGGTTCGCGGGGGAGTGCTTGCCGCGTGCAACGGCCCACGAGCCGGAGTTGCCCCCG
>CAVWGJ010000004.1:0-7554 GCA_963754395.1 uncultured Actinomycetota bacterium | reverse complement strand
AAGGACTACGCGCAGGCGGTCTCCACGGCAGCTGGTGCAGCCGGCAGCGGCGTGAAGTGCTCCTGGTGTCCCCGGTCGTCCCTGAACACCGCAGGCTGCCCGTGAACGCCACTTGCCCAAGCTGCGTCGGGTTGCCCCAGCCCGTCGGTGGGTTGCCGTCTTCACCGAGCTGGCCTCCGACGCGTTCGTACCAAGTATCGCCGATCTGTAGGAAACGGATGCCGCAGTGGGTGTACCGGTCCACAACGACGGCGCCCGGAGGATTGGTTGGCGCCGGTGCAGGGGCCTCCGTCGTGCAGGCCGCGAGGATGAACGACGTGGCGCATGCCACCGTCGTCACCAGGCACCGGATCGACCGCATAGATTTACCCCTTCCGAAGTACGCGATGAGTTCCACAATCGCAGACACCGAGTCGGCTGGATCCCTACTGCTGCTGACCATCGGCTCCAAACGCTCCTTGAGCTGCGTCTCTTCGCCGCGAAGAGCGGTAGGCCCAGATACGACTACTCCGCCTGGGCTTGGACGGAACCGACTGTCAGGACGACGCGCCGAGTCGGTGTCGCACCACCCTCCGGCGCAGGGTGGGCGACGCCTCGACCTCGTAGCCGGCGTCGAGGAAGACCTGGAGCAGCCCGACCGACGCCTCGTCCCAGATCACGGTCTTCCCCGGCGGCGGCTCGGTGGGGTAGCCCTCGAGGACGCGAGCGCCGACCTGCCTGCCGTACTCGACGGTTGCGGCGGCGAGCTCGTACATCAGTCCCTGTCGACGGAAGCCCTTACGCACGACGAAGCAGGTGACCGACCAGACGCCCTCGAGGTCGGGGTCCATCCGCATCCACGCCTTCTGCCGGGCCCAGATCCTCGGGTAGTTCTCCCGCGGCTCGACCGCGACCCAGCCGGCCGGCTCGCCGTCGACGTACCCGACGAGGCCGGAGGTGGGGCCGCTCGTGCCGCAGCCGGCCTGCTCCAGGAGCGCGGCGTCGCGCTCCTGCTGGGTCGTGTCGCGCCAGATCCAGCCCGGGACCTTGAGCGCCTGGCAGCGGCACTTGCGGGCGCCGCCGGCGTCGAACACGGCCTCGACGTCCTCGCTCGTCGCGTCGTTGGCCGGTCGCCAGCTGAACTCGGGCACACCGCGAGACTAGTGGCCGGGCCGCCGCCAGTAAACGACGCCGTGACTATCTATCCGTGACCTCGTTGATGCGTCACATCGCCGCGATCGGGCGGCCGCGCTCATCCGCCCTGCCCCACAAGTGCATCCCGGGCAGCCCGACCCTAGGGTCGACGAGTGGACGAAATCGAGGCTCATAGGCGACACGGTCGCTTGGTCGACGCGGTTGCGGAGACACGCGAGTTGCTCGTCGCCCTCGGTGAGGACCACTGGGGCAATTGGATGGATGCCGTCGATCGCGAGTTGCGCGCCCACGACGCTCACGGTTTGACACGGCTCGTTCGCGCCCTCGGCGGGATGGGAAGCTTCAATGACCTCGTGATTCACCCCATCAACGGACATCACATCGAAGCGGAAGGCGTCAGTGAGGCCAACGACAAACTTAGGACTCTGCAGTCGCGCATGTACCAAGGCGCATGCGCACTCCTACATGACCTCGAGAGGTAGCTGGCAGCAGCCGTAGCGTGTGGCCTGTGAACAACCTCGACGCGTCCGCACTGATCGGCCTTTGCGACGAGTCCGGCCTTCACGATCCCTACATGGAGCAGGCGCCCTCAGAACCTCGTGAGCTCAATCGGGGAGCAACTTGGCTACCGCCTGCCTGCCGCATACAAGGAACTCGCTCGCCTGCGCAACGGTGGGCTCCTTCGCCGCAACGCCCACCCGAGCCCTAATCCAACGACATGGGCCAAGGACCACGTCGCGATTACCGGCATCTTCGCTGTGGGCCGCACCGCGCAGTACAGCCTCTGCGGACGTCTCGGCCAGGAGCGCTGGCTCGACGAATGGGGCTACCACCATTGGGCGTCTACTTCGCGGACACTCCAAGCGCCGGACATGACATGTCGGCGCTGGACTACCGCGAATCTGGTCCGACCGGAGAACCTGCAGTTGTCCACGTGGACCAAGAGGTCGGCTACGTCATCACACGCATCGCGCCGACGTTCGACACCTTCGTTGCCGGTCTCGTCGTAGAGGACGAGGCGTTCCCGTTCGACTAAGGACCGAACGTGCGAAGCTGCCGCCGAGAGTGCGTCTTACGGCCGCCAGTCGACCACCCTGAACCGGGCAGGGGACTGCCGCCGAGCGGTGTTTAGGCCGGACACCGTTGGTCTCTACTTGCTTCTCAACTGCCCTAGCCCGTGACCTCGACTCCCCGGCCCGTTATGGTCGAACGGGGACTTGGGAGGCGTGCCTGTAATGGCCCTACTGCGCATCGTCGTCGGCGTGCTGTTGATGGCGCACGGTCTGGTCCATCTGCTCTATTTGGCTCCCGACGTGTCCGAGTTCTCTTTTGAAAGGTCTTGGCTGCTGTCGGATCCGGCGCGCAAGCCGGTTGCCTACTTCCTCATGGCGTCCACCGTGATCGCGTTCGTCCTCCTCGCGCTGGCGGTGTGGCAGGTTCCGAGGATCGACAGCGCCTGGCCGGTGCTCGCTCTCGTCGGCGCAGGGCTCTCAACCGCCCTGCTCGTCCTGTTCTGGAACCGGGCACTCGTGTTGGGTCTGGTGATCAACGCCCTGCTGTTCGCCGCCGCCGTCCTGCGGCCGGCATGGCTCGAGCGCTTCATGTCCGGGGGGTGATGACGTGGCCGCCCTGTCCCTGGGGAACCCCGCACGGACCGCGTGCAGCGTATGTCGCCACTCGTTCAGCCACTGGCGTCAATCCGCGCTTCCGCTGGTGAGATGGCACGTAAAGGTGGCCGGCATGCAGGACCTGATGCCGCCGGGCGCGCGTTCCAAGGACGCTCGAGTTTGATGAGTCTTTTCGCCGCCTGCCGGGCATCCTCGACTTTCACGGATCTGCGGAGAACGCGTGAATGTGGGCTAAGCGTCCTTCGCTCTGGCGTCAGCCGGTCGCCCACCGGAACAGGAGCACGAGGGACAGCACACCCAGCGCGACGGTGACCAGGAGCGGCAGCACGGTGAGCGCCAGCGCGACCAGGACGTAGCCAACCGTGGGCGGGCCCGGATGTGGGTTCGCGGCGACCGCCTTCTCCAGCAGACGGTAGTTGCGGACGTTGGCGCGATGGGCGACGTCCACCACGTCGCCGACGAATGGCACCAGCCCTAGGGCCGCATCGAGCAGCAGGTTCCAAGCCATCTGGGCCAGTACCCGGACGGGCACCCGAGCGCGAACGGCGTCGAACATGATCGCCCCCGAGATTCCCGACCCGACCAGGTCACCGAAACCCGGGACGAGGCCAAGCAACGCATCGAGGCCGACCCCCTGCTTCGTCCCCGGGATCCGCACCAGGTCATCGAGCAGTATCGCCAGCCGGCGGCTGACCCGGAGCTTAGGTGTCGATGGAGGAACGGGTTGGCCCACCAGAGCATCGTGCCCGAGGTCAGAGCGGCAGTCGTCACCAGGGCCTGCACGCCGCCGTATGTCGCCCGGTGGACGGCGAGCGATCACGCCGTCCGGCGCGCCGCCTGCGAGCGGTGCTCCTCGCCTGAGAACGGACATCGACTCGAAGCTCATCGCTGTGGAAGCATATGCCGCTGTTGTGTTGCCACACCTCGACCTGCCATAGGGCTCTGCGTGTGGCCGCGTCGTAATGCCCCCGAGGAAGCCTCCAGCGCCGCGCCTTGCAGGGAAACTGAAGGAGCGTCATACCGCCGCGTCAAGGCGCCCAGACAGGGCTACGCCCGAGAGCCAGGGCGAACGACGTTGGTGCATGCTCCGGGCAAGCCCTGCGCGACGCTGGAAAAGGGCGTGCAGCCTTCATAGCCGGCGGGCGAGTCGGCCACGAGATGATGGTTTGCCACGCCCGGATCCTCAGGCGCCGGGATATCCGCCTCCCGTCAGGGAACGACGAAAGGCCAACCATGACCTACGAAGCCGTCACCGAGCCGCTTTACTCGATCGCCGCAACGGCCGTCGGCGGGCGTGGTGGCCATGTCCACAGCGCCGACGGTGTCGTCGACCTCCCGCTGGGCAAGCCGGGGAGCCAAGCCAACCCGAAGGCGAATCCCGAGACCCTGTTCGCCGCGGGGTATGCCGCATGCTTCGGCAACGCCCTCAACTCGGTCGCGAAGGCGGCAGGTCTCGACACGTCCGAGTCGACCGTCACGGCCGACGTCACCCTCGGGAGAACAGCGACAGGCGTCGGCCTCGCCGTGGTGCTGCTGGCCCGCATTCCCGGCGTGGACCAGGCGACCGCTGACCAGCTCGCGGCCAAGGCCCACGCGGCGTGCCCCTACTCCAAGGCGACCCGCGGCAACATCGACGTGACGATCACCGCCCAAGCCCTGCCAAGCGCCGACGAGGTGGATGTGCTGGCCGCTGTCGACGAGGCCGAAGCGATCGGGTGATGCGCGAACTCGGCCCAATGGCATCCGGGGCCGGCCATGGCCTTTTCGCCGAAGGTTGCCGTTCCACGAATCGGGGTGGGCGAAGTGATTCCTCATGGCCTCCACCGCTGCCGCGGGAGTTGCTTGGCAACATAGCCGCAGCCGCAGAGAACGACGCCGCGTCGTGGCTCTCATCTCGACCCGATGACGTCCGTCGTCGGAGAAGTTGTGGACCCGAGAGTGCGTCTTTTCGCCGCCTGCCGGGCTACCGGATCTGCTTGTTATGCGGATGTGGCGTTGGCGAACGGCGGAAGGCGGTCGTGGCGGTCTTGGCGATCAGCCGGCCAGCTTCTGAAAGAGTTCGTTCGGGGTGTCGTAGTACCTCGTCGTGCGGCCGACGTGCGTCATGCCGAGCCGCCGGCAGACGGCCTGGGAGGCGTGGTTGTCGGGATCCGTGACGGCGAGGACCTTCGCCAGGCCCCGGCTGAATGCGTCGTCGAGGACCGCCGCTGCTGCTTCGGTGGCGTATCCGTGTCCCCAGGCGTCCGGATGTAGGTGCCAGCCGATCTCGACATCGTTCGGCCCGCCGGAGGGTTCGCCGGCCGACAGGGGAATCGGCTTGAGCAGGAGGTTTCCCACCACGCCGGCCGTCCGCCGCTGTGGTGATGACCCAGATTCCGTGGATCGGGTCGTCGATGGCGCGTCGGCGTGCGATCGAGGCGAGTGCATCCTCGCGGGTGCTCATGGTCGTGGGATGCGCGCCCAGGAAGCGCACGACCTCCCAGCGCGACTCGAGATCCAGGAGAAAGTCGGCGTCGTCGTCGCGCCAGGGGCGCAGCAGGAGGCGGTCGCTGGCGATGGTGCGCACGCGACCTAATCTAGCCAGCGCCGAGCAACGCGCCTCAACCCGATTTCCCTCGCCTGCATCGACGCGGGACGCCGCTGACTCAGCGCCCCGACATGCCGATAGTGACTCGCAGCTGGAGTCATTAGACGTGGCGACTCTGGCCGCCAGCTCCTATGACGTCCTCGCGCCGTACGGGGACGACGCACGGATATGCCGCCGTGACCGCGTCTATTCGCCGCCAGCGAACCTTTCAGCCCACAGGGAGGCGGCGACGGTGGTCTTGCCGAGCCGTGACGCTGGCATCGAACGCGAGGACCAGCTCTGGGCGTCTCGCAGAGTGCTGGACAAGGCCCGAGTGTTTACATTCATGCTGGAGGTCATGACCACGAAGTCCGAGATCCTCCGCCTGATCGCTGTGCAGGGGCCGTTGAAGGATTCCGACCTTGCGCGGCTGCTGGGTGTCGCGCACCAGCAGGTCAACCAGGCAGCTCGGGCCTTGGTTGCGGCTGGCGTGATCTCTCGTGCGCCGGGGCCAGACGGCGTGATCCGCAACCAGCTGAAGGCTGCCGGCATGGAAGCGCGAACGGACACCTGGCCGGCCTCGCCCGGGCGGCCGTGCCGGGTCTCAGAGGTTGCGGCCGATGCTCGGAGGCGTCGCAACCGGTAGGCCCGTAGCGCGGGAGGACCTGACACGGCTGGGCTTCGTGGAACACTGGCTCGAGGTCGTCCCCGCCGCGGACGTCCCCGAGGCTGGGTTGATGGGATGGAACACCCTGGGCCCTGTTCCGGACGCTCCCGGGCTCTACTGCTTCGTCGGCCAGCAGAACCCCTCACGGGAACTGCGCGTCTTCTACGTCGGCATGACCACGCACCTGTGGATGGTCGCCAAGGGGCAACTCCCGGGTGGTGTCGCTCGCGGTGGGCAGCGCTAACGGACGCCCTCGGCACGCTGGCGCGACTCGCCAACGCGTGAACGCCGAAGTCGCTCGGAATGTCAGCCGATGTTGACCTTTTCGCATTGGCTGCGCCCTGTTGAGGTGCCTGCCAGCAGTGCGATGCTCCAGACCATTTTAGGGCTGAGGAGTCGCGGCTCATCACCATCTGGGAACTCCGGATCGTCGGCTGGAACCGGGCGTAGCGCGGCCGGGCACCCCCATCCCGTGAAGGCCCAGAACGGCCAGGAACCGGCTGGGCGGAAGTGCCTCACACCACTGCTGAGGTACTCAGACCTGCGGCGGCCGACACCAGACTCGATCCGCCCCAGTGGGCTTCCCCTCGTAGCGTGGAGACATCGCCTTTGAGGAGGAGCGCGATGGCGAGGCAGTATCGGAAGTTTGATCAGGACTTCAAGCAGGGCGCGGTGCGGCTGGTGCTCGAGACGGGCAAGCCGATCGCGCAGGTGGCCCGGGAGCTGGGCATCAACGAGGGCACGCTGGGCAACTGGTGCGCCCGGGAGCGCCGCGCGCGAGGGCGGGAACCGGCGCGTTGAGCGAGGACGAGCGGGCGGAGCTGGTGCGGCTGCGTCAAGGAGAACGTCGAGCTGCGGATGCAGCGTGATGTCCTCAAGCGCTCGGTGGCCCTCTGGGTGAACGAGGCGATGGGCCGGTAGCGGTGGCCGGGTTCATCGCCGCCCAGAGGGCCGAGCACGGGATCCCGTACGCGACCGCGTGTCGGGCGCTGGGGGTCAGCCAGGCCTGGTTCTACAAGTGGCGGCACGGCGACCCCTCGCCGCGGCATGCCCGCCGGGAGCAGCTGAACGTCGCGATCCGCGCGGCTGTTCGCCAGCATCGCGGCACCTACGGGTCACCGCGGATCACCGCGGACCTGCGCGATCAGGGGTGGCGGGTCAGCGAGAACACCGTCGCGGCGCTGATGCGCGAGCTCGGCCTGAGGCCCGGCGCAGACGTCGCCGCAGGCAGACCACCCGCCAGGGTCGGGGCCGGTGGCGGGCACCGGACCTGATCGGCCGCGATCGACCGCGCGGAGGCCGCGCAGGTCGTGGGTGACTTCTACGGCGGCATGCCGGCCGGGGTACGGGAGGCTTCAAGTGTCTACCCCAGACGCCAAGCATGCGACAACGATCGTGACAAGCGACAACCAGCTGTCGTCACCGCTCGACCTGACGGACTGCCGCGGAGCGTTCGCGCTCGTCCATGAGCCCGATGAAATCGGACTGCCGGTTCCGCCGACCCTGGCGGAGCGAGCCGTGCAGCGGATCGGCGAGATCCTCGTGGCACGAACCCGATT
>CAVWGJ010000003.1:0-6562 GCA_963754395.1 uncultured Actinomycetota bacterium | reverse complement strand
GCAGACCGCTCGTTGAGGATGGTCGGCGAGGCGGCGTTCACCCGCCGCGCTCGACGGGTCCGGCCTTCACCACTCAGCGGGTCACGGGCGATGAGGACGAGCCGACGGCCTTGAACTCGCCAGCGTGGCGCGCCAGTACGTAGCCGAGGGCGCCTCCGATAGGGGCGGCGGCGAGCGCCAGCACAACTGTGCCGGCACTCTCCGCGCCCATCCACCGCAGGGTCATTCCGCTCGCCAAGGCGAGTCCCGCGCCGAAGAGGCCGTCCATGAGGAGGTCGCGGCCGGATGTCGTCCTGTGCGGATCCGCGGACATGCGGTCACAGTCGGCCACGCTCCTGGTGCCCAAGGCGGTTCTCGCTGAAACAGTCGGTCTCTGCTGAGGGCACTTCAGAGTGTGTCCTTCGGACCCGGCACGGGCCGGGCCCCCGGGCTTGTCACCGCAGCCGCAACGCGATCTTCGCGGGCGAAGCGATGAGGGCGAGCGCTGCGGCTGAATCCGAGATACGGTCCCCGTCCATGGACATGCTGAAGGGCGACCAGATCGCCGAGGCCAACCTGACCGACTGGCGCAAGCTGGCCCAGGGACTGCATGCCCGCTACCTGGTCGGCGACTTCGGCACCGGCGCACGGTTCGTCGCCGCGGTGGGCGAGGCGGGCGACGCGCTCGGACACCACCCGAGCGTGTCGATCGGCAACGGGTACGTCGACCTCAAGCTGGTCAGCGACGACGCCATCTACCGCGACGGCGAGGGCACCGAACACGTCATCGAATGGGTGACCCAGCAGGACGTCGACCTCGCGCGACGGATCACCGAGATCGCCGCCGACCACAAGGTCGACGCCGACCCGGCCTCGGTCAGCGTCATCGAGCTCGGCCTCGACACGGCGCACTCCGCGACCATCGCCCCGGTGTGGGCCGCCCTGCTGACCGGGAACGCCGAGGCCCAGGGCCACGGGTCCCTCAGCGACGAGATCCGGGACGCCACGGGACGGGTACCGAACCTGTGGTTCGGGGACGCCGACGAGCACGAGACCCCGCGTCAGCGGTTCCACATCGAGGTCTATGTGGCGCCCGAGGTGGCCGAGCAACGGATCGCCGCCGCCGTCGCCGCGGGTGGGACCGTCGTCGATGACAGCAACGCGCCCGTCGCTCACCGTGATCGCCGACCAGGACGGCAACAAGGGAATCGTATGCGTCGACGTGTCCGCTGCGAAGAAGGAGTGAACCGCCAACTCGGGTGACCCGCGGCCTGACGCTGGGTCACCTCGGTCCGCATCATCGGCGCAAGTGACTCCGCGCATCGGGTCCGTGGGTGTGGACGGACTCCCGGTCCCGGCGACACGACAGGCCCGCGGGCAGCCCGGCGGGGTTGAGGACCTCGAACGGGATCGACTGCTCACGCCGCGAGAGCTGGCGGCGGGTCATTGGCACCTCCCGGCGAGTCCGGAGACTCCATTCCATGTCTCGCCCGGTCCGGAAGGCGGGGCCGTGTGCAGGTAGGGCTCTGCAGTCTCTGAAGGAATCGCACGGGGTTCGTACGACCCCCGGAGCTCGCCGAGGTCAAGGGACTCGGTGCTGGTGGAGGACCGCCCGGGCGTCGGAACAGTCGTCGCCGGATGAATCGCTCGGGTGGTGGACACCCGCTCTGGAGTGGAGCGGTAGGCATGGCTGCTCTGCGAGCACGTGAGGCCGCGGAAAGGCGGAGCAAACGCCTGATTTCGTCTCAGAACCGATGCTTGAGCGTGAGACTTGAGCGCTGCTGGCTGCATCGTCACAGGTCAGAAGCCTGGGTGCTCAAGTGCCCCGGCAGGATTCGGACCTGCGACACCCGTTTTGGGAGGTCCCACTCACCTCCAATCAGCGCAAGCCCGTGACCTGCGAGAACGCTGAATCTGCTTGCGCGGCCGACTCGCTCACGCCTTCAGTGGTATGCGTTGTCACCTGCTGTTTCGATGGTGTCTTGGCAGGTCTGGCGGAATCCTGGCGGAGCAAGAAGGGTAGGGTCCTCGGGGACCTTCGTCCCATGACCAAGACCCCAGTGGCCGACCGTGACCGGGCCTGGTCCTGAGCCCTGCCCGATCGCGGGCGGGCGAGTGCGCCCGGCCAGCTCAGGGCGCAACACCTTTGTCGTATGCCGCTGAGCTCGCTGGCGTGCGCAACTACCGTCACGCTGGGGCGGGCCTTCCAGGGTCAGCCGGCCGAGGCCACGGCGCTGGCCACGGTGTTGGCGACCTTGGTGCAGTCGCCCTGGTTGTCGAAGAGGGTGCCGTAGTCGGCCCAGCCACGCATCGCGGCAGTCGGCCTTCGTCAGGGCGACCGTGTCGACGCGGAAGAAGGCGCCCGTCCCGGACGAGGTCTCCGACCAGAGCGCGACGTTCTCGAACTCGAGCGCGTGGCTGTCCGGCGCGAGGTAGAAGGTGCCGTGGCTGAAGCCGTCATCGAGGAGAGCGGCGTCGGCGCGGGCAAGGGCGGGAAAGAAGAGCGTGAACGGGCACTCGGGGAACTCGGAGACGACGTCGGTGGTCTGGCCGAGGATGGTCGTGCCGTCGAGGACGCGGAACTCGTCGCCGTGGCAGAAGGCGTCGGTGACGGTCACTTTCGTGACCTGTCCGGTGGTGAAGGTCCACGGGCCGGCGGTCGAGGCGCCGCCGATCCCGCCGGCGGTTATGAAGCTCTGCCAGCCGGTGTCGGTGACGATCTTGGTCGTGGCGTCAGCCGAGTTGGCCGCTGCGACGGTGAGCAGCGCGGCCGCGCCCAGGGTAGCGACGGCGCGGCGGCGGGCGGATTTGGGTCGTGCGTTCGTTGGAATCATGACTAGTTTGCTGTCGGGCAGGTCGACGTCTTACCTTTGCGTGCCGGGAATCCGGTTCGGGTTGATGGACTCGGTGGATTCGCTTGCGGGAGTGGATTCCCCGGTGAGTAGGAAGAGGAGGCCGTCCGCCTCTTCGGCGCAGGCGGGGCAGCCTACGAGGTGGATGCGCATCCGCAGGTCGTCGTGGCTCGCGTCGCGCATGATCGCCTCGACGTAGGTGTCAATCTGCTTGAAGCACTCGTCGCATGAAAGCCAGGGGCGGGTGTCGAGGAGGAGTCGGGACCGGCTGGCCTCGTCAGAGGATCCGGGGTGGGTTCATCGGTGACCTCCGTCGAGGTTCGGTTTGGTGGTGGGGGTGGGGAGGTGGCCCGTCATCACGAGTCGGTCCCTGAGGCGGGCGCGCGCGTCGTGCAGCGTCTTGTAGAGGGCGTTGCGGTTGGTGCCGAGTCGTTCGGCGAGCACGTCCACCGGGACTAGGTCGACGAGGAGCGCGATGGTGATGCGTCGCTGGTGCGGTGTGAGGGCTGTGGCCATCGCCGCGGTGAGGGCGCTCGCGAGGTCCGCGGCCTCGACGTGCTCGGTCGGGCTGACACCGGTGTCGCGGATCGGACCGATGTCGTGGAGGGCCACCTCGCGATCGCGCCAAGCCGCGCGGCGCACGTCAGAGGCAGCCTGCAGGATCGCGAACTTGTAGGCCCACGTGGTGAATCGGCTCCGACCCTCGAAGGTGTCGAGCTTGGCCAGGACCGCGGTCATCGCCTCGTCGGCGCTCTGGTTGATGAGGACGTCGATGGCCTCTCGGCCGACGCCGCCGAGCTGTGACCGCATCCGCCAGACCTGGTGGCCGGCGGCGCGGAGCATGAGCCGGTGCAGATGCGCCAGGGCGACGGCCTGGTCCGGTCCGGGCGTCCGGAGGAGGGCGACCCAGTCTTTCGGGCCCTCGTCATCCTCGACGCGGACGGGGGCAACGACGCGCGCGCCGTCGCTGGCGCCGAGGCTCACGGTTCGGTCCCCGATCGGTTCTCCGTATCCATGGCGGAGAGGATTCCCGCGGCGAGGTCCGGCGGGCAGCCGGGGTCGACAAGCTCGAGGATCTCGTGGAGGTCGACCCTTCGCCGCGCAAGCTCGTCGGCGAGCCTGTCGGGGAAGGCGGCGTCGAGCAGACGCCTGCGTCGCCAGTCGAGCACCGACATGGAGGAGGGGCTGGCGTTGTCTGGTGCCGCGGTGCGCTGGCGAGTGGTCATACCGAGTTGGCTGTCATTGGGGATGTGGGTCTTACCCGCAGAGACGCGACTGTCTGACGAGCGTCCCACGTCGGTAACAGGCGGCGGACGACCCCACAAACTGGCCATGCAACCCCCACCACGAAGAGGCGCACGACGCCGACAGTCCAGTCCACCCCCATCGCGACCTCGCAGCTGTCCGACCCGGTGCGCCGCAGGGCCTGGCGCCCGCTCTCGCGGTCTCGTCCGAGGCGGCGCTCGCACTCTGCCGCGGCACGAACCCGGCGTGGGCTGCCTCATGCCCCTCGCCCCCGTCGGCGAGCACCACCGGGTCGGCGGGCATCGTGTACCTGCTGGTGCGCTCGACGAGGGTCCCGATCGCCGACTTGTCCAACCCGATGATCGGGTCCCCTTCCCAGTGGCCGGGCACGGCCCGGTCCTCGGCCTCGGCGGGGCGCTGGCTGATCCTGACCTCGTCGGTGACGAAGCTGCGGCCGCTGCGGCGGGTGCGGGCGCGGGGCTCGCGCAACGCCCGCCCGGTGCGCAGGCACGCGGTCAGCTCCCGCTTGAGCGCGCCGCGGCCTTGGACGTAGAGCGACTGGTAGATCGTCTTTTTGGGAGACCCGCATCGACTCATCATCGGGGAAGTCGATCACCAGCCGGTTGCTGATCTGCTCCGGACTCCACGCCACACCCCAGCGGCGGTCCCGCCGGCGCCCGTGCCGGCGCCCGGCCCACGGCACCGTTCGGGCCGGCGATGGGGCGCCCGTCGGCGTCGGTGACCTCGCCGGCCAGCTTGCGCTCGACGTAGGCCCGCAGCCGAGGGTTGGTCGCGAGCTTGGCAGCCTTGGGACCCTTCGCCGCCTGCTGCGCCTTCCACTGCGCCACACCGGCCCGATACACCCGCTGCCCGGCTCGGGTCGCCGCGTTGCGACGCAGCTCACGCGAGATCGTCGCCGGGTCCCGCCCGAGCCGGCGAGCGATCTCACGCACGCCGTGGTCCTGAGCCCGCAGCAGCGCGATCTCCTCACGCTCGGCGAAGCACAGGTCGACACCTCCCGGGGAGTCAGGCGGCCCGGTTTGGCGTCTCAGCAGGCCCCGAAGGCGGAGCGCGGTGAACCGTGGGCCCCGCAGGCTCTGCGGGAATCGCACGAGGTTCGAACCACCGCGGAGCTCGCCGAGGTCAAGGGACTCGGCGTACCTGGAGGGCGTCCTGGGAGTCTGACATGGCGTCGCTGACGGATCGGCTCGGGTGGACACCCACTCAGGAGTGGAGCGGTAGCTACCGCTGCCTGTGAGCACGAGATCCAGCGGAAACTCGGCGGAGCAAATGCCTGATTTTGTGTCTCGGACCCAACACTGGGCGTGAGACCAGAACCGCTGCCGCCTGCATCTTCGCAGGTCAGAGCCCTGACGGCTCAAGTGCCCCCGGCAGGATTCGAGCCTGCGACACCCGCTTTAGGAGGTCCATGCCACGCTCGGGGGTCGCAGGTCACTGACCAGCGAAAACGCCGAATCTGCTTGCGCAGCCAACTCGCTCGCGCCTCCAGTGATATGCGTTGTCGTCTTCTGCTCGATGCTGTCTTGGCAGGTCTGACGGAGTCCTGGCGGAGTAACAAGGCTAGCGCTGATCGGTGGGCATCGGCCTTTTGTCAGTCGGTGACCGGGGGCCGCGCGTGCGTCCTCGACGAGTGGGACCGCTGCCCAGGCCGCCTTCTTGACCTCGGCGGCGCTGGCCGGGGTGTGGCTGTAGCCGTCTTTGGTCTTCAGCCCGAGCAGGGTGGCAAGGTGTCGGTGCGAGGCGGCGCCTGCCTTCTTCGGCAGGGCCACGGAGTCGGCGTGATTGTCTCCGGTGGCGTGCAGCCCAAGACGTGCGCAGCAGATCACGTCGGAGGCAGCGATGCCCGCGTGGACGTAGAGCGTCACGACGGCGTCGCGAAGCTGCCTATTGTCGTCCAGCGGCCCCCGTCATCGGCCGCTTGGAGAAATCCTTCCGCCTTGGCCAGCCGCCCGCGGCGCACATCGGGGGAGCAGGCTCGAGTGCCTGCCCATGGACTACCTCGCTCTCCGGGGCGCGCACATGGCGCTGGAACCAAGACCGCTGTCCGGCAACCGTGACCCGCTCACGAGGATGTCGAGCAAGACCGGTTCGCCTCGTGAAGCGGCCAGCTCAGCGAGCGTGTACACGAGCGGGCGCAGGTCGTTGCCCGTCCACGCGCTGACCGTGCTGACGAGGTCGTTGACCTGGGCGTCCCACGTATCGTCCGGGCCGTCCGAACGCACGAGGAGCAGGTCGATGTCACTGTCCGGGCGCATCGTGCCCCGACCGGCCGAACCGACACCGCAGCGTATGCCGCGGGCTGGGACCACGAGGCCAGCAGTTGCTCGAGCCGGGTCAGGAACGTCGCGCGAATCCCCGCCAAGGCCGTGATCGGCTCGGCCACAAGATGCGCCCGGTTCAGGCGATAGGCGAACGCGGACCGACCCGCTGGCCGATACGAACCTTGGGCGGCGAGCCGGCGCAGC
>CAVWGJ010000002.1:0-125901 GCA_963754395.1 uncultured Actinomycetota bacterium | reverse complement strand
AACTCCGAGGCGAGGTTGTCGGCGCACGGGATGAACTCGTCGTCCGGGTTGTGGTCGAAGGACGGGGTCGAGACTGTGCACCCCGGTCGGGGCCGTGCCGTCCAGTGGCGTGCCCTGGGGGACGTAGATGTAGACGGGCGTGCCCTCATCGGTCGCGCCGGCGTAGACGCGAGTGAACGGCTGGTAGCACGTGCCGCCCGCTGCACTGTCGTTGATCGGCACCCAGATGGTCGTGTCCCCGGCACTGCCGAGATCGGGCGGTGGGTCGTAGACGTGGTCTGCCGAGGCTGGCGCCGCGAGGCCCAGGCCGAACAGCGTGGCGACGGCCGTGCAGGCCGCGAGTCTCTTGAATCTCTTTGCTCGCAAGGGAATCCCCTTCCAACCCCGCGACACTGCAGGGTTGACTTCGGCGGGTGTCCCGGCGCGCCGCCTGCTCCAGCACCATCCGGGGCGAGATCGCACGTCACCCGAGGTGACAGCAATCACTACGTGACGATAATCGGAGTTGTCCGAAACTTTCATAACGAAATGATCACGGGACTGCGCGGGGCGGAAGTCTGATCCGCCGCGTGGCTCGCATCCTGCTCCGACTCGCGGAGCAGGATACGAGTCCTCACGCGAAACCCCGAGGGGTTGGCAGTGCCTCCGCTTGGCCCTACGGTCAGGAACGAGCGCCGCTGCGGCGCAGAACTGCTCAACGAGGAGCCGCACATGCCCGTCCTGTCAGATCTCACTGCCGCACTGGCCTCGGGCTCCGTCCGGGTCATCGACCTCACCGCACCGCTCTCGAGCGAAACGCCACTGATCGAGCTGCCGCCGGAACTGGGGCAGACGGCCCGGTTCGAGCTCGAGGAGATCAGCCGCTACGACGACCGCGGACCAGCCTGGTACTGGAACAACTTCCACACCGGCGAGCACACGGGGACCCACTTCGACGCGCCGATCCATTGGGTCAGCGGCAAGGACAGGGACGACATCGCGACGGTTCCGGTCTCGGCGTTCATGGCGCCGGCGGTCGTGCTCGACGTCACGTCGCGGGTCGAGGAGAACCCGAACTTCCTCATCGAGGTCGCCGACATCGAGGCCTTCGCCACCGAGCACGGTCCGCTGCCGCAAGGTGGCTGGCTGCTCTGCCGCACCGGGTGGTCGGGCAGGGTGACGCAGGAGGAGATGATCAACCGGACGGACACCGGGCCGACGAGCCCGGGCATGTCCGTGGACTGCGCCCGGTGGGTGGCGGAGGAGTCGCCTTTCCAGGGCATCGGCGTCGAGACCGTGGGGACCGATGCCGGGGCCGCGCACTCGTTCGAGCCGGCCTTCCCGTGCCACTCGTTCCTCTTGGGCGCCGGCAAGTACGGCCTCACGCAGCTGCAGAACCTCGACCACCTGCCCCCTGTCGGCGCGGTGGTCGTCGCGTCGCCGCTCAAGATCGTCGGTGGCTCGGGATCACCGGTGCGGGTGCTCGCCCTCGTCGAGGACTGAGTCGTGATCGTCGCCGAGGCGGTGGGGCGGGCGCTGGTCACCGCCGGGGTCGACCATGTCTTCGGAGTCGTGGGGTCAGGCAACTTCCACGTGACCAACGCGATGGTGGCCGCCGGGGCCCGGTTCGTCGCGAGCCGGCACGAGGGCGGCGGCGCGACGATGGCCGATGCCTTTGCGCGCACGAGCGGTCGCCCCGCTGCGCTGACCGTGCATCAAGGATGTGGGCTCACCAATGCGATGACCGGAATCGCCGAGGCGGCCAAGTCGCGGACGCCGCTCGTCGTGGTCACCGCCGAGGCGACGCAGCCGCGGTCGAACTTCTACGTGGACCAAGCGGGGCTCGCGGAGGCGGTCGGCGCGGTGTCGCGACGCGTGACGTCCGCCGAGACCGCGTTGGCCGACGCGGTCGACGCGGTCTTCACAGCGGTGCACCAGCGCGCCACCGTCGTGCTCAACCTCCCGCTCGAGATCCAGGCTCACGAGCTGCCGGACAGGGAGTCGACCGAGACGATCGAGCTGCCGCAGGCACCAGCGCCGCCCACCCCCTCGCAGAGCGAGGTCGAGCGACTGGCGGCTGCGCTGTCGGCTGCGTCGAGGCCGGTCTTCGTTGCCGGCCGGGGTGCGCGGTCCCACGCGGCTCGCGATGCGATCGTCGCGCTCGGCGAGCGCTCGGGTGCCCTGCTGGCCACCTCCGCCGTCGCCAAGGGCCTCTTCGTGGGCGAGCCGTTCTCCTTGGACGTGTCGGGCGGGTTCGCGTCGCCGCTGGCAGCCGAGCTGATCCACGGCGCCGACCTCATCGTCGGATGGGGATGTGCCCTGAACATGTGGACGATGCGGCACGGCACGTTGATCGCTCCCGGAGCCACGGTGGTGCAGGTGGACGACACGGCGGACGCGCTGGGAGCACACCGTGAGCTGACCTTCGGAGTCCACGGCGATGTCGCGCTGACCGCCGCGGCCGTGGACGAGGCGCTGCTCGAAGCCGACCTCGGGGCCGGGGCTGCCGGACGTGCTGGATACCGATCGCCGGAGCTCGCCGCACGTCTCGCCCGCGAGTTGGCTTGGCGCGACGTGCCGTTCGAGGACACGAGCACCGCTGACCAGATCGACCCGCGGACCCTGACCATCGCCCTGGACGACCTCCTGCCGACCCAGCGCGTCGTCGGCGTGGACTCCGGCAACTTCATGGGCTACCCGAGCATGTTCCTGCGGGTTCCGGACGAGCGCGGCTTCTGCTTCACGCAGGCGTTCCAGTCGATCGGGCTGGGCCTTGCGACCACGATCGGTGCGGCGCTGGCGCAGCCCGACCGGCTCCCCGTCGCCGCGGTCGGCGACGGAGGACTCATGATGAGCGCCGCCGAGCTCGACACGGTTCGTCGTCTGGGTCTCCCGATGGTCGTCGTGGTCTACAACGACGAGGCCTATGGGGCCGAGGTCCACCACTTCGCCGCGGGCGGACATCCCATGGACACGGTCACCTTCCCGGAGACGGACATCGCCGCGATCGCTCGCGGCTACGGCTTCACCGGCGTGACGGTGCGGACCGTCCGCGACCTCGACGCCGTCCGGGCGTGGATCGGGGGCTCACGTGACACTCCCCTGCTCATCGATGCCAAGGTCCGTGGAGACCAGCCGTCCTGGTGGCTCGAGGAGGCCTTCCGCGGCCACTGAGAGGCTGACTCGGCCGAGGCTCAGAGCACCGCCTGCGCCAACGCCCAGCCGAGGGCGCCCGCCCCGAGCCCACACCCCAGGCTCAGGAGCACGTTGCCGAGGGCCGCCGTGATGGCGCCGTCCTCGATGAGCCGAACCGTCTCGAAGCTGAACGTCGAGTACGTCGTCAGGGCCCCGCAGAACCCCGTCGCGACGAGAGCGAGGACGCCGGTGGACGCCACGTCAGAAGTCCCGGATGCCGCGGCGCCGAGCAGGATGCCGAGCAGCAGCGACCCGCATACGTTGACGACGAGCGTCCCCCACGGGAACCGGCCCCCGTGCCACCGCTGCACCGCCAGGTCCATCACATACCGCAGCGGCGCGCCCACAGCCCCGCCGATCAGCACGAGCACGAGCGTCACGGCCCCGACCTCCGGGTCCGGGTCAGCGTGCGGCCGAGGAGCGCGCCCGCCACCACGGCGCCGAGGGTCAGCACGAGGGTCCCGACGAGATAGGCAAGAGCGATGTCGGCCTGCCCCTGGGCCAGCAGCGTCCGCGTCTCGAGAGCATAGGTCGAGAACGTCGTGAACCCCCCGAGCACGCCGACGCCGAGGAACGGCCGGACATACCGCCGCAGCGGCCACACGTCGGTCACGTAGAACATGAGCAACCCGAGCAGGAGGGAGCCGATCACGTTGATTCCCAAGGTCGCCCACGGGACACCATCGGCTGCGTGTGGCCACAGCTCGCCCGCCGCATACCGCGCCGCCGCACCGAGCGCCCCGCCTGCCGCGATGACCCCGAGCACGTCGAGGCGGTCGCGCACGAGCGCGTGGTCGACCTGGCTCGTCCGCACGTCATCGGGCGTGACGTCGGGGTCGACCGGGCCGTGCACGGGACCGTGCGGCGGGTGTGAGCCCATTCGTGTCCTTTCGTGCCGACGGGCATACTCGTGGCGTCCCGCTGTCCACGCCGATGAAAGGGTATGCCGCTGAGCTCGCTCCGCTCCTACCTGACCATCTCGGGTCGGTCCAGTGCCGAGATCGAGGTGCGGCGGTCGCGCTTCATCTGCGACCTCGAGCGCGTGGAGACGGAGGAGGCGGCCCGCGAGTTCATCGAGTCGGTCCGCTCGGGGAGCCGCGAGGCCCGGCACCACTGCACCGCCTTCGTCCTGGGGCCTGACGGGGCGATCCAGCGCAGCAATGACGATGGCGAACCGTCCGGCACCGCCGGCGCGCCGATGCTCGAGGTCCTGCGAGGGCATGGGGTCAGTGATGTCGTCGCGGTCGTGACGCGGTGGTTCGGGGGCGTCCTGCTCGGGACCGGCGGGCTCATCCGGGCCTACGGCGATGCGGTGGGCGCCGGACTCGACGCCTCGATTCTCCTGACGCGGGAGCTGCGGCTCCAGGCACTCATCGAGGCGAGTCACGCCGACGGCCCGCGCGTCGAGAACGCCCTCCGCGGCCACGCCGGCACGACGGTGATCACCGTCAACTACCTGGCGACCCGGGTGCGCATCATCGCAGGCGTCGAGCCCGACGGCTTCGACGAGCTGGCCGGCTTCGTCGCGTCTCTCACCTCGGGCGCCGGCACGGTCACCCCCGGCACGACCACCTGGGTCGACACCCATCCCCACCGCCCCTGAGACCGCCCTGGGGGGAGGGCGGGCGGGCTGGGAGCGAGCGGGCGTGCGGGAGCGAGCTCAGCGGCATACGACAAGATGGTGCTCATGGCACTCCACCTCGCGACGACCGACGAAGGCAACGCACTCCTCCAACGCGACCCGCTCGCGCTCCTGCTGGGTATGCAACTCGACCAGCAGATCCCGATGGAGAAGGCCTTCACCTCGCCGAGCGTCCTCGCCGAGCGGATGGGCGCCGACCACCTCGACGCGGCCACGATCGCGGCGCTTCCGCCGGAGACGCTGCTCGAGTACTTCCGCACCCCTCCGGCGCTGCACCGCTTCCCGGGGTCCATGGCCCAGCGCACCCAGCAACTGTGCCAGGCGATCGTCGACGAGTGGGACGGCGACGCCGCCACCATCTGGTCCGGTGCCGAGTCGGGAGTCGACCTGGTCAAGCGCATCGGCAGCCTGCCCGGCTTCGGCGACCAGAAGGCGAGGATCTTCGCGGCGCTGCTCGCCAAGCAGTTCGGCGTGACTCCACCGGGCTGGCAAGAGGCGACCGGCGACTACGGCCAGCCGGGGCACCGCTCGATCGCGGACGTCGTCGACGACGAGTCCCGCGTCAAGGTACGGGAGTTCAAGAAGGCGAAGAAGGCGGCCCTCAAGGGCTGAGTCACACCGTGACTCACGCCTGCGCGATGAGCAGGCCCGCCGCTGCGGCCGGGGCCAGGTAGAGCAGCGGGAACGGGACGTGTGCCCACGCCTTGGCGCGGAGCACGGTGACGACAGCGCCGACGAAGTACAGGACGAGGGCGACGGCGGCGGCGATCCCGATGGCCGGAACCCAGATCCCGACCAGCAGCCCGATGGCGCCGAGCAGCTTGGCCAGACCGAGCCACGGCCAGGCGGGACGAGGCACGCCGTAGTCCACGAAGTTGTCGACGACCCACGACTTGTGCGTGAAGACGGAGAAGGCCGAGAACCCGATCCAGAGAGCGGCGAACCCGGTGACGATCGTTGCGGTGGTGCTCATGGGGCACTCCTTCCGAGGGAGAGCGCCTGGATTTGCGGCGCCACCCCATCGACCCCGCAGAAGCCACCAATGTGACAACCGCAGGAGATCAGCCACCCGACACCGGACGGGGAACTCCGATGTCGCCTAGGGCGGCGGCGGTCTCGGTCAGCTCGCGCATCGTGTCGATGAACCGTGCGGCTGGTGCTCCGTCAACAACCGCGTGGTCGAAGGTCACGGTCAGCGGCAACATGGCGCGGGCCACGATGACGCCTTCGCGCACCGCCGGCCGGTCGACCACGCCGCCGACCGTGGCGATCAGGGTCAGCGGTGCGAGCGGGATCGCCCAACACCAGCCCCGCGTGAACATGCCGAGCGAGGTCACTCCCACGGCGGGGCCGAAGTGCGCGGACACACGCGGCCTCGTCGCGACCATGCGGACGCTGGCTCGACGGATCGGCCCGGGCAGGCGCAGCAGCTGCCCGATCACTCCGCTCGGGCGACGTTCGAGCGGCGCGCTGTGCTTGGCCTTGGCCAAGACCTCGGTGACCTCCGCAGCGGACAGCCGGTTTGCCTCGCGCACCACCACAACGTCGAGCATGGTGCGTCCCGCCCACTGCCGCTCCACGGTCGCGCCCACGTCGACGTGCTCGAAGTGGAGGATCTTGTTACCAGCGCGGCGGGCGTTGACCTCCGGGTGGCGGGCCACCGCGCGGCCAAGGGTGCTGATGACGAACCCGGTCCACGACACGTGCGGCTCCGCCAACGCGATGAGGTCGCGAGCCCGGGTCACGTCGAGCTCGACCAGTGCATGGACCTGAGCCTTCCGGCTCGCGCTCCAGAGTCGGTCGACGACCGGGCGCCGCTCCCTCGGGACGGGGCGGACGGAGTATCCACTCAACGCCGGCCCTCCCAGAAGTCGCGCTCCCAGTTGCGGGGGTCCTCGACGACGGTGGGGCTCAGGTCGAACCGCATCGTCGCCCTCCGGGACAGGTCGTAGGCCGGCCATCCCGGGTCTCCACTCGTGGCGAAGGCGACCCATTCGGCGTGCATCGTCCGGGCCAGCTCCTGCGGCGGCTCAGGCCCGAGCAGGCCACCGAAGAGCGGGAGATCCGGGCGGGCGATGTCGAAGACGAACGGCACCTCCAGGGCATGAACCGCCCCGAGCCCGGGTGAGGGCCAAGCGAACTCATACATGTAGGTGCGCCCTCGCGCGCCGGCTCGCAATCTGCCGTCGGTGAGCAGGAGAGCAGGCAGACGCATCCACCAGTCCGTCTGGACCGTGGCGAGCAGGTCGCCCGGTCCGAGGTCGGGATACCGGGACCGGTACGCCGCGAGCGCGTCCTTGCCTTCGAGCCCGTAGGCGGCGAGCGACTGATAGCCATAGTCAACGACCGGGCCCGTGAGCATGTCGTCGGTGACATGGCCGATCGCCCCGCTCGCCACGAGCCAGAGCCGCCAGTCGTCGGTGTTCGTCCCCACGATGACGTCGACGTCCCCACCCGCTCCGGCCGTGATCCGCTCGATGGGTGGACTGGGCACGACCATGCCGTCGACGGTCGGGGCCCAAGGCATGTTGCTCGCGACGAGGTCCGATCCCCAGCGGTCCGGGTCCGGGTTGCGCATCAGCTCTTGCTTGAGTGCCGCCTGCGCCGCGATGAACCGATCGACGCGGACGGCCGCCATTGCCTGGCGGTCCGGTGGCACGCTCAGCCGGTCGGCCAGGTAGGCACCGATCCGGAGCGCATCCTTGGCCGGCGTCACGTGGTGCGCCGCACCACTCTCGAGAATTGCCCGGCGGAACAGCCCTTCGGCACGCGGCATGGCGAGCAGGACGCCGATGCTCATCGCCCCAGCCGACTCGCCGAAGACCGTCACGTTGTCGGGGTCACCGCCAAACACCGCGATGTTCTCGCGCACCCACTCGAGGGCCGCGACCTGGTCGAGCAGACCGACGTTGGCGACGCCGTCGGCCAGGTACAGGAAGCCCTCCGCGCCCGGTCGCCAGTTGATGACGACACAGACGACGCCGTCACGGGCGAAGCTGCGGCCGTCATACGCGGCCGTGGAGCTGAGCTCGAACATTCCACCCTGGATCCACACCATGACCGGTAGCCGTGCCGCGCCCGGGTCGGGCGTCCAGATGTTGAGGTTGAGGCAATCCTCGGACGCTGCGGCCCGCTCCACCGCCGCGAAGGCGGCGTTGACGTCCTCCCAGTCCTCCGTCGCGCCGGCCTCAGAGCCCCCGACTGTCGGCGGCGCGGCCTGCGGCGGCTCCGGGCCGAGTGCGCTGGCGCTCCGGACGCCGGACCACGGCTCGAGGGGCTGGGGTGGCATGAGCCGGTTGGCACCGAAGGGCGGCGCGGCATAGGGAACGCCGAGGAACACGTGGATCCCGTCGACGAGGCGTCCGCGGAGCTCCCCCTGGAGGGTCTTGACCGTCGTGTCCATCCGTCCACGGTCCGCCTCGGGTCACCACAGCGGCAGAGGCAAAGGTCCCGGGGGCTCCCCGCCAGGCGCGTCGCAAGCGACGAGTCGGGGACGGCACCCAAGGCACCGGGCGCTGGGAGCGAGCCCAGCGGCATACGGCCTGGTGCTTGTTGCTTGTCGCGTCAGTCGGCGAGGAAGCCGAGCAGGTCGGCCCGGGTCAGCACGCCTACCGGCTTGCCATCCTCGACGACGAGGATCGCGTCGGACTTCTCGAGCTCGTCCCGGGCGGCGCCGACCGGCTCGCCGGAGCCGACGAGGGGCAGGCCGGGCTCCATGTGCTTCTCGACCGAGTCGAACAGGTGCGCCTGGCCGGTGAACAGCGCCTCCATGAGCGCCCGCTCGCTGACCGATCCGGCCACCTCACCGGACATGACGGGCGGCTCTGCCTTGACGACCGGCATCTGTGAGACCCCGAACTCGCGCAGGATGTGCACCGCGTCGCGGATGGTCTCGTTGGGGTGGGTGTGGACGAGCGCCGGCATCTCGCCGGACTTCGTGCGGAGCACCTCGCCCACGGTCTGCTCGTCGTGGTCGTGGAGGAAGCCGTAGGACGACATCCACTCGTCGTTGAAGATCTTGGACATGTAGCCGCGGCCCGAGTCGGGCAGGAGCACCACGACCACCGACTCCTCGGGGAGGCCCTTGGCGGCACGCAGCGCAGCGACGACGGCCATGCCGCACGAGCCGCCCACGAGCAGGCCCTCCTCGCGAGCGAGACGCCGCGTCATGTCGAACGAGTCGGCGTCGGACACCGCGATGACCTCGTCGACGACCGAGGGGTCGTAGGCGCCCGGCCAGAAGTCCTCACCGACGCCCTCCACGAGGTAGGGCCGCCCGGTGCCGCCGCTGTAGACCGAGCCCTCGGGGTCCGCAGCGATGATCCGCACGGCACCGTCGGACACCTCCTTGAGGTACCGCCCGGTGCCGCTGATCGTGCCGCCGGTCCCCGCGCCGGCGATGAAGTGGGTCACGCTCCCGTCGGTGTCGCCCCAGATCTCCGGGCCGGTCGTCGCATAGTGGCTGTTGGGCCCCTCGGGGTTGTAGTACTGGTTCGGCTTCCAGGCCCCGTCGATCTCCTTCACGAGCCGGTCCGAGACGCTGTAGTAGGAGTCGGGATGGTCGGGGGCGACCGAGGTCGGGCAGACGACGACCTCCGCGCCGTATGCCTTGAGCACGTCCTGCTTGTCCTGGCTGACCTTGTCGGGGCAGACGAAGACGCACTTGTAGCCGCGCCGCTGGGCGAAGAGGGCGAGCCCGACGCCGGTGTTGCCGCTCGTCGGCTCGACGATCGTGCCGCCGGGCTTGAGCAGTCCCTCGTCCTCGGCCGCCTCGATCATGCGCAGCGCGATGCGGTCCTTGACCGAGCCTCCCGGGTTGAAGTACTCGATCTTGGCCAGCACGGTGCACCGGACGCCGGCGTCCTCGACGACCGAGTTCAACTTGACGAGGGGTGTGTTGCCGACGAGGTCGGAGATGTGCTCTGCGTACTTCACCGGATCATCCTAGGTCGCGCTGTCGCCGAGTCGATGGGAGGTATGCCGCTGAGCTCGCTCCGCTTGCCCCTGCCCTTCCAGCGTTGCAGGGTGGGCATTCCCCGTCAGCCCCACACGTTACGGTGATACCGGGTTCTCCTGGGATTCACTCCACAATGAGGGGGTTCTGCATGAGCCGCGCGCGACGCGCTCGGAAGATCGCCCAGACCGCGGCGTTCGGCGGCGGTGTGGGCGCCGCGGGGCTGGGTGCCCTCGGGCTCGCCGGCTACGGCCTGCTCCGGATCGAGGCGCTGATGGCCCGCCGCATCGTGGGCCAGCACTTCGATGGGGCACCGGACGACGAAGGGACCTATGGCTTCGGCCACGGAGCGGCGATCCGCCTCGTCGTGCTGGGCGACTCGACCGGTGCCGGCATGGGCGCGGAGCACGCCAGACAGACGATCGGGGCGACCGTGGCGAATGGAGTGGCCGCCTTCAGTGGTCGCCCGGTCGAGCTGACGAACGTCGCGGTCATCGGCGCGGAGTCGCCCCATCTCGACGGCCAGGTCGACCGGGCGCTCGAACGCGTCGCCAGCCCCGACATCGCCGTCATCCTCGTCGGCGCCAACGATGTGACGCACCGGATCGAGCGCTCCCTGGCCGTCCGGCACCTCGAGATGGCCGTCCGACGGCTGCGCGACGCCGGCGCGGAGGTGGTCGTGGGCACCTGCCCCGACCTCGGTGCGATCGAGCCGCTGCCGCAGCCGCTGCGCTACCTCGCGCGGCGGTGGTCACGAGACCTCGCGGCCGCCCAGACCGTGGCCGTGGTCGAGGCTGGCGGGCGCGCCGTGTCGGTCGGCGACCTGCTGAGCGACGCCTTCTCGGCCGAGCCGCACGTGATGTTCAGCCAGGACCGGTTCCATCCCAGTCCCGCCGGCTACGCCCGGGTGGCCGCCGCGCTGCTGCCCTCAGTGAGCGCAGCGCTCGACCTCTTCGGTGAGCGCAGCGCCCCGACCCAGCCGAGCCCGTGGCGGGGCGAGGGCGTCGGGCCGGTGGCGGTCGCGGCCAGCCGCGCGGTGGCCAACCCCGGCACCGAGGTCGCTCCCGCAGAGGTCGCTGGCCAGGCCCGTGGGGTCCACGGTCGCTGGGCGATGATCCGTCGCCGGCTCCGGCCGACCATCGCGGTCCCGCAAGCCGACCCGGTGCGCGAGGATGAGCCGGTCACCGCTGGTGTGGCCGAGGCGGACCCGGAGGTCGCGCCGCAACGGTGATCGTTGCCGCACCTCTCCGTCGAGTGTGCACTCCTGCATGCAGCACACGGGGGAGAAGTGACGGGACGTCCGGTGCGGTCCCTGCGTGGGGCGCCGGGCTTGACGGCTTCGGTCCCGTCAATCGTCCCCATCTTCAGGCAGTCTGCCGCTGGGCTCCACCCGCGCGCCCGCGCAGTCCCAGCACTCCCGCCCTTCCGGTCGAGTGTGCAGTTCGCGCCGCCGCCCCCAGCGCAAAGTGCACACTCGACGAAGAGGGGGCGGCGCGAAGTGCACACTCGACGAAGAGGGGGCGGCGCGAAGTGCACACTCGACGAAGAGGGGCGGCGGGAAGTCATCACTCCGCCCCTCAACTCGGTCGAAGCCGGTCAGCCGAGCGGCGCGACCTGGTCCGCCGAGGGCGGCTTGATACCCAGGTCCTCGTTCCACCGCGAGAAGTCGAGCTGGCCGGGACTCGCCGACGAGCCCGTGAAGCGGACGATCTCGAACTCCGACTTCGACACGTAGAGGGCACCCTCGGCCTGCCCCTTGGCGTCGGTGATCACCCAGGCGTCGACCCCACCCACCGATTCGGAACCCACGGTGTCGGACAGCTGCGACGGCGTCACGGCTTTGAACGCCTCGTCGAGGAAGGAGTTGAGGCTGAGCTGTTGCGTGAGCTCCTTGGCCGCGACGGGTGCCTTGACGAACTTGTCAGCCGCGGGCGGTGAGGGTAGGCCCTGCGTCTTCCAGAATTGGGCATCACCCTGGAGGTACACCTCCTCAGCCGCCGAGATGACCCGCACCCTGCCCTCGTCCTGGATCTGCAGGGTGACGTCAGCGCTCGAGCCGTCGCTCGTGCCCTTGAAGTCGATGACCATCTCGGTGCCGTCCTGGTCAATCCGACCGGTGAAGGCTGCCGAACTCGCACTGACCGCATTCGCCCTGGCCTTCTCCAGGATCTCGGCCGCGCTGGGCACTGGCACGTTGGTCGTGGGAGTCGCCAAGGACGACGTCGTCGAGGTGGCCGGAGGGGCGGTGGACGTCGTACAGGCGGCGAGGACTGCCAGCAGGCCGACTCCGACAACGGCGGCGACGCGGCTGCCACGGGGAGGTCGGATCGTCGCGCTCATCGGTGATCACCCTAACCCGGGGCCCCGGAAGCTGTTCACTCGATCTCGGAGAGGAGCCCAGCACGTGACGAGACGCACGCCATAGGGGTGCGCCTGTCGCGAACGCAGCCCAGCGGCATACCATCGGGTGGAACTGAGCGCCCGCTTACCTCCGGGTGCCCGCAGACACAGCCGTCCGCAGGAGGACATCGTGACCGAAGCCGTCATCGTCTCGACCGCCCGCTCGCCGTTCGGGCGCGCCTTCAAGGGCTCGCTCAAGGATGTGCGCCCCGACGACCTGGCCGCCACGGTCATCCAGGCGGCGCTCGACAAGATCCCCGCCCTCGACAAGTCCCTCGTCGAGGACATCTACCTGGGCTGCGCGGAGCCGTCGCACCGCCACGGGTCCAACATGGCCAAGGTCGTCGCGACGCTCCTCGACCTGGACGGCACGCCGGGCGCCACGGTCAACCGGTTCTGCGCGAGCTCGGCGCAGACGACCCGGATGGCCTTCCACGCGATCAAGGCGGGCGAGGGCGACATCTTCGTCTCGGCCGGCGTCGAGTGCGTGTCGCAGTATGTCGGGTTCGCCGGGGCCGGCGGTGCGAGCGAGAACGACCGCAACCCGAAGTTCGACGCCGCCCAGGCCCGCACGAAGCGCACCGCGGAGACGAACGAGACGTGGCACGACCCCCGCGAGGACGGCGAGCTGCCCGACGTCTACATCGCCATGGGGCAGACCGCGGAGAACGTGGCCACGGCCTACGGCATCGGCCGCGACCGGCAGGACGAGTGGGGCGTCACCTCGCAGAACCGCGCCGAGGCCGCCATCAAGCGCGGCTTCTTCGACTGGGAGATCACGCCGATCACCACGCCGGACGGCACGGTCGTGACCAAGGACGACGGCCCCCGCCCGGGCGTCACCCTCGAGGCGGTCCAGGCGCTCAACCCGGTCTTCCGTGAGAACGGCACCGTCACGGCCGGCAACTGCTGCCCGCTCAACGACGGCGCAGCGGCGCTGGTCGTCATGAGCGACACCAAGGCCAAGGAGCTCGGCCTCGAGCCGCTCGCCCGCGTCGTCTCCACCGCGGCGACCGCCCTCTCCCCCGAGATCATGGGCCTCGGCCCGGTCGACGCCGTGGGCCTCGCCCTCAAGCGGGCTGGCATGTCCATCGGCGACATGGACCTCTACGAGATCAACGAGGCGTTCGCGGCGCAGGTCATCGGGTCGGCCGACCAGATCGGCATGGACTACGACAAGCTCAACGTCAACGGTGGCGCCATCGCCATCGGCCACCCCTTCGGGGCCACCGGCGCGCGGATCACCGGGACGATCATCAACGCGCTGCGCGACCGGGACGAGCAGTTCGGCCTGGAGACGATGTGCGTCGGCGGTGGGCAGGGCATGGCGGTCATCTTCGAGCGCCTCTCCTGAGCCCACCCCTCTCGCAACACACCCGCTCATCCCGTGCGACCCCCTGCTGCAGCGGGTGGGAGCGCGCGGTGAGCGGGTGTGTTGCGTCAGAGGCTGCGTCGTATGCCGCTGAGCTCGCTCACGAGGTCGCTGACCTCTGCGTCGGGCTGGGTGGCGAAGAGGTCGTAGACCATGACCGTCAGCTGGTCCATCACCGTCGCGGGCCCGAGGTCGGGCACCTGCGCAGCCGGTGTGCCGCGCAACCCGGCGACGCGATCAGCGAGCTGTTGAACGAGAGCCGACGTCAGCGGCATACGGGAAAGCGCGTGGTCGAGCGGCAGCTGACGCCACCGCTCGACCACGCGCCGTAACTCGTCGGAGACCTCCTGCGGAACAGGCGACCTCACGGCCGGTCGATCGTCACCCGTCGCGCAGTCGCGCGAGGAGGCGGGCGATCTCGATGTAGAGCCAGACGAGCGTGACGATGAGGCCGTGCGCGAGCAGCCACGAGTACTTCTGCGGCGCGCCCAGGCGGACAGCGTTGTCAATCGAGTCGAAGTCGACCGCCAGCGAGTACGACGCCAGGCCGACGCCGAGGAGGCTGAGGCCGATGCCGATCACGCCGCTGCCACCGAAGCCCCAGCCGCTGATGACTCCGGTCATCAGGAGCACCACCTGGATGATCGAGAAGAGCGCGTAGCCGGCGATCATGAAGATGAAGATGCGCCGGGACTTCTCGGTCACCTTGATCAGGCCCGTCGCGTAGCCGGCGTACATGGCCACGAACACGCAGAGCGTGGCGACGACGGCCGTGAGCACCAGGTCGGCGCCGTAGGCCGAGGCGAGGAAGTAGCTGAACGCTCCGACGAACACGCCCTGGACCGTGGCGTAGACGAAGTAGAGCGGCGTCGGGATGTTCTTCATGAACATCATCGCGAAGCCGAGGATCAGCGTGCCGAACATGCCACCGAGCCACAGCGGCGAGACGAGGCTCTGGTTGTTGTCGACCAGGAACCACGAGACGCCGGCGCCGGCCAGCGTGATGACGAAGAGCACGAGGCTCTTGATGATGACGTCGTCGAGCGTCACACGGCCCGTGTCGACGGGACCGGCGGCCTGACGTGCATAGAGGTCGTTGAGCTGCTCCGCGGTCACGGCATCCTGCACGGCGTACCCCGCGGTAGCTCCTTGGGTCGAGCCCATGGGGCCCTGCTGCTGCCCGCGCTGCGGCTCGCCGAAGCCGGCGTACCGCTCCTGCTGCAGCTGCTTGTCGATCCGGTCGAAGACCGGGTTTCCACCTGCCATGTGTTCGTGCCTCCCCAGCACCTGGGGCCACGTGCCCCTCGATGGGCGTGGCGACTTGTCACTACCCTAAGCGTTCGAGGTGTCACTGGGAGTTCCCGGGCCCTCGCCTCGAGCGGGGACGAGACGCAACCTTGACATCCTCCCGGCCGTGAATGGCCGGGATTCCAACTACGCGACCTTGCCAGGTCGCACGTGTTGAGGTTCGCGCTTCACCGGCCGGGCTGGACTGCCCCAGTCTCCACGCGCTGTCACGGCATGCCCTGCCGCGATGTTCCGTGCCGCGTTCACGTCAGCGTTGCTGGTGTAGCCGCAGGCTGTGCACACGAACCGCGCTTGGCTCTCGCGCGAGTCCTTGTCCACGTGCCCGCACAACGAGCAGCACTGGCTCGTGTACGCAGCGTTCACCTTCTCGACCCGGCCCGCAGCCTTCTGCTCCAGCCGGGTCACGAACTGGCCCCACCCCTGGGCCAGGATGCCCCGGTTCAGGCCCGCTTTCTGGCGCACGTTCCGGCCGGGCGCCTCGGGGATGCCCTTCGCGGAGCGGGTCATGCCCTTGACGTTCAGGTCCTCGACCCGGATCACCTCGAACCGGGCCGCGAGGTCCGTGCTGGTCTTCTCGACCCAGTCCCTGCGCCGGTCGCCCTCACGCGCCCTCAGCCGCGCGATCGCGGCCCTGGTCCTGCCGCGCCGGTTCGACCCACGCTGCGCCCGTGCGAGTTTCCGCTGCAGCCGGAGCAGCCGCTCACGCTCTTTCGGACGCAGCCGGCCCGGGCTGGTCATTTCCCCGGTGGACAGCGCGACCGCCACCTTGACGCCCCGGTCGACGCCGACGACCGCGCCGGTGCCCGGCGCCGGGATCGGGTCAGGTTTCGCGGCGAACGCGATGTGCCACCGGCCGGCCCGGTCCCGGGTGACCCGGTACGACTTGAACTCGGGCAGGGCGCGGGACCGCTTGAACTTCACCCAGCCGATCTTCGGGATGAGCACGCGCGACCACGACCGGGTGACCTGCTCGACCCGCAGCGCCTGCGCCCCGACGATCCGGAACCCCTCGTGCACCCCTTCCTTGCGCCACGTCGGCCGCTCGTGGGTGCCGCCAAAGAAGTTGCGCCACGCCCGGTCCAGGTCCCGCAGCGCCTGCTGCTGCACCGTCACCGACCCGGACGCCAGCCACTCGTACTCGGCGCGGGCGTCGGTCAGCTGCCGGCTCTGCCCGGCCAGCCCCGGCGTCGGGCCCTGCCAGCGACGCCACATCAGGCGCTGTTCCAGGCCAAGGTTCCACACGTACCGGGCATGCGCGCACGCCTCCAGCAGGAGCACCTCCTGCGCGCGCGTCGGGCGCAACCGATACCTGGACACATGTTCGAGTATGGCATTGGTCCATGACACCGCGCCGGAACCACCGCGCGCTTGGTCTTCGTCCCAGGGACCGGCGGGGCGTGTTCAACGCGTCTGTGATGCTCACCGACTGCGAGCAGGTCATGCGCGACGTGTGCGCCGACTTCGGCGCCCCAGCTGCGCGAGTTCAACGGCGAACCCAACCACGTGCACCTGCTCGTGCACTACCCCCCGACCGTCACCCTCTCCAGGCTCGTCAACTCCCTCAAGGGCGTGTCGTCACGCCGGTTGCATGCCGAGTACCTCGGCCAGGTCAACCGCGCCGGCACCCGCGGCCACCTGTGGTTGCCGTCCTACCTCGCCGCATCCTGCGGCCGGGCCCCGCTCGAGATCGTCAAGGAGTATATCCGCGGACGGCAACCACGCGACCAGGAAGGGCTTCCTGCCCGCCCTGAAGGATGGGGCTTCCGCCCCAGATGACCGGTGACCATGGTGGGCTCGCCATGGGGCCACCGCGGCATACTGAGGGCTCCGCCCCCGTAGCCCAACCGGCAGAGGCAGGCGACTTAAAATCGCCCAAGTCAGGGTTCGAATCCCTGCGGGGGTACTGGCGTTCGGGGTGTGCTCAGGCGATGGACAGGGCAATCCCGTCGAGGATGTCGTGCTCGGACGTGATGGCCTCGGCCACCCCCGCCGCCTCGGAGACCCGCTCGATGATCCGCCGCCAGACGAGGGCGCCGGCGCCGATGACGTCGACCCGTCCCGGGTGCAGGTACGGCAGGGCGGCACGCTCGGCCCGCGTCATGCCCAGCAGTTCCGTGCACGCCTCGGTCAGCCGCTCGACCGGGAGCTGCGACAGGTGGATCGCCTCCGGGTCGTAGCGGGGCAGGCGCAGTGCGTGTGCGGTGATCGTCGTGACGCTTCCGGCGAGGCCGACGAGCGCGCGCGCCCCGGACAACGGGACCGTGGCCGCCGCCTCGTCGATCGCGCGATCCACGTCGGCAGTGGCGGCCGCGATCTCGTCCGGTGTCGGTGGGTCAGTGTGGAGATGCCGCTCGGTCATCCGCACGCAGCCGACGTCGACCGACCTGGCCGCCTCGAGGTGGCTGGTGCCCAGGACGAACTCGGTCGACCCGCCCCCGATGTCGACCACGAGGTAGGGACCGGCAACACCCAGCCCGGCCAGGCCGCCGGTCGCTCCGCTGAACGACAGGCTCGCCTCCTCGTCTCCGCTGACGACCTCCGGGACGACGGCGGCGCCCCAGAGTTGGTGGAAGGCGGACCGGACCCCCTCGACGAAGGTTGCCGCGTTGCGGGCGTCGCGCGAGGCGGAGGTCGCAACGAAACGCACACGGGACGCTCCGAGCTGACGGCACTCAGCGGCATACGTCCTCGTCATGTCCAGCGTGCGCTGCATCGACTCGTCCGAGATGACACCGGTGCGATCGACTCCGTGCCCCAGCCGCACGATCTCCATGCGGCGCCGCACGTCGACCAGCGTCCTCGTCGCGGGGTCGATGTCGGCGACGAGGAGGCGGATGGAGTTCGTGCCGCAGTCCACTGCTCCGACCCGCATCACGTCGTCACTCACGGCCGCTGCCCCTGCGCTCGGCCTCCACGTCCTCCGTCGCATGGATCGCGGCGCACGACGTCGGCACCCACCAGTCGGGGAGCATGGCGAGCGCCTCGTCGCCGAGCGGGTTGACCCCGCGCCCAGCGGCGAGGGAGTGCGCGACGAGGACGTGAAGGCACTTGACCCGGGTCGGCATCCCGCCCGCCGACACGCCTGCGATCTCGGGGACCTCGCCGAGCTCGGCCCGCTTGGCCAGGTATTGCTCATGGGCCCGCTCGTAGGCAGCGCGGAGCTCCCCGTCATCGGCGAGGCGGGCGGTCATCTCCTTCATGACGCCCTCGGTCTCGAGAGTGCTGATCGCGCCCGTGAGCCGTGGGCACGTCGCGTAGTACGTGGTGGGGAAGGGCGTGCCGTCCGGCAGCCGCGGCTCGGTCCGCACGACGTCCGGCTGGCCGCAGAAGCAGCGATGGGCGACCTCCGCCACGCCGCGAGGGGGCCGCCCGAGCTGCCGCTCGACGGCGACGAGGTCAGCCGGGTCGATGGCACGCGGGTTGGCCTCGTGCGCCGGCTCCGCCCCCGTCATCGGGACAGCCCCGCGGTGGGTCGGTCGGCGATCTGGATGGACTGCCACACCTTGCCGTACCACGGTGCCGACTCGTTGGCCATCGGCGCCGCGACGACCGGCTCCTGCGCGGACTGCTCCTGCGAGCGCTGGCTCTCGAGGCCGGTGACCGAGTAGGCGCGGTCACCGACGCGCACGAACCGCAACCGCTCGCGGGCCTGCTCCTCGATGTAGCGCGGGTCCTTCCAGAGAGCAGCCTGCTTCGTCAGCTCCTCCACGGTGGCGCGCTGCCGCTCCACCTTCTCCTGCAGGGCGACCGTGTCGTTGCTCTGCTGGATGACCGACCGAAGCGTCGGAACGAGGGTCACCGCCAGCATGACGACGATGCCGAGCAGGATCGCGCCGCGCACCCACGTCGTCGACTGGGATGGGGGCTCGGGCGGCCTGGTGCGGGCCCTGGCTGCGTGGGCGGGCCGCTCGCTGCCCCGCTTGGGGCGGCCCGTCGTCCGCGTGGATCCCTGCCGTGGCCGCCCGCCCCCCGCGGAACCGCGACGGGCCCGTTGGGCCCGCTGGCGGTCGTTGTCACCCGAGCGAGAGGGGCGGGGGCTGCGGTCTGGCATCAGGTCTCCACGTCGGGTGGGCCGGCCCGGCTCAGCCCTCGTACCCTGACGCGTCGAAGCGCGGGAACGCGCCAGCCCCCGCGTAGACGCCGGCGTCGTCCAGCTCCTCCTCGATGCGCAGCAGCTGGTTGTACTTGGCGACCCGCTCCGAGCGCGCCGGGGCGCCGGTCTTGATCTGGCCGCAGTTCGTCGCGACGGCGAGGTCGGCGATCGTGACGTCCTCGGTCTCACCGGACCGGTGGCTCATCATGCAGCGGTAGCCGTTGCTCTGGGCCAGGGCGACCGCGTCGAGCGTCTCGGTGAGCGTGCCGATCTGGTTGACCTTGACGAGCAGCGCGTTGGCGGTCCCCGTCGCGATACCCCGGGCGAGGCGCTCCGGGTTGGTGACGAACAGGTCGTCGCCGACGAGCTGGACCCGGTCACCGAGGCGCTCGGTGATGGCCTTCCAGCCGTCCCAGTCCTCCTCGTTGAGCGGGTCCTCGATGGAGACGAGGGGGTAGGAGTCGACGAGGTCGGCGTAGTAGTCGATCATCTCATCGGCCGACTTACCCGCCCCTTCGAACTGGTAGGAGCCGTCCTTGTGGAACTCGGACGCGGCGACGTCGAGGGCCAGCGCGACGTCCTTGCCGGGCACGTAACCGGCGGCGGTGATCGCCTCGACGATGATGTCGAGCGCCGCGCGGTTGGAGTCGAGGTTCGGGGCGAAGCCGCCCTCGTCGCCGAGGCCGGTGGCCAGGCCACGGTCCTGCAGCACCTTCTTGAGCGAGTGGTAGACCTCTGTCCCCCAGCGCAGCGCCTCCCGGAAGGTCGGCGCGCCGATCGGGGCGACCATGAACTCCTGGATGTCGACGTTGGTGTCAGCGTGCGAGCCACCGTTGAGGATGTTCATCATCGGCACCGGCAGGACGTGCGCGTTCGGGCCGCCGACATAGCGGAAGAGCGGGAGACCAGCCGACTCGGCCGCGGCGTGGGCCACCGCGAGGGAGACGCCGAGGATCGCGTTGGCCCCGAGGTTCTCCTTGTTGGCCGAACCGTCAAGAGCCTTCATCTCGGCGTCGACGAGCCGCTGCTCGCTCGCATCGAAGCCGACGAGGCCCGGGTTGATCTGCTCGATGACGGCATCCACGGCCAGCCCGACACCCTTGCCGAGGTAGCGCCCCTTGTCCCCGTCGCGTCGCTCGGAGGCCTCGAAGGCCCCGGTCGAGGCGCCGGACGGCACGGCCGCCCGCGCGAACGTCCCGTCGTCGAGACGGATCTCGACCTCGACGGTGGGGTTGCCGCGCGAGTCGAGGATCTCGCGGGCGCCAATCTCCTCAATGGTGGCCACTGTTGCTCCTGTGGACGGTCGAACCGGTCGGGCGCGTACGTGCCGAGCGTAGCCCGTTGCCCCGCGCCGCTCGATGACCGACCCGGCATGGGAGCGGCCCCCTCACAGCGGGACCCACTGCCTTCCGACACGTGAGAAACCTCTCACGACTGCCCCGACGCCGCGGCACGACCATCCATTTCCCGGTTCTGCCGCGCGACGTCAGCGGCTCAGGTCATACTCTTAACGTCGTCGCGGGGGACGTGTCCAGTCAGGGCAGGCGCGAAGCGCTCGGGGTTGGGGAGATTTCTGGAACATGGTCCAGTCCGTACACGAGGCTGACGTGCGGATGCTCGCTGTCGCCGCACGACCGGTCGTCCAGCCGCGCACCGAGCGGACCAAGAGCATTCGGCTCTTCCAGCTGGCCATCGCGGGCGGTGACCTCGCCGTCATTGTCCTCGCCACGGCCCTCGCCGCCATCGGCAGATACCGCCTCGACGTCTTCCGCGAGTCCGCGGACGTCACCGAGGTGGCCCAGTCGGTCGGTCCCTGGGTCGTGCTCGGCTGGATGCTCGTCAACCTCGCCGTCGGCACGTACCGGTCCGGACACCTGGGCGTCGGGACGACGGAGTACGCCAAGGTCCTCGCGGCCGCCGGCTTCACGGGCGGGGCCATCGGGATCATCAGCTACCTGACGAAATTCAACCTCTCGCGCGGGTTCTTCGTCCTCCTGTTCGTCTTCGGTGTCCCGCTACTGCTCCTGTGGCGCTGGACGGCTCGTCGGCTCGTCCATCGCCTCCACCTGCGCGGTTACCTCGTGACGAAGGTCCTCATCGCCGGCTCCGCCCCGCACGTGGACGAGGTCGCAGCGGTCCTCGACCGCGAGTCGTGGCTGGGCTACCGGATCATCGGCGCCCTGTTGCCACCGTCCGACGAGCTCCAGGCGACCCCGCGCGGGGTGCCGGTCGTGGGCCTCAGCACCGAGACCGCACTGGCGACACGCGAGAGCGAGGCCGACCTCATCGTCTTCACCGAGGGCGCCCTGCAGTCGTCGACCGACTTCCGGCGCATCGCCTGGGACCTCGAGGGCCATCACGTGCAGATGGCCGTCGTGCCGAGCCTCAGCGACATCTCGTCCGGCCGCGTGATGATGCGTCCCGTCGGCGGCCTCCCCCTCGTCCACGTCGAGCCGCCGCAGAGCCTCGAGGCCAGCCGCGGCCTGAAGCGCGCCTTCGATGCCATCGGTGCGGCCTTGGGCCTCGTCGTCCTCGGACCTCTCATGCTGGCGGTTGCGGCCGCGATCAAGCTGCAGGACGGGGGCCCAATCCTGTTCCGGCAGACCCGGGTTGGCAGGGACGGCGAGTTCTTCGAGTGCCTGAAGTTCCGCAGCATGGTGGTGGACGCCGAGGCTCGGCTGTCCGCCGTCACGCACCTGAACCAGAACGCCGACGGCGTGCTCTTCAAGGCCCAGCAGGATCCCCGGATCACGCGCGTCGGCCGCTTCATCCGCCGGTACTCCATCGACGAGCTGCCCCAGCTGGTCAACGTGATCGCCGGCGAGATGAGCCTGGTCGGTCCTCGACCGGCCCTGCCGGCGGAGGTCAGGCGCTACTCGACCGACGTCCAGCGACGTCTGCACGTCCGTCCCGGCATGACCGGCCTGTGGCAGGTGTCCGGGCGGAGCGACCTGTCGTGGGAGGACACGGTGCGTCTGGACCTCTACTACGTCGACAACTGGTCGATCGTCCAGGACCTGTCCATCGTCATCAAGACGGTACGCGCCGTGTTCAGCCCAGCCGGCGCATACTGAGCGGTGTCCGCCCGGCGAGCCCAGCGGCATACGGCATCAAGAGAATTGGTGGTATGCCGCTGAGCTCGCTTCCGTGCGCACGCTCAGTCGCGTCTCGCCTGGCTCTCACTCGCCCCCGCGAGCTGGCGCAGCGTCTCGCGTAGGGCTCCCTCGGCGTCCACGCCTGAGGCCCTGGCCCGCCGGACGAGCGCGAGCAGTTCCGCGCCAAGGTCACCGGCCGACTCGGCGAGGTCGAGCAGGTCGGCGCGACCGTTCCGCTCGAGCCGGCTGACGTACTTCTCCGCGCGGGCAAGTGCAGGGAGGCTGACGGGCACGCCCTCCAGAGGATGGAGACGGTGCTCCTTCTCCGCCGCCTTGATCGTCTCCCAGTTGGCCTCGACGGCGTCGGGGGTCTGCGCATCGACGTCGGCGAAGACGTGGGGGTGCCGGCGGACGAGCTTCTCGACGAGCCCGCCTGCGACGTCGTCGATGTCGAACGGTGCGCTCGGGTGCTCCTCGGCCACACGCGCATGGAACGCGATCTGGAGGAGCAGGTCGCCCAGCTCCTCACGCATGTGGTCGGTGTCGCCGGACTCGAGGGCCTCGATCGCCTCGTGGGCCTCCTCGAGCAGGTAGGGGACGAGGCTCTCGTGAGTCTGCTGGGCGTCCCACGGGCAGCCCCCCGGGGAGCGCAGCCGGTCCATGACGGCGACCACGTCGAGCAGGCGGGCGCCGGGCAGGTCGTACGAGCCGACGAGCACCTCGACGTCCGGGGGCTCGGGCAGCCTGCTGACCTCGGTGGCCACGGCCTCGTTGAGACCGGGGTCGCCGTCGGCCGAGCCGATCCACACGGCGGTGCCGGTCGCGGCGGCGGTGACGAGGTCACGGGCGAGCGACGGGACATCCGACCGGTCGCGCGTCACGACCTCGACGCCTGCCTCGGCGACCGCCTCGGCCTGCGGCTCGTCCGGCGCGGCCCATACGTGCCGGGCGTGTGACAACGCGGTCCATGCATCACGGGTGAGCACGCCCGGGGCGACCCGGGGTGTCGACAGGAGCAGGACGAGGCGTCGTTCGTCGCGGACGGTCTCGTCCGTCGGGTCACTCACCGTCCGGTGCGAGGATCCAGTTGGGCCGCTGCTGGCCGACGGTGAAGAAGACCGGGGGCTGCTCGGAGCGGACGATCGCGCCGTAGCGGGGGTTCACCGTGATGGTGGCCTTGTCGAGGTTCTCGCGGTAGCGGGCGAGGTCCTCTTCAGTCATCTGGGCCGACTGGAGCATGGCGACGGTGTTGATGAACTCCTTCGTCGTGTCGGTCGCGTCGGGAATCGCGGCGATGGCGCTGGCGGCGGTCGCGTCCGGCTGCCAGCCGCCCGACTCGTTGACGGCGTCCTGGAGCAGGGGCGAGGCCACGAGAGCGGTGACGACGATGTTCTCCGGGAAGTCGAACTTGGCCTCGCGCAGCTGCCGAGCGGTCTCCTCGACCGCGTCAGAATGGATGACCTCGCCGTTGACGACGGCAGCGCCCTGCTGCCTCGTCTCGAAGCCGCAGCCGGCGAGCAGGGTGACGGCACTCAGCCCCACCAGAGCCGTCGCTGCGACGCGCTTGGCTGACCAGGCGCGGACTGACGTTGCCTTCACTGAACTCCTCCTCTGGCGGACCCGGGTGTCATCTTACGGTGCGCCCGAAGCGGCCGAGGCGCACCCCGGCCACCCGGGCCCCAGCGGCGATGTCGTCGAGCAGCACCGCAGTGATGAGCTGCCGGGCCCACGCGACGACCTCGAGGTCGCGCAGCGGCTTGCCGCCGACCCGGGCCGTCGTCGGCACCGGCACGAGGATCGTCCCGAGCGCGTCCTTGACGATGGTCCCGGGGTAGAGCCGCATGAGGCGCAGCTGCTGGCTCTCCCGGAGGTCCTTCACCGGACCGAAGCGGACGTACTTGCCCTGGACCCCGATGTCGCCGATCCTCGCCTTGCGCGCGACGACCCGCAGGCGGGCGACCTCGAGGAGGTTCTCGACCGGTTGGGGCGGCGTGCCGTAGCGGTCGCGCAGCTCGGCCTCGATCTCGTCGACCGCCTCCTGGCTCTCGACGGTCGCGAGCTTCTTGTACGCCTCGAGGCGCAGCCGCTCGCCCGGCACATAGTCGTGCGGCAGGTGGGCGTCGACGGGCAGCTCGATCTTGATCTCGGGGGGTGCAGCGTCGGCCTCGCCCCGGAAGTCGGCGACCGCCTCGCCGATGAGTCGCACGTAGAGGTCGAAGCCGACGCCCGCGATGTGCCCGGACTGCTCGCCGCCGAGCAGGTTGCCGGCGCCTCGGATCTCGAGGTCCTTCATCGCGACCTGGATCCCGGCGCCGAGGTCGGTGTGGCTGGCGATGGTCCGCAGGCGGTCATGGGCCGTCTCCGTGAGCGGCTTCTCCGGTGGGTAGAGGAAGTACGCGTACGCCCGCTCCCGGCCGCGTCCGACGCGGCCCCGCAGCTGGTGCAGCTGGGACAGGCCCAGCATGTCGGCGCGCTCGACGATGAGGGTGTTGGCGTTCGAGATGTCGAGCCCCGTCTCCACGATCGTCGTGCAGACCAGGACGTCCGAGCGCTTCTGCCAGAAGTCCTCGACCACCTGCTCCAGGCGGTGCTCGCCCAGCTTGCCGTGCGCTGTGGTGATCCTCGCCTCGGGGACGAGCTCGCGGAGGCGGGATGCCGCCCTCTCGATGCTGCTCACCTTGTTGTGGATGAAGAAGACCTGGCCCTCGCGGAGCAGTTCGCGACGGATGGCCGCGGTGATCTGCTTCTCGTCGTAGGCGCCGACGAAGGTGAGGATGGGGTGGCGCTCCTCGGGCGGCGTTGCCAGAGTGGACATCTCGCGGATTCCGGTGACGGCCATCTCGAGGGTGCGCGGTATCGGGGTGGCCGACATCGACAGGACGTCGACCGCGGTCCGCATCGTCTTGAGCAGCTCCTTGTGCTCGACGCCGAAGCGCTGTTCCTCGTCGACGACGACGAGGCCGAGATCCTTGAAGCGGATGTCCTTGCCGAGGAGCCGGTGCGTCCCGATGACGATGTCGACCGCCCCGTCGGCGAGGCCGTCGACGACGTCCTTGGCCTCTCTGTCCGACTGGAACCGGGACAGCGCCTTGACCCTGACCGGGAACTGGGCGTATCGCTCCGAGAACGTCTGGTAGTGCTGGCTGACGAGCAGCGTCGTCGGCACGAGGATGGCGACCTGCTTGCCGTCCTGGATCGCCTTGAAGGCGGCGCGAACGGCGATCTCCGTCTTGCCGTAGCCGACGTCGCCGGAGATGAGTCGGTCCATCGGGACCTGCTTCTCCATGTCGGCCTTGACCTCGTCAATGCTCGAGAGCTGGTCGGGCGTCTCGACGTAGGCGAACGCCTCCTCGAGCTCGCGCTGCCACGGGGTGTCCGCGCTGAATGCGTGCCCCTTGGTCGCCTGGCGTGCGCTGTAGAGCCGGATGAGGTCGGCGGCAATCTGCTTGACGTAGCGCTTCGCTCGCGACTTCGTCCTGGTCCAGTCGGAGCCGCCCATCTTGTTGAGCGTCGGCTCCTCGCCACCGACGTACTTGGTCACCTGGTCGAGCTGGTCCGTGGGCACGTACAGGCGGTCGCCGGGCTGCCCACGTTTGGAGGCGGCGTACTCGATGACAAGGTACTCACGAGTGGCGCCCTGGACCGTGCGCTGCATCATCTCGACGAAGCGGCCGACGCCGTGCTGCTCGTGGACGACGAAGTCCCCCGGTCGCAGCTGCAGGGGGTCGACCTGGTTGCGGCGCCTCGAGGGCATGCGGCGCATGTCCTTGGTGGACGGGCCGGTGCCGGCCTGGCCAGTGAGGTCCGTCTCCGTCAGGAGCTCGAAGCGCTCGGTCTCGTGGACGAAGCCGCGCCCGAGGGAGCCGGTCGTCACGCCCACCCTTCCCGGGGTCAGGGAGTCTGTGAGCGGTTCGACGGGGACCTCGTGCTCGCGCAGCACCTCCCCGATGCGCTTGGCGAGGCCGGGGCCTTCCGTCACGACGGCGACGCGCCAGCCTGCTGCGGTCCGGGCGCGGAGGTGCTCAACCGCGCGCTCGGTGTCGCCGCGGAACGCATCCGGCTCGGACGTCGCGACGGTGATCCGGGCGTCGACGTCGTCGTCCTCGATGACGAGGTCCGTGTCCGCCGCGAAAGGGGTCAGGGTCCACCAGGGGCGACCGGTGGCGGCGGCATGGGCGCGGAGCTGCGCGATGGTCCAGTAGGACGCCGTCCCCAGCACCGACTCGAGGTCGACAGGCACCTGGTTGCCTGCGGCCGCGTTCGCCCAGCTCGCCTCGAGGAACTCCTGGCTCGTCGCGACGAGGTCGTGGGCGCGCTTGCGGATCCGCTCGGGGTCGCTGAGCAGCACGATCGACTCTGCGGGCAGGATGTCGAGCAGCGGCTCCATGCCGTCGACGAGCGCGGGTGCGAGGGACTCCATGCCTTCGACGGCGATGCCCTCGGAGACCTTGGTCAGCATCTCGGCGACGCCGGGGAGCTGACCGGCCAGCTCACGGGCCCGACTGCGGACGTCCTCGGTGAGCAGCACCTCCCGACACGGCGGCGCCCACAGTCCGTGGGCGGCGACCTCGAGGCTGCGCTGGTCGGCCACCTTGAACCAGCGGATCTCCTCGACCGTGTCCCCCCAGAACTCGACCCTGACCGGGTGCTCCTCGGTCGGTGGGAAGACGTCGAGGATGCCGCCGCGGACCGCGAACTCGCCGCGGCGCTCGACGAGGTCGGTCCTGGTGTAGGCGGCGGCAGACAGCGCGTCCACGACGTCCTCGAGCGGACGCTCGTCCCCGGCGCGCAGGCTGACCGGCTCCAGGTCGCCGAGCCCCCTGGTGAGCGGCTGGAGCGCCGCCCGGACCGGCGCGATGACGACCGACAGCGCGCCGTGTGTCGGGTCGTCGGGGTCGGGGTGGGCGATCCTGCGGAGCACGGCGAGGCGTCGGCCGACGGTGTCGCTGCGCGGCGACAGGCGCTCGTGGGGCAGCGTCTCCCAGCTGGGGAAGACGGCGACCTCGTCGCTCTGGTAGCAGCCCGCCGAGGGCGGCCTGGAGGTCCTCCGCCTCGCGGGTCGTCGCGGTGACGACGACGAGCGGGCCGGTGTGCCGTGAGGCGCGGGCGATGGCCGTGATGAGGAAAGGTCGGGTGCCGTCGCTCGACGAGATGTCGACGAGTCGGCTGCGCCCGGCCTCGGCAAGGACGCGACGGACGTCGGGGGCCTGCGTCCAGGCCTCGAAGACGGCGGTGAGACTCATGGGTTGGGCCGCTCCCTGGGCAACGCTGAAATACCCCACGCCGGCCGACGTGGGGGGCCCTCCAGACTAACCAACGTCGCTGGTCACCGCGCCCGGGGCAGGTCCATTCCGCAGGCTGCTGCTGGCACTGGCCCGCAGGGTGCTCCCGGCGTCCTGGTGGTAGGGCGATGCCCGCCAGTCCTCCCACGACACGTCGTTGTCCTGCGCGTGCACGAGGAAGCGCCACGGACCGCTGTACGTGTTGTCGAACCACCGGTTGTCCTGGGTCAACGTGATGTCCTCCTGGACGACCGTTCCTTGGTAGGGCGACCAGTCGGGCGCGCTCCCGTAGTTCGAGATGAGGGCGTTGTAGCCGCAGCCGCGCTCGGGCGCGCACGCGTTGCCGACGCGGTCCCGCGTGAGCTCGAACCTGTTGTCGTGGATCCTCACGTTCTGCGACTTCCAACGGCAGTCGCTGAAGTAGGGCATTCGACGCAGCAGCTCCGGATCCGAGCAGCGCTCGAGGGATGCTTCAGGATTGACGAGCGTCCCATAGCCCGTGCTCGTGTTGTAGGGCGATCCGGCGAAACGGTCGGCGTTCTCCCACACCACGACCCCTCCCCAGTTGTCAAGGAAGACGTTGTGTGCCACCTCGAGGGCCGAGCCGTATTCCGTGGGCACGCGGGTGTCGCTCCCGGCCTCGGACAGGTAGATCGCGCCGGTGGGGAAGCCAGGATTCGCAGCTCCGGCGACACGCCCGTTCAGGGCGAACGTGTTGCCCACGACTGCCGCGTTGTAGCTGATCTCGTAGATCAGTCCCTCGGCGTCGTTCTCGGAGATGTAGTTGCCGCTGTAGAGGTGGCCTGCGTTGTTCGTGTCCGACCAGATCCCGGGCCCCCGGTTGTCGTGGATGTAGTTGCCCGCTACGACGACGTGGCGAGCGTCCCAGAACTTCCCGCCGCCGGCGCAGCCACAGCCGGGCTGCCGGCGCTCCCAGTCGTCGGTGTTGTTGCGCGTGATCTCGTTGTCCCGAACCGTGATGTTGCTGACGCCGTCGGGAGCGTATGCACTGAAGCCGTACTGCCCGTTGTCTCGCAGGCAGCTCGACTCGAGGACGTTGTCGTCGCCGAGCAGGACACCTGCTCCTGCGTTCCGCTGGATGGTCAGGTGAGACATCACCCACCCCGTGCCGGCGTCATGGTTCACCACGCCCTCGCCGTTGCTCTCCCCCGGGCTGCCGAAGCGTTGCACCGTGAGGTACTCGACGCGGACGCCGGACGCGCTGCCACCGAAGGCGTACTGGTTGCGCCGGCGACCGTCGAGTATCGCCCCCGGCGCTCCGACATAGCGGTTGCCATCCTTGGGCTGAACCTGGCTGTATCGGCCGTCCGCGAGGTGGTGGGTGCCTGGGGTGAGCCAGAAGGTCGTCCCCTCGGGGTGCCTGTCGGATACGGCCGCGACGTCCTCGGCAGGCCTGACGACCACGGCGCCGGGGGGCGGACTGCGAGGGCCGGCTGGTGATTCAGGGTCGCACCAGAGGGCAGGAGGACCGGGCGGCGCGGGCAGCGCCTGCGCCCTTGGGGCGGCGATGTCTGCCCGGCGGGTACCGCCGCCTGTATCGCGCTCCCCCAGCCCGGGCGTGTCCCCTACGAGAAGGAGTGTCCCCAACCCTGCCGCGAGGACACTGAGGACAGCTGCGTTCCGCCTCGTGCGCCGGAGTCCCGGTGCTCGGCGGTCGTCATGCGCGTTTCTTCTGACGTGGGTCACGACTCGTTGTTCGCCCACTCAGTCCGCGAGGGAGAGCTCGCGCGCCACCGGAAGGGGCACGTGGAGCTGTGGAGCCCAGCCGGTACCCACGCTCATCCTCTGCAGTTGGGCCACTACCTCGTCGGCGATGTCCCACGTGAGGATGACGACGTCGTCAGGACGATCCGCCAGGAGGTGCTGCACGGAGTGGATCGGGACGCCGGCCCCCGGCACGCGGCACCCGTCCTTCACGGGCGACAGGTCGACCGTGTAGGGCAGCAGTGTCCGGTCGACTCGAGAGAGCGCGAGGAGGACCGCAGCCTTGGACGGTGCGCCGTATCCCGCCACCCGCCGCCCCTGTCGCGCCAGCCCTTCGAGATGGGTGCGGAAGTCCTCGGCGACCCTTGACCCGCGCGCGCCGAGCGCCACGAGGCTGTCCAGCCGGTCAAGACCCGCCGCCCGCTCCTGGGAGCGGATGTCGCCGACGCTGTTGTCGACGACGGGGCTGTCCGTCGTCCGCGCCCCAGTCACTCGGAGGCTGCCACCGTAGACGTCGACCATGGCGGCTCGAGTGATGGTCAGGCCGTTGCGCTCGAAGAGCGGCGCTGCTGCGAGAAGCGAGAGGTAGACGAAGTGTCCGTGCCGGATCGTGTCGACGAGCGTGTCCCTGACGAGGGGCAGCAGGTGGAAGAACTCGCACACGAGGCGTCCACCGTCGGCGAGCCGAGCTGCGTGCCCAGCGATGACGGCATCGACGTCCTCCTCGTGCATGAGGTGATGCACGTCGACGACGAGGTCGGCTTTTCCGTCCCGGCCGACCTCGATGAGTCCGGCCTCGACGAACCGCGGCAGCCACGACGCTCCGTGGGCGCTGTCGAGCTCGATGACCGTTTGACCCGAGGCAAGGCGCTCGTCCCGGACGACCGCTGCGACCGAGGCAGCAGCGTGCTCGCGGGCGGTGGTGGAGTCGACGGCCGCCTGCGGCTCCGGATGGGCACCCCGCCCGGGCCCGAGCTGCACCAGGCCGCACTCGTCGCACGCGTGGAGCGTGAGCGGCCACGTGGGATCCGGCCCTGGCGCGTCCACGGGTGGAAACTGGTCTGACGCCGGAACGTGCCCGAGGTCGAGGACGAGCCGAGGGGACGGCTCGCCGCACGACCGACATGCTGCCTTGCTGGAAGCCTCAGCCGTCGCCACCGACACGATCACCCGCCCCCTGCGCGGCAGTGCCGCCCCATGTGTGCACCCGTCCGGTCGTCAGGCCGGGAAGACGGCGTCGATGGGGTGCATGGCCTTGTGCGGAATCGTTCGGTCGCTGCGCCACAGCGCCCAGGGGCTCTCGCCATGACGGTACATGTCCTCCAGCGCCGTTCGCTCCTTCAGCGTGTCCATGGGCGCCCAGAAGCCGTCGTACGGGACGGCCCGCATCTTGCCGGCCTCCGCCGCGGCGACACACGCATCCATGACCAGGTCATCGTTCGGCCCCAGGTAGTCGAAGATCCCCTGCCGCAGGACGAAGTAGCCCCCGTTGATGCGGAAGGCCATCTCGGCGGCGGGCCGGAAACCGCGGATCTCCGTGTCCCCCTCCATCTCGAGGACATGGAACGAGTCCTGTGGTTTGACGGCGAGGAGCGTCCCGACCGCGTCGGTCTTGAGGAAGTCGGAGATGATGTCGTTCAGGGGCGCGTCGGTGAGGACGTCGCCGTAGTTCGCGAGGAAGGCCTCATCCTCATCGAGATAGGGTCGCACGCGGCGCAGCCGCTCGCCGATCGGCGTGTCGATGCCCGTGTCGATGAAGGTGATCTTCCAGTCGCTGATGTCGCTGCCGAGGAGCTCCACGTGCTCGCAGCCCTTGGTGAGCACGAAGTCGTTCGAGGCCGTCTCGTCGTAGTGGAGGAAGTAGTCCTTCACTGAGTGGGCGCCGAAACCCAGGCAGAGGATGAACTCGGTGTGCCCGAAGTGGGCGTAGTACCTCATGACGTGCCAGAGGACGGGGCGGCTGCCGATGGGCATCATCGGCTTCGGCAGCGATTCGGAGCCGGACCGCATCCGCATCCCGAGCCCCCCGCAGAACAACACAACTTTCATCTTCAGTCCCCTTGTGCTGGGTCCTCCCTAGAAAACCTCGAGCCGCGGGAGCGCGACCACGAGGCGTCCCCCCCAGACCCGAATCCCGGCCAGCTGGGCCGAGATCTCCTCGCGGAGGTTCCACGGCATGATGAGCACGTAGTCGGGCTGGGCCGCCTCGAGCTCCTCGACCGGTCGGATCGGGATGTGCGTGCCGGGCAGGAACTTGCCATGTTTGAACGGGTTCCTGTCCACTGAGAAACGGATGAGGTCCGAACGGATGCCGCAGTGGTTGAGCAGGGTGTTGCCCTTCCCCGGCGCGCCGTAGGCCACGACCGTCTCTCCACGTCGAGCGCATTCGATGAGGAACTCGACGAGGTCGTTGCGCACCGTGGCGACCTGCGCGGCGAATCCGGCGTGGCCGTCCACGGTGTCCAGTCCTTCTGCAGCCTCGGCCGCGAGGACGCGCGCTACCGCAGCAGAGGGCTGAGGAGCATGCTCCGACGGGGTGGACCACGTACGCAGCGACCCGCCGTGCGTCGACAGCTCCTCGACGTCGACGACGGTGAGGCCCGCAGCCGCGAGAGCCCGCTGGGTCGTGAGCAGCGAGAGATAGGAGTAGTGCTCGTGGTAGATCGTGTCGTACTCGTTGCCCTCGATCAGTCGCAGCAGGTGCGGGATCTCGATCGTCACGCGCCCCGTGTCCGCCACGAGAGCTCGCAGCCCTTTGGCGAAGTCGACGATGTCCGGCACGTGGGCGAAGACGTTGTTGGCGACGACGAGGTCGGCCGGGCCGTGGACTGCGGCGATCTTCGACCCCGACTCCTCGCCCAGGAAGACGACCTCGGTCGGGATGCCCTTGTCCACTGCGGCCTCGGCGACGTTCTCGGCGGGCTCGATGCCAAGGCAGCGGACCCCGCGGGCGACGACGTGCTGGAGCAGGTAGCCGTCGTTGCTGGCCACCTCGACGACGAACGAGCTCGGGCCCAACCCCAGTCGGTCCACCGCCTCGTCGACGAACCGCTTCGCGTGGGCCACCCATGAGTCGCTGTACGACGAGAAGTAGGCGTAGTGGCTGAAGATCTCCTCACCGGACATGTAGGCCGGGAGCTGGACGAGCAGACAGGACGAGCAGATACGCACGTGTAACGGGTAGAACGTCTCCCCCGAGTCGAGCTGGGATGCCTCGAGGTAGCTTTCGCATGGTGGGGACATCCCGAGGTCGACGAAGGTGAGGCTGAGCTCCGCACCGCACAGCCGGCACCGTGGCTTGCTCATCGCACCGCCTCACTCGTGCGCAGGCGAAGGCCGTCGTCGAGCGCACCCGCTGCGACGAGCTCGCGGACACGTGCGAGCCGGACATAGCGGGGGCCCTCGAAGTCCTCAGAGCTCAGGCCGTAGCGCCGCATGTCAGACGCCAGCTCCTCGATCCCCCTGGCGACGGTCCATCGGGGCTGGAACTCCGGGAGGAGCTCGGTGATCTTGGCGAAGCTGACGCGGTAGTCACGGGTGTCCGGTCCCGCTCCCGCTTCGAACGTCACCGGAGCGTGCATGTGCTCGGCGACCTGCATGGCGATATCCCGGATCTGCACCACGTCCTCGTCCCGCCCCACGTTGAAGGCTTGGTCGTGAACGACCTCACGGGGAGCATGCAGGGCGGCGAGGAAGGCCCCGGCGATGTCGGCGGCGTGCACGAGCGGGCGCCAAGGAGTGCCGTCCGACTGCAGCCTCACCTCTCCGCGTGTGAAAGCGGTGCCCGTGAGGTTGTTGACGACGATGTCGGCGCGTAGGCGCGGCGACGAGCCGTACGCCGTCGCATTGCGCAGGTAGGTCGGGCTGAAGGAGTCGTCGGCCAGCGCCGAAAGTGCGTTCTCCGCCCGGACCTTGCTCTCCCCGTAGGGAGTCACGGGGTTGAACGGCGAGCTCTCCTCGACCGGGGCGTCGCCGGCGGCACCGTAGAGCGAGCACGAGGACGAGAACAGGAATCGGGGCACCCCAGCCAGCTTGGCCGCACGGGCCATGACCTCGGCACCGTGAGCATTGACCGAGTAGGTCGCGTCGGGGTTCAGATGGCCCACGGGGTCGTTCGAGATGGCGGCCAGATGCACGATCGCGTCGAAGCCCTCCAATGATGGAGGATCGACGTCCCGCACGTCGCCGACGCGCTGCTCGTAACCGGAAACCTGCGGGCCGAAATCGCACCCTGCGTACCAGTTGGCGTCGAGTCCGACGACCTCATGGCCGGCAGCCGTGAACACCGGGACGAGGACCTGGCCGATGTAGCCGCGATCGCCCGTGACGAGTACTCGCATTGATTCCTCCCTCAAGCCCATGCGCACACTCATGGTGCATCGAGGATGCCTAGGCGCGTAGCGTTTTGCGGAAAGTGGGGAGTCTCAACGCCCCGCTTGCCCTGCTCCGGAGACCGAGTCCGATCCGTCCTGAGCGAGGTGGGTCAATAACGCTCCCAGGCCTCCAATCGCTACCTATGCTGGCAAGGCAGGGAGGCGGGGCCGCTCCGTCGACTCTGCGAGGTCGCGATCCAGTCGACGAAGGGGCGACACCTCGTGAGATCGAGCTCAGGTCGGGCAAATACTGCCGAGCCGCGACGCCGCGCCGCGGTTGGCCGGCTCGGCTGGGGAGTTGCCGACCAAGCGGTCTCGAGCCTGGGCAACTTTGCCTTCGGGATCCTCGTCGTGCGGGCTCTGGCGCCGGACGACTTCGGGGCATTTGCGCTGGCGCTCGTGACGTACGGGGTCGTGCTCAACGCCTCCCGTGGACTCGCGACCGACCCCCTGGTGGTGCGGTTCAGCCATGCGGAACCCGAGGAATGGCGCCGCGCCGTGTCAGCTGCTTGCGGGACGGCCCTCGGCGTCGGCGTGGCCAGCGGCGTGGTGTGCGTCGCAGTGGGGCTGGCACTGCCTGGTCAGGCCGGCGAGGCGCTCGTCGCCTTGGGGTGCGTGCTCCCTGGTCTCACCTTGCAGGACAGCTGGCGGTTTGCCTTCTTCTCGAGGGCGGTGCCGGTCAGGGCGCTCGTCAACGACCTGCTCTGGACGATCCTCCAAGTCGGCGCGATGATCGTCCTCCTCGCGACTGACCGGGCTACGGTGGTCACGTCTTTGGTCGCCTTCGGTGGGACAGCTGCCGTGGCTGCCGTCGTTGGCTGGGCCCAGTGCCACGTCCGGCCCCACCCAGAGCTGATGCGCTGGTGGCTGGTGACCCAGCGGTCCCTCGGTGGGCGATACCTCGTCGAGAACGTCAGTATCAGCGGAGCCCGGCAGCTGCGCATGTCCGCACTCGGCGCACTCGCCGGTCTGGCCGCGGTGGGAGAGGTTCGCGCGGCCGAGATGCTCATGGGCCCCTTCATGGTGGTTCTGATGGGGATCAGCCAGGTCGCGGTGCCCGAGGCAGTGCAAGTCGTGCGCCATTCTGCCGCGCGTCTGAAGCGGTTCTGCCTCGCCCTCGGCGGCGTGCAGGCGGCGGCAGCTGTCGCGTGGGGTGCTGCCATGCTCGTCCTTGTCCCGCGAGGACTGGGAGAGCTCTTGCTGGGAGACCTGTGGCCGGCTGCCTTCGCCATCCTCGTTCCCGTGCTGCTCAACATGACGATCGGGTGCTTTGAGAACGGCGCCATGTCGGGGGTACGCGCTCTGGGGGCTTCGCGTCACAGCCTGTCGGCCCAGTTGACGAACGCCGCGCTCTATCTTGTTGGTGGCACCGTCGGTGCGGCCCTGGACGGGGCACGGGGCTCCTGCTGGGGCGTAGCGGCGGCTACGGCCATCGCCACAGTGGTCTGGTGGCGCAAGCTCGCACGTGCCGTGGACGAGCACATGACTCGTGAGGGCAGCGACGCTCGCCTCGCCCCAGTGTCCACATCACATGCCGCCCGAGGACCAGAATCGCGACTGGCACCCGCAGAGGAGGCCCCGTGACCCTGCGGGACGCCCCGACCCTGACCATCGGCCTGCCCGTGTACAACGGGGAGCGGTACCTGCGGCAGGCCTTGGACTCGCTACTCGCGCAGACCTTTACCGACTTCGAGCTGGTCATCTCGGACAATGCCTCGACGGACTCGACGCCGAGCATCTGTCGAGAGTATGCCGAAATGGACGAGCGCATCAGGTATGTGCAGCAGCCGACGAACATCGGGGCCGGCCCCAACCACAACCTGCTTCCTGGTCTCGCGCGGGGGCGCTACTTCAAGTGGGCATCGCATGACGACCTCTACGACCCGGACCTCATCCGCCTGTGCATGGAGCAGTTCCGGGAGCACCCCGACGCCATCCTCGTGCACGCCTGGGACGCACGGATCGACCCTGAGGGAAACGTGTCCGAGCCGACGCCGTACGTGCTCGACACCGCAAACCCATCTCCGGCAGCTCGTTTGCGCAGCCTGCTCCGGGACCCGGGAGGTGACGACTTCTACGGCGTGATGCGCACCGACGTGCTTGTGCGCCGCGGACCACATGACAGCCACTTCAACGCCGACCGGACGTTCATGGCGGGACTGGTCCTCTACGGACCGTTCTACCAGGTTCCCCAGGTGCTCTACTTTCGCCGTGAGCACCCCGACCGCCTCACACGATCCAGCCTGCGCCGGAAGGTCGCGGGCTTGGACCCCAAGCGGTCGGACCCGTTGCGGCATCCGACGGCCCGGCTGTATGCCGAGTACCTCATCGGGAACTTCCGGGCCGTCCAGCAGGCGCCGCTGAGTGCGGCTGAGCGCCGTCGCTGCCACCGCGAGGTCGTGGGGTGGATGGGGAGCGTGGCAGTTCGCGCGGTTCGCACCCGTCAACTGCGTAGCGAGATCCAATGACGCACCGCGGCCGCCGGCCGCAGCGCGACGACGCACTCAGGATCGGCGCCTACGGCTTCTTCGGAATGGGCAACGTAGGCAACGAGGGGACGCTGGATGCGTTCCTCAGGCAGGTCCGTGCCATCGACCCGCACGCGTCGTTCATCTGCTTCGGCGCGGACGCCGACGCGGTAAGGCAGGAGCACGGCATACCCGCCTTCCGCCTCATGAGCTACCGGGCTCCCGCACGTGCACCGGGCCCGTCTGTCGTGGTTCGCAAAGCGTTCGGGCGATTGTGGGACATCCCTCGCACGCTGTGGCTCGTGGGCAAGGTGGACGTGCTGGTCGTGCCAGGGACGGGCGTGCTCGAGAGCCGGCTCACGTCCAGTCCATGGGGCCTTCCATACTGGCTGTTCCTCGCTGTCGTCGCCTCACGGATCCGTCGCCGCACGGTGGCGCTTGTCAGTGTCGGAGCGGAGCCCGCCACCCAAGCAGTGACGCGGTTCTTCATGAGCCGCATCGTCAGCCTCGCCAACTACGTGTCCTTTCGGGACGCCGCGTCGGCCGACGCGGCTCGATCCATGGGGAGCCCCGGCACGCCCGGCACGGTGTACCCCGACCTTGCCTTCTCGCTCGAGGCGCCTGAAGGCGTGGAGATCCGACCAGGCCATGTCGCTATCGGCGTCATGGAGTTCGCTGGCGTCCCCGGTGACCGAGTTACCGGACCGTCAGTCGTCGAGAGGTACCTTGACAGCATCGTCGAGCTACTCCGTCGCCTGTGCCAGCGCGGCCACACCGCCACCCTGCTCGTCGGCGACAGGGCAGACGTGGCACTCGCAGACCGCATTGTTGGCCTCCTGCGGCGCCGGCACCCCGGCCTCGCCGATCGGGTGGCAGTGGGCCAGGCCGACGACCTCGACGCCATCATGAGGGAGATGGCTCGCGCAGAGGTCGTACTGGCCTCCCGGTTCCACAACGTCATCTGTGGTCTCCTGACGGGCAGGCCGGTGGTGTCGCTGGGGTACGCGCGGAAGAATGGCGATCTCCTCATGGCGTTCGGGCTCCCCGACTGGTCGCAGAACATGGACGATTTCGATGTCGATCGAGCGGTCGCTGACGTCGAGGAGGCGGTAAGGATGCGCCGCCAGCTCGAGCCAGTCATACGGGCCAGGCTCGAATCGACCCGCGCACGGCTGGAGGACCAGACGGCAGAACTGTCCCGGACCATCGTCGATCGGAGGTCGAGTCGCTCACATCCGGTGCTGCACACCCCCTGAGGCGTGCCACGGCAACCAGCGGGCGACGGCGAGGACCGCGACCGAGAGCAGCACCGCGGCAACGACGTCGGTGAACCAGTGGGCCGCCTGCAGGACGAGCGCCCAACCCATGACCGCACCCGCGACGCCCGCCAGGGCCCAGGCGATCCGCGGGCGGCCCCAGTGCTCCATGAGGACGAGGCAACCGGCCGCCAGCAGGACAGCAACAACGTGGCCCGAGGGGTAGCTCCCACCCACTCCTCCTATCTGCCCGGAGACGTCGGCCCGGGCCAGCACCAGCTTGACGGCCAGCGCCACAGCGGCCCCCGCGACGAGCGTCAGCCCAGTGCAGGCCAGGGGCCGCCAGGAGCCTCGCCGGACGGCCGCGAGGCTCGCATAGGCCACTACCAGGGCAGCCACAGTGAGCGGCCTCAGCCCCTCGACGATGACGTCGACCCCGATCTGCAGGTCTCCCCAGTAACCATCGGGGCGGAAGAACTCGACGACCCGCTCGTCCAAACCTTGAGCAGCCCCGGAGACCACCGCGATGGTCATCCCTGCGAAGAGGGCGAGGGACAGCAGCAGGACAAGTCCCGTCGAGCGCAGCGCCCTTCCCCTGTTCGGCTCGGCCCGCTGCGTTTTCACCGGGGCCGCGCCGGACTCCTGCACGCTCACGGCCGTCCCGCGGGGCGGTCCACCGCGAAGCGGTAGATGCCCAGCAGCTGCTCGACGTTGGCCTCGGGGCCGAAGCGCTGCTCGTGGGTGACCCTGCCCTTGCGCCCAAGCTCGATGAAATGGGCGGGGTCCCGGTCCACCGCGCACAGGGCCATGGCGATCGATTCCGGGTCGCCGGGACGGAAGAGCATCCCGTCCACACCGTCGCTGACGAGCTCCGGGAACGAGCCGCTCGCAGGTGCCAGAGGCGCGACACCAGCGGCCATCGCTTCGACGGCGACGAGGCCGAAGGTCTCTTCCCACTGCGAGGGCACGACCGCCACCAGGGCACGCCTGAGCAGGTCGTTCGCTTCCTCACGCGAAAGCAGCCCGGCCACATCGACCGTGCTGTGACGGGACGCCCACTCTCGCACCTCATTGTCCATGGGTCCGCTGCCCGCGACAACGAGTCGCAACCGCGACGCCGGGCTCCGCGCGCGGAACGCCTCCCACCCGCGCAACAGGAGTGGCACCCCCTTCGCGGCGTCGAGGCGGCCCAGGTAGGCGACGAGATGCTCCGGCTCACGGGTCGGGCATGGCGCGGGTGGAACGAAGTTGTGCTTCACGAAGACCCGATCCGCCGGCAGGTCCAGACTTGACATGAGGCGGCGTTGGGCCGCGGAGATGAAGATGTACGCGGAGACGAGCGTTCGCCACGCGGGTCGGTTGACCCCGTTGGCCAGGACGACGGGCAACGTGGCGATCCTCGACCCGCGGTAACAACCTCGGCTCAGTGCGGCCAACCCGCTCCCATTGGCGCAGTCATGGCAGGGCTGGCCCTCACGGAAGAAGTCGCCGCTGGCGCACAGCAGTTTGTAGTTGTGCAGGGTCACGACAACCGGCACCTCGGCGTCACGGCAGGCAAGGAGCACAGAGGCACTCAGGAGCGGGAACGTGTTGTGAATGTGGACGACGTCCGGACGGGCGCGCAGAAGGTGGCGCTGAAGATCGCGACGGACCTCGCCATTCCGGATCGCGCGGGCGGGGAGCAGGGCTTTGCGCGAAAGTCCCCAATCCGCGATCTCGTCGCTGTGCCGCTCGAAGGTGTCAACCTCGTGTCCCGCGGCGCGCAATGCGACGCGTTCTTGGTCGACGACGTGGTTCTCCCCGCTCGGAGCGAGAGAACGGTACCGACCATGCACGACAAGGATCTTCATGGCGCTCTCCGAGCTGGCGGGACAAGCAGTGACGCGGCCACGACGAGGTCGAGCACGTAGGGGGAGGCGTCGCCCAGCCCTGTCTCAGTGATCGACGCGACCACGCAATACACCACGAGGAAGAGCGCGACGGCCCGGCGGGGTCCCCGCACGTGCGTCGCGACCATCGCGAGGAGAAGGAGCAACATCGCCGCCTGGAGGGCGACCCCGAACCAACCTTGGTCCACATAGCTTGCGACCCAGTTGCTGTCGATCGCGAGGCCGTCGAAGGACTTGTTGGACAAGCCCGATCCGAACACGGCCTCCGCGGCGGGCCGGGGCGTTGCGAACACGTCGGACCAGACCTTCGTCCGTCCCGTCAGCTGCGCCGCGTCCTCGACCGTCTGACCGCGCGAGAGCCAGGAGACGATCTGGGGCGCGAAGACCGCCGTGGCAGCAATCATGCCCACCACCGTGGAGACCGAGACCCTGCGCACGCGTGCGTGGCCGAGGAACAAGCTGGCCGAGGCGAGCGCGATGCCGATGGCCGCTCCGAGCAGCGCCGTCCGGGTGTGCGTACCGATCAGCGCGATCGTGCTGACGGTCACGGCGACGAGAGCGTGGCGACCGGTGATGACTCGGCACATCCACAAGATGGCTGAGGTCCCGAACAGCACGGCCGCATAATGCGCCACCTGGGTCGGGGGGATCGGCCAGAGCGTCCCCGAGAGTCGACCCTCAAACGCGAAGGCCTTGCCAGGAGCAATTGCCGCACCAACCAGGACGAGGGCAAGAATTGCCCAGATCGCCACGCGGTGCGCGCGTAACAGGACCAGGTCACGACGCCCCCACCAGGGTGTCAGCAGCCAAAGGCAGGCCACGAAGGCCAGGAGACGCACACCACGGTAGACCGAGCCCACGACGAACTCGTTGTGGAGCGAGCTGACGAGCGAGCTGACCGCCAGGAGGGTGAGCAGCGTCATGAAGAGGTTCGGGCGCACAACGAGACGGCGGTTGGCGAGCAGGGCAAACGCCAGGGCGAGGACGAGGGACCCCTGGGCGACCGCTTGGAGGACCATTCGCGGGATAGGAATGATCGTCTCATTCGCTCCTGGCGCGAGGACGTTGCCAAACAGCGCCAACCAGGCCGCCAGCACGAGCCGCGGCATCCTTTTGGCGTCGGTGTGCAGTCGGCGCGGCCTGACCAGCACCGGAACAGGCGCGAGTGGCGCAGGAGGCGCCGTCATCACGTTTGCACCGCCGCCAGATCGTCGCGATCCTCGGCCGTCGGCGCGGGCTGGCCGAGCGTCTCGTCGCTGCGGTCGGCGCCCTCGAGGAGCGCGAACGGGATCTCCAGACCGGCCTGCGCGACAAGGCCGGCGATGGTGGACAGCAGCTCGCTATTGGCCCTTCCTGCGGTGACGAGCGGAATGACCCGGTTGACCCACGTCCGCAGGATGTCGAGGTGGATGCCCGGGTCGACCTCGACGAGAACGAGGACGAGATCCGCCTCGTTCCAGGCAGCGCCCAGCTCACCAAGATCTTCGGCGCCCCGATCGAGGTACCCGCGAGTGCGTCGCGGTCCGTAGCTCAACGCGGGATCGCCCTCCGGGCGATAGATGCGCGGCCCCGCTGCATCGGAGGGCTCCGAGAGACCGGGGCCGGCGGCGAGCGCGCCCGTGGAGGAGAGGTCAACCAAGAGGACTGGGATCCCTCGCGCGGCCATCCGCTCTCCGGTGGCGCGAAGGACGACAGCCGCCGTGTCGGCCCGGTCCACGGCCGCGAGACCCAGAGTCGTCGGTGCCGACCGCCTGCCGGAGCGGCCGTGGTCGTCCCGGCTGCTCTTTGGCCGCGGTCCGTGCGTGAGCCGCGGCGGCAGAGCGGACTCGAAGCCCTGGACGAGCGCCTCGAGGTTCCTCCGGCGGCGACGGTCCAGCCCACGCACTTGGTTCTGGGGGGAGACCGTCACGGGACTGGTCCCGGACGCGGAGTGTCCCCATGGGCGGACTACCCAGGAGAGAACAGCTCCCCCGGTCCGTCCCAGGAACCCCCGTGGGGAGATCGGGCCGACACCCACGCGAACGGGGAGCCCCAGCGCCGTTGCCACCTCGCGGCGCTGGCGCAGCCGGTCGGAGGTCAGGGCACGGAAGAGGATGATCCCGACGCTCAGGGCGGCGCCCAGGATGGCTCCCGAGGCGCCATATAGCACCAACTGACGCCGGAACCCAAGGGGTTGGACCCGCGGCGCGTCGATGACGTGGGTCGCCGTGATCGCTGCCTCAGTCCGCAGGTGGGCTTCCTCAGCGTCGCTCTGCGTGAGGGTGATCTCGTTCGTCAAGGTGGCGCGAGCGGCAACAATGTCACCAGCGCGCACATCGTCGACGTTCAGCTCACCAGACAGCCGGTCGTACTCCCTGGTGAGGCGGTCAACCTGGGACTTGAGGTCGGCGATCTTCTGCTGATACCCGTCAATGAGCCCATTCGCGACCTTGCGCAGCTCTTGGGCACGGAACTCGAGGAAATGCTGGACGAGCGAGGTCGCCCGCTGGACCGCCGCTGACTGGTCGGGGCCGCTCACCGTGAGCAACAGGATCTGGTCGTTCACTTTTGTGACCGTCACCGTCGACAGGAGTGCCTCCGGGGACTCCTGGAGACTGAGATCGGACAGGACCCGCGAAGCCACGACGCGAGTCTGGAGCAGACTCAGGTCGGTGGTCATGGCCGACTCACCGGGGTCGGGGTGGACCATGAGCAAGGTGGTTGACGCTGAAGCCGAGCCAGGCAGGGCAACCAGTGCCATGACACCGAGGACCCCACCGATGATCGTCGCACCGACCCAGATGCGCCACGTGCGCGCCAATGCGTCCCGTAGGGCCCGCCAGGTGACCAAGAGGGGTCGCGGCGTGCCGGTAATCTCCTGGCTGCCGTCCTCTTCGTCGATCCGCCACGTCGGTCCGTTCATCGTGGATTCCTCCCCTCGATCGGACGACGGTTGTTGGCCGCCGGAAGCCGGGGCGGTCGCCTCGCCTTCCGCTCCCGCACGGCCCCGTTCGGTTATCAGGATCGGGCGTGGGACCGTCGAGCTGACCCACTCGACCCCAGACAGCCGACCTGTTGTCCGGTCGAGGGGCTCGGGGTTGGCCACGACGATCCCTTGCACGCTGAGTCCAACCCTGTCCGCGGCGACTACGGCGTCGGCGAGGTTCCGTCGGGTCGCCGAGCCCGAGCTCACGGCGAGCACTGCGGTTCCGCCCGCGACGAGGTCTGGGTCGGGTTCCGGTGTGTCGCGGTCAAGCACGATGAGCCGCACGGTGAGGTCGACTCGGGTGCGGGAGTCGGAGACAGTGGTGACCGAGAGGGCGGCAGGCACGTCATGGCGCTCCGGGTGCTGGCTGCAGGCGGCCCACAGCGTTGTCGCGGACTCGTGGTGCTGGGCCGCGAACAGCTGGGTCGCAATCCCGTTGGATGCGGCGAAGGAGGCGATCTGCGGCCCAATCGCCAAGCCGGCGGTATCCCCAGACACCGTGAGGACAATGAGCACAAAACCCTGAGTCTTGGGCTTCTCCTTTCCCGCCTCGGGTACCAGACCATGGAGGAGCTGCCGCAACGCCCACGCGTCGGGACTGTCCGGGGTGTACCCGCGCAGCAGCTCCCTCCATGCGTGCGTCGAGCGGGGCGGCCGGACCCGCATCGACGTGACGACGGGGATGCCGACTGCGTCCGCGATCTCGTCACGAGAGCGCAGCTTGGGATCACGTTGATTCGTGACGAGGATGTAGAGGGCCAAAATCAGTGCGCAGGCGGCCGCGCCTCCCAACACGTACGTGAGCACATCGGTGACGAAATCTGACCGCTTGCCCGGGGAGGCCGGCTGGATGACAGTTGCGCCAGCAGCGACCTGCCCGGCAGTGGGGTCATGGCCGTCAAGCTGCTTCTCCAGAGCGTCGATGTCGAGGACGGTCGAGGCCCGCACGGCCGTGAGGTCGGAAAGGGCCGCGGCGTCGGCTCGGCCGGCTGTGGACGTTCGCCCCCCAGCGGCGAGCCGGTCCGTGACCTTCTTGATCTCCTTGGTCACGTTGGCCAGGCTCGCGTTGAGCGTGTCCAGGCGCCCCTGCAACGCTGCCTGCTGCGCCTTCGTCAGAGCGCGCTTGGTGTCCTGGAGGTAGTCAACGAGCGACTGGGCAACGGCGGACGCGAGGTCCTCCGCCTGGACGGCCGTTGGCCCCGCGGCCTTGATGCTCAGAATCGCGGATGACGGCGCCTCAGCGGACACCCGGTCGGTGATCTCGGCCTGCGTCAGCTCCGGCTGGACTTGCTGCGCAGCGCGCAGCAGGATCTCGGCGCTCGTCGCGATGAGCACCTGCGTGTCGGCGTCGTAGCCACCGGTCTTTCCCGAGCCAGCCTGGGTGGCCTCGGGGAGCAGCACGACGCTGGTGCTCAGGTACGCCGGCGGGGAGAGCACGAGCAGACCGGCGCCCGCGAGGCCACCGAGCAAGGCGGCCGCGATGATCGCAACTCGGCGTCGCCGCAGGACTGCCCATGTCGATCCGAGATCGACGACTTGTTCCGTCATGGCATCCGCCCAGTGGGCTCGTGGCCAACGGCCACGGAACGGTCGGTCGGGGCGGCCGATGCCGCCGTGGTGGAGGAGGGCAGTCGCAGGTCGGTCCGGAGGTCGATGGTTCCGGACCACTCGCCGACGCCGACGAGCGTCGTCGCGGGGACCCTCGCCCCGAATCGAGGCGAGTACCAGCCGAGCGGGGGCTGGGTCTCCCCGCGGTGGGCCGACCACTGCAGCGCAACCGGCAGTGCGAGGTGCGCTTGACGAGGCTGGCCGTCCCGGCCGGCCCATCTCAGGTCGGCGACGGCGCCGACGAGCTCGGCTGTCACCTCGGGACCGAGATGCCAGGACATCCTCAGCTGGTGCCCCCGACTGCCGGTGAGCGTGTCCGTGACGGTGATCCGCGGTCCCGTGCCGTCGAGGATGACCTCGCGTGCGTGGCACAGCGCCGCGTCCAGCCGCGAGTAGGACGTGTGGTGGGCCGTCCACATCTGCCGGTCCCCCGGGTCGACGTCGCAGCCGTCGACAACGGCGTCCGCGTGTCCGGCCCACATGAAGGGGCCGGCCTCGTGCACCTGGTCCTCGCCGTCGACCTCGACGGTGTTGTGCGCACGGGTCGACCGGAAGTAGCTCCGCCACTCGGGCTGCCCGTGGTAGCAGTACGTGCCGGGGTCGACGAGCAGCTCGACGCCGTCGTGACGGACCTCGACCGACAGCGCGTCGGCGTGGCCGTGCGCGGCGATGGAGAGGAACCCGTGCGGGCCGCCGTCGCAGCGGCACCAGATCTCGGGCCCCTCGCCCTGGGGCGTGCGCAGGATGTGGAGCCCGGCATCCGCGAACGCCCGGGGTGCTACCGCAGGACGGTCGACAACCGCCTTCGTCGGGGCGAGCTCCCCCAGGAGCGTGCTCATCACACCCGGGGAGACCGGGGACCACCAGTTGCAGGCTCCGAGAGTGGTCGCACCGCAGCCCAGCAGGACCGACCAGGGATCGGCGTGGGGGTCGTCGAGGACGAGCGCCCGGCCCTCGTCGCCGTCTCCCTGCCGTGGCGGATGGCCCGCCACGTCGAGCATGGCGGCGGCGGCGTCGAGAGATCGCCCGAGCAGGGTGCGAGTCCCTTCGTCCAGCGGGTGCCCCGCGGCCTCCGCTTCCACGACGGCCACCAGCCCCAGCTCGGTGACGAACCGGTGGTAGTCGGTGGCGAGCTCGCGGTTGACGCCGCTCGGGAACGTGTTGGCCGCCAGCTCTCGCTCCAGCTCGCGGGAGGCGTCGCGGCGCCACGCGTCGCTCTCGGTGAACCATGGAAAGGCGCACGCCGCCGCCAGTCGGCCCACGGCCTCGGCGATGACGTGGTTGTTCGCAGACGACCCGCGGCTCCGGAACGCCGCGAGGTGCTCCTGGTGCCAGCGCAGCTGGGCGAGGGCCTGCGGGTTGTCCTCGAAGAGGTCGCTGACGCCCGGCCAGTCATCGAGCAACCGGCGCACCCACACCCAGCTCGTGAGCCGGACACCGAGCTCGATCCCGCTCGTCCAGTGAATGCCGGACAGGAAGGGGTTGCCCGCCCACCACGAGCGGAGCTGGGCCGCAACGAGGTCCGCGTACCTGGCGTCGCTCGTGAGCCACCACGCGGCCGCGAGCACCGTGAGGTGGTGGTGGCGGGAGAGCTCCCAGACCGACTTGATGTTGCCCGTGACCTTCTCGTCCCGGTGGTCGATCCCGAACGCCAAGGCGACGTCCGGGGCGCGCCTGCCGGTGACGGGGTCGAGGAACCAGTCGGGGTCCAGCGACGTCGGGCCGCGGTGTGCCGAGCACGTCCCAGTCACCGGCGAGCAGCCGGTCGGCGGCGGCAACGAGCCGTCGCGCAGCCTCACGGGGAACCAGTGCACGCGCGTCAGTCGGAACCGTGCTCACGAACACCCGGGGAGTGAGCAGTCCGGGGACCAGCGGGACCGCCTCTCCGGGAAGCACCTGCCGCCCGGCCCACCGGACCTGTCGCACCCGGTCTCCCACCCGCCAGCCGACCTCGCTCGGGGACATCCGGCTGAGGCGGCGGGCATACCAGCCAAGGGACCTACTCATGGAGCCACCCTGCTTCCCAAGGCGGCACTCTCGGCGACGGCGATCGTGGCCCGGGTCGTGGCGACGATGGTTTCCACGTCGATCGGCATCGGCGCCCCCTCCCGGACTGCTTGGAGGAAGGATCGCAGCATCTGACGCTGGCCCTTGTCCTGACCGAGGGACCGTTTGACGTTCTTGCCCGATCTACCCCACACGGTCGCTCGGGCGAAGTTGTCCAACCGCGCGTTCCGCCCGTTGCCGGAGACGTCGAGCGTCTCCTTGGGGAATCGGCTGTCGCCGCCCGTGGCGTAGGTGATCGTCGCCAACGACCCGTCGGCGTGCCGAAGCACCACATGGAGGTCCAGGTTCGACGTCTGCTGGGCGGTGGCCTCGACCGGGGCATGACCGATCCACGCGCTCACGGTGTCGATGAAGTGCCCGCCCTCGCCGAGGAAACGAGATCCTTCGAGCCCCTCGTCGAGATACCAGCTCGATGGGTCGAGCCGCCCCGCGTTGACCAGGTAGCGCACGCTCATGGGGCCCGCCACCGGGCCGAATCGCTGGCGGAGCATGGTGAACAGTGGGGCGAAGCGGCGGTTGAAGCCGACCATGAGCCGATCGTTGCCGGTGCGTTCGACGACCGCGAGGACTCGGTCGACGTCTCGATCGAGTGAGCGCCAAGGGCTTCTCCACGAAGACCGCCTTGCCGGCCTCGAGCGCACGGCACACGAAGTCGGCGTGGGAGTGATGGCGCGTGACGACGAAGACGGCGTCGATGCCCGGGTCGTCGAGGACGGCGCGGACATCGGTCGTGGCCTCGTCGAAGCCGAACTTCCGCTGTGCATTGACGGCGGACAGGGAACGCGTGGTCGCCACCGTGGCCAACGTGGCCATGGGGTCGGCCGCCAAGTGCGGCAGGAGCATTGACGTGGCGTAGTTGCCCGCACCGATGAAGCCGAGCGCCGGCCCGCTGCAGGTGCAGTCGAGGGCAACGTGCCTTGCCCGCCGTGCGGCGTTGCGGCGGAGAGGTCGCCGGATGCGGGCCGGCTCGGAGCGACCGACACCGGCCCTGAGGAGCTGCCGGACGGAAACGACTGGTCGGCACTGGCGGCTCAGCGGCATACGGCATCGTCGTACTCGAAGAGATGTCCCACGCCATGGAGGGTTCCGTCGCGCAACTCGCGCGTAGACGTCCTCGGCATCGGCGACGGGATGGGTGCCGGAGACGAGGGAGCCGACCTCCATCGAGCCCCTCGACGAGCAGGTCGAGGAAGCACTGGAGGTTGCGTCGCTCGGTCCAGCGCACGTAGCCCACGGGGTAGTCGATGCCCTGCAGCTCATAGCGGTCGTCGTAGCGCCCGGGACCGTAGGAGCGTGAGAAGCGGACGTCGAGCTCCTTCTCGTAGTAGGCGTTCCACGGCAGGTCCAGACGGGTCTTGCCGATGTCGACGACCCGCGCACGGTCCCTCGCGAGCCGGGCCGCAAGCTCGACCGGGCCGTTGCTGCCCCCGCCGGCTGCCAGGAAGATGTGATCCGCACCGATGCCACCAGTCGTCGTGTCGAGCACCTGCTCGAGATATGCGGTTCCCTCGTCGTCGGCGCCGGCACAGGCCACCGCCCCGGCTGCCTCTGCCATCCGGCAGCGATCGGGCACGGTGTCGACGCCAACGACGCGGACACCGGATGCGACGAGCAGCCGGACCACCAGCTGCCCGATCAGCCCGAGGCCGATGACGCAGGCCGTCTCGCCGAGCTGCACCTCGGCCCGCCGCACGCCCTGCATCGCGATGGCCCCGACGGTCGCGAAGGCGGCGTGCTCCGGAACGACGCCCGTGGGCACCGGCACACACAGGTTGGTCGGGATCCAGTTCAGCTCGGCGTGGAGGGCGAACTCGTTGCCGGCCGCCGCCACGACGTCCCCGACGGCGAACTCCTCGGCACCCGAACCGACCTCGACCACGACGCCGCACAGCGAGTATCCGAGCGGGGTGTAGCTGTCGAGCTTGCTCATGGCCTTTCGATAGGTCGCGACGGGGCCCTGCTGGACGGCGGTGTCGAGGACCTTCCTGACCTGGTCGGGCCGCGCCCGGGCCTTGCCGAGGAGGGAGAGACGCGCCTCGCTCACCTTCATCAGCTCGGTGCCGGTCGAGATGAGCGAGTAGGTCGTCCGGACCAGCACTCCCCCTGGTTTGCAGGCGGGCGGGGGCACGTCGAGCACGACGAGTTCACCAGACCGGTAGTTCTGGGCCACCTGCCTCATGCGACTTCACCCTCCGTCTTCTGCCGTTGCATCGTCCGCGTCTCCTCGCTAGCCCACAGAGACACCGGCAGCGCGGGCGTTCCGGTACCAGAGCTCGAGACTGAGCAGCTGCCACACCTGTTTCGCTTCGTCGCGGCGACCTGCACGCTGGTCCTCGACGAGACGCCGGAGCGGCTCGCCCCGAAGGAAACCCGTCGCCACGAGCTGGCCACCGATCAGGACGTCGTCCACGAGCTCGCGCAGGTCACCGGCCACCCAGGCCCGGAGGGGCGCGCCGAAGCTCGCCTTGGGACGGTCGATGATCTCGTCGGGGAGCCATGCTCGCGCTGCGTCCTTCAGCGCTGCCTTCTGCTGGCGACCTCGGATCCGCTCGTTGGCGGGGAGCGAGAATGCCGCCCTGAACACGGCCGGATCGACGAACGGCACACGAACCTCCGTGGAGGCAGCCATGCTCGCCCGGTCGGTGTACGCGAGGTTGAGGCCGGGCAGGAACATCCGGGTGTCGGCCAGACACATGCGGGCGACCTCCTCCTCCAAGCTGTTGTCCTCGTAGATGCGGCGGTGGCTGTCGATCACTCCGTCGACGTGCACTGCGAGCGACGGGTCGAGCAAGTCCGCCAGCTCGTCCCGGCCGTAGAGGGTGTAGCTGCGCCGGAATGCCTCCTCCTCGGGCAGCTCGGCGAAGGTGAGGAATCGGTGGGCCCACCGGACGGTGCGCAATCCGCGGCCGGCAACCGCGACCGGGAGTGCCCGTACCGCCGGGCCGACAAGCGAGCGGACGGGCCCGGGCACCCGGCGGTAGCGCGCGGTCATGAGCATGGCGAGGTGCTTGCGGTAGCCACCGAAGAGCTCGTCGGCGCCCATGCCCGAGAGGAGCACCTTGACCCCGGCCTGCCGGGCGGCCTCGCACATGAGCAGCGTGTTGATCGCCGCGGGATCGCCGATCGGCTCGTCGAGGACATCGACCATGCGCGGCAGCAGCTCGACGACGTCGGGACTGATCTCGATCTCGTGGAGCGGCATTCCGAGGCGTGCGGCCATCTGCCGCGCGTAGCGGGCGTCGTCGGGCATCGCCTCGAGTCGGTTGTCCTCCGGGCGGAACGCGATGGTGTAGGCCTCGATCGAGGGGTCGCGACGATGGGCGAGTGCGGTGACGATGCTCGAGTCGAGCCCACCGCTGAGGAAGCACGCAGCAGGCACGTCGGAGACGAGGTGTGCCTCCACCGACGAGGTGAGCACCTCGCGCAGGTCGACCGCCGGCCCGTGGGCCGCACGCGCAGCCTCCGCAGCGGCGTCCCAGTAGGTTCCGGACGTCACCGTGCCGTCGCGGTGGTACTCCGTCCACGTTCCCGGAGGCAGCTTGTGCACCCCGCGGACGGGCACGTACTCCTGTGGCACCCAGTAGTAGAGCGCCGAGGCGACCATCGCGGCCGGCTCCATCACCAGCTCACTGCCCACCGCTGCCAGGAGCGCCTTGAGCTCAGAGGCGAACAGGATTCCCTCTCCCCTGGGCATGACGTAGAGCGGCTTGATCCCGAACGGGTCCCGGGCGAGCGCCAGGCTCCCGGATCTCTCGTCGTGGATGGCGAACGCGAACATCCCGCGGAGGCGCCTCAGTGACTCGGCCCCCCAGCGCCGCCAGGCCTCGAGGACGACCTCGGTGTCGGAGCGCGTGGTGAACCGGACACCGCCGGCCTCCAGCTCCCGCCTGATCTCTCGGTGGTTGTAGATCTCGCCGTTGTAGGTGAGCGTCAAACCATCCTTGGCAAGCGGCTGGTCGGCAGCGGAGGACAGGTCGATGATGGAGAGGCGACGGTGGCCGAGGACGACCGCGCTCTCCGGGGACACGAGCTCGATGATGCCGCTCGCATCCGGCCCGCGATGGCCGATGCGGTCGGTCATCGTGCTGACCGCGGTCTTGCCGTCCGGCTGCTGGAAGGCGCCGGCGATCCCGCACATGGTCACGCCTCCGTTGCTGAGAGGTGTCCGACTGTCTCCCGCGCCGTGGAGGTCTCCGACCGCTTCGGCGTCCCCGACCCTGACGTGTCCGGCGTGCTGGTCGACGTGTGGATGGACAGGTCTCGCCCGAGCCTTTGGCCGGCTCGCCCCACCAGTTCGTCGTAGAGCGCGAGGTAGCCGACCTGCTGGTGCTGCCACGCCAGGTGCTTCTCGACGAGCTCGCGGCCCCGCCGCCCCATGGCCGTGCGTGCCGTGGCATCGTCCACCAGATCCACGACAGCGCGCGCATAGGCCGTGACGTCGTTCGGCTCCACATAGCGCGCGGCGTCCTGGGCCGACACCCGTGTCTCGGTGAGGTCGAACGCCACGACCGGGAGCCCGAAGGACATGTACTCCATCGTCTTGTTCATCGTCGAGACGTCGTTGAGCGGGTTGAGTGGGTCCGGGGACAGGCCCACGTCCGCTGTCGACAGGACCTCCGCCACCGTCTCGTCCGGCACGCGCCCGGGCATCTCCACGAAGTCCTGCAGTCCGAGCCGGTTCCGCTCCGACACAAGGTCGGCGTGACAGTCGCCGGCTCCCATGAGGGTGAAGGAGATGTCGCGCCGGCCCATTGAGTTGATGATGACGTCGGCTGCGCGCAACGCGATGTCGACCCCGTCCTGCGGACCCATCACACCGAGGTAGGCGACGAGGTGCTCGCGGCCACGCCGCAGCTCTGGCAACGCCTCACGGCGCCGGAGCCGATTCGGGTCGGGCCCGGTGCGGACGACCGTGACGGACTCCTGAAGGACACCCCCACGGCCGGTCGCGACAGCGGCATACGATTCGTTGGTGGAGGCCACCCGGTCCGCTGCTCGGAACGTCTCCCGCTCCAGCCGGAGCAACGCACGGTGCAGCACCCGGGGCCCGTCCGCGAACCGCGACACGTAGAGCTCCGGGCACAGGTCGTGGTGATCGAAGACGAACCGCGAGCCATCCCGACGACGCAGCCACCGAGCGAGTGGCCAGAAGATGTCGGGCGGGTTGCACGCCTGCACGACGTCGAATGCTCCAGCCCGCCGCTCCCTGAGCGCAATTCGTGCCGTCGCCAGAAAGGAGTACGCGTACTCGAGGGCGAAGCCGACGGCAGACCCGCCGGGCGCGTAGGCGCGGTAGGGGACGATGCGTACTCCGTCGACGACCCGCTCCTCCCAGGTCCCATCCCCTGTCGGGCAGATCACGGTGACGTCGTAGCCTGCCTCGGTCAGCGTCTGGCACTCCAGCCAGACCCTCCGGTCGAAGGGCACCGGAAGGTTCTGGACGATGATCAGGACGCGCGGACGGGTGCGCGTGCCACGAATCCTGCTCACCAGCTGACCCCTTCGTACCCCGGAAGACGTTCGACGAGGTCGCCCAGACGACCATTGGTGTCGAAGACGACTTTTGCGTTCGACCTCGCCAGCGCGCCGAGCACCGCCGGGTGGGAGGACGCGACGATGACGACCTCGGCCCCTTCCAGCGCCTCCTCCGGGCTGTCGGCCAGCAGCCGGTTGACGTGGGCCAGCTTGCTCTGCAGGTGGCGCAGGTTCCCGCCGACGAGGCGGTCCGGCCTGACGATCGGGTCGTAGATGCGCACCTCGAGCCCCTTGCCGACGAGTCGCTCGGCCAGCTCGAGACTGGGACTCTCACGCAGGTCGTCCGTGTTCATCTTGAAGCTGAGGCCAAGCAGGCACACGCGTCGGTGATCAGTCGCGAGGACCCGGTCCACGACGTGGCGGACGACGAGCTCGTTGCTCACCGTGGTTGCACTGATGAGCGGAAGGTCGACGGCCATGTGCCGGGCCAGGTGCTGCAGCGCCCGCAGGTCCTTCGGGAGACAGGAGCCTCCGAAGGCGAACCCTGGGCGCAGGTAGGCCGGCGCGATGTTGAGCTTGCGGTCCTCGCAAAGGATCTCCATCACCCGACGGGAGTCCACTGCGCACTGGGAGAACACGCGGCCCATCTCGTTGGCGAAGGTGATCTTCACGGCGTGGAAAGCATTGCACGCGTACTTCAGCGCCTCGGCCGTCGGTACGTCCACGTGGTGCACGCCGCAGTCGAGGAAGCCGAACAACTCTGCGAGCAGCTCTCTCGTGTACGGCTCCTCAGAGCCCACCACGACGAAGGGCGGATTGAAGAAGTCCTCGACGCCGCATCCCTCACGCAGAAACTCGGGGCACATGGCTGTCTCCACGGACCATCCCGGAGGGAGCCGATCCGGCGCAAAGGCGGGCGCAACGACCGACGCCCCAGTTCCAGGCGGGACCGTCGACCGGATGACCACGGAGTGCACGCCGGAAGTCGGAGCTCTAACCCGTCCCATTGCGTCGCGCATCGCGTCGAGGACCCGCGACACAAAGGACAGGTCGGTATCCCCCCGCATCAGCGAGGGAGTGCCTACGCAGATCAGCGAGACCTCCGCACCGTCCAGCGCGTCCGCCACGTCACTTGTCGCCCGGAGCGAACCGGCTGCGACGGTCTCTGCCACCAACTCGTCGATCCCCGGCTCAACGACGGGACTGATGCCCCGACTGACGAGCTCCACCTTCGTCGCATCGACATCGACGCCGACGACCTCGTGGCCTTGTGATGCCAGTCCGGCAGCGGTGATCGTGCCGACATAGCCAAGTCCGAAAATGGTCACCTTCACGGCAATTCCCACCCCTTGACGCCGACTCCCCCGGGCTACGTCAGCAGTGTGACCCGCGACACTGGTGAGATTCGGGCAAACCCGATAAGTCGTCCGTGTTACCCGTAAATGTCCGAATTTCCCGGCGAGATCAACATTCTCTCGGAGATCGTGAACCCCGCACCAGCGGCCCGCAGTCAGGGCGTCGGAGCCGCGATGCGGCGCAGCTGGTCACCGAGCGCCGCCATCGGCTGGGCTGCCCGATCCGCCTCGGAGAGAACGGTGGCCGCCAACGGCCAAGGGATCGCCAGGTCCGGGTCATCGTGGGCGATGGTCAGGTTCTCCGTCGGGTCGTGCTCTCGATCGATCCGGTACGCAACGTCAGCCGGGTCGGTGAGCGCCTGGAATCCGTGGGCGCAGCCAGCCGGGATGTACACCGAGGCCTGGTTGTCCCCATCCAGGTCGAAGGAGAGCCACTGGCCGAAGGCCGGGGACCCCGGCCGCAGGTCCACCACGACGTCGAAGACTGCTCCCGCGGAGCATCGGACGAGCTTGCCCTCACCGCGCCCGATCCGCGTGTGCAGCCCCCGGATGACGCCGACGCGGGACCGGGAGATGCTGTCCTGGAGGAAGGAGTCGGGGTCAACACCAGCTTGCCGGGCCACGGCGGCGTCGAAAGTCCTTGAGAAGAAACCTCGCTCGTCGCGGTGAGGGGAGGGCGCAAAGACCACCACTCCCGGAATCGATGTCTCCGTGAAGTCCACTGCCTCGACCCTCCGCTGGCTTCTGCCGTTCGCAGCCATGTAACACCACGCTGTGCCACCATGGGTCCCGTTCGCGACGAACCGTAGGGGTATATCCATGCAGCCTGACCTGGCCCGGGTGCCATCGCGCCCACGCGAGCGCCATCTCGAGCGCGTCACCCCCCGCTGATGATCGGCCTCGCCATTTCGCCGGGGCCGCTGCGCGTCCTGGCTCTGGGTGCCCATCCCGATGACATCGAGATCGGCTGCGGCGGAATGCTGCTCAAGATTGCTGACCGACCGGGCACCACCCTGCGAGGCGCGATCCTCACGGGGTCTCCCGAGCGAGCGGCCGAGGCAGCAGCTGCCCTGCCCGCCTTCTGTCCGGGGGCCGTGCTCGAGTCAGGCACGCTTCCGGACGGCCGGCTCCCGGGACACTGGTCGGAGGTGAAGGAGTTCCTCCACGACCTGGCGGGCCGGTTCGAGCCGGACCTCGTGCTCTGCCCCAGAGTCGACGACGCGCACCAGGACCATCAGCTCGTCGGGCGACTCGCAAGCACGGTGTGGCGCGACGTGCTGATCCTGCAGTACGAGATCCCGAAGTGGGACGCGGACCTGCGACCCCCGACCCACTACGTCGCCCTGTCCGAGCAGCAGGCGAGGCGCAAGGTCGACCTGCTCAACACGCACTACGCGTCGCAGCTGGACCGCGACTGGTGGGATGACGAACTGTTCCTCGGCCTGATGAGGCTGCGCGGGGTGGAGTGCAAGTCCCGCTACGCCGAGGCGTTCCACGCGGCGAAGGTCACCCTCGACCTCTGACGACACCGAACCGCTGCCTAGTAGTGCGACGCTGACCGCACGGTGACGTCAGGCACCTCCGCTCCCGGCGCGAGGTTGAGGAGACTGGCGACGAACTGAGCCAGGTCCTCCGACTGGAGCAATGCCGCGGGGTCATACGGCTCCCCGCGCTCCATGTACATCGCCTGCTGCATGGGCGTCGCAGTCCGGCCGCCGTAGACGCTCGACACGCGTACCCCGCGTTCGTTGGCCTCGCAGCGGACGGAGTCGGCGAGCGCCCTCAGCGCGTGTTTCGACATGGCGTACTCTGCGGCTCCCGACCCGGCGTCGAGCCCGCGCGTCGAGTTGAGGAACACGACCGTCCCGCCGGGAGCCATGCGCGGCAGCAGGGCTGCCGTCAACCGGTAGGGGGCGAGCGTGTTGACCTCGAAGAGTCGCCTGGCCAGATGTGCATCGTCGTCCGACCGCAGGCACGCGGCCGTCGAGATCTGCCCGGCACAGTGCACCAGGGCCACGAGCGCAGTCGGCTCTGCCCCGACTGCCGCCACGAGCGGACCCAGGTCCACGGCGGTGACATCCATCGGCCACGCGCAAATTCGGCCGCGCGCCTCCGCAGCCAGGTCGTTCAGGAGCTCCGCGCGCCTGGCGATGGCCCAGACGAGGTAGCCCTCGGCCGCCAGCACCAACGCAATCGCCCGGCCGATTCCGCTGGACGCCCCCGTGACAAGCGCTGCGCGCTGCACCCTTCGGGATGCAGACATCACGTCTGGATGGTAGGGCTCCGATAACCGGGTCCGACGTGAAATCAGTGGTTCACAGCAATTTCCTGCGCCGCGCAGCATGGTCGGTTACCGTCAAACCGTCGCATACATGGCGGAAAGAGCGAAGCGCCGATGCAGTTCTCCAGGTCCAACGCGGCCCAACAGCGCCTCCACCGGATGGTGCCCGGCGGAGCCCATACCTACGCGCGCGGCTCCGACCAGTATCCGGATGACATGGCTCCCGTGCTCGTCCGCGGCGAGGGCGCACGCGTCCTCGATATTGACGGCAACTGGTTCGTCGAGTACGGCATGGGGCTGCGGTCGGTCACGCTGGGCCACGGCTACCACCCGGTCGTCGAGGCCGTGTGTCGCGCTGCCCACCAAGGTGTCAGCTTCACGAGGCCGACCCGGTGGGAGCTCGACGCAGCCGAACGGTTCCTCGACCAGGTGCCGGCCGCCGACATGGTCAAGTTCGCCAAGAACGGGTCGGACGCCACGACGGCTGCGCTACGGCTGGCCCGGGCGGCGACCGGCCGTGACCTCGTGGCCGTCTGCCAGGACCATCCCTTCTTCTCGACCGACGACTGGTTCATTGGTACGACGGGCATGGCCGCCGGCATTCCGCAGGGTCATCGTGACCTCACCGTGGGCTTCCGCTACAACGACCTGAGCTCCGTCGAGGCCATCCTCGATCGCCATCCCGGGCGGATCGCCGCCGTCTTCCTCGAGCCTGCCACGGCCCTGACCGAGCCGGCCTCGGGCTTCCTCCAGGGTTTGCGCGATCTGGCCGACCGGGACGGCTTCGTCCTCGTCTTCGACGAGATGATCACGGGCATGCGCTGGTCCGTCGGCGGCGGCCAAGCGGTCTACGGCGTCAGGCCGGATCTGTCCACGTGGGGCAAGGCGCTCGGCAACGGCTTTGCCATCTCGGCGCTGGCCGGGCGCCGGGACCTCATGGAGCTCGGCGGGCTCAACACCGACCGGCCCCGCGCCTTCCTCCTCTCGACGACGCACGGCGCCGAGACCACCGGCTTGGCGGCCTACCTGGCTGTCAACGACGCCTACCGCGAGCGTGACGTCGTCGCAGTCATGGAGGCGCAGGGCGAGCAGCTGCGTGAAGGCTTCATGCAGGTCGCCCGGGCGCACGGCGTGGAGCAGCACGTCTTCGTCGCAGGACGCCCCTCCTGCATGGTATTCGTGAATAAGGATGCTGCGGGCGAGCCGTCCCAGGCGTACCGTGCCCTGTTCCTGCAGGAGCTCGTGAGGCGGGGAGTGCTCGCTCAGTCGCTCGTCATCTCGGCGGCCCACACGGACGACGACATCCAGCAGACGGTCGACGCGGTGGACGGTGCCCTCGCCGTCTATGCCAAGGCACTCGCGGCCGGCTCGACCGACGGACTGCTCGAGGGTCGTCCGGTTGCGCCCGCGATCCGGGAGTTCGCCAGCCCCCGAGGACTGGCTCGCGAGGACGCCGTCCGGCACCCCTGACCGGCTCCGGCGGCGTCAGCGTGGCGCGTGGAACCGCTGCTGAGCGTCGACGAGCCCGACTTCGACGAGCGCCTCGACCGCGTCGGCGGCCTCGTCGAGCAGCAACGGCAGCTCCGCCTTCTCTGCCTTCGAGAAGTCCTTGAGGACGTACTCCGCCGGGTCCTGGCGACCGGGCGGTCGACCGACGCCGACGCGCACGCGCAGGTAGTCCTTCGAGCCGATCGACTGGCTGATCGAACGCAACCCGTTGTGACCGCCCTCGCCGCCGCCGCGCTTGAGCCGCACGACACCGGCCTCGATGTCGAGCTCGTCGTGGACGACGATGAGGCGCTCGACCGGGACGTCGAAGTACTTCATCAGCCCGGCGACCGGGCCACCCGAAACGTTCATGTAGGTCAGGGGGATGGCCAGCACGAGCTTGGGGCCGGGCACCCGCAGCCGCATCTCGACGACCCGCGCGCGGGCTCTGTGTGTCTTGAACGCCGCCCCGCCGGCGCCCCCGCGCCGTGAGGCCAGTCGGTCGACCGCCAGAGAGCCGAGGTCATGGCGGGACGCGAGCTCGTCGACGACCATGGCACCGACGTTGTGGCGGTTACCCGCATAGTTCGCGCCGGGGTTGCCCAGTCCGACGACGAGCCAGGTATCCATGGTCTCCCTCGCTCGATGGTGCGGCTGATCCGGCACCAACGCTTGTCGGCGCCGGGATCAGCAAACGACTCAGGACTCGGTGGACTCGGCGGCAGCCTCGCCCTCCGCAGCCGCCTCTGCTGCGGGAGCCCCGACGGCCTCCTCGCCGGCAGCCTCGTGCTCGATGCCGGCCTCGGCCTCTGCCTCCGCGAGCTCGGCCTCGAGGGCCTCCTCCGAGATGGCCTGCGTCACGTTGACGACGAGGGCCTCCGGGTCCGTGACGAGCGTCGAACCCTCCGGGAGCTGCACCGCACCGGCGAGGATCTGCGTGCCGGCCTGGAGGCCCTCGACCGAGACGACGACGTTCTCGGGGATGTTCGTCGCGAGCGCCTCGAGCTGCAGGGTGTTGTGCTCCAGCCTGACGGCGGTCTCGGGGGCAGCCTCGCCCTCCAGGTGAACCGAGACGTCGACGGTGACCTTCTCGCCCCTGCGGACGACGACGAGGTCGACGTGCTCGATGACCGGCTTGATCGGGTCGCGCTGCACGTCCTTGGCGAGGGCCAGCTGCTCGTCGCCGTCGATGACGATCGTGAGCAGGGCGTTGGTGTGCTTGAGCGCCTGGAACGTGTCGTGGCCCGGGAGCGAGATGTGGACCGGCGCGGTGCCGTGGCCGTACATGACGGCGGGGATGTTGCCGGCGCGCCGGATCTTGCGGGCGGCGCCCTTGCCGAACTCGGTGCGCTTCTCGGCGAGAAGCTTGGTTGCGTCAGACACGGGTACTCCTGAAGTCTCGGTGGTGAGCTGCGGTGTGGGCCTCGACGCGGGACGGTGCGCGGGTGGCTCGCGGTCCGCACGCACGCGGACCGGACCGGAGTCCAGGGTCCACCGCGTCGATCACGGACCAGCGGCCTTCCAGCCGTGCAACGTCCCTCGCCGAGGCAACCCGTCGATCTTACCGATGGCCGTGGCTGGCACGAAATCGATGATGCCGTATGCCGCTGAGCTCGCTCCCACACAGCCGCCCGCTCCCAGCGCGCTGGGCCCCGCCACGCCGGGTCCGCGCTGGCGAAGTTCGCGCAGCCAGGGTCAGCGGGTGTGGCGGACCGGATCCTGGTTGAGCGCTCCCGTGGGGAGCAGCTCGGCGGCGTAGTCCTCCTCGTCGGTCGCACCCACGCCGACAGCGACCGGATCCGGGTTGGCCTGCTCCCGCGCCTCGTCCGCGCGGACCGCGACGAGACCGGCGACGATGAGCACGCCTCCGACGAGCTGGATGGGCGTCGGCAGCTCGGCGAGGACCAGCCAGGCGAACAGCACGGCGAAGACCACCTCGGAGAGGGCGACGAACGACGCCACCTTCGCCCCCAGCATCCGGACCGCCGCCACGCCGGCAACGTAGGCGAAGGCCGCCGCGACGAGCGAGAGGACCAGGACCGGCACCCACCACGGCACCGACGCGGACCCGACGACGACGGTCGACGCTCCACGCGTCATGTCGAGCACGCCCGTCAGCCCCGCGAGTCCCAGGACCGCTGCGCCAACCGCGAGCCCGGAGCCGGCGAGCGCGATCGGCGGAAGCTCCTCGTCCACCTCTGCTGTGATGAGGAAGTAGAGGACGAGCAGGACCGCGGCAGTCAGGCCCCAGAGGACTCCCGCAACGCTGAGGCGCGTGCCGCCCAAGACGTCGAGGACGAGCATGAGGCCAGCCATTGCCAGGATCACTCCAGCAACGGTGAGGCGGCGCGGCTTCTGCCGGTGCCGGAGCCAGAACCAGCCCACGATGAGGACGGGCGCGAGGTACTCGAGCAGCAAGGCCACCCCGACGGAGAGGTGGCTCACCGCGTAGAAGTACGCGAGCTGACAACCCGCGACACCGGTGAGGCCGTACCCGATGACGAGGCGAGCACTGCGACGCAGCACTCCCCACCGGCCGCGGAGCACCCAGAGGGTGGGCAGGAGAAGGACGACCGCTGCAATGGTGATGCGGAGCGTGACGACCGCGCCGGGCGCCCAACCCCCGATGAGCAGCGACTTGGCAAAGGCCCCTGACGTCGCGAACGCCGCCGAGGAGGCGAGCGCGGCACCGAGGCCGAGGAGCGGATGGCGGTGTGCCACGGGAGGCCCTCCCTGTCAGGAGCAAAATGGCTTAGACTCCTTACGGTACCGACGGCCAAAGTCAGGAGTCAAGAGCGTGTTCACCCATGACGCCGAGGACGCCCTCCTCTGGGGGGCCGAGCTGGTCAACACGATGCCGGGCTCGGTCCCGGGCGACACGTCGCCCGACTCCCTGACCACGATCGAGGACCTCGACGCGTTCTTCGCGAGCCTGCCCTGGACGGGCCGCTTCGACCGCGACCCCGCAGAGCTCGAGGCGGTTCGCGACCTCCGGCCTCGGCTACGCCGGTTCTGGGAGTCGAGCGAGCCTGAAGTCGTCACGATGGTGAACGGCCTGCTTCGCGAGGCCGGCGCTGTCCCCCAGCTCGTCGACCACGATGGCGTCGGCTGGCACGTTCACGCGACGCCCCTCGAAGCCCCGCTCGCGGAACGCATGGCGGTGGAGTTCGCCTTCGCGATGGTCGACGTCGTCCGAGCGGGCGGCCTCGACCGGCTCCGGGTCTGCGAGGGCGAGGACTGCGACGACGTCGTCGTGGACCTGTCCAAGAACCGGTCGCGGCGCTACTGCGACGGCGGCTGCGCGGCCCGCGCGCACACCGCCGCCTACCGGGCCCGCAAGGCGAGCAGGGCCTGACCGACCGCCCGCTTGATTGTCCACGAACGACCGTTGCCCACCACCGTCCCCGCCGATGGGCACTCCTGTGCGGAGGATCCAGCGGCCCCGATTCCCTCACGACAGGAATGGTCGTCTGGAGCAGCGCAAGGGAGGGGGCACAGGCCGCTAGCGGCCGTGAGCTCCCGTGCGTCAGGCCTTGCCGTCGAAGAGCTTGGTGACCGAGCCGTCCTCGAAGACCTCACGGATCGCCTGCGAGACGAGCGGCGCGATGGACAGGATGGTCAGCTTGTCGAAGCGGCGGTCATCGGGGATCGGCAAGGTGTCGGTGAGGATGACCTCCTCGACCTTGCACGCCTTGAGCCGGTCGACGGCGGGGCCAGAGAGGATCGCGTGCGTGGCGGCGATGACGACGGCCTGGGCGCCCTCGTCCATGAGCGCGTCGGCGGCCTTGGTGATGGTGCCGGCGGTGTCGACCATGTCGTCGACGACCACGCAGACGCGGTCCTTGATCTCGCCGACGACGCGCTTGGCGACGACCTCGTTGGGCCGGTTGATGTCTCGGGTCTTGTGGATGAAGGCCAGCGGCGCGCCGCCGAGTCGGTTCGACCAGTCCTCGGCGACCTTGATGCGGCCGGCGTCCGGGGAGACCACGGCGAGGTCGAGGTGGCCGTACTTGTCCCTGACGTAGTCAGTGAGGATGGGCATCGCCATGAGGTGGTCGACCGGCCCGTCGAAGAAGCCCTGGATCTGCGCGGTGTGCAGGTCGATGGCCATGAGGCGATCCGCCCCCGCGACCTTGAAGAGGTCGGCCATGAGGCGCGCGGAGATGGGCTCGCGGCCTCGGTGCTTCTTGTCCTGTCGGGCGTAGCCGTAGAAGGGGAGCACGACGGTGATCCGCTTGGCCGAGGCGCGCTTCAACGCGTCGACCATGATGAGGTGCTCCATGATCCACTCGTTGATGGGCGAGGTGTGGCTCTGGATGACGAAGGCATCGCACCCTCGGACGGACTCCTCGTAGCGCACGTAGATCTCGCCGTTCGCGAAGTCGTAGGCACTGGTCGGGACGAGCTCGGTGCCGAGCGCGTCGGCCACCTCCTGGGCGAGCTGCGGGTGGGCGCGACCGGAGAACACCATGAGGTGCTTCTCGGTCATCTTGTTGATCGAGCTCATCACTCGTCGCCCTTCGTCTCCGCCGCCGCACGGGCAGCGTCGGCCATCTTGGTCCCGGCGAAGCGACGAGCGACCCAGCCGTCGATGTTGCGCTGCTGCGCCCGGGTCACCGCCAGCTGCCCGGGCTCGACGTCGTTGATGACCGCCGACCCCGCGGCGATGTACGCACCATCCCCGATGCTTCGGGGCGCGACGATGACGGAGTTGCTCCCGACGAACGTCCCCGGACCGATGTTGGTGTGGCCCTTGGTGACACCGTCGTAGTTGGCGAAGATCGTGCCGGCGCCGATGTTGGCACCCGCCCCGATCGTCGCGTCACCGCAGTAGGTCAGGTGCGGCACCTTCGCGCCGGCGCCGATGGTGGCGTTCTTGGTCTCGACGAAGGCGCCGATCTTCCCTTGGGCGCCGAGGTTGCTGCCGGGGCGCAGGTAGGAGAACGGGCCGACCTTGGCTCCCGCCCCGATGACGGCGAGCTCAGCATGAGCGCGCACGACACTCGCCTCGTCGCCGACCTCCACGTCCTTGAGGGTGGTGTCGGGTCCGATGACGCACTGCGCCCCCACCGTCGAGGCGCCATGGATCTGGGTGCCCGGGTGGATCACCGTGTCGGGTCCGATGGTGACGTCCGCGTCGATCCAGGTCGTGGCCGGGTCGATGACGATCGCGCCGTCGCGCATGGCCTGCTCGACGGTCCGCCGGTTGAGCTCGGCGCCGAGCCGGGCGAGCTGCACCTTGTCGTTGACACCCTCGGTCTGCCAGAGGTCGTCGATGAGATGGGCATGCACCCCGAGACCCCGGCGCGTGGAGATCCCGACGACGTCGGTGAGGTACTTCTCGCCCTGGGCGTTGTCGGTGCTGACCTCGGCGAGGGCCTCGCGCAGGAACTCGAGGTCGAACGCGTAGATCCCGGAGTTGACCTCGTGGATCGCGCGCTGCTGCTCGGTGGCGTCCTTCTGCTCGACGATCGCTGCAACGGCGCCGTCCGACCCGCGCACGATCCGGCCGTAGCCGGTCGGGTCGTCGAGCGAGGCCGTGATCATGGTGACCGCGTCGGCACTCGCGTCGTGCACGTCACAGAGCCTGCTCAAGGTCTCGGCCGTGAGCAGGGGCACATCGCCATAAGTCACGAGGACCGTGCCGCTGAGGTCACCCGGGAGCGACTCCAAGGCGCATTCGACGGCCCGGCCGGTGCCCTTGATCTCGTCCTGGTCGACGATGAGCGCGTCCTCGTCGTGCTCAGCGATGTGCGCGGCGACGCGATCACGCTCGTGACGCACGACGACGGCGAGGTGGAGCGGGTCGACGCCGCGGGCTGCCCGGAGCGCGTGCCCGACGAGGGAGCGCCCACCAATCGTGTGGAGAACCTTCGGGGTGGTGGACTTCATGCGCGTGCCCTCGCCGGCGGCGAGGACGATCACGGCGGTCGGCCGGCGATCGCTCACGGGTGGCAGCTCCTCCTGGTCGGATGGCGTGCTCCCCCGGGGTGCTGCCCGGGGCGCCGCAGCCATGCTACTAGCGGGCCACGAGCATGCTCGCCCGCCGCTTCCGGCCGCGGTGGCACACCTCACACCCGCGTCCGCCCGCAGGACCCCAGCCGGAGGTCGCTGGCTCCCCGGGTAGGAATCGAACCTACGTCGCTTGTCCTGATTCAAAGTCAGGCGGGCCCTGCCAGCAGACCAACCGGGGAACGCCCGGGCGGGTGAGCCCGAGGCCTCCCACAGGGTAGTGCAGCGGGCCTGCCGGGCCGGAATCGCCCGCACCGGCAGAATGGGCCGATGACCTCAGACGCTGCCGAAGCCCCTCGGTCCTCGCGGACCCGAAACCGGATGACCGGACCGCAACGGCGGGAGCAGCTCATCGAGGTGGGACGCCGGGTCTTCGCTGAAAAGGGGTTCGAGGCGGCGACGGTCGAGGAGATCGCGTCGCGGGCCAAGGTGTCCAAGCCGGTCGTCTACGAGCACTTCGGCGGCAAGGAGGGCCTCTACGCCGTCATCGTGGACCGTGAGATCCAGCGGCTGCTGGGCGGGATCGCGGCTGCGCTCGAGGGCGGCGCGCCGGCCCGGCATCTGCTCGAGCGCGCCACGCTGGCCCTGCTCGACTACATCGAGAGCGACTCGGAGGGTTTCCGGATCCTCGTGCGGGACTCGCCGCCCGGCCAGTCGACGGGGTCGTTCGCCAGCGTTCTGGGTGTCGTCGCGACTCGCGTCGAGCACCTGCTCGCGGTGGAGTTCAAGCGGCGGGGTCTCGACCCGAAGTCAGCCCCGATTCACGCACAGATGCTCGTCGGCATGGTGGCCCTGACGGGCCAGTGGTGGCTGGACCGCAGGAAGTTCAAGAAGGAGCAGGTCGCCGCCCACCTGGTCAACCTCGCGTGGAACGGCCTCGCCGGGCTCGAGCCCTCCCCCACGCTCGTGACCTCCCGGCGCTGAAGGAACCACCAGGCCGTATGCCGCTGAGCTCGCTCCCCAGCCCAGCCAACCTGGGCGCGTGGCCGGGTCACGGCGGTGGTCAGGCCAGGGACAGCGTCTGAGTGCGGGTGGCCCCGGTCGAGTCGGTGATCACCACGCGGATGGGCGACGGACCGTCCAGCCCGGACTGGAGCAGCATCGCCTGGCCGTCCTCGCCTGTACATCGCAGGGACGACGGTGCGAGGGACGTGCATGCCCACGAGCTGTTGAGCAGGGTGAGCTCTCCACCGGCGAGGGTCGAGACGACGACGGAGAGCCGTCCCTCGACGCCCCGGACCTTGAGCAGGAACCGGGTCGACTCGCGTTGCTGCACGACGTGGACGGAGGCCGTCGCCGGTGACACGGGCGCCACCGAAGGCGCTGGTGTGGGCTCACTGTTGGTCGGCAGTGGAGTGCGCGGGGCGACCGGCGGCAGGGTAGGCACGGACGTGGGTGGCGTCGTACGAACGGTGGTCCGCGGCTGCTGGGTCGGCTGCTGGGTCGCGGCTGGCGGCTGCTGGGTCGGAGGCGGCGCCAGCCTCGGGACGGCGGTCGGCGACGGAGCCGGCGTGGGGGTCGATGCCTGACTCGCGGTCGTCGGGGGCATGCTCGTTGGTGTCGGCGCCGGTGTCGGAGGCACTCGAGGTGGCTGGCGGCTGCGCCGCGAGCACTGGCTCGGCGGGCAGGGGCACCGCGCTGGCGAGCCCCACCCCGATGGCGATGCCAGCCACGAGCGTGGTGGCCCGGCCCGCGAGCTGTCCGACCGCGTCGCCGACGCCCGAAGCGGGCGGCGGACTGGACGTGGCCGCGCCCGCTGCAGCGCCTGCCCCGCCAGAGCTCCCCGCGACACCTGCCCCGCCGGCGCTCCCGGCCAATGCTGCCCCGCCGGCGCTCCCGGCAGCCGCTGCCCCGCCGGCGCTCCCCGCAGCCCCCGCAGCACTGGCACCGGACGCGAGGGCCGCCGTCGCGACGGCACTGACGAAGCCTGGCGTCGAGAGGCCGGCGAGGAGGACGAGGGGCACGATGAGAGCCGGGAACTCGCTGTGGATCGCTCGAAGGTCGGCCGCCACCAGCGAGGCGTGCTCACACGTCTTGAGGTGCTCTTCGACGCGGGCCTTCTGCCGCTTGGGCAGGCGACCTCGCGCGTGCGCCCCCAGGTGCGAGATGACCCAGCGACACTCCTCGCTGTCCGCGTTGGGCAGGGCCCGCCGGGCACAGGCGTCGAGGTACTGGGCCCGCAACGCCTCGCGGGCGCGCATGGCTCGTGCGCTCACGGCGTTGGCCGACATCCCGAGGACCGGGGCGAGCGTGCGCGGCGCGTCCCCCTCGACGGTGGTGTGCCAAAGGACACGCTGGTCCCGCTCGGAGAGACCGCGGAACGCGGTGCGGATGAGGTCGGCGTCGAACCCCTCCCCCAGCCCGTTCACATCGTCGAGAGCGGGCTCGCTGAGCCGCTCGAGCTGGTCGTCCTCGGTTGGGACGACCTTGAGCTCGCGGCGGCCCTGGTCGATGGCGACCGTCTTCACCGCGGACAGGAAGTAGGCGCGGAAGTGCTCCTCGGGCCCCTTGCCCTCCTGGATCAACGAGAAGACGCGTGCGGAGGCCTCGGCGACGACGTCCTCGGCCGCACCTCGGCTCCGGTACGTGTTCGCGACGGCGTAGGCGGCCGGCAGGTGGCGGCGCCAGAGCTCTCCGAACGCCTCGGCCGAGCCCTCCCGGCTGCGCGCGAGAAGGTAGAGGTCGGCCGCCGAGGACCACGCCTCGCTCGACCACATGGACGTGTCAGCCGCCACGCGCTACCTTCCGACGTTGCCGGAGCCCTGAGGAGCCCCGACCAGTGTGTCAAGCAGTCGAGAACCCGTCGACTGGGCATGCTGCGGACGGCTCGGGAGGGTCAGTGTGGTCCCGCTCTTCCGGCGAATCCCCTCCACCAAACTCGCCGGACGAGCGGAACCTGACGACGGCCGGTCCCGGTCACAGGCGCTCCCTCCCCTGACCACCGGGAGTCTGCGACCGTCGTCACCAGTTGAGACGACGCTCCAGGTCATTTCATGACGGGGTTTTCGACGTTTCTTCAGACTTTCTGCCCGGCGTTCCCCTCGGGCTCGCCGGGCTTGTGCGCCACGGCGAAGAGCCGAGTGAAGGGGAAGAGCACCCCGTAGTGGCGGCGCGGGTAGGCGGCCTCGAGCTCCCGCTCGTAGTCGGCGAGGAAGGCTGCCAGCTCGTCATCGTCATTCAGCACACCGAGGACCGGGCGCAGGCCGGTGCCGCGAACCCACTCGAGGACGGGGTGCTCGGCGCCCTCCTCGGAGGCCAGCACCTGTAGGTAGGTCGTCTGCCAGGCGTCGACCTCGGCCCCGAGGTCGAGCAGCAGGGCGGCGTAGGTCTCGAGCAGGGCGACGGACCCCGCGCGGTCGAGACCGGGCGCGAGCTCCGAAGCCCGCGGATGGCGCGTCGCCACCTCACGCATGAGCCGGTGTGACGGTGCATCGAAGTTCGCGGGAACCTGCATCGCAAAGGTGCCACCCGCCGGCAGCCCCTCGAACCACGCGGGGATGAGGCGCAGGTGCGTGGGCACCCACTGGAGGGTCGCGTTGGTCACGAGGACGTCGACCGGCCCATCCGAAGCCGCCGGCTCCCACTCCTCCGCCATGGCCTCCACCCACTGCACCCGCCGTTCAGGGTCGAGCTCACGGGCCTTGGCCAGCATCTCCGGGGAGCTGTCCACGCCGATGACGGCGGCGTCTGGCCAGCGCGCGGCCAGCGTCAGCGTGAGCTCACCGGTCCCGCAGCCGAGGTCGACGATCCGCCGCGGCGATGGCGTCGGGATCCTTGCGACCAGCTCGTGGAAGGGCCGGCTGCGCTCATCGGCAAAGTGCGCGTACTGCGCCGGGTCCCAGGCAGCATCCGGCGTCGCTGATCCGGTGCTGCGGTCGAGGTCGTCGGTTTGCGGGTTCACAGGTGCCCCTCGCTGGTCGTGCCGGTCGGGTGTCGCATGCCATCCTGACATTCCCTTGACGTCAAGAGTCTTGACGCCGCTTCTAGAGTGGCCACATGAGCCCCGACCGCGTGCCCGTCGACGACGTGGACGTCATCCTCTCCGCGTGGCGCCGCGAACGTCCCGACCTCGATGTCACGCCGCTCGAGGTGCTCTCGCGCGTGTCGCGGCTGGCCCGGCGTCTCGACCTCGCCCGTGGCTCCGCCTTCGCTGACCATCTGCTCGACGGGTGGGCCTTCGACGTTCTCTCCGCCCTGCGCCGCGCCGGCGAGCCGTACGAGCTCTCGCCCGGACAGCTCGTCCAGCAGACGCTCGTCACGTCCGGCACGATGACCAACCGGGTGGACCGCCTCGAGCGCAGTGGCTTCGTCGAACGCCGCCCCGACCCGAGCGACCGCCGGGGCGTGCTCGTGCACCTCACGCCCAGCGGCCGCGACGTGGTCGACGCCGCGATGGCCGACCTCATCGAGCAGGAGAAGACGCTCCTGTCCGAGCTCTCGCCGACGGACCAGGCCACCCTCGCGTCGCTGCTCCGGCGCATGCTGGCGCCGCTGGAGTCGCGGGAGCGCTGACCTCACCCAGGCCCTCACTCGCTCCCGCCCCGTCGAGTGTGCACTTTGCGCCCCGACTGGCATCGTCGAGTGTGCACTTCGCGTCACCCGCCTCAGCCCTGCTGGAACTCGAGGCGGTTGCCCACCGGGTCGCTCGTGTGGAAGCGCCGCACCCCGGGGATGCTGTCGTCCCACTCGACCGGTGCCCCGGAGCCCGCCACCCGCTCTGCGAGCGCATCGACGTCGTCGACCGCGATCCCGGGGTGCGCCTTGCGAGCGGGCCGGAAGCCCTCCTCGATGCCGACGTGGATCTCCAGGCTGCCGGAACGGAACCAGGCCCCGCCTCGGGCGCGCAGCCGCTCGGGCTTCTCGAGCTCGGTCATGCCGAGCGTCGCCGCGTAGAAGGAGCGCATCGCGTCCTCACAGCCCGTCGGACCGGATACCTGAACGTGGTGGAGAGACATCGCCATGCCCCGAAAGTATCTTGATATCAAGAGACTTTCAACTCTTTCAGCCGATGACCTCGGCGGCCTCGAGCCACTCGACCTCCAGCTCCTCCTTCTCCGCGACGACCTCCTCGAGCCGCGCGTTGAGGTCCGCCAGTGCCGCGGGATCGGTCGCCGCCGCGGCCATGTCGCCGTGCAGCCGCGCCTCACGGTCGGCAAGGCGCGTCAACTGCTTCTCGATCCGCGCCATCGCCTTGCGCGCCTCCCTCAGCTCCGCCGCGCTCGCGCTCGGGGTGCCCGACCCCGCCCCGTCGGCAAGGTCACGTATGCCGCTGGGCTGGCTCAGCGGCATACGGCTCGGTCTGGTGTGTGGCTGGGCTGCGCGAAGGCGCAGGTACTCGTCGACGCCGCCGGGGAGGTCGCGCAGTCTCCCGTCGCCGAGGAGAGCAAGCTGGTGGTCGCAGGCCCGCTCGAGGAGGTAGCGGTCGTGGCTGACGATGATGAGCGTTCCGGCCCATCCGTCGAGGACGTCCTCGAGGCTGGTCAGCGTCTCGATGTCGAGGTCGTTGGTCGGCTCGTCGAGGATGAGGACGTTGGGCTCCTCGAGGAGGAGGCGGGTCAGCTGGAGGCGGCGCCGCTCGCCACCGGAGAGGTCGCCGACGCGCGCCTGCTGTCTGCCGCCGGGGAAGCCCAGCCGCGTGGCAAGCTGGCTGGCGCTGATCTCCTTGCCGCCCAAGGTGGTCCACTGGCGGACGTCCTCGATGGCCTCGATGACCCGCCAGGGCCCGAAGCGGTCGATCTCGCGGACCTCCTGCGTCAGGTGGGCGATGGCGACCGTTTTGCCCACCTTGCGCCGGCCGCTCGTCAGGGGCTGCTCTCCAGTGAGGGCGCGCAGGAGCGTCGACTTGCCGGACCCGTTGACGCCGACGAGGCCGACGCGTTCGCCGGGCGCGAGCCGCCAGGTGACGCGGTCGAGGATGGTGCGCTCGTTGGGGGGCTCACCGAGCACGACCGTGGCGTCCTCGAGGTCGAGCACGTCCTTGCCGAGGCGCTTCGTCGCGAAAGACGCGAGCTCGACGCTGTTGCGCGGTGGCGGCTCGTCGGAGATGAGCGCGTTCGCGGCGTCGATGCGGAACCTCGGCTTGCTCGTGCGGGCGGGCGGGCCTCGGCGCAGCCAGGCAAGCTCCTTGCGCATGAGGTTGGCGCGGCGATCGGCGACGACGCCGGCGAGCCGGTCCCGCTCAGCCTTCGCGAGAACGTAGGCGGCGTAGCCACCGTCGAAGGGGTTGACCTGCCCCGCCTCGACCTCCCAGGTCAGGCTCGCGTAGGCGTCGAGGAACCACCGGTCGTGCGTGATCGCGACCGTCGCGTTGCCGGGTCTGGGCCGCGTGTCCGCGAGGTGGTTCGCGAGCCAGGCGACGCCCTCGACATCGAGGTGGTTGGTGGGCTCGTCGAGGAGCAGCAGCTCCGGGTCGTCGACGAGCAGCTGTGCCAGGGCCAGCCGGCGGCGTTCACCGCCCGACATCGGGCCGACGATGGCGTCGAGACCGCCCACATCAGGCGCCTCGACGCCGCCGAGGAGGCCGGTCAGGACGTCGCGGATGCGCGCGTCGCCCGCCCACACGTGCTCGGGACGGTTCCGGAGGACGGCTTCGCGGACCGTGTGGCCGGGATCGAGCGAGTCGTCCTGCGACAGCATGCCGACCCGGATGCCCTCGGCGCCGCCCTGTCTGGAGACGCGACCCTCGTCCGGCTCCTGGCTGCCCGCGATGACCCGCAGCAGCGTCGACTTGCCGCCTCCGTTGCGACCGACGACGCCGATCCGGTCACCGGCCAGCACCCCGATCGAGACGCCGTCGAGGACCCGGGTCGTCCCGAAGACGAGTGAGACGCGCTCGAGGTTGACGAGGTTGGTCGTGGGGCTGGCCATGGTGAGCCGACCTTACGGCCCAGCCCGCAAACGGAGCCAGCCAGCGTCACCCCCCTTGGACGGTGGGACAGGTCTGGCGATACGGGGTCTCGGTGCCGAAGATCCCCCGCCACTCGTCAGCCGTCAGGTTTCGCCTCGCGAGCTGACAGGCGTGCCGGACCCAGCTGTCCACCCGGGTGTCCCACCGCAGGACCGTTCCGTTGCCCGTGGCCATGATCAGCGTGTGGGTGCCCTCCAGGAACACGGCCGCCGAGGGCACGTCGACTCGGCCGGGCGCGATCGACTCACGGGGGGCGCCCGTGCGGCCGTCCCAGAGCCGCACCCGACCGTCGTTGCCCGTCGTGACGATCAGGTCGCCGTCGGACGAGAAGTCGACGCGGAGAATGAACCGCTGGTGCTGGTGTGTTGGCTTCGTGAGCCATTCACCGGAGTCCATCTCGAGGATGCCGAAGTCGCCTTCCTCGCTCCCGACCGCGAGGAGCCGTCCGTCCGGCGAGGCATCGGCGTGGGTCACGCTGAGGCCGAAGTTCGCCGACCGCAGCACTCGTCCTGACCCGAGATCGACGAGCGCGTACCTCGTGCCGTCGAGGAAGGCCACCACGCGTCCTCGACCGGCCCAGACGAGCTCATGCAGGTCACCATCAACCCGAACCCTCGGTCCGACGGGCTCCAGCGTCTCCGCATCGACCTCGTAGACGAGGCCCGCGCGTTCCCCGACGACGAGCCGCCCCCCATCGGGAGTGTAGGCCAAGGCCTCGATGGGGCCCTGCCCGACTTCCTTCTCGACGACCAGACGGCTGTGACGCCAGTCCCAGACGCGGATCCAGCGGTCCCCCGGGACGGCCAGGCGCTCAGCGTCCGGTGGCCGCCATACGCCCCAGTTCTGGTAGGTCCCGACGAGGGGCCGCAGCCAGCTGCCCGCGGAGACGTCGAGGACGTCGATCCTGTCCGCTCGCTCCTCCGCGCCCCCAGTTGGCGTGGAGAAGGCCACGGCCTCACCGTCGGGCGCGAGGACCACGAGGTCACCGACCTCCCGGTCCGAGGCGGGCACGATGCGTTGGAGCAGGCGTCGGTCACCCCGGACGTCCCATGCGCTCAGCCGACCGTCCGCGGTGAGCGTGTAGAGGCTGGCGCCGTCCGGGCTGAATCCGACGTCGCGGACGGCCTCAGACAACGCTTCGATGCGCTCGCGCCGTGGGCCCCGGACGTCCCACAGGGTCACGGTGCGCTCGTCGGAGCCTCCTGCAAGCACCCTTCCATCCGGCGAGAAGGACAGCGACTCGGTCATGCCCGTCGGGCTAGGCAACCGCCGCTGCACGCTCAGGGACGAGGCGTCGAGGAGCAGGACCTGCTCACCGCCCACTGCGAGAACCCGGCCGTCCCCGCCGCCTCGAGAGGACCGAACCCGGCGTCGGTCCCGGTGGCCCCAGGAAATGCATCCAGTGCGACCCTGGCCACCTGTCGTCCCGAGACCACGTCGTAGGCCTCGATCGCAGCGCCGTCGACATTGACGTAGACGTGAGTGCCGTCGGGGCTCAGAGCCAAGTCGCTGACGCGCGCCAGTGGCAGGGCCCGGATGAACGTCGTGCCCCGCCACAGGTGCACGGCCGTCATCTCCTCGGCTCTGGACCACACGCCGGCAGCCCACACGTCGCCCTTCACGCTCGCCTGGAGACCCCAGGCGCCGTCGTCTCCGATCGGGGAGAGGTCATGCGTTGTCCCTTTCACCGGATCGACGACCTGGAGCCCGCCCTCCGAGGATCCGGCAGCCAGTCGGCGTCCGTCGGAGAGGAACGCGAGGCTGTCGGCGGCGCCCTCTGCGCTGGCGACCTCGGCGAGCGATGTGGGATCGCGGAGGCTGAGCTCCCCACCGTCCCCGATGGCGAGGTCCCCGCTCGAGCTGAGGGCCAGGTCATGCCCGGCCGTCATGGCTGTGGACGCGAGCAGAGCGGGCCACCGGTTGAGAGCACTGAGCAGCGCCCCCCGCGTGTCGGACCCATCCCGCAGCCCCACCGCCTCCACGCCCGCGAGGGCCGCGATCGTGGGGTCCGGCGACTCATGGGCGACCACGGTGGCGCCTCTGGCCTGGGCAACAACAGCCGCCTCGGCAGCGCGGTCACGTTCCCGAACTCCGAAGGCTGCGGCGATGCCCGCCACGAGCGCCAGCGTCGTGAGGCCGGCCACCAGACCCCGCGTCGTCATCGACTGTCGCCGTCGGCGCCGAGCTGCAGTCTCCTCTCGACCGCGTTCCTCGGCGTCCAGCCGCTCGGAGGCATCCAGGAACTCGGACTCCGTCGGGGTGAGGACCGTGGCCGAGCGCCGGCGCCAGGCAAGCGCGCGGGGCAGTCGAACACCGCGGTACAGCTCGCTGTCGGGGCGGCCGAGGGTGTCCCAGCTGTCTGCGGCTGCGGCGAGGTGTCGCAGGATGCGCTGTCCCTCCAGGTCGTCCTCCAGCCATCCCTTGAGCCGCGGCCACGCCCGGGCGAGCGACTCGTGGGCGAGGGCCGCTACCCCGTCGTCGACCGTCACGAGCCGGGCCCGCACGAGGACCTCGACGAGGTCCTGACCCCCACCTCGGGTCAGCTGGCGCGCAGGGACCCAGTTCCGGACCGGCTCGCCGTCCGGCGCCACGGAGACCAGCCGCAGGAGGAGGTCGTGCAGGGTGGCCCGCTCCGCGTCGGTGAGCCCTTCGTAGACCAGCTCGGCAGACTTGGCGACAGCGCCACGGATGCCTCCAGATGCCCGGTATCCGTCGATGGTCAGGGTCCGCCCCTCGCGGGATTCCCACGTCTGCTGCAACACGTGGGCCATCAGTGGCAGCGCGCCGGGCTCCTCCAGCACCTCCGCCACGAGCAAGTTGACCAGCCCGGACTCGACGACGAGACCCGCCTCCGCGGCGGGGCCGTTGATCGCGAGGTGCAGCGCCTCCTCGTCCATGGGCCCGAGGAGGTACAGCCCGCGTTCGACCAGTCTGGCGAGGGCGGCATGCCCGGTCACGTCGCCGAGCCGATCCGCCCGGATCGTGAGGACCAGCCGCCCGGCATCGGCGTGCTCGACGAGGCCCTTGAACAGGTCCTCCTGCTCGGCCTCGCTGCAGGCGGCGATGACCTCTTCGAGCTGGTCGACGACGAGGGTGCCACCGGGAGCGGCCCTCGATGCGGTCCGCACCGTGTCGACGGGGTCGGGGCAGACGCCGATGAGCTCGACAGGGCGGCGATCACGGTGCAGCGAGGCCATCACCCCGGCCCGCGCGAGCGAGGACTTGCCACTGCCGGACGGCCCCACGACGACGAGCACCCCGGTGTCCTCGAGGCGGTGGAGGCACGCCCCCGTCTCGGCCTCCCGTCCGAAGAAGAACTCACCTTCGTCGACGTCGAAGGCGCGCAACCCCGGATAGGGGTTCTCGGCCAAGGGTTCCGGCAGTGCCGTGGCAGCGACCAAGGAGGCATCCTGGCGCAGGATGGCATGCTCGAGCTCGGCGAGCTCGGGCCCTGGGTCCAGCCCCAGCTCGTCGGCCAGGTGACGGCGTGCCTGCCGCAGGGTTCGCAGGGCATCTGCCTGGTCCCCGGACAGGTACTCGGCGAGCGCCAGCAGCGCCCATCGCCGCTCTCGGAGCGGCTCCTGCGCCACCTTGGCTCGCGCTTCCGGCACCGTCTCGGCATGGAGCCCGATCCGCAGGCTCGCGTCGATCACGGCCTCCTCCGCCTCGCGACGCATCGCCTCCAGGCGCTCGGCCTCGAAGCGTCCCGGCTCCCAGTTCCTGCAGCTCGGCGAGCGGGCGCCCGCGCCAGAGAGCCAGTGCCTCGCGCAGGGCATGGACGGCACGGTCCGCGTCCCCCTGTCGCAGGAACTGGTGCCCGCGACCCACCAGGCGCTCGAACCGCACGGCATCGACCCCGTCCCCGCCCAGGGCGAGGCGGTAACCGTGCGGCGTGGTCACGACCGCAGCCGAGCCGGTCGCCTTGCGGATCCGCAGGATGCTGCTGGGGATCAGCTTCGACCACGACGCCGGCGGGCTGTCGCCCCACAGGGCCTCCGCGAGCTGCTCAGTGGCGAGGGCCTCCCCGCGCACCGCGACGAGCGCCTCGAGGACCACTTGGTCACGCGGCGAGAGCGCCGCACGATCGTCGATGAGCAGCGGACCGAGCACGGAGATGCTCACGCTGCTCACTGTCCGCAGGACGCCGATACCTGTCAACGGGCCCGATATCCAACCGATATCGGGGCAGACGCGGTCCGGAGCCATGGATACCCAAGCGATATCGGCACGGACTGCACTGGTCACACGGCCACCGAGGGGTGGGCCGATCGGCACGAACAGTCATCACGGAGGGAACGACCATGAACCACAGCACGCACGCCAAGAGGGCCTCGGGGGCCATCGCCATCACCGCGCTGGCAGGGCTCTTCGCCATCGCACCCGCGTACGCAGACGAAGACGTCTCAGTGCTCACGCCTGCCGACGTCCGCGTCTTCGAGGCGGGCGGGGACATCGGTGCCTCTGGAGGCGGCGGCGCGTCGCCAATCCAGTACGTGCCGGTCGACGACAACGCACTGGAGCTCATCCAGATCGGCTTCGGCGTCCTCGCGGGGATGGTCGTCGTCGGCGCGGGCGTCGCCGCCGCCAGCACCGCTCGCCAGCACGGCCAAGCGCGCCCCGCCTGAGGTTCGGCGGCCCTGGGTCCTTGGCCGAGGGGTTGGTCACGCGGGTACGCGCCGCTCCGCCAACCTTGGTCAAGGGCGCTCAAGGGCTACTCCACGCGGGAGCCGCTGACGACGTGGGCGCCGTGGACCGGGCCCCTGGCGCGGCGGATGTCGCGGCAGAGGTCGGAGGCCGCCAAGGAGACCGAGAGGTCCAGTGACGCCTCGTGGCTCTCGGTGAGGAAGGCCACCGTCGGGCCGGACCCGCTCACGAGACCACCGAGGGCGCCGAACTCGACTCCCGCGTCGCGCAGCACCCGCAGCTCGGGGCGAAGCGAGAAGGCGGCTTCGTCGAGGTCGTTGTGGAGGGCCGCGCCGAGGGCGTGGGCGTCGCCGCTGCGCAGAGCCGCCATCAGCTCGGAGCTCACCTCGGCGGAGTGGGCCGGGTCCGTGGGGTCGCCGCCGTCGGCCGAGCGCAGCCGGTCGAGCTCGCGGAAGACCTCGGGGGTCGACAGCCCGGTGTCGCTGATCGCGAGGACCCAGTGGAAGGTGCCCCGAGCCAGGACCGGGGCGAGCTGCTCGCCCCGACCCGACCCCATGGCGTTGCCGCCCGCTAGCGGGAAGGGGACGTCACTGCCGAGCTCGGATGCGAGCTCGGCCAACTCGTCGCGCTCGAGCCCCAGACCCCAGAGGTGGTCGCACGCGAGCAGGGCCGCCGCCGCATCGGCCGAACCGCCCGCCATGCCGCCCGCGACCGGAATGTCCTTGTCAATGTGGATCGACAGGACGTCGTCGATGTCCCACTGCTCTGAGAGCAGCTTGGCAGCGCGGATCGCGAGGTTGCCGTTGCCCGTCGGGACGCGGTCCGCATACGTCCCGCCCGGGACGACCTGCCACTCGTCCCAGCGCGCCACCGAGACCTCGTCATACAGGGACACGGCCTGGAACACCGTGGCGAGGTCGTGGTAGCCGTCGGGCCGCAGGGCGCCGACGCGCAGCTCGAGGTTGACCTTGGCCGGGGCACGCACGGTCACCGACCTGGGTGGTGTCGGGGCTGCGGTCATGCGGTCACCCTATGGTGCGGGGCCCCGCCGTCTTGCTCTTGTGCTCGGCGATGCGCGCGAAGGCCTCGATGTCGAGCTGCTCGCCGCGAGCCCTCGGGTCGACCCCGGCGGCCACGAGGGCCGCCTCGGCGAGCGCCGGGGAGCCGGCCCATGAGGCGAGCGCACCGCGGAGCGACTTGCGTCGATGGAGGAACGCCGCGTCGATGCACCGGAAGACCTCCTCACGGCTCGCGCTGGTCCGGGGTGGGTCTCGCCTCACCAGCGAGACGAGGCCTGAGTCGACGTTCGGTGCGGGCCAGAAGACATTGCGCCCAATCCGTCCGGCGAGGTCGACATCGGCGTACCAGGCGGCCTTGAGGCTCGGCACACCGTAGGTCTTGCTGCCGGGTTTCGCCGCGAGGCGCTCGGCCACCTCGAGCTGGACCATGACGAGGACGCGCCGGATGGAAGGGAAGTGCTCGAGGAAGGACAGCACGACGGGCACGGAGATGTTGTAGGGCAGGTTGGCGACCAGCGCCGTGGGTTTGGGACCGGGCAGCCTGGTGATGGTCAGGGCATCACCCGCCACGAGGCGCAGCTTGTCGGCGTTTCGGGGCTGGAGGGTGCGAACGGTGTCCTCGAAGCGCTCCGGCGAGGCGCGGGTCGACCTCGATGGCGATGACCCGGTGGACGACGGGCAGCAGCGCCAAGGTCAGTGAGCCGAGGCCCGGCCCGACCTCGACGACGACGTCGTCCTCGCCCACCCCCGCGACGCGGACGATCTTGCGGACGGTGTTGGCGTCCACCACGAAGTTCTGCCCCCACTGCTTGGTGGGGCGCAGGTCGAGCCGTTGCGCGAGCTCGCGAATCTGGGTGGGCCCGAGGAGGGCGGCATCGGCTCCGTCCGCGGGCTCCGCGGAGCCCGCGGCCTGCTCCCTCGTCATGGCCTCACCCTATGGCTACGCCGATGACGCACGGGTTGCGCTGTGCGATCGACACCACGCGAGCAGGTTCGTCCCCGGTCACGAAGTGCACACTCGACGAGAACTGGGCCCAGCGGCATACGGCATCGGCTTTGACTGCGCCTGAACAGGCGGATGGAGGACGGCCCACGCGAAGGGCCCTCGACCAGTGTCGTGGTCGAGGGCCCTTGCGGTGCAGTCAGTGGCTTCGGCGGATCAGCCCTTGCAGCCCCACTGCGCGAGGCCGTTGTCGGCGTAGACCCGGTTCGCGACCGTGATCTGCTCCGCACGCGAGGCCAGGTCGGCGCGCTGTGCGAAGTCGTCACCGTTGTAGGCGAGCCACGTGCTGTACGAGAACTGTAGGCCGCCGTAGTAGCCGTTGCCGGTGTTGATGGACCAGTTGCCACCCGACTCGCACTGGGCGACCCGGTCCCACATGTCGGAGCGGGCCAGGTTGAGGCCGGCGCCCGTCGTGCTGCCGGACGTGCCGCCGGAGCCCGACGTGCTCGTCGGGGTCGGGGCCGGGGCTGGCTTCGGACGCTCCTTCGTGCCGACGAGGACGACCTTGTGGACCGGAGCCTTGGTGACCTTGGCGGAGACGCGCTCCTTCTTGGTGACCTTGCCGTCGATGATCGTGGCGCGCTCGGTGATGGTGCGCACGCCGTCGGCACCCTGCTTGCTCACCTTGGTCGTGCCCTCGTAGAGGTCAGAGGTCTCGGTGCGGACCGTCTTGTGGTCGACGGACTCCGTCCGGGTGCTCGTCTTCGTCGTGACGTCCTGGACGACGACCTTCATCCCGGCCTTGAGCGGAGTGGCGGGCACCGGCGAGATCTTGTCGTTCGAGTCGAAGCCGACGCGCAGCTGGCCGAGGGCCTCGGCGACGGTGGCGGCGGTGAGCGTCTTCGTCGTGGTCTTGCCGTCGGCGACGACGGTCACCGCCTTGGGCGTGACGACCGTGAGGTCGAGACCCTGGCGTCCGATCGACTGGGACCGCGAGACCGAGATCCGGGCTCCGTCGCTGCGCAGACCGACGGCGAGCAGGGCGGCGTCGACCGTGGTCTCGGTCGTGCGGATCTGCTTCTTCGTACCGTCGATCGTGAGGTTCAGCATGCGGGCGTACTTCACGGTGACGGTGTCGCCGTCCGAGAGGGACGCGTCGGTCGCTGGATAGACGACGTCTCCATCCTTGACGGTGATGCCTTCGCTCTCGAGCAGGTCACCGACCGTGCTGCCGAAGACGTGGGTCGCGGTGGACGTGCCGTCAACGGACAGGTTCACCGCCTTGTCGAGCTGAGCTGCCCCCACGCCTCCGGCGGTGAGCAGCAGGGCGGCGCCGGCACCGGCGATGACCTGTAACTTGCGCGAAATCACTATTCTCCGAACGTCGTACTCCCCGGGTGACACGCGCTCTCGGATCTCCTCGGAGGGTAGTCTCGGGGACGTTCGCGAGGGGCCTCGATGAGGGTCCGATGCGGGGCGGCATCCGGCCAACAATCATCCAGACTGAATGATCAAGACCCCAAAGGTCAAATTTCGATAACGTTCCTGTGGAGGACCCATAACCCGGTGTAGGGGATGGGGACAACCGTCACGACCAGGGTCCGTAGACCCTCTCGGAGTTCTCGGAGACCGCCCGGCAGAGGGTCGGCACGTCCACGTTGAGCACGCCAGCCATGGCCCGAATGGTATGCGGCACAAGGTAGGACGCGTTGGTCGCACCCCGGTGCGGCGACGGCGTCAGGTAGGGGGCATCGGTCTCGACGAGCAGCTGCGAGAGCGGCGTCACGGTCAGCGCGTCGCGGAGCGTCCGGGCGTTCTTGAACGTCACCGTCCCGGCGAAGGACAGGTAGTAGCCGCGCTCGACGCTTTCGCGCGCCATCGACAGCTCCCCCGAGAAGCAGTGCAGCACCGTCCGTTCCGGCGCCCCCTCCTCCTCGAGGACTCGCAGCACGTCATCGTGGGCGTCACGGTCGTGGATCTGCAGGGCCTTGCCGAGACGCTTGGCGAGGTCGATGTGCCAGCGGAAGGCGTCCTGCTGGACGGCCACGCCGTCGGGACCCGTCCGGAAGTAGTCCAGGCCGGTCTCGCCGACGGCCCGGATCCGCTCGTGGGCGGCCGCACGCTCCACCACGTCGTATGCCGCTGACAACGTCCCAGCGGCAGCCAGCCTGGGCACTTCGTTGGGGTGCAAGGCGATTGCTCCGAGCACCTCGGGAAACCGCTCGACTGCGTCGATCGTGAAGCCGATGGCCTCGAGGTCGCAGCCCACCTGGACGAGGCGGCTCACGCCAACCGCACGAGCTCGGGCGACCGCCTCCGCCACGTCCAGCGGCTCGGCGCCGTCACGGCCGATGTCGAGGTGGACGTGGTTGTCGACGACGTCGATCGGCAGCGGATCCGGGGCCGTTGGCAGCCCGTGCCGGGGCGACGAGTGCGGGCTCATGCGCTGGCGTCCGCCTCGCCCTTGTCGTCCACCTCGCTGTCGTCCACCTCGTCCTCTCGACGCATCCGCTCGATCTCGTCCTCGACGACTGACGGGTCGAACTTGGTGAAGACCGGCGTCGGCTTGGCGATCGGCGTCCCCACGACGACCGGCTGGTACTCCCATCGCGGCGTCCCGGAGTAGTCGCCGGTGATGACCGGATAGGGCCGCCCGTCGTCGAGGTCGGTCACCTCCTCGAGCACCGGCATCGGCACGAATTCGCCCTCGCCGCCCATGACCCGGTGCACCCGGTTGGCGCCATGCGGCAGGAACGGAGCCGTCAGCGTGTTGATCGACACGACCGCCTGCGCCAGCACGTGGAGTACCGTCCCGAGCCGCTCCCGCTCGTCCTCACCCTTGAGCTTGAACGGCTCCGTCTCGGCGACATAGCGATTCGCCTCGCCGACGACGCGCATCACCTCGCCGATCCCTTGCCTGAAGCGCTGTCGCTCGATGAGGCCACCCACCGTCGCGAAGGCACCGCGCACCGTGTCGAGCAACGCCTCGTCCACCGGCTCGAGTCGCCCGGCCGCAGGGATCTGCCCGACGTTCTTCGCGATCATCGAGGCGGTCCGGTTCACGAGGTTGCCCCATCCGGCGACGAGCTCGCTGTTGTTGCGCTGGACGAACTCCGCCCACGTGAAGTCACTGTCCTGGTTCTCCGGACCGGCCGCGCAGATGAAGTAGCGCAGCGGGTCGGGCCCGTAGCGCTCCAGAACGTCACGGACGTAGATGACGTGGCCCCGCGACGTCGAGAACTGCTTGCCCTCCATCGTCATGAACTCCGACGCCACGACCTCGGTGGGCAGGCTCAGCACGCCGTACGCCCCCGCCTCGCCGCCCTTGTCCCCCAGCCCGGCATAGCCGAGCAGCTCGGCCGGCCAGATCTGCGCGTGGAAGGTGATGTTGTCCTTGCCCTGGAAGTAGTACGAGACCGCCTCCGGATCGTTCCACCACTCTCGCCACCGCTCCGGCTCCCCGATCCGACGCGCCCACTCGATCGACGCAGACAGGTAGCCGACGACCGCGTCGAACCAGACGTAGAGCCGCTTGTGGGTGTTCTCCTGCCACCCCTCCAAGGGAATCGGGATGCCCCAGTCGATGTCGCGGGTCATGGCCCGAGGCCGCACGTCGTCGAGCAGGTTGCGGGCGAACTTGATGACGTTGGGCCGCCACGTCCCGGAGGCCTCCCGCTCGTCGAGCCACTCCCCCAATGCGCCCGCGAGCGCAGGCAGGTCGAGGAAGAAGTGCTGCGTCTCGACGAATTCCGGTGTCTCACCGTTGATCTTGCTGCGCGGGTTGATCAGCTCGTCGGCGTCGAGCTGGTTGCCGCAGTTGTCGCACTGGTCGCCGCGCGCCTCGCCGTAGCCGCAGATCGGGCAGGTGCCCTCGATGTAGCGGTCCGGCAAGGTGCGGCCGGTCGAGGGGCTGATCGCGCCCTTTGTCGTCTGCTCGATCATGTAGCCGTTGCGCCAGTTGCCGGTGAACAGCTCCTGGGAGACCGCGTAGTGGTTCGCCGTCGTCGTGCGGGTGAACAGGTCGTAGGACAGGCCGAGGTCGGTCAGGTCGGTCGCGATGACGCGGTTGTACTTGTCGGTGACCTCCTGGGCGGACAGCCCCTCCTTCTCCGCGAGGACGAGGATCGGCGTGCCGTGCTCGTCGGTGCCCGAGACCATGAGCACGTCGTGTCCCGCCATCCGCATGTACCGACTGAAGACGTCGGAGGGCACGCCGAATCCGGCCACGTGGCCGATGTGGCGCGGGCCGTTGGTGTACGGCCAGGCGACAGCAGACAGGACTTTGCTCATGGGCTCGATCCTAGGGTGGCCGGGTCCGCGACTGCGCTGACGTTTCGCGGCGGCTCCGCCGATGATGCCGTATGCCGCTGGGCTCGCTCCCGCACGCCCGCGACCTCAGCGACCTCCCGCGCTCACGTCGAGTGTGCAGAACGTGCCGCACCGTGGGACTGCACAGTCGTGCGGAAGGGCACGTTCTGCACACTCGACGCAGGGTGGGCTCCGTCAGTCGGCGAGGCGGGCCTCGACCGTGATCGACGGCACGGCCTTGAGGGCCTGGCTCACCGGGCAGCCGTCCTTGGCCTCCTCGGCGGCCTTCTGGAAGTCCTCGGCCGACATCCCGGGCACCGACCCCACGGTGCTCAGCTTGATCTCGGTGATCCCCGTGCCGGGCACGAACGTCACCGCGGCAGTCGTGTCGAGCGTGGTGGGCGGAGTGCCGGCCTTGGCGAGACCGTTGGAGAACGCCATGTTGTAGCACGCGGAGTGCGCGGCCGCGATGAGCTCCTCAGGGCTCGTCTTGCCGCCCGGCTCCTCGGTCCGGGCCGCCCACGTCACGTCGTAGGTGCCGATCCCTGAGGACTCGAGGCTGACCTGTCCGTTTCCGGTGAAGAGGTCGCCCTCCCAGTGGGCGGATGCCGTACGCGTGGCTGACATGAGCACTCCTTCTCTTTGACTGTCTTCGATTCGGGTTCGCGGCGATTCGACGTGCAGGAGCCGCCCTCCCACCATTGCGCGACCCCCTACGGAAGGCAAGGGTCGGTCGTGGCATGCCGGGCCGAACCGCGCCATGATGAGGTCGAGGCGCTCGACCAAGGGGGCAGCGCCAGGCGTGGAGAGGCAGCTCGATGTCGGACTCACCCTACGAAGCTCGTTCCGTCCTCAAGACCCTGTGGTGGCTCGTGCTGCTCCGCGGCATCCTCGCCGTCCTCTTCGGCATCGCCGTGCTCGCTTGGCCCAAGGCAACGGTCGTGGTCTTCGTGGTCCTGTTCGCGGTCTTCTCGTTCCTCGACGGCATCCTCGACATCGTGCTCGGCGTCCAGGCCAAGGGCGAGCGCGGCCGATGGCTGATCTTCCTCCAGGGCGCCTTGGCGATCATCGCCGGCATCATCGCCGTGGTCTGGCCGAGCATCACGGCCGTCGTCCTACTCTGGCTGGTGGCGCTCTGGGCGATCTTCAGTGGCGTCATGGAGATCGCCGGCTCGCTCGAGCTGCGCAGGCTCGGTCAGCCCCGCTGGTGGTGGCACACGGTGGCCGGCGTCCTGGCCATCGTCCTCGGCGCGATCCTCCTGTTCGGCAACCCCACCAGCGGAATCCTCGCCATCCTGTGGGCCGTCGGGGTGCTCGCCATCGCCAGCGGGATCGCCCTCATCATCGCGGCCGTGATCACGCGACGTGGCATCAACGAGCTGGATCGGGCGACCGAGGAGGACGGCCGCCCGGCCACGTGAACGTCGCGCCGAGAGGGGTGATCGGGCACGGCAGGATGGCGGTGTGAGCACCGCACCAGACGCAGGCACCCTCGTCCTTGCCGCGACCCCGATCGGCGACCCGCGCGACGCCGCGCCGCGCCTCGCTGAGGAGCTTGCGGGCGCCGATGTCATCGCGGCCGAGGACACCCGCCGGCTCAAGCGTCTCCTCGCCGACCTCGACGTGAGCCCGGCCGGGCAGGTGCTGAGCTACCACGACCACAACGAATCCACCCGGACTCCGGAGCTGGTCGAGCGGCTTCTGGCCGGCGAGCGGGTCGTCGTCGTCACCGATGCCGGGATGCCGTCCGTGTCCGATCCCGGTTACCGGCTCGTCGCAGCAGCGGTGGCGCACGACGTGCGCGTCACGTGCGTGCCGGGACCAAGTGCGGTCCTCATGGCCCTCGCCGTGTCGGGCCTTCCGGTCGACCGCTTCTGCTTCGAGGGGTTCCTGCCCCGCAAGGCCGGCGAGCGGTCCCGCCTCCTCGCCGACCTCGCGGACGAACGCCGCACCATGGTCTTCTTCGAGGCACCGCACCGACTTGCCGAGACGCTGGCGGCGATGGGCGAGGCGTTCGGTCCGACTCGCCGCGCTGCCGTGTGCCGCGAGCTGACCAAGACCTACGAGGAGGTCCGCCGCGGCACCCTCCAGGAACTCACCGCGTGGGCGCTGGGAGGGGTCAGGGGCGAGATCACCGTCGTGGTGAACGGTGCCGAGCGGAAGGTCACGACCATCGAGAGCGAGCTCAGCGGCATACGGCAGCGGGTTGCTGAGGGCGAGCGCCTCAAGGACGTCTGTGCGGACGTCGCTGCCCGGACGGGACTGTCGAAGAAGGCGCTCTACGACGCCGCCGTGGCAGCGGGAAAGGGTGAAGGGCCCTTGAAAGTATGAGTTCCAAGGGCCCTTCGGGTTGATCGGTCGATGTGACGCTCCCGATCGACTGCTCTTCATCTCCGGTCCCAGCGGCTTCGTCACCAAGCCACTGCGGTGGATTGCTCCTCCGTGCGGACCCTCGTCTCCGAGCCGTCCCGCTCTCCCCGAGGGGAGTGCGTGAAAGCAGTTCTACGCCCCTACTCCACTACGGCGCAAGGGTTCTCGCCAAAGTATTTGTACATCCACAGGACGCCAGCGTGTCATCCACCGGAAACGCACAGTTGTCCACACGCTCTGGGCACTATCCCCATGTTGTCCCCAAGGCGCTGTGGACAACGGTGGACAGCTCGTCGGCGGCCGCCCGCGCCTCAGCGGCACGTTCGCCCCGCCCCAGCAACTCGTACTCGCGTGCCGCCTCGACCAGGCTGTCCACCTCGGCCCGCAGGATCGCCGACTCGGTCGCGTCGTCCAGGGAGAGACGCTCCGCCTCGGCCGCCCCGACACCGATCGCGGCGCCGGCAACGTGTTTCGACGTCGCTGCCACGGCACCTTGTGACGTCGGCACCGCCTCCGCGTTCTCGAGCGCGGCGATCGCCGAGCGAATCGCAGCCGCGGTCGGCTGGTCACGCTCGCGCAGCGCCTTCGTGAGTCGCTGGCGAAGGGCGAGACGAACGGCTGAGCTGGTCATGGCCTGACCCTAGGCCGTCAGCGGCCCTGCGCTCCAACGGTTTACCCGCGATCGGAGCCGCCGTCACTGCCTTGGATCACTGCCCGAGGAGTCGCTCGCGGAAGAAGTCGACGACCCGGACCACCGCCACCGGGTGCTTGTGGTCGGTCAGTGTCGCGTGGCCACGACCCGGCAGTTCCACTGAGATGAAGCCGTCCCCGAGCTCCCGCCGCAACGTCTCGAACCGGGTGCCGGTGATCCAGTCGTCCCGATAGCGCACCCCGAGCACGGGGCACCCGTCGGCGACGCGGGCACGGACCTCGGCCAGGTCGGACGACGACAGGTTGAGGTCGGCCGCCCGGCGTCGCCCGACGGGCAGCGGCACCGCGGGCTGCGCGACGACCGGCGCGACGACGACCGGGTCGAGCATCATGGCGAGCGCGAACCCGCCCGTGACGCACATGCCGATCGCCCCGACCCCCGGCCCACCCGCCGACGCATGGAGATCCCGGGCGAGGGTTCGGAGCCAGTCCCCCAGCGGCGCAGTCACTCCCGTGGCGAACATCGTGAATTCCTTTGTGACACAGAGCCTTGGGACGACGCGCGCTGCCTCCCACGTGTGGGGCGGCGCGTGCGCGGAGCCGAAGAGGTGTGGGAGCACGACGGTGAAGCCGGCCTCGACGAGTGCGTCGCCGAACTCGATGACCTCTGGCGTCAGCCCAGGGCTCTCGTGGATGACGACGATGCCCGGGCCGCTCCCCCGCCGGTAGATGTCATGCGCGACGCCGCCCGCCTTGTGGCGGCCGGCCGTCCAGTCCGCGAGGAGCGACATGGAACGAGCGTACGTCGGTGCCGAAAGTACAGTGAGCGCCATGGCCCGCCGCGTCTTGTCGTATGCCGCTGAGCTCGGTCCCAGTGACCGTGACCCCGTGCGCGCGGCCGGGTCGGCGGAGCGGCGGACCCTGGGTTGGGAGACGGTCCTGCTCCTCGGGGTCAGCCTCGGCGCGTCTGCAGTCTGGTCGGTCCTGTCGATCATCGAGAAGCTGACGCGCAACGTGCCGCTCCGGTCGCAGACGACGGCGATGAACCAGTCGGCGACGCCGGACCGGCCGTGGCTCGACCTCGCCTACCAGCTCGCCGGGATCCTCATCCAGGTCGTGCCGGTGGCCCTGGCGTTGTACCTGCTGTCGACGGTGCTCCGCCCGTCCGTGACGATCGGGGCCGCGCGGTTCATCGGCTTCGACCGGACCGAGCCGGCCCGAGACCTGCTGCGCGGGCTCGGGCTGGCGGCGCTCATCGGGCTGCCGGGTCTGGCGTTCTACTTCCTCGCCAAGGCGGTCGGGATCAACACGAGCGTCTCGGCGGCCAACCTCACCGACGTGTGGTGGTCCGCGCCGGTGCTGACGCTGGCGGCCATCGGCAACGCGCTGGTGGAGGAGGTCGTCATGGTCGGCTACCTCTTCACCCGGTGGCGTCAGATCGGGTGGTCGTGGCCGCTGGTCATCGGGCTGTCCGCGCTGGTCCGCGGGACCTATCACCTCTACCAGGGCTTCGGCGGCTTCGCCGGCAATGTCGTCATGGGGCTGATCCTCGGCTACGTCTTCGCCCGGACCCGACGGGTGATGCCGCTGGTCGTCTGCCATGCCCTGCTCGACATCGTCGCCTTCGTCGGCTACTCGATCCTCAAGGCCCGCGGCATCTCCCTCTGAGTGGCGCCGGCGGTCGGTCCCGTTTGCCCCCGGGGGCTGTGGCCGAACTCATCCGCGAGGATGAAGCTCGGGCGACCTCAGGCCGAGGCGTGGGAGCGAGCTGCTCCTGCACGGTGGAGGCATGGAAACCGTCTTCGCTACTCATGGCCGGGCCCAGCCGGCGACCACCGTCCGCGCGGGCTCGAGGACTCCGGTCGCGGCCACGTTCTCCGCCGTGTGGGCGCTCATCGCCCTCGGCCTCTCGCTCGGACACCTCGCGGGTCTCGAGGCGACGCCATGGGAGTCCGCCGAACCATCGGTGCTCCGCGGCCTGTCGAGCACGACCGTCGCCGCGCTCGTCGCCGTGCTCTCCGCGGTGAGCCTCGCAGCCCTCGCCGTGCTGCACCGTCGAGATGAGCGGCCGGCGCGGGTCGCCGGTGGTCTGCTGCTCGCGTGTGGCCTCGTCGTCGCCCTGGCCCTCGCGGACGTGCGCTCGCTCACCCTGCTCGGCTACCTGCCCATGGTGCTGCTGCACTACGTCGGGATGGAGCCGTTCGCGAGCCAGAACATGACGATCCCGGCCCCGGTGCTCCTCTCGCTGACGCACAGCATCGGCGGGGTCGGCCTGCTCCTCACCGGGCTCGCCACGTTCACCGGGTCCCGGGTCCGCGGGAGCACCACCGCGGGTGAGGACCGCGAGGATGCCCAGCGCCGTCGCGTCACAGCGCTGCGTGTCGGGCGGTGGGCGGTGGGCGTCGCCATCGCAGTGCCGCTCGCCTACGCCTCGACGCGGGTCGCCTGGGCCCTGGGCATTCCCTTCGGGGTCTCGGATGAGTTCCTCGTCCTGCTCGACGACGCGAAGTACGCCGGCCTCGGCCTCGGCCTCTTCGGCATCGTCGGGGCGCTGCTCACGCTCGGTCTCGTGCAGCGCTGGGGTGAGGTCTTCTGGTCGTGGGTGCCGCTCATCGGTGGGCGCGCAGTTCCCGTGTCGCTCGCGGTCATCCCCGCACTCTTCGTCGCCATGGCGGTGGTCTCGGCCGGAATCGGCTTCGCAGTGATCATCCTCGGCGGTGAGATCGACCGGCTCCCCGGCGAGCCGGTGGACTGGGGCGCGTGGGCCCCGGAGCTGCTGTGGGTGCCGTGGGGCATCGCGCTCGGCCTCGCCGCGCTCGCCTACCGGGTCCGTCGGGAAGCCAGCCTCCCGACCAACTGAGTCGAATGTGCAGTCAGCGCCGGGCTGCAGGGCCTCCCTCAGTCGAGTGTGCACTTCGCGCCCAGTCTGGGACGGCACGTATTGCACACTCGACTGAGAAGGCGGAAGGGCCGGGACGGCGTTGGCACCGCGGGGTGGCCACCCATTTGGTCGAGTGTGCACTTCGCGCCGTGTCCATGCGGCGCGTTCTGCACACTCGACCGCGAGGGAGCATGCGCGGAACTGCCAGCGGAACTGCATACGATGGCGCCCATGAACTCCGCCCTGGCAGTGCGCTCGCGCCTGCTCGGGAAACCGGAGGACGACTTCCGCGACGCGCCGCCCCGGCGACAGCTCGGCAACCTGCTGACGCTCGCCTGGCTGGGGCCGCTGTTCTTCACCGCGGTCGGCGGGATCATGCGGTTCTGGCACGTCGGCGCGCCGCACCAGCTCATCTTCGACGAGACGTACTACGTCAAGCAGGGCTGGTCGATGATCCTGTTCGGCTTCGAGATGAAGGTCGACCCCGTCCTCGAGCAGGCCAAACAGGTCGACCAGCACTTCACGGCGAACGACCCGTTCGTCTGGGGGACGGAGGGCGACTTCGTCGTCCACCCGCCGGTCGGCAAGTGGCTCATCGGGCTCGGCGAGACGCCGTTCGGCATCCTCAACTCGTTCGGGTGGCGGTTTGCGGTGGCCCTGGCGGGGACGCTGTCGATCCTCATGGTCGGGCGGATCGCGCGGCGGCTCTTCCAGTCGGACCTGCTGGGCGCGGTCGCTGCTGCGCTCCTGGCCTTCGAGGGGCACCACTTCGTGCACTCGCGGACCGGGCTGCTCGACATCTTCGTCATGTTCTTCGGGCTGGCGGCGTTCGGGGCGCTGCTCATCGACCGGGACAAGGCGCGCGAGGTGTTGGCGGCGAGACTGGCCGGGGTGTCGCGGGCGTCGATCAGCCGGTGGGGACCGTGGCTCGGCTGGCGGCCGTGGCGCTGGGTAGCCGGCGTCATGCTCGGTCTGGCGGCTGGCGTGAAGTGGTCCGGGCTCTACTTCCTCGTCTTCTTCGGCCTGCTCACCGTCCTGTGGGACCTCGGGGCGCGACGATCCGCCGGCGTGCGCGGTTGGGTCGTCGGGGGCGTCGTCAAGGACGGGCTGTTCGCGTTCGTGCAGCTCGTAGGGACCGCTCTTGTCACCTATGTGGCGAGCTGGACCGGGTGGATCCTCACGCGGGGCGGCTCGTTCCGCACCTGGGCTGAGACGCGGCCGTCCGGGGGGCTCGGCGGACTGCTGCCCGACTGGTGGCGGTCGCTGTGGGCGTACCACCAGCAGATGTTCGAGTCGAGTGCCTCGATCAACTCGCCGCATCCCTACCAGACGAGTCCCTGGTCATGGATGATCCAGGGCCGGCCCACGTCGTTCTTCTACGAGGGGCCGGTGAAGGGCGTCGACGGCTGCATGGTCGACCAGTGCAGCAAGGCGATCACCTCGATCGGGACGGTGTCGATCTGGTGGGGCGGGACGCTGGCGATCTTCGTCCTGCTCTTCATGTGGGCGCTGCGCCGCGACTGGCGGGCCGGGGCCGTGCTGTGCGGCATCGCAGCCGGATACTTGCCGTGGTTCTTCCTCGCTGACCGGACGATCTACACGTTCTATGAGGTGTCGTTCGTGCCGTGGGTCGTGCTGGCCTGCGTGTACGTGCTCGGTCTGATCATCGGTGGACGGGATGCGTCGATGGCCCGGCGGCGGGTGGGGCTGGGCGTCATGGGAGCGTTCGTGCTCCTGACCATCGGGCTGTTCGCCTTCTTCCACCCGATCTACGTCGCGGACGTGATCCCGCAGACGGAGTGGTCGCAGCGGATGTGGTTCCCCAGCTGGGTCTGAGCGCGGGTAGGCCGACGTAGCGCGCGACGCCACACCAAGCGCGCCGCGCATCCTCCGCGCGGTGGGGTTGCGCGCGCGGGGTCGGGTTGCCCGCGCTGGGTGCGCCATGATTTCGGGACGGCCCGCGGCCCGATCCGGTTTCATGGTGCCTGTGCCGTGGTGTTAGAGTTCCTGTCGCATCAAGGGGCTGTGGCGCAGTTGGTAGCGCGTCTCGTTCGCAATGAGAAGGTCAGGGGTTCGAATCCCCTCAGCTCCACTCTTTGACACCATGTCTGCCTGTGCGTGCGGCCATGCGCCCCTCAAGGCGGTCGCCGTCTCCCGGGATGCGGCGTCGGCTCGGCCATCGGCCAGCGAGTTGCTTCCGAAGGTCGTCGCGCTGGCAGCCGGCTTGTGCTGGTCATGCCCGCTTGACGACCGTCAGCAGGATCGTGCTGTCCTTGACCGCCTCGACGCTGTGCCGGGCCGGCGGGATGATGAGGAGATCGCCGGGGGCGCCGTCCCAGGACGCCTCGTCGGTGACGAGGCGCACCCGGCCGCCGAGGACGTGGAGGGTGGCCTCGCCCGGACTCTCGTGCTCGTCGAGCACCTGCCCCTCGACCAGGGCGATGACGGTCTGGCGCAGCTGGTGTTCGTGCCCGCCGTAGACGGTGCGGGCGCTGCGTCCCGTCGACGATGATCGGGCTCCCTCGAGCTGGGTGCGGGCCAGAGCCGTCAATGAGTGCTTCTCCACGGTGGTCACCTCGAGGATCTCGTCAGCGCGGCCGCCCGGTCGGTGCGGGCTCACCCTGACAGCATGACCGTCCCTGCGTCCGACGTCGATCGACCAGCGACTGTCCGGGTGGCGGCGTGACTGCGGCGCGTCGTTGGGATCCCCGGCCTACCGGGCCCCGAGGGCCAGCTCCGCTGCCTGCGCGTAGGCGACATGGGCCCGGGCAATCGACCCCATGATGGGCGCCAGCTGATCCGGCGTCGAGGTCGCTGCAACGTCGTCGGGGGCGGTGAGGTCACGTGGTACGGCGCGGCGGATCCGGGCCGACTCACGAACGGGAAGCCGGTAGTCCTGATCCACCACTCTGAGCACGTTCAAGAGTGCCCTCGATCCCACGTCGTCGAGCTCGGGGAGCGCCGTGAATGCGGCCCGAAGCCAGCCGTCATCGTCGGGCTCGCTCGCCTCGCATTCGTCGGTCACGAGGCAGAACAGCCCCAGGCTCAGCGCGTCGAGACCCGGGAAGCCTTCCTCGTGTTCGTCGTAGGGAAGGCGAGCCGCTCGCACCAGAAGTCGGTCGGCCCGGTCTCGGTCATCGTTTTTCAGGGCGTCCAGCGCCTTGCTGACCAGGTTGTCGGCGGCAGCAGCAGCGCCTTCGCTGAACGGTGCCAGGTCCCGCGTCGCCGAGAACGTCGTGCGTCCCAAGGCTCCGGTGGTGTCGACAGCAAAGGCCTTCGCCAGATCTTGAGAAGTCGCCACTGTGGGATCGTAGATCGGCGCACTAAAACGTGTCCTCCGCGACGCGCCGTGCGTGGCCAGTCCCGAGCCAGGAGCACGCCAACCCTCGCCGCGTGACCCTCAGACGGCTCCGGGTGATCGCTCGGCGGCGGGTTGCGGCACGGGGTCCTGGACGAGCTTCATCGACACGAGTTCGGTGAATCCGACGCGTCGGGCAAAGCGCACCTTCCGACGCTTGTACACCGTGAAGCCGAGCTTGGCGTAGAGGCCGAGGGCGGGTTCGTTGGTGTCCTTGATGTCCTCGAGCACGTACTCGCGATACTCAGGAAGCGCCAACAGGTGACGCAGCAACGCGGTTGCGACGCCGCGACCTTGGTGGGCCGGCTCGGTGGCCACGAACCCGATCTCGGCGAGCCCAGGCCGGGCGCCTTCGTATGCGCGCATGAACCAGGTCCGGATCACCACATAGCCGAGAAGCCCGCGCGCCAGCCCCAGATGACGCCGGATCTCCCGCCATCGCGGCGCGAACAGGGTCTGGTCGCCCTCGGTGAGCGAGGCGAGGCCGGCGGGCTCCCCGTCCACCAACGCGATGTAGAACCGATCGAGCAGCAGCATGTGCTCGAACGCGTCGGCCAGTTTGCCGGTGTCGCGCGAGAACGCGACGAAGTCCTTCGCGAAACTGCGCACGTAGACCTCGGTGACGCGGCGCCGATACCCCTCACCGAGCAGGTCTCCCCGCTCGACGTCGACCATCGTCTGGTCCATCCCCGTCCACTCCGCTCGTCGCGCACCAGTACGGGGTCGACCCTATCCAGGTGCACGCGCACCGCGAACTCCGCTGTCGCAGCGCACGTCCGGCGGGATGCACGCGTTCAGGCTGTCCTGGACCTGCCGAGCTGAGTGACGAGCGCCCAGATGATGGCCACGTCGAGGGCGATGATGACGATGGCCCAGACGGGGTAGTACGGCAACCACATGAACTGCGCCACGGCCGAGACGATCGCGACGACCATTGCGGCGACGAATGACCAGGTCTGGCCCATGATCATGGCGATGCCCACACCGATGAAGACCAGGCCAAGGATCAGGTGGATCCAGCCCCATCCGGTGGCGTCGAGCTTGTAGACGTAGTTGCCGGTCACGACGAAGCGCTCGTCGTTGATGATCGCGGCGAGGCCCTGGAGGGCCTGGAAGATGCCGACCATGATGAGCAGGGACGCCGCGAACACCGCGAGGCCCTCTGCCCACGCCAGCTTGGTCGGTGAAGGTTGACTCGACATCGATCCCATTCCCTTCATGTGACCGGCCACCGGATGGCCGGAATGCCCCCATCTCGAACGCTATGTGAACGCACCGACCGCGCACTCATCCTTTCGAGGTGAAACACCCACCAGCGAGAGGCGCCGCCACAGCACCGGGCCATTCAGCCGGCGAGCCAGGCCTTCGCCTCGTCGAGATCTCCGTGCGGGAAGACACGCGCCTCTCCGGGCACCATCCAACCGAACACCGCCATGGCATGACGCACCCAGTCGGCGTCCGACACGATCGCCATCCGCTCCCACGATCGGCGGTGCTCGACCCCGCCGCCGAGACCGAGCTTCAGGTCTTCCCAGAACGCGCCGGCAGCAGGACGTCGACGTACTCTTCACGGCTGACCGCACGGGAGGACGTGAACCCGATGACGCCAGCAGGCAGGTCGGCCAGTGGCGCGATCAGGCCGCAAGCGTAACCAGCCACGATGTCCCAACGGTCAGATGCTGCCCATCGACGGAGACTCGGAGTCGATGCGGTCACCCGCTTCGGCTGCGCCATCGAGCGCGAACTCCGCGAGCTTCGCCAGCGCGGGACGGGTGTATGTCGCCAACCGAGCACGAGCGGCGTCCAGGGCGTCTGACCCCGCATAGCCGGGCGGGACGCGGGCCGGGTTCAGGGCCACCCGATCCGACCACTCCTTGATGTCCGCCTCGGCCAAGAAGGACATGGCGGCCCGGGTGCCCAGAACGTTCATCCGGGCCCATCCCCTCATCGAGTTCGACAACGGAGACGGAGGGCAGAGCAGGTTCTTCTCATCGTCGTCGTCACGGGTCGCCTCGACGTAGCCGACGAGCGCCGCGCCGAAACACGGGAACCCGGTCCGGATCGGCTGCAGCGTGATCGCCTCGGGGCGCCACACCGGCACGAGCGGCGGGTACTTCAGGCCATCTGCGGCACAGTGCACGACCAGTGCGTCCTCGGCGACCATGACGGATCCGTCGGCGAAGCTGAGTCGGCCGCGGCTTGCAGCGAGCAGGTGACCGCGGCGCACGACGTTCTCCAGGCTGCGGAGCTGCTCCAGCTCCCACATCGCGAGGGTCGGCGTCTTGGCCATCGTGGGCATGACCGACGGGTCGATCCGCAACATGATCCCGGCGTCCTCGAGCCGCAGGAACAGGTCCTCGACGGAGGTTGCCGTCGTCGCCAGCTGCATGACGTCAGCGGCCATACCGAGGTATACCGCCGGATCGGGTTGCACGACGGCACGGTTCAGCATCCACGGATCGCGGGACCGCACCCAGCAGATCCGGTCGGGATCGACACCACGGGAGAGCAGCCAGATGCACGCATCGGTCGCGGTCTTGCCAGACCCGACGACGACGTACTGGCTCGGCGCCTCCTCGAGTCGTGCCAGGTCGTTGACCGGCAGCACCGTCGCATCATCGGCGACCGCGAACGGCGCGGGCGCCTCTGCAGGGATGCTCGGGGAGAGATAGCGGGCGTCGACAACGCGGCTCCCCTCCAGCACCTCGAGACGCTCGCCGGAGATCCGCGAGACGACGAGACGGTCACCGACGTACTCGCAGTTCGGGAGAAACTCCACCTTCCCCGACTCCACCATCCGGTCGAGCATCCGCTGGTAGTAGGTGAGGATCTCCGCTTGGGTGGCCCGCTCCTGGAGCCCCGCCTCAGGTCCGGCCTGCTGCAGCCTGCCACCGCCGAGCAGGGTCGACGCGACACCATAGAAGGCAGACGCCTGGTGCAGGCGGACAAAGGAATAGGCCTCGAGCCAGTGCCCGCCGACGCTGTGGCGGCGGTCGACCAGCGCCACGCGCACATCCGCGTGGTCGGTCACGGCGTCGGCGAAGGCCATCCCCATCGCACCGGCTCCCACCACGAGGTAGTCCGCCTCGACGGCGCGTGTCATGCATCAAGGCTGACACTCGGTGAGCACGGCGTCCATCGCTTTCGGCGAACCAGGCCGGGCACGAAGTGCACACTCGACGAAAGGGGGAGGGCTACCCAGCTCCTACCTCGGAGCGCCTGGGCCGAGCGGGTCGATCATCGTGATGCCGCTGACAACCGCCCGGTCCATGGTGGGCAGCAGCAGGGCCGCCTCCTCGAGCCCGACGACCCGCTCGATCAGCGAGTCCGGCCGCAGGTCACCCGACGCGATGCGGGCCATCATGGCCGGGTAGTCGACCGCAGCCATGCCGTGCGAGCCGAGGACATCCAGCTCCCAGGCGATCACGCGCGACATGGGCACTCGTGGATGGCCTGCGACCGGGGGCAGCAGGCCGATCTGGACGTGGCGCCCCCGACGCCGCAGCGACAGGATCGCGTCAGCGCAGGTCGCCTCGGTCCCAACCGCGTCGACCGCGACGTGGCTTCCTCCAGAGGTGAGCTCGTGCACCGCGGCCGGCACGTCGAGCCCGTCCGTCGCCAAGGTGACGTCGGCACCCACGGCCTTGGCGGCCTTCAGCGCCCCTGAGTTGCGGTCGACCGCGATCACCTTGGCCCCCAGCGCCTTGCCGATCATCACGCACGAGAGCCCGACGCCACCTGCACCGACGACGGTGACCCACTCGCCGGCCAGGACCTGCGCCCGATCCGTGAGCGCCCGCCAAGCAGTGGCAAAGCGGCAGCCCAGGGCCGCGGCCGCCTCGAACGACACCTCGTCCGGCACCCGCACGAGGTTCGTGTCGGCCGAGTGCAGGGCGACGAGCTCGGCGAACGAGCCCCAATGGGTGAAGCCCGGCTGCTCCTGGGACGGACACACCTGCGCGTTGCCAGATCGGCACCACTCGCAGGCGCCGCAGCCCTCGACGAAGGGCACGGTGACGCGGTCACCGACCGACCAGCCCTCGACGCCGCCGCCGACCGACGAGATCACGCCGGCGAGCTCGTGACCCGGCACATGGGGAACCCTGATCTCGTCGTGCCCGACCCACGCGTGCCAGTCGCTGCGGCAGAGCCCCGTGGCGTGCACCGCAACGACCACGCCACCCTCCGGTGCGATGGGATCCGGCACCTCCCGGACCACCGGAGTTGTCCCGATGGCGTCGTACACAACTGCCCTCACGACGAGCGGCCCTCCGAGGCCAGGTACTCGCGCAGGGAAAGGGGCCGCCGCCCGGTGACGCGCTCGACGTCGTCCGTCACGCCATCGAGCTCCCCCGCCTTGATCGCCAGATACGTCGAGACCCAGGCGTCGACCTGCCAGTACGGCGCTCCGTAGACCTCCCGGGACCGGTAGGCCTCCTCGACCGTCTCGTCATGGAACCGCACCTCCCGACCACGGAGCTCAGTGACGAGGCGTGCCATCTCCGACAGGGTCAGCGCTTCCGGTCCGGTCAGCGAATAGGTCTCGCCGGCGTGCCGCGCCGGCTCCTGCAGCACCGCGACGGCAACCCGAGCGATGTCCTCGTGGGAGACGACCGCCGCTCGGCCATCGCCTGCCGGTCCCCGGATCACGCCGTCCGACCCGACCATCGCCTCGGTGAACTCGAGGTAGAGGTTGTCCCGAAGGAAGGTCCACGCCATACCCGACGCCTTGATGTGCTCCTCGGTCGCGAAGTGGTCCCGGGCCAGCGTGAACGTCGCATCGGGCGCAGCACCGAAGAACGAGACGTAGACGACGTGCTCCACACCGGCGTCGGCGGCTGCGTCGACGAAGGCCCGATGCTCGTCGAGCCGCGTCTCGTTCTCCGCGGCCGAGACCATGAACAGCGTCGACACTCCGTCCAGGGCCTCCGCGTTCGCGGTCCAGTCGCCATAGGCGCTCGGCAGGGCCGTCGCACCCTCCAGCTGAGGTGCCCTTGCGAGCTCCCGGACCAGAAGTCGCTGGGCCACCCCACGTTCCTCCAGTCCCCGCGCGACGAGACCACCCAGCCAGCCGGTCGAGCCCGTCACCGCCAGGGCCGGCGAACCTTCCGTTGTGCTCATGCGGTCGATGCTAGGCGCGGGGCACAGCAGAGCCACGCACAGGGCGCGGCCGCACTCCTCGCCCTCGGCCAGCAGCTAACATCCGCGTCATGACCCGGGAACAGCGGCGCTGGCTGCGACGCGGCCTGACCGCTCTCGGCGTGGTGCTCGTCGGCGCGGGGGCGGCCCTGGTCACCATCGGGCCCGGGCTCGTCGAGAGCTCGATGAACAAGCTCGAGCCCGACCCCCTGCCCGAGGTGAGTCCACAGGCCAGAGACCTCCATCAGCGACTGCATGTCGTCGACCTGCACGCCGACACGCTGATGTGGGACCGCGACCTGCTCGAACGCGCGGACCGCGGCCACGTGGACCTGCCGCGCCTGCGTGAGGGCCATGTTGCGCTCCAGGTCTTCTCGTCGGTGTCCAAGTCGCCGAAGGGTCAGAACTACGAGTCCAATAGTGGCGATACGGACAACATCACGCTCCTGACGATGGTCCAGCTGCAGCCCCCGCGGACGTGGGGCTCGCTGCTGCAACGCTCGCTCTACCACGCCGAGAAGCTCGAGCAGGCCGCCAGGGACTCCGGGGGCGCGCTGATCCTGATCCGGACCAAGGGAGACGTCGACCGGCTCGTCACCGCTCGAGAGGACGGGAAGGACGTGACCGGCGCCCTCTTCTCGGTCGAGGGCCTGCAGAACCTCGAGGGCCGACTCGAGAACCTAGACACACTCGAAACGGCCGGCATGCGGATGGCCGGCTTCACGCACTTCTTCGACAACGAGCTGGCCGGCTCGATGCACGGAGTCGACAAGGGCGGACTCACCGACCTCGGGCGACAGACCTTCGAGGCGATGGAGCAGCGCGGCATCATCATCGACCTCGCCCACGCCAGCCACACCGCGATCGACGAGATGCTGCAGCGGGCCACCAGGCCGCTCGTCGCTAGCCACGGTGGCGTCCAGGCGACCTGCAACGTCAACCGCAACCTCACCGACGACGAGATCCGCGGCATTGCGCGCACCGGCGGGGTCGTCGGGGTCGGCTACTGGGACGCCGCCGTCTGCGAGCTGACGCCCAAGGCGGTCGTCGACGCCATCGAGCACGTCATCGAGGTCGGCGGAATCGAGACGGCAGCGCTCGGCAGCGACTACGACGGCGCGGTGACAGTCGGCTGGGACACCAGCGACCTCGCCGTCATCACCCAGGAGCTGCTCGACCGCGGCCGCAGCGAGGCGGAGATCGCGGCGATCATGGGCGGCAACACGCTTCGCGTCCTGCGCGCCGTCCTCCCCGAGTGACGCGCCCCAGGCGTCAACCGCACTAACCTCGACATCATGAGCCAGGCCCGTGTCGGAGTCTCGGGCTGGCGCTACCCGCGCTGGCGGGGAGACTTCTACCCCAAGGGCCTGCGGCAGAAGGACGAGCTGCGCTACGCAGCCGAGCGCATGAACTCGGTCGAGATCAACGGCTCCTTCTACTCGCTCCAGCGACCCACGTCCTACGAGGCCTGGCGCGACGCGACGCCGGACGGCTTCGTCTTCGCCGTCAAGGGCGGCCGGTTCATCACCCACCTCAAGCAGCTGCGCGACGTCGAGACCCCGCTCGCCAACTTCTTCGCCTCGGGCGTGCTCAGTCTCGGCGACAGGCTCGGCCCGATCCTCTGGCAGCTGCCCGAACGCATCCGCTTCGACCCCGACCGTCTCGCCGCCTTCTTCGAGCTCCTCCCACGCACGACCACCGCTGCCGCCGAGCTGGCCGAGCGCCACGACGACAAGGTGCCCGACGACCGCGCCGCCACCAAGGCCGCTCACCCACCAGAGGATCCGCCACGCCCTCGAGCCCCGCCACGAGAGCTTCGACACCGCCGACGCCCGCGCCTTCCTCGCCGAGCACGACATCTGCACCGTCGTCGCCGACAGCGCCGGGCGGTGGCCGCAGCTGCACGACGCGACGAGCGACTTCCGCTACGTCCGGCTGCACGGGGAGACCGAGCTCTACGCCAGCGGCTACACCGACGACTCCCTCGACCGTTGGGCCGCCCAGATCGACAGCTGGCTCGCCGACGGCCATGACACGTACGTCTACTTCGACAACGACGCCAAGGGCCACGCCCCCCACGACGCCGTCGCCCTCCTCGAGCGCCTGGCCCGCGTTGACCGCCTCCCCCGCCACCGACGATCACAACCCAGCCACGAATCCCACGGCGCCTGACCGCGGAAGCGAGCTCAGCGGCATACCGTGTCCTCGTGACCGACAACGCCACCCAGCCGTCCCCCGCTGAGCCAGCCCGACGATCGGCCGTCCCTCCCGCGGTGCGCGGGGCGAGCGAGTGGGCGCTGCGCCTGCTCGTCATCGGGGCTGCGCTCTACATCGCGAGCCTCGTCCTGCGTGAGTTCTCGCAGATCGTCGTCCCGCTCCTCGTGGCGCTCCTGGTGGCGGCGATGCTCGTCCCGATCACCCGGCGGCTCGCCCGGGTCATGCCCACCGGCGCCGCCGCCGGCGTGACCGTCGCCGGCGTCCTCGTCGCGGTCAGCGCGCTCTTCACCCTCATTGGACAACAGTTCAGCAGCGGCTTGTCCGACCTGACGGCGCAGGTGGCCACGGGCCTGGAGCAGATCCGTGACTGGGTGCGGACGACGTTCAACATCACGGACACGGAGTTCGACCGCTACTTCGAGAGCCTCCGGGACGGCGTGAGCAGCTCCGGCAACCTCGGCCGGACCGCCGCCAGCGTCGGGCTGACGGCGACGCACTTCATCGCCGGCATCTTCATCACCCTCTTCGCGCTGTTCTTCTTCCTCTACGACGGGCCGCGGATCTGGAACTGGGTGGTTCGCCTCTTCCCCGAGTGGCCCGCTCGCGCGTCGCGTCCTCCGGCCGCATCGCCTGGGACCAGCTGTCCGCCTTCGTCCGCGCGACGATCATCGTGGCCTTCGTGGACGCCGTGGGCATCGCGCTCGGCGCCGCGATCCTCAAGGTGCCCTTCGCCTTCGCCATCGGCGTGCTCGTCTTCCTCTTCGCCTTCATCCCGATCGTCGGTGCGCTGCTGTCCGGCGCGGTGGCGGTCCTCCTCGCGCTCGTGTCGCAGGGCTTCGGCGTGGCGCTCATCATGCTCGCCGTCGTCATCGGGGTGCAGCAGCTCGAGTCGCACGTCCTCCAGCCGCTCCTGCTCGGCCATGCCGTCAGCATCCATCCGCTCGGCGTCATCCTCGCCATCGCCGCCGGGTCGCAGATCGCGGGGATCGTCGGTGCGCTGGCCGCGGTGCCGTTCGCTGCCGTGCTCAACGCCGTCGGCAAGCACCTGCTCATGAAGGAGCCCGAGGAGGAGCTCCATGAGGACCTGGAGGAATCGGCCGAGGAGGGATCCGCGCCCGCCAACGCCTGACTCGCGGGTTTACTGCGACGCGGCGCGGCGCGCGAAGAGCGCCCGGTCGTCGAGCTCGTCGACCTCGTCCGCGAACTCCGGCGTGTCGAAGACATCGGCCGGGATGCCGTTCTCCGTGTAGCGCGGCTCGGCCTTCGCCTTCATCGCGTACGTCGGAGTGGGCACCGGCACCGGGCTCCACGTGCCGGGGGCGGGTGGCTCGGCCGGCTTCCGCGCCGTGGCCTCCGTCGCCTCGACGTCAAACACCATGGCGTATGCCGCTGAGCTCGCTCGCGCTCCCACGCCGGCTGCCGCCGTGGCCGGGTCAGCGGTCGTGGTGGGCTGGGCGCGAGCCGCCGGGGTCACCGCGTAGCGCTGCGGCTCGCGGATGACCTGTGTGTCGTCGCTGGAGAGTCGCGGCTCTGACGCGGGTGCGGCTGCGGTCGTGCGTGCGGCTCGGCGAGGGCCCGCCTTGCGCGCCCGGTCGGCCCGCGCCTCCGTGCGCAGCCAGACCAGGACGGCGACGACGGTCAGCACGGAGAGCGGCACCGAGGCCCAGAGCAGGACGCCGGTGATGGCGAGGGCGATCGAGACGGGGACCCAGACGACGGAGACGAGCAGCAGGGTCGCGCGCAGGAGTCGCTGGGCGCGGCTCACCGGGCGCGGCGCACCTTGAGCCCTCTTGGCGGTCACCGTTGGTCGGGCAGTGCTCATCGACTCCACCTCGTGTCGGGTGCGACTCGTTGCTGGGTCGCTGTGGGACGGACGGCGGGCGACCAACGGCGAGCGGCGACCCGACGCTGCAGCCGCGGCTGGTGTCACCGCGTACGAATGTGGCCGCGGCTCAGCGAGTTCGGTGCCGGGGACGACCCGTCGCTTGTCGAGGACGCGCATGGCCTCGGTGTAGCCGTCGACCGACCGGGCCGCCGCACCGTTCTCCCGGCGGCGCGACCAGTGCTGCAGCAGGAAGACAGCCCAGATCGCCACGATGACGACGAAGATGAGGCTGCTGGCAGGCACGAACCCAACGGTAGGCGGCTATCAGGGCCACCCGAGGCATATTCGGTGCGTGTCGCGCAAGTGGCTGGTGTTACAACTGAGACAAACGTGGAACGAGCCCCTCAGCCTCGAGTTCCTCTCTCGTCACGGCGAAGCTCAGGTGGTCCCGCCATGCGCCGGCTATGTGGAGGTATCGCTCGCGGACGCCCTCCTCGCGGAGCCCGAGGCGGCGGACCAGCGCGAGCGAGCGCTCGTTGTCGACCCGGATGTTGACCTCGACCCGGTGCAGGCCGGCCGGACCGAGCGCATAGTCGATGGCAATCGCAAGGGCCCGCGTCGCAATCCCTTGCCCTGACACGGATTCCGCGAGCCAGTAGCCGACGGCAGCCGACTGCTGGGCCGCCCGGGTGACGCCAAAGATGTGGACCTGCCCGACGATGCGCCCGCCGGTCTCGATGCACCACGGCATCGCTCGGTCGGCCGCGGCCTCCTCATCAAGGTCATGGACGAACTGGCGGTAGCTCACCGGCTGCGAGGTCGAACCCGGCGGCAGCGTGGGTTCCCACGGGCGGACGTGGTTCGCGTTCTCGCGACGCAGTTGGTGCCACGCCTCCTCGTCCGTGATGCGGAGCGGCCGGAGAATGACCTCCGGATCCGCCGTCCGGTCGCGGAGGGTGACTGGCCACGGTGCGAGCCGTGGCTTGCGGCGCCAGGGAGGCTTCACTGGTCGGGTGGTCTCGCGGTCCTCAGTGGTCTCCACCGGGCAGCTGCTGGAGGACGTGCTCGAGGACCTGCTCGAGCACGTCGAGCCCGTCGGACACCCCACCCCGCGAGCCGGGCAGGTTGACGACAAGGCTCTGGCCCGAGATCCCGACGAGGCCGCGCGAGAGCATCGCCGTGGGGACACCCTTGGCCACACCGGCCGCGCGCATGCCCTCAGCGATGCCCGGCACGAGCCGGTCGAGGAGCGGCATCGTCTGCTCCGGTGTCACGTCGGTCGGCGTCAGGCCCGTGCCGCCGGTGGTGATGACGAGATCCGGCTCGGATGCGAGCACGTCGCGAAGCGTCAGGCCGAACTCGTCGCCGTCCGCCACCACGATCGGCGCTCCGGTAGCGAAACCCCAGGACTGGAGCCGATCGACGATGACTGGTCCGGACCGGTCCGGGTACACCCCGGCAGCGGCACGGCTCGATGACGTGATGACGACCGCCCGCCTGTCCGCTCCGACGAGCTCGGTCCCTGGATCGTTCACTGTGTCGGTTCGCGTGCTCTCACTCATGCCAGTCACCTGATCTTCCTCCCGACTTGGCGGTCACCCGGACGTCGGTGATCCGCCCGTGCTTGTCCACGGCCTTGACCATGTCGATGAGCGCGAGGGCAGCCACACTCACGGCAGTGAGCGCCTCCATCTCGATACCCGTTCGGTCGGCCGTCCGAACGGTGGCTGCGATGTCGACCCCGTCGTCGGCCACGACGAGATCGACCTCCACGCCGTGGACGGCGATCGGGTGGGCGAGCGGGATGAGCTCGGGAGTGCGCTTGACTGCCTGGATCCCGGCGAGGCGGGCGACGGCCAGGGCGTCACCCTTGGGGACCGCGCCGGATCGGAGCGCTGCGATGGCCGCGCCGCTGAGCAGGACCCGCCCCCGGGCGCTCGCCTGACGCGCAGTGACCTGCTTGGCGGATATGTCGACCATGTGCGCCGTTCCGTCGGAGCGCACATGGGTCAGACCGGACGTGGACCCGCGGTCGGCAGGAGGCTGATCAACCACTCGGCCATCATGTCACCGTGCTCGGCCAGCTTTCGGACTGGCCCGCCCGTCACCACCGCAACTTCGCCCCGGCGAACCTGACGCAACCAGGGCGGTAGCAGCGCGCGGGAACTCGGGCTGAGCGAGCCCAGCGGCATACGGCATCGTCGTGCCGAGAGCACCTCCGACAACTCAGCCGCGGCGCAGTTGTCGGAGGTCCCGGCCCGGCACGAACTGCGCACTCGACGAGGTGGGCGGCAGGAGCGCGCGCGAGCGTGGGGCTGGGAGCGAGCCCAGCGGCATACGGCATCGTCGTGCCTCGACCTGATCGAGTGAACAACCTGTTCACTCGGTTGGGATCGGATCGGGTCAGTCGTCGAGGAGCATGACGTCGACCAGCTCGCCTGCGACGAGGTCGGTGACGTCCTCGGGGATGATGAAGATGGCGTTCGCACGGGACAGGTCCGCGACGAAGTGCGAGCCCTGTCCCGCGAGCGGCCGGCACATGAGCGCGCCCTCCGAGTTGCGCGACACGATGGCGCGGCCGTACTGGCGCCGCCCCTCCGGCGACCGCAGCCCCGAGGTCAGCGTGGCGGTGCCGACCGGGCGCTTCTCCGGGGCGAGCCGCATCAGCCGACGCAGCGCCGGACGCACGAAGACCTCGAAGGAGACGAAGGATGAGACGGGGTTCCCGGGCAGAGCGAAGAGCGGGACCCGCAGGTCGCCGGGTCCGCTGAGATACCCGAAGCCCTGCGGCTTGCCGGGCTGCATCGCGACCTTGACGAACTCGACGCCCTTGCCGGCCAGGGCGCTCTTGACGACGTCATAGGCGCCCATCGAGACCCCACCGCTGGTGATGATGACGTCGGCGTTCGCCACGACGTCGTCCAGCGCGGCCAGCAGCTCCGCATCGGTGTCATCGACGGCCGCGCGGATCTCCGCAGACGCCCCCGCCGCCACCGCCGCCGCCCACAGCATCGACGAGTTGGAGTCGTGGATCTGCCCCGGCCCCAAGGGTTCTCCCGGTGGGACGAGCTCTGTGCCTGTCGACATGATGACGACGTGGGGCCGACGGTGGACCTCGACCGAGGCGTGCCCAGACGCGGCGAGCAGGCCGATCGTCCGCGGCCCGACGACATCGCCGGCCGACACGATCACCGACCCCTCGGACACGTCCTCCCCCCGCGGCCGGACATATCGCCCCGCCGACACGGAGGCCCGGCACTCGACCGAACCGGTCGCCGATCCATCGGTCTGCTCGACGGCGATGACGGCGTCGGCCCCGGGCGGGATGGGCGCGCCGGTCATGATGCGCGCCGCCTCGCCGGGACCGACGGAGAACGTGGGAGCCACCCCCGCGGCGACCTCGCCGACGATCCGGAGCCGCACCGGCGACTCGTCGGCATCCTCGAGCGAGGCCGCTTGGACGGCATACCCGTCCATCGACGAGTTGTCGAAAGCCGGCAGGTTGACCCGTGACCGCACGTCGCGCGCGACGACGAGGCCGAGCGACTCGGTGAGCGGCACGCTCTCGATGGGCGACTGATCGAGCGACGACAGGATCGCCTTGAGGTGCTGGTCGACGGTGCGCGTGTCCCCCGCCGACGCGTGCGCCGGCCCCTCGAGCACTGCGCCGTCGGGCACCCGGAGCAACCCGTCGACGAGCACGTCGCCGATGCAGCGGACGTTGCGCCCGAAGACCGGGTCGCCGATGACCCGCAGGCTCGTGCACTCGATCATCGACGGGACCCCCTGCGGGAAGCGCTTCTCGAAGCCCCCGACGAGCCGGTAGGCCGAGTCGAGGTCCACGAACGGCTCCGGCCCGTCCCCCACCGCGACGAGGTGCGAGCTGTCGTCGAGGACGAAGTAGTCGGACCGGACGACGAGCAGGTCGTTGGTCGTCTTCACCGGCCGGAAGCGGGTCCGCGGCACGAGCAGCGCCTCCGAACCCTCGAAGACCTCGATCGCGGCACCCATCGCCGACTCCAGCTGGATCACCTCAGGCGACGACGGATCGGACGGGTCGACCGTCTTGCGGTTCACGATGATCGGCAGCCCCAGGACTCCGTCGCGTTCGGCCATGCGGTCACGCAGGACCGACAGGTCGACCCAGAGGTTGTTGGCGTGGAACGTGTTGTGCCGCTTGATGTCCCCGAAGTACTGCTCCTCGCCCTCCGCCACCATGGCCGTGTCACGGAGGATGAGCCGCCCGTCGGCCTTGCGGACGGCGAGGTGTCCGCCCTTGCGGTCGCTCTTGGTCCGCGTGCAGACCTCGGCCACGTAGGGCAGGCCGTGCTCAACCATCCACGCCGCGACGTCCGGGTCGCACGTGGCGCCGAGGTTGTCGGAGTTGGAGATGAAGGCGTAGCGAATCCCCTTCTCCAGCAGCGTCTCCAGGATGCCCGAGGTCAAGAGGGAGACATAGACGTCGCCGTGCCCGGGCGGGCACCACTCGAGCTCGGGATCCTCGGGCCACTCGACGGGTCGGAGACTGTCGGCGAGCAGCTTCGGCTCGGCGCTCTGGATGAAGTCGAGCGGCAGCCCGTCGACGGGCAGCGTGGGGTACTTCGCGAGGATCTCGAGCGACTGCTCCGACGTCCGGAAGGAGTTCATCAGGAGCAGGGGCAGGTCGACGTCCCACTGCTCGCGCAGCGCGAGGACCTGCCTGGCGATGATGTCGAGGAACGTCAGGCCGTCCTTGACCTCGAGCGCGGACTTGGCGCCGCTCATCCCCATGCTCGTGCCGAGGCCGCCGTTGAGCTTGATGACAGCGGTCTGGCGCAGGGCGGCGCGGGCGTCGTCGTCGGTCACCTGGACCTCGCCGAGCTCCTGGAGGCCGGACAGGGGCTCGATGGTGTCCTCCGGGATGGTGCCGTGCGCGCCCTCCTCCAGCTGCTGGTAATAGTGCTCGAAGACCGTGACGGCCTCGGGCCCCATGCCTCTGTCCCGCATACGCTCGACGGCGAGCGCCAACCCCTCCTGGCTCATGGGGTCACCCTACGATGGACCCCATGTGCGGCCAGGACGAGCAGGCGGTGAGACGGCCGTGACGCCTACGCAGCCCGTCGCTTCCAAGCGCGAGATCCGTCAGGCGGCACGCCGCCGCCGCGCCGAGCTGGCCAGGTCGGTCGACCGGGCCAGCGCCGGCTCGGCCGTGGCCGAGGCCGTGCTGCGGTTCGTCCCCGAACGAGACGAGGAGCGCCTCCGCATCGCCGTCTACGAGTCGCTTCCCGACGAGCCGCCCACCGGGCCGCTCATCGCGGCACTGCTCTCGGCGGGCCACGAGGTCATCGTGCCCATCGTGCTCGACGACTTCTCTCTCGAGTGGACGTATGCCGCTGAGGGCACCACGGGCGACCAGGCGACGGTCTCGCGCCTCCCGAAGGAAGCGACCTCCTCCGTGGACGGCCGGCTCTGGCTCGGGGTGGACGCCCTGCGTGGCTGCGACCTCATCGTCACGCCCGGGCTGACCGTCGATTCGCACGGCACTCGCATCGGGCAGGGTGGCGGCTGCTACGACCGAGCCCTGCGGCACCGGGACGTCGGGACACCGGTCGTCACGCTGCTCCACGAGGGCGAGCAGAGCGAGGCGGACCTGCCCCGTGAGTCCCACGACGCGGTCGTCGACGGCTACGTCACGACGAGCGGCCGGGTCGTGCGGACGGCGCCGCCTCAGCCGTTCGGCACCTGACCCGGAGGGACCAGCGTCAGCTCCGTCTCCGTCGCCGCAGCCACCGCCTCGGTGCTGAACGGCCACGGGAACGGCTCGTTGGCCACCCATGCGTCGATCTGGTCGGCGTAGTGCGCGTTGTAGGGGTGGCCCGACTGACCTGTCGCATTGACCCAGAGGGACCGGTCGAGGTTGTCGAGGTCGACGACCATGCGCATCGAGGGGCCCGACGTCACCTCGTAGCCGGAGCTGGAGGCGTCCCACGAGTTGGCGTTGACGATGGAGCTGCCACCGCCGAGCTCGATCCCGCCGCGGTTGAACAGGTCGCGGATGAATCCCGGCACCGACTCCTGGCCGAGCACCCGGTGCTCGAGGTTGAGCTGGTGGAGCCGGCCCCACCGCCACGTCGCGGGGACCTTGCCGAGCTTGCGGGCCAGGTCGAGGCGGGCGTCGACGAGTGCGCGCTTGAGGATCTCGCTCGACTCCTCGGTCACCCCGGGCGTCGTCTTGTCGTCCCACCAGGCGTTCTCGGGGTCCTTGAGGAGCTGCTCCATGACGATCATCCACCGGCTGCCCCCGCTCGCGCCGATGTCCGGGGGAAGCTCGTCGAAGGTGTACTCGAGCAGGTGCTTCCAGACGGCGTTGAAGTAGGCCGCCGATGCCGAGTCCCTGCTCTTGTCCACCGGCTGGCTGCCATCCCAGTCGCGCAGCAGCAGCTGCGCCTGAGCGGTGAAGTCGTCGACCTCGACGCCCAACAGGTGCTCGACGAGGACGGGCGCGAAGGTGTTGCGGTCGTCGCCCTGGATCTGGACCATTCGTTCGGGAGAGACCTTCGCAGCACCTGCGAGGAGCGTGCGGATCCGCTCGGCGCGCAAGCCGTAGTCCCACTCGGACGTGAGGAACGGCTTCGGGCGCGCCGTGACCGCCTGGTTCGCCGTGACGATGAACCCCTCCTCCGGGTCGAGGACATGGGGCAGGTCCTCGAAGCGGACGAAGCCGCGCCAGTCCCACTGGCTGTCCCAGCCCGGCGCCGGCCAGAAGCCGGGCACCGAGCCGGGCGTCGCCGACCGGCGGATGGGGATCAGCCCGGGCGCCTGGTAGCCGATGTGCCCGTCGGTGTCGGCATAGATGAGGTTCTGAGAGGGAACGGCGAAGAGCGCGGCCGCCGCGCGGAACTCGCGCCAGTTGCCTGCCTTGTTCAGCCGGAAGATCGCGTCGGCGGTCTTGTTGGGAGTGAGCGCCGTCCAGGCAAGGGACACGGCAAAGCGGTTCGACTGCGTCACGCCTCGGACCGCGGACTGGTCCCCAGCCTCCGCCACCGCCGGAGAGGCATCGGAGAGGATCGGCCCATGGACGGTGTTGCGCACGGTGATCTGGACGTCCGGGCCGTCCGCGACCTTGATCGTCTCAGTGCGGGTCTCGAGGTCGACCTGCTCACCGTCGCGCAGGTAGGTGCCGTTGGTCACCTGCTCGAGGTAGAAGTCGGTGACGTCCGCACCGAGGTTGGTGAAGCCCCACGCGATCTTCGCGTTGTGGCCGATGATGACGCCGGGGAGGCCCGAGAAGGCGAAACCCGAAACCTGGAACGGGCACTGCGGTGACACCGTCCGGCACTGGAGGTTGACCTGCGTCCAGATGCTGGGGATGCCGAGGGCGAGGTGCGGGTCGTTGGCGAGCAGGGGCTTACCCGTTGTCGTGCGATCCCCGGACACGACCCACGAGTTGGAGCCGATCCCGTCGCCCTTGCCGAGCAGTGTCGGGATGGCGTCAATGGCCGCGGCCGTGGCATCGAAGGCGGCCTGTCCCTGCTTCAGCAGTGCGGTCGGAGTGGCGGCGGCGGCCTGTTGCTGGTCCTCCGACGTCGCCGATGGGTTCCAGTCCTGCTCGGAGAGGATCGGCTGGTTGCGGTCGAACGGGTAGGGCGGGTAGAGCAGCGTTGATCTGCTTCTCGGAGGTGCGACCGCCCCTCGAGAGCCGGGCTCGGGCCAGCTCGTCGTCGTAGTCGGCCTTCAAGTCCCAGGCCATGGCCTTGAGCCAGGCGAGGGAGTCGACCGGCGTCCACGGCTCGACGCGGTAGCCGGGTCGCGCTAGTCGAGCACCTGGTACTCGAGAGACATCGGCCGGCGACTCGGCCTGCTTGAGGTAGGCGTTGACCCCGTCGGCATAGGCCTGCAGGTACTGGCGAGTCTCGGGGGCGAGCGTCGGCAGCTCCTGCTCGGCGACCCGGCGCCAGCCCATCGTCCGGATGACCCGGTCGGTCCCGACGCCGGCCTCTCCGACCAGCTCCGACAGCCGGCCTGCCGTGATGTGCCGGCGCAGGTCCATCTCGAAGAACCGGTCCTGGGCGCTGACGTAGCCCTGTGCCCGGAACAGGTCCGCAGCCGTGTCGGCGTAGATCGTCGGGACGCCTCGAGCGTCCCGACTCACGTTGACCTGCCCCGACAGACCCTCCACCTCCAGTGTGCCGGACATCTCCGGGAAGGATCGCCTGATGGTCGAGACCGCAAGAATCGTCACCGCCACGAAGGCGATGACGATGAGGACGACGACCGACAGGGCGATTCGACGGGCGAGGGGGGCGCGGGGCACGGCATGCAGCCTAGGCCACGCGTCCGTGGTGTGCGGGAGGCGCGGCTGGGGGTGTTTGGACGTGAGCGAGCTCAGCGGCATACGAATGGTTTGATGGGGTCCACCGCCAGCTGAGGAGCCAGCCGTGACCGCGCTCGCGTCCGTCACGTCGTCGGGAATGACCCTCGACGACCTCACACGCGTGTTGCTCATCGGCTCGATCGTCCTGCTCGTGGCGGTTGCCGCGGTGCGGCTCTCGGTGGCGTCGGGGATGCCGTCGCTGCTCATCTACCTCGGCATCGGCCTCGTGCTGGGCAACGCGGGCGCCGGCATCCAGTTCTCCGACGCGTCGACCACCCGGGTTCTCGGTTATGCCGCGCTCGTGCTGATCCTCGCGGAGGGCGGCCTGTCGACGAAGTGGAGCAACATCGCGGATCCGTCGCCCCGGCCGCGATCCTCGCCACCGTGGGGGTCGTCGTCTCCGTCGTCGTGGTCGGTGTCGCCGCCCACGCCATCCTCGGCCTCTCCTGGGAGATCTCGCTGCTGCTCGGTGCGATCCTCGCCTCGACCGACGCAGCCGCGGTCTTCGCCGTCCTGCGCAACGTCCCTATCCCGCGTCGCCTGAGCGGCATGCTCGAGGCGGAGGCCGGCTTCAACGACGCCCCCGTCGTCCTCCTCGTCGTCGCCCTCGCCGCCCAGGGCATACCGGGCGCGGAGGAGCAGCCGTGGTGGGAGCTGCTCATCATCGTCCTGCTCGAGCTCGCCGGAGGAGCGGCAGTCGGTCTCGCCGTCGGCTATCTCGGCGGGCTGGCGCTGCGGCGAGTGGCCGGCGGCTCGTCCGCCCTGTTCTCCATCGGCGTCCTCGCGCTCACCGTCCTCGCCTACGCCGTGGGCGCCGTCGCCCATGTCTCGGGCTTCCTGGCGACCTACCTCGCGGCACTGGTCCTCGGCAATCTGAGCCTGCCCAACCGGACGTCGGTCCAGAGCTTCGCAACCGCGATGGGGTGGATCGCCCAGATCGGGCTGTTCGTGCTGCTTGGTCTGCTCGCCGACCCGTACCGTCTGGACGAGCAGCTGCTCAACGCCGTCGTCATCGGTCTCGTCCTGCTCCTGGTCGCCCGGCCCCTGTCCGTCGTCGCATCGACCGTCTGGTTCCGCATGCCGTGGCAGGACATGGCCTTCCTGTCATGGGCCGGGCTCCGGGGCGCCGTGCCGGTCGTGCTGGCCACCGTGCCACTGGTCGCCGGGACCCCGAACACCAGCTGGATCTTCGACCTCGTCTTCGTCCTCGTGGTCGTCTTCACCATCCTGCAGGCGCCTCCCCTGCCATGGGTGGCCAGGCAGCTCGGCCTCACCGAGCAGGTCCACTCGGTGGACGTCGGCCTCGAGAGCACTCCGCTCGTGGAGATCGGGGCGGACGTCGTCACCGTCGTCGTCGGCGAGGAGTCCCGGCTCCATGGGGTCGCCATCTTCGAGCTGCGCCTCCCCCGGCGCGCCATGGTCTCCCTCATCGTGCGCGACGGAGAGACGTTCGTCCCGGAGCAGCACACGACGATCCGGCACGGCGACCGGCTGCTCATCGTGACGACCTCGCGCTCCCGCAAGGCGACGGAGGAACGGATCCTCGCCCTGAGCCTGCATGGCCGGTTGGCGGGCTGGCCGTCGGCCGGACTCGAGCGCGCCCGTAGAATTGGCCGACAGACCCCCCGCCAGACCTGAGGTAACCAGTGCCCACCTACACCTACGCCTGCACCGAGTGCGGCCACGAGTTCGACATCCGCCAGTCCTTCACCGACGACCCGCTGACGGACTGCCCCGAGTGCGCGAATGGCGCCGGCCGGCTGCGCAAGGTGATCCACCCGGTCGGAATCGCCTTCAAGGGCTCCGGCTTCTACAAGACCGACTCCCGATCCAGCGGCGGCGCCAAGGGCTCGGATGGCTCGGGTGGCAAGGAGGCGGGCGCGGGTGGCGGCTCCTCTGAGACTGCGGCTTCCACGTCGTCCGATTCGGCTGGGTCGTCCGGATCGGCTGCGTCGTCGCAGTCGTCCGGGTCGTCCGGGTCGTCCGGGTCGTCCGGGTCCTCGTCTTCTGCGCCGGCCTCGGGGTCGTCCGGTTCTGGGGGTTCCTCGAGTGGGTCGGGCTCAGGCACCAAGGCCGCTGCCTCCTGAACCGGCATCGCCGGTTCAGGAGGCAGCGTCGTCCACATCCCCACCGGCTCAGCGAGCCCTGTCCCCATGCGTCGTCCTGAGGCCCGACGGCGTTGGGCCGCCGTTCTAGGCTGCCCGCATGACCTCACACAGCACCGTTCTCACGCCACCCGACATCACCGCTGAGATCGGAGTCATCGGGGGCTCCGGGCTCTACGACTTCCTCGACAACTTCGAGACGGTTGAGGTCACCACTCCGTTCGGCGAGCCCAGCGACCCCCTCGTCGTCGGTGAGGTCGACGGGCGCCCGGTGGCGTTCCTCGCGCGCCACGGCAAAGGCCATCGCTTCGCCCCGCACCGGATCAACTACCGCGCCAACCTCTGGGCCCTGCGAGCCGTCGGCGTGCGCCAGGTCCTCTCGCCGTGTGCGGTCGGCTCGCTCAGGCCGGAGCGCGGTCCGGGCACGATCGTCGTCCCGGACCAGGTCGTCGACCGGACCTGGGGCCGTCAGCACACGTTCTACGAGGCTGAGGGCCCGATCGTGCACGTCGGCTTCGCCGAGCCCTACTGCGCCAACGGACGCCAGGTGGCGGTGGACGCCGCGCGGGTGTCAGCGCTCGAGGTCGTGGCCGATGGGACGCTCGTCGTCATCAACGGCCCCCGGTTCTCCTCCCGGGCTGAGTCGCTCATGCACCAGCAGCTCGGCTGGGACGTCGTTGGCATGACGACGATGCCCGAGGCGGCTCTCGCGCGTGAGCTGGCGCTCTGCTTCACGACGATCGCCATGGTGACCGACCTCGACGCCGGGGTCGAAGGTGGCGAGTCCGTCACCCACGAGGAGGTCATGCGGGTCTTCGCTGAGAACGTCGAGAGCCTCAAGGCCGTGCTCCGGGACGCCATCGGTCAGCTCCCCGCCCACGAGGACGATGCCGCGGCCACGTGTGCGTGCCGGCGCAGCCTTGACGGGATCGAGCTGCCGTTCGACCTGCCCTGATGAGCCGGGCTCCGGGCCCCGGTCGCAGACCTCTTGGATCGACCGGGGAGTCGTCGCGCCCTGTTCCCCGGCGGCGGCGCGTTCGGCCGGGCTCACGGCTGCAGCGGTCGCGTCGGGCTCGCGCCCGTCGATGGGTCACCGCCCTGCTTGCCGGGCTTGCCGTGGTGGTGGCCCTGGCCGCCATGCGACCCGCAGGCACGACTGGAACGGGCGAGACGACCGTGGTGGCTGCACGGCTGATTCCCTCCGGGGCGATCATCGGGCCCGGCGATGTGCGCGTCGAGGCGCGTCCAGCCGAGCATCTCCCCGAGTCCGCGACCGGTGACGTCGCGGCCGTCGTGGGCCGGCGGGCCGGCGGTCCGATCGAGGCAAGGAGCGTCGTCACGACCGAGCGCCTCGCCGGTCCGGGGCTGCTTGCGGGTCGGTCGCATGGCCGCGTGGCGATGACGGTGCCGGTCATGGAGGTCGCGCTGACCGGGGTCCAGCCAGGGAGCAGCGTGGATGTCTACGCCACCGGGACCGGACAACAGGTCGTGACCGATGCGCAGGTCCTGGCCGTCCTGGGTGGGACAAGCGGCAACGGCACGTCGGGCTCGACGGAGGATGGCGAAGGGGAGGCGTCCGGCGGTGCCTTCGGCGCGACGGTTTCGTGGGGGGACCAGCCGGATCCCGGGATCACGGTGGCGGTCTCGTCGAGCGAAGCGCGACAGCTTGCCCTGCACCTCAGTGCCCTCAGCGCCGGGGAGAGCTTCGTGCTGGCCGTCCGCCCCACCGGCTGAGCCCGAGCGCTGAGCGCACCTGCCGGCCGGGCCTGACGGCTTGCCCGAAAGCGCACAGACTTCTCCGGCCGTGTCACGCGTCGGGAACCCGATGGCTCGCTAGGTTGAGACCGACACGGACAGGCCTCCACGCTCGGGGAGGTCGCGACCAAACAGAAGGGACTGTCCATGCTGAAGGGTTTCAAGGACTTTCTGATGCGCGGCAATGTCGTCGACCTCGCGGTCGCCGTCGTCATCGGTACGGCTTTCGCGAAGGTCGTCGAGGCCTTCGTCGTGATCGTCATGGACCTTGTCGGCAAGCTCGGCGGGACCCCGAACTTCTCGGCCTACAAGCCGGGGGGCGTATCGGTAGGCCTCTTCCTCACGCAGTTGATCACGTTCATCATCGTGGCCTTCGCCGTGTACTTCATGGTCGTCGTGCCGATGAACAAGCTCGCGGAGCGCCGCAAGCGCGGCGAGGAGCCCGAGTCGGAGGCGCCCTCGGAGGAGGTCATCCTCTTGACCGAGATCCGCGACGCGCTCCGCGTCCGCTGACGGTGCCCCTCCCATGATCGAGTGAACGGCTTCTGACGCCTAACGCCCCAGAAGCTGTTCACTCGATTGCTTCCTCAGTCTGGGGCGCCGTAGGCCTTCGGGCGCTCGTAGTCGCCGAGGATCTCGGCCAGCGCGAGCGGCCGCGCCGCCTCGGCGTGCCGTCCGGCGCGCTGGAGCGTGCGTCCCAAGAGCAGGTGGGCGTAGCCGTCGGTCGGGTGCTCCTCGATGAGCACGCGGAGCACGTCCTCCGCCTTCCCGAACTGGGCGGAGTGGAAGTACGCGCGTGCGAGGAACATGCGCAGGTCGGTCGTGGAGTGCAGCAGCGGCTGGGCCTCGTCGGCGCCAGACGCCTCGGCCTCGGCGAGGAGCTCGGCAAGAGCCGAGGCCGCTGCGAAGTGGTCACCGCTCTCGAAGAGGCCCAGGGCCCAGTTGTAGCGCAGGCTGAAGGGCGTCGAGGTGGCGTTCATGCCGCCTAGAACGCAGCACCCGTGGCCTGCATTCCATTTGCGTTCCATCCGAGTTCCACCCGCATGGCCGGGCTACTCGTAGTGCGGCGGCCGCTGTTCCTGGAGCCAACGGTCGCGCGAGGACGCCTCGGCAGCCTCTCCCCAGCCGGAGTCCGTGTCATCCGCGGGTCGAACCATAGTTGTTGTCGTCGGTGGCTGACTCCGCGGTGCCCTTGCGGAAGACCCGGCGCCGGCGGCGGCTCGGCAACGGTTCGGCGGACTTGGCCGGCGCGGTCGGTCCAGTCGGCGTAGTCGGCGTAGTCGCGGCATCAAGCACGGCCGACTCACCCGACTCACGCCGACTCGGCTGCCGCAGCCGGCACGCTGCCGTTGAGGACGGTGCCGCCGGCCGGTTTCGACTCTGGCTCGGGCGGGCGAGGGCGAACCTCCCGCGCGACCCGGACGATGCGGGAGATCTCGCGTGCCGGGTCGCGGAACAGATCGGTGCTCCAGACACGCAGGTGGATCCACCCGAGGCGTCCCAGCTGCTCCGGCCGCAGCCGGTCACGATCGCGGGTGCTGCGCATCGCTGCGTAGCGCGGCCCGTCCGTCTCCACGGCCACGAGCACCCGGCCGCGGTGGTAGGGGTCCTCGATCGCGACGTCGACGCGTTGCGCCGCCGTGCCGTACCCCTCGTGGACGACCAGCCCCTCGCGGCGAAGGCGTTCGGCGAGGTCGGCGCGGAGCGCATTCCGGGTCGCTTCGGGAGCGGCGCCCGCGGCGCTCGGCACGGAGGCCCCCCGCGCCTCGGCATAGGCGAGGAAGTCGCGCAGCATGATCGCACCGCTGGCCTTGAGCCGAGACGGGTCGAGGTCCGAGGCGAGCAGGGACGAGACGACCGTCATCCGGTTGCGGGCCCGCGTGATCGCCACGTTGAGCCGCCGCTCGCCGCCCTCGATGTTGAGTGGTCCGAAGCGGTGCAGGACCCGACCGTGGGGCGTCTTGCCGTAGCCGATCGAGAGGATGATGGCGTCGCGCTCATCGCCCTGCACCCGCTCGAGGTTCTTGACGAAGAAGCGCTCTTCGTGATCCGGGTCGAAGAAATCGGCGACGTCGGGCGCACCGCGCAGCGCGGCCGTGATGGCGTCGTCGATGAGGTTCGCGTGCTTGATGCCCAAGGCGATGACGCCGAGCGACTCGTGCGGACGCCTGCGCGCGTGGTCGAGCACGAGGCTGACGACGCGGTCGACCTCGGCGCTGGTGGACTCGATGGTCGGCTCCCCGGGCTGGACCACCGCGTGGCCCTCGACCGGCTCGAAGGTCACCGCCGACTCGACGGCCGTACCGGGGAACGTCGTCAGCCCGCCGTCGTACATCGTCGCATTGGCGAAGGCGATGAGGCGTTCATCGCGGCTGCGGTAGTGCCACGTCAGTCGCCGGGTCGGTAGGGCCGCCGCCAGCACGTCGAGCACCGACTCGAAGCCCTCGGTGAGCACCTCCTCGTCCGCCGCCGGCGTGCCCTCGTCGTCGGACACGACGGTGAAGAAGTTCGTCGGGGCAGCTGCCGCTCGTCCCCGGCCACGACGACCTGCCGCCCCCGCGAGATCGCCGAGATGGCCTGGGCCGGCTGCACCTGCGAGGCCTCGTCGAAGATGACGACGTCGAACCACCGCCCCGGCGGCAGGGTGGAGGCGACGACGAGGGGGCTCATGGCCCAGCACGGCTTGATCGCGGTGAGCGCGGCCGAGGCCTGCGGCATGAGGTCTCGCAAGGACTTGTGGCGTCGCGCCCTCCCCGCCTCGGCCCGGACGAGGGCCTCCTGCGCCGGGTTGTCCCCGAGCACCTCGCGGATGTTGCGGGCGACGGCCTCGCGGACCCGGTCCACCGTGGCATCCAGGTGCGCGTGGTCAGCGACGACGAACTCCTCGACGGCGTGGCACAGCGCCTCGCCGTCATGGGCGCCGTAGGCCGGGTCACGGAAGCTGATCTCCTGCGCGAGCGAGGCCCACCACACGAGGTCCACTTCAGCGGGCACGTGCGCCGTGGGCACTCCGCGGGCGGCCAGGTCGTCGATGAGCGGGCCCAGCCCGGCGCCGCGCAGGTCGTCGAGGGTCCGAGTGACGTGGGGCAGGACGGCGAGGCGGTCGGGCCGGGAGGCGAGCGCCGCCAACCGGCCATGCAGGTCGTCGAGGGACAGCTCCGCCAGCGCAGGCCGGTCGCCGGGTAGCCGCTCCTCGAGCCACTCCAGGTCGTCGCGGAGGCGGTCGAGCGCATCGAGCCCCTCGTCGAGACGCGGCGAGATCTCGGGGCGGCCGCCACCACCGACGAGGGAGTACCACTGCGTGCGCTGCTCGCTCGCCAAGCGCAGCCTGTCGTGGAGGTCCTCCGGCGGCCTCCCCGGCCGCAGCAGCCGCTTGGCCTGGTGCCGCACCTTCCAGCGGGTCAGCCACCCCATCTCGACCTCGTGCCGCGCGCGCCACTCGCGGGTTGCCGTGGCAGCGATGTGCTCGTCCAGCGGAAGGTCGAAGACCTCGGGTCGGAACACCTCCAGCGTGTGGCGCACGTCCGCCATCGTGTCCAGGGCTGACTGCCAGTCCCCCAGCGAGGTCGCCGGCGGCACGTGCGACTCGGCGAGCAGCGCGTTCAGCTCGGCGCCGGCCCCGTCCAGCCCACCGCTGCTGAGACGGGTCGTGATGTCGAGCGCCCGGGCTGCCTCGTCCGACGTCAGGATCCGCGCCCCGAACCACGGGTCCGCACCGTCCTGCGCCCACGCCCCGAGCCCCGAGGCGTCGCGGAGCCGTCCGGCGAACTCCCGGATGCGCTCGCGCCCCAGACCAGGTAGTACCCCGCCGTTGAGGCGCACCCGCGAGGTGGGCGACGGAGTCCTCGTCGCCAGCTCGGCCAACGCCTCCTGCACCTCGTGGACCGACACGCCCCACGGCTCGCGCACCGAATGCATGGCCTGCACATGGGCGACCAGCCGGCCCCGCCGCTCCTTGAGGACCGAGCTGGCTGACCCAAGAGCTGTTCTCTCGATTGGGGACGAGGACCCGTCAACGCCCAGCGCCGAGTCCAGGGTCCGCGCGAACTGCCGGGCGGTGGCGCGCCGGTTCGTCGTTCCGTCGTAGGCGTCGAGCACGAGCTCGCCGAGCCCGAGCCGGTCGAGCCGCCCGAGGACGGCGTCGATGGCCGCCCGCTTCTCCGCGACGAACAGCGCCGACTTGCCCTCCGCCGCCAGGGAGGCGATGAGGTTTGCGATGGTCTGCGACTTGCCGGTGCCGGGCGGTCCCTTGATGACGAGGTGGGCGCCGGCCCGGACGGCGTCGATCGCCGCGTGCTGGGACGAGTCGGCGTCGAGGACGAGGTGCTCGTGCTCGGGGTCCGGCTCGGGATCGCTCTCCGGCACCCGCAGCCGGACCGCCGCCAGTGCCGACTCGTCACCGGCGAGCGCTGCGACGACGTCGTGATCGGCGAGCGAGGACCCCTGCAGCGCGAGGTCGGCCACCATGGGCAGCTTGGCGTAGGAGAAGGTGCCGACGAGCAGGCGCGGCGCGATCACGAAGTCGGGCACCCGCTCGCACACCGACTGCAGGGCGGCATAGACCGGATACGGGTCGAACGCGTCACCCTTGGTCGCGAGGTCCGCGAGGGACTCCCCGTCGACCTCGAGCCCCTGCTCGGACCGCAGGTACTCGATGAGGACGGGGTTGAACTCGACCTCCGGACCCAGGTCCAGGTCGAAGTCCTCCTGACCCGGAGCCGTGGGCCGCAGCACGAGCGGCCAGAGCAGGACGGGCGCGGCCGGCGCTCTGGCCGCGCGTGGCACGGTCCACGTCGCCATGCCGATGGCCAGGAAGCCGGCAGCGATGCCGCGCTCCTCCTTGAGCTCCTGGGCCTTGGCGCGGATCGCACGCGCGCGACGCCTCGCCTCCGCGAGCGCGCCCGGCTCGCGCATGAGATCGGACAGGCGCGTCTTCCGCCCGGCCAGGAGCATCGAGACGCCCCCCGGGTGGGCGGTCGTGAGGTCGAGCGTGCCCGACGGCAGGTCGCGATACCACAGCAACGTGTTGCGCCCGCCCAGATCGACCAGGGCGCGCTGCCACGTCTTCACCGCTGCCGCGACGCGGTCGGCTCGCGGGTCACCCGACGTCGTCTCAGCCCGCAGGGCTGGGTCGGGCCGGGGGACGTCGGTCATTCCTGCAGGCTAGCCAAAGATGACCGGCAAACACGTGAGCGCTGCCCCCACGGGAAAGGAATGATGCCGTATGCCGCTGAGCCGGCCCCGCGCCCACGGTGACCTTGGGCGGCGGGCGAGCCCAGCGGCATACGCCTCAGGCTTTGTCGTCTTCCTCCTCGGGAACCTTGAAGCCGGCGTTGCGCTCGGGCGGGAGGGCGAGGTGGACGATGCCGCTGTCGAGGTCGACCCACGACGTGTTGGGGTCTGCCTCGGACCCGGGGATCTGCGCCTCGATGCGCTTGCGGTCGCGCTCCTCGGCGAAGTGCTGGTGGCCGGGGTGCAAGATCTGGATGAGGCCGTCCCAGTCGCTCATGTGCCCTCCTCGGCCTTCGGTGCGCTCAGGCCACGCTCCCTTCAGTCGAGCAGGTGGTCGAGCACGCGGCCCATGACGTCGGCCCGGGCGTCACGACCGGTGATGCCCTCGATGCCGAAGCCCATGAGCACGGTGCTCGGCGTCGTGATGGAGTTACCGACCGGGAAGCCGGACTCGTCCGTCCGGATCCAGTCGTTCGCGTTTGCCGCGCTCCCCGCCGGCGCCCCGGGCACCGTCCAGCCGTCCAGGCCGCCCTCGAAGGACGTGCTGCCCTCGCCGGTCGACACGACGATGTCGTCGATGAAGACTCCGAGCTGCTGCACCGACCAGTCGCTGGCGTAGGCGATGGAGACCTCGACCTCGCCGCCCGCCCAGTCGGACAGGTCGACGGACCACTGCTGCCAGCCGCCGGAGTTGCCGCTGGCGGCGTTCCACGAGCCGGTCGTCCCGGTCGGGGTGCAGGTCTCCGCTTCACCGTCCCGCGTCTGGTAGTGGTCGAGCTGCGGGTGCAGGTCACGCCATCCCTCGCCGCAGCTGTCACCCGGGGCGGTCGTCGTGTGGCCGTTGGCGTCGGGCAGGGTGGTCCAGTCGTCCAGGCCTGGCGTGTGCGCCTCGACGAAGAGGTGGTCCCACGCCTGCTCGGTGTCGTACGACGTCCAGAACGAGAGGGTCGCGCCGCCCGGCGGCACGGTGATCGTCCGCGCCAGCCGCTTGTAGGACACGTCGGCGATCTGCGAGTAGACGTACTGGGTGCCGGTGTGGGGAGCGAACGGCCCACCGGGCTTGTCCCACACGGACGACGGCCAGCTCTCGAACTGCTTGAACCGGTCGACCGGCAGGATCCCGCTCGTGGCGACGTAGGACATCGTGTCGTCCTGGTTCTTGGCGCTCTGGCCGCCGTTGAGCCCCCACGTCAGACCAGTGAAGGGGTCGTCGATGCCGATGACATCGAGGGCGTGGCCCTGAGCGTCGAGGCCATCTCCCTCGATGCCGAGGTAGCCACCGAACCAGTACTGCAGGACGTCGTTCGTCCCGTCGCCAGACCCGGAGAGCAGGAGGCAACGGCGCTCGTCCACTCCCGCGGGCAGCGGGTCGCAAGCGATCTCGCCCTTGGGGTCGTAGAGCTGTTCACCGACGATGCCGGTGTACTGGGCGCCGGCGAAGTCGCTCGTGTAGGCCACCCTGCCACCCTCGTTGAGGTAGGCACGGAACTCGAGCAGCTCGTCGAGCGCCAGCCGGTCCGCGTTGCCGGGAACGCGGCCGGCGGTCCGGGTGACGATGTCGTCGCCGGAGTACCAGACCGCTGCGTCGTAATGGCTGAGGACGCCAAGCGAGTCGGGGGCCGTGCGTCCGCGGGCGTCGACGTCGTAGACATCGGCTTGGATCCCGTTGTCCGCCAAGGCGTTCAGGTAGTAGTCGAGGTAGTTCGGGCCGCGCCGCTGGACCGGCGAGGCGCCGGTGTAGTCCTCGGCAGCGACGACCACGACGCGGTTGCCGGTCTCGGACACGGCCTGGTAGGTGAACGACTCGCTCGTCGCTCCGCCGCCCTCGAACCACACTTGGACCGAGTCGCCGGGCTTGGTGCCGGTGACGATGCCGCGCAGCTGGTGGTAGTGGACTGCGGCCGGGGCGTAGCGCTCACCGCCCTGCCACTCGGACGTCGGCGCTGACTTGACCGGGCCGCCATTGACGCGCCACTTGACCGTGACCGGGCCGAGGCTGCGCTTGGCGTTCACGGCGACCGGCTGCGGGTCCCCGTAGGAGTACTTGAACGTCAGCTCGGTGCCCGGCAGGCCGCGCTTGTAGGGGTCGTCGCTGTTGAGGTAGAAGGGCTTGGTCTCGATGCCGACCACCGAGACGGGGTCGTCGGGGTCGACGGCGGACTGCGCGACCGACCGGGCGAAGGGCAGGTTCCGCTCGAACTCCTCCTGCACGAGCGCCTCATCGTCGGGGAAGACGAAGCCGCACGTGGGGCAGCCCGCCGACAGCTCAGGAGTCCAGGCGAGTGCGCCCGTGGCGACGTGGGCGTAGTCGGTCGTCTCGCCGTTCGTGACGTACAGGACATCGGAGCTGAGGCCCGGGTGGAAGTCCTCGATCGCCGGATCGTCGAGGTTGCCGGACATGGCGTAGTAGATCGGGTCGTCGGCGGTCGGCGTGCCGATCTGCCAGCCCTCTGCGTAGAGCAGCCACTGGCCGTTCGAGTGGTAGTTGACCTGGAAGGCGAAGCCGATCTGGTCGAGCAGTCCCTTCATGGCCGCGGTCTCCGGCTCCGACACGGGCGCCGTGCCGCGGTAGGTGTCGCTGGACGCGATCGACGACGAGCCCTCCTCGTCGTAGGCCCAGTGGTTGGGGAAGTTGCGGTTGAGGTCCACGCCGTCGCCCGGCGTGATCTCGCCGTCGCCGTTGATGTCACGCAGGTTCTTGCGCCAGAGGCGCTCGCTGTCAAACGTGAACTGGTAGCCGTCCGGGTTGGCCACCGGCACGAACCACAGCTCGGTGGTCTGGAGGAGGCTCCTGACTGCGGGGTCGTTGGCCCGCCACCGGTCGACATACCAGTTCATCAGCCGCCGGTCGACCTCGGTCGCGATCCACTCGCGCGCGTGCTGGGTCGCGCTGTAGAGCACTGCCGGGCGGCTGCCGTCGGCGATGCCGTTGGCGCCCTGGGTCAGCTTGATGGCGAGGATGTCGCGGCCTTGGATCGTCGTGCCGATCTTGACGAGCTTTGCGACCTGCGGGTTGTTGGCCGCCGTCTGGACCAGCTGGTCGCGGATGCCACCGGGCTCGTCCCACGACCGCCAGACCTTTAAGCCGTTGGCGGCCTGGGCCGCGGCGAACTCCTTGACCGTCTGACCGCCCTTGACCCTGGTGAGCTGCGGGTTGATGCCCCGAGCGCGCAGGTAGTCCCGCTCCTTCGGAGTGAGGACGAGGTCCACCTTGATGCCCGTCGCGCTTTGCTGGGGGGCGCCGACGTCGTGGCCCTGGCGAGCGAGCTCGCGCAGCTGGTCGGGCGAGACGACAGCCGTGTACGCGTCGAGCTCACCACCTCCCGGCGGACTGCTCGACGCCGTCGGCGTCAGCCCCACCATGAGGGCCGCGACCATTCCCGTGACAGCAGTGACAACGCGCAGATGCTTCATTGCATCCCCCTGGGGGTCCCTGACGTTGGGCGACCCTCCACGATCCCACCATTGGTGGGATGCAGCCAAGAGGGGCGGAGGTAGTTGTCGCCTGGGCGAGCCACAGGGTTGTGCCGTATGCCGCTGGGCTCGGTCGCCGTGTCCGTCCAGTCGAGCGTGTGGCTCGGTGGGCAGTTGCGTGCGGCAGCCTTGGGATGACGGTCGTCGCCGATTCGGAACCGGGCCAGGCCACCTGACAGAATGGCGGAGCTGTCCCGCCCTCGTAGCTCAGGGGATAGAGCACCGCTCTCCTAAAGCGGGTGTCGCAGGTTCGAATCCTGCCGGGGGCACTAGAGCCGTCAGGGCTCTGACCTGCGACGATGCAGGCGGCAGCCCTCTTGGTCCCACGCCCAAGGGTGGGTTGTGAGACAGAATCGGGCGTTTGCTCCGCCGAAATTCCGCCGGATCTCGTGCTCAATTCGCATATAGGGCTACCGCTCCACTCCAAAGCGGGTGCTTAGCGACCGCCTGAACTGGGCCATGGTGGTGAGGTACTCCGCCCGGTGCTGCAGCACCAGACGCACAGCCCGCTCCCTCAGAGCAGGATCGATCTTCTTCGGCATGCTGTTCATCCTTCCGGACTCAAACAGCAGCGGCATCAAACCTGGCTTCAATGTCCGCCAAGCGCCGGGACTGCCTGCGGGGTCGGGGACTGCCGCCCCGACCCCGCACGCGAGGGCATCAGCCGATGAAGGACTCGGGGCCGAAGCGGCCCCACGCCAAGAAAGCGGCCAGGGCGAGATAGACCACGTCGCCCACGACCGTTGCTCTCTCGCCACGACGGAGGCGCGTGATGATCGCGCCAACAAACAGCAGCACCGCACCTGTTGCGGCCAACGGGACGAGAACCGGCGCGATGCCGAGTACGGCGGGCAGGATCAGTCCCACCGCGGCCAGGAGCTCGAGGCCTCCGATGGCTTTGAGAGCACCGGGGCTGAAGTCTTCGACCCATCGGCTTGCGGCGCCGAAGCTGGCCAACTTCTCCTTGGGCACGAACAGCTTGGCGCTGCTGACCAGCAAGGCGGCGGCCAGTAATCCGGCGACGATCCAAAGTGCGATGTTCATGAGTTTTGTCCTTGGTCCAATGTCGGAGGGGGACGAGCGGACCCAGGGTCGTGCCGGGTCCGCCCGCGAGCCTGAGGGGGAATGTCCGCGTCAGCCGAACTGACCGGGCTGGTACTCGCCGCCGGGTGTCCGCGTGATCACGTTCAGCCGGTTGAAGGCGTTGATCACGCAGATCAGGGCCACCAGGGCCATCAGCTGATCCTCGTCGAAGTGCTTGGCCGCATTCGCCCACGCCTCATCGGTGACGCCGCTGGAGTCGGCGAGGCGGGTGCCCTGCTCGGTGAGTTCCAGCGCCGCCCGCTCCGCCTCGGTATAGACGGTCGTCTCCCGCCATGCCCCGACCAAGTTGATCCGCACCACGCTCTCGCCGGCGGCTGCGGCGTCCTTGGTGTGCATGTCGAGGCAGCCGCCGCAGCCGTTGATCTGGCTGGCGCGGATCTTCACCAGCTCCTGCACCGCCTTCGGCAGTGCCGAGTCGGTGATGACCTTGTTCGACGAGATAACGTACTTGGCCCACTTCGACCCGACCTCGTTGACCATGGGGTTGATCCGGGTTTCCATCTCGATCTCCTTCGTCTTCGGATGCTTGCACCACTACGACGAAGCCCCCCGCCAAGACGTAACAACCCCATGCGACAGACGTGCGCTAATTGGGTCGCGCGGGCAGACCCATGGTGTCGAGGAGCTTGCGGTCGCTCACGGAAAGGAGCTCGATGATCCGGCCGTCGACCACGGTGCACGCCACCACGCCGAGCACCTTGCCTTTCGCACCCCAGGCCACGAATCCGGGCTCGCCGTTGACCCGGACCGGGAGCACAGAGGTCATCGACCGGATGCCGCGCAGGATCGGACCGGCCACCTCGGCCGCCCCGACCGTGGTCATCACGCCCTGCGGGTGGTACGTGCGCCAGGTCACCTGCGGATCGAGCAGCCGTACAAGCCCTTCGAAGTCCCCGTGCCGCGCCGCGGCAAGAAATGCGTCGACCGCGGCGCGCTGCCGCCGCGGCTCCTGCTCCGGCCGCGGTGTGCCCTGCACCTTCCGGCGGGCCCGGCTGGCGAGCATCTTGGTCGCGTCGGTGGAGCGGCCGATGATCCCGCCGATCTCGGCGAAGGGCACCGCGAACATGTCATGCAGGACGAACGCCAGCCGTTCGGTGGGCGTGAGGGTGTCGAGCACCACCAGCAGTGCCAGCCCGACCGATTCGGCAAGCATCGCGTCCTCTTCGGGTGCCGCCCCGCCGTCCACGGTCACCACCAGCTCGGGCAGCCGGTCTTCGTACGACAGCTTGGCCCGGGTCGTGCGCGAACGCAGCACGTCGATGCAGACCCGGCCGACCACCGTGGTCAGCCAGCCGGCCAGGTTGTCGATCGCGGCCGCGTCCTGCCGCGCCAGCCGGATCCACGCCTCCTGCACCGCGTCCTCGGCGTCCGCCCGCGACCCGAGCATCCGGTAGGCGACCGCCACCAGGCGCTCGCGCTGCTGTTCGAAGGCTCCCGCCAGTGCTTCGTGCGGACCTGATCCGGTCATGTTGTTACCTTCCTCGCGCACATTCCGTCACGGTCATGACGGGCCCGAAGGCGCCGAGGTAACCGTTCGTCCACTTCTTTGGCTTCCGAGAATCGGAATTTGCGGGCGTGAAGCGAGCCGTCTTCGCCCATGTACGCGCTCTGGACGAAGACTCTGTCGAACGCCTTGAGCCACAGCAGGCGTCCGACGCCACGACAGCCGAGGTCGGACTTGTGGTCAGAGTCGAGAGTCTCGAAGGACTGCATGTTGGCTGTGGTGAATCCCAAGCCGTTGTCGGTGATCTCGAATCCGACGATTGCGTTAGGGGGCGTGCGGCCGCCGATCGGTCCCACGTCGAACGCTTCCTGGGGACTCCGGAAGATCCGAACCTGGAGCCTGGCGCCGGTGAGGTCGTCGCCGAACTGTTGGTCGCAGGCTTGAATCGCGTTGACCACGGCTTCGTGCAGAGGGAGCAAGCTGTGGCTCGTCGGCAAGCTTGTGTTCCTTACCGGCCCGGCGAGCGACGTACGCAACACTGGCTCTACGCCTTCCGTTCGGGCCCAGACCCTATCGGTCGGGACTGACACAATTGGCCCGCTCCGCGCCGCCCTGCGAAAGGTGACTTTCACGAGTTGCCGCTGCCTGTGTCCTTCTGGGCTACTAGAGACTGGCGAGAGGGCCGGTGTCTGGCCAGACTCGGTCTAGGTGCCCGGCGGGACGCTCTCTATTTGGGCTGCCCACCCGCTGTCCTGGGGTGTGGCTCACCATCGGTCTGCTGCCCGTCGGGCACCGTGACGAGGCGTGGCTCAAGAAGGGACTGCCCTGCTCGTAGTAGCACTGCCCACCTCGCCGTCCCATCGGAGCGCAAGGCGGGAGCAGCACGTGAACCAGATCATCATCGGGGTCGATCCCCACAAGCTGTCGGCCACCATCGAGGTCGTCGATGACCGCGAGAATCTCCTCGGCTCTGGCAGGTTCAGCACCGACCGGGCCGGTTACGCGGCGATGCGCCGGTACGCCAAGGCGTGGCCGGCGCGGGTCTGGGCGGTCGAGGGCGCCAACGGCGTGGGTCGACCGCTGGCCCAGCGGCTGCTGGAGGCCGGCGAGCAGGTCCTCGACGTCCCGGCCAAGCTCGCCGCGCGGGTCCGGCTCTTCGACACCGGGCAGGGCCGCAAGACCGACGAGCTCGATGCGCACTCGATCGCGATCGTCGGCGTCCGCACCAAGGGACTGCGGGTCCTGAAGGTCGACGGCGACCTCGAGGCGCTGCGGATGCTCACCGACCGCCGCGAGGCGCTGACCCGACGCCGGGTCCAGACCGTCAACCGGCTCCAGGCGCTGCTCGCCGAGCTGCTGCCCGGGAAGGCCAAGAAGGACATCACCCCGCTGCAGGCCAAAGCCATGCTGGCCACGGTCCGTCCCCGCGACATCGCCGGAAAGACCCGGCGCGCAATCGCGGCCGAGGAACTGGCCGAACTGGTCGCGGTCGACGCCAAGATCAAGAAGGCAACCGCCGAACTCAAGGCGATGGTGCTGGCCCGCGGCTCCACGCTGATGGACCTGTACGGCGTGGGCCCGGTGGTCGCGGCCCGCGTGCTGGCCGATGTCGGGGACGTGGCCCGGTTCGCCGACCGCAACCGGTTCGCCTCCTGCTGATCGACTGACCGGCACCGCACCCCTGGACGCCTCCTCCGGGGAGCAGAACCGGCACCGCCTCTCCCGGGCCGGGAACCGGCGGATGAACCACATGATCCACATCGCCGCAGTCACCCAGCTCCGGCTGGACACCGAGGGCCGGGCCTACTACCGGCGCAAGCGCGCCGAGGGCAAGAAGCCCCTCGAGGCGATGCGGTGCCTCAAGCGCAGGATCAGCGACGCGATCTACCGCCAGCTGCTCGCCGACGCCGGCGCCGCCGAGCCGAGCGAGAGCGCTGACGGGCCCGGGAGGGCACTGCGGGGCGACTCTGACATCCAGCGCGGCCGACCTGCCCCCGCACATCGACACTTCGGATCAGCCACTTCCCGGACCCGCACCCACGACGCTACCCCCCAAGGTGGCCCGAACAAACCCCCGCCCGGGCTCGGCTCCCCAGCAACCGCGCCGACGCGCCGGAGCCGTCAAGGTGCAGCGCCCCACCGGACGAACGACCTTGACGGCGACAAGCGACGGCGCACCCTCGAAAGAGCCGATCCCGGCCCCTTGACGACAGAGGGGAGCCGGTGTGACGCCGCCACTCACGCTCCCACAGCGAGGCTGGTGGCTGATCGAGCAGCTCTAGACGCAGACCTACGCGATCACAGCCGCGCAAGGCGGCCACCCCACTCCAACAATAGTTGGGGCTCCCGTACTCAAGTTGGATGCGGACCTGATCCCGACATGAGGAGGAGGTCCCCCCCCGGTCACCGACTGACAAAAGGCCGATGCCCACCGATCAGCGCTAGCCTTGTTACTCCGCCAGGACTCCGTCAGACCTGCCAAGACAGCATCAAGCAGAAGACGACAACGCATATCACTGGAGGCGCGAGCGAGTTGGCTGCGCAAGCAGATTCGGCGTTTCCGCAGGTCATGGCCTGCGCCCTCGGAGGTGACGTGGACCTCCTAGAGCGGGTGTCGCAGGTTCGAATCCTGCCGGGGGCACTCCTGCCGGGGGCACTTGAGCGCGCAGGGCTCTGACCTGCGAAGATGCGGCCAGCACTGCTTCTCGTCTCACGTGCGAGGGGGGATTTTGGGACGGAGATGGCTCCATGTTCCGCCGCGATTCCGCCGGCTGCCGTGCTTGGCGAGCAGTGTTGTCCGTTGGCAGGAGCGCCGCGCTTTACCGCGACCGCTGGGCTTGGCCTACGTCCGCGAGGTAGGCGAGGGGACGACCGTCACGGGATGTGCGTGGGCCGACTCGAAGCGCATTGCTTCATCACGCTACTTAGAGATCGCGCGGATAGGTCAGGGTCGTCGGGTGGGGCGGGTGTCCCATCGGTGGGTGGTCCAGGCGGCGCGGATGAGCCTGCGGGTGATGATCACGGCGTTGGCCAAGGCGATGAACGCGTCGATGACCCGGGTACGTCGTTCGGTGCAGATGGCCAGCTTCTTGAAGCCGCGGTTGTGCCAGGAGTTGGTCCGTTCGATCACCCACCGGGCCCGGGCCTGCAGCGGGAACCCCTTGACGCTGATGACGCCGTGGCAGCCCAGCTCGTCGAGCAGATCGCGGGTCTTGGCGTTGTCGTAGCCGGCGTCCAGGTGCACCGTGATGTCTTCGGGCAGGCCCACGCCGAGCCCTTGGTCGAAGCGGGCCAGCTTCTCCAGGGTGGGGCGCAGCAGCGGCGAGTCGTTCCGGTTCGCCGGCGCGGTCACGCACCCGAGCGGGATCCCGAACGCGTCGGTCAGCAGCGACCGTTTCGTGCCGAGGTTGCCTCTGTCGACAGGCGATCTGCCGGCCACCTGGCCACCACACGGGGCTTTGACGATGCACCCGTCGACGGTCACCTGCGACAGCTCCAGCCCGACCACCCGGTCGTAGGCGTCCAGGCAGAGCTGCTCGAGCCGGTCGAAGACCCCGGCCTCGATCCACTCGTCACGCCGGCCCCGGATCGTGGTCGCGGAACACGTCGCGTCGCCGATCCGATCGTAGGCCGCGCCCAGCACCAGCACCTGGACCAGCTTGTCGAACACGACCCGGTCCGGGATGCGCGGACGGTGACAGCCCAACGGGTGCACCACCACCCGTTCGGGAAGCAAAACGGCGAACTGGTCCCACAGGGGCTCGATGATGAAAGATGGCAGGGCAGGCACGAGCACCTCGAGGGCGAAGGTTGGCTTAGAACACCCCTTCCTCTACCGGGTCTCGTGCCTGCCCCACGTCACCGACACGCACCTATCCGCGGAATCTCTA
>CAVWGJ010000001.1:0-126099 GCA_963754395.1 uncultured Actinomycetota bacterium | reverse complement strand
TCACCCACGAAGGCGTCGTGTGGCTGCTCAGCCGCGAGCGCGGACAGGTGGCCAACCCGGACGCCGTCGATCGGGCGCAGGTCCGCCTCAGCCGGGCCGGCGCCCGTGGGCCCAGGGCGAGGATGGATCCGATCCCGGCCTCGACGGCGAGCTGCCGTGCACTCTCCCAGACCTCCGGCGCGAGGTCGGGACCCGCAGCCACGAGGACCCGGGCGCCCGACCTGCCCAACAGCTCGGCGATGTGCTCGGCGGAGAGCCCGATGTTGATCGGCGCCGCGATCCCGGCGAGCTCGGCGGCCAGGGTTGCCGTGACGAGCTGATCGCAGTTCGGGGCAAGGAGTGCGACCCCGTCGGTGCGGCGCACCTCCAGCGTGTGGAGCACGTTGGCGTAGCGGTGCACGTCCATTAGCAGTTCGGCGTAGGTGCGCTCCGCGGGCTGCTCCCAGCGTTCGCCGTCCGGGAGCACGGACAGGGCGACGCGGTCAGGCCACAGGCGCGCGGCCCGGACGAGGAGCTCGTACGTCGTGCCCGGCAGGGCGCGGCCGGCAAGCGGCACGGCCTCGATCGCGGCGACGTCGCCCGGCCCGTCGTACGTCGGCCAGAGCAGGTCGCCCATCAGGTGGTCCTCACAACCGTGTGCTGCCGACCGAGGTCGATCGCGCCCTCGTCGGTGCCGATGGCCACCTCGACGACGTCGCCGTGCTTGAGGTACTTGGGGTTCTGGGCCTGCCGCTTGAAGAACATCTTCCACTTCAGCGCGGGCGGCAGGAGACCGGCGATGATCTCGACCGGCTTGGGCGGTGCGCTCAGTGCGGTCCCCTCCGGGGTCCCGGTCAGGAGCAGGTCACCCGGGTCGAGCCGCTGGAACCGGCTCAGCGCCTGCAGCGCCTCGAGCGGGGAGTAGATCATGTCGTTGTCGACCACCGAGTCCTGGCGCAGCTCGCCGTTGACCCATAGGCGCAGGCGTAGGTCGCCGAACCGCTTGAGCTCGTCGTCGTCGAGCAAGACGAGCGACGGGCCGACCGGCGTGAAGGTCGGGTACGACTTGGACTCAAAGAACTGGGTCTTCGGCAGCTGCACGTCGCGGGCCGAGACGTCGTTGGTCACCACCAGGCCGGCCACGAACGAGGTCCAGTTGTCCGCGGTGACCTTTGTGCCCACCGGCAGCTCCCGGCCGATGACCAGGCCGATCTCGACCTCGTAGTCCAGGAAGCGGACGTGGTCGGGACGGAGGATGTCGTCGCACGGCCCGCTGATGGAGCCGGAAGTCTTGCGGAAGAACGTCAGCGGGATGGTGTCCGGGTCGAGCCCCGAGTCCTTCACGTGGCTGGCGAAGTTCGTCATCTGCGCGACCACCCGGCAGCGGGTCGTCACGGGGGAGACCAGTTCGAGGGTGGCCGGGTCGACGGTGTTCGTGCTCGCCCGGGCGGCCTCGATCTGATCGTGCTCGGCCAGCAGCCCGCCGGTGGTCGTGGCGTCGGTGTCGATGCGGGCGGCACCGCCAGGCGTGCGAACCCACCACGCGTCGGACGTACGAAGGATCGTGATGCTCATGAACTCGTCACTTTCAGCAGGCCGCGGAGGCGGGTCAGGTCGAACTCGTTGTCTTGGCGCAGCGAACGAGCCATCGACAGCAGCTCGTGCAACGCGTCTCGTCCCGGTGTGAGACCCAGGAAGTCCTTGGTGGCCCGCGGTCCCCACTGGGCCAGCCCGGAGGCCGTCATCGGCGACCAGCCAGGCTCGAGGGTGCAGTCGAAAAGGTCACCGTCCGCGAAGTGCTCGACCAGGAGCCCGTCGGGGTCGCGCCAGTAGTCGAAGATCTGGCTGCCTTCGATGTGACGACCGATCCCCCAGGAGCGGTGGAAGCCCAGCTCGTGCAGGTGCTCCCCGCCCGCGGCCAGCGCGTCGAGGTCTCCCACCTGGTACGCCGAGTGCACGTACCGGTTGCTCGGACCGAGCATCATCGCCAGCGTGTGGTGGTCGGTGGGAGTCGTGCCACGGTCACAGCGGATGAAGCTCATCGTTGGGCCGCGCTCGCGCTGCCCCTCGTAGTACTTGAAGTCGCTGACGATGAGACCGAGGTGCTCCAGGTACCAGTTCAGGGTCTCGATGTATCTCGTGGTCTGCAGCACGACGTGGCCCAGTCGCTGGATCTTCGCGGGCTCATGCGGCGGGCGCTGCGTCATGTTGGTGCGCCGCACGTCGCGCCCGAAGTTGAACAGCTGTGTCGGCTGGGCGGGCAGGTTTGCCAGCTCGTGGGTGTCGGCGACAACTCGGACCAGGACCCCACTCGGGTCGGTCAGGTCCACGGTGAGCCCGCCCAGGCTCTCCGGCAGCTCTTCCACATTCGTGCCGGTGGCCCCAGCCAGCCGGACCAGATCGGCGGTCTCTGCGGCCCGGAACGCCGCGCCGAGGTACCGCGAGCGTGGTCCGCGCCGGACGATCACACAGGGCGCGCCGGGGTCGGTCCCGCGCAGCTGCAGCTCGTCTGCCGTCCGGCTCACGGTAGTGAACCCGAACGCGTGAGCGAAGCGCTCCGACGCGGCCAGGTCGGGCTTCACGAACTCGAGCCAGAGCAAGTCGAGCACCTTGATGACGGGGTGCCTCGCGCGTCCCGGGTGCTCGGCGGGCAGTGCGCCCTGCTCGCTGTGCAGGTCGCTGTGAGTCCCGTGGTGACTGGTCATTGCCGCTCCTCTGATGATCTTCTGACGTAATCGTCACCCATGAGGCATCATTCAGTCAAGTAGTTTCTGAGGGAATCGTCATTCCTGACTGAACCAGGCTAGGATGGGATGCACAACCTGAGACGAAGACGCAGAGGAGCGGTCGTGACCAACGCACCCACGCAGCCCACCAACCGACTGGACCGGCGCAAGGCCCGGACGCGAGCGGCTCTCATCAGGGCTGCCCAGACGCTCATCGCCGAGGGCCGGACGAACGTGCCGATACTGGAGATCACTCAGGCTGCTGACGTCGGGATGGGCTCCTTCTACAACCACTTCGAGACCAAGGAGCAGCTGTTCGAGGCAGCTGTCGAGGCGGTGATGGACGCCTACGGCCAACTGCTCGACAACCTGACGGCCGACATCGCGGACCCCGCAGAGGTGTTCGCCTGCAGCTTCCGGCTCACCGGGCGGCTGCATCGCAGGGAGCCGGAGCTCAGCCGGGTCCTGCTCAACAATGTGCTCCGGCTGCTCAGTGCCGAAAGCGGCCTGGCGCCACGCGTCCGGCGGGACATCGCGGCCGCCGTGGATGCCGGCCGCTTCGATGTCGAGGACCTCGACGTAGCCGTCACGATGACTGCGGGAGCCCTGCTCGCCCTCGGTCACCTTCTGCACAACCAGCCGGACCGCGATGTCGAGGAGACCACCGACCGGGTGACCGAGGACCTGCTGCGCATGTTCGGCGTACCGCGGGGACGGGCGCGGCGGATCTCCACGCTGCCGCTGCCCGACCTCGACGCGGCGCCCGGCGGCGGCTCGGCGGCCTGACGGCTTGTTCTCCTTCGACTTGGGCCGGCGCTCCGAGTGCCGACGCCTCACATCTGCGCTGCCGCCTGCACCGTGGCACTGACGAAATCGTCATTATCGAGGTATCCTTCAGACAATGGGTGGTCCCACCTGGAGCCACGACCCGAAACTGTCGCACCTGAGACCACGAGGAGAACCTTCGATGAGCACCGCCACCGCCAGGCTCGCCGAGAGCCCCTCGCCTCTCGACGTCCTTCTCGTCGATGCCGCCCTCGGCCCACTGCACCGCTTCCTCCCGGACATGTCCACGGCGAAGTGGGCGGTCTCCCTCGCGCGCAAGCCGGACATCACGGCGCAGCGGTTGGGCGAGCTCGGCGCCGAGGCAGGACGCATCGTGACCGGCAGCTCCACCGTGGCGCCGCACCGGGGGGACCGCCGGTTCACGGACGTCGCCTGGACCGAGAACCCGCTGCTGAAGCGGCTGGTCCAGCTCTACCTGGCCGGGCGCCACACCGCCGAGCAGCTGGTGATCGACGCCGACCTCGACACGCGCGACCGCGAGCGCGTGCGGTTTCTCGTGGAAAACGTCGCCGAGGCGATCGCCCCGAGCAACGTCCCGTTGGTCAACCCGGTCTCGACCAAGGCGGTCATTGACACCGCGGGGCTGAGCCTGGTCCGCGGCGGCAAGCAGCTCGTGAAGGACCTGGCCTCGGCCCCTCGCGTGCCGGACATGGTCGACGGCAGCGGCTTCGTCCTGGGCGACAACATCGCCGCGACGCCGGGTGCGGTCGTCTTCCGCACCGAGGTGCTGGAGCTGATCCAGTACGCGCCCCAGACCGAAGAGGTCTACGAGGTGCCGGCGCTGGTGATCCCGCCCACGATCAACAAGTTCTACGCGCTCGACCTCGCCCCGGAGCGCAGCCTCGTCGAGTTCGGCGTCCGACAGGGCAGGCAGATGTTTGTCATCTCCTGGCGCAACCCGGACTCGCGGCACGCCACCTGGAACCTCGACAGCTACATCCGTGCCGTCCTCGACGCCCTGGAGGCCGTGGAGGAGATAACTGGCAGCGCGCGGACGGTCTTGGGTGGAGTGTGCTCCGGCGGCATTCTCGCGAGCATGACCGCTGCCTACCTGAGCGGCATCGGCCGGCAGGACCGGCTGGCCGCACTGTGCCTGGCCGTGACGGTCATCGACAACCACGGCGCCGGGACGATGTCCGCTCTCGTCGACGAACGGCTGGCGAACCGGGCCAAGGCGAGGTCGGCGCGCCAGGGATACCTCGACGGGCGGATGCTGGCCGAGGTGTTCGCGTGGCTGCGGCCTGGGGACTTGGTGTGGAACTACTGGGTGAACAACTACCTGCTCGGCAAGCGACCCCCAGCGTTCGACATCCTGTTCTGGAACTCCGACACCACCCGGATGACCGCCGCACTGCACGCCGACTTCGTCGACCTGGCGCTGGAGAACACGCTGACCCGGCCCGGGGCCCTCACCGTCCTCGGCGTGCCGATCGACCTCGGCAAGATCACGGTGGACTCCTATGTGATCGCCGGCATCGCCGACCACATCACCCCGTGGGAGAACTGCTACCGCAGCGCCCAGCTCTTCGGCGGCACGACCCGCTTCGTGCTGTCGACCAGTGGCCACATCGCCGCCCTGGTCAACCCGCCAGGCAACCCCAAGGCGTCCTACCACACCAATGACGACCTGACCTCCGACGCCAAGGTCTGGCTCAAGGGCTCCGACCTCCACCAGGTCACGTGGTGGACCGACCTCGGGCTGTGGCTCGACGCGCGCTGTGGCGAGCTCCGTCCAGCGCCCGAGGAGCTCGGGTCGAACCGACTCACCGTGCTGGCGGACGCCCCCGGCACGTACGTCTTCGACAAGTGACCCAGCTGCGACGGGTCCGGCTGCTCGGCCACGACGTCCGTGTTGCCGTCCGCCCGGGCACTGCACCTGGCCCGCCGCTGGTGATCTGCAACGGCATCGGCGCCAGCCTCGACCTGCTCCAGCCGTTCGTCGACGAGATTGATCCCCAGATCGAGGTGGTCCGGTTCGACGTACCGGGCGTGGGCGGTTCCCCGATGCCGAAAGTGCCGTACAACTTCGCACTGCTGGCGTGCTTCGTCGGAACCCTGCTCAACCGGCTCGGCTACGACCGGTTCGACACCCTCGGCATCTCCTGGGGCGGCGGCCTTGCCCAGCAGCTGGCCTTCCAGTTGCCACGTCGATGCCGACGACTGGTGCTGGTCAGCACCGGAACCGGAATGCTGATGGTGCCCGCCCGCCTCAGCGTGCTCACCAAGATGCTCACGCCCCGGCGCTACCGCGACCCGGCATACGCCCAGGCCATCGCCGCCGAGCTGTACGGCGGCCGGATGCGCCGGCAGCCCGGCGAGGTGAGACACGTGGCCTACGAGCAGGAGCGGCTCGGGCCCGGGACCGGCTACTTCCTCCAGCTCCTCGCCGGCGTCGGCTGGTCGAGCCTCCCCGCCCTGCCGATCATCCGGCAGCCCACCTTGATCCTCGCCGGGAACGACGACCCACTGATCCCGCTGGTCAACGCCCGGATCCTGCGCGCGCTGCTGCCCAACGCCTCGCTCCACGTCTTCAACGACGGCCACCTCGGGCTGCTCACCGCCGCCGACGAGCTCGGCCCGCTCGTCTCGCGGTTCCTGACCTCGCAGGGAGCCCAGGGCGCTTCATCGAGCGGCTGACGACCCGCTATCCCGCTCTGCCGCGGTCGCGCCGGATGTCCACGACCATGGCCTTTTGGCCATGGTCCAGGCCCGGGCCACCCACGTCCTGCAGGATCGAGCGTGCTCCAGCGGTCGATACGTCACCGGATGGCGTCCTGCCTTGGCTCGGGTGGGCTCGGTGAGCGTGGGCTGCTCGAGGCCAAGCTGGGCCACCAGCGCCCTGGTGAGCTCGTCGGTCTGTCCATCGGAGATTCCGAAGACGAACTTGTCGGGAAGCATCGCCAACACCGAGCCTAGATTCACTCCGGCCCGCCGCCGCCAACCGGTCAATGCGCCGCTGACGTCCTCGAGATCGATCAAGCCCTCGGCTCGCAGATCGTTCCCGACCTGGCCCTGCGGCCGCTCACCGGCGGCGTGCAGTGTCGCAAGGTGGCCTCGACCCGTTGCCATGTCTCGGCGTCCTTGCCCAGCACTTGACGGGGATCGACGTCGATGCCGACCACGGCCCAGCCGATGCCGAGGGCATCGTCGAGGCGCACCGGTCGCCCATCGAAGGTTCGGACCATCGCCTGCGGCGCGAGCGTTCCCTCGACTCCGCGATGCCGCGAGGAAGCCCGAGGTAGGCGCCCTTTGGATACCGTGGCTTGGGCTTCATGCCCATGTTGCGGATGTAGGGCCCAGTCCCGGGGTGTGGACTGCCGCCCAAAGCGCGACATCCCTGGCCTTCGCCTTGGCCGGGTGCTTCACCGAGGCGAGGCTCTTGTTGAAGACCGAGAAGTCGATCATCGCCTTGGCGTGGGGCGACCCCTCGCTCTGGTAGCTGTCCAGAATCGCGGGGTCGGCGCCTTGCCTGAGGACCGCCTGGAGCTTCCATGACAGGTTGTCTGCGTCCCGGATCCCCGCGTTCATGCCCTGCCCGACGAACTGCGGGGTCATGTGCGCCGCGTCCCCCGCCAGCAGCACGCGGCGATCGCGCCAGCGGTCGGCGACCAGTGCGTTGAAGGTGTAGACGAGCCGGCGCAGCACCACCACGTCGTCGGGATTGACGTGCCGAGACAGCAGCCGGCGGACGGTCGCCTCGGCCTCGAAGTGCTCTTTGTCGTCCCCGTCTGTGAGCGCGAACTCGAACCGATGACGCCCACCCGGTTGGGGGCAGCCGACCGTCGGCCGAACCGGGTCGCAGATGAAATCGAAGTACGGTCTGTGCGAAGGCGTCGACCCCGTCCTTGGCGACCAGGCCATGATCCACCTCTGCGGGCACCGCCCCACCCTCCCCGGCCGCCCAAGACCCGCTCAAGGGTCACAAGAGCTATTTTCGCGCCACCACGCCGATCCAGCCAATCCCCAGCCTCCGCGTGGAGCGCTGACGGCGGTTAGTCGGTCAACCGCCAGCCGCCGACCGAAGCGATGGCGCCGGCATCCTGGAGGGCTCGGCATAGGGATGGGCGGGAAGGACACCAGCGCCCGGGGTGATGCCCACGCCCAGTCAGCTCATGCGGGCCGATCCGCGGCGGCGGATACCGGAAGCTGAGTCGATCCGATACACCGACGTCCCGGTAGCCGTACGGCTCACCTCAAGGCGACAGCGCAGTCGTGGCGCTCCGGGTCACCCTTGCGGCTCTCTGACAACTGACGCCGCTCATCTCCACGCATAGAACTGAGGATTCCGTCACATGTGACGGCAGGGCTTGCCAATCCTGCAATACTGACGATATCGTCATTATTGCAGGAAGATAACAAGTGGCCCCACGGGGTCGGAACCCTATCGAAGGTGGTAAGTGATGACCAAGCACACGAACTTCTCCACGCGGCTGGATGATTTGCAGCAGCGGGTCGCGACGGCCAGCTCGGCGGTGCAGACCGCCGCGACCGAGTCCGAGGCACAGCTCAAGGAGCGGATCGATCGAGCTCAGGCCGACCTGGACCAGGCGGTCCAGCACGCCCGGCAGGAGGTCTCGCAGGCCGCCGAGGGCGCCCGGGGCAAGTGGGCGCAGCTGAAGGCCGACGCCGCCGCCAAGCGGAGCGAGGTCAAGGCAGACCTGGACCAGCGGGCCCTGCACACTGACGCCAAGATCGCCGGGAACGATGCGGACTGGGCAGAGGCCGACGCGGCCGAAGCCCTCGACTTCGCCGACTGGGCGGTCGAGAACGCGCAGCTGGCGATCCTCGACGCCATCCACGCTCGTGCCTACGCCGACAGGCTCCAGGCCGCCGACACCAAGTAGTCCCCCATCGGGCTGAAGGCTCATGAAGGCCCCAGTTCTCCCCACAGCGCTCGCGCGGCCGCGGGCCGGGTGGTCAACACCCGCCCGCGCGGCATCACCCAAAGGAAAATGTGCAATTACAAGCAAGTTGAACACCGCCGACCCGCTGCCCGACACCATCGGGACCGGTGCCCGGGAGGCGTCCGCGGCATGGGGGTGGATCGTGGCCCTCGGGGCCCTATGGGTCGGCTACGGCATGTTCGTGCTCTCGTTCAGAGTGAGCAGCCTGCTCGCAGTGGCATCGCTGGTCGGCGCCGCCTACCTGTTCGGCGGCACCACGCAGCTCGCGGTCGCCAGCCGTGAACCTACGATGCGCTGGCTCAATATCGCCGGCGGGATCCTGGGCGTAGCCGCCGGCATCGGCACCCTCGTCTGGCCTGGCATCACGCTCTACGTCGTGTCCATCATGGTGGCCTGGTACCTGATCGTCTGCGGCACCACCCACCTCGTCACCGCGCTGGCCGGCCCCAAGCTGTCCTGGTGGTGGACCGGGCTGCTGCTCGGTATCTCCGAGCTGGTGCTCGGGGTCTGGGCGGCAGGCTCGTGGGATCGCTCGCTCGTAACGCTGGTGACTCTGGTTGGAGTGTGGGCCATCACCCGCGGAGTGACCGAGATCTTCGCCGGCTTCACGCTCCGCCAGGTCGGCAAGCAGGCAGACCGGCCGGTCGCATGACCGCCGGACGAGCGGTCAGTTGCGCCAAGGCCCTCCGCGACGCGGTATTGGGCGAGGGCGCGGTGTCCACATGTCTCGCGCGGGCTCGCGCCGGGCACGGAGCAAAGGAGCAGAAGTGAGAAGCGCCCATCAGGAACCGGTCAGCCCCGCGCTGCTGCTACATCTGCGCGAGCGCGGCAAGCGCCGGGAGAACCGGGCAGCCGACCAGATCACCCGGTTCGCAGGATCGATGAAGTTCGTGTACATCCACGCCATCTGGTTCAGCTTGTGGATCGGCCTTGGCCTCGAGGACTACCCGTTCGGGCTGCTGACGATGATCGTCTCGCTGGAGGCCATCTTCCTGTCGACATTTGTCATGATCAGCCAGAACCGCGCCGACGAGAAGCGCCAGGTGATCGCGGACGAGGCTTGGCGAACTGTCCAGGAGGAGGAGCAACAGAACGAGATTCTGCTCCGCCTGTCGAACGAGATCCTCGATCTCACCAAGGAGATCCACGCGGCAAGGGTGACAGCCGCGCCGCCTGGTCGGCCCGGAGCTCAGGCAAGAGCGGCGCGTCACGGGGGCCGAGATCAAGGGAATGTGACCTACACAAGCCCTACGGGCGATGCGACGAAGGATTTGTGACCATGGCAGCGACCGATGCGTCCCAGAAGGGTGGGTGGCTGCCGGAGGTGCGGGCACAGGTCGTGGCGGTGGACAGCGCGATCTCCGAGGCAGTGGAGAAGACCGAGACGCCGACCCTTGACCGGTTCCTTGTGCTCTTGTCCGACGCGGCGAACCAGTCACGCCTGTGGATCGCCACCGCGGGTGCGGTCGCGCTGGTCGGCGGACCGCGCGGCCGGCGGGCGGCGACGGAGGCCGTGGCGTCGATCGCGCTGGCGTCGGGGGTGAGCAACCTCGCGCTCAAGTCTATGGCCCGGCGCCGACGGCCCCACGCCGGGAACGGGCAGGTCGTGCCGTCGCGCCGAGTGCGGCGTCCGATGTCGCCTTCCTTTCCGTCCGGCCACGCGGCGTCCGCGTTCGCGTTTGCGTCAACGATGGGCGAGGCGCTCCCCGTGACCTGGGTGCCCCTGCACCTGGCAGCCTCGCTCGTCGCCTGTGCCCGGGTCCACGCAGGCGTCCATTACCCGTCTGATGTCATCGCGGGCGCGTTGGTCGGCGCGATGTGCGGGTCGATCGTTCGACGGGTCGCGGGTCGCCGCGAGCCCAGCTGACGGGTGAAAGTCATGTCCTTGCGCGTTGATCCCCTGATGTCGGTCCGTGCGGCCGTGGTCATGAATCCCCGTTCCGGCGGGGGCAAGGTCGAGCAGTTCCGGCTGGTCGAGGTCGCTGAACGGCTCGGTGCCCGCGTACTGCTCGCAGGCCCCGGGCAGGACGCCGGGGCGCTGGCACGTCAAGCCGTCTCGGAGGGCGCCCAAGTGTTGGGAGTGGCCGGCGGAGACGGAACCGTGTCGACCGTGGCCGCGGTGGCCGCGGAGTCCAACCGGGCGTTGCTGATCGTGCCCGCGGGCACGCGCAACCACTTCGCCCGCGACCTCGGGCTCGATATCCACGACCCGGCGGCCACGATGCACGCGCTGCGCGACGGCGAGCGGACCCGAGTCGACCTGGGACTCGTGGCCGGCCGGCCCTTCGTCAACAACGTGTCATTCGGCGTGTATGCCGACGCCCTGCTCAGCCCCGCCTACCGCGAGAGCAAGGCGCGCACCCTGGCATCGGTCGCCGGCCCCTATCTCGAGGGACGTCAGTGGGTCGATGCGAGCGTGGACACCCCGGAAGGGACCATCGAACGTCCGCAGGTGATGCTCGTCTCGAACAACCCATACCACATCGCCACCCCCCGCTACCTGGGGTGGCGCTTCGCCCTCGACGGTGCCGTCCTCGGTGCCATCCTCCTTAAGGGATCTCCCGGCTCAGCACCCCCGCCATTCCCCCACCTGGTCCGCGACATGGCCGAGCGGGGTGCGACGCCCGGCGGCGAGGGCCTGATCACCTGGTCCGCGCCCCGGGTGACCCTGCACGGCGCCACGCCCACCGTGGCCGCAGGAGTCGACGGAGAGGCGGTCACCCTAGCCCTCCCGCTGACGTGCGAGATCTGGCCGGGAGCCCTGCGCGTGCTGCTGCCGATGGGTCGGCCCGGCCTCCCCCAGGAGCCGCGCCCGCCCCGACCGCCTGGCCGCCTGAGTCCGAGACCCCACGCCGGCTAGCCGCTAGCCCCTCGCGACCAGTCCATCGATAAGACCCAGCCCGACCCCACATGCGAGCGAGAGCAGCAACGCCGACAGGGTCCATGAGTGAGCCGCAGGCGGTCCCGGCGTCGACCCACCAGCCAGCTGCGCGGTGGGTCACAGTGTCACCGGTGTCATGGGCGCTGGCCTCGGGACGGTGAGCCGGACAAGCCAACGTTCCGCCCAGATTCCGCCAGGGCGGTCAAGACACCGTCAAATGCCAGCAGATCACCAGCACAGGTGAAGTCATGAAAGTTGCTCACGTCCAAGGAAATCCGGCGTTGCAGCAGGTCAGCGACTTGCACCCTCCAAGCGCAACGCGGACCTCCTAAAGCGGGTGTCGCAGGTTCGAGTCCTGCCGGGGGCACTCCCGGCCATTGTGGCTCTGACCTAGGCAGACACTCGTGGAATGCTCAGGATGTGACGCGATGTGGCGGCTCCGGGATCTCAAGCGCATGGGTAGGGGGCGCGCGGTGAGGAGACGTCTTGGCAGCGGCTGGCGTAGGCGGCCCGCCGTTGGGCTTGCTGCGATTGGCGTGGTCATCATGCTGAGCATGTGGACCGACGACATCTACGTCGACATCTGGGCAACTCCGATGGTCCATCCTTCTGCGGCTCGGCCTATGACGTGATCCTGTTCAAAGGCAACGGCTATATGGGCGGAGAGTGGCCGTCGAACCAAGACGCAATCGACCGCGCCTGCCACGAGAAGTCCCTGAACCCCGTGGTTTGGGGAACAGTCGCCGGCTTGAGTGGTGCTGCCCTCGGGGCATTGGTCGCGTTCACAGGTGTCCTCCGTCGTGATCGACAGTGAAACGGCTCGCGGAAGGCGGCGCCTCATCGATGAGCACTTGGAGGAGAGGATCGTCGCAGATCCGGTGAACGCCTCGCGCTGATGTGCGGTAGACGCCTCACCTCTGGTGGGCTCTCCCCTTGCCTCCACCTGGCGTTACATGTAACGTCGTTGCATGGGAGTCCGAGAGCGGGTGAGCGCGCACCGGGCCCGGATGAGGGCTCAGGGCTTGCGGCCTGTCCAGATCTGGGTACCCGACGTTCGCTCGCCACAGTTCGCAGCCGAAGCGCACCGCCAGTCCGAGCGCGTCGCTGCTGCTGACCGGGCCAGTGACGACATGGACTTCGTCGAGGCAGTCTCCGACGACTGGGACGAATGAGGCGCGGGGACATCGTCACCGTCGCCGGCGGTGTCGATGCGACCAAGCCGCGTACAGCCTTGGTCATCCAGGACGACCGGTTTGACGCAACGGATTCATTGACCATCTGCCCGTTCACCAGCACCGAAGTCGACGCGCCCCTGCTAAGGGTGGCGGTGAAGGCGGACAAAGGGAACGGCCTCGACCGCGACAGCTTCCTCATGGTCGACAAGATCACCACGATCCGAAGGAGGAACGCACACGCGGTGGTCGGCAGACTCGAGGCAACAACGCTGGTGGAAGTCGAGAGGCGACTTCTGGTCTTCCTCGGCTTCGGTGCCTAGCTCGCCACACTCGCGGCAAAGCGCGAGCGTGGGCAGCAGCTCACTACTCGATGGCGGCCTCGGCCACCTCGGCTTGGATCTCGCCTAGCGAAGTTGCGGGCACTGTGACGACGAAGTCCCAACTCTCGACATCCTCGCCGACGCACAGCCTCAGCCGACCGTCGTCGAGGCTCCACCACACCGGACGCCCTGGAGAAGTCCCGAGTTGAAGGTCCATTCGGCGACTGGGGTGCGCATTCGGGACGCGCACCAGGCCTTGCTGCCAGTCCATGGGACTTGCATTCACGTTGAGCAGCCACGACGAACCGCTCAGCGTGCCCCAGCCGAATCCACCGCAGCTTGTCCTATACGTGATCGGGGGCTGGAGTCTCCAGGCGTTAAGCGAGAAGCCTCGCGCCACCGGCTGACGATCGGCGAGGCCTGCATCACCTGGCGGTTCGGATCGAGCCCGCCCGGGACCCACCGCTCGGACACGGCCGCCATAACGGACCATCGGCGATACGGTCACGCCAGCAGCGAGGCTGCCACCCCCGCGTCCTCGTTCCAATATTAGTTGGGACTCGCGTACCAAAGTTGGGTACGGACGTGATCCCGACTCGAGGAAGAGGTTCGCGGTGCGGTTCTCGAACCCGTTGGGGGTGGTCACGCCGACGCTCGACGGGCCCGTCCTGGCAGCGCTGGCTGCGGCGGACAGCCCGTTCACGACCGGCCAGCTGACCCGAGTCCTCCATGAGGGCTCCGAGGAAGGGATCCGCAAGGTCCTACGGCGGCTGACCGCCCAAGGGGTCGTCTCCGCCGAGCGGGTCGGCCCCGCGTTCGCCTACCGCCTCAACCGGGCCCACCTCGCGGCCGAGCCGATCATCGCGTTGGCCGGGAATCGCGCGGCGTTCCTGGCCCGGCTCGGGCGGCTGCTGGCCTCGTGGGCCCAGCCCCCGGCATACGCTGCGGTGTTCGGCTCCGCAGGTCGCGGCACAATGCGCCCGGACAGTGACATCGACCTGCTCCTCGTTGGGTCGAACGGCCCCGACGATACGTGGGACGCCCATGTCGACGACCTCGTCAGCACGGTCAGCGCGTGGACGGGGCAACGACCTGCGCCCGCTCGTGTACACGCTCGCCGAGCTTGACGCGGCCCGAGGCGAGCCGGGCTTGTCGGACATTCTCGATATTGGCATCACGGTTGCCGGAGAACGGTCTTGCTTCCACCGTCAGGTGCGTCCCCGGAAGGCGCAGTAGCCGATGGGCACTCGAACCTGCTCCCCGAGGTGCGCCGGGGCCGGCTGGCCAAGGCTGAAGGGATTCCTTCAAGCCGCCGATGACGTCGGGCTCCTGGGCGACAACGGGCAGCTACGCGACGCCGTCGTCACGCTGTATGTCCACGCGGGCATCGCCGCCTCCGACGTGATCTGCTGCGCGCGCCTTGGCTGCATTCCACCGGGGACAACCACGCCGAAGCCGTGGCCCGACTGAAGAAGGCGGGTGCCGCCTCGCACCCACACCTGGCCACCCTGCTCGGGCTGAAGACCAAAGCCGGGTACAGCCACATCCGGGCCAGCTCGGCCGACGTCAAGAAGCGGCCAGGGCAGCGGCTCAGCTGGTCGAGGACGCACGCAGTGACACCCCGCCCGGCGGGTGACGCGCGCTGGCCCGCAGCGCCCCGGCACTCCGCCCAGATTCCGCCAGAAGTCCCAAGACACCGTCAAACACTCGCAGATGACCCGCACCACTGAAGATTCGAAAGTCGCTGGCACACAGGCCGATACACCGTTTCCGCAGGTCACGGGCTTGCGCCTATGGGGGGTGAGTGGGACCTCCTAAAGCGGGTGTCGCAGGTTCGAATCCTGCCGGGGGCACTTGAGCGCGCAGGGCTCTGACCTGCGAAGATGCGGCCAGCACTGCTTCTCGTCTCACGTGCGAGGGGGGATTTTGGGACGGAGATGGCCCCATGTTCCGCCGCGATTCCGCCGGCTGCCGTGCTTGGCGAGCAGTGTTGTCCGTTGGCAGGAGCGCCGCGCTTTACCGCGACCCGCTGGGCCTGGCCTACGTCCGCGAGGTAGGCGAGGGGACGACCGTCACGGGATGTGCGTGGGCCGACTCGAAGCGCATTGCTTCATCACGCTACTTAGGCGCGACACGCTGGTCGGCGGTGAGGCCGACCTGACCGCATCGCTTAGTCAGTGGGTGGTCTACAGGGCCATCGCGAGATAGCCCTTCCTCGCGATGGCCGTGGTCACCTGCCTGCTGACTCTGCATCCACGCCCTCCTCTGGGAGCAGGCCCTTCTGGTCGAGCGTGTAGAGCAGGGTGAACGCGGGGACGATCAACAGCACGGCAAGAACCCCGGCCACCAGCACAGCCCTGATCGTCCCCGACGGCGCCGCGGCCTGGGCCACCGTCAGGGACTCGGGCAGGAGGTAGTCCCACTGCGCCACGCCCCAGGCGAGAACGAGCCCGCCGGCCGCGATCACCGCAGTCAGACGGCCGAGTCGATGGGGGCGCGCCCGCAGCAGCAGCAGCGCCCCGAGCCCGGCCAGTGCGGAGATCACGACGAGGGGCAGAGCGCGCGAGGTGAGCCCGTCGAAGACGTACGGGGCGTCGCTGCGCGCCACGAACAGACCCCCCCCACCAGGGCGATGGCGCCGGTCACCACGCCCGCGGCGAGGGCGCGGAGACGGAAGTAGGACACCATGCTCTCGTCCGCCAGCCTGCCGGCGTCCCACACCAGGAGGACCGAAGCCAGGTATCCCGCCACGCCGACGGCCAGGACACCCGCCGTGATCGAGGTGGGGTTGACCCAGCTGTCCCAGGGGTCGCCGGCCCGGCCACCCGCCGGCACGCGGCCGCTCGCGATCCCACCGGCCACGGCACCGAAGCAGTAGGGCACGAGGACCGACGAGATGGCGAAGAGGGCACCGAAGGCGCGCCGGAAGCGCGTGCGGACCACTGCCTTGCGAAAGGCGAACCCGGCTCCGCGGAGCACGATGCCGAAGGCGGCGATGGTGAGGGGCACAAAGAACGTCAGCGTGATCGACGCGTACGCCTCGGGGAAGCAGGTCCACAGGACCACGAACGTGAAGATGAGCCACACGTGGTTCGCTTCCCACACCGGGCCGATCGAGTGATCGATGACCTCACGCGGGCGCTCGCCACGCGCCGTCCCTCCGGCGGTCAGGTCCCAGAGGCCCGCTCCGAAGTCCGCTCCCCCGAAGACCGCGTAGAAGGTGACCACGCCGATCAGGACGCTGGCGGCGGCGGTGCTCATGGCGAAGGGACACGTGACGTGGGAGCCGGCTGGCGCGGCCCGTAGGGCGAGTCCGTGTCGTCGAACCCCTCTTGTGCCTCCCGGGCCTCCTGGGCCCGGAACCGGCGGCTCATCGCGAGCAGGACGAGGACGAGGCTGACGCCCAGCAACACGTAGAGCACCGCGACGCCGATGAAGGTGACCCACACCCCCGAGTTGGTGGTGGCGGCGTCCTCCACCCTCATGACGTTGTAGACGATCCACGGTTGGCGGCCGACCTCGCTCAGCGTCCACCCGGCCTCCAGGGCGACCACGGCCAGGACGCCGCACACCGAGGCACCGCCCAGGAACCACCTGCTCCGCGGCATTCGTCGCCGGAACAGCACCGACGCCCAGAACCACAGCGTGAACAGGAACAGCAGCGTCCCGAGTCCGACCATCACGTCCCAGGCCAGGTGCACGACGTTGACCTCCCGGTAAGTCGGGCGCTGGTCGGCGGGGACGCTGTCGAGGCCCTGGACCACCGTGGTGCTCCCGGTGCTCGGGTCAGACAGCCAGGACGCCAGTCCGGGGATCCCGAGCCCACCTTCGACCTGCCCGGAGGACGAGAGGCGTCCGAGCAGGGTCTCCGGCACGTCGCTGGTGGTCGCCGGCACCAGCTCGATGGCCGCGAACTTGACGGGCTGGTTGTTGTAGACCCACCGGGCCAGCCCGTCGCCGACCCCCATCTGGATGGGCATGGCGATCGCCGCGACCGTGAAGCCGATGATGAAACCCAGCCGGTGGTAATGGTCGGTGCGCCCGCGTAGCATCGCGGCGGCATACACCGAGGACACAAGGAAGCCTCCGACCACGTAGGCCGCGACCACCATGTGCGCCGCCATGAGCGGCATGGCGTCGTTGAAGATCACTCGGAGCGGGTCGACCGCGATGATGGTTCCCGAGGAGTCGAGCGTGACCCCCTGGGGCGAGTTCATCCAGGCGTTGGCCGCCACCACCGAGACGCTGCCGCACACCCCGGCGAGGACGATCGGCACGCCGGTCCAGAAGTGCGTCCACGGTCGCAGGCGCCGCCAGCCGAAGATGTAGATCGAGACGAAGATGGCCTCGGTGAAGAAGAACAGCCCCTCGAACGCGAAAGGGACACCGAAGGCCTCGCCCCACTGGCCCATGAACTTCGGCCACAGGAGGCCGAACTCGAAGGACAGGACCGTCCCGGTCACCGCCCCCACGGCGAACGTCACGGCCATGTACTTCGACCAGCGCTGGGCCAGTCGAAGGGCATCGGCATCATCGTGCCTGATCCCCCGGTAGTTGGCGATGAGGGACATCGCCGCCCAGGACACCCCCAACGGCACCAGGATGATGTGGAAGGCGAGCGTGAAGGCCATCTGCGCCCGCGCCCAGAGGACCGGGTTCACGTCGGCCAGCACGGGAACAAGCTGGTCCAGGGCCGGTATCATGGCGCTGCCTCCGCTTCTGAGGAAATGTCCTCGCGCTGGTACTTCGCCAGCAGCTGCAGCTCGCTGTCGTGCCTCGGGAAGGCGAACCACACCAGCACCGCGCCCGCGAGCACGGCGAGCAGCCCGGCCGTATAGGCCCAGTCGTCTCCGTCCAGGAACGCCGCCCGCGCGGCCGCGATGATCTGCTCCGAGTACTGCGGGTAGCCCTGCGCCACGTCGGCGGCGCTGGAGAACGACTTGGTGAGCTCTGCCTGGACGCTGTCGGTGATCTGCTGCGGGGCGGTGGCGATGGAGGAGGTGATTGCCGCGGCATAGCCGGCGGTCAGCAGGGCGCCAAAAACCGATTGCATGATGGCCCCACCGAGGTCGCGCTGCAGGTCCGCGGTGCCCGAGGCCATGCCGGCGCGCCGGACCGGGACGGAGCCGGTCAGCGAGTGGGACGCGGGAGTTCCGGCAAGGCCGACACCGATGCCGATGAAGGCGTAGGCCGCCGCTATCTGCCAGTACACGGAGTCCTCCTGCCAGACCAGGAGCATCCACAGGAAGGCCAGGAGCAACGAGACGTAGCCGAGCAGCAGGGTCTGGCGCGACCCGTAGCGCTCGATCAGCACTGCCGACCGCGGCGCGACCAGCACCATGCAGAACACGGCCGGCAGGAACGCGGTCCCCGCGTCGAGCGTCGAGTACCCCAGGACGTTCTGGAGGTACTGCTGGCTGACGAACGCGGAACCCATGAGCGAGCCGAACACGATGATCCCCGCCGTCGCTGCGACCCAGAAGATGCGCCGCCCGGCGATCGCCAGGTCGTACAGCGGGTTGCGAGCGCGGCGCTGCCGCAGGAAGAAGCCCACGCCCGCTGCGACGGCGATGACGGCCAGGATGAGCACCAGGCTCGTCTCGCCGGGAACGGGGGCGAAGTTGATGGCGAGCACCATCCCGCCCACGAGCACGACGGACAGGATGCCGCCGAGGTTGTCGACCGGCTTGGTCGACTCGTTGACGTGGGCGGGCACGAAGACCCATGCCAGGACCAGCGCGACCACGGCCAGCGGCAGGGTCACCAGGAAGACCGAGCCCCACCAGAAGTGCTCGAGCAGCAGGCCCGCCACCAGCGGACCCAGCGCCGAGATCCCGCCTCCCAGTGCCGACCACAGGGCGATGGACTTTGTGCGCGGTGGTCCGCTCCACAGCGCCGCGATCAGTGCGAGGGTCGTCGGGTAGGCCATCCCGGCCGACAGCCCCCCGAGAATGCGCGCCACGACCAGCAGGTACTCATTCGGGGCATAGGCCGCGAAGATGCACGCCGGGATCGACAGCAGCATGCCGAGGACCAGCATCAGCTTGCGCCCGTAGCGATCCCCGAGAGCGCCGAGATACAGCACGGAGGCGGCCAGCCCCAGCGAGTAGCCCACCGCGATGAGATTGAGTGAGGTCTGCGTCGCGTCGAAGGCCCGCCCGATCGAGGGGAGTGCGACGTTCGCGACCGAGAGGTTCAGGTTGGCGACGGCTGCCACCGAGATGAGCGCCACCAAGGTGGATCCGGCTCGGGCCGGGACCACCGAAGGCTCGGTTCCGGTCTCAGGCCCTGGGGCCGCCCGCGAGCCCTCCGGCTCGCTCATCCGGGTGCCCCTCCCACCGCCCGGACGCTCAACTGAGCGCCGTGCATCGGATCGCCTCCTGGCTCGTAGGTGGTTGAACCAGACTAACCACCTTGTCACCCGACGCCGCCCTGTCACCTCACCCGGACAAGGCGAGGCGCTCGCTGCCCCCGGTGGGGATGCAGAGGGGGTTTGCGGGTACCGAGATGGCCGAGGAGGGCAGAGCCCGGCCAGCCAGGGTGTAGCCGTCAGCCCCGGCGAGGGGTTTGATGTACGGGAGGACTTGTCGGGAGAACTGGGAGTGCGTCGTGACCACAACACCTCCGGCAACTGCCCGTGCAGGCTCCGACGGCACGACGCCGGCCGCTGACGTGTTCGTGATCTTCGGGATCACCGGCGACCTGGCGAAGGTGATGACGTTCAGATCGCTGTACCGGCTCGAGCGACGCGGCATGTTGAACTGCCCGATTGTCGGTGTCGCCGTCAACGACTGGACGGTGGACGATCTGGTCGAGCGGGCCCGCGAGTCGATCGAGGGCACTGGGGAGAGCATCGACCCGGGTGTCTTCGACCGCTTCACGGAGCGACTGTCGTACGTGCAGGGCGACTTCGGGGATCCGGCGACGTACCAGCGGGTGGCCGAGGCGATCAAGGGCGCCGACAGCCCGGTGTTCTACCTCGAGATCCCACCCTTCCTCTTCGGCCGGGTGGTCAAGGGACTGGCCGAGGCGGATCTGACGAGCACGGGGCGCGTCGTGGTGGAGAAGCCGTTCGGCAAGGACCGGGCCTCCGCCCACGCCCTGGCGGAGGTGCTGCACCAGTACGTCGACGAGTCCCAGCTGTACCGGATCGACCACTACCTGGGAAAGATGGGGCTTGACGAGATCCTCTACCTGCGGTTCGCCAACTCGATCTTCGAGCCCGTGTGGAACCGCAACTTCGTCGAGTGCGTGCAGATCACGATGGCGGAGGACTTCGGGGTCGAGGACCGTGGCCACTTCTACGACCCCGTCGGTGCGTTGCGCGACGTCGTTGTGAACCACCTCATGCAGGTCGTGTCCGCTGCCGCCATGGAGCCACCGGCCGGACATGACACGCAAACCATCAAGGACGCCCAGGTCGCGTTGTTCCGCGCGGTCACCACGGCGGATCCCGCCCACTACGTCCGCGGCCAGTACGACGGCTACCTCGGGATCCCCGGCGTCGCCGCCGGCTCCACCACCGAGACGTATGCCGCGCTGCGGCTCGACATCGACAACTGGCGCTGGTCGGGGGTCCCGTTCTTCATCCGGACCGGCAAGCGACTCCCGGTCACCCAGACGGAGCTCCGGCTCGTCTTCAAGGAGGCACCCCGGCTGGGCTTCGGGTTGCTGGGTGACCAGCGGCTGGAGTCCGGCCAGCTGGTCATCAAGCTCGATCCATCGACTGGCATCAGACTCAAGGTGCAGGCCCGCCGCGCCGGTTCTCGTGTCCCCGAAAGCGTTCACCTCGACATGGAGTTCGCGGAGGAGGGCGGCGAAGGGGCAACCCCGTACGAGGTGCTCCTCCACGCCGCCATGGTCGGGCAGAGCATGCGGTTCACCCGCCAGGACGGGGTCGAGGAGGCCTGGCGGATCATGCAACCGTTGCTGGACGCCGCGCCTCCCGCGCACTCCTACCCCCCCGGGTCGTGGGGGCCGCCGGCCGCGAATGAGCTGACCGCTGGGAGCGGCGGCTGGCACGAGCCCTGGATCGTGAAGCCCTCCATCTGATCCGTCGCAGTCCTCTCTCCGAAACATCACTTTGTGCCCTCCAACCTGAAGGAGGCCGGGACCGTGAGCCTCTCGTCATCACCGTTCCCGCCGATTGCCGACTACGCCTTCCTCTCGAACTGTCACACCGGAGCGTTGGTGGCTCCGGACGGCTCGGTCGACTGGCTGTGCATCCCCGCGTTTGACTCGCCCAGCGCGTTCGGGAACCTCCTGGACCGGGGAGCGGGCTCCTTCCGGCTGAGCCCGTACGGCATCAACGTGCCGACCCAGCGGTCCTATGTGCCCGGCACCAACGTGATGACCACGACCTGGCACACCCCGGGCGGGTGGCTGGTCGTGCACGACGCCCTGACGATGGGGCTGCGGCGCGGTGCGGACGTGGTCACACCGCATACCAGACCCCCGGCTGACGCCGATGCGGAGCACGTCCTCGTCCGGTCGGTGGAGTGCCTCGACGGCTGGGTCGAGGTCGAGCTGGTCTGCGAGCCGGCGTTCGACTACGGCCGCACACCCGCGAGCTGGTCGATCGTCGACGAGGAGGGGCACACCGCGGACGCCTCGGGCGCCGGGCAGGCGTTCCGACTGAGCACCGACCTGTCCCTCGGGATCGAGGGCAGTGCCGCCCGAGCCCGGCACCGGCTGGCCAAGGGAGAGCGCATCTTTGCCGCCCTGTCCTGGGCCGATGGCCGGGACGCGCCCGGTGACGTGGACGACGCCGCGGCACGGATCGAGAACACCGTCCAGTACTGGCGCGGCTGGCTCGCCCGGGCGCGAGTCCCCGACCATCCACTGCGGCACCCCGTGGAGCGGTCTGCGCTCACGATCAAGGGGCTGACCTACATGCCGACGGGCGCGACCGTCGCGGCTCTCACCACGTCGCTACCGGAGACCCCTGGTGGTGAGCGCAACTGGGACTACCGCTACACGTGGATGCGCGACACGACCTTCACGCTCCAGGCCCTCCACTTCCTCAACCTGGACTGGGAGGCCGATGAGTTCATGCAGTTCGTCGCCGACCTCGAGCCCAACCCCGACGGCGGCCTGCAGATCATGTACGGGATCGACGGCCGGCGCGACCTGACCGAGTCGACCCGCGACGAGCTGTCCGGCTATGAGGGTGCCCGCCCCGTCCGGATCGGGAACGGAGCCTTCGACCAACGCCAGAACGACGTGTACGGCGCGGTCCTGGACTCACTCCTGCTGCACACCCGTCGCGGCAAGCACCTGCCGCGACGGCTCTGGCCGTTGGTGCAGTCCCAGGCCGAACGTGCTCTGGCGACGTGGCGGGAGCCCGACCAGGGGATCTGGGAGGCTCGCGGAGCACCGCAGCACTATGTGTCCTCGAAGCTGATGGGCTGGGTCGCCCTGGACCGGGCGGCCAAGCTGGCCGCGATCCGCGACGACCCCGAGCTCGAGAAGGCCTGGACGGTCGCCGCGGAGGAGATCCGCGCCGATATCCTGGAGCACGGGGTGAGCGACCGCGGCGTGCTCCGTCAGCACTACGACACGGACGCGTTGGATGCCTCCACCCTGCTCGCGGCGATCTTCGGCTTCCTGCCGGCCACAGATGAGCGGATGCGCAACACCGTCGACGCAATCGCCACCGAGCTCACCGAGCACGGCTTCGTGCTGCGCTATGTCACCGGAGAGACCGACGACGGCCTGTCCGGCAAGGAGGGCACCTTCCTGATCTGCTCCTACTGGCTGGTCTCTGCATTGGCGATTGTCGGGGAGATGAAGAAGGCGACAGGCCTCATGGAACGACTGCTGCGGATCGCCTCCCCCTTCGGCCTGTATGCCGAGGAGTACGAGGTCGAGAGATCTCGTCACTTGGGCAACTTCCCCCAGGCCTTCTCGCACCTGGCCCTGATCGAGGCCGCGGCGCGCATCATCCTGGCCGACCGCCGCGAGGAGATGTCGGTCTGAGCGGCCGGCAACGCAGCGCGCCCAGACAGCACCGAGCACCTGAAAGGGAACCATCATGACCGTCAACGCGTCGGTTCCGCTCCGCTCGGTCCTCGTTCTCGGCGGCGGGCTGGCCGGCGTTGCCTGTGCGCTGGAGCTCGGCGACCAGGGGGTCGAGGTGACCCTCGTGGATCGCAACGACTACCACCAGTTCCAGCCGCTGCTCTACCAGGTGGCCAGCTCGCAGCTGCCGGCGGAGGACATCGCCCGCCCGCACCGCACGATCTTCAAGGACTACACGACCGTCCGCGTGGTGAAGGCGGCAGTGACCGCCGCCGACCTCTCGGCGCGCACGCTGACCCTGGCTGATGGTAGGACCTTAACGGGGTCCCATCTCGTACTGGCCGCGGGTGCACAGCCGAACTTCTTCGGTGTCCCCGGCGCGGCCGAGCACGCGTTTCCTCTGTACTCGGTGGTCGACGCCGAACGCCTGCGACTGCACCTGCAGCGGTTGCTGCAGAACGCGATCGATGCGCCCACCTCTCGGGACCCGGGCGACCTCGATGTGGTCGTCGTGGGTGGCGGCCCCACCGGCGTCGAGACCACCGGCGCGTTGGCCGAACTCATGGACGCCCTCCACCAGAGTGGCCGGCTGGAGGCGCCCAGCCAGATCAGGCTGGTGGACCGCGGCCCAGCCCTGCTCGGCCAGTTCTCCGAGAAGGCCCACGGGTACGCCCTGAAGAAGCTGACCAGGGCGGGTGCCGACGTCAGGCTGGGCGTTGGCGTCACCGCCGTCCACCCCGACCGGGTCGAGTTCGACGACGGCAGCACCATCTCGGCGCGAACCGTGGTCTGGGGCGGTGGCGAGTCCGGCGCCTCGATAGCCCAGGGGGCCGGACCGGCCCCGGGTCGCGGGGGTCGCCTCGACGTCCTGCCAGACCTGACCGTGCCCGGCTTCCCCGGTGCCTACGCGATCGGAGATGTCGCCAACATCCCGTCGTCCGACACCGAGCATCCCGCGCTTCCCCAGCTGGGGTCGGTGGCGCAGCAGGCGGGCAAATGGGCGGCGAAGAACATCCTCCGCGAGCGGGACGGCAAGACTACGAGGCCCTTCGTCTACCAGGACAAGGGGATCATGGCCATGATCGGGCGCAACGCGGCCGTGGCCGAGGTGGGCAAGCACCGCCACCAGGTGGAGGGCCCGCTCGCCTTCGCCGCGTGGCTCGGCGTGCACGCCATGCTGCTCAGCGGCGTCCACAGCAAGACCGACGCCTTCCTCAGCTGGGCCTGGGACTACTTCGACCGCGACCATGCGGCGACCGTCGAGGCGTCCACGAACCCGCAGCGCCTGGCCTGGGCCGACCACGGCGAGGACCGCCCCCACATCGACCTGGACCCGCCCGACGCCCCGGGCACCACCGACACGACCGCCTGAGGAGTCACCTATGCCCGACGAGTACGACGTCATCATCGTGGGATCGGGAGCCGGCGGCGGCACGCTGGCCCACCGGCTCGCACCCTCCGGCAAGCGACTCCTCGTCCTCGAACGCGGCGACTGGCTTCCCCGAGAGATCGAGAACTGGGACGCGAAGGCGGTCTTCGTCGACAACCGCTACGTCTCCGCGGACACCTGGTACGACGAGAACGCGATGCCCTTCCAGCCCCAGATCCACTACTTCGTCGGCGGCGCCACGAAGTTCTACGGCGCGGCGCTCTACCGGCTGAGGGAACGCGACTTCGGTGAGCTGAAGCACCACGGCGGGATCTCGCCCGCCTGGCCGGTCGGGTACGACGTGTTCGAGCCCTACTACACCCAGGCCGAGGAGCTCTACCAGGTCCACGGCATCCGCGGCGAGGACCCCACCGACCCACCGGCCTCGGCGCCATACCCCTTCCCGCCGGTCTCGCACGAGCCTCGCATCCAGCGGTTGTTCGACGACATGACGCGGGTCGGCCTGCACCCCTTCCACTCGCCCAACGGGATCATGCTGGACGAGGCCAACGCCTTCGCGAGCATGTGCATCCGGTGCGCGACCTGCGACGGCTTTCCCTGCCTCGTGCATGCCAAGGCCGACGCCGACGTGATTGCCGTCCGCCCCTCGTTGTCGTATCCGTCCGTCGCCCTCGTGCGCAACGCGACGGTGCGGCGGCTCGAGACCGACGCGTCGGGGCGCAGTGTCACCTCCGTCGTCGCCGACGTCGACGGCGAGGAGCAGCGGTTCAGCGCCTCGGTCGTCGTCGTCTCCGGCGGTGCGGCCAACTCCGCGAAGCTGCTCCTGGCCAGTGCGAACGACCGGCACCCCCACGGCCTGGCCAACGGGTCGGACCAGGTGGGACGCAACTACATGTTCCACAACAGCCGCGCCTTCCTGGCCGTCTCGACCGACACGAACGACACCAGGTTCCAGAAGACGCTGGGCCTCAACGACTACTACTTCGGCGACGAGGACTTCGAGTTCCCGCTCGGCAACGTCCAGATGGTCGGCAAGTCCTCCGCCCCGATGTACCGCGGCGAGAAGCCGCTCGAGACCAAGCTGGCGCCCACCATGGCTCTCGACCAGGTCGCCGAGCGCGCCGTCGACTTCTGGCTGTCCGTCGAGGACCTGCCGGCCCCGGACAACCGCATCACCCTGGCCCAGGACGGCAACATCGTCCTGACCTACACCCCGAACAACCGCGAGCCGCTGGAGCAGCTTTACCACCGGGTCAAGAAGCATCTCCGCCACCTCGGCATGCACCCCCATCACCTCATCCCGCGCGACGTCTACATGAAGAACGACATCCCCGTCGCGGGCTGCGCCCACCAGTCCGGCACCGTGCGCTTCGGAACGGACCCAGCAACCTCGGTCCTGGACACGGACTGCAAGGCGCACGAGGTCGACAACCTCTACGTCGTCGACACCAGCTTCTTCCCCAGCATCGGAGCGGTGAACCCCGCGCTCACCGCCATGGCCAACGCGCTGCGGGTCGGCGACCACCTCCTGGCGCGGCTGGCCTGACCGGTCGGTATGGCCGTCGAAGGTCGAGAACCGCGGCGAACTGCCTCTCGGCGTGGTACCCGGCCAGCAGCACCAGATTTGGCCCGTCCTCCACGGTGGCCGCGACCAGCCGACCGCCCTTGCCTGGTGGCGCCGCCCCGTTCACGAGCCGCAGGTAGGCGTGCACGCCGCCGTGCTCGCTGGCGTGCTGGCAGTGCTCGGGCAGCTCGGGCAGCTCGGGCAGAACCTCACAGATCACCTCGCCCTTGAGCGCCGCTGGTGAGGAACTCCACTCCCTCGCACTGGAACGGGAACAGCTCTCCAACGAAGCGCGTCACATCGGCGAACTTCTTTGCTCAGCACTGGATGGGTTATTTCGGGGCTGAGGTCCTTCCATTCCCCGGGGCGGGTCGAGGTCAACCCACAAGCCTTCTCCCGTGGCTGACACCACATAGGTGTCGTCTCGTCTCGTCGCGGATCACCGTGGGGGAGGGCATCTGTGGTCGCAGCCAGTTCCGGCGCTGCCGGTTGTGCAGCTCCCGACGTGCCGGGGTCGGGTCGGCGATGCAGTGCTGCTCCGCGAGGCTACGACCCCGCCCCCCGCGGCCCCTTGACACAGAAGGGAGCCATGTGCGGACGTTCGCGTTCCCCATCAGCGCCAGGCATATGCTGCGCTCTGCACGGTTTGTCGTGTGAGCGTGAAGGAGGGAGGCCCTGCTCTTGTCGCAAGCACGGCGCGAGGGAGACTGGGCCGTCGGTCTCCGCGGCATGATCTCTGCAGCTCTAGGCATCCTCATTGCCCTCACCTATCTGTGGGACACCGCTGATCAGTGGCGCCTGATCCTCCTGATCGTGCTCGCCATGACCTTTGGCTTCGCACTGGCGCAGGTGCCCCCGATGAAGTCACTCATGCATGGCGGTGATCGCGCCCAGCTTCAACGGACTGATAAAGACGTCCTCAGCCGGGGGACGGCTGAGCAGCTCTGATCTCCGACTCCCACTCGCGAGCCGACACGCTGAACTGACGGGAGCAGAACTCGTCCTTGCTCGCACCGATGCTGCCAGCGCGCTCCACGAGACCTGATCGGTTAACTTGGCGTCGCACGCCTCGCCCACCCAACCCTGACCACGATCCGTCAGCCGGTCCAGGCGATGGGACGGCGTCTTGGAGATCATCTCGACGACTCCATCGCCAGGGCCGCCGCGCACAGTCCGTCTGGCGCCGCAGTTCGTCCTCGGGGAGTCCAGCCCACCCCACGACCCGGCGACGGAGCGCTGGGTTGGACTGAGCCACAGACGAACTGAGCTGTATGCCGCTGAGCTGGCTCAGCGGCATACAGCTGAGTCTGGGCCCCTCCCGCCCTCTCCACTCAGGCACGCAGGCCTCCGCCGCTTTGGGTTCGGTGGCTCACCCCGCCAAACCGACCCCTGCGGAAGGACAGCAGTCCGTCGCCGCTCACAGGGACCGCTGGGAGGATCTTGTCACGGCGGACGCTGCGACCTTGACGCCCATGATGGTGCTGATCCCGATCATGGCTTCTGGGCCTACTCACTCATCGACTTCTCCCGGACGCCAGAGCGTCAGGTGCGCACCTTTCCCCGGGCACCTGGCTCGCGATCATCACGTTTGGCTGCCGTTGGCTGCGTCGCTTGGTGGCTCGTTGGCCGGCCGGGACGCTCTTGAGACCCGTGGGGGGCAGTGACGCCGCTCCAGTATCAGCAGCATTCCACGCGGGGTGCCATGGCGTCGCAGCACTGCCGAGGACCGAGTTCGGCGAGGGCCATGCCGGCGACGATGAGGAGGCCACCGGCCCAGCCGAGCCAGCCGAGGCCCGACTCGCCAAGGGCAATAGCAAAGACGGCGGCGAAGACAGGCTCCAGAGTCATGACGACGGCCGCCGTCGTCGCGGTGAGGGCGGACTGGGCCCAGGCTTGGACAGCGAAGCCGATGCAGGTGGCCACGATGCCGAGGTAGAACACGGCCTGCCAGGCGGCGGCGGTTGCGGGGACGGTGATGCCGTCACCGCCAGCCGCTGCGACGACGCCGCAGAGCACCGCTGCGACCGTGACGCTCAAGGCTGTCATGCCGTAGGCGTTCTCCCGGGTGGCCCACTGGCTCAGCCCGGTGATGTGGACGGCGAAGCAGGCCGCGCCAGCCAAGGTGAGGGCTGCCCCGAGCGAGGACGGGGCGCTCACGCCGCCGGCGAGGACTGCGATGCCGACCGAGCAGAGAGCGACGGCGGCCCAGCCGGCAGCCCCGACGTGCTCCTTGAAGAAGACGGCGGCGACGACGGGGGTGAGGATGACGGCCGCGCCGGTGAGGAACCCGGAGACCCCGGCGAGGGTGTGCTGCAGCCCGGTGGTCTGGAGGAGGAACCCTGCCGCGAGCGCGACGCCGAGGGCTGCGGAACGCCTCCGGTCAGACCGGGTCAGGCGCGTCACGGCCCGTGGGCGGACCAACAGGAGCGCGACGGCGCCGATGCCGAAGCGCCAGGTGAGGAAGGAGGCGGGGTCGAGCTCGTCGAGGGAGTCCTTGGTGACGATGAAGGTGGAGCCCCACACCGCGGTCGCTGCGACCAGCCCTGCGGTAGCCGGGAAAGTCCCCTTCACAACTCCTCCTCCGACCCGTATGGGCCGTCCCTCGACCTCAGGAGCCCCCGGTGCCAGAGGCGGGTGGACTCCCAGCTCGCCGAGCAGGGTGGTGACGCGCCGTCGGATCTCATCGCGGATGGGGCGCACGGCATCGACGCCCTGCCCGGCGGGATCGTCAAGCTCCCAGTCCAGGTAGCGCTTGCCCGGGTAGAACGGGCAGGCGTCGCCGCAGCCCATGGTGATCACGACGTCGGACGCCTGGACCGCCTCTGGGGTGAGCAGCTTCGGCGTCTCGGCAGCGATGTCAATGCCGTCCTCGAGCATCGCCTGCCGGACCGCGGGGTTGACCGCGTCGGCGGGTGCCGACCCGGCCGAGCGCACCTCGACGCGGCCTCCGGAGAGATGGTGGGCGAAGGCGGCGGCCATCTGGGACCGGCCGGCGTTGTGGACGCAGACAAACAGGACCGAGGGATGGGCGGCGCTCGTCATGGGTTCTCCATCGGACGAACCGACTGGTGGGGATAGCGATTTCGCAGCGCGAGCGAGACGTACACGAGGCCGACGAGGACGGGGACCTCGATGAGGGGACCGACGACGCCCGCGAGGGCCTGTCCAGAAGTGACCCCGAAGGTGGCGATGGCGACGGCGATGGCGAGCTCGAAGTTGTTCCCGGCGGCGGTGAAGGCGAGCGTGGTGGTCCGCTCGTAGGTCAGGTGCAGCGCCATGCCGAGCAGGTACCCGCCACCCCACATGAGGGCGAAATAGGCCAGCAGCGGCAGGGCGATCCGGGCGACGTCGAGGGGGCGGCTGGTGATCTGTTCGCCCTGCAGGGCGAAGAGGATGACGACCGTGAACAGCAGCCCGTACAGCGCCCACGGTCCGACCGCGGGCAGGAACGACCGTTCGTAGGCAGCTCGGCCCCAGCGCTTCTCGCCGAGCCGCCGCGACAGGTATCCGGCAGCCAGCGGGACGCCGAGGAAGACGAGGACCGAGGCGCCGATCTGCCATGGGGAGACGTCGATCCCGGCCTGATCGAGACCGAGCCATCCCGGCAGGACCGTGAGGTAGAACCAGCCGAGCGCGGCGAAGGCGAGAACCTGGAAGAGTGAGTTGAGCGCGACGAGAACGGCCGCGGCCTCTCGGTCGCCGCAGGCGAGGTCGTTCCAGATGATCACCATGGCGATGCACCGGGCCAGGCCCACGATGATGAGGCCGGTCCGGTAGGCAGGCAGGTCGGGCAGCAGCAGCCAGGCGAGAGTGAACATCAGCGCCGGGCCGACGAGCCAGTTCAGCACGAGGCTCGCCACGAGCATGCGCCGGTCGGTCAGGACGGTGTCGAGCCGGTCGTAGCGGACCTTGGCCAGCACGGGGTACATCATGACGAGCAGCCCCAACGCGATCGGCAGCGAAATTCCTTGGACCGCAAGGGAGCCCATCACGCGGTCCAGATCGGGCACGAGCCTGCCGAGGATGAGCCCCGCCGCCATGGCGGCGATGATCCACACCGGCAGGAACCGGTCCAGCGTGGACAGCTTGCCCCCGAGACGAGGCTCGTGCCGGACCTGCAGCTCGGTCAGGGTCATACCCGCACGGCTTGGATGATGGCTGACTGCGCGTGCTCGTGGACCCGGTGAGTCGGGCGCACCTGCACGTCGATCCACCCCGCCCCGGCGAGGGCGTCCCGATACTCCTGCTCGGTCAGGGCGCCGGCGATGCAGCCGGTGTACGCCGCCAGATCGGCCCGGGTCGCCTCGTCCATGTCGACGTCGGCGAGCACGTCGGAGACCGCGAACCGGCCACCGGGACGCGTGACCCGCGCCGCCTCGGCCAGGACGACGTCCTTGTCGGCAGCGAGGTTGATGACGCAGTTGGAGATGACCACGTCCACCGACGCGTCCCCCAAGGGAATTTCCTCGAGGTAGCCGTGCAAGAACTCCACATTGGCCACGCCCGCGTCGGCGGCGTTCTTGCGGGCCAGCTCGAGCATCTCATCGGTCATGTCCAGACCGATCGCGCGGCCCGATGGCCCCACGCGACGCGCCGAGATCAGGACGTCACCCCCCGCCCCGGAGCCGAGGTCGAGGACCGTCTCGCCCTCGTGCAGGTCGGCGACCGCAGTCGGCACCCCACACCCGAGAGATGCCTCCACGGCCGCGGTCGCGCCCTCCGCCTCCGCCTGCGAATACAGACCCGACCCGAAGACGACCGTCCCCTCCGCAGTCACATTCCCTTCCAGAGTGCTCGGCCCACAGCAGGACCCGTCGGATCCGCAGCACGACCCGCCGACAGCGGTCGTCGTGAGCTGTCTCGCGGACTCGGCATAACGCTGCCGCACGATCTCTCGGATGTCGTCATTTGCGGTCACCTTGACCACTCCCTCTGAATCGATGGATGTCGATACAGCCAGAGTGGCGGATTGCTTTGATGTTTGTCAATATAGAGGGGTGGTGATTGCAATCCCAGTCGAGGACATCAGCGCGACCTGCCCGCCGGGCTCCAACGCGCCCACCCTGTCGGTGGCCGCCGCCGAGCGGACCGCTGCCGTCCTCAAGGCGCTTGCCGACCCGGTGCGTCTCCGGCTCTTCACCGACATCGTCGTCAAGCCCGGCGAGACCTGCGTGTGCGACATGCCCGACGTCGGCGTCTCCCAGCCCACCGTCTCGCACCACCTGCGCAAGCTGCGTGAGGCCGGCCTGATCGATTCGGAACGGCGCGGCACGTGGGTCTACTACCGAGCGACCGACCGCGGCCAGGACGTCCTTCGCGCGGTCCAAACCCTCAGCTGAGTCCGCCGACACCCCCATCGCGTCCCGCCCTGACGTTGCTCAACGTCAGCTGCGCGCGGTGATGGCGGTAGTGCTTGGGCGCCCACTCGAGCAGGTCCTCCCGCGTCATCCACGCGGAGAAGTAGGGGTCCCAGCTGGGCGGGACACTCATCCCTCGCGCCAACTCCGCTTCGGTCGCGCCGTCCGCCCAGCCGACCAACCACTTCGTGTCGCGCGCCATCCAGCGCCGGGCTCGCTGGAGCCCCAAGAGCTTGGCACCCCCGACGCTGCCGATGTAGTTGACCCACTCGTACGGCGCCGTCGCCGCCGCGAGGACTCGCGCGTAGCCGCGAGCAACACCATCGGGCAAGCGCGAGAAGCCACCCATCACCGGGACCATGACGCGGGCGATGCGCTGGCCGAACCACATGTGGAAGAGCAGCTCCCGGTTGGACCACTTGGTCCCCTCGGACGGTCTGTCGAGCTCCTCACGCGGGGCATGACCGACGAGGGCCTCGAAGTCCTCCCGCATCCACTCCAACGCCGCACGTAGTTCCGGGCTGAACGCCATGCCACCAGTGTGCGCCGTTGGACTGAGCCACAGACGAACTGAGCGGTATGCCGCTGAGCTGGCTCAGCGGCATACGGCTGAGTCCTGTTTCCTCCCGCCGTCTCTGACTGGAACCGCCGCTGCGAGGATGCGCACCTCGTGCTCGGCAGCCGTCAGCGAAGACGCCGAGGTCCGGGTAGTGGTCGGCGTCCCCCTCGGCCAGCACCTGGAACCCGCCTGCATAGGACAGCGCGCCCACGCCGAGGGTGATGTTGCCCATGAGGTTGAGCAGAGGGAAGACCTCGAGGACCGGGACGCCGGCGAACGACAGTGGCTGGCGGGGGCCGACGATGTCGGCGCTCAGCAGGTTGACGCGCTTGCGGATGATGAGCCGGAGCATGACCCCGCTGAGGATCCTGTTCCTGAAGACCGCGCCCATCGAGGGGTGCGCGAACGCCTTCGCCCTCGACGTCCCCGCCGTGATCCGGCGAAGGCGCTCGACGGGGTCGGCGATCCCGACCGGGAGCTCGACGGCCATCTGGGAGATCCGGTTGCCCAGACCGGCGTCGCCCGCCCCGCGGCGTAGTGAGACCGGGACGAAGATCGGGAGCGTCAGGTGCTCGACCTGCTCGCCGCGACTGGTCAGCAGGGCACGCACCCCAGCACAGATCATCGCCAGGAGCACGTCGTTGACGGTGGCCCGGTTCGCCCGGGCCACGGCCTCCACGTCGTCGAGCGGGGCGCGGACGAATGCCAGCCGTCGGTGCGGGCCGACGAGCCCGCCGAGACTCGTTACCGGTCCCGGCTCGCCGGAGACCAGTTCGCGGGTCGCCCGCCACGACTGCGCCACGGTCCGCACGGCCCGACGAGGGTGGCGGCCCGCGGTGACGACGCCGCGCAGCGCATCCACGCGGCGTCGCAGGCTGTCACGGCGGAGCTCCCGTGGAGATGGCTCGTCCGCAGGGGTCCACCTGGTCTCTGCTCGAGTACCCGTAGCGCCCGGGCCGGCCAGCAGTGCCGCGAGACTGGCGATCCCCGAGACCCCGTCGGCCACGACGTGGTGCAGCCGCACGAACATGCCCACCCGGCCCCCGGCCAGACCCGGGAGGAACCACATCTCCCAGAGGGGGCGTGCCGGATCGAGGCGCCGGCTGCGGATCTCCTCGACTGCATCGAGCAGCCCGGCCTCGTCACCGGACGGGACCGGCGGTCCCAGCCGGACGTGCTGGCTCAGGTCGAAGGCGGGTGCGTCGGCCCAGAACGGCCCACCCAGTCCACGGCGCGGCACCCGGAGCACCTGGCGCAGGCGCGGCAGCGCGTCGATCCGCTGGGCCATGGCCTCCCTCGCCCAGTCGATCGGGAAGCGGCCATCGGCGTCGAGCACGCCGGAACCATCCAGGATGAGAATCGCGCCGACGTCCTGTGGCCAGACCTTGTCGGACAGCAGCAGGAGCCGGTCATCGGGGCTCAGTCTCTCGATCGTCATGGCTGTCACCTCCGACACCTCATCGACCAGCATCCACACCGTCCGAGACCGCGAACAGGGCCGAACGGCCCTAGTGGGCCGTCTCTCAGCGTCCGCACGCTGAGTCCATGGGCGCTTCCGAGGTCGCTCTGCAACACACCGTGACGAGGCTGCTCGGCCGGTGGCCGACGGCAGGACTGGCCGTCGCCGTGGTCCGTGACGGCGAGCCGACCTGGTTCCACGAGCACGGCGTCGCCGATGTGACAACCCGGGCACCGGTCACCCCGGACACCGTCTTCCGGATCGGTTCGCTCACCAAGACCTTCACCGCCGTGGCGGTCATGCAGCTGTGGGAGCAGGGCCGCATCGACCTCGACGCTCCGGCGAACCGGTACCTCAGGACGTTCCGGCTGCGCCCGACGCGCCCGGACCTCCAGCCGGCAACCCTGCGCCACCTGCTCACCCACACCGCCGGAGTCGGCTACTGGCGGCGGCTGTCCGACGTGCTCCACCCAGCCCTCGGCGCGGGTGTGGAGGCCCGTCGCCTGGTGCGGCTCGGTGAGTACTACCGCCGGGGGCTGCCGCAGGAGGTCCAGCCCGGCACCAAGTGGGTCTACAGCAACCACGGCTTCGCCGCGCTCGGCCAGGTGGTGGAAGACGTCTCCGGCCAATCGCTGCGCGACTACCTGCTCGAGCACGTCCTCGACCCGCTCGGGATGGACCACACCGACCTCGTCAGGTCCGACCGGGTGCGGCCCGCGCTGGCCACCGGCTACGTCATACGCGCCCGCGGGCTCGTGCCCGTGGCCGCCCGGGAGGTCCCGACTCCGGGCGGCGGTGGCCTCTACTCGACCTCAGCCGACGTGGCTCGCTACGTCGACTGCCTCCTCCACGGCGGCGAGGGTGTGCGCGGCCGGATCCTGCAACCGAACACCGTCGCGCAGCTGTTCTCGCCACAGTTCCAGCCAGACCCACGCCTGCCCGGCATGGGTCTGGGCTTCAACCTCGGCGCCGAGGACGGTCAGCGCACCGTCGGCAAGGACGGCGTGGTGTCGGGCTTCCTCGCCCAGCTGACGATGGCCCCGGGTGCGGGGATCGCGATCATCGTCCTGGCCAACACCGGCGGGCTGAGCGGCCAAGGGGCCCCGGTCCCCGTCGGAACGGCCCTGCTGCGTCAGCTCCTCGGGCTGCCCGAGGACGCGGTGCGCGCCGACATCCCGCCCCGACCGGACATCTGGGCCGAGCTGTGCGGATGGTACGCACCTGCCCCGGGTCCGGTGACGAACCTCTTCGCGCGGGCCTTCATGGGCGCCGGCGCCGAGGTCGTCGTCGACAACCACGGGCTCGTCCTGAAACCCCTCACCCCCGTCCCGGCCCTTCGCAGGGGGATGCCGCTCCACCCCGACGACGCGGACGACCCGCACGTGTTCCGAGTCGACCTCTCGGAGCTCGGCATGGGCACCCTCCCGGTCGTCTTCACCGGCACCGGGGACAGCGGTCAAGCCCGGCGGCTGTGGCTCGACCTCATGGCGTTCGACAAGCGCCCCGACGTGCGCAACCCGCGACGTGTGGCGGCAGCGGGCGTCCTCACCGCGGGTGCAGCCTGCTTCGCTGTCCACGTCGTGCGCCGCCGCACTCTGCCAGACGAATGACTTGAAGGAGAAACGATCATCATGCGAACCAGCCACAACCGAAGGAGGGACTGGCCGAGGCGCATCCACCTTCGCGACGTGTCCCTCTACGTCGACGTCGTCGGGCACGGCGAACCGATCGTGCTCATGCACGGCGGACCCAGCGCCGACCTGTGGACCATGGGCGCCTTCCGCAGGTTGGCCGACCAGTTCACCGTGGTCCTCTACGACCACCGGTGCAACGGGCGGTCGACCGGACCTCCAGCGTCCACGATGACCTGGGACAACCTCACGGCCGACGCCGAAGCACTGCGCCAACACCTCGGCTTCGACCGGTGGGCCGTCCTCGGCCACTCCTTCGGCGGCCATGTGGCCCTCGAGTACGCCCTGCGGTACCCGGAGCGAGTCTCGCGGCTCGTCCTCGTCGACACCGGCGCTGATGCCCGTTGGTCCCGCGAGAACGCCCTCGGGGTTCTCGCCGAGCGCGGCTACAGCCCGGCCAGGATCGAGTTGGTCCGGCGCTGGTTCACCGGTGAATTCGAGGCGCGGGAGTACCTGCCGATCTTCTGGCGGATCAGCGGCGCCTACATGCCGAACCACGGCTTCCGCGGCATGGTACGCGAGCTTGCCGAGGGCGGCTGGCGCTCCCGAATCCGCCCCGACCCCTTCCTGTTCGCGGGACGGTCCCTCCTGCCGGGCTGGTCCGTCGTTGACCGTCTCGGCGAGATCACCGCCCCGACGCTGGTGATTGCAGGGCGCGAGGACTTCCTCTTCCCACCGGAGTGCCAGCGCGAGCTCGTCGAGGGGATTCCGGGGGCGCAGCTGGCCATCGTCGACGAGGCCGGACACAACCCACAGGACGAGATGCCGGCCGAGGTCATGGCTGTACTGCGCCCGTTCCTCGCGGGCGCCCTCCACCCGGACCGAACCGGATGAGGGTTGGGCGACCAGCGCACGGATACCCGGCCTGAACGGCTCACCTGACCACTCGTGTGGCTGGGTTGGACTACGCCACAGACGGACTGAGCCGTATGCCGCTGAGCCGGCTCAGCGGCATACAGGCTGGCCTTGGCTCCTGCCGCCCACTTTGGGGCCGGGCTTCATCCCGCAAGGCCCGAGCCGGTTCGCCGGCCGTGGCCTGCGGCGAACTTGGCCCAGACAGGGCAGAAGCCCCCAGTTACTGGGGGCTTCCGTCTGCCTCACCTCTGTCCAGGTGATCAGATGATGAGCAGAACCGCGGCGGCAACCGCGCCAGCCAGGCTGAGCGTGCCGAGCACAAAACTCACCACGGCGCTGGCGGTCCAGTACCCGGACCGGTCGCGAATACTGGCACCGAGCAAGCCGAAGCCTGCGGTGAGCAGAACTCCACCCGCGATCCAGCTGCCGAGGTACCAAGCGTCGCCGAGGTCCGCCAGGATCCAGCTGGCCGGCACGAAGTAGATGTACGCACCGAACGCTGCAACCAGGGCACCGACGATGATGAGCGCGTAGTCGATCGTGCGGCTACGGAACAACCGGGGAAGATGCTCAGTCGTCACGACGTGCTTCTCTTGGAGCTCCGACATCGTCCTCACCTCCCTCCTGCACCTCCAGCGTGGATCGCACCCCGCGACGGCGTAAGAGTCGTTGGTCCTGACCTTCGCGGCACAGCGGCCGCACGCCCAGACGAGATGTGGCCCGTCGCGCAGCGCGCTCATGCGGATCCTGTCCGAGGACGTGCCGAGTGGGACGAGCGATCTCGCTGATCCAATGTAGGAGCGGTTCGACCACGGTGCGACACTGCACGGACGATGGACGACAGCAGCTTCGGCGAAGCAGTGCAGGACCTCGTCTCCCGCGACGCGGACCTCGCGCGCATCGTGCACCAGCATGGTCGCCCAGTGCTGTGGACCCGGCCGCCGGGCTTCCCAGCGCTCGTCCTGTTCATCCTCGAGCAGCAGGTGAGCCTGGCCTCCGCGGCGGCCGCCTACTCGCGTCTCGCCGAGCGCCTCGGCGGCATGTCACCCGAGGCGATCGCCACGTCGACGTCCGAGGAACTGCGCGCGAGCGGCGTCTCGCGGCAGAAGGACCGGTACCTGCGGGCCTTGTCCGCCGCGGTGTTGGACGGCACGCTCGACCTCGCCGGCCTGGCGGAGCTTCCCGACGACGAGGTGCGCCGGGCTCTCATCGCCCTGCCCGGCATCGGGCCGTGGACCGCGGACGTCTACCTCCTCGCCTGCCTCGGGAGACCCGACCTCTGGCCGATCGGTGACCGGGCGCTGCAGGTCGCTGCGGCGGAGGCGCTCGGACTCGCTGCGGTGCCCGACCCGGCATCACTCACGGCCCTCGGAGAGCGCTGGCGGCCCCTGCGCTCGACCGCGGCCCGCTTGCTCTGGCACGGCTACCTGTCGCGCCGGGGCCGCGCGGAGACCCGGCCAGAGCTGCTCACCTGACCACTCGTGTGGCTGGGTTGGACTACGCCACAGACGAACCGGGCCGTATGCCGCTGAGCCGGCTCAGCGGCATACACCTGGCTTTGGGTTCCTGCCGCCCACGCACAGCCCCGGCTTCACGCCTCAAGGCTCGAGCCGTTTCCACGGACCGCGGCCAGCGGCGAACTTGGCCTAGGCGGCGGGAAGCCCCAGGTACTGGGGGCTTCCTTCTGCGTCACTCTGTCCAGGTGATCTGAGGATGAGCAGGACCGCGGCGGCAACCGCCCCAGCCAGGCCGAGCGTGCCGAGCACAAACTCACCACGGCGCTGGCGGTCCAGTACCCGGACCGGTCGCGAATGCTCGGCGGCTGCGCCCGCACGAGATGGCGCGACGCTGGACGTTCCTCCGAGTCCTGGTCCCTGAGCGACTGCCTTGTCCTTGGTCAGATACCGTCCGCAGCCATCAGATGGAGGGCAGCTCCGACTTCGAGGGCGCTCTCGTCGTAAACGACGTCGTCTGCATGGTTGAAGGACGTGTTCCCCTCTGCCTGTGCACCGAGATAGACCATCGCGCCAGGCCACCTCTGCAGGAAGTACGCGAAATCCTCGATCACCATCGAGGGCTCCGGCATCGCGACGACGTTGCCGGCCAGCTCGGTCTGCCCTAGCCGGGCCTCGAGTCTGGTGATGAAGTCGACGTCGTTGACCACGGCGGGGTAGCCCTCATGAATCGTCAGAGCTCCGGTCAGGCGGCGTGATGCCACAACGTCGCCCACCAGGTCATGCATCGCTCTGATGAGCTGGGTTCGGGTGTCCGCTGTCAGCGTGCGGAGCGTTCCCCTGAGGCGGCCTGAGGCTGGGATGACGTTGACGGTGTTCCCGATTCGGGACTCGGTGACCGTGGCAACGACGTGCTCTTCTGTTGCGAGTTCCCCGACCAGCTGTCGGAGGCGGATGGTGATCTCCGAGGCGGCCTCGACCGGGTTCCCCACAAGATGCGGCTGGCTCGCGTGACCTCCGGGGCCACCCAGCTCGACGGTGAACCAGTCGCCGTAGGCCATGAACACCCCTGGTCGGCACAGGATCGAACCTGGCGACGCGAGGGCGTGGACGTGCACAGCAAAGGCCGTAGCTTGGCCGCGGAACGTGAGGTTCGCATGCTCCAGGCTTCGGAGCGCGCCGCGGTCGGACTCCTCACCGGGCTGGAAGACCAGGACGGTGTCGCGCCTCGGGGGGTTGTCGACCAGGACCTTGGCGGCCCCGAGGAGCATTGCCATGTGCAGGTCGTGCCCACAGGCGTGCATGGCGCCCGCCGCTGTGGACCGGAACGGCAGGTCCGTCCGCTCGGTGACCGGGAGGGCGTCCATGTCCGCTCGGAGCACGGAGACGCTATCGTCTGGGGCGGATCCCGGAATGCGGACCGTGACTCCCGCCGCCGGACGGGACTCGCTCACCAGGCCGAGGTCGTGCAGCGTGGAAGCGATGTAGTCGTGGGTTCGGGGCAACTCGAGACCCACCTCGGGGTGCCGGTGGAGCTCTCGGCGGTGCTCGATCATCCACTCCTGCACATCGCGGGCCTGTTGGATCCGCACGTTCATCAGTGCGCCTCTCCGACGGACCCCTCCGAGGACTCAGCTGTCAACTGCGCCCCCCGGAGTGTGGTGCTGCGGCCGGCCACCTTCACGGCCTCACGGACCGATTCGTCCAGGCTCCGGCCAACTGCCAGTCCGGTGGCCAGCGCGCCGCAGAATGCGTCACCCGCGCCGGTGGTGTCAACGGGGTCGACGCGCTCGGCGGGGATGTGGCGAACCTCGACCCCGGGCTCGAACACGGCAGCCCCGTCCGCTCCGAGGGTGACGACGACGGGTCGCTCGAATCGTAGGGCGGTCAGGCATTCGGCCACGTCAGTGATGCTGTCCGGCTCGTTCAGGCCGGCGAGCTGCCCGAGCTCCTTGCGGTTCGGTACCAGGATGTCCACGCGGGGCAGCACCTTGGCCAAGGCATTCGGGTCGGGTGGCATGGGGGCCGGGTTGAGGATGAAAGTGGCGGTGTCTGGTATCGCTTCGACGATCGCCTCCAGCGCGTCCGTGGGGATCTCGAGCTGGGCGAGTACCACCGAGGGCGAGCAGGCCCGAATGGCGTGCGACACGGCGTCAGGCTGCACTGAGGAGTTCGCGCCGGGGTCGACGACGATGAGGTTCTCCCCCGCGTCGTCGACGAACACCATCGCGGTCCCGGTGGCGACTGCGGATGCCTGGGTGACCCCGCTGGTGTCGACCCCGTGCTGCCGAAGATGAGTCAGATAGTCCTGTCCGGCTTCGTCGGCGCCGACCGCGCCGATGAAGCCAACGTCGCCGCCGAGCACGGCCACGGCGATGGCCTGGTTGCCACCCTTGCCGCCGTAGTCGCGCGCGCGGTCGAGGGCCAGCACCGTCTCCCCGGGCACTGGCAGCGTCGCAACCCGGTAGCTCACGTCGATGTTGAGTGAGCCGACGACGCACACACGGCTCATGACTGCTGGCCCACCCGATCGATCGCCGAAAGGAGAAGATCCCAGTACCGCGGAGCGTCCAGGCTCATCGCCACCTGGACGTTGGGCGGCTGGTCGGGATATCGCTGGTGCAGGTCGACAACCGTCGTGCCGCGCGTCCACCTGCCGTCCAGCTCCACTGCGACGAAAGCGTCCCGCCAGGCGATCAGGTCGGGGTCGATCAGGCCCGCGATGGTGCAGGGGTCGTGGACCGGTGGGGACTCGAACTCCCAGATGCGGTTGTAGGAGGCCCCGAAGAAGCCCATCCAGGCCGCGCAGGTGCGGCCCACCACGTGGTCCATCGCGGCCATCCGCTCGACCACCACCGGGGTCGCCAATGCCTGGTGAGTGAGGTTGAGGCCGACCATGCGCACAGGCAGTCCGCTACCCAGCACCAGGTCAAGAGCTTCGGGATCGGCGAAGGTGTTGAACTCGGCCGTGGGTGTGTGGTTGCCGCGTTCGGTCGAGCCGCCCATGAAGACGATCTCGTGGATACCGTCCTTCACCGTGGGATGGTCGAGGAGGAGCTGGGCGACGTTGGTGATGGGCCCGGTCGCGGCGATGCTGACCGGCTCGGTGCTGGTCTCGATCGTGCGCCGCAGCAGCTCGGTCGCGGTCTCGGGCACGACCTCGAACCCCGGCTCGGGCAGGGAGGGCCCGTCCAGGCCGCTGGCCCCGTGGACGTAGTTTCCGAGCGTGGCCTTGCCGTCGATGCCCCCAGCGGCACCGCGCGCGACGGGGATGTCCGTGGCGTGCGCGAGCGTCAGGATCTGCAGTGCGTTGCGGGTTGCGTCCTCGACCGAGCAATTGCCGAAGGTGGTCGTCACCGCTCGCAGGTCGACTTGGGGCGAGCCGACCGCGAGCAGTAGTGCGACAGCGTCGTCGTGGCCGGGGTCGCAGTCGATGATGAGAGGGCGAGCGACCATCAGGACTTCCGGCCGGCGCCGAGCCAGCGCAGCATGCCACCGACGAGGGTGGCGAATCCGTCCCACTCCAGGAACTCGACCGGGCACCAGTGAGGGCCGATATCGGAGGTCCACACGAGGGACCGGCCTTGGCCGACCTCGCGGGTCGCCAGGAGGACGTCGTCCGCCGACGGTCGCAACGACCTGCGCGTCCTCCTTGGCGGTGACGTAGTTGTAGCCGAGCAGCTGGGGGGCCTCGCCGGTCCACGCTTGGGCGATCTCGTGCTCACCCGAAACGACGCTGCAGTCGGCGCCTTCGGGCTTCTCCACGCGGTCGTCACTGGTCAGCAGGTCGACGGGCAGCACCTCGGCGATCGGGCTGCGAGCGAAGTTGGCCCGAGCCTGAAAGCCCTGGAAGCTGAGGTAGCCGCCGGCCATCATGAGCCCGCCGCCGGCTCGGGTCCACGAGACCAACGACTCCAACGGGTTGTCGATGCGTCGGCCCCTGAGCCAGACCTCGTTGGGCAGGACGAAGGAGTTGTAGCCGATGTCGGAGAGGATGACGACGTCGTAGGCCGAGAGCGCCTCGACGGTGCGGGGGAAGCTGTTGGGGACATCGTGTGCGTAGATCTGTTCGATCTCGATGCCTTGGCTAGCCGCGGCGGCGATGAAAGCGTCAGCGCCCGTTTCGAAGGTCGTCGATGCAGAAGCTGTCGAAGCCCTTGTAGTGGGTTGACTGGGATATCCAGCTCTCGCCAGCGAGCAGCACGCGCGCCATGTCAGTTCTCCTTCTGTGCGGTCTCGAAGAGGGTTCGTGGGTTGGTGGTCAGGAGCTGGTCGGTGTCCGCTTGGGACATGCCGAGGCGCTGCAGCCGGGGAACGAAGTACTGCAGGATGTGCCCGTAGCCCGGGCCGCCAAAGTGGCGCAGCAGCGGACTTGAGGAAGATGTCCTGCGAGATGAGCAGCCGTTCGAGGTGCCCCCGCTCCGCGAGACGGCAGAGCCACGTGGCGTTCTGCTCGTCGGAGGGGCACTGGACGCCTTGGTCGGCGTAGAAGACCTCCATCCCGATCATGTCGTACTGAACCCACGCGCCGCGACGCAGCAGTTGTTCCTGGTAGGTCAGGTCATCGCCTGAGGGGCCCATGTGGCAAAGGACGATATTGGCCGGGTCGACTCCGTGCCGCTCGGCCAGGTCGAGCACCTCGTCCGCGCGTCGGAACCAGGCGGGCAGGTGTACCTGGACCGGCAGCTGGAGCGTCGCGCTGGGCCATGAGCGCGCCTTCGAGGCTGGCTCGCTCGGCGGGCGTGAAGTCAGCGCCCACCCCGATCTCCCCGATGATCCCGGGATGGATGCCGCCATCACCCTCGACGACGTCGCGCACGATCGTGTTCCGCGATCTCCTCCGGGGTCAGGCCCTTGACGTCCGTGGGTTGAGCCGCGTCCAAGTAGTAGCCGGTGCCGGCGATGATCTTGACCCCGCTCGCGTTCGCTGACGCGGCGCAACAGGACCAGGTCGCGTCCGACACCGAGTCCAGTTGCGTCGATGATGGTCGACCCGCCGAGTTCCGCGTATCGTCCGACTTCCTCGATGGCGAGTTCTTCGTCGTCGAGCCGGCAGTTGTCGCGATTGCCGAACGGGTCCTGCTTCAGGTCCCAGACGATGTCCATCGTCACTGGTCGGGCAGCGAACTCGTCGGCCGCCCAGCCGGTCGATGAAGTCTGGTGCCACCACGAGGTGACGTCGTTGATGACGTGCTCATGCGTGAGGGTTGTCCCGAGCTCGGCCGAGTCGACGCGGCCCGTGACGGTCATCACCATGGTCATTCGACGTGACCTGACCAGCCGTGCGAAGAGCTTGCTGTTGAGGAAGATCGCGACGATCAGGATGATGCCCTGCACGATGGGCACCCAGTAGACGTCGACCCGCAGCAGCACCAGGCCGTTGCTGATGATGCCGAGCGTGAGGGCACCGATCGCCGAGCCGATGATCGAGCCACGGCCGCCCATCAGGCTGGTGCCGCCGAGCACGACGGCGGTGATGACCTCGAGCTCGAATGCGGTGCCCGAATTCGACGAGCCGCTTGCCAGCCTGGTCGCGGTGATGATGCCCGCGCCCGCGGCGAGCACGCCGGTGATCACCAGCACTGCCATCTGGATGCGCCGAATGTCGACGCCCGAGCGGCGCAGCGACTCGGCGTTCGAGCCGACCGCGACGACGTACCGGCCGAACCGGGTGCGGCTGAAGACGTACCACGCGATCACCACGATCGCGATGGCCATCCAGGTCGGGGTGTACAGCCCCAGCAGCTTGCCGTTGCCAAGAGGCAGCAGGAAGCTCGAATCGATCGGGGTGCTGTAACCCTGCGTGATGAGAAGCGCGACGCCCCTGACGGCGGTCAACGCGGCCAGGGTGACGATGAAGGACTGGAGTCGCCCGTAAGCGGTCAGTGCACCGTTGATCGCTCCGATGGCTGCACCGATCAGCAACGTGAGCAGCAGCGCGACAAGGGCGTTGCCGGACTGGGCCAGCAGTGCCAGGGAGGCGGCGGTCAGCCCGACGATGGAGCCGACGGACAGGTCGATCGCACCCGTGGTGATGACGAAGGTCATGCCCATGGCGACGACGACGGTCGGCGCGATCTGGCGCGCGATGTTGACCAGGTTCTCGGTGGTCAGGAACGCGTCGGCCCGGACGCTGAAGAAGATGAAGAGCACCGCGAAGACGACCTAGATGGAGAGGACGCCGAAGTACCGTCCGATGAACTCGGCACGGGCGCCGCGGATTGAGCCTGGTGGGCCTGGTGATCGAGGTCAACGGGATCTCACTTCCCCATCATCGCGGTGACGAGTCCGCTCGAGATCCGTCTTGGCCGGTTCCAGCTCCGTGGATCGCGCCCTCGTACAGGACGACGAACCGGTCGGCGACCTCGAACAGGTCTTGCAGGCGGTGCGTGATCAGCACGACCGAGACGCCACGAGTGGAGACGTCCTTGATCAGCTGCAGGACCATCTCGACCTCCTTCGCCGCCAGCGCCGCAGTCGGCTCGTCGAGCACGAGGACCTTGGGATCGAAGGTGACCGCCCGGGCGATCGCGATCGCCTGGCGCTGTCCGCCGGACATGTTCCCGACCTCTTGGCGGGTGTTGGTAATCCGGATGTGCAGCTTGCGCAGCTCCTCGGCCGCCTCGGCGTGCATCCGCTCACTGTCGAGGCGGCGGGTGACCGGGTGGAAGGCCTCGCGTCCGAGGAACAGGTTCGCGGTGACATCGAGGTGGTCGCACAGAGCCAGGTCCTGGTAGACCATCTCGATGCCGTGTGCTCGGGCGGCTCGGGGCCCGGTGCCGGTCATCTGCTCGCCGTCGACGAAGATCTCGCCGCGGTCCGGTGTCTCCGCACCGGCGAGCATCTTCATCAACGTCGACTTGCCCGCCCCGTTGTCCCCGACGAGGCCGATGACCTCGCCTGGGGCGATGGTGAGGTCGACCCCCTTCAGCACATCGAGTGCACCGTAGGACTTGCGGATGCCGCGCATCTCGACCCGCGGCTGGGATTGGCGGGTCGCCGTGGCGTCCGCCGGTGTGGTCGTCGTCATCTGGGGGTCGTCCTCCTTCGGGTCCGCAGCTGGCTGCGAGGATCAGGGGAAGATCGCGCGGTACGGCTCGACGTTCTCCTTGGTGACGATCGTGATCGGCACGTCGATGAAGCCCTTCGCGGTCGCGCCGCCGAGGATCGCCTTGAGCTCCTTGACCGCCTCGACACCCTCGGTCTTCGGGTCCTGCTGGACCACCGCGGTCACCGAGCCGCTGTCGATGCCTGAGATCACCTCTTTGGTGAGGTCCCAGCCGATGATCTTGGTCTTGGCGTCGGCGCCGATGGCGCTGACCGCACCGACGGTGGCCGGCTCACCAGTCGTGTAGATGAAGTCGAGTCCGGGTTGAGCAGTCACGAGGTTCTGGGCCGCTGTTGCGGCCTTCTCCTGGACGTTGTCACCGCTGACGCTCTGGGTGTACTTCGCGCCCGCGGCGTCGATCGCCTTGCGGAAGCTGTCCTCCCGCTGGTTCTGGATGAACGAGTTCTTCGCGTCCACGACGCCGTACGACTTGCCACTGGCCAGGCCCTTGTCGACCATCCACTGCGCGGCCTCGGCCCCCGCCTTCTCGTTGTCCACTCCGACGAAGGTCTCAACCGAGCCGTCCTCGAGCTTGGCGTCGATCGCGACGACCTTGATCCCCTTGTCTCGGGCGGCCTTGACGGCCGGAAGCACGCCGTTGACGTCGATCGCGACGACGATCAGACCGGTCACGCCCTGGGTCACGAAGTTCTCGATGTCGCTGTTCTGCTTCGACGAGTCGTTGTTTGCATTGGCGATCGTCAGTTCGCAGCCGGCGTCCTTGGCGGACTGCTGAGCACCCTCGTTCATCTGGGTGAAGAACGCGGCTGTCTGGTTGATCTGCGTCATGCCGATGACGCACTCGGCGCTCCCGCCCGTTGCTCCACCCCCAGAAGGAGGCGGCTCGTTACCGGTGCTACACGCCGAGGTCACGGCGAGCGCCGCTGCCACGGCGACACCGAGTGCGGCTCGGCTGTGGAGTCGAGACGTCTTTGTCATTGGTGGTGCCTCCTCTTCGAGTCTCGGTAATCGATTGCCGAGATGCGAGGTAATGTACCTGCCGAGGCCGCTAGCTGTACATAGCGATTGCGTAACGCCCGCGGACGGAGGCCAATGAAGACGCCAGCACTGGGTCCGGCACGACCAACCACGATGGCTGATGTCGCCGCCAGGGCCGGCGTGTCGACCGCGACCGTGTCGCGCGTGCTGAGCGACTCGCGCCCGGTGGCGCCCTCGCTCCGGGAGGCGGTCCTCGGTGCCGCCTCGGAGCTCGGCTACCAGGTCAACCTGGTGGGCCGCGCCCTGCGCAAGGGCAGGACAGCGACGGTGGGCCTGCTCGTCCCGGATCTGGACAACCCGTTCTTCTCCTCGCTCGCCCAGCACCTGTCGACCGCCTTCGAGGGATCCGCGACCGATGTGCTCATCTTCAGCGCCGGTGAGGACCTGGAGGTCGAACGGCGTGGGGTCGACTCCTTCCTGGGGCGGCAGGTCGACGCCGTTGTCATCATCCCCTGCGACGAGATCGGCAGCACCGACGCGGTGCTTGCAGCGGCACAGGGCACCGCCACCATTCAGCTCGACCGGCAGGTCGTCGACGCCGGCATCCACTTCGTCGGTTGCGACAACGAGGTGGGTATGCGCCTCATGGCCGAGCACGTCCGGGAGAACGTCTCGATGTCTGACCAGCCCGTGATCTACGTTGGCGCACAAGCGCAGTCGTCATCGGGCCACGAGCGCTACCAGTACTTCAGGCAGCATTTCCCGGACCAACCCACCTTCCTCGGCGAGTTCGACATCGGCTGGGGACAGGACGCCGTCGACCTCATCCTGGACCAAGGCTTCACGAGGGCCACGATCGTCACGGCGGCCGACATCATCGCCCTGGGCGCCATCTCGCGTCTGCACGTACGCGGTTACCGCGTGCCGGACGACTTTCGCGTCATCGGCTTCGACGGCATCGGCGTGGCACGCCTCGCCCACCCGACGCTGACGACGATCCGTCAGCCGGTCGAGGAAATGGGACGCACCGTCCTGGAGATCATCTCGACGACCCCATCGCCGGCCGCGCCGCGAACAGTCCGTCTCGCGCCGGAGTTCGTCCTCGGGGAGTCGAGCCCACCCCAGGGCCCGAAACGCGAAGGCAGCTGAACCTCGGCCCGACAAAGGATCGCGAGCACCAGAGCGAGCCCCACATGCCGGCGACCCTCCGCGCCCGGGCGGCCATGCCGGGGCGGTCGATGGCCTTCCACGGGCTGCGCGCGTGGCCTCATCGCGGGCACGTGCGACCCGCGAGAGCGCGTCGAGCACCGTGCGACACTGCACGAACGATGGACGACAGCAGCTTCGGCCGAAGCAGTCCAGGACCTCGTCTCCCGCGACGCGGACCTCGCGCGCATCGTGCAACAACACGGTCGCCCAGTGCTGTGGACCCGGCCGCCGGGCTTCCCAGCGCTCGTCCTGTTCATCCTCGAGCAGCAGGTGAGCCTGGCCTCCGCGGCGGCCGCCTACTCGCGTCTCGCCGAGCACCTCGGCGGCATGTCACCCGAGGCGATCGCCACGTCGACGTCCGAGGAACTGCGCGCGAGCGGCGTCTCACGGCAGAAGGACCGGTACCTGCGGGCCTTGTCCGCCGCCGTGCTGGACGGCACGCTCGACCTCGTCGGCCTGGCGGAGCTTCCCGACGACGAGGTCCGCCGGGCACTCGTCGCCCTGCCCGGCATCGGCCCCTGGACCGCGGACGTCTATCTCCTCGCCTGCCTCGGGAGACCCGACCTCTGGCCGATCGGTGACCGGGCGCTGCAGGTCGCTGCGGCCGAGGCGCTCGGACTCGCCGCCGTGCCCGACCCGACAGCACTCACCGTCCTCGGAGAGCGCTGGCGGCCCCTGCGCTCGACCGCGGCCCGACTGCTGTGGCACGGCTACCTGTCGCGCCGGGGCCGCGCGGAGACCCGAACCTGAGCTGCTTTCCTGACCACGCGTGTGGCTGGGTTGCACTGCGCCACAAACGAGCTGAGCCGTATGCCGCTGAGCCGGCTCAGCGGCATACGACTCCTTGGTCTTTCCGCTCAGGCCGTGCGTGAGTGCTGCGGCTCACCCGACGGGGCGACCGCGACCGCGGCAGGCAGCGGACGGAGGAAGATCGTCAGGACCACGCCGACGTAGAGCACCCATGCCACGACCTGGAGGACGGACATCACCGGGGTGATGTTGAACATGCCCTTGAGCAGCACGGCGTACCAGGCGCCGGGCAGGAGGACGACGCGGATGTCGAAGGCGCTCAACCCCTCGCCCGGCAGGACACCCGCCTCCTGCAGGTCGTGGACGCCGTAGGCCAGGATGCCGGCGGCGACCACGATGAGCAGGATCCCGGTGTAGCGGAAGAACTTCGTCAGGTTGATCCGGACCGCGCCTCGGTAGATCAGCACCCCGAGCAGGACCGCCGCGCAGAGACCGAGGACCCAACCCAGGAGCGGTTGGATATTGCCCTGCCCGGCGGCCTCGGTCGTGGCGAAGAAGAAGATCGCGGTCTCCAGGCCCTCGCGGCCGACGCCGACGAAGCCGACGGCCGCGACGGCGAGGGGGCCGAGGTCGAGAGCCCGGTCAAGGCGGCCCTTGAGGTCACCCGAGATCGACTTCGAGGCCGCGCGCATCCAGAAGACCATGCCGGTGACGAAGGCGACGGCGATGATCGAGGCAATGCCCCCGATGAGCTCCTGCGTCTCGTGCGCCAGGCCCTGGGTGCCGAAGGTGAGCGCCGCACCGAGGGCGACGGACAGTCCGACCGCCGTGCCGACGCCCAGCCAGACGTACTTCAGGGCCCACTGCCGCCCCGTCTTGACGAGGAACGCGACGAGGATGACCACGACGAGGGCCGCCTCGAGGCCCTCGCGCAGTCCGATGAGAGCGTTGCTCGCGAGCACGGATCCGCCTTTCGTTCAGGAACGCCCTGGGTGGCGTCCTTGCGAGCAAACCATAGGTAAGCCTCACCTAACAAGAAGGTGCCTTGGACCGGCGCGGATCGGGCAGGCCCGCTCCTCTCGTGATGTCAGCGTTTCGAGGACACGGGGTGCGCGCATGCCTACCGTGGACGTGATCGGGGATGTTCAGCGTTGCACGCACTCCACAGGGGGTCGTCATGAGCAGTTCCCGCTCTCGCCGAAGCCGTCGTGAGGCCCTCACGGCCCTTATCGGCTCGCTCGCACTCGTGCTGGGGTTTGGCATGGCCGCCGCCTCAGCCCCGGCTCACGCGGAGCCCGCCGAGGCTCATGCGGCGGAAGACACCAGCGGGCATCAAGCCGCGCACGACCACGGAAGCGCCCAGGCCGCTGACGACCACGGAAGGGCCCATGCCGAGGACGACCTCGTCGGGGTCTCCGTGGACGAGCTCGAGAGGTCGGCGAACCCGAAGGTCGGCAAGCGACCGGCCACCGGGACGGCCGCGACGAAGGCGGCTGCCGCAGAGCTTGCCGGCCCCGAGGTCAGTGGCACGTGGGGCCCCATCCTGCCGGCGGCGGTCGTCCCGGTGTTCACGGCGCTCCTGCCCAACGGCAAGATCCTCATGTGGGACTCCGTCGGCGATGCTCCCACTGAGAGCTTCACGGATCACACCTTCACCCGGGCGGCCGTGTTCGACCCGGCGACGGGAACCTCGACCCGGATCGACGTCGCGGGCTCGAACATCTTCTGCGCCGGGTTCGTCCAGCTCGCCGACGGTCGGATCTTCGTTGCTGGCGGCAACAAGGACTCCAGCCTCAACGGCATCCGGCTGACCCACATCTTCGACTGGAACACGATGGCGTGGACCCGAGGTCCGGACATGACAGGCGAGCGCTGGTACCCCTCCGTCGCCGCGCTCATGGATGGCCAGGCCCTGATCGTCGGCGGCGGCCCGACACTGGCCGAGATCCGACGCACGGACGGCAGCATCGGGCAGCTGCCCGGCATCACCGCCGCCTCTGGCCGGGTCTACCCATGGATGCAGTCGAGCCCCGACACCCGAGTCCTGTACTCCGGACCGGACGACAGCATCCGCCGACTCTCCTGGTGGGGAACCGGCGCACAGGAGACGGGCGTCGCCCGCGACGGCATCGGCCGCAGCTACGGCAGCTACGCCACCTACGGCCCCGGACTGACGATCGTCTCCGGCGGTGGCTCCCAGAGCGTCGGCGGTGTCAACATGCCGTACGCATCGGCGAACATCATCGACACCCGGTCGGGGGGCCTTCAAGTGACGGCAGCGGCCCCGATGAACAACCGACGGCGCCAGCACAACATGACCCTCCTCGCCGACGGGTCGGTCCTCGCCACCGGCGGTATGTACGAGACAGGTGACGGTCTCATCAACCTCAGCAAGGCGGTCTTCGCCGCGGAGCGGTGGGATCCCGCGACGAACACCTGGACCGAACTGGCCAGCGCAAGCGTCGTGCGGCAGTACCACTCCACGACCCTCCTACTGCCAGACGGTCGAGTCCTCAACGGCGGCGGCGGGATCTGCGGCTCGTGCCAGTCACAGGGTTACCTCGAGAAGAACATGCAGGTCTTCACACCGCCCTACCTCTATGCGCGGGACGGCAGTGGCAACCTCGCCAGCCGCCCATCGGTGTCGCTCTCCCAGACGACGGTCGCGCTCGACGCCACCTTCACCGTCGCCAGTCCCGACGCCGCCCGGATCACCAAGGTCGGGCTCGTGCGCCTCGGTGCGCCGACCCACTCGCAGGACCAGAGCCAGCGGTATGTCCCGCTCAGCTACACCGCAGGCACGGGAACCCTGACGATCGCAGCCCCGGCCAACCCCGCCGAGGCGCCGCCTGGCTACTACATGCTCTTCGCAGTCGACTCCGACGGCGTCCCGGCCGTCGCCCCGATCATCAAGGTGACGGGCGCCGAACCCGGATCGGCAACAGTCGCTGGAGCACGCAACGGCAGCCCGGCCGCCGTCGCCTACCGTGACGTGAACCGCGCCGGCACGCAGCAGCCGTTCGAACCGGGCTCCTGGCTTGTCTCCAAGGGCGGCCTCGGCCTCATCGGCAACGACACGATGAGCTCGATCGACGTGGCGAACGGGTGGCAGGCGACGATCTGCACGAATGACCTCCTCGTCGGTTGCACGGATCTGGGGCCAGGCGTGCACAACACGCTGCCCACCGGCTACGACAACGCGGTGAGCTCGCTCCGCATCACCCCGAAGGACGCCACCAATGGCGCGCCGGTGGCGGTGGCGACGGCCACCCCCACGAGTGGCACCGCACCGCTCACAGTGCAGTTCAGCGGGGCAGGCTCGAGCGACCCTGACGGCACGCCGCTCACCTACGCCTGGGACCTGGACGGCGACGGCGCCTTCGATGACTCCACCGGCGTCTCGCCGTCGTTCACCTACCTCACGGCCAGCACGGTCACCGCGGCGCTGCGGGTCTCAGACGGCCAGCTGACGGCGGTCGACTCGGTGACGGTCACGGTAACGCCGGGCGTGCCGGCCGATCCGGTGGGGGAGATCTTCGGCGTCGGCAGCGGCAAGTGCCTCGACATCAACCCGAACAAGAAGGACAAGACGGTGGTCTCCGTCTGGACCTGCTCCGCATCGCCCGACCAGCAGTGGACGCTCAAGTCGAATGGCACGATCGTCAACTCGCTCAGCAAGACCTGCTTGTCGCTGCGCGGCGGCACCCTCACCAGCGGCACTGTCGTCGAGGTGGCGGCCTGCACCGGAGCATCGGTCCAGCAGTGGACCGCCACCCAAGCCGGAGAGCTGAAGAATGTCGCATCGGCCCGCTGCCTCGACGTCACTGGACGGCGAGTCGGCAATGGCTCGACGGCTGTCATCACCAACTGTGTCGCGAGCACCCACCAGATCTGGAGGCTTCCGGTCTGACGAGAGGGCTTGCAGCACAGGAAGGTCCGATCAGCAGCCAGGTCCGTGCCGGTTACGTTGCCCGCTCAGGCGGCGCGCGCGCTGATGGGGACGGCTGATACCGAAGCCCGCCGGGGGCAGGGAGGTAGCCATGTCGAACCCGGCCGGTGGCCGTCCATCAGCAACGTCAGAGATGCGCGCGAGCCGTCGCTGGGAGGTCACCTTCGCGCGGTGCCGGCACAGCAGCATACGGCCGTATGCCGCTCAGCTTGGATCCGTGGGCGAGTGAAGGCTGTCGCCAGCCAACTCAACCAGATCATCGCGAAGCCCTTGCCGCACCGGCAGCCGACCTGTTCAAGCCAACCGTGGCGAACGGATCTGCCGACGATCCGTAAACCCGTTGCCCGCAACTTCCGCCGGCTGGCAGCGTGAAGCCATGCGGCCGTTCGGGGAACTGGTAGCGGAGGCCGATGCCGCCGATGTGAGCGGGTGGGGCTTCGCGTGGCTGGATGGCCGAGCGTCTGAGGAGCGCCCACCGTGGGGGTTCGCGCGCTTGCTCGCTGATCGGCTGTGCCACGTGGAATCGGCACTCGACATCGACACCGGCGGCGGCGAAGTCGTGGCCGAGGCGCCCCGGTTTCCGCCTCGGATGGTGGTGACTGAAGGATGGCCACCGAACGCGCAACGAGCCCGCGAGTTGCTGGGACCACGCGGCGTCCAGGTCGTCGCGACGACCGACGACGACGGCCTGCTGCCCTTCCCGGACGGGTCCTTCCAGCTGGTCACGTCACGTCATCCGGTGTGGCCCGCGTGGGCCGAGATTCACCGGGTGCTGGAACCGGGAGGTCGCTACTTCGCCCAGCACGTGGGCCCGAGGTCTGTCTTCGAGCTGATCGAGTTCTTCCTCGGCCCGCTACCCGACGAGCCCCGGGAACGTGACCCCGATGGCGAAGCCGCGGCCGCCGAGCAGGCTGGACTCGTCGTCGAGGACCTTCGACGCGCTCGGTGCCGGATGGAGTTCTACGACATTGGAGCGGTGGTGTGGATCCTGCGAAAATGCGTCTGGTGGGTGCCCGACTTCTCTGCCGTCAAATACGAGGACAAGTTGCGCGAGCTCGACGCGCAGATGCGCGGTGGCGACCCTTTCGTGGCGCATTCGACCCGACACCTCGTCCAAGCCCGGCACTGAGGTGCCCAAGGCGCGCTGACCGCGTGTCGACGTCGTCAAGGGCGGCGAGAGCCAGTCAGGGTTCGGGCTTGGGCCCGCTCGGGTATCCGGTGTCCCAGTGCATCGCGTCGCGGCTGCTCGACATACCCGCCCACGACCACCCCAGCTCCGTGAAGACCTTGTAGACCGTTCCGCCCTGCACGACCAGTCCGTACTTCTCGTTCGCCAGGGTGCGCCGCGGGCCTGTCCAGTACCCATCCGGTTCCCACGTCCCAGTCCGAGGGCTGGATCCACGGGTTCTCCCAAGGGTTGATGTCGATCGCGCGTCCGTTCGCGTGCGGCGAGGACGTCACAGGGCCGTTCCCCTCCGAGGGCTTGCGGCAATTGAACCCGGACGTGTTGTCCGCCCGCTCACTCGTGATGTCCCAGCCGCCGTAGTTCTCGATCGGCACGACCTGCCGGATCGGGAAGCGTTGGGACGCAATCGTGTTGAAGGCCCGGATGATGTCGCGCGCGACGTCCCTGTTCACCCTGATGGTGCCTCGGTGAAACATGCCGTCCATCCCGAAGAACGGCACCGACACGTTCGTCAGCCCGTCGCGGTTCACCGGGCACTCCGGCCGCCACGTCCCCGTTGCCGTGATCCTGGCCCACTGAGCGTCCGAGATCGGATGCGCATACGCAGGACTGAACGCAGCCGCCTCGCTTGGTGCGGGAGCATCCTCCGTCCGCACCGTGTCCGGGGTGGATGTCGGCGAGATTGCACGCACGGACGGACCAGACGCGGCGGCAAGCGTTGCCAGAGTGAGGAGGACTCCCCCAGCTCCCAGTGCCGCGTGGGTATACGTCATGACCGCTCCTGCAGTCCCAGGTGTCGCCACCCACAATGACGACGCCCAGAGCGGAGCGGTTCGGAGTCCTGCTGCGCGCGGTTCCGCCCCCGGCATAAGCGCTTGACCTTGACGCAGGGTCAACGTTGCAGGCTCGTCTCATGACCACGACACCAGTCATCGAGATCGTCGGACTGACCAAGTCCTACGCGGACAATGCGGTGCTCAGGGGCGTCGACCTGAGCGTGCCCTCGGGCTCCATCTTCGCGCTGCTCGGCTCCAACGGGGCCGGCAAGACCACGACCGTGAAGATCCTGTCCACACTGCTCAAGGCGGACGGCGGGACCGCCTCCGTCAACGGCTACGACGTCGCCACTCAGCCCGCGGAGGTCCGCGCGTCGATCAGCCTCACCGGACAGTTCGCCGCCGTCGACGAGATCCTCACGGGACGGGAGAACCTCGTCCTCGTCGCCCAGCTGCGGCGTCTCGACGATCCGGGAGGGACCGCGGACGAGCTGCTGGAGCGGTTCGCGCTGACCGACGCGGCCGGGCGGAGGGTGGGGACGTACTCGGGTGGCATGCGTCGTCGCCTCGACATCGCGATGAGCCTCATCGGCAGCCCGCCCGTGCTCTTCCTCGACGAGCCCACGACGGGGCTCGACCCGCAGTCGCGCAACGAGGTCTGGAACACCATCCGGGTGCTCGCGGGCCAGGGCACCACGGTGCTGCTCACCACGCAGTACCTCGAGGAGGCCGAGCACCTCGCCGACCGGATCGCGATCCTCCACGAGGGCCGGATCATCGCGAACGGCACCCTCGCCGAGCTCAAGCAGCTGCTCCCGCCGGCCACCGTCGAGTACGTCGAGAAGCAGCCGACCCTCGAAGAGGTCTTCCTCGCGATCATCGGCGAACCCCGACACCGAGAAAGGACCGACGCATGACCACCCATGCCCTCAACGACACCACCGTGCTGACCAAGCGGTCGCTGCGCCACATCCTGCGCAGCCCCGACACGATCATCACGACCGCCATCACGCCGATCGCGATGCTGCTGCTGTTCGTCTACGTCTTCGGCAGCGCGATCGACATCGGCGGTGGCAACTACGTCAACTACCTGCTTCCAGGGATCCTGCTCATCACCGTCGCCTCCGGCATCGCCTACACGGCCTTCCGGATCTTCACCGATGTCTCGACCGGCCTCTTCGAACGGTTCCAGTCGATGCCGATCACCCGATCGGCCCTGCTCTGGGGGCACGTGCTGACGTCGGTCGTGGCGAACCTCGTCTCGCTCTCGCTCGTCATGCTCGTCGCGCTGGCGATGGGGTTCCGCTCCGGCGCCGGAGTGCTCGCGTGGCTCGCGGTCCTCGGGATCCTGGTCCTGTTCACCTTGGCCCTGACCTGGCTGGCCGTCATCCCCGGTCTCACCGCGAAGTCGGTCGACGGGGTGAGCGGGTTCTCCTACCCGCTGATCTTCCTGCCTTTCATCAGCGCGGCCTTCGTGCCCACGGACGGCATGCCCGGGCCGGTGCGCTGGTTCGCCGACCACCAGCCGGTCACCCCGATCGTCAACACCCTGCGCAACCTCTACGCCGAGCAGCCGGTCGGCAACGACGGGTGGATCGCCCTCGGATGGTGCGTCGGCCTGCTGGTCGTCGCCTATGCCCTCGCGATCCGCACCTACCGCAGCAAGATCGCCTGACGAACAGGCCAGGTCCGAGAATGGGGACATGCTGACGATCAGCCAGCTCGCGTCGTACGCCGGCGTGACAGTGCGCGCGGTCCGCCACTACCACGCCAAGGGGTTGTTGCCCGAGCCCGAGCGCGACCACTCCGGCTACCGGCGCTACGACGCGGCCGCGGTGGTCGAGCTCGTCAAGATCCGCACCCTGGCCGACGCCGGCGTGCCGCTGTCGCGGGTGCGCGAGCTGCTCGCGGCGGGCGCGCCGGAGTTCGAGGCGGCGGTCGAGGACATCGACCGCCGCCTGCGTGCCGAGATCCGAGAACGCCAGCGACACCGGGAACGCATCGCGCAGCTCGCAGCCGGCGACAGCCTGGCACTGCCGCCCGAGGCGGTGGCCTATCTCGACCGGATGCGCGAGTTCGGCTTCCATCAGCGGCTGATCGAGATCGAGCGCGACAGCTGGATCCTCATCGCGGCCAAGATGCCCGAGGAAGTGCCGGCCTTCATGGCAATCAAGCGTGTGCAGATCGAGAACGAGGAGCTCCGTCGGCTGTATCTCGACATCGGGGGCCTCGTCGACTGCGGACCGGACGACCCGCGGTTGCCTGCACTCGCCGACCGCGTGGCCGCCTTCATCGAGGCCGCAGCGACCGAGTTCGAGGGGGTGGAGGACGTCGCCCCGGTCAGTGACGACCTGGTTGCCCTGCTCGACGCGGCCTTCATCGATTCCTTCCCAGGCGCGCAGCGCATGCTCACGTTGCTCGAGGAGCGCGGCTGGACGGGCTGGACGAACATCAGGCGCGTGGAACCCGCACAGTGATCTGGCGGCCTCGTGCATCGACCGGTGGTCTCAGAAGAGCTGCCGGAAGTTCGCGCTGGCGAGGTCAAGGAGCTCGTCCCCCCGGCCGGACAGCACGGTTCGAATCGCATAGAGCGTGAAGCCCTTGACCTGCTCCGCCGTCACGGCTGGCGGGATGGTCAGCTCGTCGCGCTCCGTGACGACATCCACGAGCGCTGGACCCTTGTGGCTGAAGGCATCCCGGAGCGCATCCCTTAGCTCCTTCGACTTCTCGACACGAATCCCCTTGATGCCCATGGCATTCGCTACTGCAGCGAAGTCAGGGTTGACGAGGTCTGTGCCGTACGTGACGAACCCGCGGCCTTCATCTCGAGCTCGACGAAGTTGAGCGACGAGTTGTTGAAGACGACCATCTTGATCGGCAGCCGGTTCTGCGTGACGGTCAGCACAGCAGCATGGCAATGCCGCCGTCACCGCTCATCGTCACGATCTGGCGACCGGGGAACGCCACCTGTGCGCCGACCGCGTGCGGCACGGCGTTCGCCATGCTGCCGTGGACGAACGAACCGATGAGACGACGGCCACCGTGCATCCGGAGGTAGCGCGCGGCATAGATGACCGGCGACCCCACGTCGGGCACGAATACCGCGTCCGGATCCGCGAGCTGGTCGATGAGGCGCGCCACGTACTGCGGGTGGATCGGCTTGCCCCGCTTCGACTCGGTGGCGAGGTCGTCGAGCTTCGCGCGTGTCTTTGCATAGTGCGCCAGCGCATCCTTCAGGTGCGAGCGCTTCTTCTGCCGCTCGAGCAACGGCAGCAGCGCCCGGGCCGTCTCCCCGACGTCACCCACGAGGCCGAGGTCGAGGGGCACCCGCCGCCCGAGCTGGTCGCCACGGATGTCCACCTGGATGACCTTCGCCTTGGGCGGATAGAACTGCTGGTACGGGAAGTCCGTCCCGAGCATGAGCAACGTGTCCGAGGACTCCATCGCCCGATAGCCCGAGGCAAATCCCAGCAACCCGGTCATGCCGACGTCGAAGGGGTTGTCGAACTCGATCCGATCCTTGCCGCGCATCGTGTGCACGATCGGCGCACCGAGTCGGTCCGCGAGCCGCATCACGTCGTCGTGGGCATCCCCGACGCCGACCCCCGCCAGGATCGTCGTGGCCGACCCACGGTCGAGCAGCCCCGCTGCCCGCCGTAGCTCGTCGTCGGACGGCACGACACGGGCGCGAGTCGCCTCTACCTGGACGACTCGGTCGTCGACAACGTCCTCCAGGGCAACGTCCCCGGGGATGACGAGGACGGCGACCCCACGTCTCTCGATCGCGACCCGCATCCCGATCTCGAGGACGCGTGGCATCTGGCTCCGGTGCGCGACGAGTTCCGTGTAGACACTGCACTCGCGGAACAGCTCCTGCGGGTGCGTCTCCTGGAAGTAGCCGCTGCCGATCTCCTCGCTCGGGATCTGGGCCGCGATGGCGAGCACGGGCACCCGGCTGCGGTTGGCGTCGAAGAGCCCGTTGATGAGGTGCAGGTTCCCCGGGCCGCAGCTTCCGACGCACACGGCGAGCCCACCCGTCAGGTCGGCGTCCGCGGCTGCCGCGAACGCTGCGCCCTCCTCGTGGCGGACGTGGATCCACTCGATCGTGCCATCGCGCCGGAGCGCGTCGGTGAAGCCGTTGAGCGAGTCGCCGGGAACGCCGTACACGCGTTTGACGCCGTTGGCCCGCAGGGTGGCCACCATGTTCTGCGCGATGGCTTGTGCCATTCGTCCTCCTTGGGCGGGGCGTCAGGCGACGAGTCGGTATGCCGCTGAGCTCGCTTCCGTCGTCCCGCCGGGTCGCGCGTTCGGCCAAGTACGCGCACAGGTCGTCGCGCTGACCTTCTACCCGCCGAAGGGTCAGCCGAATCCGGCCGGCCTACCCCTCTTCGTCGAGTGTGCAGTACACGCCGTGGAACGTTGGCGCGGACTGCACACTCGACAAGCACCTCGCCCCGCCGGGACAGGGCCGGCATCGGGAACGCCCGCCTCCCCCTCTTCGCCCCCCCTCTTCGTCGAGTGTGCAGTACACGCCGTGGAACGTCGGCGCGAAGTGCACACTCGACAACGAGCTCACCCCGCCGGGACGGGCCGGCATCGGGAACGCCCGCTCCCCCTCTTCGTCGAGTGTGCAGTACACGCCGTGGAACGTCGGCGCGAAGTGCACACTCGACGAGGAGCTCACCCGGCTGGGAGGGGGCTGAGGTCGGGAAGGCCACTCAGCGGCATACGGAATGGTCAAGCGGCGGAGCCGGCACCCTCGGCGCGCGCGACGAGCGAGGCGGGCGGCAGGAACCGGTCGCCGTAGCGTTCGGCGAGCTCGCGGGCCCGGGCGACGAAGCCGGTCGCGCCACCGGGGTAGCCCTCGACGTACTGCGCGACGCCGCCGGTCCAGGCCGGGAAGCCGATGCCGAGGATGGAGCCGATGTTGGCGTCCTCGACGGTGCGCAGCACCCCCTCGTCGAAGCACTTGACCGTCTCGAGGGCCTCGGCGAAAAGCATCCGCTCCTTCATGTCCTCGAACGGGATCTCGGTGCTGGCGCCGTACGTGTCGGCCAGACCCGGCCAGAGGCCGGTGCGCTTGCCGTCCTGGTAGTCGTAGAACCCGGCGCCGCCGAGCTTGCCGGTGCGGCCCTGCGCGATCATCGCGTCGACGATGTCGTAGGCGGCGTGGTGCTCGTAGCGCCGGCCGGTCGGGTCCGCCTCGAGGCCGGCCCTGGTCTCCTTCTGGATCTTGGCCATCAGCGACAGGTTGAGCTCGTCGGCCAGCTGCAGCGGGGCGGCGGGGTAGCCGGCCTGCAGGCCGGCCTGCTCGACGCTGGCCGCCGGGACGCCCTCGCCGACCATCGCGATCGCCTCGTTGAGGAAGGTGCCGATGACCCGGCTGGTGAAGAACCCGCGGTGGTCGTTGACCACGATCGGGGTCTTCCTGATCTGCAACGCGAGGTCGAACGCCTTGGCCAGCGTCTCGTCGCTGGTCTGGTTGCCGGCGATGATCTCGAGCAGCGGCATCTTGTCCACCGGCGAGAAGAAGTGCAGCCCGATGAAGTTCTCCCGGCGCGTGACGCCCTCGGCGAGGGTCGTGATGGGCAGGGTCGAGGTGTTCGAGCCGAGCACCGCGTCGGGCAGGACGACGTCCTCGATCTCGGCGAAGACCTGGTGCTTGACCGCGACGCTCTCGAAGACGGCCTCGATGACCAGGTCCGCGCCGGCCAGGTCCGCGGCGTTGGTCGTCGGGGTGATCCGGGCCAGGAGCGCGTCGGCGTCCGCCTGGGTGGAGCGCCCGCGGGCCACGGCCTTCTCGACGATCCCGGCCGAGTAGGCCTTGCCCTTCTCGGCGGCCTCGATGCTCACGTCCTTGAGGACCACCTCGATGCCCGCCTTGGCGCAGACGTAGGCGATGCCGGCGCCCATCATCCCGGCGCCGAGCACGGCCACCTTCCGCGCGGCGTGCTTCGGGAAGCCCTGGGGGCGGCTGCCGCCCGCGGTGATCGTGTTCAGGTCGAAGAAGAACGCCTTGATCATGTTCTTGCTGACCTGGCCGGTGACCAGCGAGATGAGGTAGCGGCTCTCGATGTCCAGCGCAGTGTCGACATCCACCTGGGTGCCCTCGACGGCGGCGGCCAGGATCGCCCGGGGCGCCGGATAGTGGGCCCCCTTGAGCTGCTTGCGCAGGTTGGCCGGGAACGCGGGCAGGTTCGCCGCGAACGCCGGGCTGGACGGCGTGCCGCCCGGGATCCTGTGGCCCTTGACGTCCCACGGCTGGACCGCGTCCGGGTTGGCGGCGATCCACGCCTTGGCGGTCGGCAGCAGCTCGTCGACGCTCGCGACGACCTCGTCCACCAGACCGAGCTCCCTGGCCTCGGCGGGCCGGTACTTCTGGCCCTGCGCGAGCACCTTCATCACCGCATCCGCCACGCCGAGCATCCGCACGGTGCGCACCACCCCGCCGCCGCCGGGCAGCAGCCCGAGGGTCACCTCGGGCAGCCCGACCTGCGCGCCGGGCACGTCGGCGATGACCCGGTGGTGGGTCGCGAGCGCGATCTCCAGGCCACCACCGAGCGCGGCGCCGTTGATCGCGGCGACGACCGGCCGGCCGAGGGTCTCCAGGGTGCGCAGCTGCGCCTTGATCTCGGTGACCGTGTCGTACAGCTGCTGGGTCTGCTCCGGCCGGGCCGCGTACAGGTCGTTCAGGTCCCCGCCGGCGAAGAAGGTCTTCTTGGCCGAGGTGATGACCACCCCGGTGATCTGCTCCTTCTCCGCGACGAGCCGGTCGACCACGCCGCGCATCGAGGCCACGTAGTCGCCGTTCATCGTGTTGGCCGACTGGTTCGGGTCGTCCAGCGTGAGCACGACGACGCCGTCGGCGTCCTTGTCCCAACGGATGGTGTTGGTGGTGCTGCTCGTGTTCGGCATGGTGGTGTCGCTCATGTGTTGCTTCCTTCGGGTTCCGTCGGGTCTCAGACGCGCTCGACGAGCGTGGCCACGCCCATCCCGCCGCCGATGCACAGGGTGATCACGGCGCGGCGGGCGTCGCGGCGCTCGAGCTCGTCGATCATCGTGCCAAGAAGCATCGCGCCGGTCGCGCCCAGCGGGTGACCCATCGCGATCGCGCCGCCATTGACATTCAGCTTGTCATCCGGGATGCCCAGGTCCCGCTGGTACTTCAGCACCACCGACGCGAACGCCTCGTTGATCTCGAACAGGTCGATGTCGCCGATGGTCAGGCCCGCCCGACCCAGCAGCTTCTCGGTCGCCGGCGTCGGACCGGTCAGCATGATCGTCGGGTCCGCACCGGTCGTCGCCGTCGCCACGATCCGGGCCCGCGGGGTCAGGCCGAGATCCCGGCCGACCTGCTCCGAGCCGACCAGCACCAGCGCGGCCCCGTCGACGATGCCAGAGCTGTTCCCGGCGTGGTGCACGTGGTTGATCCGCTCGACCGCGTGGAACTTCTGCAGCGCCACCGCATCGAAACCGCCAACCTCACCCATCACCGCGAACGACGGCTTGAGCGCGCTCAACGACTCGACCGTCGTACCCGGCCGCAGGTGCTCGTCCCGATCGAGCACCACCAGCCCGTTGACGTCACGCACCGGCACCACCGACCCGGCGAACCGGCCATCCGCCCACGCCTTGGCCGCCAGCTCCTGCGAGCGCACCGCGTACTCGTCGACATCCGTGCGCGAGAAGCCCTCCATCGTCGCGATCAGATCAGCCGAAACGCCCTGTGGCACGAAGTACGTGTCGTAGTTCGTCGCTGGGTCCATCGCCCACGCGCCGCCGTCCGAGCCGATCGGCACCCGTGACATCGACTCCACCCCGCCGGCCAGGATCAGAGTGTCCCAGCCGGAGCGCACCTTCTGGGCGGCGGTGTTGACCGCCTCGAGCCCGCTCGCGCAGAACCGGTTCAGCTGCACACCCGCGACCGTGTCCGGCAGTCCAGCCGCGAGGGCCGCAATCCTCGGTAGCACCGATCCCTGGTCACCGATCGGGGAGACGATGCCCATCACCACGTCATCGATCCGGTGCGGATCCAGGTTGGGGTTGCGCTCGCGTAGGGCGTCGATCAGCCCGACCGTCAGGTCGATCGGCTTGACGCCGTGCAGCGAGCCCTTCTTGCCACGACCCCGAGGGGTGCGGACATGGTCATAGACATATGCCTCGGTCACTGGGACAACTTCCTTACTGGAGACTTCCGGGGATCGGGGGTCGGGCCGCCTCGCGACCTGACCAGGGAGTGAACCTCGAGGTCGAGCACGGGCGAACCGTGCTGGTTGCGCAGCGTGCCGAGGATGGCCACGAGGCACCGGCCGCGTCCGTCCGGTTCCACGGAACGGATGAGCACGCTGCCGGTCAGGACGTCACCAGCGCGCACCGGACGGAGGAACCGGAGGTTCTGGATCTCCTTGCCGGCGATGACGTCGTAACGCCTGTAGAGACCGGTCACCGCCAGCCGTTGGAAGATCGAGGCCGTGTGCAGCCCGCTCGCGATGACGTCGCCGAAGCTGCTGTGCGTGGCGGCGTCCCGGTCGACGTGGAAGTACTGCGGATCCCAGTGCGTGGCGAACTCGATGATCTCGTCCACGGTCACCTCGTGGGAGCCGCAGTCGATCTCCTGCCCGACCGGCATGTCCTCAGCGGGCAGCCGGGGCGGCCCAAGGGTCGGCGCAAGGGTCTTGGTGTTGGGACGGCTCATAGGGACCTGGCCACCAGTTCCTTCATGATCTCGTTGGTGCCGCCGTAGATCTTCTGGACGCGGGCGGCGGCGTACATCCGGGCGATCGGGTACTCCATCATGTAGCCGTAGCCGCCGAAGATCTGGAGGCACCGGTCGACGACCTTGCTCTGGATGTCGGTGCACCAGAACTTGGCGAGCGAGGCCCCTGCCGCGTCCAGCTGGCCGGCCACATGGCGGGTGATGCAGCTGTCGACGAGGGTCCGGGCGGCGAGGGCGTCCGCGGCGCACTCCGCGAGGACGAACCGAGTGTTCTGGAACGAGAGGAGGTCCTGGCCGAAGGCCTCCCGCTCCTTGGCGTACGCCACCGCGTGCCTGACCGCCGCCTCGGCGGTGGCCGCTGCCCCGACGGCGATGATGAGCCGCTCCTGGGGTAGCTGCTCCATGAGCTGCACGAACCCCCGGCCCTCGGCACCCCCGAGCAGGTTGGCGGCTGGGATCCGCATGTCGACGAACGACAGCTCCCGCGTGTCCTGCCCGTGCATGCCGACCTTCTCGAGCACCCGTCCGCGTGCGAAGCCAGGGAGGTCCTGGGTCTCCGCGACGATGAGGGACAGGCCCTTGGCTCCCGGCTCGTCACTCGTGCGAGCGACGATGACGATCACGTCACAGTGGGTTCCGTTGGAGATGAAGGTCTTTGAGCCGTTGATGACGTAATCATCCCCATCACGTACGGCGCGGGTGCGGACGCGTTGGAGATCGGAGCCGGTCGTCGGCTCGGTCATGGCGATGGCGCCGACGAGGTCGCCAGAGGCCATGCCCGGCAGCCAGCGCTGCTTCTGCTCCTCCGTGCCGAAGGTCGCGATGTAGTGGGCGACGATGACGCTGTGCACGCTGTTGGCCCAGGCGTCGTCGGCGACCCGAGCCTGCTCGGCGGCGAGGACCGCCTCGTGGGCGAAGGTCCCGCCGCCACCCCCGTACTGCTCCGGGATGCTGATGCACAGCAGGCCAGCGCGCCCCGCCGCCCGCCAGAACTCGCGGTCGACCATGCGCTGCTGCGCCCACCGGTCCTGGTGGGGCACGACCTCCTTGTCCATGAAGGTACGCGCCAGCTGCTGGAGGTCGTCGAGCTCCTCGGTCAGCCAGGGCGACCGGTATCCGTCCAAGATCATCTGGTCCTCGTCCATCTGCCACACAACCATGCCTATACGGTTGTATAGCACTCGGTACGATCGTGCAATGTTGCGATCGGCACACCGCAGCATGGAGGGATGACATGGCACGCCTGCCGACGACGCCACCTCGCGATGACGACCTCACCGGGAAGGCACGCATCCGCAACGCTGCCCTCGGGCTCTTCGCCGAGCACGGTGCAGACGCGGTCTCCCTCCGCACCGTCGCCGCGGCTGCGGGCGTCACCGTCGGCCTCATCGTCCACCACTACGGGACCAAGGAGGCACTGCGCGAGTCGGTCGAGATGGCCATCGTCGAGCGGTTCGCCGAGGCGATCGCGTCGGTGCCGATCGGCAGCCGGCCCGGCGGAGAGGTCGTCGCGGCCCGTGACCAGGCGGTCGCCGACATGCTCAGGGTCAACCCGGCCGTGCTCGACTACCTGCGCCGGGCCATCCTCGACGGCGGCGGACAGCGCCGCGACCTCGTGAACCGGCTGACCGAGCTGTCCGCGCAACAGGTCCACGACCTGCGCACCGCAGGCCTCGCCTCCACGAAGCACACCGTCGGTGAGCAGGTCGTCACGATCATGGTGCGCCAGCTCGGCCGTCTCTTCCTCCAGCCCCTCGTCGACCGGATCTCGGACGAGTTCGCCGAGGACCTCGACGCATCAGCACGAGTCCAGCTCGTCGTCGACGTGAAACGCTGAGGACAACCCGACGAGCCGAGCTGGCGCGGGGCGGACTACTCCTCGCGGGCGCGCGTCCGGACCTCGAACTTCTGGATCTTGCCGGTCGCGGTCTTGGGCAGCTCGTCGACGACCTTGACGATCTTGGGCACCTGGAAGCCGGCGAGACGCGATCTTGCGTGCTCGATGACCCGATCCGGCACCTCGTCCACCGGCACGGTGCCGTCCGGGACGACCACCGCGCAGACCGCCTCTCCCCACCTCTCGTTCGGCACGCCGACGACGCTGCACTCGGCAACCCCAGGAGCGGAGAGGACAGTCGCCTCGACGGCCACGGAGGAGACGTTCTCGCCGCCCGACTTGATGATGTCCTTGAGTCGATCGGTGAACCAGACGACGCCGTCACGGTCAACGTGGCCGATGTCGCCGGAATGGAACCAGCCGTGCGCGAACGCCTCCTCGTTGGCCTGGGCGTTGTTCCAGTAGCCGAGGCAGACGTTCGGGGCACGGTAGACGATCTCGCCGGTCTCCCCTGGGTCGAGCACGGCACCGTCCTGGCTCATCGTCCGGACGAGCACGCTCGGCACCTGGGGGCCCCATGATGCGGCCGCGGTGTGTCGGTGCTCCGCCCACTGCATGACCGTGGCCGGCACCACCTCGGTCTGCCCGGAGCCGAGGATGACATCCGCATTGGGATAGGTTTCGTCGACCTTGGCCAGCAGGTCCTCAGGCATCGGCGCCATGGCATAGATCGCCAGCTCGACCGAGGTGAGGTCCCGCGGGTCACGGGCCTGCTCCGCGACGCACGCCGCGTGCATCATCGGGAGCATCATGACGTGCGTCGCTCGGCGCGCGCTCAAGGCATCGAGGACGACCCCCGGGTCGAAGGTCCCGCCGGGAAGGACGACGGTGCCGCCCATCATGATGACCGGCATCGCGAGCGTGTTGAGCGCGGTGACATGGAACAGCGGCAGGACCACGACCATGACGGGCGGCTGCGTCCCCCACCGCTGCCGAGTCACGATCGCGTTGCTCAGCATGCCGATGGTCACCGAGACATGGCTCGTCAGGACGCCCTTGGGGCGAGAGGTCGTGCCGGAGGTGTAGAGGCACTGGACCGCAGAGCGCTCGTCGACGATGGCGTCGAGTGGCTCGTCCGCTCCGGTCGCCACGAGGGCATCCCACCCGATGGTGCGTCGGTCCGCGAGGGGCGCGGGCTCGTCCTCGACGACGACGACGGTGGTGATCCCGGCGGAGCCGGCAACGACGGCTTCGGCCAACGGGCGCAGTGCCGGATCCGCGACGAGGACGGGCGCCCCGGCGTCGCCGACGATCCAGGTGAGGTCGCCGGGCGAGAGCATGACGTTGAGTGGCAGGCACACGAGACCGGCGCGGGCGCACGCGTAGTACGTCGCGAGCACGCGCCACGAGTTCGTCATCATGAGCGCGATCGGTGTCCCGGGATCGAGCCCGAGCCCGAGCAGACCGTGACCGAGACGGTCGGCCGTCTCCGCGAGCTCGCGGAAGGTGACCTCGCGCGTCCCGTCGACGACCGCGACCCGGTCGGGGAAGAGCGCAGCGGTGCGAGTCAGGCTGTCCCCGACGTTCACGCGTGTGGCGAGGTGGTGGTCGAGCGGGTCGACGCGGGAGAGATCGGGCTGCATTGCTGGTCCTCCACTTTCGATCGGGGTTGCGGGTTCGTTCAGTCGAGGAAGATGTCCGTCTGCAGCTCGGCGTCCGCGCCACCATAGGGCGACAGGTCGGTGATCCCGGCCTCGTGCAGGACGTCCTCGTCGATGAAGAAGTTGCCGGTGCACGCGCGGGGGTCTCGGGTGAGGATGACGTGAGCCGCGTCCGCCATGATCTCGGGGCTGCGGCTGGCTCGCATCGCAGCATCCCCACCCAGCAGGTTCTGCACCGCGGCGGTGGCGATCAGCGTGCGCGGCCACAGGCTGTTCGCCGCCACTCCGACGTCGCGCAACTCTTCCGCCAGGCCGAGCGTCACCAGGCTCATCCCGTACTTCGCGATGGTGTAGCCGAGGTGCCGGCCCGCCCACACCGGGTTGAGGTTCAGTGGTGGCGACAGGGTCAGCACGTGCGCGGCATCGGAGCGCTCCAGATGGGGCAGGGCCGTCTTCGCCAGCAGGAAGGACCCGCGACTGTTGATGTCCTGCATCAGGTCGTACTTCTTCATCGACAGCTCCCGCGTGCCGGACAGGTCGATGGCACTCGCGTTGTTGACCACGATGTCGATCCCACCGAACCGTTCCACCGTCCGGGCCACCGCATCGGCCACCGACGCGTCGTCCCGCACGTCGCCGACCACCGCGAGCGCACGCCCTCCGGCCTGCTCGATCGCTGCGGCAGCCGTGTGGATGGTGCCCTCCAGGCGCGGGTCCGGCTCGTCGGTCTTGGCCAGCAGCGCCACGTTGGCACCGTCCCGAGCGGCCCGTAACGCGATCGCCAGCCCGATGCCACGGCTGCCGCCGGACATCAGGATCGTGCGCCTCCCCAGAGTGCGCCCCGTGTCCTGTGGAACGCTGTCGTGAACGGTCATGTAGCTGTCCTTCCGTGGTGTCGAGCTGCCGAGCGCGAGTCAGGCCGGCAGGCCGTCGAGTCGAGCCAGGACCTGGAGCATCACCTCGTCGGCCCCGCCGCCGATGGAGACGAGCCGCGTGTCACGGAAGAACCGCGAGGTCCACGTCTCCTCGATGTAGCCCATGCCGCCGTGGAACTGCAGGCACGTGTCGGCGACCTCGCGGACGAGGCGTCCTGCGGTGAGCTTGGCCACGGAGGCCATCCGGGTGATGTCCTCACCGGCCATGCGGGCCTCGCACGTCTCGCGGTTGTGGCTGCGCAGCAGGTCGACCTGGGCCTGCAGCTCGGCGAGGCGGAAGGCGACGTACTGCTTCGACGCGAGCGGGGTGCCGAAGATGCTTCGCTCCGCGGCGAACTCACGCGTCAGCTCGAGCGCCTTGTCGCACTGACCGACCGTGACGTACGCCGCGAACATCCGCTCCACGACGAACTGCTGCATCTGCTGCTGGAAGCCGCGGCCGATCTCACCGATCGTGTTGGCGACCGGCACGCGCACCTCGTCGAGGACGATCTCGGCCGTGTCGGACGCCCGGTTGCCGAGCTTGTCGAGCTTGCGACTGACGGAGAACCCGGGGGACGCCGTCGGGACGATGACCTGCGACAGGCCCCGATGGCCAGCCTCGTCAGAGGTCCGCACGAGCAGGCAGATCCAGTCGGCCTGGGTTCCGTTCGTGATGAACATCTTGCGGCCCGAGATGACCCAGTCGTCCCCGTCGCGTCGTGCGCGGGTGCGCAGCCGGGCCACGTCGGATCCCGTGTCCGGCTCGGTCACCGCGATGGCTGCGACGGCCGACCCCGCGATCGCAGGGGCGAGGAACTCGGTCTTCTGCGCGTGGGTACCGAGCTCGGCGAGGGACGGTGTTGCCATCATGGACTGCACCCCGATGGCCATGCCCACTCCGGCCGAGCCCATCCGGCCGAGCTCCTCGCACGCGACCATCTGGAAGGAGTGGTCGGCGCCCAGACCACCGTAGGCAGGGTCGTACTCGATGCCGAGCACCCCGACCGCAGCAGCCTTCGGGAACAGCTCGTGCGCCGGGAACGACCCGTCGCGCTCCCACTCGTCGACGTACGGGTTGACCTCGGTGTCGACGAAGTGCCGCACGCTCTTGCCGAAGTCGACGTGGTCGTCCGTGAGTCGCATGGCTTCGACCGTAGCCGCAGAGGTTCCACAAAACAAGCAGCCTTGCTTGTTTTTCTCGACTGTGCCACGCTGCGATGTCATGACCGACTCGAGCCCAACGCCGCCGTTCGATGTCCTGCGCGTCGGGAACTGTTCGGGCTTCTACGGCGACCGCCTCTCGGCGATGCGGGAGATGCTCGAGGGCGGCCCGCTCGACGTGCTCACCGGGGACTATCTCGCGGAGCTGACGATGCTCATCCTCGGCCGCGACCGGGCCAAGGACCCCGCTCTCGGCTACGCCCGCACCTTCCTGCGCCAGCTCGAGGACTGCCTAGGGCTCGCCCTCGAGAAGGGGGTGCGCATCGTCGCCAATGCCGGTGGCCTCAACCCGCACGGCTGCGCCACCGCCGTCCAGGATCTCGCGACCCGGCTCGGGCTCGACGCCAGGGTTGCCGTCGTCGACGGCGACGACCTCACCACCCGGGCCGACGAGCTCGGCCTCGGAGCGCCGCTTGCCGCCAACGCCTACCTCGGTGGGTTGGGCATCGCTGCGGCCTGCCGCGCCGGAGCCGACATCGTCATCACCGGCCGCGTCACGGACGCCTCCGTCGTCGTCGGCCCGGCGATCGGCCACTTCGGCTGGGAGCGAACCGACCTCGACGCCATCGCCGGCGCCATGGCGGCCGGCCACGTCATCGAGTGCGGCACCCAGGCGACGGGCGGCAACTTCGCCTTCTTCCGCGAGATCACGGACCTGACCCGGCCCGGCTTCCCGATCGCCGAGATCCGCCGCGACGGCTCCACGGTCATCACGAAGCATCCCGGCACCGGCGGTGCCGTGACCGTCGACACCGTCGTGTCCCAGCTGCTCTACGAGGTCCAGGACGCGCGCTATGCCGGGCCCGATGCCGTCCTGCGTCTCGACTCCCTCACCCTCGAGCAGGAAGGCCCCGACCGCGTCCTCATCTCCGGCGCTCGAGGCGAGGCCCCACCGCCGGACGTCAAGGTGTCGTGCACGCGGGTCGGTGGCTACCGCAACGAGATGTCCTTCGTGCTCACCGGCCTCGACATCGATGCCAAGGCCGACCTGGCCAGACGGCAGGTCGAGGCATCGCTCCCCGTACGGCCCGCCGAGCTGACCTGGACCCTGGCCCGAACCGACCATGACGATCCCGACACCCAGGCCCGCGCGGCGGCGGCCCTCACCGTCGTCGCCCGCGACCCCGACGAGGCCAAGGTCGGGCGCGCCTTCTCCAACGCGGCGGTCGAGATCGCGCTCGCGAGCTACCCCGGTTGCTTCCTGACGAACCCACCCGGCTCCGGCAGCGCCTACGGGGCCTACGAGCCGCGCTACGTCGCTCAGGACGTCCCGGCCCACACCGTCACGCTGCCGAGTGGCGAACGGCAGCCCGTCGCGCCTCCATCCAGGACGCAGCCGCTCGAGCCGCTCTCCGACGACCCAGCCGCAGCGGGAGCCGGCGAAGCACGCGAAGCCGGCTCAGCGGCATACGGCATGACGGTCCGTGCCCCGCTGGGAACGATCGTGGGGGCGCGGTCCGGGGACAAGGGCGGCAACGCGAACGTCGGGGTGTGGGTACGCTCGCAAGACGAGTTCGCTTGGCTCGACGACTTCCTCACCGTCGACCGCCTGCGCGACCTGCTTCCCGAGACGCGCGACCTGGCGGTCACGCGCACCCGCCTCCCCCAGATCCGCGCCCTCAACTTCGTCGTCGAGGGACTCCTCGGCGAGGGAGTGGCGTATGCCGCTCGCTTCGACCCGCAGGCCAAGGCCCTTGGCGAGTGGCTGAGAGCGCGTCACGTCGACCTGCCCACCCGACTCCTGCCCGCACCCGTGGAGGGGGACCGCCCATGACGACTCTCCGCAGCACCATCGACCCCACGAGCGACGACGTGCGCGCGAACGCCGAGGCGATGGCGGCCCAGCTCGCCGAGATCGACGAGCAGCTCGCCCTCGCCGTCGCTGGTGGCGGCGAACAGGCGGTCGAGCGCCATCGCAAGCGCGGGAAGCTGACGGCTCGCGAGCGGATCGAGCTGCTCCTCGACCGGGACGCCCCGTTCCTTGAGCTCGCCCCGTTCGCGGGGTACGGCAGCCGGTTCACCGTCGGCGGCAGCGTTGTCGCCGGGATCGGGGTCGTCGAGGGCGTCGAGTGCATGGTCATCGCCAACGACCCGACGGTGAAGGGCGGGTCGAGCAACCCGTCATCGGTGAAGAAGACGCTGCGGATGCATGACATCGCCAAGGAGAACCGGCTGCCGGTCATCAGCCTGGTCGAGTCCGGCGGCGCCGACCTGCCGACCCAGAAGGACATCTTCATCCCGGGAGGGGCGACCTTCCGCAACCTCACGCAGCTCTCCGCGGCCGGCGTCCCGACGATCGCTCTCGTCTTCGGCAACTCGACTGCGGGCGGGGCCTACCTGCCGGGCATGAGCGACCACGTCGTCATGATCGAGGAGCGGTCCAAGGTCTTCCTCGCCGGCCCACCGCTCGTCAAGGCGGCGACGGGCGAGGAGTCCGACGACGAGTCGCTCGGCGGTGCCGCAATGCATGCACGGGTCTCGGGGCTCGCCGACTACTACGCCCTCGACGAGCAGGACGCCATCCGCATCGGCCGTCGCATCGTCGGGCGCCTGAACTGGCGCAAGCCCGCTGGGCCGCTGACCACCACGCCCAGGCCGCCGCGGTATGCCGCTGAGGACCTGCTCGGGATCGTGCCCGCCGACCTCAAGAACCCGTTCGACCCGCGCGAGGTCATCGCCCGGATCGTCGACGACTCGGACTTCGACGAGTTCAAGCCGCTCTACGGCACGTCGCTGGTCACCGGGTGGGCGCAGCTGCACGGCTTCCCCGTGGGGATCCTCGCCAATGCCCGGGGCGTGCTGTTCAGCCAGGAGTCGCAGAAGGCGGCCCAGTTCATCCAGCTCGCCAACCAGACCAACACTCCCCTGCTGTTCCTGCACAACACGACCGGCTACATGGTCGGCAAGGAGTACGAGCAGGGCGGCATCATCAAGCACGGGGCGATGATGATCAACGCCGTCTCCAACTCGACCGTGCCCCACATCTCGGTCCTCATCGGCAACTCCTACGGGGCCGGTCACTACGGCATGTGCGGTCGGGCCTACGACCCGCGGTTCGTCTTCACCTGGCCCAGCGCGCGCAGCTCGGTCATGGGAGCGCAACAGCTCGCCGACGTCACCTACTCGGTGTCTCGGGCCTCGGCCCTCGCCCAGGGCAAGGCCTTCGACGAGGAGGGCGCGCTCGCCGTCCGCGCCGCGATCGAGAAGCAGATCACGGCGGAGGCGATGCCGCTCGTGCTGTCCGGGCTGGTCTACGACGACGGGATCATCGACCCGCGCGACACGAGGTCCGTCCTCGGCATCGCCCTGTCCGCGATCCACAACGCACCTGTCGAGGGCACGTCCTCGTTCGGCGTCTTCCGGATGTGAGGAAGTGGAGATGACCACCAACCCGACCCCGAACCCAGCGACGGCCACAGGCCGACCGATCACCAGCGTCCTGGTCGCCAACCGCGGCGAGATCGCCCGCCGCATCGTCGCCACCTGCCGCCGTCGCGGGATCGCCACCGTCGCGGTCTACTCCGACCCCGACGCCGACAGCCCGCACGTCGGCGACGCGGACGCTGCGGTTCGCCTCCCGGGTGTGACGGCGGCCGAGACCTACCTGCGCGGTGATCTCCTCATCGAGGCGGCCAGGCGCGCCGGCGCCGACGCCGTCCACCCGGGCTACGGTTTCCTCTCGGAGAACGCCGACTTCGCGGCGGCCGTCCAGCAGGCCGGCCTCACGTGGATCGGCCCGGACCCCAAGGCGATCGAGGTCATGGGATCCAAGGTCGAGTCGAAGCTGCTCATGTCCGAGGCAGGCGTCCCGGTGCTCGAGCGCCTTGACCCTGCAGCGATCGCCGAGGAGGACCTGCCGATCCTCGTCAAGGCCTCGGCCGGCGGTGGCGGCCGAGGCATGCGCATCGTCCGCAGTCTCGCCGACGTTCCCGACGCCGTCGAGAGCGCCTCGCGCGAGGCGGCGAGCGCCTTCGGCGACCCGACGGTCTTCTGCGAGCGCTACCTCGACTCGGGGCACCACGTCGAGGTCCAGGTCATGGCGGATGCGCACGGCACGGTGTGGGCCCTCGGCGAACGCGAGTGCTCGCTCCAGCGTCGTCACCAGAAGGTCATCGAGGAGGCCCCTTCCCCCCTCGTCGACCGCATCGGTGGCGACCTGCGCGAGCGCCTGCTCACTGCGGCGCGGAACGCCGCGGCGGCCGTCGACTACCGCGGCGCAGGGACGGTCGAGTTCCTCGCTGACGCACGCGGCCACTTCTGGTTCCTCGAGATGAACACCCGGCTGCAGGTCGAGCACCCCGTCACCGAGTGCGTCACGGGACTCGACCTCGTCGGGCTCCAGCTCGACGTCGCCGCCGGACTCCCATTGCAGGGCGCCGAGCCGACGATGAGCGGCCACTCGATCGAGGCCCGGCTCTACGCGGAGGACCCGGCCCGCGACTGGCAGCCGCAGAGCGGCACCCTGCACGTCCTGCACGTCCCGGGTGTCACCGCCGAGTTCGCCACCCCCGAACTGCACGGGATCCGTCTCGACTCCGGCGTGCGTGACGGGAGCGTCATCGGGGTCAACTACGACCCCATGCTCGCCAAGGTCATCTCTCGGGCGCCGACCCGCGACGAAGCGGCCCGGGAGCTCGCTGCGGCTCTGCGCCGCGCCCGCATCCACGGCCTCACGACCAACCGGGACCTGCTCGTCGCGAGCCTGCTCCACCCCGACTTCCTCTCCGGGAGCGCCGACACCCGGTTCTACGCCGAGCACGACCCGTCCCTGCTGACGAGGAGCGCCGGGCTCGACCCCACCATCGGCTCGATCGTCGCCGCGGTCGCCGACGCCGCGTCGGAGCGCGCGCAAGCAACGGTGCTCCGGGGTATCCCGAGCGGATTCCGCAACGTGCCCGGCGAGTTCCAGCGACGCGCCTACGCAACCGGTGACAAGGAGCTGGTGGTGGGTTACCGCTTCGGCCGCGAGGGTCTGGAGCTCGAGCAGCTCCCGGATGACCACGGCAGCGTCATCCTTCTCTCGGCGGAGCCCGACCGCGTCGTCATGGAGCTCGACGGGGTCAGGCGTCAATACGCCATCAGTCGCTTCACGTCCGGCGATGTGACCTCTGTCGTCGTCGACGGTTCCGGCGGCAGCGTCACGCTCGCGCGGGTGGCCCGGTTCATCGACCCGTCGACCCAGGCGCACGCGGGCGCGCTCGTGGCCCCGATGCCCGGGACCGTGGTCCGGGTCGGCGTCGAGGCGGGCAGCCGGGTCGAGGCCGGCCAGCCACTCCTGTGGCTCGAGGCCATGAAGATGGAGCACGCCGTGACCGCGTCAGCGGCCGGGGTCGTGACCCATGTCCACGTCGTCACGGGCCAGCAGGTCGACCAGGGCACGACGCTTGCCGTCGTCGAGGACGCGATGGACGGCCTTGGGGACACGGACGAGGACGAGACGATGGAGGAGACCACGCCATGACCGATGCACCGACAGCCCGACGAGTCGCCGTGGAGACCGCGGACGGCGTGACCCGCATCGCCCTCGACTCGCCACACAACCGCAACGCCCTGTCGGACCAGCTCGTCGGTGAGCTGCGCGACGCGCTGGCAGCCGCCGAGTCGGACCCCTCCGTGCGCGCCGTCGTGCTCACCCACACGGGTGGCACCTTCTGCGCCGGAGCCGACCTCACCGAGGCGTCGGGACGCCCGGTCGGCGACCCCGCTCGCGAGCGCGCCGACCAGCTCATCGACCTGCTCCACGCGATCATGGCGCTCGGCAAGCCCGTCGTCGGGCGCATCGACGGCCACGTCCGGGCGGGAGGCATGGGTCTGGTCGCGGCGTGCGACATCGTCGTCGCCGGCCCGCGGTCGACCTTTGCGTTGACCGAGTCCCGGCTCGGTCTCGCCGCCTCCGTCATCTCTCTCACGGTGCTGCCCCGGCTCGCGAACCGCGCCGCCGCGGAGCTCTTCCTCACCGGTGACACCTTCGCCGCCGGGCGCGCCGCGGAGGTCGGGCTCGTCTCCCGCGCCGTCGACACCTCGGACGACGTCGACGCGGCCGTCGCCGAGTTCATCGCGGCGTTCGCAGCATGTTCGCCACAGGGCCTGCGCGAGTCGAAGTCGCTCGTCAACCACCACGTGCTCGCCGGTTTCGCCGCCGACCGCGACCGCCTTGCCCACCAGTCGTCGCGGCTCTTCGCCAGCGAGGAGGCCCGGGAGGGCATGGCCGCGTTCCTCGAGCGCCGACCACCGCGGTGGGCCACATGAGCGGAAACCGTGCCCGGGTCTGGCACGATCGGACCCGATGAGCACGACCACCGAGCCCAAGCAGGACCGCAGCCGCCTCACGCGCCAGCGGATCCTCGAGGCGGCCGTCGAGTCCCTCGCGATCCGCGGCTGGGAGGCGTCATCGGTCTCAGTGATCGCTGCCGAGGCCGGGGCGAGCCGCGGCGCGCTGCAGCACCACTTCCCGACCCGCGAGGACCTCATCATCGCGGCCCTGGACTACATGTTCGAGCAGCGCACCGAGCTCGCCACCACCATGACCGTGCCCGACCTCAGTGGCACCGAGCGGGTCGCGCACGTCCTGCGTGCCGTGGTCGATCTCTACGTCGGCTCGCTGTTCAAGGCAGCACTGCAGGTGTGGAACGCCGCAGCGGCCGACCCGGTCCTGCGTGACCGGATCCTCCCGCTGGAGCGCAAGTTCGGCACTGGCGTCCACGAGATGACGGTCCGGCTCCTCGCCGTCGACGACACGGACCCACGCGTCCGCGCCCTCATCCAGGGGACGCTCGACATGGCCCGTGGTCTCGCGCTGGCCGACGTCCTCACCGACGACTCCCGGCGTCGGCGCCGGGTCGTCGACACGTGGGCGGAGCAGCTCGCTGCCGGCCTGGGGCTGGCTGGGAACTAGGCCGTATGCTGCTGAGCTCGCCCCGTGCCCAAGGTGCCTTGGGCACTGGGCGAGCTCAGCGGCATACGGCCACAAGGTTTTTCGGTCAGCGGGTGACCTGGCTCGTGGTGCCCGCCCACGTCTCGCGCAGCGACCGCTTGAGGATCTTGCCCGTCGCATTCCGGGGCAGCTCGTCGATGAACTCGACGACGCGCGGAGCCTTGAAGTGCGCGATGCGCTCGCGTGTCCACTCACGCAGCTCGTCGGGTGTCAGGGCAGCATCGGGCCGGGGCACGACTATGGCCGTCACGCGCTCCCCCCACTCGTCGTCCGGGACCCCAATGAACGGTAGGTCGTGACCGCACCGCTCGTCTCATCGATGAGTGCCGGCCGGCTTCCGTTGCGGACGGACTGGACGGTCGCCCAGTTGCCATATCCGTGGTCCATGTCGTCGTCTCCCGGTGGTCAGGTGGCCGCATCGTCGAGGCCCACGGCACGACGGTAGCCCGGAGGGACAACAAAAACAAGCAGTCTTGCTTGTTTTGGGCTCCTGTGGCACCCTGCGATGTCATGACGGACCCCGTGGTGCAGACGGTGCAGGCCTTCCTCGACGAGTGCGCGGACCTCGACCGTCTCGTTGCCGGGCTCTCCGACGACGCCTGGCGCCGAGACACACCCGCCGCTGGGTGGACCATTGCGCACCAGATCGCACACCTGGCCTGGACGGACCGGGTGGCCCACCTCGCAGCGACGGATGCCACGTCGTTCGGCGCCGCCTTGGAGGCAGCTGCTGCCGAGCCACTCGACCACGTCGACCGGGTGGCTGCCGAGGGCGCCGTCCCCCCGTATGCCGCCTTGCTGGCCCGTTGGCGAGCCGGTCGTGACGCTCTTGCCGACGCGCTGCGAGGAGCTGACCCTGCGATGCTGCTGCCGTGGTTCGGCCCGCCCATGCGCCCACGTTCGATGGCGACGGCTCGCCTCATGGAGACCTGGGCGCACGGACAGGATGTCGCCGACGCCCTCGGCGTGCGACGCGAGCCGACGGACCGGCTCCGCGACATCTGCCACCTCGGTGTGCGGACGCGCGACTTCGCCTACCGGATCAACGGTCTCGAGCCACCTGCTGGGGAGTTCCGCATCGAGTTGCAGGGGCCCGGTGGCGACACGTGGGTCTGGGGGCCCGGGGACGCGACCGACCAGGTCACTGGGACCGCGGAGGACTTCTGCCTCGTCATCGCGCAACGCCGCCAGCTCGAGGACACCGGCCTCGTCGCCGAGGGCGAAGCGGCACACTGGCTGACCTTCGCTCAGGTCTTCGCAGGAGCACCCAAGTCCGTCATGCAGGGAAGGGACCGATCGTGAGCCACCACGACTGGCAGACGCCGGAGCTGCAGGCGCTGCGCGCGACGACGACCGAGTTCGTCCGGCGCGAAGTCCTCCCCCACCAGGACGAGTGGGAACGAGCCGGAGAGCTGCCGCGTGAGCTGTCGCGCAGGGCCGGCGACCTTGGCCTGCTCGGGGTCGGCTTCCCCGAGCACGCTGGGGGTGGTGGCGCGGGGCAGCGGGAGGTCGTCACGATCATCGAGGCGTTGCACGAGGCTGGTGCGGCCGGCGGGGTCAACGCGTCGCTGTTCACCACCGGGATCGCCTGCCCCCACATCGTGGCTGCCGGGGACCAGGCGCAGATCGACCGCTGGGTGCGGCCGGCCCTCGCCGGTGAGGCCATCGGCTCACTCGCCATCACGGAGCCCGGCGGCGGATCCGACGTGGGCAACCTGCGCACGACAGCCCGCCGCGACGGCGATGACTATGTGGTCAACGGGTCCAAGACCTTCATCACCTCCGGATGCCGCGCCGACTTCGTCACCACGGCGGTCCGAACCGGAGGTCCCGAGCTCCGCGGCGCGAGGGGGATCTCCCTCATGGTGATCGAACGCGGCATGCCCGGCTTCGAGGTATCGCGCAAGCTCGACAAGATGGGATGGCGCTCGTCCGACACGGCGGAGCTGTCCTTCACGGACGTGCGCGTCCCCACGAGCCACCTCGTCGGCCCCGAGAACACCGGCTTCCAGCTCATCGGCACGGCTTTCCTCTCCGAGCGGATCGCCATTGCGGCCCAAGCCTATTCGCAGGCCCAGCGATGCCTCGACCTGACCGTCGAGTGGTGCCGGCAGCGGGAGACCTTCGGCGAACCGCTCATCGCCCGGCAGAGTGTGCAGGACACCCTGGCCCGCATGGCGGGGCGCATCGACGTTGCCCGCACGTACACGCGTGCCGTCGTCGACCGCTTCGAGGCCGGCGAGTCGGTGGAGGCGCTGCTCCCGCAGGTGTGCTTCGCGAAGAACACCGCCACCGAGAGCGGCGAGTGGGTGGCCCACCAGGCCGTCCAGCTGTTCGGCGGCATGGGATACATGGCCGAGAGCGAGGTCGAACGGCAGTACCGCGACATGCGAATCCTCGGCATCGGCGGCGGGACCGTCGAGATCCTCTACCAGCTGGCCGGCCGCCGCCTCGGCCTCACCAGCTGACGTCGCAACCCGCTGGTCCAGCGCGGGCGCACAGTGGGCCTCAGCCCGCGACGCCGCACCATCTTCACGGTTGCGGGAGAGGCCACCTGCGAGCGGGCGCGCGCTCAGCGGCATACGTCTCATGGCGTATGCCGCTGGGCTCGGTGCCCGCGTGGGGCGCGGTCCCAGCCCAGCGGCCTACGAGATGATCAGGCGGGCTCGACGATCGTCACCGGCAGCGTGTCCAGGCTCCGCATCATGTTGCTGAGGTTGCGCGTCGACGGGCCCACCTCGTACCGCTTGACGCGCTTGACCAGCGCGTTCAGCACCGCGTGGATCTCGAGCCGGGCCAGTCCCTGGCCCGCGCAACCGTGCACCCCGTAGCCGAAGGAGAGGTGGTCGAGCGGGTTGCGGCGCACGAGGAAGCTGTCCGGGTCCTCGTAGTGACGGGAGTCGCGGTTGCCGGAGCCGAAGAGGACCGCGACCTGCTCGCCGGCCGGGATGACCGTGCCGTCGACGTCGACGTCCTCCTTGACGAGGCGCCCGAAAGCGTGCACCGGGCCCTCGTAGCGCAGGACCTCGTTGAGCGCCGACGGAACGAGGGAGGGGTCCTCGCGCAGCAGCTCGTACTGGTCGGGGTGGGCACCAAGGTGTGCCAGGGCGTTGCCGAGCGTGGCGATCGTCGAATCCACACCGGCGGCGACGTACTGGTGGATGATGTGGCCGCAGCTCTCCATCGGGATGTCGCCGCGCTCGGCCGCGGCGAAGATCGCCCGGCCCATGCTGCCCTCGGTCAGGTCGCTCGCCTGCACGGTGGTGGCCCACTGGAACAGCTCGCCTGCGACAGGGAAGTTGTCGATGGTGCGCTGGTTCATCGGGCCGAGCACGTTGAAGGCCGCCTCGCCCCACCGCAGGATGTTGGCCCGGACCTCGCCCTGGACCCCGATCATGTCGGCGACGATGAGGATGGGGAACGCCCGGGCGAGATCGTCGATCCCGTCGAAGCTGCCACGTTCGACGAGGCCGGAAACCATCCGGTCGGCCTTCTCGTCGATCTCGGCCTTGAGGGAGCGCAGCGCCCGGGGCGACAGGTTCTCGGTCAGGGCCGCACGCAGGCGGGCGTGGTCCGGCGGGTCGGTGGTGAGGCTGGTTCCCTCGAGCGCGTGGTTCATGTCGTCGTTGAACGCGACCTTGTTGGACGAGAACGTCGCCGGGTCGCCCAGGGCGTCACGGATCGCGTCGTAGCGGGTCAGCGCCCACGCCCGGTTGGTCTCCAGGTAGACCACCGAGGCGGTCTCGCGGAGCTCGGCGAACGCGGGATAGGGGTCGATCAGCACCTCGTCGGAGAAGAGGTCGATGGCTGATTTCGCGGGGGCTTTCTTGGCGGTGGCGGGGGTGGCGGTCATGTCGATACCTCGGTCGTGGGGTCGGGTCAGGGTGGGGGTGGTCGGGAGGCAGAGGTCAGGACGGTCAGACGGCGACCTGATCGGGCGCCGGCTGCGGGTAGGCCAGGCGGCGCAGCCGTGGGACGGGGATGCGGTAGTTGACGGCCACGGCAGCGCCTGGTCCGTCGGGGGCGTCCGGAGCCCACCGGAGCAGGGCCGAGCCGGAGCTGAGGTCGCCGTCGACCACCTCACGTGACCCGACGGGCGGCAGCTGGCCGCTGGCCTTGAGGTTGAGGCCCCACTGCTCGGTCCAGAAGTACGGACGGAAGTCGAGCTCGGGCGCTGGGTCGCCGAGCAGCAGGGCCGGCGCAGCGACCTTGGCCTGGTCGATGGCCGCCGTCCACAACGGCACACGCATGCTGCCGCGACTGGTAGGGAACGTCGCCACGTCGCCAGCGGCGACCACGTCAGGGCGGGCACGTCCCCCGACGAGGACCCTGCCGCGCGAGTCGACCTCGAGCCGGCCGTCGGTCAGCAGCCCGCTCGTGGCGAGGAACTCGAGGTTGGGCAGGTCCCCGGCGGCCGTGATGACCACGTCGCCCTCGACGACCGAGCCATCGTCCAGCACGACCTGGGACTGCAGGCCGCTGCCACGGATCTGCGCACATGGTGCCGTCACGAGGCGCAGTCCGCGCTCGAGGGCGGCCGTCACCAGGAGCTCCGAGAGGTCGGGGCCCAGGTGCCGCAGCATGGGCGGCTCCTCCGAGACGAGGGTGACGGTGCAGCCGGCCTCCACCGCCCCAGAGGCGATCTCCATCCCCAGCGGGCCACCGCCGACCACGATCACCGACGGGCGCCCCTCGAGCCGAAGGCGCAGCAACCGGACGTCGTCGAGTCCGCGCACCGTCAGCTCCTCTGGCTTCTCCGGGCCTGCGGCCAGACCGGGCGGCACGAGCCTGCGGGCCCGCGAGCCAGTGGCGACGACAAGGCCGTCCCACGGCAGCTCCTCGCCGTCGTCGAGTCGCACGAGGGAGCGGTCGAGGTCGACGTGGACCGCCCGCCTCCCGAGCAGCTCGGCGGCCCCGTGGGTGGACGCCGGGAGCGATAGGGCGGCCAGGTCGTCGTCGAGGAGGGCAGCCTTGGACAGCGCGGGTCGGCTGTACGGCGCGTGGGGCTCGTCGCCGATGAGGGTGAGCTCACCGTCGAACCCATTGTCCCGCAAGGACTCCGCGGCGGTGAGTGCGGCGATGCCGTGGCCGAGCACGACGATCCGCTGGGGGCGCGCCATGGTCACTCCATACGCAGGGCGGCGACGGGGCACACGCGGACAGCGGCTCTGGCGGCGTCCAGGTCCTGGTCGTCGATCTGCTCGACGTCGAGGACGAGATCGCCCGCGTCGTCGAGGTGCATCAGCCTCGGCGCTGCCTCCTCGCAGAGGCCGTGGCCCTCGCAGCGTGGTTGGTCGAGGATCAACTGCATGGCGCTCTCCACTACATCGTGTCGGGTCACTTGACGGTGTATCAAGTGTGGGTAGGCGGAGCGCTCGTCGTCCAATACATGTTTAGCATGATCTACATGTCTGAGATTCATGCCGATGGCTCGAGAGTGAGACAGCAGCGCGGCGGCCGAGCCGAGGACGCCGAGCTGGCCCGGCTCGCGGCGATTGACCTCAACCTGCTCGTTCCACTGCTCGCCCTCCTCGAGGAGCGGTCGGTGACCCGAGCCGCGGCGCGCGTCGGGATGACGCAGCCCGCGATGAGCCACGCGTTGCGGCGGATGCGGCGGCTCCTCGGTGACGAGCTGCTCCTGCGGCAGGGGGCGAGCATGGCGCTGACTCCCCGCGGGATAGAGCTCGTCGCACCGCTGCGGCGGACGCTGCGGCAGGCGGTCCAGGTGGTGCGCCCGACCCCGTTCGACCCGGCCATTGATCGGCGCGCGATCACGCTGGCGATGACGAGCAGCACCGCCTCCGTCCTCGGTGGTGAGATCGCGCAGCTGCTGGCCGAGCGCGCGCCCCGAGTCGTGCTGCGACTGCGCACGATGCCAGTGCTCTCGGTGTCGGACTCGGTCTTCACCCAGGAGGGCATCGACGCGATCCTGCTGTCAGAGGTCTTCACCGCACCCTTCGCCCGCGAGCGCCTCTACGACGACCGGTGGGTCGTCGTGACCCGGGCGGACGTGCCCGACCTCCCCGTCGCCGAGCTGCTCGAAACCCTCCCGCACGTCGTTCTCGAGTACTCCACTTTCCGCACCCGCCCCTACGAGATCCTCGAGGAGCGGGGGGTGCGCTACACCGTCCGCGCCCGGGTTTCGGACACGCTGCTCATCCCCCACGTCATCGCGGCCGCCGGTGGCGTGGGGTTCCAACGGAACTCGGTCGTGACCGCACTGCGGCACCTCGACCTTCGCACCCATGAGTTCCCTTTCCCGATCGGCGGGTTGGGGATGGACGTGATCTGGAACCCGTGGCTGGCGGACGACGAGCTGCGCACGTGGCTGGGCGGGCTGCTGCGAGAGGCCGCTCCCCATCGCTGAGATCGCTGAGTCTGACTCAGCCCCTGCAACACACCCGCCTACCGCCAGCTCCACCCACCTGCAGCAGGGCCAGGCTGTCGATAGGCGGGTGTGTTGCGAGGTAGTGCGCCGGATAGCGTGGGGGCCGTTGTCCCCCCTCGAGAGGTGCCGATGAGCGACCATCGCAGCACTACCGCGTCCACGCCAACGTGCTTGCGCATCGAGTCGGGCGACGTCGTGCTCGCCGCGGACGCCTTCGGCGACCCGGCAGACCCGGCCGTCGTCCTCTTCCACGGCGGTGGGCAGACCCGGCACTCCTGGGGATCCGCTGCGGCTGACCTCGGCGCTGCCGGGTGGTACGCGGTCACCGTCGATGTGCGCGGCCATGGCGACAGCACGTGGTCGCCGACCGGCGACTACACCCTCGACAGCTACTCGAGCGACGTGCGGGCGGTCACCGACCACCTCGGCCGGCCAGCCGTGCTCATCGGGGCCTCCCTCGGCGGCAACGCGGCGCTCGAGGCGATCGGTCGCTGGCCGGAGCTGGCCCTTGGCCTCGTGCTCGTCGACGTGTCACCGTTCCTCCAGCCGGAGGGCGCGCATCGGATCAGGGAGTTCATGATGGCGCGGGCCGAGGAGGGGTTCGCGTCGTTGGAGGAGGTCGCCGACGCGATCTCGCAGTACCTGCCCCATCGCCCGCGGCCGAAGAGCCTCGACGGCCTGCGCCGAAACGTCCGCGAGCGGGACGGGCGCCTCTACTGGCACTGGGACCCGGCGATGTTCCGCTCCGACCGCGACGAGGCCGTCCAACGCGACCGGCTCGTCGACCCGGCTCGGCTCGGGGCCGCGGCCGAGTCGCTGCGGGTGCCGACGCTGCTCGTGCGAGGCGGAGCGTCGGACGTGCTCAGCCCGCAGGACGCGGCCCGCTTCCTCAAGCTCGTCCCCCACTCCGAGTTCGCCGAGGTGTCGGGAGCCCACCACATGGTCGCGGGCGACGACAACGTCGCCTTCGAGTCGGTGCTCGGCGACTTCCTCGAGCGGCGAGTCCGCTCCCGCCTGGACTTCATCGCCGCCTACTCCTGAGCTCGGCAGCCCAACGTCGAGAAGGACTCAGCCACAAGCCAACCGAGGCGTATGCCGCTGAGCCGGCTCAGCGGCATACGGCCACGCGTGTCTCCTCCCGCCCCTCAAGCGTCAGGCTCGGCGATGGATCATGAGGGCATGGCCAGCAGGCAGGCAGCGCCCACACCGGTCGTCGTGCTCGACGGCGGGCTCTCCACAGCACTCGAGCAGCAGGGCGGTGACCTCGGCGGCGACCTCTGGACGGCGCGCCTCCTGGTCGACGATCCGGAGCGCATCGCCGCGGCTCATCGCGCGTACTTCGCGGCGGGGGCGCAGGTGGCGACCACGGCCAGCTACCAGGCCAGCGTCGAGGGCTTCGTCGCCGCGGGTTGCTCCGAGGCCGAGGCACGTCGGCTCATCACCCGCAGCGTCACTCTCGCGCAGGAGGTCCGCGATGAGTTCGCCGACACCGGGTCCCGTCCACGGGTCGCTGCGTCCGTCGGACCCTACGGCGCCTTCCTCGCCGACGGCTCGGAGTATCGAGGCAACTACGGCGTCCCCCGGACGCGCTTGCGCGACTTCCACCGACGGCGGCTCGACCTGCTCGCCAGCGCGCAACCCGACCTCATCGCCGTCGAGACGATCCCCGACGTCGTCGAGGCGGAGGTACTGGTCGAGCTGCTCGACGAGCTCGACGTCCCCGCATGGTTCAGCTACTCGGTGCGCGGCACCACGACCAGTGCGGGCCAGCCGCTCGATGCAGCGTATGCCGCCCTCGCCGGCTCCCGCTCGATCGTGTTCGCGGGCGTCAACTGCTCCGCGCAGCACGACGTGCTCGGGGCCATCCAGGCGGCCGTGGCGGCGACAGGAAGACCCGCCGTCGCCTACCCGAACCGAGGTGGGAGCTGGGACCACCAGGCTCAGCAATGGGTCTACGGCGACCCGATCGACCTCGACCTCGTCGAGTCGTGGGTTGCCGCCGGCGCGCAATGTGTCGGCGGCTGCTGTGGCACCGGCCCGGCAGACATCGCTGCCCTGGCCACCCGCGTGGCCCAACTCGCACAACCGGCCCGACCAATCGAGTGAACAGCTTCTGGGCACAAAACTGTTCACTCGATTGGCGGGGCAAGCCGAGTCCCACTCAGCAACAAGCCAACCGAGGCGTCCTCAGAACCCCACCGCCGCGGTGGGCGCAGCCTCGGTGCGAAGGGCGCGCCACAGTTCGCCGGCGGCACCGCGCCGACGTTCCTCCACGAGCCCGGCGCGCCGCATCGCGACGAGGTTGCCGCCACCGAGGTAGGCGGCTCCCAGCGCCCCGACCGGCAGGTGCAGGTCTGCCTCGACGGTGGTCCGCTCGACGGCTGCCTCGCCGTCCCCGCTGACCCGAATGCGCCACGTGCCCTGGTTCCACGGTGCGGTGGGGTCATCGACCTCGACCACGACGTCGCACGGCGCACTCCACGTCCGGTCCTGGAGCGCCTCGGGGAGGTCGACGAGCCGGAGCCAGAGGCTGTCGTAGGTCTCGACGTCGGAGGTCGCTCGCGGCCCCCCGGCCCAGTGCAGCAACGGGTCATCCACGCCGACGGTGCGCAGCTTGACCGTGCCCATCAGGTCGAAGTCGACCAGCCGTCGGAGCAGCGCCAGCTGGGCGGCCGCCTCACCGACCACGGCCCACACCTCGAGGTCGCCGGCCGGCCGGGCCTTCTCCCACTTGTGGCTGCGGCGGAACATGGCGAACCCGACGTCGGTGCCACCGCGCCGCGCGAAGAGGATCCGCGACGGCTCCCGGTCTCGGAGCTGCTCTGGCTGTTGTTGGCAGATCCGCGCGTAGTACCCGGCGTCGCCCACCACCGAGCCGAGGTCGGCATGGGCGAGGTGACATTCGCGCATCCGCTTGGATACATCCGGATCCGCGGCGGTCGCCAGCTGCGTGGTGACACCTGCGGCTGCCTCGTCGAGATGCGGTGCCGTCAGCGTCGTGCCGCGGCCCAGGCTGACGTGCAGCTCCGTCGACGCCAGACCGTACCCATACCGGCCGTAGATCGCCGGTTCGCTGGCATGGAGGGCAGAGACGTGGGTGCCCGGCTCCTCGTGAACCCGCTCCAGGTGGTCCTTGACCATCGCGGTGAGCACGCCCTTGCGCCGCTGGTCAGGATGGACACCGACCCACGTCAGGCCGGCGCAGGCAACCGATCTGGTGCTCGTCTGCGGGCCCGGTATGGCCAGGGTCAGCGGGAACACACCGTAGATCCCGGCGTAGCTGCCCGGCTCGGCGCCATCCACCTCTGCCGCGAACCGCTGGCTCTCGGACAGGCCGACGAGCTGCTCCTCCGCGGGGCGGTCCGGTATCTCGTCGAACCAGACGATGTGGTCCGTCGCGACGTAGCGGTCGGCGTCCGTCGCCTTCCCGACGCGGATCCGGTTCTCAGTCATGGGCCCAGCCAATCCCCGGACGGTCCCGAGATTCAAGCCCGTTTCCCGGTCCAGCGGTGCAGCTGCTTGTGCCGGAACCTGCGCCAGCGGTCGTCGAAGTCCGCTTCGACGCGTTCGGCCCGAGCCTGTTCCAACGCGTGCAGACGTCCATAGGTGAAGACGTTGTCCCCGTCCAGATACGCCTGCATGGCAAGGTCACGCAGTTGCTGGCGCGCGACGACCGAGTCCTGGTGCTCCCCGAGGGCCGTCTGGACCCCCTTGGCCACCTTGGCCAGGGACCGGGCGCGCTTGCCCAACGCGGGTGTGGCCATCTCGGCGGCGTAGCGCAGGCGCTTGGCCTTCTTGCGCGCCTCGTGGAAGGCGTGGTCGCGTGCCGTCGGGTCCTCGACTGAGTCAACCGTGTCGATCGCACGAACCTCCCGGCGCAGCCTCTTGACATCCCGCGCCAGGAGCCGGGGCACGACCTCCCTGGCAGGCGCATCCGCCTCCTCGGTGAACGGTGGTGAGGTGACCAGCTCGTCGAGGGCGTCGAGCAGGCGCAGGTACCTGGCGCTGTCGAGCGACTCCAGGGCGCGCTCGCGACCGGTCTGGAAGGCGGCACTCAGCGCGTCGTCGATTCGCGAGGCCACTGGGCCGACCACCAGGTCAGGAGGCTGCTCGGCGAGCACTTCGCTGAGGTGCTCCCTCAACACCTGGGCGTCGCGGGCGGGGGCGAACACCTCCCCGAGCCAGCGCAGCTCGTCGCGCACGGGGTCGGTGGCCTCGCGGTCGAGCAGGGGGCGGCAGGTGGCGAGCGCCGATCGCAGCCGACGTGCCGCGATCCGCAGCTGGTGGACGCCCTCGGCCTCACCGGTCCGCACGGCCGCGTCCTGAGCGTCCAGCCGAGCGATGTGCTCGGCCAGATGCGCCAGGAGCAGCTCGCCGGCAGTGCCCTTCCTCAGCTCCTTGGCCGACAGTCGTGTCTCCTCCTCGGGCGACACGTCACCGAGCGTTCGGCTCAGCTTCGACGCGGCGGCGGCCGGGGAGGCACCGGCGGCCAGCAAGTGCTCCTCCACGACGTCGAGCAGGTCCTCCGCCCCGCCGTCGAGCTCCAGCTCCCACTCGCGCCACGACTGGGCGGCCTCGGAGCGGCTCGATTCCGCAGAGTCCTGCGCACCAGCCAGCCGGGTCGCCTGCACCTGGTCGTCGCAGACCCGCGCCAGGACGGCGCCCGCACCGTCCTGCAGGGCGTACTCGCGCCGGACCGTGCGCACCTCGGCAACCGGGACGAGCGGGCGATCGCGCACGAGGGCGCGCACCCGGGCACGCAGGGGGGCGGGCACGTTCTGCTCGGCATCCCCCAGCGGCTCGTGGACCTCGGTGCGGCTGTCGCCGGACCTGGGCAGCTTGAGGTGCCAGCCCTCGTCCGTGCCCCCAGTTCGCCGTCGCAGGGTCAGTCCCCTGCGCGCCAGGTCGAGACCAGGTGTGTCGAAGTAGACCGCCTCGAGCCGGAACTCCTGGGCCTGACCGACCGAGCCCACTCCCCCAACTGCCGAGAGGTCGGGGAACACGACGTCCGAGCCGACGTCGTACTTTCGCTCGATCTCGTCCTGGTCCACAGCCATACCCCCACCATGCCCTAGTCCCGGTCCTGCGACGAGCGGCGTACGTTGGAGAACCACCGTGCCAACGCGAGGAGAAGGACGCATGACCATCGCAGCGACTGGCCGCGTCGAAGAGTCGGCCAGCGGACCTGTCATCGTGATCGAACGGACCTTCCGCGCCCCGGTCGCGGAGGTCTGGGACACCATCGTCGATCCCGAGCGGATGAACCGCTGGATCGGCACGTGGACGGGCGAACCCGGTGAAGGCAAGCGGGTGCAGTTCGTGATGACCGCCGAGGGCGCGAGCGAGCCCGGGGACGTGCTGATCCACCGCTGTGACCCGCCGGGCCACCTCGACGTCGAGTCGTTCCAGGCCGGCGCGTCGTGGCGGCTCGTGGTCGACCTGACGGAGACGGACGGCGTCACCACGCTGGTCTTCCACCAACCCGTCGACCCCACCGACGACGGCGCGAGCAGCTACGGCCCCGGGTGGGAGTACTACCTGGATCGTCTCGGTGCCGTGCTGGAGGGCACTGAGTTCGCCGCGTGGGACGACTACTACCCCGCGCAGCAGGCCCACTGGCAGGAGCAGCTACGGCAGGCCTCCTCAGTCAATCCCTGAGGCGCGTCAGCGCAGGAGCCGTGGCAACCCGATGCGCACCGTGGTCACGCCCTCGGAGAAGCGCACCACGGCGTCCTCGACGCCGGGCAGGCCCGCGGCCGCGGTGAGGCTCTCGCGGCAGGACTGCAGTGTGGCCGCCCGCAGTGGCCACGGCTCGTGCTCGACCGGCGTGACCAGAAGGCTGCCGAGGTGCCTGGTATAGGCGCGCCAGCGCCCGGTCAACCAGACGTCGAGCTCGGACGGCTCGATGGCTGCGCCCGGCTGGATCGTCAGGTCGAAGAGCTCGGGCCGACCCGTCCGCGACCCGGCATACCGCACCGAGAGCTTCTCTCGCTCGATGCTCAGCCGGGATGCGAAGTACGGGGCACCGGCGAAGGCGCGAGCCGCAGCGGCCACGGCGGTGTTGGCGACGTCCAACGAGAAGAACCACAGCCCATCCCTTCCGTCCGGGCCACGGACGTAGGTGCGCAGGTTGATCTCCGGAGCGCTCGACAGGTCGGGCAGGCGCCCACCGGGGATGGCTCTGAGGTCCGGGAGCAGCGGCAGCCCGAACGGCCGCATGTCCGCCATCACGTGCGGGACCAGCGTGACCCACGCGGAGCCGTCATGGACATCCGCGGTGAGGCCTGGCGGCAGCAGCGCATCGATGGAGTGGGTCGGCACTCGCCAGTGCACGAATCCGACCTCGAGCCACGACGTTCGCAAGACCGGCGTGGTGACGAGCTGCTCTGCCGTCAGGGCTGCCATGTCTGGAACCGTACCCGCGGCGACGAGCCCGGGCCGAGCGCGGTCACCGGCTCGACGCGGGTGGGTCCGTCCCGATCGGCATCCGTCGTGGGTCCACGCCTCCGTCCAGCACTGCTATCCGACCGACCGTCGCGCTGCCGCGACAGGACCCGTCGAGCCCGGTGAACCGCGAGGAGCGCCAGGTAGAGGGCGGAGATCGCGGCCTGCGTCAGGGCGAGAGGCGCTGCCTGCCACGGGGAGCGGTCGGCGGGAAGGAACTGGGGAAGCACCGCGAGGTAGAAAGCCAGCACCTTGGGATTGGGGGCAAAGAGTGACCTGGCTCCTGACAGCTCGACCACCCTCGTCCACTGGCTGAACGTGGCCCGAGAACGATCCACCCTTGAGTTGATCTGTGCCACAGAAGAACTCAGCCGTATGCCGCTGAGCTGGCTCAGCGGCATACGGCTTGGTTGGCCTTGTGCCGGGGGAGGTCACGCCACGATCAGGCGGGAGCCTTCTCGTAGGCCACCTCCTCCCGGCGACTCAGGGAGACGAGCGCCCAGCCGATGAGCACCTGCATCAGGCCGAGCACGATGGCCATGGCTGCGACGCCGAAGGCGACGACCGACGTGAAGAGCGAGGCACGCAGGAAGGACGCGGACATCGCCGTCTGGCGCAACGGGTCGTCGCGGTCCAGCTGGGCGTAGGTCTTGCCGTCGGTCGCCTCGAGTGCGTGCTTGTCGATGATCTGGGCCTGGGCGTAGGCCGAGAACGGACCATCCACCTCGTCGCCGGCGAGGAACTCGGCGTCGTCCGCAACGGTGATGTTGGCGGACTTGAGCTCGTTGTGGACCATGTAGTAGGTGACGCCCCCAGCGATGACCATCACGATGCCTACGATGGCGACGATCGTTCCGAGGGTTCTTGCGGTACGGCCGGGCATGGGCGTTCCTCTCTAGGTGGAGCAGTGCGATCAGTATGGCCGTCAACGGGACTCGCTTGGTGGATCTCGAATCCCGGCACTAGGGCGTGTCCTTCGTCCGTGGCGCCGGCCGCCACGCCGACTCAGGTCAGCTGCAGCGTTGTCAGGCAGGTCGGGGCGTTCTGACCGGTGGAGATGGCGGAGGTCGCCGTGCGCCCTTCGTGCGTCACGGTGATGGTGCCCTCGATGTCACGAGGCAGCCAGAAGCCGACGAACCCGTTGGCATAGGTCCGGGCCGGGCCCTCGACGAGGGTCTTGCCGCTCGAGTCAACGATCGTGACATCGACGGCCTGGTCGGCCAGCTCGCCCGTGCACGTGGTCAGGCTGTGGTAGTAGCACTCGTGGGTCCGGCTCACGTACGGCGCGACCGACAGGTAGAACTGTCCGTCCGGCAGCTCGACCTGCGACTCGCCCGAGTCGTCCTTGAGCACGAGCGAGTCGTAGCGGACCGACGCGAGGACGTCGCGCTGGCGCTCACCGCTCTTCTGGTCGAGGGCCTCGATGACGTCGGTGGCAGTGCGACCCGTGAGGCCGAGCTTCGTCAGGATGCCCTGCGCCGTCGAGTCGGCCGGCGCTTGGGCGGAGGATGCCGCGCCCTGCGGTGCGCTTGGCGGGCTCTCGGCGCTGCTGGCACAGCCCGCGACGAGCACGAGCGAGGCCGCTGCTGCAGCCGCGACCACGAGAGGAGTGCGGTGGCTTCTGCGCTGGCGGTGGGCTGGGAGCTGTCGGTTGGTCACGGCATCACTGTCCCCGAGCACCCTCAGCGTTCGGCAAAGGGTCCATGAAGGTCTGATGAAGGCGGGTGCTCCGACCCCGCGGGCGAACCGGTTTCCCGCGGCCGACGGTCCAGGAGGACGGTCCGCACGACGTAGCCCACGAACACCCAGAAGGCGACGGTGCCAAGCAGCATGAAGGCCCACATCCACCAGGCGAAGTAGCCCCAGCCGTGTCCCATCATGATGACCCTCTCCTCGCGTCGGCACCATGCCGTCGAGGCTCATACTGCGTCGGCCCGGTCTGCACTCCGCGAGGATTCCGTGAAGGTTTGACGAAGTTCGCCTCCCGGGGCCGCGAGACCGTGTGGCGGCCTGGGAATGGGCTCGGAGCGAGCAGACTGGCGCCATGGACTCCCCTCGGCCCGAAGCCGCCTCCTCGACGCGCAGGGTTCTCGTCGTCGACGACGAGCGCGCGCTTGCGCAGATGGTCGGCTCCTACCTGATCCGAGCCGGGTACACCGTATCCGAGGCCTACACGGGCCCTGATGCGGTATCCCTGGCCCGGGAGCTCGACCCCGACGTCATCGTGCTCGACCTCGGCCTCCCCGGGTTGGACGGCATCGAGGTGTGCCGCCAGGTGCGGACCTTCTCGGACTGCTATGTCCTCATGCTCACTGCCCGGGGCGACGAGGTGGACCGGATCGTCGGCCTGTCGGTCGGTGCCGACGACTACATCACCAAGCCCTTCAGCGCCCGCGAGCTCGTCGCCCGTGTCCAGGCGGTGCTGCGTCGCCCGCGGCGACGTGCCGGCGCGGCCGGGGCAGATGGTCCGGCAGAGCAGCCGGCCCGGGTCTTCGGCGACCTGTCCATCGACCCCGCTGGGCGCAGTGTCTCCGTCGCTGGGCAGCCAGCCGCACTGACCCGGACCGAGTTCGACCTCCTCGACGTCCTCTCGGGCCGCCCGAAGTACGCCTTCTCGAGGCGCCAGCTCATCGACGAGGTCTGGGACATCGCCTGGGTCGGCGACGAGCACATCGTCGACGTCCACATCGGGCACATCCGCCGCAAGCTCGGCGACGATCCCGCCGCGCCGCGGTACATCGCGACGGTTCGCGGCGTCGGCTACCGGATGGGCGGGGGGTGAACGGCATGAGCGGCGTGAGCGACATGAGCACGGGCAGCTCGTTGCCCGGCCGGGCCGGGCTCGCCTCGAGACTCATGCTCGCCCAGGTCCTCGTCCTCGGCGCCAGCGTCGTCACCGCAGGCGCGGTCGCTGCCGTCGTCGGTCCGCCCCTCTTCCACCAGCACCTGCTGGAGGCGGGTCAGACGCCCGACTCGCCCCAGCTGGCCCACATCGAGCAGGCCTACCGTGACGCCTCGCTCCTCTCACTGGCCGTCGCCCTCGTCATCGCGTTGGCCTGCGCCGCCGCGGTGACGTGGTACGTGACGCGTCGCATGCAGACGCCGCTCGATGCCCTGGCCAACGCGGCCCGAGAAGTCTCGCGAGGTCACCTCGGGGCTCGGGTCGGTCCCTTGGGCGCGGGAACCGAGTTCGACGAGCTGGGCCACGCGTTCAACCTGATGGCAAGTCAGCTCGAGGAGACGGAGGACACCCGCCGACGGCTGCTGTCGGACCTTGCCCACGAGCTGCGCACGCCGATCGCGACGCTCACGGTCTACTGCGAGGGACTGCGCGACGGCGTGACGACGTGGAACGCCGACACCGAGCGGGTCATGACGGAGCAGACCGAGCGGCTGGCCCGGCTCGCCGCCGACCTGGACGACATATCGCGGGCTGAGGAGGGGCGCATGGCCCTCGAGCTCGCTCCGACGCCGGTCCGCGAGCTCATCTGGTCGGCGGCCCAGGCCAGGCGCGAGGCCTTCGCTCGGCAGGGCGTCGAACTGGACGTCCGGGCTGATGCGTCAGCCGATGTCCACGTCGAAGCCGATCCGCGGCGCGTCGGCCAGGTCCTCGACAACCTGTTGGCCAACGCCCTGCGCCACACACCTCACGGCGGTGCGGTGCAGCTGTTCGCTCGGGGGGTCCACGACGCGGTCGAGATCGTCGTCGCCGACACCGGCGACGGAATGAGCGAGGACCAGCTGCCGCACGTCTTCGAGCGGTTCTACCGGGGAGACACAGCGCGGGACCGGGACCGGGGTGGCTCCGGCCTCGGGCTGACGATCAGTCGCGCCATCGCCGATGCGCACGGGGGCAGCCTCGTGGCCGACAGCCCCGGTCCCGGCCAAGGGTCGACGTTCACCCTGATGCTCCCGGTCGCCGGGATCGCCTCATCAGATGGATCGGGACGATGAAGAACACGGCGATGAGCAGGTAGCCCACGACCGCGACGACGGGCAGGAAGAGCCCGAGGGCGATCATGGCGACGTAGCCGGCCAGGCCGGGCGTCAGCTTTCGGGTGAGAGTGACGAGCTCTTCGTCGCCGGCGTCGGGCCGGACCAGGTTGCGGGACCGTGCGTATCGCCACATCGCCGACATGGCGAGGGTCGCGCTGAGCAGCGTGAGCCCGTAAACCGTGGTAGCGACCTTTCCGGCATCGCGGTGGCCAAAGCTCTCGGCGAGCAGGCGGCTCGGAAAGGGCAGGAAGGAGACGAGCAGGAGAAGCAGGAGATTGATCCGCATCAGCCACACGTCGGCATGGTCGAGAAACTCGCTCATCGCGCTGTGCGCGAGCCAGATCGCGCCGACGGTCGCGAAGCTGACGACGTACGCCAGGTAGGACGGCCACTGGTCGAGCACGGCATGCAGGAAGTCGCCCTCCGAGTCCGACGGCACTGTGATCTCGAGGACGAGCAGGGTGATCGCGATGGCGAAGACGCCGTCGCTGAACGCCTCCATCCGGCTCATGCGCAGCTGGCGCCCCGCCCACTCGCCTCCCGGCTCATGAGTGCCTCCTTCCAGCCGTCTCCCGGCAGGATCCTCCCGACCACGCACCCGTGTCAGCGGTATGCCGCTGAGCCGGCCCAGCGGCATACGGCCGAGTCGTGCTCCTCCCGCAGTTCGCCGGAAGACGCGAACGCCGCTGCACTCGTGCGCGGTCAGCCGCGGGCTGCCATGTGCGCCGGGGTGGAGAGCAGCGAGGCGAGAGCGTCGGGCAGGCTCGCTGCCCCCGATTCTGCGTCTGCCGATGCCCATGCGATGACGGCGTCCGGTCGGATCAGAACGGCGCCAGGCAGATCCATGTCCGACCCGTCGGCGACGTGGTGCAGCGTCAAGCGCAGGCCCGTGCCGGCCTCGATCTGCCGGACCGCCTGGTCGTACCCAGCGTGTCCGGGCGGCACGACAAGGGCGAAGCCGTCCGAGGCGAGGTCGACGGTGGATACCGAACGGTCCTCGTCGAGCCATCGATGCGGAACCGCGCGCCCCGACGCTCCAGCGCCCGTCCCGCGGGTTCTCGAGCGGCGGATCGGGCAGCTCCGCGCCTCCGACGGCCGAGGACGCGACAACCGCCCCGAGCTCGATCGACGGGTCGTCGAGGGCTTCTTGGAGATCCTCCTTGGGCAGCGATGGGTCGACGCGCAGGACGTAGCGGGTGTAGGCCTGCTCCACCGTGAGATCGGCGATCGGGCGTCGTTCCTGGTCGTAGCTGTCGAGCAATCCCGGGCCGGCGATGCCGCGGTGCACCATGGCGAGCTTCCACGCCAGGTTGTGGGCATCGGCCACGCCGGTGTTGCCCCCGAAGCCCCCTGTCGGCGGCATGACGTGGGCCGAGTCGCCGGCGAGGAACACTCGGCCGCGACCGAACGACGTGGCCGTGGCGCACTGGCGGTCCAGTACTGCACGGTCTCGATCTCGATCGGCCGATCGTCGGCGGCCCCCAGCGCGATGCGGACGAGCTCGACGCACCGGTCGGGCGCCAGGTCACGGGCGACGTTGTTGTCGCGAACGCCCTCGGCGTCGAAGGTGGCGAAGACAGCCAGGAATCCCGACTGGGCGTCGATGGCGAAGCGGAAGAAGCCGAGCAGGTCGGGTGGTTGACGTAGACGACGCTGAGGTTGCGGTCGCCGATGAGGTCTCGCAGGTCGGACCTGAAGTAGATCGTCACGCAGTCGGCGACGTCGCCGTGCCCGGCCAGCGGAATGCCCAGCTGCTCCCGGATCCTGCTGTGGGCACCGTCAGCGGCCACGACATGGTCGGCCGTGATCTCGAGGTCGGAGCCGCCCGAGCGCGGGCGAAGGACCGCCGCAACGTGGTCCGGATGCTCTTGCAGCGACACGAGCTCGGTCCCGAAGAGGTGCTCGGCGCCAAGGGCCGCGGCGCGATCGCGCAGGACCGGCTCGAGCCCGACCTGGGTGATGAAGAGCCGGGAGTCGGGCTGAGCTCCTCGACACCGGCGTTGAAGTTCGCGAAGAACGTCGCGAGCTCACGCCCGCCGAGGCTCTCGACGGCGACGATGGCACCGTTCTGCACGAACTCGAGCGCGGCAGCCTGCTCGACGTCCGACTGGATGCCGACTGATCGGAAGACCTCCATGGTCCGCTGGTGGAAGGAGGCGGCCCGGGGATGGATCGCCGTGCCCGAGTGGTGCTCGACGAGCAGATGCGGCACGCCGTGGTGCGCGAGGAGGACTGAGGTCGACAGGCCGACGAGGCTGCCGCCGACGACGAGGACGGGGACGTGGCGGTCGGTCATGGCACTCGGTGTCCTACTCGGTCCGGGTGGCGTGGGTCGCGGATGAGGCGTAGTCGGTGTAGGTGTACGGGTTGTCGAGGACCTTCGTCTCGGGGATCTCGGGATTCATCCCGGCGATCCACGCCTCCTCGCCGAGCTCGGACCGGAGGTGCTCCACCGTGCTCTCCACCTCGCGGCGCACGGCAGGCAGGTCGATCCCGATGAGGGCGTGGTCGTGCTTGACGACCCGTCCGTTGACGATGACGGTGTGCACGTCACCACGCTGCGCCTGGTACACGACGTGACCGAAGGGGTTGAGCAGCGGGAACATCACCGGCGAGGCGTCGTTCTTGATGAGAACGAGGTCCGCGAGCTTGCCCGGCTCGATCGAGCCGAGCCGATCGCCGAGGCCAAGGGCGCGGGCACCTCCTACGGTCGCCCACTCGACCGCCTGGTCCGCGTGCAGGTGCACGTGCGTCACGGTCTCGCCCTTCGCGTGGGCCTCGAGGTGCTCGCGAGCGCGGTCCGAGCCGACCGTCGCACGCATGGCGGTGAAGAGGTCCCCGCTCATCCAGACGGGCGTGTCCATGGACAGCGACACGTTGATCTCGTGTGCCCGCAACGCCCAGCTGGGCGGGTAGCCCTGGCCGCAGGTCTGCTCGCTCTCGGAGGCGAGCGACACGTTGCCGCCCGTTGCGGCGATGCGGTTGTAGGAGTCCGCGGTCAGGGTCGCGGCGTGCACGTAGATGGTCCGGTCTTCCATGAACCCGTTCTCGTACATGAGCCGGATGCCGTCGTCGTTCGTCGCGCCCCAGACGCCGGCGTGCGTGGTGACCGGCGCGTCGAGGTCGCGGGCGACCTCGAACGCCGCCTTCTCAGGGAAGGCAGGATCTCCGGTCACGTCGAAGGCCATCTGGAAGCCGAGCATGTCGGAGCCGGTGAAGCGGCGGCTGACGAAGTCCCGGAACTCCGGTTTCGCGGACCACTCCCAGGGTCCGGCCTGGATGTTGCCGTAGGCGAGGACGAACCGACCCGGGACCGACTCGAGCGCGTCGACGGCTGCGTCTGCGTGGTCGACCGTCTGCAACCCGTGCGACCAGTCCACGCTCGTCGTCACTCCGGCGTCGAGCGCCTCGATCGCGGACAGGACGTTGCCGGCATGGATGTCCTCGGGCCGGAACGCCTTGCCGTGCTGGAGGTAGTACCAGACGAAATACTGCGTCAGGGTCCAGTCGGCCCCGTAGCCGCGCATCGCGGTCTGCCACATGTGGCGATGGGTGTCGATCATGCCCGGCATGACGATGCCGCCCGTTGCGTCGACCTCGATCGTCCCCTCCGGCACGTCGAGGTTCTGCCCGACGGCTTCGACTCGCGTCCCGACGACGAGGACGTCGGCGTCGTGGAGAACCGTCTTGCCCGCATCCATGGTGAGGACCGTGCCGCCACGCAGGACGAGTGGCCGGCCCTTCTCGAAGTCGCTGCTGGTGACGCTCTGGCCCTGTGCTGTCATGGCTGCCTTCCCGCTCCCAAAGCACGGACGATTGTCCGTATGTCGGTCCAACCCCGCTGAGGCCAGCGTCCTCCCGGCCGCATTCGGTGTCAAGGCCCCCTTCTCTGGGATACTGTCGAGCGGATCGGGCACTCGTCCGACACCCACACTCGGCGAGGGCAAGAGGGCGGCTGCCGTTGGACCCAGCCCGCCCGCGGACCCCTAGGGAGGTCGTCATGCCGCGTCGCGACGCCGATCCGGATTTCATCGAGTCGATTGCCCGCGGCTTCGACGTCATCAGGGCGTTCCAGCCGGGCCGGGCAGGGATGTCGCTCAGCGACGTCGCGAGCGCGACCGGTCTGGCCCGGCCGACCGCACGACGCATCCTGCGGACTCTCGAGGCCCTGGGCTACGTCCGATCGGTGGAGGGACGTCACACGCTGACGCCACGCGTCCTCGAGCTGGGTCTGACGTACGTCCAGTCGGTCGGCCTGTGGGACGTGGCCCGGCCGCACCTGGAACGGCTGGTGGCCCAGACGCACGAGTCGAGCTCCATCGCGCAGCTCGACGGATCTGACATCGTCTACGTTGCGCGCGTGTCGGTTCCGAAGATCATTGCCCTCGCGGTGCACATCGGCACCCGGTTCCCGGCGCCCGCCACGTCGCTCGGCAAGGTCCTCCTCGCCGACCTGTCGCGAGAGGAGCTCGACCGGGCCCTTGCCGAGCCGAGTCGGTCCGGTGTGGAGGCACGCCACCTGCCCACGCACGAGGAGCTGGAGGCCAGCCTGCGGGACGTGCGGGCCAAGGGCTGGGCAGCAACGGATGAGCAGCTCGCCAGGGGTGTCCGCTCCGTGGCGGTCCCGCTGCGCAACGGGGACGGGCGGGTCGTTGCGGCAGTCAACGTCACCGTGCACGCTGCCGAGACGTCGATGGACACCCTCCTCGGTTCGCACCTGCCGCTCCTGCTCCGTACGGCCGCAGACATCAGTGCCGACTTCGCGGCGCGTGACGCGCTGCCGCTGACCACGGCCCGCACGGTTTCTTGACAGCGCCCCTCCGCGGTCAGACACTCGAAGGGCTGCGGACGCTCGTCCGCTAGTCGGACGATGAACGGAGTCTCAGGTGAGCGATCCGCGTGACTCCCGGTCGTCGAGTGGGCCCGCCCCAGACAGGGCTCGAGCCGGCGTCGGCTCGTCCGGTCCGCTCTCGGGCCTGCTCGTTGCGGACTTCTCCCGCATCCTCGCGGGTCCCTACGCGACCATGCTGCTCGGTGACCTTGGGGCGGACGTGGTCAAGGTGGAGTCACCGGGAGGTGACGACACACGGACCTGGCTGCCGCCCACCCGGGGTGACGTGGCGACGTACTACCTGGCCATCAACCGCAACAAGCGCTCGGTGACGCTGGACTTCGCGGATCCCGAGGATCGAGCACTCGCGCACGAGCTCGCGGCTCGCGCCGACGTCGTCATCGAGAACTTCAAGCCCGGCGGCCTGCGCAAGTTTGGTCTGGACTACGCGTCCGTGGCCGAGCGCAACCCGTCCGTCGTCTACGCCTCGATCAGTGGCTTCGGGTCCGGCGGTGGGGCATCCCTCCCCGGCTACGACCTCATCGTCCAGGCGATGTCCGGCCTGATGAGCCTCACCGGAGACCCCGACGGGCCGCCCTACCGCGCCGGGATCTCGGTGTTCGACGTCATGTCCGGCATGCAGGCGACGATCGGCATCCTCGCCGCGCTCCAACACCGCAGCCGCACCGGCGAGGGACAGCAGGTCGAGGTCAACCTGCTGTCCACGGCGCTGTCGGGGATGGTGAACCAGTCGAGTGCCTGGGTCGCCGGCGGCGACGTCCCCAACCGGATGGGCAATGCCCATCCCAGCCTCTTCCCCTACGAGCCGCTACCGACGTCTGACGGTGACCTCATCATCACGGCCGGCAACGATGGCCAGTTCCGGCGGCTCTGCGACGCGCTCGGCATCCCCGAGGTCGCCGATGAAGCCCGGTTCGCGCACAACCAGGACCGCAACACGCACCGGGAGGAGCTCCGTCCGCTGCTCGTCGGCGCCCTCGCACGGCGGACCCGCGCGGAGTGGTTCCGGACCCTCACCGATGCGGGCGTCGCGTGCGGACCGATCAACACGGTTGAGGAGGGAGTCCGCTTCGCGACGGAGATCGGTCTCGACCCCGTCGTCACGGTTGGCGAGGGTGACCAGGCCGTCCCCACGGTTCGCAATCCGATCACCTTCTCGGCCACGCCTGCGCGCTACGTGCTGCCTCCGCCGGTGCTGGGCGAGCACGACGCCGAGATCCGTGCCTGGCTGACCGACCAGCCCGCATCGGCGACCGTGACAAGGGGTGCCCGATGACCGAGCCCGGCTACCCGACGTCCCTCGGCGTCTCCACCGAGGCCACGATCTCCCTGCTCGGTGAGGACATCACCGACCTCATGGGATCGGTCGGCTTCGGCGAGCTCGCCTACTGGCTCATGACGCTCCGTCGCCCCAGTCCGGGAGAGGCACGCGTCCTCGAGGCCGTCCTCGTCGCACTCGCCGACCACGGCTTCACGCCGACGGCCATCGCGGCCCGCCTGACCTACCTCTCGGCACCCGATGCGCTCCAAGGTGCCGTCGCAGCCGGGCTGCTGGGTGGCGGGTCGCGCTTCTTGGGGGTCACCGAAGACTGCGGCACCTTCCTCGCGAAGGTGCTTGAGCGGCATACGGCAGAAGTTCCCTCGTCAGACGACGACACGGCCGGCTGGGACGAGCTGGGACGGGTGGCCGTCCGGGAGGCGCGCGAGGCGGGCAGCTACGTGCCCGGGCTGGGGCACCCCGTCCACAAGGTCGAGGACCCGAGGACGCCGCGCCTCATGGCGATCGCGGAGGAGGCCGGCACGCTGGGACCCCACCTGCGCCTCTTCGCCGCGATCGGCCGGGTCCACGAGGAGATCCTCGGACGGCACCTGCCTCTCAACGGCGCCGGCGTCTGCGGCGCCGCTCTCGCCGACATCGGCATCCCGCTCGCCATGCTGCGTGGGGTCGCGCTGCTCGCCCGGACCGCCGGACTGTTGGGCCAGCTCGCCGAGGAGCAGCGCAGGCCCGTCGGCATGGACGTCTATCTCTCGGTCGACCGGCACGCGACCTATGTCTCGCCGGAGGACCTGCGTGACTGACCGCATCATCACCAACATCAGGGAGGGCACCCGACATGGCCGAGGTCGTCGCCGTCATCGCCTCGACGCACCACCCCTTCTATCTCCGGGCCAGCACCGCTACGGGTGATGCCCGGCCGCCCTTCGCGGACGAGTGGGTCGCCAAGGTCGAGACCTTCCGCGCGACCCTCACCCGCGTCAACCCGGACCTGCTCGTCATGGTGGGCAGTGACCACTTCCACCAGCTCTGGCTCGACAACATGCCCCAGTTCCTCGTCGGCAAGGCGCCCTTCTACGACGCCAACTGGTACAACGAGGAGCGCGAGTTCGGTTTGCCCCGAATGAGATTCACGGGGAACCTGGACCTCTCCTCCCACCTGCTGCGTCAGGGACTCGACGCCGGCTTCGACCTTGCGTTCAGCAACGAGCTGCGGATCGACCACTCGATCACCTGCCCGATCATCACCCTGCGTCCCCAGGCGGACCTGCCGATCGTGCCGATCTATACGAACATCTTCGCGCCCCCACTCCCCCAGCCGGCGCGCTTCGTCGAACTGGGTCGCACCATCCGCCGCCTCGTCGAGAGCTGGCCGTCGGACCTGCGCGTCGCGATCATCGGCACCGGGCACCTGTCCCTCGAGCTCGGCGGCCCGCGGCAGTTCGGACCGCACGGTCCCGACCCTGAGTTCGACCGCAAGGCCGTGGAGTGGATCGCGAAGGGCGACATCGAGGGCTGCTTGGCCGAGGTGACGCTCGACAGTCTGCACACGCCCGGCAACGCCACCCACGGCTTCATGGACTTCATGCTCATGATGGGCGTTGCGGGTGACCACGTCGCTGCCGACTACGTCGACACCCTCGACCTCTTCCACACCATGGAGGCCTACTTCACCTGGTACCCGAAGGGAGCGGTCTCGTGAGCCGGTACCTGTTGGACAAGTTCCTCTTCACCGTCGACCGGGACCCGGAGCTCGTCGAGCGCTACCGCGATGATCCGGTCGGCACGGTCGCCTGGTGGGAGGAGAACGTGGCCGGCCGCCTGCTGGGCTGCCCACCGGTCGAGGGGAGCACGTGGCAGGAGCTCACTGCCGAGGAACGCGAGGCGCTCGCCACCCACGACTACCCCGCGCTGTTCCGGCTGGGCGCGCACCCGTTCCTCACGCTCACCCTGTTCATCGCGATGTTCGAGCGCGACTACGACGAGCCCTTGGGCTTCCAGCTCGCCTATGCCACCACGCTCGCCCACTTCTCGCTGCCCTACCCGGACATCACGACATGATCCGCGCGGCCCACCTCGTCGCCCACGGTCGGCCGCCGGAGCTGGTCCAGGCAACCGCCCCGACGCGGTCGACCGGCCAAGCCGTCGTCGCCGTCACGGCCGCGCCGATCACACCACTGGACGTCCTCTGCGCCACCGGCACGTCCTACTTCGGGGCTCCCGCCCTGCCGTACGTCCCCGGGGTCCAAGGGGTCGGCACCGTCATCGAGGCCAGCCACCTCGCTGCCGGCACCCGGGTCTGGTTCCCTTCGTCCGCGGGCATGACGGCAGGGGACGGCAGCCTCGCCGAGCTCGCCCTCGCCACAGAAGCCGAGCTGGTGCCGCTCCCCGGCGGCGTGCCGGACGAGCTCGTCGCCGGCCTTGGCCTGTCGGCCATCGCCGCCTGGATGTCCCTCACGTCGCGCGCCCGCCTCCATCCCGGCGAGGACGTCCTCGTCCTCGGCGCCGGCGGGGTGGTCGGCCAGGTGGCCGTGCAGGCGGCGCGGATCCTCGGTGCCCGGCGCGTCGTGGCGGCCGCACGCAGCGCCGACTCCCGTGAACGAGCGATGTCGTATGCCGCTGACGACGTTGTCGAGCTACGTGCCGGTGACGACGTGGCTGGCCTCGTCGCCCGCCTCGAACAGGCGTGTGGCGGCCAGGTCTCCGTCGTCATCGACCCACTCTGCGGGGTCCCCGGATCGGCCGCGGCGGAGGTGCTGGCAGAGGGCGGTCGCCTGGTCAACCTCGGCAGCTCAGCCGGCCCCACCGCCGAGTACAGCTCGGCCACCCTGCGCAGCCGCAGCGCGGCGATCCTCGGGTACACGAACAACTCCCTGACCAACGAGCAACGAAGCGACGCGCTCACGTCACTGCTGCGTCACGCCGCGGAGGGCAACCTCACCGTCGACCATGAGACCGTCGAGTGGGGGGACCTTCCCGATGCCTGGGCCAGGCAGGCTGACGGGCAGGCCCGGCGCCGCATCGTCGTCCGCGTCAGCTAGCCACGGCGGATCCTCTCTCGGGACCGTGAACAAAGGGAGGACGAGAGTGTGAGGGTGCACACCATCGGCCACTCGACTCGGCCACTGGAGGACTTCCTCGGGACCCTGCGCGCCCACGACATCTCCTCGCTCGTCGACATCAGGACAGTGCCGAAGTCTCGTCACAACCCGCAGTTCCACATCGACTCGCTCTCCCGGACCCTGCCGGGCGCTGGCATCGAGTATCGGCACCTGCCCACGCTCGGCGGTCTGCGTGAGCCCCGCAAGGACTCCCCCAACCGGGGTTGGCGCAATGTCAGCTTCCGCGGCTACGCCGACTACATGGGGACGCCGGAGTTCGCCTCCGGCATCGAGGAAGTGCTCGTCCTGGCCCGCGCGCAACCGACCGCCATCATGTGTGCCGAGGCGGTCCCCTGGCGCTGCCATCGCTCGCTCGTCGGCGACGCCCTTCTCGTCCGTGGTGTCGACGTCATCGACATCTACGACGAGACCAAGGCCACACCAGAGACCCTGACCCGCTTCGCGGTCGTCGACGGCCTCTCCATCACCTATCCCGCCGACGACTGACCCCGCCAACTTCGCCCCGGCGAACCTGACGCGGCACGACACGATGGCGATTCTCGCGCTCCTCGTTGTGCGTGATCTGGCACATTCATCAATACGCTCATCCTGTGGCGGTGACCACCGAACGTGCTGGTCCGAGCCGGGCGACGACGTCGGAACGCGTCCGGTGGTGCATCGCGGTCGCCCTCGCCTACTACGTGCTGGCCCTTCTCGGCCTGGAGCTTTCCCTCGTGGCCGACAGCGTCACGCCGCTGTGGCCGCCAACCGGGATCGCCGTGGCGGCCTTCGTCGTCCTGGGGCGGTGGGTGTGGCCCGTGGTGGCCGTCACGGCGTTCCTGGTCAACGTGCAGCTGGGCGTCGGGGTGTTGACGGCCCTCGCGACGGCGGCCGGCAACACGCTCGCCCCGCTTGCGGCCGCGCTCCTGCTCCAGCGCCTCGGCTTCCGCCGTCAGCTGGACCGGCTGCGGGACGCGCTCGCCATCGTCGGGGCTGCCGTGAGCTGCACCCTCATCAGCGCGACGATCGGCTCGGGGGCACTCGCCCTCTCCGACGCCATTCCCAGGGAGGACCTGCCCACGGCGTGGGCCGTGTGGTGGACCGGGGACACGATGGGGATCCTTGCCGTCACGCCGTTCCTGCTCAGTCTGCTCCTCTTCCGCGAGCTCCCGCCCTGGCCGCGGCGCCGGTGGGTCGAGCTCGTTGTCATTCTCGTGATCGTGGTCCTCACGACGACGTGGGCGGCCCAGTCGCTGCAAGTGCTCTTCCTCGCCCTGCCCGCTGTGGGCTGGGCCGCCTGGCGCCTGCAGCTGCGCGGCGCCGCGCCGGCGGCTCTCATCGCCTCGCTCATCGCGACGTGGACCGCTGCCGACCAAACTGGTCCCTTCCGGGGGCAGGCGCTCGCGGGGCAGATGCTCACACTGCACGCCTTCAACGCCTGCGTCGCCCTGACGTCCTTCGTCCTGGCTGCCCTGGTCAGTGAGCGCAACAAAGCGGCCGGGGCGCTGCAGGAAGCGGCTGCTGAGCTCGAGGCCAGGGTCGAGGCACGCACGGAGCAGCTGTTCGCGCTCAACGAACGCCTCGCGGCCGAGATCCGCGACCGGTTCGAGGCGCAACAGCAGCTGAGCCAGGAGGAGGCGCGCACTCGACGCGAGCACAACATCGCAGAGACCCTCCAGCGCACCTTGCTGCCCGAGCGCCTCCCCGACGTGCCCGGGGTCGAGCTCGCCGCGCGCTACGTCCCAGCCACGAGCGACGTCCAGATCGGCGGCGACTGGTACGACGTGCTCCCGGTGCCGGGTGGACGGGTGGGACTCGCGATCGGCGACGTCGCTGGGCATGGGGCCTCAGCTGCCGCCTCGATGGCACAGCTGCGGATGGCGCTGCGCGTCTACGCCCTGCAGGACCCATCCCCGACCTCGGTGCTACGCAGCGTCCACCGGCTCGTGTCACAGCTGCCCATGCCGGAGATGGTGACGCTGCTCTATGCAGTCCTCGACCCGGCCACCCGCACGGTGCGGTACGCGAGCGCCGGCCACCCGCCCGTCCTCGCCTTCGATCGCACGAAAGCTTCCTATCTGGGCGGCGGCCTCGCGCCGCCCATCGGCGTCACCGCCCAGGCGTTCTACCGCGAGGAGGTCCACGAGCTCGGGCCAGGCACGACGCTGCTGCTCTACACCGACGGCCTCGTCGAGCGGCGAGGCGACTCGATCACCAACGGGCTGGACCGGCTGAGCGAGGCCGCGAAGGCCATGGCCGGCGCGGACCTCGAGCGCCTGTGCGACCACCTGCTCCGCTCGATGATCGTCCTTGGGGACGTCGCAGACGACGTCGCCCTGATCGCCGTCCGCCCCCTGCCCATCGCCAGCGGGCCGCTCCGCGTCACCGTCAAGGCCGAAGCACCGATGCTGGCCGAAGCGCGCGGGTCCCTGCGCCGATGGTTGCGCGACGCCGGCGTCGCGGCAGACGTGGAGAACGACCTCCTCCTGGCGTGTGGCGAAGCCTGCGCGAACGTCGTCCAGCATGCCTATGCCGCGGCTCCGGGCAGCCTCGAGCTCGAGGCCAGCCTCGATCAGGGCCTCCTCCAGATGTGGGTGCGTGACCACGGCCAGTGGCGAGCACCATCCGACCGCGGTGGGGGGTGGGGGCTCGAGCTGATGCGAGCCCTGACCGACACCGTCGACGTCGACCGCACCGCCGATGGGACGGTCGTGCACCTCCAGCGCTGGGTCGGCCTCGCCAGCGGAGCCCATCTGTGACTCCGCAGGCACGGATCACCTCCGAGGAACACGCGCACCGTGTCACGCGCGTGCACGTCTCCGGTGAGATCGACCTGGCCAACGTGGACGAGGTACGCCACGCCATCACCGCCGCGCTGTCAGACGATCCCGCCCGCGTGGTCCTCGACCTGCGTGAGACGACCTATCTCGACAGCGCCGCCATCGCCATGCTGTTCCGACTCGCACAGCGACTCGGGCATCGCCGACAGCAACTCAGCCTCGTCGTCCCGAAGGACGCCCCCATCCGGGCGGTGCTCGACCTGACCCGGATCGACACGGTCATCCCGCTGCATGACGCCGTCGAGGCCGCTGACTCGACGACCGACTCGACGACCGACTCGATGACCGACTCGATGACCGACTCGATGTCCGACTCGGCAACTGAGCCACGAGGTCCGGAGACCTGACCAGCGGACTGAGCCCAGCGGCATACGGCCATGGCGGGATCACACCCGGTCGGTCACCACGCCGCGAAGGAACGCGAGGTAGTCGTCGACGGAACGCGCGCCCGAGACGGCCGCGTAACCATTCGCGAGGACGAACGGCACGCTGGTGACCCCCATCGAGCGCGCGAGCTCCTCGTCGGCGCGCACCTCCGCCGCATAGTCGTCGGCGGCGAGGACGGCCGCCACGCGCCGCTCGTCGAGGCCGGCCTCTGCGGCGAGCCGCTGCAGCACCTCGTGGTCGTCGATGGCCAACCCCTCACTGAAGTGTGCGGAGTGGAACCGCTCGTAGGCGGCGCACTGGAGTGCCGGCCCGCCCATCTCGAGGGCGAGCGCACAGAGCCGGTGGGCATCGAACGTGTTGGACCGGACCGCCGTGTGCCAGTCGAAACTCAGCCCGTCACCCGAAGCCTCCTCGCTGACGCGCGCGTTCATCAGGCGGCCACCCTCAACCCCGCCGCCGTACGTGCGGCCGAGATGCTCGGCGACGCCCATCCCCTCGCCGACTGGGACCATGGGGTCGAGCTCGAAGGCCCGCATCCGCATCGTCACGTCATGGGGCCGCTCGAAGGCAGCGATCGCGGCCTCGATCCGCCGCTTGGCGATCCAGCACCAGGGGCACACCAGATCCGACCAGACCTCGAGCGCGACGTGGGTCGTGGACTCCGCAGCGGACTGGTTGGTCATCGCCTCAGTCTTGCATGACCCTGCGCAGCAGCCGACGCGCCGAGGCCCCCTCCGCCTGTGACGGTGGGGGCCTCCTGAGGTGGCGTGGAGCTCGGCAGATCAGGGTCAGTAGCGACCGTAGCCCGACGGCGTCGTCCAGATCGAGTGGTAGCCGATCACGGTGCCAGGACGCTGGGCGTCGATCATGCGGCCGGGGCTGACGTAGATCCCGACGTGGTATGCGGGGTAACCGAAGAAGACGAGGTCGCCCGGTTGCGGGTTGGTCACCCGTGCCGCCGACGCCTGCTGCGCGGAGGCGGTGCGCGGGATCGAGATACCGGCCTGGCGGTAGACCCACGAGGTGAAGCCGGAGCAGTCGAAGCCGCTCGACGAGCTGCCGCCGTAGACGTAGGGGACTCCGAACATCGACTGGGCGATGCCGACGATGCCGGAGGCGGAGGGCGCCGGGTCGGCGATCGGGGTGCGCTGCGTCGTGCGGGATGCCCGCTGCGCTGCCTCGCGGCGCTCCTGCGCGGCGCGCTCGGCTGCCTCGGCGCGCTCCTTCGCCTCGGCGCGGTCCTTCTCGACGACGACGTCCTTGATGACGAGCGGCTTGGGCGCCTTGGCCTTGTGCGGGGTCGCCTGCTGGGCGAAGCCGATGGCGTTGAGGGCGCTCGCCGCCTTGAGCGTCGCCGACTGCGGGCCGACGACGGCGGCGGTGCTCGGGGCGGCGTTCACCGGCGCGGCAATCGGGCCGTCGGCGGCGGCCGGCTGGGCGAACGTGGCGACGAGGCCGCCGGAGGCTGCGACGATCGCGGCACCCTTCACGGCCGGCTGCGCCGACTCCTTGGCGATGAGCTTGAGCTCTGAGAGCGGGTTGTAGCGTTCGGGGCTGCGATGGCGGCCGGCAACGTTCTGAGCCACGTGTCATTACCTCTCGACGCCTGCGAGGTGAGCTGTCGGGTTCGGGTGGAGGTACTACCCGGCCCTCGCTCGGACCCGAAGGTCCTCGGAGGACTTAACCCCAAGGACGTCTCGCGACGCCCGGAGAATGGTTCCCCCGCTCCTGCCATGCGGTCTTGTCACGAGCTCCAGACCGGTGGCAGGACTTGGCGATCCGGTCCGAAGCGCTCCCTCGATCCGAGCGAGCCCGCTCAAACTATCCAAACCGCCCACGGTTGTCACGCTTCGATCACGGGTTGGGGACAACTTTTTTCGAACGGTGTTTGCGGGGCGGTCGCGGTCCGAACGAACCTTCGAGCGGCGGGGACGTGGAGCGGCGACTCAGACGGTGCCTGCCGGTGGGCTGGCCTGCCCGAAGACGTGGACGGCCACCTCCTCGGGAAGCGACACTCCCGCTGAGCGGTCCGAGCCCTCGGGGGTGACGAGGACCCGTCCGTCCGCTCGCACCACCGAGACGGTTTGCCCGGGCATGAGCCCCGCGGAGGTGAGCAGCGCCAGCGCGTCCGGGTCGACCTGCACGGGCTCGCCGATGCGACGGATCGTCAGTGTGACGGGCGCCGGACCGGCCGCCTCGGTGAGCGCGACCAGACCAGTGAGGAAGTCACCCGACACGTCCAGCCCCAGCTCCTCGAGACCCGGGATCGGGTTGCCGTAGGGCGACTCGTGACCATCCTTGATGAGTCCGAGGATCTTGCGCTCGACCTTCTCGGACATGACGTGCTCCCACCGGCAGGCCTCGTCGTGGGCGTACTCCCACTCGAGACCGATGACATCGACGAGCAGCCGCTCGGCCAGGCGGTGCTTGCGCATGACGCGCGTCGCCAGCAGTCGTCCCTCATCGGACAGCTCGAGGTGGCGGTCACCCGAGACCGACACGAGTCCGTCGCGCTCCATGCGTGCGACCGTCTGCGACACCGTGGGGCCGGAGTGCCCGAGCCGCTCCGCGATCCGGGCACGGAGGGGGACGATTCCCTCCTCCTCGAGCTCGAAGATCGTGCGGAGGTACATCTCGGTGGTATCGATGAGGTCGGTCACGGTCCTACTCTCTCAAATCCAGCACTCGTCAGGGCGCACGCGCAGCGGCCCTGGTCGGGTCGTGGCGCGGAACCCAGATCCGCAGCCAGACCGCCCCCAGGGCGGCTCCCACGCCGAGGACGACGGACGCCGCGCCGAGCGTCATGATGGCAGTCAGCCCTGACAACGCCAACGGACCCGCTGCCCTTCCCACGTCGGCGCAGAGGCGCCAGCCCCCGAGGAACTGCGTACGCGCGTCAGGAGGCGAGGCATCGGCCCCGAGGGTCATGATGAGACCGGCGCCCAGTCCGTTCCCGAGCCCGAGAACGGTCGCCGCGGCCGTCACGGCCACGAGCGTCGAGCTCAGCGGGAGCAGGGTCATGCCGAGGCCGAGGATGAGCATGCTGGGCACCGCCGCCGCGACCCGGCCGTGTCGGTCCATGAGCCAGCCCGACGGATAGAACAACAGCATGTCGACCGCGCCCGAGACCCCGAAGACGAGAGCGGTCTGGGCCGGCGAGAGCCCGACGGACTCCGCCCACAGCGGCACGAGTGCCTCGCGAACGGCACGAGCCCCCGAGACCCACAGGGCCCCGACGCCGAGCGTCATGAGGACCCGCCGATGCTCCACGAGAACCGAGCCCACCGACCGCTGCGGCGCCTGAGCGGCGGCGGCCCGGTCGGGGGACGTGATGTCGGGCGCGACGAGGACGAGGACGAACGCGCCCAGGCTCGTGATCCCGCCGACGACGTAGGCAGCGCTGACATCCCATCGCGCGACGACGAGCGCCCCGAGGAACGGCCCGAGGAACCAGCCGATCCGGTGCACTCCGCCGAGGGTCGACAGGGCACGCGCGCGCATCTGGATCGGGACCGCCTCGGTGAGGTACGCCTGCCGCGCCAGTCCGAAGAGCGAGCCGGCGAGCCCGACGAGGATGACTCCGACGAAGAGGATCGTGAGCGAACCGGCGACGGCGGCCACGAGCATGCCGATCGCCTCGATGACCGCCGCCACGAGCAGAGCGCGCCGCTCTCCGATGCGTGCGGCCAGGGCGCCGGACGGCAGGTCGCCCAGCAGGGTCCCGAGCCCGAGCGCAGCGACGAGGAGCGCGGCAACACCGACCGAGGCGCCCAGATCACGCGCGGAAACGGCGATGATCGGTGCGACCGCGCCGGTGCCCGTGGAGCCGAGCAGCGTCGGGCCGTAGGCCGACAGTGCGATGGCCCGCAGCGTCCCGCGCGTCCCCGCCTCGTGAGGCACGGTCATCCTTCGCACATTACGGCTCCAGAGCGGGTCGTCCCGGCCGTGGCCACAGTGTGGTCACGGCCGCCGGCCGACCCCCGTGCTCAGCGGTATCGGACGTGCCACGAGGGCCTAACGATTGCGCATCTGCGCTCGCTCCCGCACCCGGCGGCGACGAACCATAGCGCTGTGGCCGGACTCTGCGACACGAACCTTCCCGGCCCGCCGTATGCCGCTGGGCTGGCTCCCGAGCGGACGGCGGGGTGGGTGCCGTGACGGTTCCCGGACCCGCGTTGTCCGGTTCCCGAGGGACCGTCCTCTCGCTGGGATTCGTCGCGACGGCAGCTGCCGCCCTTGCCGTGACGCTCGCCTCCGCCGTGGCGACCGTGGTCGTCGGAGTCATCCTGTTCGGGGTGCTGCACGCCATCCTCGAGCTGCGCTACGTCGCGGGCCGCTTCTCCGGTCTGGCGCTGGGGTTGGGACGCCGGTTCCTGGGGGTGCTGGCCCTGCTCCTCGCCGGCGTCGTCGTGAGCCGGCTGCTCGTCGGCATCGTCGGTCGACCCGCGCAGGTGGCCGAGATCGTCCTCGGTTACGCGATCGTCTGCTGGGCGATTTCCCGGGTCGTGCCGGCCAGGCGCAGGGGGGTCGCGTGGGCACTGACCGCTCTGGCTGCGACGGCATCGCTGATCTGGCCGGACCATCACTTCCTGGTCCTTGCACAGCTGCACCTCCTCGCCGTGCTCGCCTTCCTCTGGGACTGGTCGCGAAGACTGCCCACTGCCAGATCGCGGCGGGTGTTCCGCTTGGTGCAGCTCGGGTGGGCGACGATCATTCCGCTGGCCATCCTCCTCGGGACTGCCGATGCCTGGCTGGGGGCGGACACGCCCTTGGTGCGGAGCCTCGTCGAGGACGGGCACGCCGTCATCGAAGGCGTCGTGCCACCGGGCGCGGCCGGCACCGTCCTGGGCGTGCGGCTCCTCGCGGTCTTCGCTTTCCTCCAGACCATGCACCTGCTCACCTGGGTGGTCTTCTTCCCCCGGTACGCGCCGGACGTCGCCGCGGATCTCGAGGACCGGGTTCCATGGCTCACCGGGGCACGCGTCTGGGCGATCGGCTTCCTGGCTGCCGCATTCTTTGCGGTCCTGCTCGTCGGTGACTACGCGAGCGGGGTGCTGCTCCACGACGCCGTGACGCTCCCCCACGTCTACGTCGAGGTGCCGCTGTTGCTCGCTCTCGTTGGGCGCTACCGGTCGCGTGACGACGCCGTGGCGCCTGCCTCGGTCATGACCATCGAGCCGCGTCCGGCCGAACCGCCTGTGCAAAACCACTTGGCGCCCGCTGGCACCGCGACGTACGGTCGTGGCAGAGCTACGGAAGGAGGTGATCCGAGAAGTGATTTCTTCCGGAACGTGTGAGGTGGCCACGCGATAGCCGCGTCCCCACCTACACCCAAGGATGAACCAGGGCAGTCCGACCAGTTCGGGCTGCCCTGTTCCCTGTCCGACCTCACTCCGTCGAGTGTGCAGTACGCGCCGCCCCCGCTCGGTCGAGTGTGCAGTACGCGCCGCCCCCGCCCGGTCGAGTGTGCAGTACGCGCCGCCCCCGCCCGGTCGAGTGTGCAGTACGCGCCGCACCCGGTCAGGGTTGGCGCCGCGAGAGCGTCCAGGAGCCGGCGTCGGCGAGGTCTCCTTCCCCGGTCCGCGTGAAGACCAGCCGGTCATGCAGGCGGTTCACGCGGCCGGCCCAGAACTCCACCTCGTCGCACCGCACCCGATAGCCGCCCCAGAAGTCCGGGACCGGCACGTCACCCTGCCGCCCGTGGTCCGGGTAGCGCTCCAGCGCCTCGTGCCATCGGCGTTCGAGCTCCTCTCGCCCGGCCGCGGGGCGGGACTGCTCGGACGCCCACGCGGACAACCGTGAACCGTAAGGACGCGTCTCGAAGTACTCCTCGACCTCCTGCTTGCTGACCAGCTCAGCGACTCCGCGGAACCGGACGGCTCGGTAGATCTCCGGCCAGGTCAGCGCAGCGGCGATTCGCGGGTTCGCTGAGAGCTCAAAGGCTTTGGTCGACTGGAGGTTCGTCACGAAGCCCGGCCCGCGCTCGTCGAAGAACCGCATGAGCACGGTCCGGACGTTGGGAGCGCCAGCGGCATCGACCGTCGCCACGGACAGAGCCAGCGGCTCGGACCCATCCCCGCGCGCCTCCGCAGCCGCGAGCGCACCGTCCACCCACGCTTGGACCTGGAGGTAGGGCGACTCGAGCACGTCCGATTCGAGGAGGCCGTCGCCGTGCGAGTCGACGTGCGAGTCGATGTGGGAGTCGACGCGGCCGGTGTCCATCGGATCGGGGCTGACCATGAGGCCAGACTAGGGTTTGGCCCAGAGGACCCCGACCACGGAGGAGTCAGCAGATGGCAGGCAAGGGCAAGGCGGTCGTCAAGGTCGTCAAGGTCGGAGCCAAGTACGGCCCGCAGATCTGGGTCGCGACCAAGGCGCTCCACGGGCCGGCGAAGGAGGCTGCGCAGAAGGTAATGGCCAGCGAGAAGGCCCGCAAGAGCGCCTACGACCACGCCAAGTCCCTCTCGGACGGCAGCATCCTCAAGGTCTACGAGGGCGACCAGTCGCTGTGGCTCGTCTTCAGCGGGGACACGGCCATCACGGTCTACCCGGTGTCACCGACGCCGCTCCCCCGGCTCCTCCAGGGCGCGGACCTGACCAAGCGCGTCCGTCCCGCGGACAAGCTGACCGCCAAGGACCGCGCCAAGGACGCGGCCACCTCCGCGCTCCGGCGCGGCAAGCCGGGCAGCATCAACTGACTGCATACGAGGTCGTATGCCGCTGGGCTTGCTCCCAGCCCCGTCTCCTCCCTCCCGGCCCTCCCGCCCGCCGTCGAGTGTGCAGTTGGCGCCCGGCCCGACGCGGCGCGTGACTGCACACTCGACGAGATGGGGCGGGCGCGAGGTGCGCACTCGACGAGAAGGTGCGGTGAGTCGTTCAGTCGGCGACGTGGATCCCGAGTTCCCCCGCCAGGTTTTCGGCCAGCTCGATGAGCTGCACTCGGCTCACCGTCGCACCCTTGAGTGAAGCCACGCCACGTGGGGAACGCAACGTCGCGCCGGAGAGGTCGACAGCGGCATACGACCCCCTGCTGAACTCCGGCTCCACGAGAGTGCACCCGTCGAAGCTCAGGCCAGCCACGGTCGCCTCGCCGAGATCGAGTTCGCTGACGACGCAGTCGACGAACTGCACGTCCTTGAGGGCGGCGCCGCGCAGGTTGAGGAAGTCGATCTTCCCGCCGCGCACGGTGACATCGCGCCACGTCGAGCCCCACGCAGACACGGCCGCGAGACGGCAGCCGTCGATCGTGACGTCGCTGAGGCTGGCCTGCGCCAGCACCACGCCGACTCCGCCGACCCGTTCCCAGGTGCACACGGACCATCGTGAGGACTCCAGGTGCACGTCATCGAGGGTGCAGCCGACGAGCGCGCACTCGAGAAAGCTGCTGCCTTCGAAGTGTCCGCCGCTGAGATCCGTCCCGTCGAAGCGGACGAGGTCGAAGCCAGAGTCGGGACCACCGTCGCCGCCGCCCGTGAGAACGGCGTGCGGGAACACGGTCTGGTCGGCTGGGCGCAGCATCTCGTCAGTCTGACAGCCCCGTCGGACGCCGCCGGTCCTGCGGTGTGCAGAATGTCTAGTGGCCCACACCGGGGTGGCGGACCACGCCGGTGACCTCGAACGCGACAAGGACCGTCATGGCAGACCACGCTCCCGACCCGGACTTCAAGCCAGGCCTCGAAGGAGTCATCGCCTTCGAGTCGACGATCGCCGAGCCGGACAAGGAGGGGGGCGCCCTCCGATATCGCGGGGTCGACATCGAGGACCTCGCCGGGCACGTGTCGTTCGGCAACGTGTGGGGACTGCTCGTCGACAACAAGTTCAACCCCGGGCTGCCGCCCGCCGAGCCCTACCCGCTGCCGGTGCACACCGGCGACGTGCGGGTCGACGTCCAGTCCGCCCTCGCCATGCTCGCCCCCGGTTGGGGCTTCAAGCCGACGCTCGACATCGAGCCCGAGGAGGTCCGGGAGAACCTGGCCCGCGCCGCCGTGATGGCCTTGTCCTTCGTCGGCCAGTCGGCCCGCGGCCTCGACAAGCCGATGGTGCCGCAGTCCGAGGTCGACAAGGCCCAGACGATCACCGAGCGGTTCATGATCCGCTGGCGAGGCGAGCCCGACCCCAAGCACGTCCAGGCCGTCGACGCCTACTGGGTGTCGGCTGCCGAGCACGGGATGAACGCCTCGACCTTCACGGCGCGGGTCATCACCTCGACCGGCGCCGACGTCGCCGCCGCGCTCTCGGGGGCGGTGGGCGCGATGTCCGGCCCCCTCCACGGCGGGGCGCCCTCGCGGGTGCTGCACATGCTCGAGGGCGTGGAGGAGAAGGGGGACGCGACCGCCTACGTCAAGGGTGTGCTCGACCGTGGGGAGCGGCTCATGGGCTTCGGACACCGGGTCTACCGGGCCGAGGACCCCCGCGCCCGGGTGCTGCGGTCGGCTGCCGAGCGTCTCGGGGCCCCGCGCTTCGAGGCCGCGGCCGCTCTCGAGAAGGCGGCCCTGGCGGAGCTCCAGGCCCGCCGCCCCGACCGCGTCCTCGCCACGAACGTCGAGTTCTGGGCCGCGGTCGTCCTCGACTTCGCCGAGGTCCCCCCACAGATGTTCACCCCGATGTTCACCTGCGCCCGCACCGCCGGGTGGTCGGCGCACATCCTCGAGCAGAAGGTGACCGGTCGCCTCATCCGGCCGTCGTCCCGCTACATCGGCGAGGGCCCACGCAAGCCGGACGAGGTCGAGGGCTGGTCACCGGACATCGCCCACTGAGCCTCCGGCGATGGCGGCCCAGCCACCCCCTCCGGCTTTCAAGCCATGACGCGCGGATGTCACACTCCCGCAACGGAGCCCAGCAGCATACAAGTCATTCCGTATGCCGCTGGGCCCGTTTCGCGGTCCCGCCGGCTCACGCTGCAGCCGGGCCAGCTCCCCCGGGTGGACGGGTCACCCTGTCGGCTGGAAGTAGTTCCGGTCCATCCAGTGGACGATCTTCTTGCCGATCACGGCCCCGACGACGTCCGCCGTGCGGAAGTGGATCCCGCCCCAGACGCGCGCGTCGATGATCTCGTCAAGAGCGCCCGAGAGGCGGTCGAAGGACCGCGGCTGGCCTGGGAAACGTCCCGACCTGATCGTGATCGCTAGCTTGTCCGTGCCGAAGAACGACTGAGTGGCTCCGAGGATCGCCCCGCTGACGCAGCCGTGTCCCGACGGGTGGTCCGGGAAAGGCGGGGTGGCAAGCGGGGGCACGGTCGGGGTGGACGGGTCGAACAGCGACCGCCAACCGGGGTCACCGACCGTCGCCGGGTTGCCGTCAAAGTCGCCCTCGCGGATCGCCGTGATGGGCCGCCAGAAGTTCCAGTAGTTCTTGTCGTTCCAGCAGGCGATGGCACCGTCCGCGCCAGCGAGGTTCAGCATGGCGAGCAGGCGAGCTCCGTCGGCGACAGCGACATCGTGCTCCACCATGAGGTCTCGCGCCATCCCGTTCCACAGCGCCGTCGGGGGGAATTGCCAGAAGATCGCGGCCGTGGTCTGGTCGGCGGTGCGCCGGGTGCTCGTCAGCGAGCCGAGCTCCTTGACCTCGTTGTACTCCTTGGCGTACTTGTCGCTCGTCAACGCGTTGGGGCCGGACGAGCGGAACTGATCCGGGCTCTCCATGAGGAACGGCTTCATCCAGCTGATCCAGCCGTCGGGGTCGGTCCCAGCCGGCGGGGTCGGGCGCCATTCGCCCGGATCGGTCCCGATCACCGCGGTGAACGGGTCGAGGAAGCCGTCGCCCTCCCGAGCGTCGAGCATCGCCGCTGCCGCGGCCGCTCCGGCCCGGACGCCCTCGGTCTCTGCGTCGCCGTCCGGGATGTCAGCCAGGGTGGCGTCGTAGGCGGTGTCGAGTGCAGCAACCTGGGCTGCGGGGACGATGGCGACGAGTACCTGGTGGGCTGCCGTCGCGATCGCCGCGTCGAGGGATGCCGCCGAGTCGATGTCGAGAGCCTGGACGTCGACGAGGTAGGACTGGTGCCCTCGATCGATCGCGTTGACCGCGTCGTAGACCGCCCCCTGCACCATCGCGATGCCACGGGTCTGGCCATGGGCTGTGGGACGGAGCGGGATCGTCTGCTGCTGCGCGACGAGGTTCCATGCGCGGAGCACGCCGGTGCCCGTGGACGTGAGCGCCACGGACGATGGCGCTGCCGATGCGGAGACGTTCGCCACGGCCATGGCCGAGGACAGGGCCACGACTGCGGCGATGGCCCCCCGGGCTCCCCGTTCCTTGGTTCTGTACATGATTCCCTCCCTGGACTGAACGGCGTGCTCACCTGGACGCCTGCTCAACTTGAGCGTGAGGGAGAAGGCCACCCCAGCGGAATACGCCGTTCCGCGTACATCGCGCCACTAGAGCGGGACCGCTTCAGCGCAAGGCATGTTCCCCGGCCCGACCATGCGGCCTACCCTCGAGTGATGGGTCAAGGAGGGAGGGCTCGTGGCCGAGTCGTTCATCACGGGACGAGATGCGCGCCGGATCCTCGAGATCGTCAGCGACGCAACGGTTGAGGACGACGCCGAAGTGTTCTACTCGAGCGTCCTGCGCGGGATTGCCGAGCTCGTCCCGTGCGAAAACGTGACGTTCCAGCTGCACGACATCGGGCACCGCCGCACGGAGGGCGGCCTCTGCCTCATCGACGGAAGGACGGTGCCGCACGCAGTGAGCCCGGAGAAGTCCCTTGCCTTCTGGTCGGCGTACTTCGAGCCAGGTGGCTGCTCGTACGACGCGACCCGTACAGGACTGCCTGACTACTCGGTGGTCGTGCGCAGGTCGGACCGCTTCGGCGACCACGAGTACGAGCGCTACGCCATGGGCAAGGTCATGCACGACTCGGGTGTCCGTTATCAACTGTTCGCCGCGATGCAACCGTTGGGCGCGATGGACCGACGACTGGTCCTGTTCCGTTTGGAGGGGGCGGACTTCACGGACCGGGAGGTGGAGATCATCCGCCTCATTCGCCCACACCTCGGCGAGCTGCACCTGCGCCGGATCCACGAGCTCGCGGGCGAACCCAAGCTCACGGCAAGGCAGTGGGAGGTCCTGCGCCTCGTGTCGCTCGGCGCGAGCAACCACCAGATCGGCCGCCGCCTCAGCGTCTCGGAGGCCACCGTGCGAAAGCACATGGAGAACATCTTCCTGCGGGTCGGCGCGGCGAGCCGAACCGAGGCGATCCGCAAGGTGAGCGGGTTCCTGTGACGCGGGGGGTGGCGCAGTCGTGTGGGCGGTTGTGGCTGTTCACACAGCGGTCGCCGGTGTCCAACAGGTTGGCAGCTGGGGTTCAATGGCTCGGGTGACAACGGCGTCACACGTCAGCAACACAGCCGCCACGCGCCCGCAACCGTGGCCCCACTTCAAGGTGCAAACGTGACCGACGCCCCCGCCATGATCCAGCCGACCCAGCCGACCATCACGATCCCCGACGAGCTCATCCCGTCCGACGGCCGCTTCGGCTCCGGCCCCTCGAAGGTGCGCCCCGAGCAGGTCGAGCATCTCGCGCGCCTGGGCCGCACGGTGCTCGGCACGTCGCATCGCCAGGCCCCGGTCAAGAACCTGGTCGGCTCCGTCCGCGAGGGCCTGCGCAGCCTCTTCAGCCTCCCGGAGGGCTACGAGGTGATCCTCGGCAACGGCGGCTCGACGGCGTTCTGGGACATCGCCGCTTTCGGCCTGGTCCGCGATCGCGCGCAGCACCTGTCCTTCGGTGAGTTCTCGAGCAAGTTCGCGACCGTCACGCAGAAGGCCCCCTTCCTCGGCGAGTCGTCGGTCATCAAGGCGGACCCGGGCACGCTCGCTAGCCCGCGCGCCGAGGCGGGCATCGACGTCTACGCCTGGCCACACAACGAGACCTCCACCGGCGTCATGGCCCCGGTCCAGCGCGTCCAGGGCGCCGACTCCGACGCGCTCGTCCTCGTCGACGCGACCTCCGGCGCCGGCGGCCTCCCGGTCGACATCACCCAGGCCGACGTCTACTACTTCGCCCCGCAGAAGTGCTTCGCCTCCGACGGCGGGCTCTGGCTCGCGCTCTTCTCGCCCGCCGCGCTCGCTCGCGTGGAGGAGATCGCCGCGACGGGCCGCTGGGTGCCCGACTTCTTCAGCCTGCCCACCGCGATCGACAACTCTCTGAAGAACCAGACCTACAACACGCCGGCTGTCGCAACCCTGGCCATGCTGGACGCGCAGCTCCAGTGGCTGGGCGGCAACGGGGGCCTCGACTGGGCGACCGCGCGGACGAAGGACTCCTCGAGCCGGCTCTACGAGTGGGCCCAGAAGACCTCCTACACGACGCCCTATGTCATGGATCCGGCCGCCCGCTCGCAGGTCGTCGGGACCATCGACTTCGACGACGCGATCGACGCGGCCGCCGTGGCCAAGGTCCTGCGCGCCAACGGAATCGTCGACGTCGAGCCCTACCGCAAGCTCGGCCGCAACCAGCTGCGCGTCGCGATGTTCCCGGCCGTCGAGCCCGAAGACGTCAGCACGCTGACCAATGCCGTGGAGTACGTCGTCTCCCAGCTTCGCTGAGTTCAACAACACCATTCCGTATGCCGCTGAGCCCCTCCCGCTCACGGCTGGCCTGCCGCTCCTCCCGCGCCAGACTGACGGGCGCGCCGCGGCTCAGGGCCGGGCCGGACAAGGGGTGCGGGCGGCTGCCGCCGACACAGCGCTGTCGGAGGCCAGATCACGCCCGCGAGCCAAAATGACTGGGACGCCGCGCATCGGGGATCCATGCTGGTGCCTGACAGCCAGCTCTTCAGAAGGGGTTACCGATGTCCGAGGTCCGCGTCCACAATCTGGCGATCTCGCTTGACGGCTTCGCCACCGGCGAGGGTCAGAGCCTCGAGGCCCCGTTCGGGCACGCCGGCGAACGGCTGCACGAGTGGTATGTCGGAACGCGCTTCTTCCACGAGATGGGCAACCAGCCGGGCGGCAGCGTGGGCGTCGACAACGCGTTCGCCGCCCAGCACAATCCGGGTATCGGAGCCGAGATCATGGGCGCCGGGAAGTTCGGTCCGCCCGGCTGGCAGGACGACCCGGACTGGAAGGGCTGGTGGGGACCGAACCCGCCCTTCCATACCCCGGTGTTCGTGCTCACTCACCGTCCGCGGCCCGCGATCGAGATGGAGGGCGGCACCACGTTCCACTTCCTCGATGCCTCGCCAGGCGAAGCCCTCGAACAGGCTCGCGAGGCGGCCGGTGGTCAGGACGTGCGGATCGGTGGCGGGCCGACCGTCGTGCGGGACTTCCTTGCCGCGGGCCTCGTGGACCACATGCACCTCGCACAGGTTCCCATCGTGCTCGGACGCGGGGTGCGCCTGTGGGACGGGCTGGAGTCCGTCGAGCAGAGCTACGACATCGAGGCGGTCTCGACGCCGAGTGGCGTCACGCACCTGACGTTCACGGCCAGAGGCCGGTGAGCGCGAGGCCCTCAGACGAGGGCGGCCACCACGGCGATGACGATGAACAGCACGAGCGCAGCGACGGTCACGCGGTGCCGCGTCCGGAAGTTCACTTGGCCGCCTGCGGAGTCACTGGCCGGTCCAGCCGAACTCGCAGCCGCGGCCGGCGCTGCGTCTGGAAGGTCACCGCCACATTGTGCCTCCGCGCGAACCACAGGGCCACAGCGGCGACACTGAGCCCCACCGTGATGGTGCCGATCGCGATCGTCCAGCGTGCGCCCCACACGTCGCCGAGCCAGCCGATCATCGGCGCGCCGATCGGGGTGCCACCGAGGAAGATCGCCATGTAGAGGGCCATGACCCGGCCGCGCATGACCGGCGAGACGCTCATCTGGACGAGGGCGTTGGCCGTCGTCAGGGCAGTGAGCGCCGCGAGCCCGGTCGGCACGAGGTAGATCGCGAAGAGCTCGAAGGTCGGGGCCGTCGCAAGCAGGAAGGTCGAAACGGTGAACCCGGCGAGCGCGACGACGAGCACGCGCATGCGGGGGTGTCGCCGCGCCGACATCAGGGCCGCCGACAGTGAGCCGACCGCCATGATGGAACCGAGCACGCCGAACTCCCCCGGCCCCTTGTGGAAGACCTGCGTCGACATGAGCGCCATGGTCATCTGGAAGTTCATCCCGAACGTCCCGAGCACGAATACCAGCGCCATGATGAGGATGAGGTCGGGCCGGCGCCGGACGTAGCGCAGGCCCTCCTTGACCTGGCCCTTGCCCCGGGCTCGAGGGACCGGCTGCAGGCTTCTCTGGTCGATGCGGAGCAGCGCGGCCAGCACGAAGACGAACGAGATGGCGTTGATGTAGAGGGCGGGTGCGAGGCCGAACCAGGCGATCACGAGACCGGCGACGCCCGGACCGAGGAGTCGACCGAGGTTGAACGATGCGCTGTTGAGGGCGACGGCGTTGGCGACGTGGTCGTGGTCGACCATCTCGGAGACGAAGGCCTGACGGGACGGGTTGTCGATCGCGGTGGCGACACCCTGCAGCAGGGCGAGGGCATAGACGTGCCACAGCTCGACGACGCCCGCTCCGGTCAGGACGGCGAGCGCCAGCGCGGTGACGAGCAGAGCGGCCTGCGTCCAGAGCAGGATCTGCCGCTTCGGGAACCGATCGGCGATCATCCCGGCCCACGGTGCGAGGATGAGGAACGGCAGGAACTGCAGGCCGGTGACGATCCCGAGCGCGGAGGCCGAGTGGTCGGTGAGCACGGTGAGGACGAGCCAGTCCTGGGCCACGCGGCCCATCCACGTGCCGACGTTGGAGACGAGGGCACCGGACGCATACCTGCGGTAGTTCGGGACTCCCAGTGAGTGGAAGGTCGGACTCACTTGGTCGCCACCCTCGCGAGGACGGCACTCGCCTGGTGGAGCAGCGCGAGCTCGTCCTCGGCGAGGTTGGCGAACCGGTCGAGCATCCACTCATCGCGGTGCCTACGGATGCGTCTGACCGCCTTGCGCCCTTCGGGGGTCAGGGAGAGGATCACCTGGCGTCCATCCAAGGGGTCGTCCGCGCGGGCGATGTAGCCCTTGTCGACGAGGCAGCTGGTCGTGCGCTTCATGCTGGGCGCCGACACCCGCTCGATCTCGGCGAGCTCGCTGTTGGTGTGCGGGGCGTCCTCGAGGCGGGCGAGGACAGAGAACTGGTGCGGCGGCAGCTCGCGGTCGGACTCGAAGCGCACCCGCCGCGAGATGCGCATGCAGGCGAGGCGGATGTCGTTCGCCATCGTCACGCGTTCTGATCGGGAGAGCGGCTTGGCAGCTGGGGCGGTCACGCAAGGTCCTCGGCAGTCTGATTTGGGTACTGATTAGCCTAACTCATTAGCCTTGCTAAGCATTCCCATTTACCCCGGACACGCGCTGGGCCCGCCTCCGTGCGGAAGCGGGCCCAGCGGCATACGGCATGGTGTGTGGCTACGTCAGGGCGTTCTCGAGCGGCGTCTTGATGAAGTAGATGACGAAGAACGCCGTCACGATCCACAGCAGCGGGTGGACCTGGCGGGCGTGTCCGCGGGCGATCTTGACCAGGACCCAGGCGATGAAGCCGGCCCCGATGCCGACGGTGATGTTGTACGTGAACGGCATGAGCACGATCGTCAGGAACGCCGGCAGTGCGACCTCCATGTCGTCCCAGTCGATGTTCTTGACCTGCATCATCATCAGGAACCCGACGATGACCAGGGCCGGCGCCGCCGCCTCCGACGGCACGATGGCGAAGAGCGGCGCGAGGAATGTCGCCAGCAGGAACAGGATGCCGGTCACGACCGAGGCGAGACCGGTCCGGGCCCCCTCCTCGACGCCCGCCGCCGACTCGATGTAGCTCGTGTTGGAGCTGACCCCGCCGGCGCCACCCGCGATCGCGGCGACCGAGTCGACGACGAGGATGCGCTCGGTGTTCGGCGGGTTGCCCTCCTCGTCGAGCAGCTCGGCCTCGGTGCCGATGGCGACGACCGTGCCCATGGTGTCGAAGAAGTCGGCGAGCAGCAGCGAGAAGACGAACATGATCGCGGTGACGAAGCCGAGCTTCTCGAACGACCCGAGCAGGCTGAACTGGCCGAGGATCCCGAGGTCCGGCGTGTTCGTGATCGACTCGGGCAGCGCGGGGACGGTCAGTGACCAGGCCTCGGGGTTCTGCAGCCCCTGGTCGGTGAAGATCCGCGGGCCGATGGCGAAGACCGCCTCGATGATGATGGCCAGCACCGTGGCCGCGGCAATGCCGATCAGGATGGCGCCCTTGACCTTCCGGATCAGCAGCACCGCGATGAGGAAGACGCCGAAGACGAAGACGAGCGTCGGCCAGCCGTTGAGGCTCCCCCCGATGCCGAGCTCGCTCGGGACCGAGCCCGGTGACGTCGGGCGACGTGCGAAGCCCGCGTCGATGACGCCGATGAAGGCGATGAACAGGCCGATGCCGACCGAGATCGCCACCTTGAGCGGAGTCGGGATCGCGTGGAAGACGGCCGTGCGGAAGCCGGTCATGACGAGGACGAGGATGATGATGCCCTCGATGACGACCAGACCCATGAGGTCGGCGAAGGTGATCCCCTCCGCCGCATGGGTGAAGACCATGCCCGCTATGAGGCCGTTGATCCCGAGGCCGGCCGCGAGCGCGATGGGGAAGTTCGCGAAGAGCCCCATCAGGATCGACATGACGCCGGCGATGACGGCCGTGCCGACGGCGACGAGCAGCTTGCTCTGCTCGAGGTCGGCGACGCCGCCGATCATGAGCCCGGAGCCGTCCGTCACCCCGGAGAGGATGATCGGGTTGAGGACCACGATGTAGACCATCGTGAAAAAGGTGACGAATCCGCCTCGGACCTCGCGGGCGACGGTCGACCCGCGCTCGGTGATCCTGAAGAAGCCGTCGAGTCCGGTTCGCTCCGGACGTGTGGTGGTTTCGGTCGACATGGCGGGCACTCTAGTGGTGGGCGGGCGGTCCTGAGCCGTTGACCCGCGGCGGACCTGGCGCGGGATCACCTAGGCTGGCCCCCGTGACCGACCAGACCCCTCCCCGCCAGCCCGGGGAGCCCCTCGAGCCGGTCCACGTCCCCATGCGCAGGATCGTCGAGGCCGGGATCGTCGCGTGGGCGGTGGCGCTCGTCGTCACCCTCGTCGTGCCGGCCCTGCACGAGGGTGACCGCGACTGGTGGCCGTGGACGTGCGTCGCCGGCATGGGCCTGGGCGCCATCGGCTGGGTATACCTGCGGCGCGGCCGCGGCAACGCGAAGGACGCCGCCTGACGGCAGCCTTTGGCCGTATGCCGCTGAGCTCAGTCCCGCTCGCGGGCGTCCTCGGCGGTGTCCTGGGTCTGAGCGGCAGCCGCCTCACCCTCGATCGAGTGGACGGCTTCGGGGGCCGGCTCGCCCTCGCCGTCCCCGGTCGGGTCAGCCGGAGGCATCACATCACCGCCAGACGGGAGGACCTGCTCCACGTCGACCGCGAGCTCGTCGACGATCGGCTCACCGATGGGGGTCGGCTCGGGCTGCTCGACGTCGGTCTCCGAGTGGGCACCGCACCCGTGGTCGAGCGAGACGACCCGTCCGTCGGACGGGCTCCACTCGTTGGCGCAGACGCCGAAGACGGTCCGTAGCGCGCCGGCCATCGGCACGAAGTAGCCGCATGTCGAGCAGCGCGCGGTGGCCTTGAGAGCGATCTCGGCGTTCGGCCCGCTCTCACCGTCGTACCAGCGCGTGGCCGCGGCGTCCCGCCCCTCGGGAGACAGGACCCTGGGTCGGCCCAGTCCGAGCTCGAAGAAGGCCAGCTGGTCGACGTCCTCGTCCCCCGTCGCCTCGAAGCCCGCCTCGAGGTTGGGGTCGTCCGGCCGGCGCGGCAGCACGTCGCCGGGGCCCAGGTCGCCGGGTGCGAGCCGGTCGGCATAGGGCAGCCACTCAGGCGCGAGGACCGCTTCGGGCCCGGGCAGCAGGTTCGTCTCGCAGACCGTGGCCACCTTGGCCCGCGGGACGCGCGCCACGCTGACGCCCCACCGCCACCCGTGGTATCCGGGCGAGAGGCACTCGAACCAGTGCATCGCGAGGCGCTCCCCGAGCATCTGCATGCCCGAGTGCGCACCGACCGTGCCCGGCTCGGCGACCTCCTCGAGGGCGGCCCGGGCGAGGTCGACCGCAGCGAGGAGCACCGCGTCCTGCTTGGCCGCGTCCCGCTTCGACGTGAGCATGGGAACCATTGCGTCAGCCCTCGAGCTGGTCGGCGACCTTGCGGAGGGCCTGGGCCACCTTGGAGCCGAAGTCCTTGTCCGGGTAGCGGCCCCTGCGCAGGCCGTTGCTCACCTCGTCGAGGACCTGCATCGCGTCCTCGACGATGACGACCATCTCATCGGCCGGCTTGCGGTCGCGCTCGCGGCGCTTGCTGACGAGTGATGGGGCCGGGTCGAGGACGCGCACCTGCAGGGCCTGAGCTCCCTTGCGGCCCTGGACGACGCCGAACTCGACGCGAGTCCCCTTCTTCAGGGTCGTGACGCCCTCGGGCAGGGCGTTGGCGTGCAGGAACACGTCAGCGCCATCGTCTTCCGCGATGAAGCCGAAGCCCTTGTCGGCGTCGAAAAACCTGACCTTGCCAGTCGGCACTGTCCACCTCGTTGCTCGTCTGATTGGCGCCCACCAGTGGCCGCGCCCCGCCAAGCCTAGCTGCTGGGCGCCAAACCCAGATCGTGCGTTCAGCCGGATGAGATCCCCCACGTGCCGGTCCACTCGTCCCCGGGCGCGAGCGTGATGAGCGAGTCTCCGGAGTTGAAGGCGTCAGCGGGGCACGTCATCGGCTCCACGGCAATCCCCGGCTCGCCCAGGCCCTTCTCGACCGCACCGGTGAAGACCTGGACCCAGGGGAAGGCCGCGTCCGCCCACAGCACGACGCGGCCGGCCGTCTCGGTCACGACCTCGCAACGCCACATCCCGTCGTCATCGCGGACGAGGTCGGTGAACGCGGTGTCCAACCGGGTGTCGCCGAGCGGCCTGCGCGAACGGAGGTCCACGCCGCTGCTCTCGACGCCCACCCGCCGGCTCGGCACGAGACGGTCATCGACCTCGACCCATGTCGACGCAGGCACCTGGACCTGGACCTCGGGCAGGGGCGTGGACCCGATCGCGAGGTAGGGGTGAGCCCCGTAGCCGAACGGTGCCGCCGTCGGCCCGACATTGCGTGCAGCGGTCGTCACGACGAGGCCGCTGTCGTCGAGGACGTAGGTCGTGCGCAGGTCGAGCGGGTGCTCCCAGCCGGGTTGTGGGTAGAGCCGGTAGCCCACGGTGACCGACTCCGACTCGTGCTCGATCAGCTCCCAGACGGCCCAGCGGACCAGCCCGTGGCTCGCGTGACCGCGTGCGACCTCGGTGATCGGCAGCTGCAGCTCCGTGCCCTCCCAGGTGTACCTGCCATCCCTGATGCGGTTCGGCCACGGCATCGGCTGCTGGCCGCGACCGCTCTGCGGCGACTCGTCGGCGCCGTATCCGGCGACGAGCGGCGAACCCCGCCGAGTCAGGGTGCGCAGGCCGCCGCCCACCTCGACGACCGTCGCCTCGAAGTGGCCATGCCCGATCGTCCACTGCTGCCCGGTGGGTGCCACCGAGGACGCCGCGAAGGACGGGCGGGTGGGCTCCGGGAAGAGAGCGCTCATGGCTCCACGCTAGTGGAGCCGCATAGGTTGGGAGGGTGGCCATCAACAGTCGGGAGGTGCGGCCGCCCCGCAGCCTGGCCGACGACATCCGGGGGCGTGACGACCGGGCGCTGGTCGCGCTGGTGCTCGCGCGTCCCGATCTCGCGCGTCCCGCTCCAGCGGACCTGACCAGCCTTGCCGCGCGCGCCTCGACGAAGGCCAGCGTGCAGCGGGCCGTCGACGCGCTCGATGCGGGCCGCCTGCAGGTCCTCGAGGCACTCGTCGTGGCCGGCGACGCGGGCGACGCCGGCGACGCCGGTGACTCGGCGGAGGCGGATGCGCTGCTGCCGCTCCTCGGCGTCGACGAGTCGGACCACTCTCTGGTCAGGGCCATCGTGGAGGACCTGTGGACCCGGGCCCTGCTCTGGCGCGGGACGGACGGGGTGCACGTCGTCCGCACGGTCCCGGAGGTGCTCGGCCCGTCCGTGGCAGGGCTCGGCGCCCCCTACCGAGAGCTGCGTCCCTCGGCGTCCGAGTCCGCGGTGCCGACCGTGCCGCAGATCCGGTCGGCCATCGAGGACGCGCCACAGGCGGCCCGCACCATCCTCGACCGGCTGGCCTGGGGTCCGCCCGTGGGGGTCATGTCCTCCGGGCCTGCCGGAACGACGGCAGTGCACTGGCTCCTCGAGCGTCGGCTCCTCGTGCCGCTCGGCAGCGACCGGGTCGCACTGCCGCGGGAGGTCGCGCTCGTCCTGCGCGGCGGCCAGCTCCACCGGACCTCCCAGCTGCGCGCCCCGGATCTCATGGGGCGAGACGTCTCGGCTCGCGTGGTGGACGCCGTTGCGGGAGGCGCCGCCAACGACCTGCTCTCCCGCATCGACGAGCTGGCGTCAGCGTGGGGCGCGGAGCCGCCGCGCGTCCTGCGCGCCGGTGGCCTGTCCGTCCGCGACCTCAAGGCCACCCAGCAGGTGCTCGACGTGGAGCCGGAGCGGGCGGCCTTCGTCATCGAGATGTCGTATGCCGCTGGGCTCGTCGGCGACGACGGCGAGATCGTGCCCGTCTGGGCTCCCACACCCGAGTTGGACGAGTGGTCGGCGAGCGAGGCGGGCACCCGTTGGGCAGTCGTCGCCCGCGCCTGGTTGACCTCCACCCGCGCTGCGCACCTCGTCGGTGGGCGGGTCGGCGACTCGCCGGCGAACGCGCTCGGCCCCGACGTCCAGTGGCCCGCTGTTCGCGGGATCCGCCGCGAGGTGCTCGCTGAGCTCGCCACGCTCGCGCCGGGCACGGCGGCCGACCCCGACTCGATCCGCGAGCGGCTCGGCTGGCGGCGCCCCCTGCGGCCTGCGGGCCCATTGTCCGTTGCCATCGACGGGGTCCTTCGAGAGGCCGAGTGGCTCGGGGTCACCGGCCGAGGGGCCATCTCCTCCCCCGGACGCGCGCTCCTGGGGATCACCGACCCGTCGAGTGTGCAGAGAACGCCCGAGCCTCCCGAGCCTCTGCGGCACGAGCGGGGTTGCCGCCGCGATGACGCCGCACCTGCCCCAGCCGGTCGACCACATCCTCGTCCAGGCCGACCTGACCGCCGTGGCACCGGGCCCGCTGGAGGGTGCGCTCGCGTCGTTCATGCGCCTCGCGTCCGAGATCGAGTCAAGGGGCGGCGCCACCGTCCACCGCTTCACCCATGACTCGATCCGTCGCGCCCTGGACGCCGGCTGGACCGCGGCGGACGTGCTCGACACCATCCGACGGTCGAGCCGTACCCCGCTTCCCCAGCCCCTCGAGTACCTCGTGACGGACGTCGCGCGGAAGCACGGCGTGACCCGGGTAGGGAACTCAGCGGCATACGTCCGCTCTGACGACGAGGCCGTGCTCGACGCGATGCTCGCCACCCGTGACCTCGCCCCGCTCCGGCTGCGGCGCATCGCGCCGACGGTGCTCGTGTCCTCCGGCGACCCCGGGATGCTCGTCGAGCTGCTGCGGGAGCACGGCTTCGCGCCGGTCCTTGAAGGTCAGGACGGCGGCGTCGTGCTGACCGGACCCGAGCGGCGCCGGACTCGCCCCAGACGCAGGATCGCGCCGCCGACGACCTCGCCGGTTGACGAGACCAGCACGACCGCCCTGGTCGCCGGGCTGCGCGCCGCGGAGGCGACCGCGGATGAGCGGCGGGCGGAGGAGGCATCGCGTCCCGGCCCCGCCATCCCGACGACCGACCCAGTTGTCACCCTGGCGCTGCTGCGCGAGGCGATGGCGGACGGCCACGGCGTGTGGATCGGTGTGACCGACCGTCTTGGGGCGACGACGCGGCACCTGATACACCCCCGGCGGGTCGACGGTGGCCGGGTCTACGCGACCGACGAGGCGGGTCGGGAGAGGTCGTGGTCCGTGCACCGGATCGCCGGCGCCACCCTCGACGCCCCCTGACCCGCCCCCTTCAATCGAGTGAACAAGAATCCGGCGCATTTCTTGTTCACCCGATCGGGGCTTGGTCAGCCGGCGAGGGCGCGAACGACGTTGGAGGGGCTGGGGCGCCCGAGCTGCTGGGCCATCCAGACGCTGGTCTCGACGAGCTGCTCGAGGTCGACGCCGGTCTCGACGCCGGCCCCGGTGAGGGCCCACACGAGGTCCTCGGTCGCGAGGTTGCCGGTGGCGGACCTGGCGTAGGGGCAGCCACCGAGCCCGCCGGTGGACGCGTCGACGACGGACACCCCGTCGCGCAGCGCGGCCATCGTGTTGGCCAGGGCCTGGCCGTAGGTGTCGTGGAAGTGCACGGCGACCCGGTCGGTGCCGATTCCCTTGCGGCCCAAGGCCTCCAGCAGGCGATGAACGTGCCCGGTCGTGCCGACAGCAATCGAG